>NZ_CP109473.1:7428485-8666566 GCF_036227405.1 Streptomyces sp. NBC_01460
CGCCAACGGCGAGTCCCGCGGCAGCGTCGAGGACTGCGACATCTCCTCCACCGACAAGCCCTCCCTCGCCCTGGAGGAGAACTCCGCCGTCTCGGTGGTCCGCACCGTGGTGCACGACACCAGCACCGGAGTGCACCTGAGCAGCGCGGGCCGTACGACGCTGGAGGACGTCCGGGTCACCGGCGCCTCCGGGAACGGCATCGCGCTGGCCGCGGGCGCCGACCCCGTACTGCGCCGCTGCCGCGTCTCGCGCACCCGCGGACACGGCGTGCTGGTCACCGACCGGGCGCGCGGCACCTTCGAGGACTGCTGGGTGGACGGCGCGCAGGGCGCGGCCGTCCGGGTCGCCGGAGCCGCCTCCCCGGCGCTGACCGGGCTGACGGTCCGCGACTGCGACGGGGCGGGGCTGCTCCTGGAGGAGGACTCCGCTCCGGAACTGGACCGGCTCGAGGTGATCGGCGGCGCACCCGCGGTCGCGGTGCGCGGCGGCGCCAACCCCCTGCTGCGCCGGGCCCGTCTGGTGGAGCCCGCCGGCGACGGCATCGCGGCCACCAAGGACGCCCGGGGCCGTGCCGAGGACTGCGAGATCGTACGGCCGAAGGGCGCGGGGGTGCGGGTGGCCTCCGGCAGCACCCTCTACCTGGCCGGCGGCGGGGTCTCCGACGCGACGACCAGCGGCCTCGTCGTGGAGGACGGGGGCAACGTCACCGTCCGCGACTTCCGCGTCGAGATATCCGGCGAGGAGGGCGTGGTGGTCGCCGCGGGAGGCGAACTGACCGCCAACCGCACCGCGGTGCACGCGGCCAGGGGTCACGCCTTCCTGCTCCGTGAGGGTGCGCTCGCCTCGCTCAGCGGCTGCGAGGCCACCGGCGGAGCCCAGGACGGCTTCCGGGTGGAGTCCACCGCGCCGGTCTCGCTCGTCAACTGCCTCGCCCGCGAGAACGAGGGCGGCGGCCTGGTGCAGACCGCGCCCGGCCAGCGGCTCGCCGTGGAGGGTCTGAACAGCGTCGGCAACGGCAAGCGTGACGCCTGGGGCACCGGCAGCGCGGAGAACACCGACCCGGCCGGAGCAGGGGCCGCGGACGCGCCCCCGCCGGACCGCGAGGACGGCCCGCTCGGCGCCCTCAACGCGCTGATAGGCCTGGAGAACGTCAAACAGCAGGTCCGCACCCTGGTCAACCTGACCCAGCTCGCCCAGCGGCGTGAGCAACTCGGCATGTCCGCACCGCCGATGAGCAGACACCTGATCTTCGCCGGCCCGCCCGGCACCGGTAAGACCACCGTCGCCCGCCTCTACGGAGCGATCCTGGCCGAGCTGGGTTCGCTGCGCAGCGGACACCTGGTGGAGGTCTCGCGCGCCGATCTGGTCGCGCAGGTCGTCGGCGGCACGGCGATCAAGACCAGCGAGATCTTCCAGCGGGCCCTCGGCGGAGTGCTGTTCATCGACGAGGCGTACACGCTCACCGCGGACAGTGGCAACGGCGGCGCCGACTTCGGCCGCGAGGCGGTGGACACCCTGCTCAAGCTGATGGAGGACCACCGCGACGACGTCGTGGTCGTCGCGGCCGGGTACTCCCGTCAGATGGACTCCTTCCTCGGCTCCAACCCGGGTCTCGCGTCACGTTTCTCACGGACCGTCGAGTTCGAGAACTACTCGGTGCCCGACCTGGTCGCGATCATGGAGAGCATGTGCGCCCAGCACCAGTACGAGCTGGGCGAGGGCACGGCGGAAGCGCTGGCCGCGCACTTCGGCGCGATGCCGAGGGACGAGGGCTTCGGCAACGGCCGTGCCGCGCGCGGGGTGTTCGAGGAGATGGTCGACCGCCAGGCGGTCAGGCTCTCCACGCAGGCACAGGTCGGTGAGCACGATCTGCGCCTGCTGCTGCCGGAGGACGTCTCCGTCACCGCCGCGGCGAAGGCCGGCGAGCCCGCCGCACCGGACGACGACCCGCTGACCCGTCTCGGCGACATGATCGGCCTGGCCGAGGTGAAGCGGGAGGTGGCGGACCTGGTCAACCTCATCACCACGGCCCGCCACCGCGCCGCGGCCGGGCTTCCGGTCCCCTCGCTCAGCAACCACCTGGTCTTCACCGGCCCGCCCGGCACGGGCAAGACGACCGTCGCCCGCCTCTACGGAGAGGTCCTGACCCAGCTCGGCATCCTCGACCGGGGCCAGCTGGTGGAGGCGGCCCGCGCCGACCTGGTCGGCCGCTACATCGGCCACACCGCCCAGCTCACCCGCGAGGTCTTCGAACGGGCCCGTGGCGGTGTGCTGTTCATCGATGAGGCCTACACCCTGACCCCGCGCGGCGGCGGCGCCGACTTCGGCCAGGAGGCGGTGGACACCCTGCTGAAGCTGATGGAGGACCACCGCGACGAAGTGGTGGTCATCGTCGCCGGCTACACCGACGAGATGGAGCGCTTCCTCGCCTCCAACCCCGGCCTGGCCTCCCGTTTCCCCCGCCGGATCGCCTTCGCCGACTACTCCTCCGAGGAGTTGGTCACCATCGTGCGCGCCCAGGCCTCGCACATGGGGTACGAGTGCGGGCCCGGCACCGGACCGCTGCTCAAGGAGTACTTCGACGCGCTGCCCCGGGACCGTTCGTTCGGCAACGCCCGCCTGGCCCGCCAGGTGGTCGAGTCGATGGTCACCCGCCAGGCGGGACGGCTCAGCTCGCTGGCCGCGCCCACCCTGGACGACCTGCGCATCCTCCGCCCCGAGGACGTCACGGCCGCACCGACGGCGGCTCCCCGATGAGGCCGCCCGCCCGCGGGGCCGCCCGCCTGCTGTCCGCCACGGGCCTCGCCGCCGCCCTGCTGCTGCCCACGGCGCTGCCGGCCCAGGCGGCTCCTTCCTCGCGCCTGCCGACAGCCGACGGGGAGAAGGGCCAGGAACTGCCCGGCATGCCCTCCGCGCTCGATCCGCAGGCCGATCAGGCGGCCTGCACCCCGGCGTCCCGGGACAGGGCGAAGAAGCAGGACTGGTCGCGCCAGCGCCTCGACCTGGACCGGCTGCACGGCCACAGCACCGGTGAGGGCATGACCGTCGCACTGATCGACACCGGTGCCGCCCCCGCCGCGGCAGGGCTCGAGGGCCGGGTCTCGGCCGAGGGCGTGGCCGGTGACGACTGCGTCGGGCACGGTACGTTCCTGGCCGGGCTGATCGCCGGGGACGGGGGCGGCACCCCGCAGCTGGCCGGGGTCGCCCCGGACGCGAGGATCCTGGCCCTGCGCGGCACCGACCAGCGCGGTCAGGCGAGTCCCGCCCTGGTGGCGGAGGCGCTGAGGGAGGCGACCGCCGCCCGGGCCGACGTGATCGCGGTCGCGGTGGCCCTGCCCCGCCGGGACGCGGCGCTGACCCGTGCGGTGGCCGAGGCCCGCAGCGCGGGGGCGGTGGTGGTCGCCGCGGCGACCCCGGACCCGCCCCGCACCGGCACCGACGAGATCCCCTCCCGTACCTACTGGCCGGCGGGTGAACCCGGCGTCCTCTCGGTCGCCGACATGCTCCCCGCCGGTGTCCGGCCGGACAGCGCACTGCCCACCGACGGCATCGACCTGCTCGCACCCGGCGCCGGGGTGGTCTCAGGCGGCCCGCGCGGCGACGGCCACTACCTGGGCGCGGGAGCGTCGGTGGCCGCCGCCTACGCCGCCGGTGCCGTCGCCGCCGTGCGCTCCGCCTATCCCGGCGAGCAGCCCGACGACGTCGTCCGCCGTCTCACGGCCACCGCCTACCCGGCCGAGATTCCTCAGCTGGACCCCTACGCCGCCGTCACCACGGTGCTCGGTGCCCCCGGGGCGGCCCCCGGCGCCGGGCGCGCGGCGGAACCCGTGACCGTCCGCGACACGGCGGACGCCGACCGCGCCACGGGCCGTGCCACCCTCCTCGTCCTCCTCGGCTCCGCCGCCGTCCTCTCCGTCCTCTGGGCGGGCTTCGCCGTCACCCGGGCCCGCGCCCGGGGCTGGCGTCCGGCGGGAGCGGGCGGGACGGGAACGGGCACGAGCACGGGTACGTGATGAGCTGACACCCGATCACGGCACGACATGAGACGACGACACCCTCCCGGGGCGCTCCCGGGAGGGTGTCGTCGTCTCATGTTCTCGCCGGCGCTACCTGTCCTGGTTCTCCTCGACCAGAGCCGTCTGCATCAGGCGCGGCTTGCGGCGGGCGATGTGCAGGGCCCGGCCGGGCGGGAGGTTGAGGGGCTTCGCGTCGCCGAAGAGCCGGCCTTCGGTGGGCGGGCAGGACAGCAGGACGGCCGGGTTGTTGGCCTCGTCGAGACGGCGGACGAGTCCGTCACTGAGGCCGCGGCCCGCTCCCATCGCGCTCCGGGCCACGACCAGGTGCAGGCCCATCTCGAAGCCGAGGGTGAGACTCTCGAAGAGCGGCTCGAAGGGGCTCTGGAAGGAGTTGGAGGAGACCATGTCGTAGTCGTCGACCAGGATGAAGAGGCGCGGGCCGGTCCACCAGTCGCACCGGCGCATCCGGGCGGGGGCGATGTCCGCCCCGGGCACACGGGTCTTCAGGGCGCGTGCCGCGCCGTCGATGGTCTCCTTGAGGTTGTCCAGGGAGATCACGTGCCCGATGCGGTACTCCTCCGGGACGGCGTCCACCAGGGTGCGGCGGTAGTCCACCGCGATGATCTTCGCCTCGTTCGGGGCGTAGCGGTCGGTGATGCCCTTGGTGACGAGGCGCAGCAGGTTGGTCTTGCCGCTCTCCGTGTCGCCGACCGTGATCAGGTGCGGCGTACGGCTGAAGTCGTGCCAGACGGGCTCCAGCGACTCCTGGTCGATACCGAGCGCGAGACGCATGCCGCCGCCCTCGGTCGCCTCGGGTGCCGGGAGCTCGGAGAGGGGCAGACGGTGCGGCAGCATCCGGACCTGGGGGGCCGGTGCGCCGGACCAGTGCCGGGCGACCTCCGCCACCAGATGGGAGACCCCCTCGCCGAGGTCGTCGAGGGAACCGCTGCCGTCCAGCCGGGGCAGACCGGCGAGGAAGTGCATCTTGCTGTCCGCGGTGATGCCGCGGCCACCGCTGCGCGGCACCGACCGGGCCTTGCGGGTGTCGATCTCGGAGTCCATCGGGTCGCCCATCCGCAGTTCGAGACGGGTCGCGGCCTGGTCGCGGACCTGGGCGGACAGCTCCACCCAGCGGGTGGTGGTGATGAGCAGGTGGATGCCGTAGTTGAGACCGCGGGCGGCGAGTTCGTTGAACTTCGGGATCAGGTCGTCGTAGTCCTGGCGGACCGTGGACCAGCCGTCGACGACCATGAACACGTCGCCGAAGGGCTCGTCGGGGAACTCTCCGGCCGCCCTGCGGCGGCGGTAGGAGTTCATGGAGTCGATGGTGTGGTCCACGAAGAACTGCTCGCGGCGGGCGAGCAGCGTCATCACCTCGGCGACGGCACGGTGCACCCGCTCCGGGTTCAGCCGCGCCGCGACGCCCCCGACGTGCGGGAGGGCCGCGAGCTGGGAGAGCCCGCCGCCGCCGAAGTCCAGGCAGTAGAACTGGACCTCGGCGGGGGTGTGGGTGAGGGCGAGGGAGGCGATCAGCGTGCGGGTGAGGGTGGACTTGCCGCTCTGCGAGCCGCCCGCGACGGCGATGTGTCCGCCGGCCCCGGAGAGATCCACGACCAGGGGGTCGCGGCGCTGCTCGAACGGCTTGTCCACCAGCCCGACCGGGACCCGCAGCCTGCCGGTGCCGGGCCAGCCGGCCGCGCTGAGACCCCGCTCCGCGTCGGGGGCGATGCCGGGCAGCAGGGCGTCCAGCGGTGAGGGCTCGCGCAGCGGCGGCAGCCACACCTGGTGGGCGGCGGGACCCGAACCGCGCAGCCGGTCGAGCGCCACGTCGAGCAGGGCCTCCTCGTCGCCGTTCTCCTCGCTCTCCGGCTCCGGCTCGGCCAGGGGTTCCACGGTGCGGGGCACCACCCAGCCGCTCGTCCACGGCACCACCTGGCTGGCCACCCGGGCCTGCACCACCGCGCCCGTACGCCGCCGGTAGGTCCCGGAGGAATAGGCGGCACGGAAGCGGGTCAGGGCCTCCACGCCGGACTTCAGGTAGCCGCTGCCGGGCTGGGCGGGGAGCTCGTAGGCGTCGGGCACGCCGAGCACGCCGCGGCTCTCCATGGCGGAGAAGGTGCGCAGGCCGATGCGGTACGAGAGGTGGCTCTCCAACTGGTGCATGCGGCCCTCGTCCAGGCGCTGCGACGCGAGCAGCAGGTGCACCCCGAGCGAGCGGCCCAGACGGCCGATCATCACGAACAGGTCCATGAACTCACGGTGGGCGGAGAGGAGTTCGCTGAACTCGTCGACCACCACGAACAGGCTGGGCAACGGGGCGAGATCCGCCCCCGCCGCACGCGCCCGCTCGTACTCCAGGGCGGACGTGTGGTTCCCCGCGGAGCGCAGCAGCTCCTGGCGGCGGATGAGTTCGCCGTGCAGGGCGTCCTGCATGCGTTCCACCAGGGCGACCTCGTTGGCGAGGTTGGTGATGACGGCGGAGGTGTGCGGGAGTTCCTCCAGGCCGAGGAAGGTGGCGCCACCCTTGAAGTCGACCAGGATGAAGTTGAGTGTCTCGGAGGAGTTCGTCAGGGCGAGGCCGAGGACGAGAGTGCGCAGCAGTTCGCTCTTGCCGGAGCCGGTGGCGCCGATGAGCATGCCGTGCGGACCCATGCCGCCCTGCGCGGACTCCTTGATGTCGAGTTCGACGGGACGGCCGTTCACGCCGACCGCGATCGGCACCCGCAGCCGCGCGGAGCCGGTGCTCCGGGCGAAGAGGGCCTGCGGGTCGTGCCGGTGCAGGTCGGGGATGCCGAGCAGCGTGGTCAGCTCGACGTCGGAGTCCAGCGGCTGCGCGATGTCGGTGCCCAGACTCATCCGGCGGGACGTGAGCAGCCTGGCCAGGGACTCCGCGCCGAGCGGGCCGAGCCGGTCCGGCCGTCCGAGCGGGACGGACCGCTCCTTGCGGCTGCGGTCCGTGCGGACCAGGTTCACCTGGTCGGGGCCGGCGGTCAGCCGCAGCGTGTTGCGTCCGGGGCGCCAGCGCAGTGCCCCGGAGACGTCGACTGCCAGGGCGTTGCGGTAGCCGTGCCCCTCCCAGCGGTGCCCCTCGGGGACGGTGACGCCGTCCAGGACGACGACCGTGTAGGGCTCGTCGCGGCCGGGGCGGGCGTCCGGGTCGAAGTCGGGGCGTTCGGCGAACTCGGCGCCGAGCAGGTCGTCCAGCTCCGCGATGTCCGCGGTGATCCTGCGTACCTGGCCGGCACCGTCCTCCTCGTGCGGGTCCAGCACGTGCGGCAGCCACTTCACCCACTCCCAGTCGGGCCGCCGCTCGTCACTGACACAGAGGGCGAGCCACAGCTCCTCGGGCGCGTGGAACACCGCGAGCTGCCCGAGCACGGCGCGCACCAGGGCGCGTACGGCGTCGGAGCCGGGGTCGGGAGTACCGCCGTCCCCTTCACGCGACGGGGTGCCGGGCTCCGCGGACCCCTCGTCCGGGCTCTCCTCGGGACGTACCAGGATCCGGGCCGAGGACCGCAGATAGAGGCCGAGAGGCTGCTCGGGGATCGTGGAGTAGGCCCGGATGAAACGGCGCAGGGCGTGCGCGCAGAGGGGTTCGAGGTCCTCCACCGGACGGGTGGACACCGGCTCCAGGGTGAGGGCGAGCTGCTGTTCACCGACGGCGAGACGGACCTCGCCGAAGTCCTCGTCGGCCGGGCGGCGTTCCCAGAGCCGGGAGGTGCGTGCCAGCGAGCGGAGCGAGTGGGGCTCCGGGTGGCGCCAGGCGAGGGCCCGCTGCTGCTCCGCGATGGTGGTCCTGACCCGCTTGCGGGTCTGCGCCAGGTAGCGGAGGTAGTCGCGGCGTTCGCCCTTCAGGCGCTGCTTGCGCTCGCTGGAACGGCGCATCAGCTGCCCCAGAAGCATGGCACCGGCGGAGAGCGCCATCACGCCCATGGCGAGGTACATGAAGACGCCGTTGCCGCCGCCGGGCCGCAGGAACATCAGCATCATGGACACCGACATCAGCGCCATCGGCAAATAGGTCCATATCGCCGAGGTGTCCGGCACGGTCTCGGCGAGGACCGGCGGCTCCTGGAGCGTCAATTGCCCTTCGGGCATCTCCGGTCCGCGACGGCGGGCCGGACGGCGGAACAGCACCACACTCAAGGAACAGAACCTCCGGTTTTACGGCTTTCCGGCCCGTACCGAATACCGGTGCACCCGGTAGTGGGAAAGACCGCACCGCACTGATTCTCCGGGTCCCGCGTACCGCGGTGAACGCCGGATGAAAGTTTCGGGCGGACAGCAGAGGAGGAGCAACTCCCTTGCTGGACAATTGCATACCGGATAGTGACGCCGGTCCACAATACGACCCGGTGGTCGTAGGCAGTAGTCTGCATTCACGGAACGCGAACTGTCCACGCGGGGGCGGTCGTCGCGATGCGCGCCGACGCAATGAGCCTGCCAGGCAACCGTTCCCGGCCGTACGGGCCTTCCGTACTGTTCGCACGTCCCCTCTCCCACGGAGGGGCCGCCCTCCTGTCAAAGCCCCCACGGAAGCAGAGAGTTCAGCTGATGACCGACAGTGCGGTGGCCGAGTCGTGCCGCCTGACCGTACGTGCGCCGAGCGTCACCGTCGATCTGGCCGTGCCCGCCGACGTCCCGGTCGCCGACCTGCTGCCCACCCTGCTGCGTTACGTCGGCCAGGAGGCCGAGGAGGCAGGCCTGGACCACGCGGGCTGGGTGCTCCAGAGACTCGGTGACGCCCCGCTCGACGAGGAGACGACCCTGGCCGGCGCCGGCCTGTCCGACGGGGCCGTGCTCTACCTGCGCCCGCACACCGAGGCGCTGCCCGAGGCGCGGCTCGACGACCTGGTGGACGGGATAGCCGACACCGCCGGCAGGCGGCTGCACACCTGGCACCCCGGAGCCGCCCGCGGGCTGCTGGTGGGCTCCGCCGTGGCGACCGTGGCGGCGGCCCTCGTGCTGGTGTTCTGGCCGGGGGTGAGCGGCTCGGCCTTCTCGCGGGCCGCCTGCGCGGCCGTCGCCGGCCTGCTGCTGCTCGCGGGCGCGGGTTCCGCCAGCCGGGCGGTCGGCGACCGCCTCTCCGCGACGGCTCTCGGCCTGATGGTCGCCCCGTGCCTGGCGCTCGCGGGCTGGGTGCTGCCCGGCGGCGACGTGACCGGCCCGGACGCGACGCAGGTCGTGGGAGCGCGCCTGCTCGCCGCGGGCGCCGCGGGTGCGGGCGGCGCGGTCATCGCGCTCGCCGCCACCGCGGTCGGCGCCCCTGCCCTGCTGGCCACCGCGGTCGTCTCGGTGGCCACCGCGATCGCCGGGGCCCTCATGGGATACACGGGTCTGGGCGGCCCGGCCGCGGTCGCCCTGGTGGCGACGGCGGTCGCCCTCGCCGCCGGGACGGTCGCGCCGTTCGCCTTCAAACTGGCCGGGATGCGCATGCCCGCGCTGCCCTCCACGGCCGGTGAGCTCCAGCAGGGCATCGACCCCTACTCCGGCGACGAGGTCGCCGAGCGCACCGAACTGGCCGGACGCTGGGTCGCCGCGCTCTTCGGCGCCACCGGCGTCATCGCCGCGGCCGCCCTCACCGTCCTCGCCGAGCATCCGGACCTGCCCGAGGTGCTGACCGCTCTCGCGCTGAGCCTGCTCCTCCTCCTGCACGCCCGCGGCCTGGTGCACATCGGGCAGCGGCTGACCCTGGCCGTGCCCGGGCTCTGGGGGCTGCTGCTCCTCGCCCGCGCCTGGGCGCTGGACAGCGGGAGCGACGGACGCCTCGTGGTCTTCGCCGTCCTGCTCGCCGCGGCGGCCGGACTCGTGACCGCCTCCTGGACCGTGCCGGGCCGCCGGGTGCTGCCGTACTGGGGCCGTGCGGCAGAACTGGCCCACACCCTCCTCGCCGTGGCACTGCTGCCGCTCAGCATGTGGGTGGCGGGTCTCTTCGGCTGGCTGCGCGGTCTGTTCGGCTGAGTACACCGCACGCCGTGACATGGGTATCGAGTGGGTGAGGAGAGGCAGTGCAGTCCAAGCGCGACCAGGTACATGCGCACAGTTTCATGATGGGCAGGCTCAGTTCGGGCCTGCTGACGGCCGACCCGGACGCGGCGGAGAGCCCTCTGGGGCGCACCACCCGAGGGGTGGTCTTCGGCGTCCTGGTGACCGTGCTGATCGGTGCGGGCGCCACGGTCTTCGGACTGCTGCGCCCGGGTGGGAACGACGGCTGGCGGGACGGTGAGCACCTGGTCGTCAACCGCGACACCGGCGCCCGCTACCTGTGGACCGGCACCGACGGAGTCCTGCACCCCGTGCGCAACTACGCCTCGGCGAAGCTGATCGGCGGCGCCGACCTCGAGACCGCGGACGTCGCCACCACCTCGCTGCGGGACGTCCCCGTGGGCTCCCCGGCCGGCATCCCCGGCGCGCCGGACGCCGTGCCCGGCCCCGGCGAGCTCGACGACGGCGCCTGGCACATGTGCGTCACCGGTCCGGACGGGGCCCTTCCCAGCACCTCCGGTGCCGTCGCGGACACCGGGGTGGACAAGCCCGGGGCCACCACCGTGGTCGCCGGGGCGCCCCTGGACTCCCAGGACATCGGCAGCGGTCGCGGGGTGCTCGTACGCGGCCCCGGTGACACCGAGTACCTGGTGTGGCGGGGCAGCAGGCTGCCGCTGGACCGGGCGTCCGACGCCCGTAACGCCCTCGGCTACGGCTCGGAGCAGCCGATGCCGGTCTCGGCGGCCTTCCTCGACGCCCTGGCCCCCGGCCCCGCCCTCAAGCCGCCCGCGGTTCCGGGGCGTGGTGAGAAGGGCCCGGTCCTCGGCGGCGGGGCCAGCCGTGTCGGCCAGGTGTTCAACGTCCAGGTGCCCGGCGGCGGCAGCACCTATCACCTGCTGCAGAAGGACGGCCTCGTGCCGCTGACGAGGCTCGGTGCCGCCCTCGTGCTGGGCGACCCGGCCACCCAGAAGGACGCCTACCGGGGGGAGTCGCCCGAGGCGCGCGACGTCGGCGCCGACGCGCTGCGCGCGCACCGTGCGGAGGGATCGGCCACCGCGGGATCCGCCGAGCTCCCGGACACCCCGCCGGTCCCGCAGCCCGCGCCGCGCGGCACCGCGCTCTGCGCGCAGGTGGACGGGGACGACGGCGGCACCCGGATCGGGTCGGTGCTGGTCCCGCTGACCCGGCTCGCACCGGTCGTGGTGTCGGAGGGCACCGCCCAGCCGCTGAGTCCGGCCTGTGTCCGGACGGACGCCACGGTGGTACGGCCCGGACGCGGCGCCCTGGTCCGGGCGCTGAACGCGAGCGGCGCCGCGCACGCCGGGACGACGTACCTGGTGGCGGAGAACGGGGTGAAGTACCGCGTCCCGGCCAAGGACGCGCTGGCGGCGCTCGGTTACGCCGAGGGGGACATCGGCTCCGTCCCGGCCCCGCTGCTCGCCGCCCTCCCGACCGGTGCGGACCTCGACCCGGCCGCCGCCTCCGGTGCCGCGGAACCCCGCGTCACGGCTCCGCGGTGCGGCGCCGACGCGGGGGAGGGGACGGGCAAGACGGACACGCGGGATGCTTCCGGCACAGCCGACTCCGCGGCGTGATCCACGCGAAATCCCGTAAAAGGCATCGAGGAACGGGAAAGCATCGATCGGATAACTCCCCGCGGCTCGCGCTGATTTCCCGCGGGCCGGGCACGGCGAGAAACCTCAAATGAAGCTCAGATATTCGGGCGGTCGTGTCACAGGATTCCCGCGCACACGGGTCCGTGCCGTCTGAAACGGGCGGCCCGGATGACCGTTCCGCTCATTTTCCTGCCCGATTACCGGCCGTATGGCGCTGCTGGACGAGAGGCTGCCGTCCCGCGAACCCGACGTTCGGGAGGGCTCGGTTCATCGGGCGGAAACATTGGGACAACTCTGGTGCCATGCAGGGGTTCTGAGGAACTGACCTATGCTCAAATCTTCCCCACACTCGTTGCGCGGAACGCCAGGTTCTCTTTAGCCTCGGCACGGCAACGTGCAACAAGACTGGTCTGAAGGAAGGGAGCGCGACATGGCGGACACTGGCTCAAGGAAAGCGGACTATGCCAAGGGCTTGGGAGGTGTCTCCTCCCTGGAGTCGGCCCGGAGCGCGGTCGAGAAGATCCAGAACAACGTCGCCGAGATCGCCGCGCGTTCGGGAGTCGGCGGCGACGAGGGCCAGGCACTGCTGAAGCTCTTCCGCAGCTGGAACGGCGAGGCGCAGAAGGTCGTCGTCCAGATCAGCAAGATGGTCGACGCGCTCCAGGAGAACGTGACCTCGGCCGACCGCCTCGCGAAGGAGAACCAGGACCTGACCGAGGTGCTCAACAGCAAGACCAGCCAGGGCGTCTTCGAAGCGCTGCGCTGACCCACCCCCGCGGAACCGGTTCCCTGCGGAGGAGGCCGGAACACGTGAGCTCGCCGGGCTCCCCAGCCCGGCCACCCGAGAGGAGCAGTCATGGCTGACGGCATCATCGATGTGCAGTACTCCACGGTCCGTAACGCGATCGAGGAGCTGAAGGGTCAGACGCAGCAGATCATCACGACCCTCAACAACCTGGAGGACGAGCTGAGGCCGCTCGTGACCTCCTGGGAGGGTGACGACCAGCAGATGTACCGCGGAGTCCAGGCCGAGTGGGACCAGGCCACGAAGAACATGGCGCTGCTCCTCGGCGACAGCGGCGAGCTGGTGCAGAGCATCCACGACAACCACTCCCGTGACGAGCGCAAGAGCGCCGACAACTGGGGCAGTGTGCGCGCCCGCTAGAGCCCGGCCGGGGCTTGCCCTTCGCATGGACGGAGGGCGGGCCCCGGTCACGTCTCACGCCGGCCGGCCGGCCGCACAGGCCCGCCCCCGGCCGCCCGTATCCCTGTCCGGCACCGAACCGCAGGAGGACGTCCCATGGCTGGTGAGAAGGCCGACGTCAAGCATTTTGACCTCAAGCAGATGGAGAGCTTCCGCGACAACGAGGTGCAGCCGGTGTACACCGCCGCGAAGAAGCACCGGGAGGACGGGGACGGGGAGCACATCCGGCCGCTCGGACATCTCGTCGACGGGCACACCACGCCGGACAACCTCGCCCAGGACAAACAGCTCCTGCGCATCGGCAAGATGGTCACCGAGCCCCTGGTGTCGGGACCGAAGCTGATCGCCGGTGTCCGCACGGCGGCCGAGGCGATCGACAAGCTGCTGGGTGACCAGATGGACCTCTTCAAGGAGCTCAAGGAAGCGCTCACCGACACGATCGAAGAGGCCAACAAGACCAAGGACAAGAACCTCGACGCGATCGACGCGCAGACACTGCTGCAGACGTTCGAGGAGGTCGACACGCTCACCAGCGGTTCGTCGGGTGAGGAAACCACCTAGGCCGACGCGTCCCCACCCGTGAGCCCCCCTGCGGCCCGGGGTTCCACCCGCGTGACGGACGCCCTTCCCCGAAGCCGCACGAAGACGCTGTGCGCCGACATGCAGGACACCTGACCAGAAAGAGTTCCCGGTGGCTGATCGGTACGATCCCAACTCCCAGGGGAACGTCGACAAGTTCGACGGCGCCGCTGATCCATCGAGCGACACCTGGGCCACTCTGGTCACCCATATCACCGGCTACCCGGTGCCCGACCGCAGCACCGTCTTCGACACGCTCCGGTCCGACCACGGCGGCAAGCTCTTCCGCATGGACATCAAGGAGCGCAGCCTCGGCCTGCTCGTCAAGGATTCCGGCTTCCTGACGAACAAGGGCGAGGACTACGACATCTGGTTCTTCGACAGCGGCAAGAAGCGGTCGATCATGCAGGCGCGGATCGTCTTCGAGGGGCGCGTGAAAGCCGGCGAGGAGATCATCTTCGCCGGGCCCGGCTCCGACAACGTCCATGACGCCCAGGTCCGTGAAGGCAACGAGTTCACGGACTACAACAAGGACAAGATGAGTACGGTCGCGCTCGCCCGGTACATGAACGGGCCGCGGGCGGCGCTCCTCGAACTGCTGCGGGGCAGCACCCAGGACGCCCGCTTCAGCAACCTGGGCGTACCGGGAGCCGACGTGGTCGACCTCAAGTCCTTCGGCACCACGGGGGAGTCCTTCGACTTCGCGGCGAAGTTCTTCAGGGACCACGCGGTCGTCCTGAAGGACTGGGAGGACCGTTTCAGCCGCGAGGACGCGAGCTGGAAGGGCGAAGCCGCGGAGGTCTTCCGCAGCCTGCTGAAGAAGATCCGGGAGAACTACGACAGTTACGTCGAGACCTTCGACTCCAAGGTCGGCACAGGCGACGAGACCGGTACCGGCGGCACCGTGTACTCGCGTGCGCTCTCGCTCGGGCGCACCTATCTCGAGAACGCGGCGAACAAGCTGCTGGAGGCGTGGCTGGACTGGGCCAACTCCTCCTACTACGACCCGCACCAGGTGCTGCGCTACGTCCTGGACGAACTGGCCCAGTGGGTGGACGCGAACAACGTCGCCAAGACGGACATCACGTCGTACACCAACCGCTACACCACGACCGTCAGCCACAGCCCGCAGGGCGGCTTCTCGCAGGTGCACCCCGAGTACGGAGACCTGACCGACATCGCCAACTGGGCCAAGGTCGGTGACAAGGCGGTCAAGATCTGGAGCCAGGGGGTCGACGAGTACCTGGGCAAGCCGGCCGCCACGGTCCAGTCGGCCCTGAACAACCACTTCCTCGAACTGGGCGAGGACTTCTCCGACAACGTGCCCGAACCGAAGTCGACCGGCACGGCCTCGGACGAGTACGAGAAGAAGAAGCTGGAGGAGGAGAAGGAGGAGATCAAGAAGGAGAACGAGGAGAACAAGAAGTACCAGGACGAGCTGCGTGAGGAGCAGAACCGGCAGCGGGAGGAGGACAAGAAGTACCAGGACGAGCTGCGCGAGGAGCAGAACCGGCAGCGGGAGGAGGACAAGAAGTACCAGGACGAGCTGCGTGAGGAACAGAACCGGCAGCGCGACGAGGACAAGAAGTACCAGGACGATCTGCGCGAGGAACAGCGCCAGGAGCAGGAGGAGGCCAAGCGCCTTCAGGACGACCTGCGGAACGAGCAGAACCAGCAGCGCGACGAGGACAAGAAGTACGCGGAGGAACTGCGCGAGGAGCAGCGGCGCGAACAGGAAGAGGCCAAGCGTGAGGCCGAGGAGCAGCAGAAGGCCGTCACGGAGAGCCTCGGCGGACTCAACGACCCCGACGCGGTCACCACGCAGGACCTCGGGAACCTGGACAGCCTGCTGAACACGAACATCCCGTCCACCGAGAGCCCCGGGAACCTGGACATCGGGGGCGGCGAGGACAACCAGCAGGGCCCTGCCCCAGCCACGGTCGCGCAGAGCCTGGGGAACCTCGGTCCGCTCAACAACGGCGGCCCCGGCGGGACCGACAAGGCCGTGAACGACGCCAACCAGGCCGTCACCCAGGACCTCGGCAGTCTCGGCCCCCTCAACGACGGCACCGGCGGCTCCCTGGACACCCCCACCGGCGGCACCACCCAGCTGGACGGGGGCAAGCTCACCTCGGACTTCCCGGACGGCAGCACCAGCACCTTCGACCCGGACAGCGGGCTGGTCACCACCACACACCCCGACGGCAGCGTCACCACCCAGGACCTGGGCGACGGCATGAAGGTGACCAACCCCGACGGGTCCGTCACCTCCCTCGGCGACGACGGCAAGCTGACCACCACCTTCCCCGACGGCACCACCCAGGTCGTCGACCCCACCACGGGCCAGGCCGTCACCACCGACCCCGACGGCGCCACCACCACCCAGAACCTCGGCAGTCTCGGCGATCTCAACGGGCAGAACAGCTCGGGCGGTCCGGGGGACCTCGGCGACATCAACGCCGATCTTCCCACCCAGTCGATCGGCGACCTGGGCGACCTCGGGGATCTCAACGGCGGCCTGTCCGGACTGGAGACGCCGACCGGCGGGCACACCGCCCTGACGAACGGTGACTTCGCCACGACGTTCGCGGACGGCAGCAAGGGCGTCTTCGACCCGGACACCGGGTCGTTCTCCATGACCGGCCCGGACGGCTCCACCGTGACCACCGACCTCACCCACGGGGCGTCGGTGACCAACCCGGACGGCTCCACCACCGCACTGGACAACGGCCAGCTGACCACCACCTTCCCGGACGGCAGCAAGCAGGTCATCGACCCGGACACCGGCATCGCCACCACCACCGACCCGCAGGGCAGGACCGAGACGGTCGATCTGCACGACCTCAACCAGACGGGCCGTGACGGAGGTTCGGGCGTTCTCGACGGGCTCGGTGATCTCGGCAGCCTGAACGGATCGGGTGGCCTCGGCGACCTGGGGAGCCTGGACGGATCGGGCGGGTCGGGCGGCCTCGGAGGTCTCGACACGGTCGGCGGTGGCGACGGTACGACCAGCGAGGTGCCGTTCTCCGACCTGGGCGTCGGTGGGGGACAGGTGAGTGCCGGAGCTCTCGGCGGCGGCCTCTCCGGAACGGGCTCCCTCTCCCCGGACGGCCTCGGCGCGGTGGCCCCCCTCTCGGACGGTTCCGCGACCGGCTCGGGCAGCCCGCTCGCAGGCGCCGCCCAGGCCGGTACACCGGGAGCACCGGGCACGCCTGGCAGCCCCGGCATGCCGATGGGCGGCGGCATGGGCGGCATGGGCGGGGGCGGTGAGAAGGGCAACGGCGAGCGGGTGCGCGCCGTCCTGGTCGACGCGGCGGAGGAGAGCGAGCGCCGGAACCGCCGTCGGCGCAGCCCGTGGAACCGGCAGGAGGACAGCGACACCTTCCTGGCGCCGGCCCGCCGGGTGACGACCACCGGTGGCGACTCACCCGAGGAGGAGGGGGAGCCGCGCCACAGGGCCACCAGCTCCGCCGACTACCTGGAGGAGGACGAGGACGTGTGGGGTACCGAGGAGGGCGGCACGCCGGCCGTCATCGGCCGGTGACCGTCGCCGCTGTCCGGCGCCCCACGGCGGGCGGGGCGTCCCGGGGCGGCGTGTCCCGGGGCGACGTGTGCCGGGGCTGCGTGTCCCACCCACCCCCGGCTTCCCGCGCCCGACGTTCACCAGGCAAGATCAACACAGCAGTTGACGCACCGTTGAGGACCCTACGCACCGACCGGGCGTACCGAGAGACCTACGGAGAAGGAGGGGAGCGGGCGTGACGGAACCGCTGGAGAAGCGCCTGGAGAAGGCCATGGCCGAACTGCAGGCGGCCCAGGAGGCGGTGGCACGCACCGAGCGCGAACTGCGGACGGCGTCGTTCTCGTCGCTCTCCTCCGACCGTGCGGTCCGGGCCACCGCCGGCCCCCAGGGTGAGCTGACGGGGATCGAGTTCCTGGAGAACAAGTACCGCGACATGTCACCGCAGGAGCTTGCCGCCAGCGTCCTGGAGGCGGCGAGCGCGGCGCGCCTGAAGATGAACCGGCATGTCATGAAGGCGATGGCCCCGTTCACCGAGCCCAGCAGCAACGTGCCGGAGCTGAAGGGCTTCGAGCTGGACTGGGAGCGCATCTTCGGCCCCGAGGTGCTGCGCGAGGACGAGGACTCGGCGCGCGGCGGCCGGGCCGCCCCCGCCTGGCGGGACGCACTCGGCGAAGAGGGAGGGGACTGACGATGGGCGAGCGGTACTACGTCGATCCGCAGCGCATCGAGGCGCTGGCCGGGCAGCTGGAGGAGATCGGCGCCCTCACCAGGAGCATGACCGAGGAGTTCCTCGACGATCTGGCGCCCACGGTGAACTGGCCGGGTTCGGAGGGTGAGTTCGCGGAGAAGGCCAAGCCGCAGGAGCAGAAGGAGCGGCAGACCACCAAGGACACCATGCTGTCCATCCGTGACGCGCTGGTGGGCATCACCGACGCCACGGTCAGCCAGGTCCGGATGATGAAGGACACCCGCGACCACAACATCGAGCAGGTCGAGAAGGGAACCAGCCGCATCGACGCCGACGGGCTCGGCAGCGGCTCGGGCGGGCATGGCCGCCGCTGAACCCCGCACCGCAGGCCGCTCCCGCACCACGCCGGGAGCGGCCGCTCCGTCCTGCCCGCGCGGGCTCCGGGGCGGACCTCGATGAGCATCCACGTATCCCCCGAGATCAACACGATGATCTTCATCCTCACCGGGGAGAAGCTCATCGACGCCGACGAGGACCTGGCCTTCGACAGCCGTGTGCCCTACTCCGGTCTGGGCCGCAAGCTGGAGCGGCTGTCCTCGCTGATCGACAAGTCGATCCACGACATCGGCGAGTCGATGCCGGACGACCTCTCCAAGTCGTACGCGAACGCGATGGGCATGCTCGTCGACGACGGCGGCAAGAACTACCTGAAGGACTTCGCCGACCAGCTCGACAAGATCGCCGAAGGCCGGCGCAAGACCTCCATGGACATCATGGAGTCGAAGTGGCAGGTCATCGCCGAGATCATCCGGTTGCTCATCGAGATCGCCATCTACCTGGCGATGTCCTTCTTCACCGGTGGCGCGTCGGCCAGCCAGATCATGATGGCCAAGCTGCGCAGCCGCTTCTTCATCCTCACCACGATGAGCCACCTGCTCCAGCGGCTGCACCTGGCACCCTCCCTGACCGAGGCGTTCGCCGAGGCCTTCACCACCTTCGCGGTGCGGCTCGCCATGATGAACTTCGCCCCCGACGGCCGTCGCCCCGACGGCTTCGACTGGAACGACATCCTCAAGGCCGCGGCGTTCGGCGCGGCGGCGGGCGGCCTCACCAGCATCTTCGACAGCTTCGCGAAGAACATCGTCAACAGCTACGACAAGAACTTCCTCAAGAACGGCCCGGATCTCGACTTCAAGGGTCCGCCCAACCCGAGGAACAATCCTGACCTCGACTTCAAGGGCAACGGCCCGACCCCCACGCCGGACCCCACTCCCAGCCCCAAGCCGGACCCCTCTCCGAGCCCCAGGCCCGAACCCGGGCCGACCCCCGGCAGGCCCGATCCGACCCCGTACGGGAACGGCCCCGGCCGGTCGGGCAACCCGCCGGTCACCTTCCGGAACGATCCGCTCTCCTTCCGGAACAACCTCAACCTGTGGCGGAACAACCAGATCCTGCGCAACAACGCGGACCGACCGGGTGCGCTGGCGGGGCACTACGGGCTGAAGGGGACGGCCGACTTCCTCGCCGCCGGCGCGGGCGAGGCCCTCGCGGAGATCCTGATCAAGGGCGCCTTCGACGGCGACTGGTCGACCAGTTGGTCCACGTTCGTCGGCGCGGGCGTCAGCAGTCAGGTCGAGAGCACGCTCAGCGACACCGCCGTGAACAGCGGTGCCGAACTGCGCCACGCCATCGACAAACTCGGTAACCGGCCGCCCACCGTCTCCGGCGGAACCACTGGTACCGGTGCCGACGGTTCCTCGCGTTCCGGCGCGGACTCCGACCGTACCGACGGTTCCTCGGGCACCTCGGGCAGCGACACCACGGGCGGGGACGGGCCGGCGCCCGCCTCGCCCTCTCCCGCCGTCCAGCAGCCGACCGGACAGGGAGACGTCACCGGCAGTCAGTCGCCCCCGCCCTACGTCCCGGAGAACCCGCCGCCGTACACGACCCCGGCCCCGCCGTCGTACACCCCCGGCCCGCTGCCCGTGACCGCCACCGAGAACGCGCTGTGGCAGCAGGTCCACAGCGGCTCCGCCGAGGTCCGTCAGCAGGCGCTGAACGACCTTGCCGCCCTGCGCGGCACCTCGTCGGCGCCGGGCGGCACGGAGATCGGCGTCCGTGACGGTCTGCAGGGCGGCTTGTCGCAGCTGCCCGAGGTAAGGGTGGTGCCCGGCGGGAACAGCCCTGCCGTACAGATCGACGCCGACGAGGTCCGCCGCGCCCTCGGTGGCTTCGACGCCCCCGTCACGACGGGCCCACCGCTCACCGTCGCCCCCGGGACGCAGGCCGACACCGCAGCCCCGGTCGCGGAGGGCTCCGCCGGAGGCGACCCGCAGGGCGCCGCCCCCGGTACGTCGCCGGAGAGCGCGGGCGTGGACGGGGACGTGCCGGAGAACCCGGCCGCGACGGGGGACGGCGACCCGGAGGTCGCGCCGCCCGAGGGAACGACCCTGACGCCCCCGGCGGAGTCGGCTGTGGCGTCTCCGGAGACTCCGGCCGAGACAGCCCCGGGGAACCCGGCTGCGACGTCTCCGGAGACTCCGGCTGTGACGTCTCCGGAGCAGGCGGAGGGCGGCCTCCCGAGCGCTTCCCACGAGTCGGCCCCGCAGAACGGCACCGCGTCCGCGCCGACGGGCCGAGAAGCGGGCAGCCCCGTCCCCACGGGCAGCCCCGTCCCCACGGGCAGCCCCGTTCCCACGGGTGGCCCCGCCGCCGCCACCCCCGCCGGCACGGGCAGCGGAGCCCGGCCGGGCGGCGTCCCGGCGGGGTCGGCGACCCCCTCCGCCACGCCCCAACAGGGCACCCGCGCCCCGGAAGGTGCCGCCCCGGCGGACGGCTCCCCGCAGGCCACCGGGTCCTCCCCGCAGACCGGGACGTCCCCGGACGCCGTGGGCGCTGCTCCGGATGCCGCGAACCCCACGGCGCACGCGGGCACATCGGATTCCGCGCCGGTGGTCACCCCTCCGGCCGACGTCACCACCACCAACCCTGCCGCGGACGACACCGACACCGACACTGCTCCGACGCGGATCAGCACCATCGGTTCGTCTCCCGACACCGGAGACGTGCGCGACATAGACGGCACACCCGACGTGAAGCCCGGCCCTGCTCCTGCCGGAAGCCCCGAACCCGCCCGGGCCACGCCGCTGACGATCGTGGTGTCGGAGGTGCCGCCGCCGGGAGAGGGATCGCCTGAGGCGGTCGCGCTGCTGGACGGTGCCGGCACCGACAGGGCGGTCGTGCTCGGGCCGCCGGTCGCGCCGGACGGAGCGGGGCGCCCCGTACGCGCGGCGGTGGAGCTGACCCGTGAGGGGCCCGGCGCACCGGTCCTGGTCCGCCCGCTCGCCGGTCCGGCACCCACCACGACGGCCGACGGCACCGCGGACACGTCGTTCCCCGGCGCCGACGTGCTGCTGCCGCTCGCCGACGCCCTCGGCGCGATGCCCCGTCCCAGCACCGAGAGCGGTGTGACGACCGAAGGCACAGCTCCGGCCGTCACCTCCTCGGCCACACCCCCGACGGCGCTCTCTGAGAAGCCGGCCTCCGTACGCGGTGCCACGGCCGACGCGGACGCCACGGCCACCGCCGCACCCGCCCCGGACAAACTCGCCACCCTGTCCGGCCCCTGGACCGGGACCGCCACGGATCTGCACCTGGAGTCGGGCAGGAACGACACCGACGGCCGGGGCACCGGCGGACCGGGTACGGGTGCCGGCCTCGGACGCGGACCAGGCGGCGAGGGAACCCCGCCGCCCCCGCCCACCACGCCGGACACCCACCCCGAGTCGCTCACGCCGACGCCCCTTCCGTCGACGCCGCCTCCGTCGGCCCGGATCGTCGTACGCCCCGCCGACAGCGGGTCGACCGAGGACAGCGGCAACGGTTCGTCACGTCCGTCGAGGGAGCCGGCCGTCACCACCCTGGACGGCCACACCGTGCCCCTCGCGCAGCTGCGACGCCTGGTTCCCGGCACCGCGGTGAAGCCCCGGCCCGGGCGTGCCGTACGGACGCTGACCATCTCGCAGAGCCCTGCGGAGGACGGCACGGCCCGCGCCGAGGGGCGCCAGGCACTCCTCGGCGAGGACACCTTCCGGGGTGTGCGCACCATCTCCGGAGCCCCCGCCGCCCCAGGCGCCACCGAGGCCCCGTCCGCCCCCCGTACCGTGTTCACCGGCCCGCCGAGTCCGCTCCCCGGCTCGGGCACCGACCGCGGTGCCGACTACTTCGCCGGGCACGGCACCTCCCGCACCGTCTCGCTCGGCACCGAGGACGCCGCACGGCCCACCGTGAAGGTCAGCGGGGTGCAGCTCGGTGAGGTGCTCAAGTCCTGGGCCGAGGAAGACGGTCAGGACCGGCCGCTCGTGCTGTTCTCCTGCGAGACCGGCCGGCAGCCCGAGGTGGCGGGACTGCCGGTGGCCCAGCACGTGGCGAACCGGACCGGACGCCGGGTCCACGCGCCGACCACCGAAGTGGGCACGGCCAGGGACGGCGAGGGCAACGTCCGCGCGGTGCTCACCGAGGGCGCCGACGGGCCGGGACGGTGGCGGGTCTTCACCCCCGAGCCCAGCGGCGCCGATCTGGACGGTCTGGCGCGCGACATCGGCCTGCACACGGGTCCGGGACCGGCCGACGCCTTCGCCCTGACCCGGACCCTCCAGCAGGTCCGCACGCTGCGTGAGATCCTCGGCCCGGACGCCGAGCAACGCCCGGAGAACCGGGAACTCCTCGCAGGGCTCGCCTTCGTGGACGGCCTGCGCTGGCGGAGCCCCGACACCGCTGCCCGCTACGGCGACGGCCGCATGACCCCGGAGCTGCTGCGCCGGATGGTGACCGACCACCACGGCACCATCGGCGCGCCCACGGGCGAGCCGGCTGCCGGTCCGACGACCGGTCCGACGGCCGGTCCGACGACCGGGCAGTACGGCGATTTCCTGCGCGCCGCAGCCGAGTTGCGTACCACCGCCGGGCCCGACACCACGCTGGACGCCCTGCTCCCCCCGCCGCCGCCCGTGCTCCCGCCGAGCACCCTGGTGTCTCCGGAGGACGTGCGCGGTCTGGCGTACGCGCCCACGGCACAGATCACCTGGTCGCTCTCCGACAGCCCGCTGCCGCTGTCCGAGCTGGCCCTCAGCCCCGAGGACACCGCCGAACTCGTCCGCCGCAGGCCCGACCTGACGTCCGCGCGCAGCGGTCCGGAGAGCCTCGCCGAGGACGTGGCCCTCCTCAGCCGGCCCACGCCCGGTACGGCGGACACCGTGCACGCGGACGGCTCGGCCTTCCGGCGGCTGGACACCCCGGGCGGAGGGAACTGCCTCTTCAGGTCGCTGCTCGACAGCGCGCGCGGCCAGGACGTCCCGCCGGCGTGGGCCGCGCGGAACGTCGCCGGACTGCGCCGGCTGCTGCGGGACCGGATCACCCGGACCGAACTGGGCGACGCCGTGGCCACGGCGATCCCGGACCCGGTGTTCGCCGTCGTCGACGACCTGCGGACGCGCGCCGTCGCGGGAGTGCGGGACCCGGCAGAGCGGGACCGCATCACCCGGCAGTGGAACCGGACCGCCCAGGCCGTCGTCACCGACGGCGACGCCGCCACCTGGCAGCGGATCCTGCGGGACGGCGACTACCCGCACCTCGCCGATGTGGCACCCACCCCGGCCGACGCACGGCGGCTCGGCACGAGGGAGCTCGTCGCCTCGGCGGCCGAACTCCCCACGCTCTGGGCCTCGCCCTTCGCCGACCTGCTTCCGGAGGCGCTGGCGCACACGCTCGACCTCGACCTGCGGCTCGTCCAGCCCGATCCGCACGCCTCGTCGGGCGGCACCTTCGTCAACACACTCAACCCGGGGGGCCGGGGCGGCGTCCTGCACCTGTCCTACAACGGGACGGACCACTTCGACGCGCTGGTCCCGGTCTCGGCCCCGCTCGCGCCCGAACCGGACCCCGGCACCACCCAGGACCCGAAGCCGAAGCCCACGCAGGACCCGGGCACCACCCAGGACCCAGGCATCACGGCTGACATCCAGGACCCGGCCGGTTCCGGCCCTCTCGGGGAGTGGCTGCGGAGCATGGGCGGGATCACCGACCTCGACACCCCCGAAGCGGAAACCCCCGACCGGGGCGACCCGGTGCCGCTGGAGACCCAGCTCGAACGGCACCGCCCGGCACGCCTGCTGACCGGTCAGGACGCCCGGCCCCCGGGCCCGGTGCCGGACACCGTCACCTTCGAGGACGGCAGCCGTCTGCCCGCGATCCTGATCAGCCCGGTGTCGGACCCGGGCGACGGCACACCTGGGAGCCGGACCGAATGGCCCGCGCGGAGCAACAGGACCGGACTCTTCACCGGGGTCGGGAAGACCACCCTCCGCTCGCCCGAGCAGGTGGCGGAGGAGATCCTGGGCAAGCTGCCGGCGAAGCTCCGCACCCAGTTCGACGAGGCGGAGCTGCTGCGGCTGCTCATCGATCAGCCCGGCGCCTTCACCGCCCCGCGCGGGGCGCGTTTCGTCGGCCGGGAGAAGTCCGGGGTCGGCCACGAGCTGACGGTCGAGGCCATCCCCTACCACCGGTGGGAACGCTTCTCCGACGTGGGCGGTGCCACCGTCAGGCTGGACACCATGCGACGCGGCCAGGCGGGTACGGGCGGCGGGCGCAGCGTCGGCTTCGGCCGGCGGATCGCGGGTGGGCTGAGCATGGGCCCGCCGCTCAACTGGCTGCTGAAGCTGGGCTTCTCGCTGGGCTGGACCCGCAGGACCGACTACGCGCAGGGCACCCAGGCGTACAACCAGTCCGAGTGGCGCAACTGGGAGGGCTCACACCTGCACCTGGACGACGTCCACTACCGGGTCCGGGTGAACCGTGTCACCGAGTCACCGGTGGCCCCCGGGCCGGAGACCCGGTCCGACGGCACCACGGGAGCGACCGCCCCGCCTCCGCAGAAGCCGAACTGGCAGCGCACCCAGGTGCACGCCGCCGAGTTCGCGATGCGTGACGGGCTCAGCTGGCGGATCCCGGACGACCTCACCGTGCCCCCCAAGGGACCCCGGCGGGCGCCCGGCACGCTCACCTTCCCGGAGGGCGCCGAGCCGCGGATGACCGACACCACAGGGCTGCACCTGGTGGACCCGCCGGAGGAGATCGCCCTCGCCGTCTCGGGAGCCCGTCCCGGGAGTTCGGCCCACCGCACCCTGGTCTCCTACGTCCGGCCGGGGCGGCTCCTCGCCCTGTTCGGCCGGTTCGCGGGCCTGGTCACCGGCCCCGAGCTGACCAGGGGCAGCGGGCAGCACCCACTGGGCCACCTGATCGTGGAGCGGTCGGTGCCGCACCGGGCCACCCTCGTCGCCGAGTCCGTCAAGACGGAGGTGCGCGACCTCACCCAGACCACGTACCAGAACGAGCGCGGTCACGTCCGTGACACCCGGCTGGGCTTCCAGGTCACCGCCGGCCCCAACTACACCCTCACCGGCGCGGACACCGACGTACGGCTCCAGGGCGGCCCTCTGGTCCGTGTGGACGTGTCCACCGGGCGTGGTCACCACCTCGGTGTCGACGCCGCCCGGAAGACCACCGGCCGTGTCCGTAACCACCCGGTGGCGCTCTACCGGGTGGAGCGCACGCTGATGGTGCGCAAGCCGGGCGAGCTCCCGTCGGCGGCCCGCCCCGTCCGGGTCGTCAGCCTGGACTGGATCTCCACCCAGGACGCTCGCCGCCTGGCGGGCTGGGACAGCCGCACCCCGGGGCGTACGGGCCCCGACCCGGACGTCGAGCCGCCGGTGCCGTGGTATCTCACCCGCGAGGACCCGGTCCACCTGAGCGGCCAGGTACGGGCCGAGGGTTTCCTCCCCGACCGTCCGCAGCCGCAGCCGCAGCCGCAGCCGCAACCTCAACCTCAAGCCGTGGACGGGGCACCCACCCCGATCCAGCCGCGGACCGCGCAGTCCGTCCCGCAGGACCCCATGCGGGCGTTCGCCGACACCGTCCTGGACACGCTGCACCAGTCGTACCCGTCGCTGTTCGTCCCGCCGTTCATGCTGCGGCACCCGCGGCTGGCCAAGTTCTGGTACGGCGACGGGCGGATGAGGACCGCGCTGCACAACGACCGTCAGGTCCGCGAGGCGCTCAACCGGCCCAGCCTGGCGCAGAGCCTGGACGACCTGACGACCACCGGCGTGCCGGTCACCCTCACCGAGGACGGCAAGGTGCGCCGCGGCCACCACACGCTCATCCTCGGGGCGCGCCTCACCGACCGGCGGTTCGAGACCACCATGAGCGAGCGTTCCCTGCGGAACGCGGTGATCGGCACCGAGGTCTCCGGCCAGGGACAGCAGGCCGCCGTCACCCTCTCCGGCGGTGTGGAGCTGGGCATCTCACCGCGTGACCACGACAAGGTGCCCGAGGCCGGGCTGCCCCGTCAGACCGGCAGCGTGGCGGTCGGGGCCCGCCACGCCCGGACCGACCAGAAGGCCACCAGGAACACGGTCGCGGTCACCCACGACCACCTGATGTTCCAGAACGGTGCCGACCTCTACAGCTACCAGGTGGAACTGAACGCCTCCTTCGAGGGTCACCGCCGTCCGCGTGGCTGGGCACGGCTCGCATCGATCGGCCTGCTGGGCGCGGGCGTCTTCGTCAGCAAGGTCGAGGAACGCCCGCTGTTCACCCGGGGGAACGAGACGGTCGGCCGGGTGGAGCTCGCCGTGCCGGCCGCGCACGGTTCCGAGCACCACGGCCCCGCGGACCCGCCGCCGGCCGGACAGGCACCGACGGTCACGGCCCCCGCACCGCGGCAGCTCTCCTCCACCGAGGCGGACCAACTCCTCGACGGCATGAGCCCGCTGCCGAGGACGGACGCGTCCGACCGGCAGCTCACCGGCAAGCTGCTGAGCGCCCCGCACGTGGTGCTCAGCACCGAGGGCGGCCCACTGCGCCAACGGCTCATGCAGGACACCGCCGACAGGGCCTCGGGCACCTCCTGGCACGTCAGCGCGCCCGGCGCCCCGGTGCGTACCGCGCTGCGCCGGGCCATGGCGAACCTCAACGTCGCCGGACAACTCGGCCAGTACCTCGGCCCGTTCGGCTCCCGCGTCACCGGTCTCAACGGTGCGGGCCCCTTCCGTACGCACTACCTGAAGGCGGCGATCCGCGGCGAGCTGAGCAACTTCCGGGTCAAGAGCGACCCCAAACCGGCCAGCCTCGAGGCCACCGTCGGCAACGAACACCGGGTGAACGGCAGCGCGAGCACCGTCTCGCGCACCACCCTCGGCCTCCAGGGAGCGGACATGCCCCTGCAGCAGGCCCCCGGACAGCCCGCCGTCGTCGGCTCCTACTCGACCGCCCTGCAGTACGCCTGGGGCAAGGGCCGCAACGTTGCGCAGACCCTCACCAGGGGACGCAACACCACCCTCACCTACGCCGGGCGGATGTACCTGGTGGTCGCCGACACCGCCGAGACCCTCGCGGTACGGGACCGCTGGACGGCGGCCATGGGTGCGGTGGGAACCCGCTCCGGGGCCCGCATCAGCTCCCTGGCCGGACGGTTCTCCGAGAACCTCGGTGACAGCCTCGCCCCGCGCCGCGCCGCCGCGGCGCTCCAGCGCATCCGTGACGCGGTGATGTTCCACCTCCCGATGCAGGACGTCATCGAGGCCGGGCTCGCCCCCGACGGCCTGGCCACCACCACCCCGCACAACCTGGGCGGCGGATACCGGGTGCCGCCCTTCCTGCGCGGCCGCCGGTTCCCCACCCACCCCAGCGGTCAGCTCGACGCCGGCTCCGCGGCACGACAGCTGACGGGGCAGCTGGAGAAGGCCGGAGTGCCCTCCCACGACCGGGAGCAGGTCCTCCAGCGGCTCTCCCCGGACTTCCTCGCCGCCCATCTGCACGAGCTGACCACCGACGGGATGACCCTGCCGATCCGCTACCGGAGCTGGACGAGCCCGTTCCACCTGCCGGTCGGCGGCAGCCCGGGACAGCTGACGTTCAAGCTGACGCCGGTCACCACCACCGTGGACAGACTGCGCACCGGCTACGAACTGGAGGACTACCGCACCACCGCCCGCGACACCGCCGGCGGCACCTCCCAGGACCGCGGCGCCGACGTGACGCTCAGCGCGGGCGAGCGTGCGGCGGACAGCGGCATCCTCGTCGCCAACCCGTCGCTCCAAGGAACCGCCGCCAAACAGCGGTCGAGCGCCAGGACGCAGACCTCCGGCGCCACCGCGATGCCGAACATCGCCACCACCCAGGCCCACGCCGAGATCGTCACCACCTACACCCTGACGGTCACCATGACGGACGCGACCGGTGACCCGCTCGCCCCCGGCGTCTCCGCCGTACCCGTCGGCAGCCTCCACGAGGTCCTCCCGGCGAGCCTGCTCACCCCCGACGGCGACGGCGCCGACGGCGCGCTCACCGAGCAGGACGTTCCGGAGCCCGAGCGCGCGGTGCGGATGCTGACCGCCGACCAGGCACGCCCGGAGGGCGTCGCCGCCTGGCGCACCTCCGGCGGGGACCCCACCGGCAGCGCCGATCCGGACGTGCTGCCCTTCGACGACGTCGTCGGCTCCGGCATCCTCGCCGTGGACATCCGAGGCGCTGCCAACGTGCACGACGCCCTGACCCTGGCCACCGCACGCGCCGACGGCCTCGGCGACACCGACCTGGGGCAGCGGCACACGGGCACGGTCCTCGACGGCCGGGTGCGCATGGCCCGCCACACCCCGCTCACCGGCCTCGGCACCGCCCCCGGGCAGGCCCAGCAGGAGGCCACCGCACAGGTCGGTCTGACCTCCGGCTTCCGCGAGGCGCTCGGTGCGAGCGGCACGTCGCTGCCCACCCAGGCCTCCACCCACCTGTTCGGCCAGTCCCACACCGCCGACTCACGCCTCTACGCGAGGATGCACCGGAGCGGGGCC
Source organism: Streptomyces sp. NBC_01460 (assembly GCF_036227405.1). Classification (NCBI taxonomy): domain Bacteria; kingdom Bacillati; phylum Actinomycetota; class Actinomycetes; order Kitasatosporales; family Streptomycetaceae; genus Streptomyces; species Streptomyces sp. NBC_01460. The sequence goes on from NZ_CP109473.1 coordinate 7,457,005, forward strand.
CGGCTGCTCGCCGTCGAGAACAAGCCGCGCATGGAGGCCATGCAGCGGGCGAAGACCTCCGACGCGCTGGAGGCCGGCATCACCGACAACGTCGAGGGTGCGGTGGGCACCGCACCACTGGCCGGCAACAGCAACGCGGGTGTCACCAACCCCGGCGCCACGGTCCCGATCGGCGGTACGAACGACGGCACCACGCTCAAGGGCACGGCGGACACCACCCTCGGCACCCACACCAAGGTCGTCACCGACCGCAGCATGCTCTTCGCGATCCCGGTGAGCTGGCTGGCCGTGGCCGACGTGCACCACCGGGTCACCGACAGCCGCGCCATGTACGCGCTCGGCAAGGCCGACCGGGGGCCGCGCGCCGTGGAGGCCGAGACCACGGCGCTGGTCTGGCTGCGCGAGGACATCGCCCGCGACCACGGCCTCCTGGACGACTCCACGTTCACCGACGGGGTCCTCACGGCCTGGGACGACCAGGCCAAGGCAGCCGGCGACCTGGCCACGGCCGAGAAGGGCTACTACGACGCCCGGGCGCGGGCCAGGGAGACATGGCTGGGCCTGACCGACGACGAGCGGACCGCCCTGGGCGCCGACGGTTCCGGCGCCGCCGTGGAGCCGTCCCCGGCCGTCACCGCGTGGCAGGCCGCCCGTGACGAGGTACGCCGATGGGAGCAGCGCACCGACGACGCCGCCGCCGACCACCACCGGCTGCACCTCGCCGCTTCCCGCCTCACCGCCCACCACCAGGGATCGGCCTCGGTCCCGGTGAAGGACCTCCCGCAGGAGTACACCGCGCCCGGCTGGCGTTCCGAGGCGCCCGAGCCGTACACGATCACCGGCGGAGCCGGTTCCGCCCCGCGCACCCTCACCTCACCGGACGGCGCCACGGTGCGCGAGATCCACGGTGTGCCGCACGACGGGGCCTCGTTCTTCCACGCGCTGCTCGCCGCCGCCCAGGACCGGGGACGGCTGCCCCACCTGCTCGGGAGCGACCTTGCCGACCGGTTCGCCGCCGACCCCGGCGACCCGGCGGTCACGGCCGAGGCCATCGGCGCCGCACGCGACCGCCTGGCCTGGGCGCTCGGCCAGGACGGCAACGAGGACCTGCTCGACTCCCTCGCCCTGGACACCGCGGACACCTTCACCCAGGCCGAACTCGACTATGCGGGCATACGGCTGACGACTGCTCAGCAGGCCGAGTTCGAGGCGTTCGGACGCCTCCCGGTGACCCTCTGGCCGACCCCCGCACAGCGGGTGGCACTCGCCGGGGCCGCGCTCTCCCGCCCGTTCGCGAGCGAGCCGCGCCAGGACACCGTGGACGGCGAGCCCGCCCCGCCGGAGCGCCGTGCGGGCGACCACGGCGGCGCCGACCTGCTGCCCGCGCTGGCCGCCCGGGTCCTGGGGGCCCCGCTCACCGTGGTCACCGGCGAGGGCCGTGAGCAGCTCTTCCTCCCGCACGGCACCGACCCGGCCGCCGTGGACCCGGCCACCGACCCCGTCCTCCTCGCGGAGGGAGGCTTCTTCCACGCGGCCCTGCCCCAGGGATCCGTCGCCCCGGTCGCCACGCCGCTTCCGGCCCCGGCGACCGAGGGCACCCCGGACACCGCACGCTCCACGTCCGCGCGGCCGCCGGCGCACCGCAGCCACACCACCGCGCCCTGGCTGCCGCCCGCCGACAGCACCGGCCCGCGCTTCCGCCTCGACCGGGACGGCGTCCTCACCGCGCCTGACGGTGCCACCTACACGCAGGGCGCACCCACCGGGCGCGGCAACGGCTTCTTCGGCGCCCTCTCCACGGCCCTGAACCTGGCGGCCACGCAGCCCGGTACGGACCGCCACGAGGCTACGCGGCTGCGTAGGCGCGCGGGGGCGCCGCCCGCCCAGCTGATGCGCCTGAACGGACTGCCGGGTGACCCCGGCACGCGTGACTCCCTCTTCGTACCGCCGACCATGCCCACCCGGCCGGGCGCGCCGCACCCGAGCGCGGAGGCACGGGACGGACACCTGCGCCGTCACCTCACCACCGCTCCCTGGGGACCGGAGGCGGACCCGGCCGTCGCGGAGTGGGCGGCCGCCGCCACCGGCACCACCGTCACCCTGGTCGAGGAGAACGGCACCGCCCACACCTACCCCGGGCCTTCCGCGGACAGCCCCTCCGTCCTGCTCCGCCGCCGTGGGGGAGACGTCGTCCCCCTCCTCACCCGCACCCCGGCGCCCGCGCCGAAGTCCGGGAGCGCCGACCTGACTCCGGAGCCGACGCGGGACCCGGCGGCCGTCCCCCTGCCCCCCTCACCCGGGGCCCCGGCCGGGAGCGATCTCCCCGGGCTCCCGGGCGAGGAGGAGGCGTACGAGCTGAGCACGCTCTCCGGCGCCGAAGCGGACGCGCTCGCGCGGTTCCGCTTCGCCGACGACAGCGACACCGGGTCGCTCGCGCAGTTCCGCTTCACCGACGACACCAGCGACTCCGACGGCGAGGACGACGCCCCGGACGACACCACGCACGAGGCCTGGCTCGACCTCCTCTTCGGATCCGCCTCCCGGGACGACTACTCGCCCGAGATGCTGGTCGGCACGGCCCTGTCGCTCCGGGAACTCGCCGAGCGGAACCCGCAACCCTCGTCCGTGGCCGACGGCGACCTCCTGCACGGTCTGACCAGGCGGGTGCTGGGCCTCGCCCCGGACACCGAGGTGAGCGAGCGGCACCTCCTGCTGCTCGGGTCGCTGGCCCTGAGCGCCACCCCGGCCCAACTGGCCGACGAGGACACCCTCTCCGCCTACCTGACGAGCCATGACGCCGCACTGGGCCGGAGCACCCGGCTCGTGTCCGGGCACGGCACCGGACGGAACTGGACCGGCACCGGGGCCGAGGTGCCGCCCCTGGACTCGTACGCGGTGGAGGGCGCGGACGGCCGGCTGAGCATGTGGCCCGCGCCGTGGCCGGCCGCCTACACGGTCCTCGCCCAGGGGGACACCGACTCCGTCCAACTGAACACGCCACGCGGCACGTTCACCCTGGACGACCCCGCCGAGTTCGCCAGGATCATCGCCCGCGACCCGGCACGGCCCCCCGGCGCGGACATCGCGCTGGTCGTGCCCCACGGCGACATCGAGTCGCTGGCGCGCCACGTGGCCGACCTGACCGGTGCCCGGGTCTGGTACTCGGAGCACGCCCCCCGTCCGACGACGGACTGGCGCACCGGCACCGACCGCATCACGCTGGGGCCCCTCGGCGACGGTGACGACGTCGGCGCGGTGTGGACCTCCGTCCGGCCGGGCGAGGACGCAGACAGCGGTTCGGACGTCTCGGACATCGTCGGCATGTACGGCGACTCCGAGCACCGGGAGGGGATCGACGCACGCCGGGCCGAGCCGCTTACCACGACGGAGTACGGCGTCGTCAACGGCCGCGACACGGACGTGATCTTCCGCAGGCCCGGCGGGATCCAGGGGAGCTGGCAGACCCCGCGCGCCCTGACGGGCACCGACGACGCCCCCGAACTCGCCATGTCCGTGCAGGACCACCACGAGACGCTCCTCTCGGAGCGGCCCGTCCTGCGGATCTCCTCGGACCGCACGCTCGCGGTCGAGAACGGCATGTACGGGCAGCAGGTCTTCGCCACGGAGGAGGCCGTCGCCCGCGCGTCGGTCAAGCTGGCGCGCGCGGGGACCTCGGTGCGTCTTCGCACCGACCCCGACCTGAGTGTCATCCTGCCCCTCCCCGGCGGCGGCAGCAGGCAGCTGTTCCTGGTGACCCCCGTCTTCCTGACCCGCTCCGGCCAGTCCACGGAAGAGGTCTGCCGGGACTTCGCCGACATGCTCGCCGACACCTCCCGTACCTCGCACATGGTCTTCCGCACCCCCGGCGCCGGCCAGGTGGTCACCGCGCCGGCCAACGCCTCCGACGGGGCCGAGGTCACCGGCACCCACCACCTCGCCGACGCACTGGGCCACCTCGCCGACGGCGACATGCCCCCGGCCGCCGCGGATCCGGAGTGGGCTGCGGCGCTCGTCCGCCGGGACGACCGCCCCACCGGTGGCGACGGCGGCCCGCTGCCCGGCCGCGCGTACGGCAGCGCGCTCAGCCTCGCCCAGGAGGACGACCCCCGGCGCGACGCCCTCTCCGACGCCGCGGGCCGGATCGGGGTCAACGAGCACGCCTGGGCGGACATCGGCGAGGGCTACGTCGTGCAGTCCGTCGCGGCCCCCGGCGAGCAGGGCCAGCCGAGCCTGGAGCACAACTACGCGAAACCGCAGGCGGGTTCCGGCGGTGCGCACTTCGGCTACCACTTCGTCACCGTGGTGCTGGCCAGCGAGGACGGCAGCCACCAGATCTCCCTGGAGAACCACGCACGTGCCTCCCAGCGGAACCACCGGCACCGCAGGGCGGTCCAGGCGAACCTGCGCAACCACGACCTGGACGATCTGCGGGAGATCGCGTCGCGGCTGCGCGAGGAGATCGGGAAGCAGCCGGACGAGGGCGCGGACAAGCCGCTGGCGGAGCTGCGTGGCTACCTCGATCTGACCCTCGCCCTGATCAGGGCCAAGCAGGCCCAGACGGAGATGAACGCGGCGCCCGCCGGTTCGCCGGAGCGTGCCGCGGCCGAGAAGACGCTGGAGGGCGCCACCCGCGCCGCCGCGCTCCGCGTCGGACAGCTCGAACCCGTCATCGCGGGCAAGCACCAGTGGTACATGCGGATGTACTCGCAGCGACCGGGCGAGTCGGCCCACGACACCAACGCGGAGCTCCTGGGCGACAACCCCTCCGCCGAGGCCAATCCGCTCACCGCCGTCGTCCTCCGGGGCCAGCTGGCACTGCCCGTGCCCATCGCCTTCGACAAGGGTGTCCAGCAGACGCCCGAGACCGCGAAGCACTCCCTCCGGTACCTGGCCAGGGTGGTCGCCAGGGCCGCCCTGTGGAACGAGACCAACGGTCTGCCGTTGCCGGACGTCCGGGTCACCGGCCGGCGCGGCGGCCGTCTCGTCGGCCGGGACCTGGCGAAGGTGCGTGGCGAGGCGGTCGCCGCCTCGTTCCGGCAGGACCTCTCCAGCGCGCTCGCAGAGCTCCAGGAGGGCACACCGCAGCCGCACCTCACCGCCGACCGCTTCACCGTCGAGCCGGTCTCGGTGCGCGACCGGGGGACGTCCGCGGGCGACTCGGCGGCCTCCACCGTGACCGTCACGGTCGACGACCACCGGGGCGGGCCCCGGCACGTCGCCACCCGTGGACCGGGCGGCCGCTCCCAGCCGGGGGGTCTGTCCGGAGGCTCGCGCGACGACGGGCTCGACCCGTTGGCGGAGCAGTGGCCGATCGGCCGCGAGGTCACCGTCATGCGGCCCCGCCTCGGCGTCGACCCGAGCTACGCCGTGTCCGCGGACGACGTACCCGCTGCCATCGGCACACCCGCCGCCGGCCTGCCCCCGGACACCGGGACAGCGAAGGGCAAGGACCCGGTCCGCACGGACGAGGACGACGCGGCCACCGAGGGCACGCGGCCGGGCCGGTGGTCCACCTGGACGCGTCATGCCGCATCCCGGTCGGAGCCCTTCACCTACGAGGTCGCCGACACCGGCCACCTCAGGCTCCCCGACGGCCAGGAGATCCCGCCGGACGGGTGGACGCGCTTCGGCCACGACTTCGTCCACGCGACGACGGGCACGATCCTGCGCGGCGACAGCGGATGGATCGGCCGCGTCGCCAACATGGACAGCCTCGCGCCCGTGCTGGAGGGCCTCGACCAGGAGACCGCGCCCCACCGGATCGTCGCCGACTCCTCGGCGCTCTACCTGGTGCCGGAGGGCGACGGCGACTCGGCCCTGCGCATCCCGCTGCGGGAAGCCGGCTCCGGTGACATGCCCGCCACCGGTCCGGAGCGCCCGGAGGCCGGTGCTCCCGCCGAGGAGCAGCCGTCCGGGCCGCCCCGCGCCCGCCTCGACGACCGGCCGCGCATCGTCGTCCGGTCCGCCTTCGACGTACGGCGGTTCACCCACGGCGGAGAGACCGTCACCGACCTGACCGTGCGGCTCGCCCTCCGTGACGGTGACGGGCGGGCCGACACGGACGCCGTCATGGCGCGGGTCCTCCGGGGCGTCGAGGAGTTCTACAACGGTCCGGGGCACCGACTGCCCGGCGGTGACCGGCTGCACGTCACCGTCGAGCGGGTGGGGCCCGACGACGCCCCCCACCTGACGGCCGATCTGGTGGGCCGGGACCAGCGGATGAACCAGCGGGCGTGGTGGGCCGACGCCGACCCGGTGGAGTTCGCGCACGAGCTGGCGCACCAGCTGTTCCTGCGCGACGAGTCGCGTGACGCGAGCAACCCGGACCGGCTGCACGCGCCCGGCAGCCTGCTCGGCGCGTTCCGCGAGCATGCCCCCGACGGCCTCGCCGGGAGCGGTCTGCGCCCCCGCCACCTCCAGCTGTGGGCCGCGGTGGCCGGCGAGCTCACGCCGCACACCCCACCGGAGGGGACGAGTTGGGCAGAGGCCAGGAAGGGCGCCACGCCGGAGCTCCGGGAGCCGGTGTGGGTCGACCCGGTGTCCCTCCCCGCCGCCTCCCCGCAGACCGGTCCGGACGGCTCGGTGCCGCCCCCGCTGCCTCCCGGGGACGGCCTGCCCACGGTGGCGGAGGCGTCCGACGAGTCGGACTCCGACACGGACTCCGACGACGGGGCGGAACCTCCGGTCTGGGCCGGCCAGGGCTGGCTGAACACGCTGTTCGGCCCCTTCCTCGGAAGTGTTCCGCGCGACCGGCTGCGGGAGACCTCCGAGGCGCTGTACGGACTCGTGGCGGAGGAGGCCGGTACCCGCCCGACGCAGCAGCAACTGCGCGACGCGCTGGTCCGTGTCACCCGGCAGGTCCTGCACATGGCCGACGGGGCGCGGCCGGCCGCCCGGGACGTCCACCTGCTCGGTTCGCTGGCACTCGACGCCTCCTCGGACGACCTCGCGAGCACCGACGACCTCGCCCTGTACTTCGTCGACCGGCAGATCGAGACCGGACGGGGCGCCCTCGACGAGAACACCCTGCTGCGCGACGGCGAAGGCAACGTCCTCGGGCGGGACTTCACCGGGCCGGGGCGGCCCGCGCCCACGACGGATTCCTACGCCGTGCGGGGCCGGGGCCGGGTCATCCAGCGGCACGCCCCCTGGCAGAACCCGTACGTCGTCGTGGCCGAGGGAACCCGTCACGGTGTCGACATCTCCCTTCCGGGGCGGACCTTCCGGGTGGACAGCGCCGAGGAGCTGGCCCGGCTCATCTCGTACGACTCCCGTCGGCCCCGCGGCGCGGACATCGTCCTGGCGCTGCCGCCGGAGTACGCCGCGACCGTCGCGTCCCTCGTCGCGGGGACGACGGGCCGCCGCGTCTGGTACCCCGAGGCCCCGGTCGGTGTGGCCACCCACCCGACGGCCGGCACCCGCCACCTCATGCTGGACCTCGACGCCGGCAACACCGGCGCGGGCTGGGCCTCCACGGATCCGCCCGAGGACGGCGGCCTGCCCGGAGCCCGCGACACCGACAGCCTGCCGGACCCGGACCCGGACCCGGACCCGGACCCGGACCCGGACCCGGACCTGGACAGCGACGACGACCGGTCGAGCAGCGACGGGGACGCCGAGTTCGACCGCCTGGCCGACCAGGCGGTCCTGGAGCGCCGGATCGACGCGCGCCGCCCCCGGCCGCTGACGACGCGCGACTACGGCGTCATCGACCGGCGCGGCACCGGCGTCCTGTTCACCCCGCCGCTCCCACGCTCGGTCGGGGAGGTGCGGGCCGGGGACGGCACCGACCCCCTGGTGATGCCCCGCCAGGACCACGGGAACGTCCTCATGGCCGACCGGCCGCCCCTGCGCGTCTCCGAGGACCGGACGCTGGCGACCCTTGCGACGGGCAACGGTCAGCAGGCGTACGCCACCCGCGCGGCGATCGAACGCTCCTCGGCACGGCTGGCCGCGGCCGGCGCCGGGATCCGGCTGCGGGTCGACGAGTCGGTGGGCGTGCTGCTGCCCGGCGAGGACGGTTCGTACGGCGAGCCGCTCTACCGGGTGGAGCCCGAGTTCCTGACGGGCTCCGGCGGTCCGGAGCACGCCTTCACACGGGACTTCGCCCGCACGGTGGCCGGCGCGGACGGCGCGCACCTGTCCCACATCGCCTTCCGGGGCCCCACCGGCGGCGCCATCGCCACGGCCCCGGTGAACGGGATGCACGGCCGGGAGGTCACCGGCACCCACCATCTCGCCCAGGCGATGGCGGAGGTCGCCGAGGGCACGGGCCCCGCCACCGAGGTGACCCCCCGCTGGGCCGCGCGCCGGACCGGCCTCGACAGCCGCTTCTCCGGAGGCGTGGTGGGCGCCCCCACACCCGGTGAGCGCTACGGCAGCGCTCTCAGCTACGAGCCGCAGGACAACCCGGCGCGCACCCGGCTGGCCACGGTCGCGCGGCGCATCGGCGTCAACGAGTACGCCTGGGCCGGGGTCGGGGAGGGCTATCTGATCCAGTCGGTCAGCACCACGAACCAGGGCGGCGCACAGCTGTTCACACACAACCATGCGAAGCCCGGCGACCGGGTGGGCCCGCACGCCCCGTACCACTTCGCCCAGGTGGTGCTGGCGGCCGAGGACGGCACCCACCAGATCACGCTGGAGAACGAGACCCACTCACGGAGCGAGATCCCGGCCGAGCTCCTCGACGACGTCATCGACGAGAACCTCGACCGCTACGGCGAGGACGGACTCACCGCGCTGGCCGCGGAGACCGAGGGGCGCCTCGCCGAACTGCGGCGCACCGGTGCGGACGAGGCGGAGATCTCCCGCACGGAGGGCTTCGCGTCCGTCGCCAGGGCCCTCGCCGACGTCCACCAGGCGGAACAGCTGCCCTGGTACTTCGACGAGGACCGGCCCGAGCACGCGCTGGCGCTGCGCGAGGCGGAGGAGGCGCGCGCCCGCGCCAAGGAGCTGATCCGGGCCGCCGCGCCATTGATCGAGAACAAGGACCTGTGGTTCTTCCGGGCGTACAGCAAGCGCCCCGGCGAGTCGGCGCACGAGACCAACGCGGCTCTTCTGTCGGACGAGTCGCCCGCCGTGGCCAACCCGCTGACGACGGTGGTGCTGCACGGCCACGCGCCGCGCCCGCATCAGCGGACGGTCCGCTTCGGGGAGAGGCAGCACGACACCCCCGCCGACGCGGACGACACGATCGACGGCCTGGCCGTGGCGTTGGCACGCACCGGGCTGTGGAACCGGGCCCACGGCCTCCCGATGCCGTCCGTCACCGTCACCGGGCACGGCAACCGCTCCCAGGCCAGCGGACGGGCGCGGGCCGACGCCGTCACCGCGGCGCTCGCGGCGAGGCTGGCCCAGGTGCTCAGCACCTACCAGGCCGGGACGGGCGGACCGCACGTCGGCGTACGGGACTTCGGCCTCACCAAGGCCGCGAAGCGGGTGCGCAGTGCCACCGACCCCGCCCGGGGCCGTGAGGTGACGATCGACATCGACGACCACCGCCTGGTCACACCGACACCGTCCGGCCGCACCACGCCGGTCGGAGAAGCGGCCCTGGCGGAGGAGCCCGCCACCACGCGGCCGACGACCGACCCGGCCACCACGCGGCCGGTGACCGACCCGGCGACGTCGACCGGCGACCCCGCGACGACCGGCGAACCCGCCGTCACCCGGCCCGCGACCCCTGAGTCCGTGACCACCACCGGCCGCGCCAGGTCGCGGCCGCCGGGCCGTTCCGCGCAGCCGAGCCCCGAACGCCGTAACAGCGACGCGCCCCCGTGGGTCCTGGCACGCATCCGCTACGCCGAGGAGTCGGTCGCCTTCGACAAGAGACTGGGCGAGTACCTCGCCGAACACGAGGCGGTGGTGGCGGAGTTCCGCACGATGGCGACCGCCGCCTGGGCTGCGGCACGCCGGGAGCACCCGCGCGCGCTGGCGACGTTCGGAGACACCAGCAAGGCGAAGGCGGGTGTCGTCGGCACGTCCCGCGAGGCGCTCCAGCGCGTGCTGCGGAGCGGGAACCTGCGGGAGCTCGTGGCGTTCCTGTACGAGGGGATCTCCAGCGACCTCGTGCCGGAGATGCTCGGCGGCGCCGAGGAGCAGCACCCGGAGATCGCCGCGGAGCGGCCGAGCAGGCGGCAGCGCGAGGTCTACGCCGAGTTCATGCGCCGCGCCCTGGAGATCGCCGCGTCGGACATGCCCGTGGCCGAGAAGGAGGCCGCGGTCGCGGAGCTGCAGCGGTCGGTGGTGACCCCGGCGCATCCGGACACCGCGCGGCCGCCGCTGAGTGAGGCGGAGCGCAGGTTCGCGGTCGGTGAGGCCGGACTGACCTGGATGCCGGCGACAGCGGTGTACGACATCCCGCTGGACGCCGGTTTCCAGGGCACCTCCGAGGACTCGGGCGGCCTCGTGGCGACCGGCACCGCCGGGTCCACGTACCGCTTCGTGCTGCACGCCGCCCGGATGCGGGAGAAGTGGGGGGTCGACCTGGACCTCGGCCTGATCCGGGCCGGGATGCTGGCCATCTCGCTCACGGTGGGCCACCACACCGCCCACGAGGTGATGCGCGGCGCCCAGTTGGCCCTCGACGACGTGGACGGCCACGACCCGGCCCTGGACTACGCCGACAACTGGGGGCGGTACTGGAACATCCACCCGCTCACCGAGCAGGAGCTGCGCGAGAACGTCGCGCGGGACGGCCTCTTCCCCGACGAGCACGCCCGGGCGCTGCTCGACGAGTCGAATCCCCTGCCCACCACGGGCACCGGCACCCGCGAGGGCGCGGCGGACACCCACGCCACGCTCCCGCACCGTCCGGGCAGGGCCCGGACGGTCCACACCCGGCCCGTCGCCGCGGAGGCGAACCGCCCGGTGCCGCAGCTGCCGAACCCGTCCGGTCCGCCCGCCGCACGACAGGGTCCCTCCGCGACGCCGCCGGTCGTGTCGCCCGACGAGGCGGAGCAGCACCGGGAGGCGGTCCTCGACGCGCTGTACGGCCTGGGCGCCCTGAACGGCGTCGACCGGCCACGGGCAGCCGAGGCGCTGGAGCGGCTGGACCGGATGCGGGCGGCGGACCCGGAGCTGCGCGGTGGCTTCCTGGACCTGGACGCGATGGTCCGCCGGGTGTTGCTGCTCGACCCCTCCGACCTCGTGGACGCCGGTGCGCGCGGCGCCCTGGTCCGGCTGGTGACGGCCCCGTTCGCGGCCGGCGCGCGGACCCCTGCCGCGCTGTCCGCCCACTACCTGGCCGGACGCGGGGCCTTCCACGGGGACTTCCGGATCGTCGACGCGCAGGGGCGACCGCGCGGCTGGAACTGGCTCGGACGGCCCCTGCCGGCCGACTTCGACGCGGCCGGCACCGGTCGCGTCTCGCGCGCCCCGGACGGTGCGTCCGGGGGCAGCGGGCCGGAGACGGCGCCGTGGCGGCCCACGCCCGCCCACCCCGACCCCTACCTCCTTCTGCTCGGCGGCCAGGAGGAGGCCGTCGTCGTGCGCGGGCTCGGCGGGTTCGCACGTCCCGTGCCGCCCGAGGTGTTCCACGAGCTGATGGCCCTCGACGCGAACCTGGCGGGTCGGCAGGCAGATGTGCCGGTGCTGCTCCACGTCGCCCGGCCCACCGGCGCGGACCTGGAGCTGCCGCGCGGGCTCGCCGACCGGCTCGGCAGAGAGGTGTGGGCCACCACCGGCCGCTCCGGGATCGGGCGCCTCCCGAACGTGCCGGACCGCTCGATGCTCCTGCTGCTGGACGAGGAGAAGCAGGCGTCCCGGGGCCAGTGGTTCTCCAACACGCCGGGCACGGTTCCCGCGGAGCCCTCCGACGCGGACGACCGGGTGAGCGCCCTCTCCATCGCCCACCACGGCAACCGGTCGACGGGCTACATCTCGATGGATCTCGCAGGGGAGGAGAACGACGGGGGCTGGTCGAGGACGCTGACGCACAGCCGACTGGGGACCGTCACCTCCTACGCCTACCTGCGCAACTCCTACGACACCCCGGACCCCGCCCACACCGTGCCGTGGGCCGAACTCAACCTGCCCGCACCGTACTTCCCCAACAACCACGGCCTGCCGGGCGCGGTGATGTGGCACACCCCGGACGGGGAGCGCCGGGACGACGGGCCGCGGTTCGCCCGTACGCTCGCCCGTCGCCGCAGCCTGGCCTCGCTCGCCCCCGAGCACCCGGTGGCGCTCCTCGTCTGCTACGCGGCGACGCCCGCCGGCATCGGCGAGATGCACGGGCGCCACATCGAGGGCCCGCCGCCGTTCGTACCCGACCCGCTCGCCACCGTGGCGGTAGGCCAGCACACGGCGAACGGGACGGGCCGGACCGTGTTCGCCTCCACCCTGATGAACAGCGCCGGACAGGCGCGGCCCGACGACCCCGAGACCTCGATCAGCCTGCACACCGACGCCCGGGGCCGCGCCCACCCGTGGGTGATGTTCCTCCCGGAGCCGTCCGGGGACGCGCTGGACCGCCGGGCCCGGGAGGCCGGGCTGCACCACGGTCCGGGGCCCGCCCCCGAGGCCGTACGGGAGCGGACCCTGCGGCTGGTCCGGGCGCTGCGCCAGATCTTCGGCCCCCTGGCCGACGAGGCCGCCGACCATCCGGAGCTGCTGCGGGGCGCGGGTGCGATCGACCTGATGCGCGAGGCGGATCCGGGCCTGAACCGCGACGGCGCACGGCAGTTCACCCTGGACCTGTACGAGCAGGTCCTGAACCGGTACCACGCGGGCGGGCTCCTGCCCGGCCAGGCCCCGCAGTTCACACCGGACAGCCACCGGAGCCTGCTCGCGGAGGCGGCCCGCCGCTGGGACGCGGGACCGCGCGGCCCGCTGACGGACTGGATCGGGCTGCCGCATCTGGTTCGCATGCTGGACGGTCTCACCTCGTCCCCCCGCCGCCAGGCCCTCGCCCGGCAGATCCTGGGACTCGACGCCACCGTGCCGGTGGGCGAGGCCGAGTGGTCACGTCTGCTGTGGGCGTCGTTCAGGACCGCCATGGTGACGGCCGCCCACCCGGACCGGGGCGCGTTCGCCGCCGCGGTGCTGCACCTGCCCGCCCCCGACCCGGCACGATTCGACGAAGCGGTCCTCGTGGCGCGGCAGGCGGCTGCCACGGGCCGCGATCCGCGGCGGCTCCACGAGGTGGCCGCGTATCACCTGGAGCGGCAGGGCGCGCTGGAGCCCGACCGGCTCCTGACGGACGACGAGGGGGACGCCTGGGGGAGGGCGTTGGACGGCACGGCCCGGCCGCAGGGCGCCTTCGACGCGGCCACGCTCACGCTGCTGGGGTACGCGCCCGACGGCTCGCTCGTCCCCGTCGGCACCGAGCCCGCCCCCTGGGCGGCCGACCCGCACCGCCCGACGCCGTTCGTGTACGTGGCCGACGGGGACGCCGGAGGGCTCCGCCTGCCCGGCGCGGTGGAGCCGGAGCAGTTCGGCGAACTGGTCTTCCGGGATCCCGCGTTGCTCGTCGAGGACGGGTACGCCGAGGTCATCGCGGTGGTCCCGCACGGCAGGCCCGGGGCACGACCGGTCCAGGGCAGCCTGCCGGGGGAGGGCGCCCGGAACTCGGCCAGGAACTGGTGGACCACCCACGGCGCCACCACGCTCCACCACGACCCGGCCACGGGGACGTACACCGTGGCGATGCTGCCGGGCCCCGACGGGCAGCCGGCCACCGCCGGCAGCTGGGGGCGGACCACACCCTCCGACGGGGACGGCTCCGGCGCCGTGGACACGGGGCCGGACACGCAGGCACGGCCCCGTCCGGCGGCGGCAGCGGTCAACTCCTCCACGCCCCCGCCCACCGGAGCCGTCCCTGAGGACCTCGCCGCCGCATGGGACGCGCACGCGCGGGAGCTGACCGCGCTCGGCGAGGCCGCCGCCGGAGCGGCGGCCCTGGAGCGGGCCGGCGGCGACGGCACGGCGGTGGCCGAGGCCTGGACCCGCGTCGACGAGGCGCGCGTACGGCTGGAGGACGCCCAGGCACGGCTGTGGGCCCTGGGCATCGCGCCGGACGCCGTGGGAGCGGCGCGGAGCGACGCCTCCGGCGGTTCCCCGGTCGTCCCGAGGGACGCGGCCCGACGCCGTTGGACCGCTGGGCAGCTGACCGAGGCGGACCTGCCTCCCACCTCGCCGGGAGCCGCCGACGACGAGACCGTCACTCCTGAGGAGCTCCACGCCCTGGGCATCACTCTGTCCCAGGGCCGGCGGACCGAGATGATGCTGCGCGGCGACGGCCGGCTGCCCGCGGGCGAGCTGTCGCTCCTGGAACTGCTCCGGGTACGTATGGCCCGGCCCGGCGCATGGTCGGACGCGATGGACGAGGCAGCCGCCCGGACGTCACGACGGCTGTGGGCGCAGGCGTACGCCGACTTCGCGGCCGGGGCACCCGAGGGCACGGCCGAGGCCGGCACCACCCGCGCCTGGGCCGCCGCCGTCGCCCTGGTGCTGCCGGCGGAGCCGCACCCGGCGCTCGCCGACTCCCGCTACGCAGGCGACGACTTCCGTGACGCGGTACGCCGCGTCGCCGCAGGTCTGCTGGACGCCGGAACCGGCACCGCGGCCGTACCGGCCTCCGCGGCGGAGCTGGCCGACACCCTCCGCTCCGGCCTGGGCCTGCGGCAGCGCCGGACCCCGCCGCCCGCCACGGCCACCCCGTCCCAGGGCCCCGCGGAAGCGGCTCGGGCCGACGCGGACACCGCGCCGACGACGCGGTCGGGGACCGGCGCGGACATGCCGGCCCTCGACCCCGCGGCCCCGGACCCCATGGACCTGGACCCCACCGACCTCGGCCACTTCGACTTCGACACGCGGGGACCGGGCTTCCCCGACCTGGCCATGACCGACCCGGACACGACCTCGCCGAGGCAGGGTGCGCGGCCCGCCCACCCCACCGGGTCCCAGGAGGATCCGCGCCCGGTCGAGCCGCCGCTCGGCGCGGGGCCGCCGCCCGGCACGGCGGACACGGCCGCGAACGGCGCCGGTCCGACGGGACAGACCCCGTCCTGGTCGCCGGACGGCCGGTTCGACGTCAGGTTCGCGGAGACCCTGGAGGAATTCCCGGTGGCCGTCTCCACCGACCGGCACACCGTGTGGGGCTACGGCCAGGACGATCCGGACCTCCACGTGTTCGTGGCCGAGATCCCCTCGCTGGGGTTGCGCGGCGAGTACAACCCCGGGGGCCCCTCGGCCGGAGGCGTCACCGACATGACCGGGCGGGTGCACACCGAGGGACCGGCCTGGGACTGGTACCTGCCCGGCCGCGGACTCGTCGCCTCCTCCCGCCTGTCGACCGTGCCGCTCACCCCCGACGAGCCGGACCCCTCACCCGTACCGGCCGGCTGGCCCGCCACCGGGCCGGTGAGCCCGACCCCGCCCGTCGACCCGGCGTCCGTCGCCGCGCACCCGGCCTCGCTGACGGGCAGCACCTTCCCCGAGGCGCTGTGGCGTGACCACGACGGCCCGCTGTACCGCTTCGCCCCCGACGGGCCCGAGCGGATCTTCCGCGACGGGCTCGAGCCGTACGGCCCGGACAGGGTGCACCTCATCGACCATGTGTACGGAGGCAGCACCCAGGTCCCGCACACCGTCTTCGCCAGTGCGACGGCCAACCGTGACTACGTGCGCGACAGCGCCCGCGCGAATCCCATGGGCGCCGCCGCCCTGCACCGGCGCTACCGCTGGCGCTACGACATCGAGGCCCCCGGCGGCATCGATGTGAACGCCACCCTGGGGCTGGCCTCGCCCTTCCCCGACCAGGAGGAGATCCTCTTCCCCGGAGGCATCGACCGCCGGTACATCCGTGGCGCACAGCCGATGGAGTACGGCGTCCCGGTCGGACCGTACGTCGCCAACCCGCACTTCGCGCCGCCCCCCGGACGTGACGGTGCGTCCGCCGAGACCGGCCCAGGCACCCCCAGCGAACGAGGAACAGATGAGTGAGTCCGCCGCCGAGAACCCGGCCGCCCCCTTGGACCCCGCGCCTCCCGAGGAGTTCGTCGAGGCGGCCAGGCTGGCGCCCGGCCACTGGCTCTACCTGAGCGATCCCGCGTGGCAGGGGGACGGCCCGCCGCCGGAGTGGGCCGTGGTCGGCCAGTGGCGCTCCGACTCCCGGGGCGAGATCGTCGCGTGGGAGGACAACGAGGACTACAGGCCGTCGCCGGAGGCGATGGGGTGGCCCGCGCCCCTGGACGACGTGGACCGCGCCGTCCAGCTCGCCACCACCGGGTACGGCCCGGTGGAGGACGTCACCACCGCCCTGGCCGGGGCCGAGGTCGCCGTGCTCGTCACGGCGGACGGCGAGCCGGTCAGCGCGTCCGCGCCCGACGGCACGGCGGTGGTCCCGGTCTACACCTCGCCCCGTCACCTCCGGGCCGCCGGGCCGCTGGGGTCCGTACGGCTGCCGGTGGCCGAGCTGCTCGGCCGGATCCCCCCGGGCCACAGCCTGTGCCTCAACAGCTCGGCCCCGGTCAGCATGGTGCTGGCCACGGACGGGCTCGCGGAGGTGCTCCGCGCGCCCGCGCCCTGAAAGTCTCCCGTCCCGTCAGCCCGCCGACGTCAGGCCCTTCAGGAACCTGGCCGCCACCGGCCCCGCGTCGGCGCCGCCGGAACCACCGTCCTCCAGCATCACGCACCACGCCAGGTCGCTGTCGCCCTGGTAGCCGATCATCCAGGCGTGGGTGCGCGGCGGCTTCTCGTCCCCGAACTCCGCGGTCCCGGTCTTGGCGTGGGGTTCCCCGGGGATCCCCGTCAGGGCGCTGCCCGCTCCGTACGTCACGGTCGCCCGCATCATGTCGCGCAGGTCGCCGGTGACCGACGGGTCGAGCCGCGCCGTCGCCTCGTGCTTCTTCTTGACCGCGTCCGGCACCAGGACCGGCTGCTTGAAGGAGCCCTCCTTCACCGTCGCCGCTATCGACGCCATCACCAGGGGCGAGGCCTGCACCCGGGCCTGGCCGATCGTGGACGCCGCGAGGTCGTTGTCCGAGGTGCTCACCGGGACGGAGCCGTCGTACGTCGAGTCGCCCACGTCCCAGACGCCGCCGATCCCGAACGCCTCCGCCGCGTCGTGCAGGGCGGAGCCGCCCGCCTTCGCGCGGTTCTGCACGAACATGGTGTTGCAGGACTTCGCGAAGGAGTCCTTGAAGGTCGATCCCGCCGGCAGCGTGAACTGGTTCTGGTTCTCGAACCGCTGCCCGTCGACGTGCGCGAACTTGGGGCACTCCACGACGTCGGCCGGCTTCACACCCGCCTTCAGCATCGCCGCCGCCGTCACCACCTTGAACGTCGACCCGGGCGGGTACTGCCCGGCCAGCGCCCGGTTCAGGCCTCCGGCCGGACGGTTGGAGACGGCCAGGATGTTGCCGGTCGAGGGCTCCACGGCGACCAGCGCCGCGTTCACCTTCAGCCCCTCCATGGCCGCCGCGGCGGCGCCCTGCACCTCGGGGTCGATGGTGGTCCTGACCGGTGTGCCCGGCTTCGCGGAGCTCTTGGTGAGGGACGCCTCGGCCTGGCCGGACTGCCGGTCGGCGATCACCACCTCACTGGTCGCCGCGCCCGCGCCGCCCCGTAACTGCTTGTCGTAGCGCGCTTCGAGACCGAAGGTGCCCTTGCCCTGTTCGTCGACCGAGCCGCGCAGCGAGGCCGCCTGGAGGTCGTCACCGTTCTTGTCGAGCACGGCGGCCCGCTCGGCCACCGTCTTCAGCGCGAGCGTCTGTCCGGGCTTCAGCCGGGGATGGATCATCGGGGAGCCGAACTCCACGGTCCACTGCTCCGCCTTCTTGGCCAGGGTCGCCTCGGACCCGTAGCTGAACAGCCCCACCGCGGGGACGGTGAACCGCGCGGTGTAGGGGACGGTCACCTCGCCCTTGTCGTTCTTCCTGCCGTCGCCCGCCGACAGCTCCGCCTTGGTGGGCTTCAGGTTCGTCATCACCGAGGTCAGCAGGGACTCGGCGTTCTCCGGCGAGTCGGAGAGGGCCGCGGCCTTCGCGGCCTCGCCCGCCGCCCACCCGTCGAGGAACGACTGGAGCCGCTCGGTGGCGGCGACCACCTCGGGGTCCCTCTCCGTCCCGTCACCGGACCAGGCCCGGTACCCCCACCAGCCCGCGCCCGCAGCCAGGACGACGGCCACCGCCACGCCGATCACCGGTCCTCTGCGTGGGCCGCGGCGCCCCGCGCGGTCATGACGTGCCATCTGCTGCAAGGTGGGGTCAGACACTTGGCGCTGTCTCCTCGTCCGCTGCGGATACCTCTCCCGTGACCGGACCGTCTCCGGCCATCCCTCCGACACGCTAACCGCTGCTCCCGGGCGATGGCGCACCACGGAGAGCGGCGGGAGAGTGAGCCGAGAGCGGCCGGCCGCGGGCAGCACGACGAGCGGACCGGTGGCGCCCCACATCGTCGGGGGGCGGCACCGGCCCGCCGGGGCCGTGAGGGCCCGTCAGACGCGCGGGGTGAAGGTCACCACGTCCCCCGCGCGTTCGCCGCCGGAGAGCTGACCGAAGCGGTCGGTACGGATGTAGACGCGGTGGAGCCACCGGTCCGCCCCGTCCCATCGCGGCGTGAACGGCGTACGAGCGTGCGTCGTACGGAAGTTGTCGATGATCAGGACGTCGCCGGGGACCAGGTACACGGCCTCGGTCACCTCGTCCAGCGCCTTGGACAGCGACTCCACGGCCTCGACGTCCCGCGGGTCCTCGGGCGCCAGCAGCTCCCGGTCGTAGCCGAGCAGCGGGTCGGCCGACTCGCCGTAGAGCGGCTTCACCTCGGCGATCGCGCCCGGGTCCTCGACGCCGCCGCGGAAGGCGACATCGACGCAGCAGGGCACCTTGCGGTCGAAGAGGTGACTGCGGAAGCCCTCCGGGACCAGCGGCAGTGCCTTGCGGATCGAACCGACCAGGGTCGCGGCTCTGCGTTCGTGGTCGGCACGGGAGCAGGCGAGCATCACGTAGTTGGGCTGGAGCCGGTGGTACGCCATCTCCGTGTGGAATTCGAGCAGGGTCTCGGAGGTCTCCGAGGACAGGTGGTGCGCCCCCGGGGAGGGGTACACGTCGTGGTACACGGTGCCGCTGCGCAGCTCCCCGTACCCGGTGTGCAGGCCGAGCCGGCGGCCGACGACGCCGAGCATCGCCTCCATGGTGAGCAGCGGGCGCTCCACCGGCGCCGGGGTGGACTCGGGGGTGGGCGGCAGCTGGTCCTGCGGCTCGACGGGCAGTCCGCGCAGCAGGAGGTACCCGTCCTCGTTGCCGGACCGGTTGAAGGCGTCGAGCGCCTCGGCGATCGACGCCGGGAGGTCGCCGGACGCCTCCTTGGCGGCCTCCAGGAAGGCCGGGAGGTCCGCGCGCGGCACCGCGGGCAGGCGCGCCGCGAGTTCCAGGAGTTCGTCGCGGAGTTCGGTGCAGTCGATGACGGTCACGCGTCGTTCCTTCCTTTGATGTGAGCGCGGGCGTACTGGTAGAGCAGCTCCGCGCCTATCTCGGTCGCCAGGACGGAGGTGATCCCGGCGTGGTCGTAGAGGGGCGAGACCTCCATGACGTCGAAGCCGACCGGCCTCAGCTCGCCGACACAGCGCAGCAGGGCCAGGACCTCGCGGGAGGACAGCCCGCCGGGCGCGGGGGTTCCGGTGCCCGGGGCGAAGGCCGGGTCGGCGACGTCGACGTCGACCGACACGTAGACGGGGCGGTCCCCGATCAGTTCCTGGATGAGGGCGTGCGTCCCGGCGACACCGGTCTCGACGAACTCGTCGGTGGTGACGACCCGCACCCCCTTGCCGCGGGCGTAGTCCAGCGAGTCCGGCTGGGGGTTGTGGCCCCGGATGCCGATCTGCACCGTGCGCCCGGGATCGATGAGCCCCTCGTCGATGCCGTGCCGGAACGGGGTTCCGTGGTGGAACTCCCCTCCGTAGAAAGCGGGGTTGGTGTCGGAGTGGGCGTCGAGGTGCACCACGGCGACGGGGCCGTGCTGCTCGGCCACGGCGCGCAGGGCCGCCAGGGTGAGGGAGTGGTCTCCGCCGAGCATCAGGAACGCGGCGTTGTCCTGGAGGATCCCGCGCAGATGGCGGTGGGCCGTCTCCATCGCGATGTGCATGTTGAACGGGGTGAGGTCGATGTCCCCGCCGTCCACGCAGTCGATGAGTTCGAAGGTGCCCGGTCCCCGGTCGATGCCCACCCCGTGGATCAGGCCGGACTCGTTGCGGATGGCGCGCGGGCCGAAGCGGGCACCCGGCCGGTAGCTGGTGCCCCCGTCGTAGGGGGCGCCGATGACGACGACGTCGCGGCCGCTGGGCTGCGGGTCGTGCGGCAGGCGCATGAAGGTGGGGATCTGCGCGTAGCGGGGCGAGATCGCGGTGTCGACACGTTCCACGACGTCATCCCTCCTGTCGGTAGGGCCGCGGGCGGCCGGGGCGGGGGCTGAGGCGGTTCACTCGCTCTCCTTCAGCCGTGCGGACACCCGTTGCACGGCGTCGGCGGTGCTCACCTCGGCGGGTGGCAGGCCCTCGACGACCACCCGGTCGAAGATCTCCCGCACCACCAGCGACTTGGCCCGGTGGATGTCGGCCTCCGGCACCCCGGCGTCCATGAGGAGGAGGCTGAAGGACGACGTCGTCCCCGACCCCTCGTGCACGCCGAGCTTCGGCCGGGTGACCGTCTCGTGCGGCAGCAGGGCGCTCATCGCCTCGCGCAGGACCCATTTGTCGCGGCCGTGGCGGCGTTTCAGCCCGGCCTCCAGGGGCACCAGCAGGTCCAGCACGTCGCGGTCCCAGTACGGATGGGTCGACCAGTGGCCCTGGATGCCGGAGAGCACAGGGGTCATCTCGTTGAGCCCGTCGAAGGTGGCCATGTCGTACGCCACGGCCGTGTCGAGCTGGGGCAGCCGGTCCTCGCGGTGCATGCCGGCGAGCGGGATGTCGGCCCCGTAACCGGTGAGGATGCGGCGGGCGGGCCCGTCGAGCGCCCGGTACAGGGCGGTGAGCGGCAGCAGGTACTCGATGATGTCCGGGTCGACGGACTCGGACGCCCAGATCGCGTACGGGAGCTGGCCGAGCAGGTCGGCCGTGGGGACGGTGATCTCCCGGTGGGCGGAGCCCAGGTGGGTGGCGACCACGCGTGCCTCGGTGAACTCGTCCGAGGTGTCGGTGCCCATGGACAGCGTGTCCAGAGGGCCGTCGGTGTGTGCGGCGGCGAGGGCGGCGACGCCGGAAGAATCGATTCCTCCGGAGAGCACCACCAGCGGGGTGGTGCTGCCCGCGCGGGCCCGGACGGCCCGTTCGAGCGTCTCACGCACGGCGTCGGCGGCCTCCGCCTCGGGCAGGATCCGCCGGGACACCGGCGGGGTCCAGGTCCGGGAGGGCACGGCGGTGCCCGTGCGGACGTCGATGTCCAGGACCGTGCCGGCGGGGACCTGGTGGACGCCGGGCACCCGGCGTACCCGGCGCGCTTCGGCGACGGGCCGCCCGGACGGCGGGGCCTGGGCCGTCGCCGGGACGAGGGCCTTGATCTCGGTGGCGGCGAGGACCCGGCCGGGCGCCGGAAGGGTGTAGAGCGGGACGGAGCCCGCGTGGTCGGTGGCCAGGAGCACCCGGTCGCCGAGGGCGGCGGCCGCCGCGAACCGGCCGTTGAGCAGCCGGAAGGCGTGCAGGTCGTAGACGCCCAGCAGGGCGAGCAGGATCTGCGCGTCCGTGCGGGCGTCCGTGCCGGCCGGGAGGAGGGTGAGCAGTTCCTCCCGGTTGTAGAGCTCGCCGGCCAGGACGAGCGCCGTGTCCCCGGATCGGGCCACGGCGTCCCCGGCCGAACCCGCGTGCACGAGTACGGCGTTCAGGGTCTGGGTACGGAGGGCTTCGGCCACGGTTTCGTGGGAGCCCCGGGTGGCGAAGACGGGCCGGGGCCCCCGGTCCCCGCCCAACTGGGCGGAGACCAGGAACCCCGTGGCCGCGGGGAGTGTGTGCGCCATGATCAGATGCTCAGGGCACCGAAGCCGCCGGAGGTGAAGTCGTAGTTCACCGGGACCTCGATCAGGAACGGGTGGCCGAGTTCGGCTCCCTTGCGCAGGGCAGCGAGCAGCTCCTCGCGGGAGCCGGCCTTGACGGCCTCGACACCGTTGGCGCGGGCGAGCTCGGTGAAGTCGACCCCGGTGAACTTGACGGCCGGGTCGTGGGAGCGCTGGTGGCCGAGGTTCTGGTAGAGCTCGATCAGCCCGTTGGTGTCGTTGTTGACGACGACCGTCACGATGGGCAGGTCGAGCCGGGCGATGGTCTCCAGGTCGGCGCTGTTGGAGTGGAAGCCGCCGTCGCCCGCGATGAGGAAGGTGGGCTGGCCGGGGCGGGCCATCTGGGCGCCGATCGCCGCGGGGATGCCGTAGCCGAAGCTGGAGCAGCCGGCCGAGGTGAGGAAGCCGAAGGGCTGGTCGGCGCGGGCGAACAGCACCCCGTAGTGCCGGAAGAAGCCGATGTCGGAGACGATCGTGCCCTCACCCGCGGCGGCGGTCTCCTCCATCACCGTGTTCATGGAGTCCATCACCTGGTGGACCCGCATGCCGTCCTCGTACTCGGTGGGGTCGGCCAGGAACTCGGCGACGCGCTCACGCAGCGGGGTGATGTCGTGCGGGGTCTTCTTGGCGACGTCCGCGGTGGCGGCGTCCAGGTGCTCGACGAAGGCCAGCACATCGGTGACCACGTCGATGTCCGGGCGGTAGACCCGGGGGATCGGGTTGACGGTCGGGGAGACGCGGACGGTCGTCTTCTCGCCGCCGCGGTCCCACATCGAGGGACGCAGGTCCTCGGCGTAGTCGTACCCGAGGGTCACGACGACGTCGGCCGGGCCGAAGAGGGTCTCCAGGGCCGGGAAGGAGAGGATGCCGTCCATGTAGCCGGTGACGGCGCCGTAGTTGAGGTGGTGGCCGTGCGGCAGGACGCCCTTGGCGATGTACGTCGTGATGACCGGGACGTCCAGGCGCTCGGCCAGGGCCCGGATGGCGGGGACGGCGCCGGAGCGGATGGCCGCGGCTCCGACCACGAACACCGGGTGCTCGGCACCCGCGACCAGGGCGGCGGCCTCGTCGGCGGTGGCCTCCCAGCCGGCCTCGACGGCGCCGACCGGCTTGGCCGGGGTCCGCGCCGCCGGGTGGGTGATCGAGGCGTCGATGTCGGCGCCGAGCAGGTCGACGGGGACGGAGATGAAGCTGGGGCCGACGGGCTCGGTCATCGCGGCGGCGACGGCGGAGTCCACCAGGTCGGTGATCTCGTCGGGGCGCTGGAGCTCGACGGCGTACTTCGTCATGGGGCGCATGACGGCGACCGAGTCCAGGCACTGGTGCGTGTCGTTGGGGAAGATGTCGTGCGACTCGGACTGGGCGGCCAGCGCGATGACGGGCGAGCGGTCCAGGATCGAGGTCGCCACGCCGGTGGCGAGGTTCGTCATACCGGGGCCGAGCGTGGCCCAGCAGGCCTGCGGCCGGCCGGTGATGCGGGCCAGGACGTCGGCGGCGACACCTGCGGTGAACTCGTGCCGGGTGAGGACGAAGTCGATCCCCGGTGCCTCGTCGAAGAGGATCGAGGCGGCTTCGCGGCCCACGACGCCGAACACGGTCTCCACTCCGTGCTCGTGAAGACGCTTGAGCAGTGCGTGTGCGGCCGTCGGGTTGCCACTGGGCTTGGTCGAAACACGGGACATACGGCGTCGTCTCCAGGATGTCGACGGGAAGCGGAATGCCGTCACCGTGCCGGTGGGCTCTCTCCACCGCCTCTCCAGCGCCTATCCGACCGCTCTGTAGTGCACTTCGAGGGGGCCCGGCGGCCGGTTCGGGGCCGTTCGGGCCATGGGACCGCGCCACGTGTGATAGATGAATAGGCATACGAGACAACGCATAATGACATCACAGAGGAAGAAGGCGATCATGACGCGTACGACCACTCAGGAGCCCGCCGGGTTCGTGGTGCACACCGCTCCGGTGGGGCTCTCGGACGATGGGCGGGACGACTTCACCGTGCTGGCCTCGACCGTGCCCACGCAGGTCAGCGCGGTGTTCACCAAGTCCCGCTTCTCCGGCCCGAGCGTGGTGCTCAGCCGGGCGGCTGCGGCCGACGGACAGGCGCGCGGTGTCGTCGTCGTCGCCCGGAACGCCAATGTCGCCACCGGGCCGGAGGGTGAGAGCAACGCCCGCGAGGTGCGCGACTCGGTGGCGGCCGCCACCGGGCTCTCCGCGGACGAACTGCTGATCGCCTCCACCGGCGTGATCGGTCTCCAGTACCCGATGGAGCAGATCCGGACGCACATCAAGACGCTCTCCTGGCCCTTCCCCGAGGGCGGGTTCGACCGGGCGGCGCGGGCCATCATGACGACCGACACCCGGCCCAAGGAGGTCAGGGTGCGGTGCGGCGGGGCGACGCTCGTCGGCATCGCCAAGGGGGTGGGGATGCTGGAGCCCGACATGGCGACCCTGCTGACCTTCTTCGCCACCGACGCCCGGCTGCCCCAGGACGCACAGGACCGGATCTTCCGCAGCGTCATGGACCGGACGTTCAACGCGGTGTCCATCGACACCGACACCTCGACGAGCGACACGGCCGTCCTGTTCGCCAACGGGCTGGCCGGCGACGTGGATCCGGCGGAGTTCGAGGAGGCGCTGCACGAAGTGGCCCTGGCCCTGGTGAAGAACATCGCCTCCGACGGTGAGGGTGCCAGCAAGCTCATCGAGGTGCGGGTCACCGGGGCCCGGGACACGGCGCAGGCCAAGCGCGTCGGCAAGACCGTGGTCAACTCGCCCCTGGTCAAGACCGCCGTGCACGGCAGCGACCCCAACTGGGGCCGGGTGAACATGGCGATCGGCAAGTGCACCGACGACACCGACATCCTCCCGGAGAACGTCACCGTCCGGTTCGGCGGGACCCTGGTCTATCCGCAGAGCTCCGACGGCCCCGGTGACACCGAGCTGCGGGCGACGGTCGCCGAGCACATGCGCGGCAGCGAGGTCCTGATCGGCATCGGACTGGGCATCGGCGAGGGGGAGTTCACCGTCTACGGCTGCGACCTGACGGAGGGATACGTCCGGCTGAACTCCGAGTACACCACCTGATCCGCCACACCCCGCCCCGCCGCTGACTCAAATGTGCCGCCTCACCGCCTCCGCTCCGTAGGGTGACGTGTGATCAGCACAACGTGAACGAGGTGGCGCATGGGTCAGTCGCGAAGGTCGGTTCTCCAGGGCGCGTTGGGCGCGGGGGCGGCGGGGCTGCTGGTCGGGGGCGCCGCCCCGCTGCCGGCCGCGTACGCCCGGCGCGGGCCGAAGGGCACCTCGCTCGGTCTGCGCTGGCTGGGTGTGGCCGGATGGGAGCTGTCCTTCGCCGGCCGCAGTGTGCTCTTCGACCCCTATCTGAGCCGGATGCCGTACGCCGACGAGAACGGCGCCCTCGACCCGGCGCTGCCGCTGCGCCTGGACCCGGAGGCGGTGGAACGCGTCGCGGAGGAGGCGCTGACCGGGGTGCCCGAGCTGATCCTGATCAGCCATGGGCACTTCGATCATCTCGCCGACGTGCCGCATCTGCTGGCGAGGCCGGGCTGGGGCGGCCGGCGCGTCCGGACGCTCTGCGACACGACGTCACGGCACCTCCTGGCGGCGATGGGCACCCCGGCGCACCGTATGGCGGACGTGGTGGCGGTGAACGGGGGCGACCACCTCCAGTTCGAGGGCTACAGCGTGGAGGTGTTCCGCAGTCTGCACAGCAGGCAGCAGGACTACTCGTCCTTCGCCGCCGGGACACGGGACGAGGTCCCCCCGCGGCCCCGGACCCTGGGCGATCTCGTCGAGGGGCAGACGCTGGCCTTCCAGGTCTCGGTCGAGGGCGGCCCGTCCGTCCTTCTGACCGGTACCAGTAACGTCGCGGAACGGGAACTCGTGGGCGCGCGGCCCGATGTGGCGGTGATCGGGATGAGCGGCCACGCCGCCGTCCACGGCTACCCGGACCGGCTGCTGGCCGCGCTGGGGGCGCCGTCCGTGCTCCTGCCCTGCCATCACGACGACATGGTGACCCCGCTGGGTGACTCGGGCATCTTCCGCACCGCGTCCTCCGACGCGGTGACGGCGCTGGCGCGGGCCGCTGAGCGGAACTCCCCGGACGGCGGTGCGCGTGTGCTGGCGCCCCGGCACCTGGAGCTGCTCGACCTCACCTGACGCCCGGTGGCCCGAGCTCGCGGGAAGCCCGGTGGCCGCATCCGGCTCGTCCTCGGATGCCGCTCCAGTCCGGAGAATTCAGAGTGGTCAAGCCGTCCGGCCTGGTGAACCGGACGTCCGTTTCACCACGTCGGCCCTCGTGGACCGGGCACGCCGTCTCCGCGACGTACGGTTTGCGCCATCACTGGACTAGACCAGTGAAGTGGCGGTTCCGAGTCCGGATAGGTGCGCTGGGTAACCTCGCTCTCCATGCATGATCCCCATGTTCTTCACGGCGGAGGCACATCTTCCGCCGGGACTTGACGTAGCGGGGGTCGTGCGCCGCCGTGCCCCGGCCGTCTCCGGCGCCGGTGATTACTCCCTGCCATTCACGATCTTGCAGGCCAGGCCGCTCGGCCCCGGCATCGTTATCCCGCGTTTTCCCCAGGCGGGTTTTCGCTCCCCTCGGCACGACAGTTTTCAGCCGCACCCATCCGGGCGTCGTTGACGAGGCATGGATGGCTGATTACTGTCCCGACTCGATAGGACAGGGCCCCGCTACGCGCGTAGTGGCCGAAGCCTGACCACTGCTTTCGCTTCATTGACCAGCGCATTCACACTGTTGCGTGCGAAAATTTCAGCAGTTCATGGTGGGGGAAGTCAGCCATGGACAGGCAGAACGGGAGAATCCCTATGGTCGGCGTGCAGATTCGTATATTGGGTCCGGTCTCCATGTTTTACCGAAATGGGGCGGTGCCTCTCGCCGGGCAACGACAGCTCCGGGTCATCGCCGCCCTCGCACTTGTGTCGGGCAGAGCCGTCAGTACGCCCGAACTCATCGGCCATCTGTGGGGTGAAAACCCTCCCAGGACCGCCCCGGGCCAGCTGCAGACCAGTGTGTGGATGATCCGCCGCTCGCTGGCCGCGGCCGGCGTGCCGCAGGAGACCGTCCTGTCGACGGCTTCCGGTTACCAGCTGGACCCCGCCCACTGCGAGATCGACAGCGATATCTTCCGGTGCAACGTGGCGGCGTCGAAGAAGCTGGTACGTGCAGGCCACAAGGAGGAGGCGCTGGAGCGGGTCAAGGACGCCCTCTCCCTCTGGAGGGGTCCGGCTCTGGCCACGATTTCGAGCAGTGCCCTGCAGACCCGTGCGGCCCGGCTGGAGGAAGAGCGCGTCGCCGCCCTTCAACAGCGCATTTGCCTGGAAATAACGCTGGGCGAATACGAGGAGGCCATTGGGGAACTGACCGACCTCATAGTCCTTCACCCGCTCCGGGAGGAGCTGTACGCCCATTTGATGCAGGCGCTCTATCTGTCCGGTCGCCAGGCCGACGCGCTCGCCGTCTTCCGGAGGGCACGGAACACGCTGACCGACGAGCTGGGAATCGACCCCGGCCCCCGGCTGACCACGCTGGAGCGGGCGATCCTCCGTCAGGACGCCGACATGCTCGCGGCCGTGCCGGGCATGGCCCGGCGCTGACCCCGGCCCCGCACACGCCTGACGCGCTCCCCGGCTGCCGTGCCGGGGAGCGCGTCGGTGTGTCAGGAGGCGAATCCCGTCCAGGCGACGGCCGCGGCGCCTCCCAGCACGATCACCTGGACCACCGCGGCGGTCCAGGCCCGTACGGCGACGGCGACGCCGCCGGAGACCAGCAGGACGACCAGGCAGACCAGTGCGGCCCGCGAGGCCTCACGGCCGGCCGCGGCCCGGTCCGGACTGCCCGTCAGGCCCCCTGAGACGACCACCCCGAAGAGCAGGACCGCCAGCAGGACGGCGTCCAGCAGGAGCAGCAGCACGGCCGCCCCGAGATCACCGCGGCGGGAGACCCGTCGCATCGCTCACCCCTTCCGGTGGCCCTCCCCTCCACGTGGAGGGGAGGGCCTGTCGGGTGTCCGGGTCAGAGACCCATGCCCTGCATCGTCCGCTCCAGGGAGTCCGCGTACAGCCGGGCTCCTCCGACCTTCGGGTGGAAGGACTGTGCCGAGGCGCCGAGTTGCAGGATCGGCCAGTCGATCGCCGGCTCGTCGCTCTCCACCAGGTCCAGCACGATGCCGTTGACCTGCTCGGGGTCACCACAGACGGCCTTGCCCGCGAAGTTCTGGGCGGGGTTGGAGTACCAGGCCTTGGTTCCGGTGGCCTTGGCGTCGTTCACGGCGCCCTGCATCTCGGTGGCGAGGGTGCCGGCCATGCTGTTCAGCCAGGGTGCCTCCTCGGTGCCGACGCCGATGACGCACTGCCCCGACCTCTCCAGCAGCGGGGGGTAGCCCATCAGGACGATCTTGGCGTTGGGCGCCTTGGCCTGGATCTTCTTCAGCGCTGTCGTGATGGCAGGCCGCACCCGCTCCTTCGCCAGGCGCTCGGCCGCGACTCCGACGGTGAGCCCCTGGTAGGCCGCGTCGTCCGTATGGTCGTCGTCGTCGTCGAACGTCTGGTTCTGGCACAGCGTCGGCCAGCCGATGCCGCCGAAGATGCACTTCTGGATGATGTAGGCGAACCGGGCGTCGTTGCCGCCGATGGACAGGGTCACCAGCGTGGTGTTCTGGTCGAGGTACCCCTTGGAGAGCTGCGGCAGCTCCCCGTTCTCGCCGACGTCGGCGATGTTGTACGTACGAGCGCCGGAGCAGGCGATCAGGTGGTAGTCCATGGCCGCGGACCGGTTGTCGTCCATCGATCCCACGGACGCCGAGCGTCCCGGGATCGTGGCCTGGCGGGACCACGCCTTGGTCGAGCGGTGGCAGGCGTTGCGGGTCGAAGGGTTGCTGGTGTCCCGGTAGTTGGTCTCCTTGTAGTAGTCGACGCCGCCGGCGGCCGAGGCGCCCTCACCCGAGGAGTAGGAGTCGCCCATCGCGACGACCATGTCCTTGGGCTTGGCCGACAGCGGCTGGAAGCCCGCCGCGTCCCACGCGACGTCCTCGGACCCGCTGCCGTCGGCCGCATGCGTGGAGAGCGAGACCTTCGGGGTGGAGGTGAACTGGAACACCCCGAGGGAGACCCACTTGTTCGCCCCGACGCGCTGTGGCGTCACGCGCACCGGGCTGGTGCTGTTGGTCCCCAGGACGGTGTACGAGGCCTGCCGGGTGTGGGCTCCGTGATCGGGGAGGTGCACCCAGACCCGGGCCCAGCCGGTCATGCCGTTGGTGAGTGTCCAGGTGCCGGTGGTCTTCATCCGGGCGCCCTCGGTGGTCGCCTGGTTCCTGGTGTGCCCGAACCAGAAGTGGTTGCCGTACCCGGCCCCGATCTGATGGGTGTCGATCTTGCCCGGGTAGTTGGCCCCGTCCGCGGTGAAGGTGAAGCCGAAGGTGCCGGGCGAGGTCGTCGCGCCGCAACTGCGCGCCGATGAGCCGGTCGGTGTGACCCCGGAGGCCACGTCGTCGATCACGTACGTCCCGGAGGGCAGGCCGCTGGAGCACCGGGGCGGGTAGGCGTTGCCGTCCGGCTGTTCCGGATAGGTGGCGTCGAAGCGGTGCAGCGCGTATCCGCAGGCGCCGCCCGCACAGCTCTTCCAGCTGGTCTTCTTGTTCCACCAGCAGTGCAGGTAGAACTCGTCGGCCGGGTTGTTGAGCTGGCATGCCCCGTTCGTGTCGGTGTCACCCTCCTTGATCTTGCTCGGGTCGCAGTTGTTGGAGCTGTCGCAGAACTGTCCGACCGGCGGCTTGGCCCGCGTCCGCTGGTCCGTGGCGGTCCACCAGGCGGCGCGGTAGCCGGGCTGGTAGTCACCGGGGGCGAACATCGCGGAGATGGGGCGGGCGGCCCAGCCGATCACCTTCTCCTGGTAGGGCCAGTCCTGCGGGTGCGCGGCGTGCGAGTAGTCGTCGGAGCCGGCGGCACTCTCCAGGAAGGGGGTGCGGTTGGCCTTCCAGATCGCGTTGGCCGGGTTGTTCGTGTAGCCGACGCCCCAGTGACCGCCGTGCGATCCGGCGGTGGACTGCGGGTAGAAGCCGGTGTTGTACGCCCAGAGCGCGAAGAACCAGTTCTCGATGTACCCCGGTCCACCGTCGTTGACGGTCATCCCGGCGCTGTACGTCTGATTCCACTTGTCGACGAGGATGTTGACGCCCGCGGCGATGTTGGCGGTGTAGTCGAGCGCGACGGCCTCCTGCTTCTGCACGGAGAGCGCCGTCTCGCCGGGCTTCTCGTGCCCGGCCTTACGCATGCCGTCGGTCACCTGGACGATGCCGTAACCGCAGTCCGCGGAAGCCCAGTTGATGGCCCACGGGTCCGGGGTCTGGCCGTCGGAACCGTGGCTGATGCCGTAGTAGTTGCCGATCAGCGTGTTCGCCGTGACACCCGGTACGGCGAAGCGGGTGGCCTGCCACATGTTGGATTCCTGGGCGGTGACGCCCAGCATCACCTGCGCGGGAATGTGGTACTCGTCGGCCGCGTCGGGCGTTCCGTTGGGGTCGCCCGCCATGGTCTTGAGGGGGAAGAGGGACTGCGGCTGGTAGGCCGACATCCCGGTGTTCTTCCAGTTGGCCGCGCGGGAGACGTGCGCGTTGAGCTTCCCGACCACGGCCTGGTCCACGGCCCACTCGACCTGGCGCGGGGTGGGCTGGAAGGCCTGCTTCTTGACGTCGCCGCGCGGGACGGAGCAGTAGCGCTCGTCCTCGACGGGGTTGGTCGGTGAGGCGGCGGCGAGCTTCGGGGAGGCGTCACCGGTGCCGGAGGTGAGTGCCGGGGAGGTGGCGAGCCCGGCCGCCGTCTTCGCGGTCGAGCCCACCGTGGTCCCGGGCAGGGAGTCCAGGGTGACGGTGCGTCCGGTGTCCAGGATCTTCATCTCGGTCCGGGCGGCCCGTGCCGACGCGGCCTCCTGCGGGGAGATCCGGGAGTCCTTGCCGTCGGCCCACGCGGTGGTGACGGCCGCCTCGCCCTTCGTGGACAGGACGGCGTCCTTGGCCACTCCCGCGGGCATGCGCACGGACGCGGGCAGGGTGCCGGCGGCCTTGGCCTCGCCGGTGACGTACACCGTGCCGGTGCCGGCGGAGCGGGCCAGGTCGAAGTCGGTGAGAGCGCCGGTGGCCAGGCGCCGGGTGGTGCCGGCGGCCTTGGCGGAGCCGAGGAGCGCGGCCGGGGCGCGCCGGACCTCGGCCGGCTCCGCGGCGGTCTTCGCGGCACCGGCGGGGGCGCCGGGCCGGTCGATGTAGACGACGGAGCCGTCCGAGGCGGCCGTGAGCTGGAAGGGCGTGGCGCTGGTGCGGGCGGCGACGCGCACGGCGCCGGAGGAGGCGACCTTGACCAGGCGGGCGCCCTGAGCGGCGGCGTAGCCGTCGTCGCCGAGGGGCACGGCGGAGGTGACCTGGCCGGGCAGGGTCAGTGGCTTCGCCGCCTTGCCGCTCGCGGTGTCGACGCCGACGAGGCGGGTCTCGTTCCGCTCCGAGTCGTCGTCGGAGAACTGGGAGAAGACCGCCTTCTCGCCGGTGCCGCAGCCGGGGGAGAAGTAGCTCAGGCTGGACTGGACGGGGAGCTTGGTGACGGCTCCGGTCGTCAGGTCGACGACCGCGGTGAAGGCCCCGCGGGTCAGCAGCGCGGGCTTGTTGGTGAAGGTACGGGGCGCGTAGGTGACGGCGGCGCGCTTGCCGGAGGCGGTGAGGCAGGCGTTGCCGATCCAGGTGTCCGTGTCGAAACCGGGTTCGGACAGGGTGGCCGCGGTGCGCCAGTGGTACCCGTCCTCGGCGGCGGCGACCATGACGTGGAATCCCGTGGCGTCGCCCGAGGTGGTCCAGGCCAGGTCGTCGGAGGTGCGGTAGCCGGAACCGAGCTTCTCCGCACGGTCACCTGCGGGTACGGCCTCGGGGAGTTCGGCGGGGCCGGGCTTCGCGGCGTCCGCCTCGTCCTTCTGGGACCACCCCTGGGCGGCGCCCGGGGGAGGGGTGGGGGCGGTCTCGGCCATCGACACCGACGGGTAGCCCGCCAGCAACGCGGTCGCGGCCACGGTAATGACAGGTATATGCCAATTCCTTCTTCGGGGCATGCTCTTCTCGCCTCTCGTACGGACACCCGGATCGCGCGTGGGGGAAAGCGGGCGTCCGCTTCGCGCGTGGGGGGACGCGAGCAAATCAGCCAGGGCTCTTCACCCCCTCTCAGCCACCTCTTCCGCTATACCGACCCGCCCTCGGCTATGCGCCCGCGCACCGCACCCCGCCCCTGGACCCCCGCATCCCCGCAGAATGGCGCGGAAATCACCGCGAGAAGGGCTGGGACATGGAGACCGAACAGCCGGGCACCACCGGCTTCGACGCCGCCGTCGACGGCGTGGTCGCCCCGACCGACGCGCTGGGCGGGACCCTCCGCCTCGTACGCACCGACGACTTCGACTCGCTCGACCCGGGCAACACGTACTACGCCTACACCTGGAACTTCTTGCGCCTGATCGGCCGGACCCTGGTCACCTTCGACACCGCCCCCGGCAAGGCCGGCCAGCGGCTCGTACCGGACCTGGCCGAGTCGCTCGGTGAGGCCTCGGACGGCGGAAGGACCTGGACGTACCGGCTGCGCCCGGGACTGCTCTACGAGGACGGCACCCCCGTCGTCGCGGCGGACGTCAAGTACGCGATCGCCAGGAGCAACTACGGGACGGACGTGCTGGGCGTCGGCCCCACCTACTTCCGCCACCTGCTGGGCACGGACTACGGCGGCCCCTGGCGCGAGCCCGAGGTGGACGGCCCGGTCACCGTGGAGACCCCCGACGACCGCACCCTGGTCCTGAGGCTGACCGAGCCCTTCGCGGGCATGGACCTGCTGGCGACGATGCCGAGCACCACCCCGGTCCCCAGGGACCGGGACACCGGCATCGGCTACCGGCTCGGCCCGGTGGCGACCGGCCCGTACCGCGTCGACTCCTACGAGCGCGGCAAGCTCGTCGTCCTGGAGCGCAATCCGCACTGGGACCCGGAGACCGACCCCGTACGCCGGCAGCGGGCCGAGCGGATCGAGGTGCACCTGGGCAAGGACCCGCACGAGGTGGACCTGATGCTGCTCTCCGGCGACGCGCACATCGACCTCGCGGGCTTCGGGGTGCAGCCCGCGGCCCAGGAACGCATCCTGGCCGACCCCGAGCTGCGCGCCAACGCCGACAACCCGCTGACCGGATTCACCTGGATCTACTGCCTGTCCAGCCGGATCACGCCCTTCGACAACGTCCACGCCCGCCGCGCGGTGCAGTTCGCCACCGACAAGGCGGCCATGCAGGCGGCGTACGGAGGGCCCGTCGGCGGCGACATCGCCACCACCATCCTTCCGCCGACCATCGACGGCTACCAGCCCTTCGACCGCTACCCGGTCGGCGCGGACGCCACCGGGGACCTTGAGGCGGCTCGCGCCGAACTGGCCCTGGCCGGCATGCCGGACGGATTCCGCACGAAGATCGCGGCCCGCAAGGACCGCCTCAAGGAGTACCGGGCCGCCGAGGCGCTCTCCGCCGGGCTGGCGCGCGTCGGCATCGAGGCCGAGGTGCTGGACTTCCCGTCCGGCGACTACTTCGACCGCTACGGCGGCAGTCCGTCCTACCTGCGCGAGCACGGCATCGGGATCATCATGTTCGGCTGGGGGGCCGACTTCCCCGACGGCTACGGCTTCTTCCAGCAGATCGTCGACGGGCGCGCGATCAAGGAGCGCGGCAACCAGAACATGGGCGAGCTGGACGATCCCGAGATCAACGGCCTGCTCGACCGGGGGGCCGTCAGCAGCGACCTGGCTGAGCGCGCCGCGATCTGGCACCGCATCGACCGGCTGACCATGGACCACGCCGTGATCGTGCCCTACCTCTACCCCCGCTCGCTGCTCTACCGCCACCCGGACGCCCGCAACGTGTACGTCACGGGGTCCTTCGGGATGTACGACTACGTGGCGCTGGGCGCTCGCTGACACACGAGCGGGGCAGCCGGCGGGTCCACCCGCCGGCTGCCCCGCCGTCGTCGGCTCCGGCCGTCGTCAGCTCCGGCCGGCGACGACCGGCCGTACCGTGCCGCGTTCGGGTGCGGCCCGTCCCGGCCGCACCGGGCCGCCCCGGACGGCCCGGCTCGTGCGCCGCTGCGCGCTCCCGCCCGGCTCGGCCGCCGGCACGGAGTCGCCGGCCGCCGTGAGGCCCACCGCAGCGAGTTCGGCCTCGAACGCGGCCAGCCGGGCCAGGAACTGCCGGGTCGGCGCCGTCAGGTCCGTGCCCCGTGAACTCCGCAGCAACAGGCGTGCCCCGAGGCGGAGTTCCAGCCGGTGGATCCGCCGGGTGAGCGCGGACTGACTGATCGAGAGGACGGCCGCGGCGCGGTTGATGCTGCCGTGGTCGGCCACCGCGCGCAGCAGGTGGAGGTCCTCCACGTCGACCTGTACCGATTCGTCGGGCAGCGCCGGCGGGGCCTGGAGGCTGAGCGCCTCGGCGGTGCGGCGCTCCAGCGCCGCCCGTTGCCCGCGCAGCCATTCGGCCCACCACGGATCGTGGAGCATCTCGCCGTGGTGCTCGGTGAACCTGCTCAGGCAGCGGGCCGTGAGCAGCGCGGCCAGTTGCTGGGCCAGGGCCCCGGGGACCACGGCCGGATCGACCAGGAGCCCGGCGGCCCGGCGGGGCCGCTCCACCAGCGAGCGGCGGACCAGCGAGGGGGCGAACACGGCGGGGCAGGCGGGCGAGCCCAGACCGATGGCGTCACCGCGCCGCAGCATCCCCCGCGCCACCGACGCCCCGGTGACCTGGATCCGGTCGGGCGGAGTGAGACCGGCCGACCGGTAGACCCGGCTCACCAGGACCTCCGCCCGGGGCCCGGCCTCCGAGACCCAGTTCTCCTCGCGCAGATCGGCGAGGGAGACCGTGGCACGGCCCGCCAGCGGATGCCCGACGGGCAGCGTCACCCAGAGCGGGTCGTCCAGGACGTCGTAGGTGCGTACGGTGCGGTCGACCGCGTGGGAGAGGGTGTCCAGACCCCAGGTGTGGGCGGCGTCCACCCGGTAGCCGTCGAGCTGCCGGAGCACCTGGAGCGGTGTGTCGTGGCTGACCGACAGAAGGATCCCCAGGGTGTCGGCCGCGTCCTCGACGAGGTCCTCCATCAGCGGCTCGGCCGTGGCGATGTCCAGGATGCGGGGCGCGTTCAGGGCCTCGGCGCCGCGCCCGTAGATCTCGGTCTGCACGGCCTGGTCCACCTGGCGGAAGAACCGCCGCCCGGCGACGAGCACCCGGGCGCCGTCGGGGCTCAGCCGGGTGGCGGGGGCGCCGCGCGACGTCAGCCGCAGCCCCGTGGCCTGGTCCAGCCGGTCGAGCCGGCGCTGGGCCGCCGCGGCTCTCAGTCCCGCCCTGCGGGCCGCTTCGGCGAGGTCACCGCACTGCCCGATCGCGTCCAGCAGCCGTAGGTCCGGACGCGAGAAGGGCAACCGCGTCAGCCGGTCGGGAACGGAGGGCACGTGTATCGCAGAAGGCACGAACGGCTTCCTTACGGTTATGGATGACGCCTCTTCTTCACCTGTGACGGCCTGTTGCGGCTCACGTTAGGCAGGCGTTCTCTTCGTCCGCTCCTCGTCCTTCTCTCGCCCCGTGCGCCCCGGCGCAGCACGACGGCGGACACCGCGCAGTGCGGTGCCCGCCGTACGGAACGTGGCTCAGGCCTGGTCGGTGGGGCGGATGAAGATCTCGTTGACCGTGGCGTGCGGGGGCGCGGTGACGGCGTACAGGACCGCTTCGGCGATGTCCTCGCTCTGCAACTGGCGTATTTTCGCCACTCGTTCGGTGATCGCGGCCTTGGACGGAGCGTGCGTGATGTGGTCGCGCAGCTCGGTCTCCACGGTGCCCGGTTCGATGACCACCACCCGCACCCCGCGCTCGGTGACCTCCTGGCGCAGCCCCTCGCTGAAGCCGTTGACGGCGAACTTGCTGGCGTTGTAGACGGCGCTGCCCCGCCCGACGACGCGGGCGGCGATGGAGGAGATCTGG
Source organism: Streptomyces sp. NBC_01460 (assembly GCF_036227405.1). Classification (NCBI taxonomy): domain Bacteria; kingdom Bacillati; phylum Actinomycetota; class Actinomycetes; order Kitasatosporales; family Streptomycetaceae; genus Streptomyces; species Streptomyces sp. NBC_01460. The sequence goes on from NZ_CP109473.1 coordinate 7,493,060, forward strand.
ACGATCGTGCCCTGGTTCCTGATCAGCTCGGGGAGGGACGCGTGGGTCATGTACATCAGACCCATGACATTGGTGTCCATCATCCGGGTCCAGTCGGTGGTATCGGCGTCCTCCACCGGCCCGAGCAGCATCAGCCCGGCGTTGTTCACCAGGATGTCCAGCCGGCCGAGCGTCTCGACGGTGGAGCGCACGGCGGCGGCCACCGCCTGCTCGTCGGTCACGTCCAGGTCGAGGACCTGCACCGTGGCGCCCTTCGCCTCCAGCTCGCCACGCAGTTCCTCGAGACGGCCGGCGCGGCGGGCGGCGAGGGCGACCGAGGCCCCGGCCGCGGCGAGGGCACGTGCGGTGGCCCGGCCGATCCCTGAGCTGGCACCTGTGACGAGTGCGACTTTTCCCTGCAGCGATGAACTCATGTGGTCCTCGTTCCCCGGGGGTTGGGCCGGAGCGGGGATCCGGCCGAAAAGCGTCCGACGGTACGGCGCGCCGACCGTAGCAGCCGGGCCGACGCCCGGTGAACGGCTACCGGCGGCCCCTGTTATGTGCGTTCGTGGCCGGTTATGCAGGTCCGGCCGCCCCGAAGGGGAGGCGTGACGAGGACGGTGAGGATGGGGCCGCTACTTCACGTCGGCATGCCCGTGCAGCGATAGGTGGGACCCATGACGCAGGACGCAGCATCCCCGAAGGCGACAGCGGCACCGCCCTACCCGATGGAGCGCGTCTCCCCGATCGATCCGCCACCGCCGCTCGCCCTGCTGAGGTCCGGCCCCGCCGCGAGCCGCATCACGATGTGGGACGGGGCCCAGGTGTGGCTGGTGACGGCGCATCCGCACGTCCGCGCGGTGCTGGGCGACCGCAGGTTCACCGCGGTGACCAGCGCCCCCGGCTTCCCGATGATGACGACCACGTCCCCCCTGGTGCGGGACAAGCCCCACACCGCCTCCTTCATCCGCATGGACGACCCCGACCACTCGCGGCTGCGGTCCATGCTCACCCGCGACTTCCTGCACGGCAGGGCCGAAGCGATGCGGCCCGTGCTGCGGGAGCACCTGGACGAGATGCTCGGCGAGCTGACCGCGGGCGAGCGTCCGGTGGACCTGGTACGCGGGCTGACGATCCCCGTCCCCTCCCGGGTGATCGCCCTGCTCTTCGGGGTGTCCGACGAGCAGCGCGAGCTGATCGAGAACCGGGCGGGCATCCTCATCGACCGCGGCTATCCGCCCGCACAGGTCGCCGCAGCCCGCGACGAGCTGGACGGCCTGCTGCGCGACGTGGTCGAGGAGCGCATGCGGATGCCCGAGCCGGGCGACGACCTGCTGAGCCGTCTCGTCGTCGACCAGGTCCGCACGGGGAACCTGACCGTCGAGGAGATGGTCCCGATGTGCCGGCTGCTGCTCGTCGCCGGACACGGGACGACGACCAGCCAGGCGAGCCTCAGCCTGCTGAGCCTGGTCACCGACCAGGGGCTGGCCGACACACTGGCCAAGGACCCCGAGCTGCTGCCGAAGGCGGTCGAGGAACTGCTGCGCTACCACTCCATCGTGCAGAACGGCCTCGCCCGTGCGGCGCTGGAGGACGTGGAGCTGGGCGACGTGACGATCCGGGCCGGCGAGGGCGTGGTCGTGTCCCTCTCGGCCGGCAACCGCGACGGGTCGGTCTTCCCCGACCCCGACACCCTGGACCCGGGCCGCGACGCCCGCCGTCATCTCGCCTTCGGCCACGGCATCCACCAGTGCCTCGGCCAGTGGCTGGCCAAGGTCGAGCTGGAGGAGATGCTGGCCGCCGTACTGCGCTGGATGCCGGGCGCCCGGCTCGCCGTCCCGTTCGACGAACTGGACTTCCGGCACGAGGTGTCCAGCTACGGGATCGGCGCGCTGCCGGTGACCTGGTGAGCACCGGCCGGCTGACCGTGGCCGTGGACACGGACGCCTGCTGCGCGATGGGCCGGTGCGCGGCGACGGAGCCGCAGGTCTTCGACCAGGACCCCGACACCGGCACGGTGGTCCTGCTCCTGACCGAACCCCCGCCCGAACTGCACGAGACGGTCCGGCTGTGCGCCGACCTCTGCCCGTGTACGGCCATCACAGTCACCGAGGACCGACCCCACCGGTCGGCAACGGCCGCCGAGGAGCGATGATGATCGATCTGTCCGGTTCCGACGCCTCCGCCAGCCCGGACGCGCAGGCCGCGCTCGACGCGGACGGCACTCCTCTGGGACGCCGCACCCGCTGGGCGGTGGAGCTGCTCACCGCCCCCGAGGCGCCGGCGGAGGAGGACCTGTCCGGGGCCTTCGTCCCCGTCTTCCTCGCCCGCCACCCCCAGGGATTCTCGGCGACGGTCGAACAGTGGCGCGGACAGGGCCCGTTCACCGTCGCCGACTACCAGCCGGTGGCCCACAAGTCCTGGGTGACCCTGGAGGGCCCGACCGGAGTCCGCTCGACGCTGTCGCTGACGCTCGACTCCTCCGGACTGATCCGCGTCCTGCACCTGGGGCCCGAGACGGTGACACCGCCGGTGCGCACGTGGGAGGACCTGGAGCGGGCGCTGGAGCAGCCGGGGGTGACCTGGTCCGCGCTGGTCACCCGGGCGGACGGCGGTGCGGCCGAGACGCTGTACGCCAAGGACGCCGACCGGCCCATGCCCAACGGCTCCTCGTACAAGCTGTACCTGATGCGGGCGCTGGCCGAGGCGGTGGCCGCCGGCAGCGTGCGGTGGGACGACGAGGTGACGGTACGGCCGGCCCTGCGCAGCCTCCCCACCGGCGACATGCAGGAACTGCCGGACGGCTCCCGGGTCCCGGTGCGCGAGACGGCGTACAAGATGATCGCGATGAGCGACAACACCGCCGCCGACCTGATCCAGGACCTGCTGGGCCGGGATGCGGTGGAGCGGGCCGTCGTGGCGGGCGGGCACAGCGAACCCGCGCTGCTGCGGCCGTTCCTGACGAGCCATGAGGTGTTCGAGATCGGCTGGGGCGCACCGGAGACGCGTGCCGAGTGGGCGTCCGCGGACGAGGCCGGCCGCAGGCGCCTGCTGGAGCGGATCGCCGGCCCGATGACCGTGCGCGGCTCCGATCTCGGCACGACGGTCCACAAGCTGGGCCTGGACTGGCACATGAGCGCGTGGGACGTGTCCCGGGTGCTGACCGCTCTGGCCGAGGACGGGGCGGCGGACCCGAGCGGGGTCGTCGACGACATCCTGACGGCGTACCCGGGGGTCCCGGTCGACTCCGCCCGGTGGCCGCGCGTGGTGTTCAAGGGAGGTTCGTGCCCCGGCGTGATGATGTTCTGCTGGTTGCTGGAGGACCCCGACGGAGTCCGGTACACGCTCGTGCTCCAGCAGTGCGCCGACGACCAGAAGCTCATCGGCGACGGGCAGTTCCTCCGGGGGACGGGCGGCCGGGTCATCGAGTCCGGTCTGCTCTCCGGTACCTCCCGGTGACCGCCCGGGACCGGTCGCTGGCGGTCCTGGTGGCCGTGCTCTGGGGGCTGAACTTCCTCGCGGTGCGCGTCGGCCTCGACCACTTCCCGCCGTTCTTCCTGGCGGCGCTGCGTTATCTGGTGCTGGCAGTGCCGGTCGTCCTGTTCGTGCCGCGCCCGGGGGTGCCGCTGCGCTGGCTGCTCGGGTACGGACTGGGCTTCGGCGTGGCCCAGTTCGGTCTGCTCTTCCTCGCCATCGACCAGGGGATGCCGTCGGGTCTGGCGTCCGTGGTGGTGCAGGCATCGGCCCCCTTCACGGCCCTGCTCGGTGCGCTGCTCCTGCGCGAGCGGGTCACCGGGCGGCAGCTGGCCGGCATCGGACTGGCGGTGGCGGGGATGGTGGTGATCGCGGTCGACCGGGCCGGCACGGCACCGCTCCTGCCGCTGGTGCTGACCGTGCTGGCGGCGCTCGGCTGGGCCGTCGGCAATCTGGCCAGCCGTCGGGCGAATCCGGAGTACCCCCTGCGCTTCGCGCTGTGGATGGCGGTCGTCCCGCCGGTGCCGCTGCTCGCGCTGTCCGCCGTGATGGAGGGCCCGGGCACGGGGTGGAGGGCGCTGGGATCGGCGTTCGGCCCCGACGGCTGGCCGAGCCTGGCCGCGGTCGTCTTCATCGCGGTGGTGGGCAGCGTCGTCGGCTCGGGGATCTGGACGGCCCTGCTCAAGCGTTACCCGGCGGGTGTCGTCGCGCCGTTCTCGATGCTGGTTCCCGTCGTCGGCATGGCCGGCGCCTGGCTGGCACTGCACGAGCGTCCCACCGGATGGGCGGTGGCCGGCGGGGTCGTCGTGGTCGCCGGGGTGCTGCTCGGCACGGGCTGGCTGCCCCGCTTCCTCCGGGAGCGCACGCGCGCGGCGGCCGCCCCCCGCGTCCCCGGAGGGGGCGGGGAACGGCCGCCGGACGGTCAGCCGGCGGGGACGACCGGCACCTCCCAGGAGACGAAGCGCTCCTGAGGGACGAAGCCCATCGCCTCGTTGAGGGCGATCATCGGACGGTTGTCATCGGCGTTGGCCGTCTCGATCAGCCGCACCGAGGGCTCGTACTCACGCACGTGGGCGAGGTTCGCGAGCTTCAGCAGCAGCCCCAGGCCGTGGCCGCGGTGCCCGGCCGCCACCACCGTCATGCCCTGGAGGAGGTGCTCCGGATTGCCGGTGGTCTTGGAGGCGCTGGTGAAGCCGGCGAGCTCACCGGTCTCCTCGTGCACGACGCCCACGTGGTACGCGCGCCGGCCGCGGCCCACCCGCATCCGCTCGTAGCGCCGCACATGGCTGGTGCGGATCGCCTCGGGGCCCTCCCCCCAGGTCTCCGGGCGGCTCTCGCCGAGCGACTGGCCGAGCTCCGACACGGCGACCGCGAACCCGTCGGGGGTGATGGTCCCCCACCGCTGGAGCCGGTAGCCGGCCGGGACCTCCGGGACGCCGCCGGCCAGCGGGTCGTGCCGGGCCAGGTCGAGCCACTGGTGGACGCCCTCCGGGCCGTCGGCGGGGGTGGCGCCCACCGCGGCCGCGAACGCGGCCGGGCCCTCGTCCCGGGCGGGCCCGCCCGGCAGCGCCTGGACCACGTCGGCGACCAGGAGGGTGCGGCCGTGGTCCCCTGCCAGGGCACGGGCCCGCCCGACGAGGGCGGTCCCGATGCCCTGACGGCGCTCCTTGGACGCGGTCAGCAGCTGGTCGACGACGGCGACGGGCGCTCCGTCGGGGAGCACCAGACGGACCGCGCCGACCGCCTCACCGTCCAGGAAGGCGACCTCGCCCGCCAGCGCGGTGCCCGGCGGCGCGAAGCGCACCGAGCCGGCCAGGTCGGCCTCGCAGGGCGGGGCGGCGGACAGCGGGACGCCGTCCGCGCCGTCCTCGGTCAGTCGGAGCCAGGCGTCCAGCGTGGCGGTGTCGCCGGCGTCCAGCGGGACGAAGCGGAGGTCCGCTGCTGCGTCGTTCATACGGTGTCGGTCTCCCGGTCGGTGGAATCGTCGAGGACGCCCATGGCCTGGATGTCGTACAGGCCGAAGGCGGGGTGGACGTACACATCGGTGGCGCGGGGGCCCCGGTAGTGCAGGGTCTTGTCGTGGACCAGCGGGAGGATCACCGCGTGGTCCATGACCCGGCGCTCCACCTCCCGCCAGAGCTCGGCGCGGGCGGCGGGGTCGGCGGTGTGCAGCCCGGTGTCGATCAGCTCGTTGACCTTCGGGTCGTCGAGCTCGGCGATGTTCCAGTTGCCGCCGCCGGGGCGGATCAGCCGGCCGTCCACCAGAGGGGCCAGGAAGCCGTACTCGGTGGGGAAGTCGGCGCCCCAGTCGGTGACGATCAGACCGAGCCCGTGCGTGCGGATCGTCTCCGGTGAGCCCGCGCCCTGGCTGAAGTACGTCGCGACGTCGAGTTCCTTGACGGTCAGCCGGATGCCGACCCGGGCGAGCGACTCCACGACCGCGTCGGCGACCAGTCGGAACTTCCCGCGCTGGGTGCCGATGACGGCGTCGAAGCCGTCGGGCAGCCCGGCGGCCGCCAGCTCGGCGCGGGCGGCGTCGAGGTCGCCGCGCAGATCGGGCCCGGTCGGGTAGCGGTCCAGCGGCTGGTGGGACGGGAGCCTCGGCGGGAACAGCGCGGTGGTCAGATCGCCGCCGGTCACCGGGCCGCCGCGGGCCTCCTGGAGCAGGATCTTGTCGGCCGCGTAGTGCACGGCCCGCCGCACGTGCACGTTGTCGAAGGGCGGGATGTGCGGCTGGAGCGAGACGAAGTGCAGGAAGCTCGTCTTCGGGTTGTCGGTGCGTGAGCGCAGCACCGGGTCCCCGGCCAGGCGGGCCTGGGCGGCGTGCTGGAGGCCGCGGCCCTCCAGGTTGATGTCGAACTCGCCGGCGACGAGCCGCTCGTCCATGTCGTCGAGGTCGAGGCCGATGGTGACGTCCACCCGGTCCGGGAGCGCGGGCCGCACGGGGTCGGTGGCACGGTCCCAGTGGGGATTGCGTTCCAGGAGGAGCCTGCTGCCCGGCCGGTGCTCGGCGACCCGGTAGGGGCCGGTGCAGCGCGGGTCCTCGCCGTACGCGGCCCCGGTGTCGGCGTGCCGCGGGACGGGGGAGACGCAGGGCTGGGCCATCAGATGGTCGAAGTCGGAGAACGGGGTGCGCAGCCGGAACACGATCGTGCGCGCGTCCGGGGTGAGCACGGCGGGCAGGCCGTCCTCGCCGTCCCGGTAGGGCCCCGCGTACGGGCGGTCCGGGTCGTCCAGGAGCGGCACCAGATAGGTGGGGCCGCCGGGGAGCACGTCCTGGGCGAAGATCCGCTGCACGGCGTACCGCACGTCGGCCGAGGTCACCGGGGTGCCGTCGTCGAAGAGGACGCCCTCGCGGAGCCGGTAGGTCCAGGTCCGGTTGGAGTCGCTCGCCACCCCGGGCCCCTCGGCGAGGTCCGGGACGGGCACCAGGCCCGCCGGCCCGGGGTCGGTGGGGTACGCCATCAACGTGCGGTTGAGGAGGCGTTGCAGCAGCCACACCCAGACGTAGTAGGTCCTCGCGGGGTCCAGGGAGTCGACGTCGGCCGACGAGACCAGTCGCAGGGTGCCCCCGCGACGGCCGGAGGGGGCGACGCTCGCTCCGACGGCGGCGTTCCAGCCGCCGCCTTCCTGGAGATCGGTGGCGGGGCTCATCGTGTGGTCGTCTCCCGGTCGTCGGCGGGCGTGCCCGCGGTGTCTCCGGTACGGGGCAGCGGCAGCAGGTAGGAGCGCTGCTCGCTGACCGCGCAGCCGCGGGCCAGTTTGGCCTGGACGCTGCCGATCCCGGCGTGCAGGACGGTGGCGCCCTCCTTGGCGGCGGCGTCCAGCACCTCGTAGTAGAGGACGTCGTAGTAGAGCGGCAGCTTGCCCTGGGCCTCGTAGTCGAACCCGGCGCGGTGGCCGTACCACTGCTCCTCGCCGCGGGCCCGGGACCGCAGCACCATGCCGAAGCCGATGATGCTGCCGCGCTGCCGGGCCACGGACACCAGGACGTCGTCGCCCATGATCTCGGCGATCCGGCCGATCATGCGGGCGGAGCCCTCGTCGCTGGCCGGATTCCCGTACTTCCGCAGGAGGTTGGCGTCGAGCTGCCCGAGGCGGGGGGCGAGCGCCTGGGTGAGCGGTTCGACGTTCACCTCGACACCGGCCTCCGCGAGCGCCCGGCGTTCCAGGCGGACCCGGCGGCGGCGGTGGGCGCTCATCTCCTCGACGAACTGCTCGAAGCCGCCCGGCGGGATGTCCAGCCAGGCGTAGTGGTCGGACGGGTGGTGGTGGTAGCCCCGCTTCTCCAGCAGGGCGACCAGTGAGGTGTCCCGTACGTCGACGTGCGGGAAGCAGACGGTGGCCGCCCCCCGGTCCGCCGCCATGGTCTCCGCCCTCCCCACCAGGGCCGCGAGGTCGTCCTCGGCGGCGTCCGCGGAGGCGAGCGCCCGGGTGCGGCCGAGGTGCCGCCCTCCGCAGACCAGCGAGGGCAGCAAGCTGTCCGGATCGCCCCCGGCGACGTCGCGCAGGACACCGGCCGCCTCGGGGACCTCCTGCTCCAGGGCGCGTTTCAGCATGGCGTCCGGCCGGGCGAGCAGCCAGGCGACCGAGGTGTCGGCCCAGGCGGTGACCAGCCCGGCCACCGGGACGCCTCCCCTCTCACGCACCAGGAAGTCCATCGCCGTACCGGAGTTGTGCTCCTGCACGGTCAGCCACCGGGGAGTCTGGAAGAAGTCCTCCGCCCCCAGCAGCGAGCTCCACCCGGCCGCCTCGAGACCGGCCGCGTCCGCGACCGGCCGCACACCGTCCGAGCCCTCGGTATACGGGCTCACCGGAGGTCTTCCTCGACGACGAAGTCCAGCAGGGCGGCGGCCTTGTCCGCGAGCTCCTGGGCGGCCACCCGGTCGGGGCCGTTGCAGTAGGTGAAGCCGACGCACGAGGAGTTGTCCATGCGCTGCAGCAGGTGGTCGCCCTTCTCGACGTGCAGCAGCACCTGGACGTTCTCCACCGCCGCCGCGGCCTCCAGCCCGTCGATGTGCGACAGGGTCCCGCGCCGGGCGGGGTAGATCATGCGCACGGCCGCGCCACCGCGGTGGACGACGGGCTCGATCGGCGGGGCGACGCCGATGGTGAGCAGCCAGGCGTCGAGGATCGGGCTGCGGCCGGTGACGTCGGTCACCAGCATGGTCATGCAGCTCGACGGGGTACGGGGGTTGGCCTCGATGATCCGCCAGCCGGACTCGGTGCGCCTGACCTCGGTGTGGCAGGGGCCGTGCCGGTAGCCGATCATCTCCAGCGTCGTGCGGACCACGTGGTACAGCTCGTCCCGCTCGTCGTCGGAGAGGGGAACGGGGAAGGTATGCCCGCACTCGATGTAGAGGGGATCGCCGAAGAGGTCCTTGGAGGTGACGCCGAAGACATGGGTGTGCCCGTCCACCGTCATCGTCTCGACGCTGACCTCCACGCCCTCGACGTACTGCTCCAGCAGCACCTCGCCGCTGCGCGGCTGCCCGCGCAGGCTGTGCCGGACGGCGGAGAGCTCCTCCCACGCCTCGACGAGACCGGCCATGTCGTCGACCCTGCGTACGCCGTAACTGATCGCCTCCGCCGGGGGTTTGGCGATCATCGGGAAGCCGAGCCGGCGGGCCGCCTCCTCCAGCTGGCCCCGGTGGCCGACCAGCACGTGAGGGATGTTGAACGGTTCGTCGCCGAGGGCGATCCGCAGCTGGTCCTTGATGTTGGCGGTGCGCACGGCGGCCGGGTCGGGGCCGGGCAGCCCGAGACGGGCGGCGGCCTGTGCCGCGAGCTCCGTGTGGTAGTCGGAGAACGAGGTGATGCCGTCGACCAGCGGCGCCCCGTCCTCGCCGGTGACGGCGGCGAGCACCGCGTCGAGGTCGGTGGTGTCGACGTCGACGACCTGGTCCACGATGGACAGCGGGTGGGTGTCCCAGTCGTGTCCGTGGGTGTACCAGGACCGGTCACCCGTCAGCAGCCACACTTCGAGGCCGTGTTCCTGAGCCTGCTTCAGCCCCAGGACGAAGGGGTGGTTCTGCATGTGCTCGACGATCGCGATCCGCTTTCCGGCGAACTGCGCGTAGTCGGCCAGAGGTGTTGTCATCGGACGCCTCCCGTGTGGGTGATGTGCAATCGACCGGTTCCGGGTTCTCGGGGTTCAGTTGAACCGTCTCCGGGCCGGCCGTGCCATGCATCGGGAGGCAGGACGCATAGGCGGCGTTCGAGGCGCATAGGAGTGCCGGGGACGCCCGGGTACGGGAAAGCCCCCGGACATGCGTACGGCCCGGACGTCCGAGCCCCGGTGCGGGGCCCTGACCTCCGGGCCGTACGTGTTCCCCGCCGGGGGGCACCCGGCGCGGGCGTGCTGCCGGCGGCTCAGACCGTGTCGTCCTCCTGGATGTGCACCGCCGCCTCCTCGGCGGAGGCCGCGCCCCCGTCGATGCCGACGTCCCGGCCCAGCACCCGGTTGTTGCGGGCGGGGGTGCCGGGCTCCTCGTCGGCCGTGGCGACGCGGCCGGCGCGCGCGTCCCCGGCGTCGTCCTCCTCGGGGCCGTTGTCCTCCGGACCGTCGTCGGCCACGGCGGCCAAGGGGTCCGCCTCGGGCACCTCCTGTGCGAGGCGCCGGTCGAGGGACTCGCCCTCCCGCTGCTCCTCGCCGGTCGTGCCGTACTTCGACACGCCGAGGGGCTTCTCCGGCGGGGAGTACCCCGTGTCCAGCATGTCGTCGAGGTCGGGTTCGTCGATCACGTTCTCGGGGTCGAGGTCGTCCGCCGGCCGGTTGTCCGAGTCCGAACCGTCCGGCTGGTAGACGTCGTCACCGCGTCCTTCTTCCGGCATCGGGCGCTCCTTCCCTTGAGGTATGCCGTATCCGCCGTCGCCCGTACGTGGGGCGTGCGGCTTCGTCGCTCTCCTGCCCACGGGGGAGCGGGTCAGTACTGCGGTTTTCCCGGATGGCCGCCCGCCCTGCCTGGTACGCGAGCCGACGGCCGGACAGAACAGAAGGCCTGGTCAGAGCCCTCGTGGCCGCATCCCGTCGACCCCGGCAGCTTATGACCTATACCCGGCCGCTGCGACCTGTGGGGACACGGCCCCGCACCCGCGGGGGAGGACGCAGGAGCGGTGGCAGGTCTGGAGGGCCGAGGAGGGGGCAGACGGCGAATCGCCGGGTGACAGCCCGGTCCCACGCGTAGCCCGAGGGGCACCGAACGACGGGAACACCATGCCGACCGACCTGCCGGAAAGACGTACAGCCCTCACCGGGCACGTCTCCGCCCTGCCGCCGAGCCCCGGCGAGCAGGTACCGTCGCTGCCGCTCCCGAGAGGCGGGACGCGCCCGGCCGGAGCCCCCGCGGCCGGGGCCGGAACCCCGCAGACCCCCGACGCGGCGAGCGGGACCCCGGAGACCGCCGGGGGCATGGGCCGTGCGGCGGGAGTCATCGCCGCGACGGCGGTCTGCCAGGCCGCCCTGATGGTGGGGCTCGGTCTCCTCCTCACCGGCCCGGCGGCCCGGGTCTGGCCGCTGACCTCCGAGGACGAGGTCAACGAAGGGCTGGAGCGGGCCCGCACCGGCACCTTCGACACGGTGTCCCTGATCGTGTCCGAGGCGGGCAACACGGTCACGGTCGTCGCCGGCACCCTGCTCGCCTGCCTGGCCCTGCTCCTGGTGCCCCGGCTTCCCCGGTGGCGGGACGCGCTCTTCCTCTCGGTCGCCGTGTCGCTCCAGTCCCTGGTGTTCCTGGTCATCACCGAGGCGGTGGACCGCACCCGGCCGGACGTCGACCGGCTCGACGCCTCGCCCCCCACGTCCAGCTACACCTCCGGACACACCGGTGCGGCGACGGCCCTCTACGCCGGCCTCGCGGTCCTGGTCCTGCACCGGGCGAAGGGGCCCTGGCGCAAGGTGGTGGCGGTGCTCCTGCTGCTCGTGCCCGTCCTGGTGGGGCTCGCCCGGGCGTACCGGGGGATGCACCACCCGACGGACATCGCAGGGGGCCTGCTCAACGGCGGGCTGTCCCTGCTGATCGTCGGCCGCGCGCTGCTGGCGGGCCCCCATGTGCCCGCCGCCGCGCCGTCCCCCGCGACGGCGCCCGCGGGTGCGGTGGCCTCCGCGCCCGGCCGCACCGCCGTGGTCTTCAACCCAACCGTCACCGACGAGAGCGCCTGCGCCGATCTGCGGCGGGTCCTGGAGGACCACGGGCACCACGGAGCGGAATTCGTGCCGACCACGGCCGACGACCCGGGGGAGGGGCAGACGGAGCGCGCCGTGCGGGACGGGTTCTCGCTCGTCGTGGTCTGCGGCGGCGACGGGACGGTCCGAGCCGCCGCTGACGCCCTGGCGGACACGGGCGTACCGCTCGCGGTGGTGCCGTGCGGCACCGGCAACCTCCTCGCCCGCAACCTCGGCCTCCCGGTGAAGCCGGCGGAGGCCCTGGCCGTGGCGCTGCGCGGCGCCCCCCACCGCATCGACCTCGGCCGGATCGAGGGCGACGGCATGGCGCCCGCACACTTCACGGTGATGTCCGGCGCCGGTCTCGACGCCGCGATGCTGGAGAGCACCAGCGACCGCGCCAAGGCCGTGCTCGGCTGGCCCGCGTACGTCATGGCGGGCCTGCGGGAGCTGCGTGCCCCCCGCATGCGCCTGACGGTCGCCCTCGACGGGGCGCGCCCCCTGCGCCGCAGCGCCCGGATGGTGCTCGTCGCCAACACCGGCAAGGTGCAGGGCGGGGCCGCCCTGGTCCCGGCCGCCCGTCCCGACGACGGACTGCTCGACCTCATGATCCTCGACCCGCGCGGCCCGGGAGGCTGGCTGAGCGCCGTCACCACGCTGATGCGGCCCCGGAGCGGGGCCGGAGGCGAGGGCGGCGCCCGTTCGGTGGAGTACTTCACCTTCCGCCGTGCGGACATCCGCTTCGACACCCCGCAACAGCGTGAGCTGGACGGCGACCCCGTGACCCCGGGCCGGCGTCTCACCGCCGAGGTCAGGCCCGGCGCGCTGACCGTGCTCCTGCCTGAGAGGGGGGAGTGACATGGGTACCGCCACCAGGGTCCCGCAGACCCGCGACATGGTCGGGAGTGAGCTCTCCGGTGACGAGGCCCTCGTCACCCTGAGGCGCTACGGCCGCTGGCCGCTGCTCCGCGACTCCTTCGTCCGCTTCCGGTACGCCGACGGCTTCAGCCACTCCCGGGCGCTCGCCCTGCAGACCGTGCTGGCCGTGGTGCCGCTGGTCATCGCCTTCGTCGGGCTGTCCACGGCCCTGCACACCGAGGACCTGGGCAGGGTGGCCGAGCTGACGATCCACCGCATCACGGCGGGGCCGAGCGCCGACGTGGTCGACGACGCCCTGGACCGCAGCCGGCAGCACGCCGACGACGGCGCCCAGCTCGCCCTCTGGTTCGGCCTCGTCTTCTCCCTCACCAACACCACGACCGCGATGTGCCAGATAGAGCGCGGTGCCAACCGCATCTACGGGGTCGAGCGCGACCGGGTCTTCCACCTGAAGTACCTGCGAGGGCTGGTGATGTCGCTGACCGCGGGCATCCCGCTCGGCATCGGCTTCGTCGCGATGGTCGCCGGGGGCGACCTGGTCGCCGCGGTGGTCGACGTCTACGACCTGAGCGCCGGCGCCCGGTCCGCCTGGGACCTGCTGCGCTGGCCCGCCGGAGTGGTCCTCGTGCTCCTGTCGGCGAGCGCCATCTTCCGCCGCTCGCCGAGGCGCCGGCAGCCGGGTTACACCTGGCTGGCCTTCGGCGCCGCCGTGTACCTGGTGCTCTGGACCACGCTGACCTGGCTGCTGAGCCTCTACCTCGCGGTCAGCGGTTCCTTCGACACCGTCTACGGCCCGCTCACGGCGTTCATGTCGCTGCTGCTCTGGGCCTACCTCACCTCCATCGCACTCTTCCTCGGCCTCTCCTTCGCCGCCCAGCTGGAGGCGGTGCGGGCCAAGCGGCCCGGTCCCGTACAACCCGACCCTGGAGCCTGAATGTCCGCACGACCCGCTGTCCCGGCCGCGCTGCGGCGGAGGCGCAAGGACGCCGACCGCCGGTTCGGCGTCCGGCTGTTCGGTTCCGCGGCGGCCGCCGCCGTCGCCGCCGTCCTCTTCGGCCTCCTGCTCGTCCTGGTGGAGAGCGGGTGGCTGCCGCTGCGGCGCCTCGACGCGGGCGCCGCCCGGTGGCTGAACCGGACCGCCCTCGACCATCCGGCGTGGACCGGCACCCTGCGCTTCTTCTCCGACGTGGTGTGGGATCCCGTGACGCTGCGCGCCGCGGTGGCCGTGCTCACCCTGTGGCTGCTGTACCGCCGCGCCTGGCGGCTCGCCGCCTGGTCGGCCGTCACGGCGGTGGCCGGAGGGCTCATCGGCCTGCTGGTCAAGATGGTGGTCGAGCGGGCCAGGCCGTCGCTCCCGGACCCGGTCGCCCACGCCCCCGGCTACTCCTTCCCCTCCGGCCACGCGATGGCGGCGACGACGTCGTTCGCCGTCCTGCTGCTCGTGCTCCTGCCCCTGGTCCGGCGCAGCCTCCGCCCTCTGTGCTGGGCCGTGGCGATCGTCTCCGTCCTGGGCGTGGGGTTCACCCGCGTCGCGCTGGGCGTCCACTGGTTCAGCGACGTGGTCGGCGGCTGGACCCTGGGGCTGGCCGTGGTGGCTCTCACCGGCTGGTCCTTCGAGGCCTGGCGTGCCGACGCGGGCCTCGGCCGGACCGAGGTGGCCGAGGGCCTGGAGCCCGAGCTGGACGACGGCGACGACCCGGAGGGGACCGACCCCACCCGCCGATAGGAACGCTTGTTCTATTGGGCGGTAGGCTTGCCCCCATGTCCGCTCATCTCCAGGGTTCCCTGTTCGACCAGGCCGACCGCCCGCAGCTCGGCCGCCTCACCGGGGTGCGCAGGACGGTCCTCGGTGACGGGGCGTGGATCGACCTGCTCCCGGGCTGGCTGAGCGGCGCCGACGAGCTCTTCGCCGAGCTCGCGGCCGGGGTGCCCTGGAGGGCCGAACGCCGCCAGATGTACGACCGGACGGTCGACGTGCCCCGCCTGCTCTCCTTCTACGGCGCCGGGGACACCCTGCCGAGCCCCGTCCTGGACGAGGCCCGCGACACGCTGTCCTCCCACTACGGCGACGAGCTGGGCGAACCCTTCACCACGGCCGGACTCTGCTACTACCGGGACGGGCGCGACAGCGTCGCCTGGCACGGCGACCTGACCGGGCGCAGCTCGCACGAGGACACGATGGTGGCGATCCTCTCCCTCGGAGCCCCGCGCGATCTGCTGCTGCGCCCGTGCCGCGGCGGCGACACCGTGCGCCGGCCGCTGGGCCACGGCGACCTGATCGTCATGGGCGGCTCCTGCCAGCGCACCTGGCAGCACGCCGTGCCCAAGACCGCGCACGCCCGCGGGCCGCGGATCAGCGTCCAGTACCGCACCCGCGGGGTGCGCTGAGGCGGGCCGGACGGCCGGACCGCTCCCGTCGGAGGATCACCCCGCATGTCGGCCGATGCCGAGGGCACGCGCTGTGGTGTGCGGGAACTCCTCCTACGGAAGGGAAACACCACATGCCCCAGGGGCAGCGCAGGAACATCTTCGTCATCGGTCTCGACGACTCCAACCTGCGGACGCTGGAAGCCGTCCCGGACGCCGGCTCCTACCGGTTCCACCGCCTGCTGGGCGTCGAGGAACTGCAGGAGGGCGAGGTGTCCGTGCCCGGTCTGATGGACCGTGCCCGAGCCGTCCTCGACGCGCACGACGGCAGCATCGACGCGATAGTCGGGTACTGGGACTTCCCGGTGAGCACCCTCGTCCCGATGCTCGGCAAGGAGTACGGCGTGCGTACGACCGGCCTCGAATCCGTGGTCAAGTGCGAGCACAAGTACTGGAGCCGGCTGGAGCAGCGGAAGGTCATCGACGAGCTCCCGGCCTTCGGCCGGGTGGACCTGGACTCCGACGACCCCAAGCCGCCCGAGGGCGTGAGCTTCCCCATGTGGCTCAAGCCGGCCCTCGCCTACTCGTCGGAACTGGCCTTCGGCGTTTCGGACATGACGGAGTTCAGAACGGCCGTCGACCGGATCCGGGAGGGCATCGGCCGGGTCGGCAGGCCCTTCGACTCCGTGCTCGAGCTGCTGGAGCTGCCCCCGGAGATGGAGGGCGTCGGCGGCCAGGTCTGTCTCGCGGAGGAGGCGATGACCGGGATCCAGGTGGCCGTCGAGGGATACGTCCTCGACGGCAAGGCGACCGTGTACGGCGTCCTGGACTCGATCAACTACCCGGCGTCCCCCTGCTTCCTGCGCCACCAGTACCCGAGCAGCCTTCCGCCGGCGGTCATCCGCAAGCTGCATGACGTCAGCGAGCGGACCATGGAGCAGATCGGCATGGAGTCGGCCACCTTCAGCATCGAGTACTTCTACGACCCGAAGACCCAGGGCATCAGCCTCCTGGAGATCAACCCCCGCCACTCGCAGTCCCACGCCGAACTCTTCGACTACGTCGACGGCGCGCCCAACCACCATCGGATGATCAGCCTCGCCCTCGGCCGCGACCCCGCCCTCACCGGCGGGAAGGGGCACTACGCCGTGGCCGCCAAGTGGTACTACCGCTGGTTCGGCGACGCGAAGGTCCACGAGGTCCCCACCCCGGAACGGATCGCCGCCATCGAGCGTGAGATACCCGGGGTGCGCATCGACGTCGTACCCGAGGAGGGGCAGAAGCTCTCCACGGTTTCCGGGCAGGACAGCTACAGCTACGAGCTGGCACACATCTTCACCGGGGGCGACGACGAGGAGGACCTGCGCCGCAAGTTCGACCGCTGCGTGGCCGCCCTCGGACTCACCTTCGACGAGACGGAGCCCGGAGGCCACGACACGAAGACCTCGTGACCCGGCACGTCCAGCACGACGAAAGGAGGCCGCACAGGCATGCGCTACGTCGACCAGCTGCCCTGCGCGATCCAGGAAGAGAAGCACGTCACGATCCCGATGGAGGACGGAGTCAAGCTCTCCGCGCGGATCTGGCGTCCCACCGCCTCGGACGCCGAACCCGTGCCGGCCGTTCTCGAGTACATCCCCTACCGCAAGAACGACCTCACCTCCACCCGTGACGCCATCCACCACCCCTACATCGCCGGACACGGCTACGCGTGCGTACGCGTCGACCTGCGGGGGACCGGTGAGTCGGAGGGCGTGCTGCTGGACGAGTACCTGGAACAGGAGCAGCGTGACGCCGAGGCCGTGCTGGCCTGGATCGCGGAACAGCCCTGGTGCGACGGCAACACCGGCATGATGGGCATCTCGTGGGGCGCCTTCGCCGCCCTCCAGACGGCCGCCCGCCGGCCGCCGAGCCTGCGCGCGATCTGCATCGCGTCGTTCACCGACGACCGGTACGCGGACGACATGCACTACCTCGGCGGCGCGATGCTCTCCGACAACCTGGCCGAAGCCGGCACCATGTTCGCCTACGCCACGTGCCCGCCCGACCCGGCCGTGGTCGGTGAACGCTGGCGGGAGATGTGGCGGGAGAGGCTCGACGCCGCCCGCCCCTGGGTCCTGGAGTGGTTGCGCCACCCGGAGCGGGACGAGTACTGGCGCCACGCCTCCCTCAGCGAGGACTACTCGGCCCTGCGCTGTCCGGTGCTCGCCTCCAGCGGCTGGGCGGACGGCTACTCCAACGCCGTGACCCGGCTGCTGAGCCGGGTCGACGTGCCCCGCAAGGGACTCATCGGCCCCTGGTCGCACAAGCTCCCGCACCTCGGGGAGCCGGGACCGGCCATCGGGTACCTCCAGGAAGTCGTGCGCTGGTGGGACCACTGGCTCAAGGGCGCCGACAACGGCGTCATGGACGGTCCCATGCTCCGGACCTGGATGCAGGAGAGCGTCCCGCCGTCCACCTCCTACGAGGAGCGGCCCGGACGGTGGGTCGGCGAGCCGTCCTGGCCCTCGCCCCACGTCGGTGAGACCGTCCTCCCGCTGCGCGCGGGCAACCTGGGCCGGCCGGAGGAGCTCGCGGACCAGGAGGAGCGGGTCCACACGGTGCAGTCGCCGCTCTCCGTCGGCCAGTTCGCCGGCAAGTGGGCCTCGTACAACGCCCCGCCGGACCTGCCCTACGACCAGCGCGAGGAGGACGGCGGCTCGCTCGTCTTCCAGACCGAGCCGCTGGACGGACGCGTCGAGATCCTCGGTGCCCCCGTCGTCTCCGTGGAGGTGTCCGCGGACGCCCCGGTCGCCCAGCTGAACGTCAGGCTGTCCGACGTGGCACCGGACGGGCGCTCGACCAGGGTGACCTACGGCGTGCTCAACCTGACCCACCGCGACAGCCAGGAAGCCCCCGAGGCCCTGGAACCGGGCAGGCGTTACCGGGTCCGCGTACCGCTGCACAGCGTCGCGCAGGCGTTCCCGCCCGGACACCGCATCCGCCTGTCGCTCTCCACCTCGTACTGGCCGCTCGTCTGGCCGGCGCCCGCACCGGCCCTCCTCAGCGTGTACGAGAAGGGCAGCACGCTCACCCTGCCCGTCCGGCCCGACGACGTACCGGAGGACAAGGCCCTGCCCCCCTTCGGCGAGCCCGAGGGCTGCGCGCCCCCCGCCGTCACCCGGCTGAGCGAGCCGGAGCAGGCGTGGACCGTGTCCAGGGACCTGGTCAACTACCGGTCGGTGCTCGACATCGTGAAGGACCGCGGGCTGCAGCGGTACGAGGACAACGGGATCGAGACCGGGCTCAGGGCCTGCGAGCAGTACAGCTGGACCGGGGAGGACTTCGGGTCGGTGCGCGGCGAGTCGGCCTGGGAGATGCGCTTTTGCCGTCCCGACTGGGACGTCCGGGTCGAGACCCGGACCGTACTGACCTCGGACGAGCACGCCTTCCACGTGGACGCGACGCTCGACGGTTACGAGGACGGGCGGCGGGTCTTCTCCCGCACCTGGAACGAGGAGATCCCCCGGCGGATCGTCTGACGGGCCTCGGGGGCTGACCAGGGAACTTCCGTGAACGGGCGTCCCCTGGTCACCTCCGGGAATACACAGTCAACAATCTCGTTCGACATCTTGCCGACATCCGGCCCGTGCGATTACGGTCGCCGCCAAGAAGCAGACGCCGCCCGCACCCGGTCCGAGGCGCTCGCCCCGGACCGGGTGCGTCGTCGGTGCTCGTGGCGTACCGCTGTGCGGGCGGTCCGGACCGTCGCGCGGAGTTCCGGTCAGGGCCGGTCCGTCCGCAGGTCCGGTCCACCGCCCGCATGATCGAGGAGCAGACCGTGACCGACCCGCCGATCCTCCGGACCCGCGCCCGCAGCCTCCCGCGACACCCGGCCGGTCCCGGGGACACGGCTCCCCCTCCGGTGCGCGGCGGTGGCTCCCGCGTTCACGCCCTGTACGCCGCGGCCGCGTCCACCCCGACCGCGCGGGCGGGGACCGCCGCGGCCGGCCGGGCCCTGTGATCAGGCCATCCGGTCCGCGTCCGAGAGATGCTCCACCGTCACCCCGGTCCCGGTGAACGTCCGGGTGACCGTTCCCGACGTGTAGACCCACAGGATGCGCAGCGGGGTGTCACCGACGTTCCGGAAGAGATGCGGCACCGGGGACGGGATGTACGTCGTGTCGAAGCGTTCGAGACGGGTCACCGCCCCCTCCACCAGCACCTCCGCCTCGCCTTCGAGGACCGTCACGTGCTCGTCGCAGTTGTGCGAGTGCATCGGCGCCCCGGATCCCACCGGATACACGCTCATCCCGCTGGTGATCAGGTTCTCGCCGTCCGACGACGGTGTGGTCACCAGTGGCGTCGTGAGGATCGCACCGCCCCGGTCCAGCGGACGGACGGAAGCGGTCTTGATGATGACGGTCATGCGGAGTCCCTCTCGACGTCGGTGCGTCGTCCGACGTTAGGCGCCGGAACTGCCGATGAGAGGCATCCGGCGTGCAGCTTTACCTTGCATTCCGAGGAGGGTGAGCCTCGGTGGCCCGGGGGTACGGTCGGCTCCCGTCACACGGTCGAACCGCTCGTGGCACCCAGCGAAAGGCAGGTAGTTCCCATGAGAATCCCCGTACTCGCCGCCGAGGACATGACCGAGCACCAGCAGGAACTCCACGCCACGATCACGGCGCGCCGCGGTGGTGTCCGTGGGCCCTTCCGGGTGTGGCTGCGGAGCCCCGAGCTGTGCGAACGGGTGGAATCGCTCGGTGCGTTCGTACGGTTCGAATCGAGCCTGCCGAAGCATCTCCGGGAGTTGACCCTGCTGATGGCCGCGCGCCATTTCGACGCGCAGTACTCCTGGAACGCGCATGTGGCCGCCGCCGTCGAGGCCGGCATTCCCGAGGAGGCCGTCGAGGCCATCGCGGAACACCGGCAACCGGTGTTCGCCGAGGAGGCGGACACCGCGTTCCACGCCTTCTGCCAGGAACTGCTGGAGACGCATTTCGTGTCGGACGACACCTTCGCCCGCGCGCACGAGCACTTCGGCGCTCAGGGACTGGTCGACGCCATCGGCTCGCTGGGCAACTTCACGATGCTCGGCATGTGCCTGAACGCCTTCCAGGTCGACCTCCAGGCCGGCCGCAAGCCCCCGTTCCCCGACGTCCGCGGCTTCGAGCGGGTCACCGGCGGCGGGGACCGGTCCCAGCCGTGACGGCCCGTCCCGAGCCACGTACGAAAGGGAGCGAGGACGTGTCCGCCACGACCGCCCCGGTGCCCGCCGGCACCGTGGAACGCCCGGCCACGCCGCCGGCCGTCCGCATCCGCGACCTCACCAAGAGCTTCGGCGGAGCCGTGGCCCTCAGAGGTGTGTCGCTGGACATCCACCCCGGCGAGGTCCACGCCCTGATGGGCATGAACGGCGCCGGCAAGTCCACCCTCGTCCAGCTCCTCTCGGGGGCGCACCAGGCCGACGGCGGCACGATCGAGACCGGCGGCACCGTCCACACGGCCCTCACCCCGCGCAAGGCCCGTCAGCTGGGCATATCCACGGTCCCGCAACGCCGCGAACTGGTCATGACGCTGACCGTCGCCGAGAACATCCTCCTCGGGGACCTCCCCGCCTCGCGCTCCCTCGTCTCGTGGAGGTCCGTCGAGCGCCAGGCCCGCCAGGCCCTCCTCGACCTGAACATCGACATCGACGTCAGGCGGACCGCGGGCGAACTCACCGTCGCCGAGCAGACGATGGTGGAGGTCGCCCGTGAGGTACGGCGCGGCGGCAGGGTCCTGATCCTGGACGAGCCGACCGCCTGCCTGGGCGCCGCGGCGGCGGAGCGGATCCGCGCCCTCGTGCGGACCCTGCGCGACGAGGGTGTGGCCGTCGTCTACATCTCGCACTACATCGACGAGGTCCTCTCGATCGCGGACCACGTGACCGTGCTCCGCGACGGTGCCGTGGTGCACAGCGGGCCCGCCTCACGGACCGACGCCGCCGGGCTCGTCCGCCACATGGCCGGCCGCGACGTGGTCTCCCGGCGTCCCGAGCGCCCGGCGCCCACGGACACGGTCGCGCTGACCGTACGGGGCCTGACCAGCGGCCGGGACATCGCGGGCTTCGGCGTCCAGGTGCGCAAGGGCGAGATCGTCGGGGTCCTCGGCCCGGCGGGGGACGCGCAGTCCCGGCTGTTCGACCTGCTGTCCGGCCGACGGCGCCCCGACGCGGGCGAGATGGAGGTCGGCGGGACCCGCGTGCCCTTCGGCCGCGTCTCGCGCTCCCTCGCCAGCGGGCTGCGCTGCGTCACCGGGGACCGCCGCGCACTGGGGCTGGTCCCGGGGCTGTCCCTGGACGAGAACCTCATGCTCGCCACCGACCGGCTCAGCGGGCGCCGGCTGCACCGCTGGGCGGAGACGACCCGTCGTGCCGCACCGCGCCGCGCGAGCTACGGCGTCGTCTCACTGACCCGCAACCCCGCGGTCGGCAGCCTCTCCGGCGGCAACCAGCAGAAGGTTTTGCTGGCCAAGTGGCTGGAGACCTCGCCCGTCGCCTGCTTCCTCGAAGACCCCACCAACGGGGTCGACGTGGCAGCCATCGCCGACATCCACGCGCTGATCGACGATCTCGCCTCCCGGGGTGTGGCCGTCCTGCTCGCCTCCTCGTCCGCGGAGGAGGTCATGCGCCTGTCCGACCGCGTGATCGTCGTCAGTGCCGGCCGTGTGGTCGCCGAGCACGACGTCGACGCCCTCACCCACGACGAACTCGTCGCCACCGCCCTCGGAGGACAACCCCGATGAGCATCACCGCTCCGCCGGAGACACCGCGTACCAGGACCGCCCCGAAGTCCGCCCGGAAGCCGGGGCCCTTCCGCACACTGGGCGGTGTCCCGCACGCCGGACTCGTCGCCGTGCTGATCGCCGTCATCGTGTTCGCCGCCGTGGAGACCGACTCGTTCGCCACCTCGGTCAACGTGGTCAACGTCCTCCGGCAGGTCAGCGTCGTCGCCGTCCTCGCCGCCGGCCTCACCCTGCTGATGACGGCCGGCGGGATGGACTTCTCGATGGGCAGCAACGCCGCTGTCACCACCGCCGTCGCCGCGCAGTTCCTCGCGGACGGCAGGTCGACCCTCTTCACCGTGGTCGTGTCGCTGCTGCTCGCCACCGCGGTCGGGCTCGTCAACGGCCTCGTCGTGACCTACACCGACGTGGCCCCCTTCGTCGCCACCCTCGCCACCGCCACCCTCCTGGACGGCGTCGCCCTGCTGGTGCTCAACGGGCTCAGCGTCTCCATCGGCGAGCACCTGTCCGCGCTGGGCACGGAGAAGACGCTCGGCCTGCCCAACCTGCTGATCGTCGCGGTCCTGGTCCTGACCGTGGTCGGCCTGATCATGAAGTTCACGGTCTTCGGCAGGGACGCCTTCGCCCTCGGCGGCAACGAACACGTCGCCCGGCTCAGCGGCATCGACGTCAACCGGCGGAAGCTGGTGCTCTACGGTCTGGCCGGTGCGCTCTCGGGCCTCGCCGGACTGATGCTGCTCTCCCGGCTCGGAGCCAGCAGCCCCGGCACCGGCGGCCTCCAGCTGCAGCTCACCGCGGTGGCCTCGGTCGTGATCGGCGGCACCATGCTCGCCGGCGGCTACGGCACCGTCATCGGCTCCTGCCTCGGCGTCGTGCTGCTGGGGGTCGTCGCCAACGCCCTGAACCTCCTGCAGGTGTCCAGCTACTTCCAGCAGATCTCCGTCGGCACCGTGCTGCTCGTCGCCGCGATCGCCAACCAGCTCCACAAGAAGTCCTCCCCGCACTGATCACCCGCCCGTACGTCTCGAAAGGCCCCTCCCATGACCCTTTCTGCTCGTTCACGCAGAGCCACTGCCGCCTCTGCCGCCGGACTCGCTCTCGTACTGAGCGGCTGCGGTGCCGGTGCCTCCGACGACGGGTCGGTGTCGCTGGGGTTCGTCAACGGCGGCGACACCGAATTCCACACCTGTCTCCAGGCGTCCGTCGAGGACACCGCCGAGGCGGAGGACGCCGAGCTCTACACGGCCAACTCCCACCAGAACCCCGGTACGGAGCTGTCCAACATCGAGGACATGATCTCGCGCGACGTCGACGCCCTCATCGTGCAGACGGTCAACGTCGACGCGCTCAAGGGGGACATAGCCAAGGCGAAGAGCGCCAACATACCGATCTTCCTCACGTCCGTCGTGACCGACGACCCCACCGACATCCTCGGAGCGGTGGTCGTCGACCTCAAGCAGGTGGGCGAGCTGGACGCCGGCTGGGTCGGGAAGGACGCCGCGGGGAAGCCCGCCGAGGCCGGGGTGATCGCCGGGGCCCCCGGCGCCGCGTCCGACCTGCTGGTCAACGGCTTCACCAAGGCCCTCCCGGACAACGTCGAGGTCGTCGCCAACCAGCCGGGCATGTTCAACGCCGCCAAGGCGCAGGACGTCGCCGAGAACATGATCCAGGCCCACCCGGACCTGGCGTACGCCTTCGTCGCGAACGAGGAGATGGCCTTCGGCGCGCTCAAGGCCTTCCAGGCCGCCGAGGCCGACGTGAAGATCGTGACCGTCAACGGCACGGACCGGGGCGTGGCCGCCGTCAAGGACGGCCGGTTCGCCGCGACCGTCGCCAACTCCGCCATGACGACCGGCCGGATCGCCCTCACCAACACGCTCGCGCTGCTCGACAAGAAGAAGACGGACAAGATCGCCTCGACGCCGATCAGCCTCATCACGGCCGACAACGTGAGCAGCGCCCCGCAGTACTGCTCCGCCGAGGAGAAGAAGTCCTGACCCTCCGGGCAGGGCGCCGGTGACTCAGGACCGCACGCCCCCGCACCACGCACCGGGTCCCACGCCCCCGCTCCACGCACCGGGCCCGGGCCCCGCATCCCGCCGTACGCACCGCGACCGGGTCCCCACGCCCCACACCACGCACCGCGACCGGGTCCCTTCGCTCAACCGCACCAACCACACCTGACACGGCCGGAGGCGCCTCCGGCCGTGACGGGGCCGGAGGAATCATGGACCGCCTGCTTCTCATGCGAAGCTTCGTGACCGTCGCCCACGTGGGCAGCTTCAGCGGAGCCGCCAAACTGCTGAGCTCCTCGGGATCACTCGTCTCCCGCCACGTGGCCGAGCTGGAGCGGCAGATCGGCGTCCGCCTGGTCAACCGCACGGCCCGTTCCGTGAGCCTCACGGAACCCGGCCTGCGGTACGCCGAATTCTCCGCACGCATCCTCGAGGAGATCGAGGCGGAGGACTCCACGATCGCGCAGCGGCACGACAGGGCGGAGGGCTCGCTCTCCATCATCTGCCCGAAATGGATCGGAAGTCTGGACCTCGGGGACGCCATTGCCGCGTTCTCCGCGGCCCATCCGAAAATCGTCGTGCGATTCGAGCTGGGCGGAATGTCGGACCGTACCTACGATTTCCTCGACAGCGGTTTCGACGTCGCCTTCCACACCCGCGATCTCCGGGACTCAAGCGTACGTCTCAAGAAGGTCTCCTCGCTCCCGTTCGTCCTGTGCGCGTCGGAGGAGTACGTCGAACGGCACGGCACGCTCGCCCATCCGAACGACATCGCGGCCCACGACTGCCTGGTCCATGTGAACGACCCGGTCTGGCGGATCGGACACGGACACGCGAGCACCCTGCACAAGATCAGGAACGTCGCCTTCTCGTCCAACTCATACATCGCCCTGCAGAAGGCCGCCGTGCACAGCCGGGGCATCGCGCTGCTGCCGCAGAGGTCGGCGTACGACGATCTCGTGTCCGGCGCGCTCCAGGTCCTGCTGCCCGAACTGGCCGTGCCCGACCGGCCCCTCTACGCGATCTACGGCCCGGGGCAGGACACCCCGCGCAAGGTCACCGTCTTCCTGGAATTCCTCACCCAGTGGTTCTCCAGCAATCCCATCGCCGCCCTCACCCCATGAAAGGAATGCGCGCCGTCCGCGCAGGCGACGGGCTGCGCAAGAAGCGATTGCGGCATCCGGGAGCCAGGGCCGTTGAGGCGCCCGGACCGGGAATTTACGATCAGCTGAGCCGGCGTCCGCGCAGGTTCCACGGACGCGGTCCGCGAAATGAGGAGTTCATGGGAATCCAGAGAATCGAGTCGGTGACCTACGGAGTCGACGACCTCGACCGGTGCGTGCGCTTCTTCGAGGACTTCGGTCTCTCGCTGGTGGAACGGACCGGCGAACGCGCCTCGTTCGAGACGCTCGCCGGGCAGACCCTGCACCTCGACACCGCCCCCGACCCGTCGCTGCCGCAGCCGCTGGAGGCGTCGCCGACGATCCGGGAGGTCGTCTGGGGCGTCGACACCCCGGAGCAACTGGAGGGACTCGTGGCCGCCGTCGCCGCGGACCGCGAGGTCACCACCACCGAGGACGGCGTCCACCACAGTGTCGACGAGACGGGCTTCGGCATCGGGCTCGCGCTCGCCGTGCCGCGCGAACTGCCCGCACCCGAGGTGCGCCGGCCGAACGTGTCAGGCAGCGTGCGCCGCTGGAACGAGTCGCTCGGCCCCGTGGGCCGGGTGCGCCCCCTGCGGATGTGCCACGTCGCGCTCAACATCCCCAAGGCGGGCCAGGAACGGGCCGTCGCGTTCTACACCGACCGGCTCGGCTTCCGCCCGACCGACGTCGTCAGGCCCATGGGCACCTTCATGCAGTGCGAGGGCGACGACGACCAGCACAACGTCCTGCTGTGCCACCGCCCCGACCGGGCCGGGGTCAACCACGTGTCCTACGAGGTCCCCGGCTTCGACGACGTCATCGAGGGCGGCAACCACATGATCGCCCAGGGATGGACGGAAGCCCGCAGGCTCGGCCGGCACACCGTCGGCTCCAACGTGTTCCGGTTCCTCCACGCGCCCTGCGGAGGCCGCGTGGAGTACGCGGCGGACATGGACCGGGTCGACGACAGCTACGGGACGCGTGTCCACGAGACCACACCGCCTCACCACATCTGGACCCTGCGCAGCTCCCGTGACGCGCCCGGGAACTCCGCCTCCTGACCGTCCCACCCGCCGAGCGTGAGAGGGCACACGCACCCATGACGACGAACCACGACTACCCCGCCATCCACATGTACATAGCCGGCGAGTGGTGCGAGGGATCGACCGGACGCACCGCGCCGGTGCTGAACCCGGCCACCGAAGAGGTCATCGGACACGTACCGCTGGCCACCGCCGCGGACCTGGACCGCGCGGCGGAGGCCGCCGCCACCGGCTTCGGGACCTGGCGCGACACACCGGTCGCCGCGCGTACGGCGATCCTGCACAGGGCCGCCGGCCTGCTGGTCTCCCGCAGCGCCGAGGTCGGCAGGATCATGACCCTGGAGCAGGGCAAGCCGCTGCGCGAGGCGAGCGGCGAGGCCGAGCGCGTCGCGGGTGCGCTGCGCTGGGACGCCGACGACGCCCGCCGCGCCTACGGGCGGGTCATCCCGTCCGAGCAGGGCACCCTGCTGACCGTGCGCCGCCGGCCCATCGGCCCGGTCGCCGCCTTCACCCCGTGGAACTTCCCGGCGGGCGGGCCGATGCGCAAGATCGCCGCGGCGCTCTCGGCCGGATGCTCGATCGTCATCAAGGCCTCCGAGGAGACCCCCGGCACCGCCGTGCAGCTCGTGCGGTGCTTCGAGGACGCCGGTGTGCCCGCCGGAGTCCTCAACCTGGTGTTCGGCGAGCCCGCCGAGGTCTCGGCGCACCTGATCGGTCACCCGGCGACCCGGCTGATCGCCTTCACCGGCTCCGTGCCCGTCGGCAAGCTCCTGGCGGCCGCCGCGGGCGCCGAGATGAAGCCCTCCCTCATGGAACTCGGCGGACACGCCCCGGTCCTCGTGTGCGAGGACGCCGATCCCGTCGCCGCGGCCCGCCGGGCAGCCGCCGCGAAGTTCGCCAACGCCGGCCAGGTCTGCACCTCGCCGAGCCGCTTCCTCGTCCACGAGAGCCTCCTGGCGGAGTTCACCGAGGAGTTCGTCCGCGCGGCCGAGGCGGTCGTCGTCGGCGACGGGCTCGACGAGGGCGTCACCATGGGACCGCTCGCCAATGCCCGCAGACTGAAGGCCGTCGAGGCGCTGACCGCCGACGCCGTGGCCAGGGGCGCCGAGGTGCGCACCGGTGGCGAACGACTCGACCGCGCGGGCTACTTCTTCGCGCCCACCGTCCTCACCGGCGTACCCGACGACGCGGCGCTGATGTCCGAGGAGCCCTTCGGCCCGCTCGCGCCGATCGTCCCCTTCGGTGACCTCGACGACGCCCTGCGGATCGCCAACTCGCTGCCCTACGGGCTCGCCGCCTACGGGTTCACCCGCTCCGCCGCCACCGCCGAGCGCCTCACCCGGGAGTTCGAGGCGGGCATCCTCTCCCTCAACCACTGCGGAGGATCGGTCCACGAGGCGCCGTCCGGGGGAGTCAAGGCCAGCGGCTACGGCCGTGAGGGCGGTCCCGAGGGGCTGGACGCCTACCTGGTGACCCAGCGCGTCTCCCACCTGCTGGCCGGCTGATCCGCCGTGCGGTACACCCGGGTCTCCATGGGCGGACGTGCGGTGTGGGGCCGCGTCGAGGAGGACGCGGTGCGTCTGCTGTCCGGCTCGCCCCTGGAGGGCGACCCCACGGTCATCGGCTCGATCCCGCTCGCCGAGGCGGCCTGGCTGCCGCCCGTCGTCCCGCCCGTCTTCTACGCCGTCGGCATGAACTACCCGCGCCACATCGAGCACGCCCGGCTCCTGGGCGACAAGGCCGGGGTCACGCCGGAGCGGCCGGAACCCGGCTACCGGGCCAACAACGCGCTCACCGGCCACGGCACGGCGATCGTGAAGCCCGCCGGGCTCCAGGGCAGGTTCGAGGCCGAACCCGAACTGGTCGCCGTCATCGGCCGGACCCTGAGGCACGCCACGTACGAGGAGGCGCGGGACGCCGTCTTCGGCTGGACGATCGGCAACGACGTCAGCGCCCGCACCTGGCAGCACCAGGACCGCTCGTTCTGGCGCAGCAAGAACAGCGACACCTTCAAGCCGATGGGCCCCTGGATCGAGACCGACGTCGACGCCCTCGCCCAGACCACGACGCTACGCGTCAACGGCGAGGTACGCGCCCGGTTCCCCACCGGCGACATGGTCTTCGACCCCTACGACCACATGGTCGAGATGAGCAGGCACCTCACCCTGCACCCCGGTGACGTCCTGTGGATGGGCGCGGAGTCCACCTGCCGGATCGAGGCCGGCGACACCGTCGACGTCGAGATCAGCGGGATCGGCGTCCTGTCGAATCCCGTCCGGGCGGAGAGCGCCCACCCCTGACCACCGCACCCCCGAAAGGCAGCACGCCGTGAGCAAGGAACCCCGCTACATCCACCACGTCAACTTCCCCACCACCGACCCCGACCGCACCGCCGAGTGGTACACCAAGGTCTTCGGGATGAAGAGGATCATGCCGAAGTCCAACACCCGCGTGGTGCTGATGACCCGCGGCACCTTCGACCTGCACTTCACCCCGGTCGAGGAGATGGACCGGATGGCGCCCTACCACTTCGCCGTCGAGGTCGACGACTGGGACGACTTCATGGGACACCTCGCCGAGCTGGGCATCCGTCACACCCGCCCGATCGAGCGCCCCGAGAACCAGTCGAAGTTCTGCTACATCCACGACCCCGACCACACCATGATCGAGCTGGTCTTCCACGGCAGGCGCCCCCACTGAGCCGCAGCGCTCACCAAGGAGATCCCTTCATGCCCCATGTCGATTCCGACGGCGCCTCCGTGTACTACGAACGCCACGGCAGCGGCCCCGCGATCGTGTTCGTCCACGGCTCGGGAGGAAACCACGCCGCCTGGTGGCAGCAGGTGGCCGCGCTGCGCGACGAGTTCACCGTCGTCACCCTGGACCTGCGCGGCTTCGGCAACACCGAACCGGACGTGCGGCAGACCGAGTTCGACAGTCAGTCCTTCTACGCCGACGTCGTGGCCGTCCTCGACCGGGAGGAGCTGACCGACGCCATGCTGGTCGGCCAGTCCATCGGCTCGATCGCCGCGCTCCGCGCCGGCCTCGTGCGCCCCGGACGCGTCGGGTCCGTCGTCCTCGGCCACTCCCTCGGCGGGATCAGCCACCCCGAGCTCAAGGAACTCGCCGCCGCCGACCGGGCCGAGGCCGTCAAGCTGCCCGTCATCGACCGCCTGCTGACCAGGCGGTTCCAGCAGGAGCGCGCCGACCTCACCCTCCTCTTCCGGCAGATGGGCACGTTCAACACCGCCACGATGCAGGACCTGCGCAACCTCGACACCGACGGGCCCGGTCTGGAGGAGATCCAGGACTCGGGCGTCAGGATCGCCTTCCTCGCCGGCGAGAGGGACGCGGTGCTCGGCGTGGAGACGGTGACACGCGCCCACGAGCTGGTGGCCGGCTCCCACCTGGAGATCGTCCCGGGCGCCCCGCACTCCATGTACTGGGAGACCCCGCGGGCGTACAACGCGGCCGTCGCCCGCCTGCGCCGCACCCTCACCGCCCCGAAGGAAGCCGCATGAGCAACATCACCCTCGCCGCCGCCGAAGAGATCATCGACGCCGCCCACGAACGCGCCCGGGAGATCGGGAAGGCGGTGAGTGTCGCCGTGGTCGACGCGGGGGGATTCCCCGTCGCCATCCGGCGCCCCGACGGGGCCCGTCCGCTCACCCCGGACATCGCCAGGGCCAAGGCCTACACCGCAGCGGTCATGCAGCGCCCCGGCAGGATGCTGAAGAAGTGGCAGGAGAGCCAGCCCGTCTTCTTCGCCCAGCTCTCCCAGCTGCCCGGCGCGGCGATGCCCATCCTCGCCACCGAGGGCAGCATGACGATCAAGAAGGACGGCGAGATCATCGGCGGTCTCGGCATCGCCGGCGGCACCGCGGACGAGGACCAGGCCATCGCGGACGACGTCCTGAAGTCACTGGGCTACGAACTGGAGTTCGCCGCCTGGGGCGTCTCCGGCGAGCCCTCCGGAAAGGAAGCCTGAGCCATGGCGGACACGTTCAACTACCGCATCGACCACCACGGCAGCCTGGTCCGCCCGGCCGCCCTGCTGGCCGCCCGCGACCGCGCGGCCGACGGCGCCCCGGACGCCGGAGCGCTGCGGGAGGCCGAGGACGCCGCCGTCAAGGAGGCCGTGGTCCTCCAGCGCAGGCTGCGCTCCACGGTCGTCACCGACGGGGACATGCCGCGTACGGACTTCCGGAGCGCCGTGCTCGAAGGGGTCTCCGGCTTCCGGCGTACCGGGGAGGAGACCGGCGGCCTGGCACGCTGGGTGGCGGACTCCCTGCCCGAGGCGGACGGCCCCCTGCTCGCCGACCGGGCGTCCCTGCTCGGTGAGCTCACGCTCATCGCACCGAAGGCCTCCCTGCCCTCGCCCGCCTACCTCGCCGCGACCTGCTTCGACCCGGAGGCGGCGGGCCGGGGCGGTCCGGCCTCGGCCCGCGAACTCGGCGAGGCGCTGGCGGGGATCATCCACACGGAGATCCAGCTGCTCATCTCCCGGGGTGTCCGGCTGATCCAGCTGAACAACCCGCTCCTGCTCGCCCACACGGCCGGCGAGCCCGGAGCCGCCGGCGCGCTCTCCTTCGAGGACGCCCTGGCCGTCGACGCCCTCGCCGTACCGTCGGGGGAGCGCCCCGACGGTGTCCGGGTGGGCCTCGCCCCGGGCTGGGCGGCCCCGGCGACAGTGGACCGGTCCAGGGCCGAGCAGCTCTACGCCGCCGTCCCCGTGGACCGGTGGATCCTGCCGTACGACCAGGGCACCGACGCCGAGCTCGACCTCCTGCGGGCCCTTCCGGAGGAGCGTGACGCCTGTCTCGGCGCGGTGGACGCGACGAGCCCGGCGATCGAGGAGATCGACACGGTGATGGCGCGGATCGACGCCGCCGCCGAGGTCAAGGACCTGGAGGACATGGCCCTGTCACCCTCGCGCGGCTTCGAGGACGTCGCCGGCCGGCCGCTGCTGAGCGCCGAGGAGCAGAACCGCAAGCTGATCCAGGTCGAGACGCTCGCCCGCTACTGCTGGGGCAACGAGTTCTGACCCGCACGGCGGCCGGGGCCGGCCCCCGCGGGCCCGGCCCCGGCTGCCCGCCGGGCCTACAGCACGTCGGCGAAGGTCACGGCCCGCTCGCTCAGCAGCGGCCGCACCGTGCGGACGATGAGCTCGTCGAAGTAGTCCGCCCCGGCATGGGCGTCGAAGCCGGCCCGGTCCGCGTACCGCTCGTACAGGACGAACGCACCCGGGTGGTCCACCTCCGCGTGCACCTCGTACCCGAGGTTCCCCGGCTCGGCCAGCGTGTGCTCCCGCATCGCGAGCAGCGCGGCGCGCACCGTGGCCTCGTCGGAGGGTGCACAGCGGTAGTGGGCGATGACGGCGAAAGCCATGGGTCGATCTCCTTGTCGGACGCGGCGTCGGGCCTGCCGATTCCAGCACAGCGCGCGTCCGACAGGCGGTGCGTGACGTGCAAGCAATGTCTGCCGCCGCGGCCCTGGTCACTCCCGCCGTCTTCCTGTGTTGTCGTCCCGACCCCCACCGTCCCCTCTGCACACCGCGGACCACCGCGGCCGAACGGGAGCACTGATCCAGATGCACACCATGGAAACCCTCCTCGGCGGACAGTGGGTGACGGCCGCCGAGTGGCTGCACGTCCACGACCCGTCCGACACCCGCAGTCCCGTCGCCCGTGTGCCCGCCCTGAGCGCCGGGGACGTGGCCCGCGCCTACGACGAGGCGGAGAAGGGCTTCGCCGTCTGGCGGCGCACCAGCCCCTTCGAGCGGGCCCGAGTGTTCCACGGGGCGGCCCGGCTGCTCCGCGAGCGTGCGGCCACGATCGCCGCGGCCGTGGTCGCCGAGAACGGCAAGACGCGCGCTGAGGCGAGCGGCGAGGTCGCGAAGTCCGCCGACTTCTTCGAGTACTACGCCGGGCTCGCCCGCGACGGCTACGGCACCCTCCTCCACGACGCCCGGCCCGACACCCGTACGAGCTTCCACCACGAGCCGGTCGGGATCGTCCTCGCCATCACCCCGTGGAACGACCCGCTGCTGACGCCCGCCCGCAAGCTGGCGCCCGCCCTGGCCACCGGCAACGCCGTCGTCCTCAAGCCGGCCTCCGAGACCCCCATGTCCGCACTCCACCTGGCGCGCGCCCTGCACGAGGCGGGTCTGCCCGCCGGTGTGCTGGGCGTCGTCACCGGCCGGGGCAGCCGGATCTCCGGGCCCCTCCTCGACGACCCGCGCGTCGCCGCGGTCACCTTCACCGGCTCCAACTCCGTCGGCGAGGGGCTGCGCAGGTCCCTGGCCGACCGCAACGTCCGCTTCCAGGGCGAGCTGGGCGGCAAGAACGCCACCGTCGTGCTCGCCGACGCCGATCTGGGCGCCGCCGTGAAGGCGCTGATGGCCGCGGGATTCGGACAGGCCGGCCAGCGGTGCACCGCCACCAGCCGGGTCCTCGTCGAACGCTCCGTGTACGAGGAGTTCACCGGACTGCTCCTGGAAGCGGTCGCCGCCGTCAGGCTCGGCCCGGGGGCCTCGGACTCGACCGGCGTGGGCCCTCTCGTCAGCACGGGGCAGCGTGACAGCGTCCTCAGGGACATCGAGCGGGCGGTGAAGGAGGGGGCGACCGTGCTGACGGGCGGCGCGGCCCCGCGGGAGGCGGAGTACGCCCACGGCTGCTACGTCAGCCCGACCGTCCTGGGCGACGTCACCCCGGAGATGGCCGTCTGGCGCGAGGAGGTCTTCGGGCCCGTCGTGGTCCTGCGTCCCGTCGACGGGTTCGACGAGGCCGTCGCGGAGGTCAACGACTCCGACTTCGGGCTCGCCGCCGCCCTCTTCACCCGCGACCTGCGCGCCGCGCACCGCTTCGCGGACGAGGCCGACTGCGGACAGGTCGCCGTCAACACCGCGACCACGGGCTGGGACGTGCACCACCCCTTCGGTGGCTTCCGCGACTCCGGCTCGGCGTTCAAGGAGCAGGGCACCGAAGCCCTGCGTTTCTACACCCGCGTCAAGACCGTCGCCTTCAACTTCGGCACCTGACAGGCAGGTTCCCCAGGAAAGGTTCCCCAGGACGGGTTCCCCAGCACGGGTTCCCCAGCACGGGTTCCCCAGCAAGGTTCCACAGCGAGAAAGGAGGATGCCGATGGCGGAAGAGACGATCGGCATCGTCGGCGCGGGCATCCTCGGCCTGGCGACGGGCCGGGAGATCGCGCTGCGCCGGCCGGGCACACGGGTCGTGGTGTTCGAGAAGGAGGACCGGGTCGCCGCCCACCAGACCGGACACAACTCGGGTGTGGTGCACGCCGGCATCTACTACCCGCCCGGCAGCCTGAAGGCCGGGCTGTGCGTGCGGGGCGTGTCCCTGCTGCGGGAGTACTGCCAGGAGAGGCACCTGCCGTACGAGGAGATCGGCAAGCTGGTCGTCGCCGTGCGCGAGGACGAGCGGGGCCGCATGGACAGCCTCTACGAGCGGGCCAGGAACAACCACGTGCCCGACCTCCGGAGGATCTCCCAGGACGAGATCAGGGAGATCGAGCCCCACGCCGGCGGTGTCGCGGCGCTGCACTCGCCCCGCACGGCGATCACCGACTATCCGGCGATCGCCCGGCAGTTCGCCGAGGACGTCGCGTCCTCCGGCGGCGAGGTGAGACTCGGGTCCCCGGTGACCGGCCTCACGGAGGTGCCCGGCGGCATCGAGGTGGCCTCACCCGGGGAGCGGGTCCGGGTCGACCGGCTGATCCTCTGCGCCGGGCTCCAGTCGGACTCCGTCGCCGCGCTCGCGCACGACACGAAGGAGCCCAGGATCGTCCCCTTCCGGGGGGAGTACATGCTCCTCAAGCCCGACAGGACCGACCTCGTCCGCGGCCTGATCTACCCCGTGCCGGACCCGCGTTACCCCTTCCTCGGGGTGCACTTCACGCCCAGGGTCGACGGTTCCGTCGAGGTCGGCCCGAACGCGGTCCTGGCACTCGCGAAGGAGGGCTACAGGCTCTCCGACGTGTCCGTGAGGGACCTCGCCCGGCTCGCCGCGTACCCCGGCGTCTGGAAGATGGCCGCGCAGCACTGGCGCACGGGCGTCAAGGAGTACCGCGGAGCCCTGTCCGTCGCCGCCTTCATGCGGGACGCGGGGGAGTACGTGCCCGGTGTGGGCACCGCGGACGTGGTCCGGGGAGGCGCCGGCGTGCGGGCCCAGGCCCTCGACCCCGACGGCTCCCTGGTGGACGACTTCCGCATCCACCGGATGGGCCGTGTCACCGCCGTGCGCAACGCCCCCTCACCCGCCGCCACCGCGTCCATGGCGATCGCCGAGCACATCTGCGACGCCGTGTTCGCGAGCTCCGGCGGCTCGCTGTGACCCCGGACGACCTGCCTGTTCGCGCAACAACTGCTTGCACGCCCAGGTCTGCGCAAGCACCCCTCACCAGCCCTAACGTCTGACGCGCACCACCCGGCCCCCGACCCACCCGCAACGAAAGAGGCACACCGTGTTCGTCGTCGACACCCAGATACACATCTGGAAGGAAGAGACCCCCGACCGCCCCTGGGTCCCCGGAGCCCGCGAGCGGATCCGCCTCAACGGCCACCGCGAGGAGGCCTTCTCCTACGAGGAGGCCCTCGAGCTGATGGACGAGGCGGGCGTCAACCGCGCTCTCATCCTCCCGCCGTCCTGGGAGGGCAACCGCATCGACTACGCCCTCGAGGCGTGCAAGGCCCACCCCGACCGCTTCGGCATCATGGCCCGCGTCCCGCAGGACGACGAGATCGAGGGCACGGCCCTGCTGAAGGACTTCGCGCAGAACCCGCACATCAAGGGCACGCGCCTCACCTTCCACCGTCCGCAGGACCGCAACTGGATGATCGACGGCACGAACGACTGGTACTGGCCGATCGCCGAGGAACTGCGCATCCCCACCATGGTCCACGCGCCGATCTGGAAGCGGGAGCTCGGCGAGATCGCCGCCAGGCACCCGAACCTGAAGATCATCATCGACCACATGGGCATCATGGCCCGCTGCGTCGACGACGCGATCGGCTACTGGGTCTCCGAGACCGCCGACCTCGCGAAGCACCCCAACATCTACGTCAAGGTCTCGGCCCTGCCCGGCTACTCCACCGAGGCGTTCCCCAACAGGAACATCGAGAAGTACGTCCGCGAGATGGTCGACAAGATGGGCCCGCAGCGCTGCTTCTACGGCACCGACATCACCCGCCTGCTCGGCCACGGCATCACCTACACCGACACCGTCGAGCAGTTCACCAAGCACTGGGACTTCACTCCCGAGGAGCTCGAGTGGATGCTGGGCCGCGGCATCAGCGAGGTACTCGACTGGCCGGTCGAGGGCTGAGGGAACACTGAGATGACGGACATCAGGAACACGCCAGGCGCCGACGGCGGTGATGCCGTCGTCTCCGCCTTCAACGCCGTCGGCGCCGACTACCTCTTCTGCTCGTCGGGGTCCGAATGGGCCCCGGTGTGGGAGTCCCTGGCCCGGCGTCACCGTGACGGTGACCAGGCCCCCGCCTACCTCGACCTCACCCACGAGACGGTCGCGGTCGGCATGGCCACCGGCTACGGCCTGGTCACCCGCCGCCCGCAGGGCGTCCTCCTCCACGCGGCCCCCGGCCTGCTGCAGGGCTCGATGGCCATCCACGGGGCGCTGCTCGCCGGCGTCCCGATGGTGGTCACCTCCTCGGAGTCCAGCACCTACGGCGACGGACCCGGGCAGGACCCCGGCGGACAGTGGTACCGCAACCTCTCCGTCGTGGGCGGCCCGCACGGTGTCGCGAGGCCGTTCACCAAGTGGGCCAACGAGGCCGCCAGCGTGCACACCCTGCCCACCATGATCACCAGAGCGGCCGAGCTCGCCCTGCGGGCACCGGCCGGACCCGCCTACCTCAACATCCCCCTGGAGATCCTCCTGGAGGAGTGGGACGGCCGCGAGGCCAAGCCCGTCGTCGAGCCCGGCTCCACGCACAGCTCGCCCGAACAGGTGGACCCCGTCGCCCGGTTGATCCGCGAGGCGGAGAACCCCGTCATCGTCACCGAGACGGCGGGCCGCGAGGCGGGCGGCTTCGAGGCGCTCGTCGCCTTCGCCGAGGCGTGGGACATCCCCGTCGTCGAGCCGGACTCGGCGGTGTGCGGCAACTTCCCGCGCGACCACCCGCTGCACGCCGGCAGCGACATCGAGCCGTGGATGGACGAGGCGGACCTCATCCTCCTGGTCAACTGCCGCGTCCCGTTCTACCCGCCGAGCCGCCGCCCCTCGAAGGCGACGGTCGTCGTGATCGACGAGGTGCCGCAGCGGCCGCACATCGTCTACCAGGTGCTGTTCGCCGACCGGTACCTCGAAGGCGGTGTCGCCAACACCCTGGGCCAGCTGACCAGGCGGGCCCGGGACCTCGACGACGCGTACGGGGCGGCCGTCGCCCTGCGCCGCGCGGCACAGGAGAAGCGGTACGCCGCCGAGCGGAAGGCCGTCGAGGCGGCGGAGGCCGAGGCGGCGCGGGCCGAGGGCGTCGACCCCGTCCTGGTCGCCGCGACCCTGCGCACCCTGCTCGACGGTGCGGACCCGATCGTCGTCGACGAGACCATCACCCACAGCCGGGTCGTCAGGCGCCACCTGAGGACCTCCGCCCCCGACGCGTACTTCTACGTCCAGGGCGGGCTCGGACAAGGCATCGCGGTGGCCCTCGGCGCCAAACTCGCCGCTCAGGACCGCCCGGTGGTCCTCACCGTCGGGGACGGCGCCTTCACCTACAACCCGGTGATCCAGTCCTACGACGCCTCCAAGGCGTACGGACTGCCCGTGCTGATCGTCGTCTTCAACAATCGTGTCTACAAGTCGATGAATCTCAACCACCGGCGGTTCTACCCCGAGGGCGCGGCCGCCGGGACCGGCGAGTGGCTCGGTACGGACCTGCACCGGCTGCCCCGGCTCGCGGCGTTCGCCGAGCCGTTCGGGATGCACACCGAGACCGTCGACACGCCCGAAGGCCTCGCCCCCGCTCTGGAGCGCGCGCTCAAGGCGGTGGCGGACGGCACCACCGCCGTCGTCGACGTCCTCGTCACCCGCTGAACCAGGAGGTACCCGCCACCATGAACGACACCCCTGCTCCCACGCCGGGCAAGACGCTCGTCCACACCGAGGACCTGCTGGAATTCGCCGCCTCCCTCCTGGAGAAGGGAGGCCTGAGCGCCGAGCACGCCCGCACCACCGCGGACGTCTTCGTATGGGCCGCCCGGCGCGGAGTCGACTCGCACGGCACCGCCCGCGTCCCCGCCTACCTCGACCTGCTCGCCAAGGGGGTCGCGAACGCCCGGCCCGAGATCACCGTGGAGTCCACGACGCCTGCCGCCGCCGTCCTGGACGCCGACCGTGCG
The DNA here is from genome assembly GCF_036227405.1 of Streptomyces sp. NBC_01460. NCBI lineage: Bacteria > Bacillati > Actinomycetota > Actinomycetes > Kitasatosporales > Streptomycetaceae > Streptomyces > Streptomyces sp. NBC_01460. The sequence goes on from NZ_CP109473.1 coordinate 7,530,272, forward strand.
CCGGGACCGGTCGCCCTCACCGCCGCGGCGGAGGAGGCGGTGAGCCGGGCCAGGACGAACGGCATCGCCACCGTCGGCGTCCGCCGTACCGTCCACACCGGCGCCATCGGCTACTACGTCTCCAAGATCGCCGAACAGGGACTGATCGGCATCGGGTTCGTCTCCGGCATGCCCAACATGGGCTACACCGGCGTGAAGGGCGCGGCCGTGGCGACGGCCCCGCTCGCCGTCGCCGTGCCCGGCGGGAGCCGCGCGCCGCTGCTCCTCGACATGGCGACGGCCACCATCGCGCTCGGGAAGATCCGTCAGGCCAGGGCGAGCGGGACCCCGCTTCCCGAGGGGGCCGCCGCCACCGAGGACGGCACGCCGACGACCGACCCGGAGAAGGCGGTCATGCCGCTGCCGCTGGGCGGCGTCAAGGGGTCCGGGATGTCGCTCGCCTTCGAACTGCTCACCGGTGTGCTGGTCGGGGCGCCCGTCTTCTCGTCCTTCCACTCGGACGACCCGCAGGGGCGCAAGCACCGGCAGAACGCGCTGCTGATCGCGGTGGACCCCTCGGCGTTCGGCGACGCGGGGGAGTTCGCCGAGGCCGTGGACGCCACCCTGGGCACCCTCAAGGAACTCCCGGTGGCGGAGGGCGCCTCGGGCGTCTTCTACCCGGGCGAGCGCTCGGCCGCTCTGTCGGCGGAGCGCGGACGCTCGGGTGTGCCGGTGGCGCCGAAGGTGTGGCGGGACCTCCTGGAGCGGGCCCAGGCCCTCGGCGTCGTACCGCCGGAGCCCGTGGGCGACGCCGGCTGACAGCCGGTCGCCGCGCGCACGACCCGGCGGTGCGGACCGGGTCGTGCGCCCGGCACGGGTACGGAGAGGGGGACACGGCCGCAGCCGTGTCCCCCTCTCCGTATGCCGCTTCGGTCATACGAACGAGCCGGGTGTCCGGCCCACCGCGGGGAGCGGTGGGCCGGACACCCGGCTGCGGACGTGTGGGGGAGGGGAGCCGGGCGGCCGGTGTCAGCGGGTGACGCGGAAGCTGTGCACCTGGTCCGCGCCGTCGAGGCCGGCTCCGGACTTGTCGACCACGTAGGCCGTGCCGTCGGCCACCGTGACGTGGTTGGGGTTGGCGCCGGTGGTGACGGTCCGGACAATGCTGCCCTTGCGCGGGTCGACGACCGTCGCCGTGGCGGCGGTGCGGTTGACGACCACGATGTTGCCCGTGCGGTCGTCGCCGGCGACGGACAGCGCGCCCGCGCCCGTGGCGACGGACTTGGTGACGAGGCCCTTCTTCAGGTCGATCACCGAGAGGTCGCCACCGGTCTGGTTGGCGGTGTACGCCGTCCTGCCGTTCTTGGACAGCGCGATCGAGATGGGGCCGTCGCCGGCGGGGATGAGCCGCGGGGTCGCGGACTTGGCGCCGACCTCGATGACCTGGTCGCCGTTGAGGTCCGCGGCGTAGGCGGTGCCGGTGCGCTCGTTCACGACCAGGCCGGTCGGGGAGGACCCGGCGACGGTGACCCGCTTCTTCTCCTTGAGGGTCTTCGAGTCGAAGGCGACGAGGGTGCCGTCGGCGAACGCGCTCGCCCACACCGTGTCGTGGCGCTCGTCGACGACGATCTCCCGCGCGTGGCCCACGTTCGGGAGGGTCGCGAGGTGCGCGCCGGTGCGCTGGCTGTAGACGGCGACGGTGTTGTTGCGGGTGTTCGTCGTCCAGACGGTGTTGTGCTCGTCGTCCACGGCCACGCCGTAGACGGCCTCCAGCGCGCCCGTGGCCGCGTCGGTGACCGGCGGGGTGATGGTCTGCTTCACCTTGAGGGTCTTCGGGTCCACCTTGAGCAGGCTGGAGGCGAGGACCGGCGGGCGGCCCACGGCGGACGTGGTCCACAGGACGTTGTTCCGCTCGGAGTACGAGGACTGGTACAGGCCCTTCACGAGCGGCGCGACCGTGACGGTGCCGGCCGCGGCGTGCGCGGAGGCGGTGCCCGCGAGTGCGGCCGTGCTACCGGCGGCCACGACGAGCGCGATGGCGGCGCGGGTGACGGTGCGACGGCTTCTGAGGGGGGACGAGGTCATGCGGGGTCAACTCCCTGACAGGGGTACCAGTGGGAACTGCGTGGTTTCGGTGGAAACCGCAGTAGTTGTAACTTAGCTTAGGCTTACCTAAGTAACGTGCTTTCAGGTGTGTGATGCGCGCAACAACGTCCCTGTGGGGCCGCTGTGTTCGGACGGACGGACGTCCGTCAGCTCTGCGCGGCGTGCCCGCCCGGTCGTCGGCGTACGACGACCAGGGTCGTGGCGGCGGCACCGGCCGCTCCGCCGACCGCCGCGGCCGCCGCCGACCAGGCGATCGTCGCGTACGAGACGGGGCTCGACGCCGACGCCGCGGTGACCGTGTTCGGCGCGGTGACGGGCGCGGCGGCCGCCGCCGGGCCGGTGCCGGCGGGTGTCACGCCGGGCGCGGTCACCGTGAAGTCCACCTTGAGGGTGGTGGACGGGTTCGGCGCGAGGAAGCGCAGCCAGTGGGCCCCCGCCGGGGTGCCGGCCGGGATCGTGACCTCACCCTTGTACGCGCCCGAGGCGTCGGCCTTCCACTGGCCGAGGATCTCCTCGTCGTCCAGCTTGATGGTGACGGTCTGTCCGGCTGGGAACGCCGTCACCTCGAAGGGGATCCTCCCGCCCGGCTGCACCTCGCTTGCCGAGATCGCGGCCTTGGCCCCGCGGGAGTTGGACGCGCTCGCCGGTGCGCCGGTGGCCGCGGGCACCGCGGCGGTGCCGGTGGATCCGCCCGTGCCGCCCGAGGACGCGCTCGCCGCCGCCTGCGCGGCCGAGGCGCCGGAGGTGACGGTGAAGTCGGCCCGGAGGCTCGTCGAGGGGTTCGGGGCGAGGAAGCGCAGCCAGTGGGCGCCCTTCGTGGCGTCCGCCGGGATCGTGACGGTTCCGGTGAGCGAGCCGTCCGCACCGATGCCGTTCGGCCACTGGCCGATGATCTTCGAGTCGTCGAGCTTGACGGTGAGCTGCTGGCCGGCCGGGAAGCCCGTCACCCGGAAGGACACCTTGCCGCCCGCGGCGACCTGGGAACCCGCGGTGATCGTCGCTGACGTGGTCGCGGTGCCACCGGAACCGCCGTTCGAGCCGGACGACCCGCCGGTGGAGCCCGAACCGCCGCTCGTGCCCGTGTCCGTACCGCCGCCGGTGCTGCCGCCCGTGCCGGTGTTGCCGCTGCCCGAGCCGCCACCGCCCGTGCCGGACGATGTCACCGCTATGTCGGCCCGGAGGCTCGTCGAGGGGGCGGGTGCGAGGAAGCGCAGCCAGTGGGCCCCGGCCGAGGCCGACTTGGGCACGGTGACCGTGGCGGTGAGGGTTCCGTCCGCCTTCACGGCCGACGGCCACTGCCCGATGATGTCGGCGTCGTCCAGCTTCACCGTGACGCTCTGCCCCTTGGTGAACCCGGAGAGGGTGAAGGTGACCTTCCCGCCCGCCGCCACGGTCGAGTCCTTCAGCCGCACCGCCGGGTCGGCCGCGGGCGGAGCGGTCGTCGGGGGTGTGGTGGGGGCCGGCGTGGGTGTGGGGGTCGGCGTCGGTGTCGGCGTGCTGCCGGTCACGGTCAGGTTCTCGCTGCGGACGCTCGTCTGCGGCGCCAGGAAGCGCAGCCAGTGCGCGCCGCCGGGGGCGGCGTCGGCCGGGATCGTCACCATGCCCGAGACGCCGCCGTCGTCACCGATGGGGAACTGCTTGAGCAGGGACGCGTCGTCGAACTTGACGCTCAGGGTGGCTCCGGCGGGGAAGCCCGTCGCCTCGAACGGCACGGAGCCGCCGGGCTTCACGCTCGTGGTGCCCAGAGTGACCGTGGGGGCGACGGTGTCGGCGACGAGCGCGACCGTGCCCGTCGCATCCGCCCCGGCAGGGCCCGCCGCGAGGGGCAGGGCGCCCAGGGTGCCGATGCCGAGCGTCGCGCCCGCGGCGAGGGCGGCCATCCGTCCCAGCCGGGGGCGGAGCGGGACGGAGGCCGGCGTGGCGGAACGGGAGGGTCTGGCAGGGTTCATGATGAGCTGCTCCTGGCGGGCGGCGAAGAGAAGGGGAGAGGGAGGGCGTGCGGGACAACGGCCTTGCGGACAAGCCGGCCAGACCCTCCGAGCTTGCTTAGGTTAGCCTAACCTCAGTGTCGCGGGTGCCCGGTGTCGTCACCTGGGAGGTAAGGTGACCCTAAGTTGCCACGCCTCGCTGTTCCCCGCTGTTCGGAGCCCTTCACGTGATCACGTCAGTGCCGCCGCACGACACCCCGCGCCGGCCCCCTCGGACCGTGCGCCCGGACGGAGTTCCGCGGCTCCGCGACCCGTCACTCCGGCTCCCGGAGCCCGGGGAGACCGAGGAGTTCTGGGCGCACGTGCGCGCCGCCGGGACCCCGCTCCTCGCCCCTGACCCGCACGGCGACCCCGACCACCTGGCGGTGACGTTCCTGTGGCGCGGCACCGACGCCACCCGTGCCGTGCAGGTCCTCCCCAACAAGCTGGGTGATCCCCGCGCGCCCGAGGGTAACCTGATGGAGCGTGCCCCCGGCACCGACGTGTGGCACTGGACCCTCCGTCTGCGGCACGACTGGCGCGGCACCTACGACTTCTACGTGGACGAGGGCGACGGCCCCGCCCCCGGCGCCCCCGGCTACTGGCAGTGGCTGCGCACCCGGAGGCGGCCCGACCCGCTCAACGCCCGCACCCTGCCACGCCGCTGGGGTGGCAATCCGGTGTCCTACGCGGAACTCCCCGCCGCTCCGGGCGGACAGGACTGGCAGCCGAGGCCGGGCGTCCCCCGTGGGCGCGTGGCCGCCCACGAGGTGCCGGCCGAGAAGCTCGGAGGCACCCGCCGGGTCTGGCTGTACGAACCACCCCTCACCCCGGGGCACCCGGACGGGCTGCCCGTGCTCGTGCTCCTCGACGGTGAGCACTGGCAGCCGAGCCTCGGGCTCGCGCACCTGCTGGACAACCTGATCGCCGACGGCCGCATCCCGCCGCTCGTCGCCCTCCTGCCGGAATCCGTGGACGCGGACACCCGGTGGTCCGAGATGACCTGCCGTCCGGAGTTCACCGCCTTCCTCGCCGACGAGCTGCTGCCCTGGGCCGCCGCCCGACTCCCGGTCACCGGGGTCCCCGCCAGGACGGTCGTCGCCGGACAGAGCCTGGGCGGTCTCTCGGCCGCTCACGCGGCGCTGACCGCCCCCGGCCGCTTCGGCAACGTCCTCGCGCAGTCCGGCTCCTTCTGGTGGCCCGACGGTCCGCAGGCGCAGTGGCTCACCGACCGGATCGCCGGGACCCCGCGCCTGCCCGTCCGCTTCTGGCTCTCCTTCGGCGAACAGGAGTGGGTCGCCCTGCCCGCCGCCCGGCGGCTCCGCGAGGTCCTGGCGGCGGCGGGCTACGACGACGCCTCCTACCGCGAGTTCAACGGTGGTCACGACTACCTGTGCTGGCGCACGGAACTCGCCGACGGACTGGTGGACCTGCTGGGTCCGGCCGCCCCCACGGAGTAGGGGCGGCCCGACGTCAGTTCCGGCCTCAGGCCCGTTCCCGGCCCGGTTCCAACGCGGCGGCACACGCCCCGTGCGGGGCCGGGCCGAACCGTACGGACCACCCCTCGGGCACCTCCCGCCAGACCGGCCAGAGGGACAGCTGCCCCTGGGCGTTCTCCAGCACCAGATGCGTGGCGCGGTCCTCCGGCCCGGGATCGAACGGCCCGCTCCTCGCGCTCACGCGTCCAGCTCCTTCAGGCGGGCCGCCAGGACGTCGGCGACGGTGTCGAGATGACGCTCCTGCATCAACTGCGGGTGGGTGCAGTCGAGGTCGTGGTTGTCGATGGCCCCGGTCACATGGGCCCGCCACGCCTCGCGGGTCAGCCAGTCCTCCGCGCGCGGGGCGGCGGCCGTGAAGAACAGCAGGTCGCCGTCGTACCCCCGGTGCCGGTGCTCGCGCATCATCCGCGCGTGGTTCGGCACGATGTCGACGATCCTCGACAGGGTGCGGTCACCGAGCCCGGCGAGCGGGCTCCCCGCCCGGCGCAGCGTCGCCAGCACGTCCTCACGGTCCCGCTCGTGCGTACGCTCGAAGCCGGCCATGCGCAGGACGGCGGTCAGGGCGTCGCCCTCCTCGGGCGCCGGCCGCTCCCGCCACTGCTCGGCCGGGAAGGAGTCGAGCAGCGCGAGCAGCTCCACCTCCTCACCCGCCTCCTGGAGCAGTACGGCCACGGTGTGCGCCAGCACCCCGCCCACGGACCAGCCCAACAGCCGGTAGGGACCGTGCTCCTGAACCGCACGGATGTGCGCCAGGTAGTCGGCCGCCTCCTCCTCGAGGGTGAGCGGCAGCGCCTCGTCGCCCACGAGCCCGCGCGCCTGGATGCCGTACACCGGCTGCTCCGGGCCGAGGCGAGCCGACAGACCCGCGTAGCACCAGGCGATTCCGCCCGCCGGGTGGATGGCGAACAGCGGGGTACGCCCCTCGCCGCCACGCAGCCGCAGGACGACGTCCAGGGCGTCCCCGGACGCGGGTCCGGTGGAGCCCAGCCGGGCGGCGAGCGCCGCCGGGGTCGGGGACTCGAACAGCGAACCGATCGTCAGCTCCGTGCCGAACTCCTCCCGTACGCGCGCCACGAGCCGCACGGCGAGCAGCGAGGTGCCGCCCAGGTCGAAGAACGCGTCGTCCGGGCCCACCCGACCGACGTCGAGCACCTGCGCGAACAGCCGCGTCAGCGCCTCCTCCCGCGCGTCCGACGGCCGCCGCGATCCGGCGCCGCCGGCGAACACCGGGGCGGGCAGGGCACGCCGGTCCAGCTTGCCGTTGGGGCTCAGCGGGAAGGCGTCCAGCGCCACCACCGCCGCCGGTACCAGGTGTTCCGGCAGCTCCCGCGCCAGTGAGGCCCGTACGGCCACCGGATCCGCGGAGCCGGTGACGTAGCCGACGAGCCGCTGCTCGCCCGGCCGGTCCTCCCGCACCAGGGCGCAGGCGGCGTCCACCCCGTCCCTGGCCGTCAGCGCCTTCTCGATCTCGCCGAGTTCGATGCGCTGGCCGCGGAGCTTGACCTGGTCGTCCGTGCGGCCGAGGTAGACGACCTCGCCCCGCTCCGTCCAGTGCGCCAGGTCCCCCGTGCGGTACATGCGCTGCGCCGGCCGGCCGAAGGGGTCGGCGACGAAGCGGGACGCGGTCAGCTCCGGACGGTTCAGGTACCCGTCGGCAAGCTGACGCCCCGCCAGGTAGAGCTCGCCGGGGACGCCCGGCGGGCAGGGCTGCAACGCCGCGTCGAGCACGTACAGCCGGGTGTTCCACACCGGCCGGCCGATCGGCACCGGGCCGGTGGCGTCCGGGGCGCAGGCGTGGAAGGTGACGTCGACGGCGGCCTCGGTGGGGCCGTACAGATTGTGCAGCTCCACGCCGGGCAGGCCGCGCCCGAAGGCGTCGGCGGTCTCGCGGGGCAGTGCCTCCCCGCTGCAGAAGACCCTCCTGAGGCTCCCGCCCGTGTCCGCCTCCGGGTCGGCCTCCGTGTCCGCCTCCGTCAGGAAGACCTGGAGCATCGACGGCACGAAGTGGCAGGTGGTGACGGACTGTTCGCGGATCAGCCGGGCGAGGTAGGCCGGGTCCTTGTGCCCGCCCGGCTCGGCGACCACCAGCGTCGCGCCCTGGCGCAGCGGCCAGAAGAACTCCCACACGGACACGTCGAACGACGACGGGGTCTTCTGCAGCACCCGGTCGTCCGCCGTCAGCCCGTAGGCGCTCTGCATCCAGCGCAGCCGGTTGTCGATCGCCCCGTGCGACACGACGACACCCTTGGGGCGTCCCGTCGATCCCGAGGTGTAGATGACGTACGCAGGATGGGCCGGGGTGAGGGGCCGCGACGGGTTCACCCAGAGGTACCCCGAGACATCGAGGCCGTCCAGGACGACCAGCGGCGTCCCCGTGTCCTCGGGGAGCCGCCCCGCCCGGTCGGTCACCGCGCACACCGGCGCCGCGTCCCGCAGCATGTACGTCAGCCGCTGCTCCGGGTAGTCGGGGTCGAGCGGCAGATAGGCGGCGCCCGCCTTCAGGACGGCGAGCAGGGACACCACGAGCTCCACCGAGCGAGGCACCGACACCGCCACCACGGCGCCGGGCCGGGCGCCGAGCGTCCGCAGGTGCCGGGCCAGCCGGTTGGCGCGGGTGTTCAGCTCCTCGTAGGTGAGCGCGGTGTCGCCGTACACCAGGGCGGTGGCGTCGGGGGTGCGCGCGGCGCGCGACTCGATCGGACCGATCAGCGTCGTGGGCGGAAGCGTGCGCTCGGTGTCGTTGAACGTCCTCACGACCAGTTCGAGTTCGTCCGCCGTCGCGATGCCGTGGGCGGCCGTCGGGACATGCGGGTCGGCCCGGCTCAGCCGCTCCACCAGGTGCAGGAAGCGCTCCTGGTGGGCGGCGAGCTCCTGGTCGCCGTAGAGGGCGGGATTGCCGTCGTGGTCGATGCGCAGACCACGGCCGTCGGCCCGGTCGTAGATGTTCACCGTCAGGTCGTCGACCGGCCCGGCCGAAAGGTTCCGGGCCCGCGCGGGCGCGCCCGCGAAGTCCACGTCGTAGTCGAAGGGCATGACGTTGACGAGGGGACCCACCAGCCCGCGGTTCTCTCCGAGGAGCCGCAGGTCGCGGCGGATGTCCTCGTAGCGGAACCGCTGGTGGCGGCGGACCTCGCGGATGCCCAGGACCACCTGGCGCACCAGCTCGGCGAAGGTCGCGTCGGGGGACACGTCCAGCCGCAGCGGGAGCACGTTCATCACCATGCCGGGCACCCGGAGCGACACGGACCCCATGCGGCCCATCATCGGGAGGCCGAGCACGACCTCCTGGTGGCCCGTCGCCCGCGAGGTGTAGAGGGCCTGGGCGGCGATCAGGACGTCCGGCCAGGTGGCGCGGAGGCGGGCGGCCAGGTCCCGCACGCCCTCGGTGGCGTCCGGGCCCAGATGGGCCGTACGGCGCAGGAACGTCCGCGAGGGCAGCGCCCCGCGCCCCGCGAGCCGCGGCACCTCGGGCCGGTCGGCGAACGCCCCGCTCCAGTGCGCGCGGTCGGCGGTGAACGCCTCCGATGAGCGGTACGCGGCGTCCTCGTCGACCAGCTCGGTGAGTGTCCCGAAGGAGCGGGGGGCGGGCTCGTCGCCCCGGGCGAGCGCCGTGTAGACGGCGGCGGTCCTGCGTACGAGGAGCGAGTAGCCGAAGCCGTCCATGACGAGGTGGTGGATGCGCTGGTACCACAGCCACCGCTCCTCGCCCACCCGGAACAGCGCGTGCCGGAACAGCGGGCCGGCCGTCAGGTCGAAGGGCTCGGCCAGGTCCGCGCGCATCCACTCCTCGGCCCGCCGGCCGGCGTCGGAGGCGTCCCGCAGGTCGTGCGTCGTGAGCGGCAGCGCGACCGAGGCCCGGACGCGCTGGCGCGGACCGTCGGGGGAGTCCTCGACGGTGACGCGCAGCGCGTCGGCCTCGACGGTCACACGGCGCAGGGCCTCGGCGAACAGCTCCGGGTCGAGCGGCCCGTCGATCTCCAGGCACTCCGCCGTGTTCTGCGCGGGGCTGAGCGGATCGAGGGACTGCGCGAACCACATGCCCGACTGGGCTGCGGTCAGCGGCAGTTCGAGGGGCGCGGTGTCCGGGGCGGCGGCCCCGCCGGTGTCGGTGAGCACGGCGGTCACGAGACCCCCAGCAGCGGGGCCCACGCCTCGATGGCGGGCTGCTCGGCGAGGTCCGCGAAGTCGGCCTCGACCCCGTGGTCACGGCGCCACCGTCCCAGCAGCGCCATGATGCGTACCGAGTCGAGGCCGTGGTCGAGGAGGTTCTCGTCGACGGGGATGTCCGCGGGATCCTCACCGAGGGCGTCGGCGACGTCGTGGCGGATCAGTTCGAGGGTGAGCGCCATGGTGATCAGATCTCCTTCAGGAGCGCGTCGGTCGTGGTGACGACCGCGCAGCGGCCCGCGGCCCAGCGCAGTGCCATGTCGTGGTCCTCGCGCGAGAAGTCCGCCACGGCGTCGGCGACCAGGAAGGCCTGGATGTCCCGCATCCACGCGTCGCAGGCGCTCATGAGCACCCCGATGTGCGCGTACACACCGGTGATCACCAACTGGTCGCGGCCGGACCCGCGGAGCAGCTCTTCGAGCTCGGTGCGCACGAAGGCGCTGTACTTCCACTTGGTCAGGACGGTGTCGCCGGCCGCGGGCGCGACCGCCCCGGGAATCGCCAGGGCCTCGGGGTCGTCGGCGGCGCCGGGGCCCCAGAAGTCGAGCTGGAGCCCGCGTTCCTCGGCCGTCTGGCCGCCGCGCTGCACCGAGTAGACGACCGGCACGCCGAGGCGGCGGCACTCCTCGATGACGCGGGAGGTGTGGTCGAGCATGCCGGTGAGCGGCTGCTCGCCGGGCGGGAACGCGCCGAGGAAGTGGTTCTGCAGGTCGTGGACCAGCAGGACGGCGCGCGCGGGGTCGACCTTCCAGTCCACCCGGTTCGCGGGCAGTTCGGCTTCGGTCGGCAGTGCGTAGGGAGCGATGGCGGGAAGGGCCATGGGGTGGAACCTTTCGGTGCCGCGCAGGGCGGAACTCGGTGCTGAGTCTCAGTGCTGGACGGACGCGGCGCGGCCGGGGAGCGCGTCGGAGCGCAGTCCCTTCTTGCTGACCTTGCCGATGCCGGTCTGCGGGAGGGCCTCGACGAACTCGACGAGGTCGGGGACCTTGTACGCGGCGACACCGCGCTCGCGCACGAGGCGTTTGACCGCCACCGGCTTCAGCGGCTCGGCGCCCGCGCGCAGGACGACGTAGGCCAGGGTGCGTTCCCCCAGGTACTCGTCGGCCACCCCCACCACGGACACGTCGTGCACCGACGGATGGCCGAGGATGATGTTCTCGATCTCCTCCGGGGCGACCTTCTCGCCACCCCGGTTGATCTGGTCCTTGGCGCGCCCCTCGACGACCAGATGGCCCGTCGGGGTGCGGCGCACGATGTCACCCGTGCGGTAGAAGCCGTCCTCGGTGAACGCCTTCCTGTTGTGGTCGGGCGCGCGCCAGTATCCGCGGATCGTGTACGGGCCGCGGGTCAGCAGGTGCCCGAAGCCCCCCTCGGGCACGTCCTCGTCGGCGTCGTCGACGACACGGATCTCGTCGTCCTCGGAGATCGGCAGGCCCTGGGTGGTGACCACGGTCTCGTGGTCGTCGTCCAGACGCGTGTAGTTGACGAGTCCCTCGGCCATGCCGAACACCTGCATGAGCCGGCACCCCAGCGCGGGCTCCAGCCTGCGGGCGGCCGCCTCGCTGTACTTGGCGCCGCCGACGAGGACCAGCTCCAGGCTCGACAGGTCGTGCCCGGTGCCGGGGCCGGCCTCCGTCCAGACCAGGGCGAGGGGCGGCACCATCCCCGTCATCGTGACGCGTTCGCTCTCCACCAGCGGGAACGCCGTCGCCGGATCGGGGCCGGGGCACAGCACCACGGTCCCCCCGGCGTACAGCGCCCCGAGCCATCCGGGCGAGCTCATCGGGAAGTTGTGCGCGGCCGGGAGCACGACGAGGAAGCGGGTGCCGGCGTCGACACCGCAGATCTCGTTGGACCCGCGCAGCGAGTAGATGTAGTCGTCGTGCGTGCGCGGGATGAGCTTGGGGACCCCTGTGGTGCCGCCCGAGAGCTGGAGGAACGCCAGATCGTGGGGGGCCGGCTCGAACCCGGTGTCCGTGGGCGTGCGGGGCACCTCGGACAGGGCGGTGTGCTCGCCCGGCTCTCCGACGACGAAGACGTGCTTCAGGCTGGGTGTGCGCTCCTTGACCTTCGAGGCGAGCGCGAGGTGGTCGAAGCCGGCGTGACGGTCCGGGACCACGTAGGCGACGGCCTCGGTGAAGGAGCAGAAGTACGCGATCTCCGTCTCCCGGTGCGCGGGGAGCGCGTAGACCGGCAGCGCGCCGATGCGGAAGAGCGCGAAGACTACCTCGACGAACTCGGCCACGTTGGGGAGCTGTACGACGACCCGGTCGCCCCGGGATATCCCACGGGCGGTGAACCCGGCGGCGAGACGGGAAGCCCGCTCGTCCAGCTCCCCGTACGTCCACTCACGGCGTTCGGGAGCCGGATCGACGACCGCGACGCGGTCGGGGTGCGCGGCGGCGCGCTCGCGCAGGAAGCCGCCGAAGGTCTCCCCGCGCCAGTGGCCCGCCGCGCGGTAGCGCTCGGCGAACTCGTCCGGCCAGGTGGGGGCGTCGGCTGTCGGGAGGGTAGTCACAGTGCGGCTCCGACGGCGCTCAGGAACGTGCGGAACTTGGCCGCGGTCTCCGCCGTCTCGGCGGCCGGCGAGGACTCCGCCACGACGCCCGCGCCGGCGAACAGCCGCAGGGTGCGGCCCTCGGCCTCGGCGCAGCGGATCGTCACGACCCAGTCGCCGTCGCCGTCCGCGTCCTGCCAGCCGACCATGCCGGTGTACGCGCCGCGGTCGAAGGGTTCGGAGTCCGCGATGACCTGCCGGGCCACGTCGGTCGGCGTGCCGCAGACGGCGGGGGTGGGATGCAGGGCCGACGCCAGGTCCAGGGCGGTGGACGAGGGGTCGCGCAGCTCGCCGGTCAGCGTCGTCGACAGGTGCCACATGGCGGCGGTCCGTACGAGGGTGGGGCGTTCGGGCACGTCCAGGCTGACGCAGAACGGTGCGAGCGCCTCGCGGATGGCGTCGACCACGACGGCGTGCTCGTGGAGGTCCTTCGGCGAGTCCAGGAGAGCGGCCGCCCTGCGGACGTCCTCCGCCAGGTCGTTGCTGCGCTGGGCGGATCCCGCCAGCGGGTTGGCGACGAGCCGGCCGCCCCGGCGGGCCACGAGGAGCTCGGGGCTCGCCCCGACGAGGGTGCGGCCCGGACCGCTGGGTACGGCGAAGGTGTATCCGTCGGGGTCACGGCGTGCCAGTCGGCTCAGCATGGCCGGCAGGTCGAGGTCGCGCGCCGACGTCAGCTCCAGCGTGCGGGCGAGGACGACCTTGTCGAACTCCCCTGCGCGCATCCGCTGCACGGCCGCGGCGACCGCGTCGGAGTACTCCTGAGCGGCGGGGACCTCGCGTATCCGCCAGTCGGCGCTCCGGTCCACGTCGGGGCCGTGCAGCGCGACGAGCGGGTCCTCGCGCAGGGCGGTCGCCCGCCTGACCGTCTCCGGGACGGCGAGCGCCGCCTCGCCGCCGGGCGCGAAGGGCACGGAGCCCATGACGACCGGTACGGGCCCGCCCGCACGCCGGGCGGCGTCCAGGACCTCCTGCACCCGCAGGGTCAGCGGCCGGGAGTCGTGCGGCACCGGCGCCGTGGTGCCCGAGCCGAGCAGGGTGTGCCGGGGCGTGGCGAGGAAGCGGTCCGTGCCGGGCCGGTAGGCCTCCAGCAGGGCGGTCGCCGCACCGGGGGCGTCGTGTGGGGGAGGAGCGGTGGGAGCGGTGGGTGTGCGCAGAGAGGCAGACATGGGTGGTCTCCAGTGGGGATGGCTCGAGCTGCGGCAGGGTGGCGGGGCTGGGCGGGAATCAGGCCCGCAGGGTGGCTCCGCCGTCGACGTACAGGTCGTGCATGGTGATGTGGCGGGCGCGGTCGGACACGAGGAAGGCGACCGCGTCGGCGATGTCGGAGGGGTCCGCGATCCGGCCGAGCGGGATTCCGGTGCGGTAGGCCGCCGGGTCGCCCTCGATGACGCCGCGGGCGGAGGCCTCCTCGTCGCCCGCGGTCCACATGCCACGCTGCATGTCGGTCAGGGTCGATCCGGGCGAGACGGTGTTGCACCGCACGCCCCGGGACGCCACTTCGAGCCCGAGGCACTTGGTGAACATCACGGCCGCCGCCTTGGAGGCTGCGTACGCGGCCATGTTCGTACGGGGGATGCCCGCGGCGTTGGACGCGACGGTGACGATGCTGCCCGAACCCCGCCCGGTCATCCGGCGGGATACGGACCGTGACACGTGGAAGACGCCGTGGGTGTTGACGGCGAAGGTGGTCGCCCACTCCTCGTCGGAGATGCCGGCGACGGGCGAACCACGGAGGATCCCGGCCACGTTGACCGCGATGTCCAGCGGGCCGAGCGTGCTCTCCGCCTCCGCGACGAGCTCCTCGACGGCCGTGGAGTCCGTGACGTCGAGGATGCGCGCGGTCACCCGGCCGTCGTACGTCCCGGCCAGGGCGGCGACACCGTCCCCGGCCAGGTCCGTGGCGAGGACGCGGGCCCCTCGGGAGGCCAGCGCGTGGACGACCGCCTCGCCTATGCCGCGGCCCGCGCCCGTCACGAGGGCGAGCCGCCCGGCGAGCTCCTGCTCATGGCTCACTTGACCATGGCCTTCCGGATGTCGTCGAGCACCGAGACGGCCGCCTGGGCGCCGCCGAGGCTGGTCCACTTGCTCCCGTCGATGACGGTGGCGTGCTTCTCGCGCACGGCGCCCAGCTGTCCGTAGGCGGGCTTCTCGGCCAGCTCGCCGAGGAGACCGGCGTCGGTGCTCGCGTCGAGGGAGCCGATGAACAGCCAGTCGCCGTCGATCTCTTCGAGGTTCTCGTCGCTGAGCGGCGTGGAGTGACCCTCGCCCTTGTCGTTCTGGATGCCCGGGCGCGTGAAGCCGAGGTCCTTGAGGACGTCACTGATGAAGACGCCCTGCTGCATGACCGCGGTGCCCTTGGCCGAGTAGCGGGCCACGGACACGCTCGCGCCGGCCCGCTCCCCGAGATCGGTCGTGAGGGCCGCGGCGCGGGTCTCGTAGTCGGCGAGGAACTTCTTCGCCTCGTTGGACCTGCCCAGCGTCGTGCCGGTCAGCTGGAGGGCCTTCTTCCAGTCCTTGGTGCCGTCGATGGTGACCACCGTCGGCGCGATCTTCCGGAGCTGGGCGAGCACCTGCTCGTCGGCGAGCTGCCCCGCGAGGATCACGTCCGGCTTCGCCTGGACGACCTTCTCGATGTCCGGGCCGGTGACGGCGCCCACGACGGGGATGCTCCTCGCCTGGTCCGCGAGGTACTGGGGCGCACCCTTCTGGCCGCGGCCCGCGGTCAGTCCCACCGGCTCCACGCCCAGGGCGAGGGAGGCGTCCAGGTCCATCTCGCTGAGCGCGACCACGCGCTCCGGCGTGGCCGGCACCTCCACCTTCGTCCCGGCCGCGTCCGTGACCCGGGTCGTCGCCCCGGCTTCCGCGCCGGCCGTTCCGGCTTTGTCCTCGGAGCCGCAGGCGCTCAGCGTGAGGGCGCAGAGGGTGAGCAGGGCCGCCGACACGACGGGGCGTGCGGTACCGCGGGACGAGGGGGACGAATACGGCGCCATGGCCTGGGATCTCCGTTTGCATCAGACGAATCCCGTTCCGGCGGGGCGCTCTCCGAAGGCTGGACCGGAGAGAAGCGGTACGCGTCGCGCCACTTCAGGGCACAGGTGTGCCCAGGGCCTCGCCGGAACCGGACGAGTTCATTTAGGTTAGGCTAACCTTATGTCGCTAGCGCAAGGGGGTCGGCCGAGATCAGCCGGATCCCGCCCCTCCGAAGGCCCCCCGCCCCAGGGGCGCCCAATTCCCTGGGTCACCACAGGACTTCTGGTCCTGCTCGTGGCCCTGGTGCTGCTCTCCCTCCTCATCGGCACGGGCAACAGCCCCGTGGGACGCGCCTGGGACTTCCTGGCCGGTGACCCCACCGCCCGGGCCGACGCCCGGATCCGGCTGGCCGTCATGGACGTACGCCTTCCCCGCACGCTCGCCGCCGTCCTCGTGGGCACCTGCCTCGGTGCGGCCGGCTGCCTGCTCCAGGCCGCGACCCGCAACCCGCTCGCCGAGACCGGACTGCTGGGCGTCAACTCCGGCGCCGCCTTCGCCGTCGTCCTCGGACTCACGTTCTTCGGCGCCGACTCCCCGGGCGCGCTGCTGGTCTGGGCCCTCCTCGGAGGCATGGCGGCCAGCGCCGTGGTCCTGCTGTTCGCCGGATCCGGACGCACCGCGGGCTCACCCCTGCGCCTCGTCCTGGCCGGCTCCGCGCTGGGCGCCACCTTCCACGGCTGTACGTCGTACGTCCTGCTGGGCACGCAGTCGACGTTCGACACCTACCGCTACTGGACGATCGGCTCGCTCGCCGGGATCGAGATCTCCGACCTCCTCCCCCTCCTGCCGCTCGTCGCGCTCGGGCTCCTCACCGCACTCGGCTGCGCCCGCCCGCTGTCGGCGCTCGGGCTCGGGGACGACGGCGCCCGCTCCCTCGGCCACCACCCCGGCCGGATCCGGCTCGTCGTCGCCGGAGCCGTCTCGCTGCTCGCCGGGTGCGCGGTCGCGGTGGCGGGGCCCGTCGCCTTCCTGGGGCTGCTCGCCCCCTACGCCGCCCGCGCGCTGACGGGACCCCGCATGACGGCCCAACTCGTCCTGTCCGCCCTGATCGCGGCCGACATCATGATCCTCGCCGACGTCCTCGCCCGGGTCGTCATCCGGCCCTGGGAGACCCCCGTCAGCGTGCTGCTCGCCTTCGTCGGCGGTCCGCTGCTCGTCTGGATCGCCCGCTCCTCACGCCTGTCCACCGCGGGGGCAGGGACATGACCGACCTGAGACCGACCGGAGGCACGGTGCCGCACACCCCTGCGACCGGACACCCCGGACCACGCACCGCCACCACCGACGTGACGCCGCCCGACAGCACCGTGCTGCGCAGGGGCGCGTACTCCTGGCTCCTCCCGCGCCGCAGCGCGCTCGCCGCCGCGCTCCTCGTGCCCCTCGTCGCCGTCCTCATCGCCCTCGCGGTGATGGCGAGTTCGACCGGCATGAGCCTGTCGCAGACCGTCTCCGGACTCCTCGGCACCGGCGACGCCGGGACCGTCATGATCGTGCGGGACTTCCGGCTGCCCCGCGTCCTCACCGGCCTCATGGTCGGTGCCGCGCTCGGCATCGC
This sequence comes from Streptomyces sp. NBC_01460, assembly GCF_036227405.1. NCBI lineage: Bacteria > Bacillati > Actinomycetota > Actinomycetes > Kitasatosporales > Streptomycetaceae > Streptomyces > Streptomyces sp. NBC_01460. The sequence goes on from NZ_CP109473.1 coordinate 7,547,132, forward strand.
CGGCTGCCTCACCCAGACCCTGGCGGGCAACCGCCTGGCCACACCCGACCTGGTCGGGGTCAACGACGGTGCCACGGCGGCCGTCGTCGCCGCCGCGGCGGGATCCACCACCGGCATGGTCGGCGACTGGTGGCTCGGCCCCGTCGGTGCCGTCGCCGCCGCCGCGATCGTCGTCCTCTGCGCGGGCGGAGCGGGCAGCGCCGGCTACCGGGTCCTGGTGACCGGCATCGGCGTCTCCACCTTCATCGGCGCCGTGAGCGACCTGATCATGTCCCGCGAGAACGACAACACCGCGGGCGGTGTCTTCCTCTGGGCCGTCGGCAGCCTCAACGGACGGGACTGGAGCGTCGGTACGCCGCTGGCCCTGGTCCTGCTCCTCCTCGTACCCCTCGCCCTCGCGGCCGGCCACCGGCTGCAGCTGCTGCGCTTCGACGACGACGTCGCCGCCTCCCTGGGCGTCGACCTGCGCCGGCTGCGCGCGGGCGCGCTCGCCCTCGCCGTCGCCCTCGCGGGCACCGCCGTCGGCGTCGGAGGGCCCATCGCCTTCGTCGCCCTCGCCGCCCCGGTCCTGGCCCAGCGGCTGGCCGGCCCCACCCGGGTCCCCGTCACCGGCTCCGCGCTCACCGGCGCCGCGCTGATCGCCGCGGCCGACGCCCTCGGACGCGTCGCCGCACCCGTCGAACTGCCCGTCGGCGTCGTCACCAGCGTCCTCGGCGGCCCCTTCCTGCTCTGGGTCCTGTTCCGCCCGGACCGTGCCACCGGAAAGGCATGACCATCCCCATGACCGACGCACCCCGCGAGACCGCTCCCGGCCTCGAAGTCAGCGCGCTCCACGCCGGATACCCCGGCCGTCCCGTCGTCGAGGACGTCGACCTCACCGTTCCCGCCGGACAGGTCGTCGCGATCGTCGGCCCCAACGGCTGCGGCAAGTCGACCCTGTTGCGGACCGTCGCGCGACTGCACCGCCCCGAGTCCGGAACCGTGAAGGTCGACGGCGAGGACATATGGGAGCTCGGCCGGCGCCGGGCCGCCCACCGCGTCGCACTTCTGCCGCAGTCGCCCCGCGCGCCCGAGGCCGTCACCGTCGCCGGGCTCGTCCGTTACGGCCGCCACCCCCAGCAGGGCCTGCTGCGCCAGTGGTCCCGGGAGGACGAGAACGCCGTACGCGACGCACTGGAGGCCACCGGAACGACCGCACTGGCCACCGAGCGCCTGGACAGGCTCTCCGGCGGCCAGCGTCAGCGGTGCTGGCTCGCGATGGTCCTCGCCCAGCAGACCCCGGTCGTCCTCCTCGACGAACCGACCAGCGCCCTCGACCTCGGCCACGCCGTGGAGGTCCTGGAGCTGGTGCGGGAGGTGGCCGCAGCGGGCCGCACCGTCGTCATGGTGCAGCACGACCTGGTGGCGGCCTCCCGGTACGCCGATCTCCTCGTGGCCATGAAGGACGGGCGCGTCGTCGCCCGGGGCGAGCCGTCCGCCACGGTCGACGAGGCGCTGGTGAAGGAGCTCTACGGCGTGGAGGCGGACATCCTTCGCGCACCGGGTGACGACGCGCCCGTGGTGGTACCCAGGAGCGGTCGCCTCACGTGGCGGAGGTGACGCGCTTCGGCTCCCTGACCGCCGGGCGGACCGGCCGGGACCGGGGGCCGAAGACGGCCAGGGCGACGGCGCCGACCATCCAGGTGCCGGCGATGAAGTAGAAGACGCTCTGGTAGCCGGTGCGGTTGTAGAGCGCCGCGATGACGAGCGGGCCCGCGGCGTTCGACAGCCGGCCGAGACCGTAGGTGATGCCCGTTCCCAGGGAGCGGCTCCGGGTGTCGAAGAGCTCGGGGGAGTAGGCGTACGCGAGGGCCGTGTAGCCGCGCTCGAACAGGTTCACCAGGAAGCCGAAGACCACGATCAGGAGCGGGTCGAAGGTCAGCCCGTAGAGCAGGCCGCACAGCGCGATGACCGTACCGAAGGCGACGAGACACCACTTGCGCTCGAACCGGTCGGTGACCAGGGAGGCCAGGTAGGAGCCGAGGGGAGCGCCGACCGTGGTCAGGGCGACGTAGAAGACGGACTTCTCGACGCTGAAGCCCTCCTTGGCCAGCAGGGTGGGGGCCCAGCTCGAGTAGCCGAAGAAGCCGATGGTCTGCGTCACCCACAGGACGGTGAGCAGGAGCGTCGGGGCGAGGTACCGCTTCCGCAGCAGCAGGCGCAGCGGGGCCTTGACGGCCGGGGGCTCCTCGACGGGCTCCGCGGGCTCGGCCAGCGGTCCCTTCTCGGCGGTCACCTGTGCCTCGATCCGGCTCAGGACCGCGTCGGCCGCGGCATGGTCGCCCCTGCTCTCGTGCCAGCGGGGCGACTCCTCGATGTGCCTGGAGAACAGCACGAGGAGGATGCCGAGCGAACCCCAGAGGTAGACCAGCCGCCACGACCAGTCGCTGAGCGGGACGACGAGACTGGCGACCAGGTTGGTGGCCGGCGTGCCGCAGATGCCGATGACCATGGCGTACGCCTGGTACTTCCCGCGGACGGCGGCCGGATACATCTCGTTGACGTAGATGACCGCCACGACGGTCATCGCCGACAGACCGGCCGAGGTGAGCACCCGGAAGACGCCCAGAGAGACGACGTCCCACGAGAACACCGAGACGAAGGAGAAGACACCGAAGAACAGGGTGGTGCGGAGCAGGGACTTCTTCCGGCCCCACCGGTCGGCGATCGTGCCCGCGACGACGGAGCCGAGGAACATGCCGACGAACGACAGCGAGGTGACGTAAGCGACCTGATCGACCGTCACACCCCACAGGTCGATGAGTTTCGGGGCGGTCGTCGCGAAGCTGTTGATGTCCGCGAACTCGAAGAAGTAGGCGAACGCGACGGCCAGCAGGGTGATCTTGTGGAAGCGCGAGATCGGCAGCCGGTCCAGCCGGTTCGCCGCATTGGCGTGCTGCATGGGGACGTTCCCTGTCGGAGTGCGGGTGCGGGTGCTGGAGTGGGGAGCGGGTCAGGCGCCTTCGCCGGGCCAGTACAGGCTCATCGGGTTGTCGACGAGGAGCCGCCGCTGCTGCTCGGCGGTGACCGCGATCCGTGGCACGTGGTCGACCAGGAGCCCGTCGTCGGGCATGTGACCGGTGAGGTTGGGGTGGGGCCAGTCCGTGCCCCACAGGACCCGGTCGGGGAACTCCTCGACGACGCGGCGGCCGAAGGGCACGACATCGGTGTACGCGTACTGCTCGCCGTCGAGGGCGGGAGGACCGCTCACGCTGAGGCGTTCGGGGCAGGTCACCTTCACCCAGACGTCGTGGGAGTCGACGAAGCCGAGGAAGCGGCTGAACTGCGGGCCGCCCACCGGCAGGGTCACGTCCGGCCGGCCCATGTGGTCGATGACGAGGGGGGTGGGCAGGGAGCCGAAGAAGCCCTCCAGCTCGGGAAGATCGGCGCTCTCGAAATAGAGCACGATGTGCCAGCCGAGCGGGGCGATCTTCTCGGCGATCGCCGTCAGGTCCTCCTTCGGGGAGGTGTCGACCAGGCGACGCAGGAAGTTGAAGCGCACCCCGCGCACCCCGGCCGCGTCCAGTTCGCGCAGTTCGGCGTCGGCGACGTCCGGCCGGACGGTCGCGATGCCGCGGGCCCGGCCACCGGCCGCGCGGACGGCGTCGGTCATGGCGGTGTTGTCCGCGCCGTGACACGTCGCCTGGACGATCACGGCGCGGCTTACGCCCAACCGGTCATGCAGTGAGGCGAGTTCACTCTTCCCGGCGTCGCAGGGGGTGTACTTGCGCTCCGGGGCGAAGGGGAACGCGGCCTGCGGCCCGAACACATGGCAGTGGGCGTCGACGGCGCCCGCAGGAAGCCGGAACACGGGTACGGACGGATCCTTGTACCAGTCGAGCCAGCCGGGTGTCTTGGGGGAGGGAACCACTGAGATCTCCTGGAGGCGCATGGGGGGAGGAGGAGGGGTGCTGCGGTGGGGGCAGGCGTCCGGCGCCACGGTGGCGCGCGGCGAGTGCGCGGCCACAGGCAGGCGCGGCGGGGGTGCGCGGCGCTCGTACGGGGGCATCCGCCCACGGGGGTGCGTGGCCGCAGGCAGACGCGGCGAGGCCGGGCGGCACCCGTACGGGGCGTCCGCCGGACCCAGCCCGCCCCCGTCCCGAGGGGCCCGTCAGTCGATGTAGCGCAGCCCGGCGGCTTCGAGGGGGCCGCGCATGCCGTACATGTCGAGGCCCAGCTCTCCCGCGGCGAGGCGGCGTCGCTTGCTCTCCTCGTTGTCCTCCCGGCGGCGGGAGGCGTCGGCGGTCTCGGCGACCCGGCCGGCGGGGACCACGACCACGCCGTCCGCGTCCGCGACCACCACATCGCCCGGACGCACCAGGGCGTTGGCGCACACGACGGGCACGTTCACCGAGCCGAGGGTGGCCTTCACCGTCCCCTTGGAGTTGACGGCCCGGCTGAAGACAGGGAAGTCCATCTCCCGCAGTTCGCGGACGTCGCGGCACCCGCCGTCGATGATCAGGCCCACCCCGCCCCGGGCGCGCACCGAGGTGGCGAGGAGCTCGCCGAAGAACCCGTCCTCGCACTCGGTGGTGCACGCCGCCACGAGGACGTCGCCCGGCTGCAGTTGCTCCACGGCCACGTGGAGCATCCAGTTGTCGCCGGGCTGCAGCAGCACGGTGACCGCGGTCCCGCAGAGGGCCGCCCCGGGGTAGACGGGGCGGATGTAGGGGCGCATCAGGCCGGTTCGGCCCATCGCCTCGTGGACGGTGCTGACACCGAAGGGCCGCAGCGCCTCGACGTCCGAGGGGTCAGGGCGTTCGACAGAGCGGTGGACCACTCCGAGTTCGTACATGGCTGTGCTCACTTTCCTTCCGCGGGGTTCAGCGGCCCTGGCGCTTCAGCAGGGCGTGCAGGCGCGGGTACACGGAACGTGCGTTGCGTTCCTGGATGTCGGCCAGGCCGTCCGGGGACAGCCCGGCGGCCTCGACGTAGCGGCGCGTGTCGTCGAAGTGATGGCCGGTCCGGGGGTCGATGTCGCGGACGGCGCCGATCATCTCCGAGGCGAAGAGGATGTTCCGGGTGGGGACGACATCGAAGAGGAGGTCCGATCCGGGCTGGTGGTAGACGCACGTGTCGAAGAAGACGTTGCCCAGGACGTGCTCCTCCAGCGGCGGCTTCCCGAGTGCCATCGCCAGGCCCCGGAACCTGCCCCAGTGGTAGGGGACGGCTCCGCCGCCGTGGGGGATGACCAGGCGGAGGGTGGGGAAGTCCGTGAAGAGGTCCCCCTGCACGAGCTGCATGAACGCGGTGGTGTCGGCGTTGAGGTAGTGCGCGCCCGTCGTGTGGAACGCGGGGTTCACGCTGGTGCTGACGTGGACCATCGCGGGGACGTCGTACTCGGCCATCTTCTCGTACAGGGGGTACCAGGAGCGGTCGGTGAGGGGTGGAGAGGTCCAGTGCCCCCCGGAGGGGTCCGGATTGAGGTTCAGCGCGACCGCGCCGTACTCCTCCACGCACCTGGTGAGCTCCGGTATGCAAGTCGCGGGGTCGACGCCCGGTGACTGCGGGAGCATCGCGGCGGGGACGAAGCGCTCCGGGTAGAGCCGGCTGACACGGAAGCACAGCTCGTTGCAGAGCGCCGCCCACGCGGCGGAGGCGCTGAAGTCGCCCACGTGATGGGCCATGAACGACGCCCGCGGCGAGAAGACCGTCATGTCGATGCCGCGCTCGTCCATCAGGCGCAGCTGGTTGGTCTCGACGCTCTCCCGCAGCTCGTCGTCGCTGATCTTCAGATCGGCTCTTCGGGGGGAGGCCGACGGGTCACCGAGTCCGGCGATCTGCTCGTTCCGCCAGTTCTCCAGGGCGGGCGGAGCCGTCGTGTAGTGGCCGTGACAGTCGATGATCATCGCTGTTCCTCTTCGAAGTGCCTGCGTGCGGTGCCTGCGCGTGCGGATGCGGGAGGGCTGCGTTCCGGCCCGTCCCACCCGGCCGCTGCCACGCCACCGTAACCGTCGATGAAATTGTTGACAATATGCCTGACGAGAAAGTTTCGGGCATCATCGCTGATGCCGCGGCGTGGAGCCGCGCGGGCGGCGAGGGTTTTTCGACGATGTACGGAAGGCGGAGGGGTGACGTCGGATCAGGTCACGGGCCGGACGGGCCGGAGTGCGGTCTCCAGCGGTATCCGGGAGGCGCTCGCGGCGGGCGACATGGTGCCCGGGCAGCGCCTCGTCGAGCAGGAGCTGTCCGAGATCTTCCGCGCGACGCGGAGCTCGGTGCGCGAGGCGCTCCAGGATCTGGCCGCCGAGGGCCTGGTGGAGCTGATCCCCCGGCGCGGTGCGCGGGTGCGGGTGATCTCCGTCGAGGAGGCGGTCCAGATCACCGAGTGCCGGGCGCTGCTGGAGGGGCTGTGTGCCAGGCGGGCGGCGGAGCACGCCACCGAGGAGGTGCGGCAGGAGCTGAAGGACATCGGATCGGCGATGAGCCGGGCGGTGGAGGACGGCGATCCGGAAGCCTACTCGGTGCTCAACCGCCGGCTCCACGAGTGCATCGGTGAGGTCAGTGACCAGAAGGTCGCCCAGGCCCTGCTCGAACGGATGAACGGGCAGATGGTCCGGTACCAGTTCCGTCTCGCCCTGCGCCCCGGCCGCCCGGCGCAGTCGCTGCCGCAGCACCTGGCGATCATCGACGCGGTGGTCGCGGGCGACCCCGATGCGGCGGAGGCGGCTGCCCGGGCGCACGTGGAGAGCGTCGTCGAGGCGCTGCGCGAGACTCCGGCCGCGGCCCGCCCGCACTGACCGGACTCCGGTGGAGGGAGCTCGTCCGCCCGCCATGCCCGCACCGCCCGTGGGCCCGGAGGAGCCGAACGCGGCCCGGACGTGCGTCTCCCGCCCGGTTCGGCTGCTCCGGGCGGGAGGGCGTGGTGGTTCCGGTCAGACGAGGAGCTTGGCCTTGGCCTTGTCGTACTCCTCCTGGCTGAGGTGGCCCTTGTCCTTGAGCTCGGCGAGCTTGGCCAGCTCGGACACATGGCCTCCGCCGGCCCCCGGGCCGTCCTCCGGCCGGGCCGCCTGCCGTACGTACTTCCGGAAGGCCTCTTCCCGGTCCTCGGCCTGCTTGGCCTCGCGCCGCCCCATGCTCTTGCCTCTGACGATCAGATACACGAGCACGCCCACATAGGGCAGCAGGATGACGAAGACCAGCCAGGCGGCCTTGGCCCAGCCGTTCAGGGAGTGGTCCTGGAAGATGTCGGTGACCACCTTGAAGAGCAGGAAGAACCACAGCACCCAGAGGAACACGTACATCATGGTCAGGAAGAGGTTCAGGAGCGGATAGTCGTCCATGGGCCTACTCCGATCGCGCGGACAGTCCCCTATTCGTACATCTGCTCCGGTGTTGCCGCATTTCTGGGGAAATCAGGCGGACAGGGTGTCGAGGAAGGCCGCGAGCTTGTTCCTGGTCCGCTCGATCTGCTGTTCCACGGTCAGTGACTCCTCGAAGCGGCCGCCGGGGGCCGGGGTCTTCTTCCCGCGTACGTACAGCGAGCAGTCGAGGTCGGTGCAGAGGTAGATGCCCACCGAATTCCCGTCCCGGCCCGCCTGCCCCCGCTTGCGGGCGGTCATCAGTGAGACGCCGCTGCCCGGATGCGTGGTCAGGCAGACGGAACACATGCTGCGGTGAAGGAAGCCGCGCTTCTGGGACGGGAAGCGGAGCGTGATGCCGACGAGCTCACCGCGCAGCTCCGTGACGACGTAGCTCCGGTCGGGCGCGGACAGGTCGCGCCAGCCCAGGAAGTCCAGATCGTCCCAGCGGCGCTCGTCGAGGTCCCGCGGGAGTGGCAGACGCTTCGCCTCCCCCTTGGAACAGTTGACGAACGACGCCCGGATGTCCTGCTCACTGACTGCTCTCATGGCGTCGACGCTAACGCTGCCTATGACCCCTAGGCAAATAATTATCCGACCTAGGTCCGTGCCCGGGTTGCGCTGCGCTGCGGGCCCTCCGGGAGGCCGACCTGATCCGTACCCCGAAATGAGACAGCACCACCGAAGGGCGGCCTTTCCACTTCGCCTCCCCGGGCGCCCCTGATGACGACGCCCCGCGCTGGAGGGCGATCCGACGGTCGGCGGACTCCTGATCGCTAGTACGTGGGCCGGCGCGAGCCGTAGGCAGGCCCGAACACCACGAGCAGCACCAGGTCCTCGGCCACTTCTGTGAACCGATGCTCTTCACCGGCGGGCACGAAGATCACCGCCCCGGGACCCACCTCAGCCGTTTGGCCCGGCGTCTCGATCGTGGCGCGTCCGGCTGTGACGACGTAGATCTCGTCCTCGGTGTGCGGGCTCTGGGCGTCACGCCCACCGACCGGGATGCAGTACGTCCCCACCGACAGGTCCGAAGTCCGTAGCTGCTCGATCCAGTCATTGCCCGCTTCGCCGGGGTGCGTCCACACGCCTGCGCCCTCGATGATCTCCATGGCGGGACCCTAACGCCGGGCCCGGGGAGCGCAACACCCATGAAAATGACGCGAGTTCACAGGGCGACGGAGAAGGGGAGAGGCATCGGATAACAGCGACGGGTACTGGGGCCCCAGCGTCTCCTCTGCCACCGACCTCCTCGACCGGTACGAACGCCGGCTCGACCACACGCGCGCCGGATGTGACAGCCGGGCCCTGGGACTCACCTGCCCATCCGGAACCGCCGTCGCGTGGCTCCGAAGATCTGACTCCTCGTGTCCGATCCACGGAAGTAAGCCGGAACCCGGGAACGGAAGCGGGTCGCGCGACGGTCAGGCGACCAGGCGGAGCGAGGTGTCCGAGACGCCGAGGCGGATGGTCTGACCCCACGTCAACTCCAGTGCGTCGGACTCCATCCCGTCCCCGAACACCACCATCCGGTCCGACTCCACGGTGAGCCTGAGCGCCTCCCGGCGGCCCAGTTCGCCCGCGACCATCGAGGTGCCGGTGGCGGGTGACGGCCAGGCCTCGCGCACGAACCAGACCAGCCGCGGATCGGACGGGGCGGGCAGGCGCAGTGGGCTGCCGCGCTCCAGCCAGAGGGAGCGCAACCAGCCGGTGGAGCCCGTCCCCGTGCCGACCAGGACGCCCGAGGACGCCTGGGACTCGCCGGCCGACGGGGCGCCGTCCGGGGCGATGCGGTAGCGGGCGGTCTGGTGGCCCGGTGCTCCGAGGTAGATCTCGTTGAGCGCGAGCAGCCGCTGTGTGTCGTCGGCGACCGCCTCGGTCATCGTCAGGGCGTCCACCGTCCCGCCGGGTGCGACGGCGGCCCGGCACAGCGCCGCCGTGTCGCGGGCCCGGTGGCGGACGAGGACTCCCGGGTTGCGCCCGGGGTCGGTGTCGATGCCCACGACAGGCTGGCCGGACAGGTACTTCGCCGCGTTGGCGACCAGACCGTCCTGTCCCACGACGACGACCACGTCCTCGGGCCCGAACAGGAAGCGGTCGAGGTCCGCCCGCTCCACCCGGGTCCTGCGCCACCGCAGCGGCACGGCGGCCGCCACCTCGGTGAGCGCCTGTGCGTTACGCCGGTGGCGCGCGGCCACCTCCTCGATCGACCGGCCACGCGCGGAGAGCACGAACGCGGCCTGCCCGTGCGTACCGTGCCGCGCCAGGAGCTCCTCGTACTCGGTCGTGCGGTGCACCAGCACCGCACGCGGTGCCAGGCTCACGGCCGCGCCTCCGGCTCCGTCCTGCCGAGCCTGGCGAGCAGGCCCGTGAGGACGTCGGGGGAGAGGGTGAGGCTGTCGATGCGCGGCAGGTTCTCGGCCAGCCGGGTCGCCGCCAGGGCGTGCAGCGTCCCGGGGTCCACCTCGGCGTGCGCCCGCAGCCAGGCTGCCTGTGCCTCGGCGCGGGCCGCCCCGACCTCGCGTGCCGCCTCCGCCTCCGCGCGGGCCAGCCGCACGGTGCGGTCGGCCTCGGCCGCCGTGCGCACTCCGTCGGCCGCCGACTTCTCCTCGGCCTCCCGGCGGGCGTTGGTCCCGCGCTGGTCGACCAGCTGCTCCTCGCGCCGCGCGAGTTCGATCTTGCTGGCCAGCTCGTTCTCGGCGATCGTGCGTTCGCGCTCGACCGCGACGGCCCGGCGCTCGTACACCGACCGGTCCGCCTCCTGCTGGATCTGCTCCCTGGCAGGGGTGCGCAGAGCGCGCTCGACCTCCGCCTCGGGGCGGATGGCGACGACGCGCACGGCGACGACGTCGATCCCGGTGGCGGGCAGGCGGGGCTCGGCCGCCAGTCCTGTGGCGACCCGTTCCCGCACGGATGCGACCCCGTCCACCAGGGCGGTGGCGAGCGGGGTGCGGGCCAGGACGTCCAAGGTGTGCTGCTGCGCCGTCTCGGTGAGCAGGGTGGCGATCTGCTCCAGCGGCGCACCGCGCCACACCCCGGTGTCGGGGTCGACCGAGAAGTCGAGACGGGCGGCCGCCTGCGCCGGGTCGCTGATCCGGTAGGTGACCGTGGCCTGCACGGTCACGTCCTGGAAGTCGGCGGTGCGGGCGTGGAACGCCATCGCCAGCTCGCGGTCGTCCACCGGGATCTCGGAGAGCGCCGCGGAGAGCGAGCGGTACCAGAAGCTCAGCCCGGGGCCGTCGTGGATGAGCCTGCCGCGCTTGTGGTGGCGGATGTGGGCGGTGGGCGCGGAGCGCAGGTGCCGCCGGCCGAAGCGCCGGGTGATGTCTGCCATGTCGGGACCCCCTCTTTCTCGTCATGGCGACGATAACGAAGACCCGGGATATCGTCAAGAGGACGAGAAGGGGAGGGGGAGGGGGGGGTCCGGGTGGACATGCGGCAGGCCGGTGGTCTCCTCGGAAACCACCGGCCTGCCGGGTGCGCGCCGTCCCCGTCCCCACGGTGCGGCGCGGGTGGGCCCTCGTCATCCGCTCGGACGACGGCCCACGTTCATCAGGTCCCGCTTCCCGGAGGAGCGGGCGGGGAGGGGGTGAGGCCGAGCGCGGGGAGGACGGCGCACTCGATGAAGCCGGTGAGGAAGGCGTCGTTCGTGTACCGCCCCTCCAGGAGCGGCCGGGCGCGCATGATGCCCAGTACCTGCGCGGCCACGTAGTCCGCCGCAGGGTTGTCGGCCGTGATCTCGCCGCGCCGGACGGCGCGCTCGACCATCGCGTCGATCGCGGCGATGGCCGGTGTGATCAGGGTGGAGCGCATCGCGCAGAGCAGGTCGGGATTCTGCAGCGCGGCGTGGCTGAGCGCGTGCATCAGGGCGGTGTCCTGCCCGGAGGCGGCGTCCACCACCTGCGCGGTCGCGTGCAGGTCGCCGCTCAGACTGCCGGTGTCGATGTCCGAGAACAGGGTCCTGCGGGTGCTGTGCAGCGCGGCGACGACCAGCTCCGGCTTGGAGCCCCACTGGCGGTAGAGCGTGGACTTCCCGCACCGGGTGCGGGCGGCGACGCCCTCCATGGTCAGCGAGTCGTAGCCGCTCTCGCGGACCAGGTCCAGCACGGCGTTGTAGAGCTCCTGCGCACGTTCCGGTGTGATCTTCGACCGGCGTGGCGCGGATGCGGACTCCTGTGCGGAACCGGGCGACGACATCTGCTTCCCTCTCTGCGACTCTGCGGCTGGGGACCCTCGATACGCCAGTGTACCGATACGCGAGTGTACCGATACGCCGCCGTATCGGTACACTGGCGTATCGATACGGCGTGGAGTGGCCACGCCGTACGTCGCGACAGCGCACCGTCAGCAAAGGGGCACGGGTGATGCACACCCGCAGTGAGCCTGCGGAGCGGGAGCCGGACATCTCAGCCCGACCGCCCCTCGTCCGCGAACTGCTTCTGGTAGCCGGACTCTTCCTCGTCTACAAACTGGGCCGACAGGCCGCGAACGGCCACGTCGAGGAGGCCTTCCGCAACGCCGGGCACGTCTGGAGCTTCGAGCGGGCCGTCGGCCTCCCCGGCGAGGGAGCCGTGCAGGGCCTCCTGCTGCACAGCCACCCCCTCGTCGAGACGGCGAACACCTACTACGCGGCCGTGCACTTCCCCATGACGCTCGGCTTCATGGTCTGGCTGTACCTGCGCCGCCCGCTCCACTACGTGTGGGCGCGCCGGATCCTGACCGCGCTCACGGGCGCGGCGCTCGCACTGCACCTGCTCTTCCCCCTGGCGCCCCCGCGGATGCTGCACGCGGCGGGGCTCGTGGACACCGCACAGGTCTACGGTCCCTCGGTGTACGGGGACACCCCCGCGACCGACCCGATGGCCAACCAGTTCGCCGCCATGCCGTCCCTGCACTTCGGCTGGGCGCTCGTGGTGGCCGTCGGTCTGATCGTCGCCACCCGCTCCCGGTGGCGCCTGCTCTGGCTGCTGCACCCGGCGCTCACCCTGCTCGTCATCGTGGGCACCGCCAACCACTACTGGCTCGACGCGATCGTGGTCTCCGCGCTGCTCGCCGTCGCCTTCGCCGCGCTCAGGCTGCCGCGCACACCGCTCCGCAGGCACCTGGCCTGGCCGGCCACCCTCCCTGCCCAGACCTACGCGTCCCCCGCGTACGCACCATCCGGAGCGCGGCGATGAACGCCACCCTCATAGCCGTCGCCCTCTCCCTCGTCTCCGCCGGCGCCTACGCGGCCGCCGCCGTGGCGCAGGCCCGTCTCGCCGGCCGGACGGAGCCCTCCGCCGGAGCGTTCCGGATGATGGCCCGCGGAGCCTGGTGGTCCGCGGTCGGCCTGAACGCGGGCGGGGCCCTGCTGCACGTCGCCGCGCTGAAGTACGGTCCGCTCACCCTGGTCCAGCCGCTGGGCGCGCTCACCCTCGTGGCCGCCGTCCCGCTGGGGGCCCGCGCCGCGGGCCGCCGGGTCAGCCGTACGGAGTGGCGCGGCACGCTCCTCACCCTCCTGGGCCTCGCCGCCCTGCTCCTGGCCGCGGGCGGTGCCGCGCCGCACGACACGCTGAGCCTCCCCGAGGCCCTGGGCGTCGGTGGCGTGACCATGGCGCTCGTCGCCGGGCTCAGCCGTCCGGGCACCCGTCCGGGACTCCGGCACGCCGCGGCCTCGGGCATCACCTCCGGGGTGGCGTCCGCCCTCACCCAGACCCTGACCGTGGCGGCGACCGACCACTCCGGGCCGTTGCTCAGCTGGCGGCTCGTGACCGTGGCGCTGCTGGTCTCCTTCTTCGCCCTGGGCGGGCTGATGCTCTCCCAGACCGCCTACCGGGGCGGTCTCGGCGCCCCGCTCGCCGTCGTCACCCTCGCCAACCCGGTCGCCGCCGCCGTGATCGGACTGGTCCTGCTGGGCGAGCGCCTCCAGGGAGGGCTGCTCGGCCTGGTCCCCGCGCTCATCGGTGCCGCCGCCGCCGTGGAGGGCGTGATCCTGCTCAGCCGGACGCAGGTGGCCGGTCCGGCCGAGGCGACCCCCGCCCCGGCACCACCGGGACAGCCGTCACGCGTCGTCATCTCCGGCCCCGGCCCCTCGGCGCCGCGCGCCGCCGAGCCGCTCGTCCTGCGGGCGGAGCCGGCCGGGGCCCCGGCCGGCTCCCGCTAGACGCCGCCCGGGGCCGCGCGGCCCCGGTCAGGTCAGCGCGCGCTGGTAGCGGTAGGTCAGGGTGCCGTCGGTGAGATCGAAGTAGGCCGTGGGCGGGAACAGGCCCGTGCCGGCCGCGCAGGCGTACTTCCTGACGAATCCGGTGCGCGCGGGCCACTCGGGGTAGGTCTCCCCCTGCGTCACGCACGAGTCCTTCGGGACGACCGCCCACAACTGGGCCTCGGTCATGCCCAGCGCCGTCCTGTTGTAGTGCGACAGCCTCATGGACGGGGTCTTCGGCTTGTACAGGAACTCGTTGCGCTTGCTGTACAGCTCGCCGTCGTCGGTGAAGGAGAAACCGCCGTAGGGAGCGTAGTCGCTCGACTCGGTGAAACACAGGATGGAGTCGCCGACGACCCCACCGGTGTCGCAGGCCGCCTCGCCGCCTCCGATCTCCCAGACCTCGTCGAAGGTCATCCCGAACTGGATCTGCTCGTACTTCGCGACGGAGAAGCCGGAGTTCGCCTGTGCGGCCGACGCCGTCGCGACGACGGCCGCCGCGGCCGCCACGAGGGCGACCCCCGTACGTGCAATCCGTGCCTTCACCACATGTGTCCTTTCGTCGTCGCCCCGGGTGCGCGCGCCGCCGTCACGAACCCGGTGGGGCGGTCCGTGCGGTGCGGGGAGTCCCGCGAGCGCGGGCGGGACCACGGGGCCGGAGCGGCGTCTCCCGCCGCTGGGCGCGACGCTATGGTCCGCCGCTCTCCGTCCCGTCTCCCGGCAGGGGGCCACGGCTGGAGGGCGCCGGACGCCGGTGCGGGAGGGGAGGCGGGGGGCTTCTACGAGCGCGGACCGTCCAGGTCCTCGATCGCGCTGCTCAGCCAGCCCGTCCAGAACGTCTCCAGGTCGATGCCCCCGCGCAGCACCAGATGACGCAGCCGGTCCTCCTCCGTGGTCCGCTCCGGCGGGAAGTCCCGCTCCTCGATCTCCAGGTACTCCGCCAGCTGCTCCCCGTGCAGCACGAGGTGCCTGCGCAGCTCGCCGGCGAGGCCGGGGGCGCCCACGACCGCCGCCGCCCGCATCCTCAGGAGGAGCGGATCGCGGACCGGCCGCGGGTCCTCGGAGAGGGACACCCACGCCGTCAGCTCCGCCCGGCCCTCGGGCAGTACCTCGTACTCCTTCTTCTGCCCGCGGGCGGGCCGCGCCGTGGGCAGGACCCGGATGTGGCCGGCGTGCTCCAGCTTTCCCAGCTCCCGGTAGATCTGCTGATGCGTGGACGGCCAGAAGTAGCCGATCGACCGGTCGAACCTGCGCGTCAGTTCGAGACCCGACGACGGCTTCTCGAGCAGGGCGGTGAGGATCGCGTGGGGGAGTGACATGGAGTGCATCCTAAGGACGGCGCGACCGGGTGCTCACAGCTCCGCTGCGAGCTCCGTGCCCTGGCGGATGGCCCGCTTGGCGTCCAGCTCCGCGGCCACGTCGGCGCCGCCGATCAGGTGCGCGGGGCGGCCCGCGGCGGTCAGTTCCTCGTACAGCTCGCGGCGCGGTTCCTGGCCCGCGCACAGCACCACGGTGTCGACCGGCAGCAGGTGCTGCTCGCCGTCGACGGTCAGGTGCAAGCCCTCGTCGTCGATCAGGTCGTACGAGGCGCCCGCGATCATGTTCACCCCGCGGTGGCGCAGTTCGGTGCGGTGGATCCAGCCGGTCGTCTTCCCCAGTCCCGCACCGACCTTGGTCGTCTTGCGCTGGACGAGGTGCACCGTGCGCGGCGCCTTCGGACGCTCCGGCGCCCGCAGCCCGCCCCGGTCCGCGTACTCCGTGTCCACGCCCCACTGCCGGAAGAAGACCTCGGGGTCCAGGCTCGCGGCGTCCCCGCCGTCCGTCAGGAACTCGGCGACGTCGAAGCCGATGCCGCCGGCCCCGACGACCGCCACCCGCTCCCCGACCGGGGCGCCGTCGCGCAGGACGTCCAGGTAGCTCACCACGCTGGGGTGCCCGACACCGGGGATCGGCGGGGTGCGCGGTTCGACCCCGGTGGCCAGGACGACCTCGTCGTAGCCGTCGAGCGCGGCGGCCGTGGCGCGGGTGGAGAGCCGGAGCTCGACGCCCTCCTCGGCGAGACGGGTGCGGAAGTAGCGCAGGGTCTCGTCGAACTCCTCCTTGCCCGGGACCCGCCGTGCCACGTTCAGCTGGCCGCCGATCTCGTCGGCCGCGTCGAACAAGGTCACGGCGTGGCCGCGCTCGGAGGCCGTGACCGCGCAGGCCAGGCCGGCGGGCCCGGCGCCGACCACGGCGACGCGCTTGCGGGTGCGGGTCGGGGACAGCACCAGTTCGGTCTCGTGGCAGGCGCGCGGATTCACCAGGCAGGAGGTGATCTGCAGGCTGAAGATGTGGTCCAGGCAGGCCTGGTTGCACCCGATGCAGGTGTTGATCGCGTCGGCCCGGCCCTCGGCGGCCTTGGCGACGAAGTCGGGGTCGGCGAGGAACGGCCGCGCCATCGACACCATGTCCGCGCGGCCCGAGGCGAGGACCTCCTCGGCCAGCTCGGGCGTGTTGATGCGGTTGCTGGTCACCAGCGGCACGGAGACCGCGCCCCGCACCTTCTCCGTGACCCAGGTGAAGGCACCCCGCGGGACGGAGGTCGCGATGGTCGGGATGCGGGCCTCGTGCCAGCCGATGCCGGTGTTGATGATGGTCGCGCCGGCCGCCTCGATCGCGCGGGCGAGGTGGACGACCTCCTCAAGCGTGGAACCGCCGGGGACCAGGTCCAGCATCGACAGCCGGTAGATCAGGATGAAGTCGGGGCCGACCCGCTCGCGGACCCGGCGCACGATCTCCACGGGGAAGCGGATGCGGTTCTCGTACGAGCCGCCCCAGCGGTCCTCACGGTGATTCGTCGCCGCGACGATGAACTCGTTGATCAGATAGCCCTCCGAGCCCATGATCTCGACACCGTCGTATCCCGCGCGCCGCGCGAGCTCCGCGGCCCGGACGAAGTCCTCGATGGTCTCCTCGACCTCGTCGTCCGTCAGCGCGTGCGGGGTGAACCCGCTGATCGGGGCCTTGAGCGCGCTCGGCGCCACCAGGTCCGGGTGGTGGGCGTACCGGCCGAAGTGCAGGATCTGCATCGCGATCCGGCCGCCCGCCGCGTGCACGGCCGAGGTGACCTCGGCGTGCTGGTCAGCCTCCGCCTCGGTGGTCATCTTCGCGCCGCCGGGGAAGGAGCACGCGCGCTCGCCGGGCGCGATCCCGCCGGTGACCATGAGGCCGACGCCGCCCCGTGCGCGGGCCGCGTAGAAGGCGGCCATCCGCTCGAAACCGCGCTCCACCTCTTCGAGGCCGATGTGCATCGACCCCATCAGCACCCGGTTCGGGAGCGTGGTGAAGCCGAGGTCGAGCGGGCTCAGCAGGGTGGGATACGGGCTCATCCGGGGTCTCCTCGCAGGTGTCGTCGAGCCAGTTGTAGACCACCCGCCCCTCATTGTGCAACAAGTTGCACAATGACGTACGTCGCAGTCACCGCACGGCGGGAACACGAATGGCCCACCCCCATCGGACCCCACTGGCCGGACCGGACGAGAGTGGATTGGTACGGCCCGACGCCGTTGCTCCTCCTCGCTGACAGGAGACACCTCATGACCTGCATCAACCGACGTGACCTCGGACTCCTCGCACTCAGGGTCGGTACGGGGGCCGTCCTGGCGGCCCACGGCAGCCAGAAACTGGGCGGGTGGTTCGGCGGCGGGGGCATCGAGGGGACCACCGCGGCGATGGAGGCCATGGGCTTCCGTCCGCCGAAGCACAGCGCCCTGGCGGCCGGGATCGGCGAGGCGGGCGGCGGCGTCCTGCTGGCCCTCGGCCTCGCCACCCCCGCGGCGGGTGCCGCGGCGGCGGGCACCATGGCGGGTGCCGTCGCCGTGCACGCTCCCGCGGGCATCTTCGCCATGGGCGGCGGCTACGAGTATCCGGCCTTCCTCGGCTTCACCGCCGCCGCGATCGGGCTCACGGGTGCCGGCCGCTACTCCCTGGACCACGCCACCTGCCACGTCCTCGACCGGCCGTGGGTCGTCGCCCTCGCCTTCGCGGGCAGCGCCCTCGCGGCGGCGGCCGTCGTCGGACGGCGGGCCAAGGAACAAGCGGCCGCGGGCGAGCCGGAGGGCGAGGGCCTGTAGTTCTTCCGCATTGATCGCCGTTTCAGGGGCACTCGGCAGTGCATGAATGCGAACGCACTGTCGACGAACGCACGCGGCCAGGCCAGAAGAGCCGCGCGCAGCCGCGCCATGGATGTCGGCGCCCGCGCCGGGTTCGTGGCGCGAGGAGTGATCTACCTGCTGGTCGGTGTGCTCGCCCTGCGCATCGCCTTCTCCGACGGAGGCGGCAAGCAGGCCGACCGCGGCGGCGCCATCGCGGAGATAGCCGAGAAGCCGTTCGGGAACATCCTGCTCTGGGCCCTCGGCCTGGCGCTGGCCGGCATGGCGCTCTGGCGGCTGTCCGAGGCACTCTTCGGCCAGGCGGGCCCTGACGGCGACAAGCCGCAGAAGCGGGCGATGGCAGCCGCGCGCTTCGTCTTCTACGGCTTCGTGTCCTACTCCGTGCTCTCCTACGCGGCCGGCGACCAGGGCAGCGGCAGCGGATCCAGCGACAAGCAGACCGACGACGTCACGGCGCGCGCCCTGGAGTGGACCGGCGGTCAGTGGATCGTCGGAGCGGCCGGCATCGTCGTGACCTGCGCCGGCCTCTGGATCGCCTTCCGGGCAGCCGCCCGCAAGTTCCACAAGCACCTGAAGATGGCCGAGATGACGAAGAAGGTCCGTCAGGCCGTCGACGTCACCGGCGTGTTCGGCGGCGTCGTGCGCGGTGCGGTCTTCGCCACGGCGGGCGGGTTCGCCGTCGCGGCGGCCGTCCAGCACGAACCGGGCCGTGCCAAGGGTATGGACGACACCCTGCGCTCCTTCACCGAGACGCCCGCGGGCCCCTGGCTGCTCGCCTTCATCGCGCTCGGCCTGGCCGCCTTCGGCCTCTTCTCCTGGGCCAACGCCCGCTACCGCAAGGTCTGAGCCGGGGGCGGCAGCCCGGGACCACCCGGAGTCCGCCGCCCCGACCCTGCTCGTCCGCCGGCGCCGACGGCCCTGCTCAGTCGAGCCCCCGGGCCTCCTTGAACCGGGACAGGCCCTCCGCCAGTCCCACCAGCGGCTCCGGGTAGTCGTAGCGGGCCCGCTCCTCCCCGGACAGCTTCCACGGCTCGTGCACGGCCGCCCCCGCGATCCCCGCGAGCTCCGGCACCCAGCGCCGTACGTACGCCCCGTCCGGGTCGTACCGCTTGGCCTGGGTCACCGGGTTGAGCACGCGGTTGGGGCGGCTGTCCGTGCCGGTCCCCGCCACCCACTGCCAGTTGAGCTGGTTGTTGGCCACGTCCCCGTCGACGAGCAGGTCGAGGAAGTGGCGCGCTCCGGCCCGCCAGTCCACGTACAGGGTCTTGGCGAGGAAGCTCCCGGCCAGCAGCCGCCCCCTGTTGTGCATCCAGCCCTCGTGGAGCAGCTGCCGCATCGCCGCGTCGACCACCGGATAGCCGGTACGGCCCTCCTTCCAGGCGGCCGTCTCCTCCTCGGCCTTCCGTCCCGTACGCCAGCGGTCCTGCCGCGAGCGGTAGTCGGTGCGGGCGGCCGCCGGGCGGGCGGCCAGGACCTGGTGGTGGAAGTCCCGCCAGCACACCTGCCGTACGAAGGCCTCCGCCCCCGGTCCGCCCGCGTCGCGGGCACGGTGGACGACCTCGGCGGGGGAGAGCGTGCCGAAGTGCAGGTGCGGCGAGAGCCGCGAGGTCGCGTCGCCCGCCAGGTCGTCGTGGAGGTCCTCGTACGACGCGAGTCCGTCCCGGTGCCACGCGGTGAAGAGCCGTCGCCCCTCGGCCTCCCCGCCCTCGGCCAGGCCGGGGGAGGTCCCCCGTACGCCGTCCCGCGCGGGCAGCCCGGCGGACGCGGGACCCTCCGGTACGCGCACGGTGCGCGGCGCGTGGAACGGACGGCGGAGCCCCTCCTCCGACCACCGGCGGAAGTACGGGGTGAAGACGGCGAAGTGGTCCCTGTCCGCGCCGGAGGGGACCACCGCGCCGGGCGCGACCGCGGTGATCACCGCGTCGTGCACGCTCAGCCGGCAGCCCGTGGACCCGAGGGCCTCGCGCAGCCGCTCCTCCCGGCGCTGCGCGAACGAGCTGACGCCCGCCGCCATGTGCAGGGTGGCGGCCCCGGTCTCCGCGACGATCCTGCCGGTCTCCTCCACCACGTCGCCCTCCCGGACGACCAGACGCCCGCCTCGCTCGCGGAGTCCCGCGTCCAGGTCACGGAGGCAGTCGGCCAGGAACGCGCGCCGGTTGGGGGCGCCGAACCCGGCGGCCTCGACGGCCTTGTCCAGCACGAAGAGGGGCACCACCTCGTCGGCCGCGGCGAGGGCGGCGTGCAGCGGTGGATGGTCGTGGATCCGCAGATCGGAGGTGAACAGGACGACGGCCACGGTCATTTCGTCACACCCGCCGTTCCTCGGGCCGCCGCCTGGGCGATGTTGCGCGCCATCCCGCCGAAGACCACCGCGTGGAAGGGGGAGACGCTCCACCAGTACGCGTGGCCGAGCAGTCCCGCCGGATGGAACACGGCCCGCTGCCGGTAGTGGGACCGGCCCCCCTCGCCCTCCTCCGCGTACATCTCCAGCCAGGCCAGGCCCGGCAGCCGCATCTCCGCGCGGAGCCTGAGCAGCCGGCCGGGTTCGATCTCCTCGACCCGCCAGAAGTCCAGGGAGTCGCCCACGCGCAGGCGTTGGGCGTCCCGCCTGCCCCGGCGCAGGCCCACACCGCCGATCAGCCGGTCCAGCCAGCCCCGGACCGCCCATGCGAGGGGGAACGAGTACCAGCCGTTGTCACCGCCGATCCCCTCCACGACTCTCCACAGGGCCTCGGGGGAGGCGTCCACGTCGAGCTCGCGCACATCGGTGTACAGGCTCCCGCCCGCCCAGTCGGGGTCGGTGGGGAGCGGATCGCTGGGGATGCCCGGGATCGACGCGGAGGACCACCGCGTCGTCACCTTCGCCTCGCGCACCCGCTGCAGGGCCAGCGAGAGAGCCGTGTCGAAGGAGAAGGGCTGCCCGGGTTCGTCCGGGACGTGGTCGGCGATGTCGTGTTCGTGGCACACGACCTCGTAGCGCAGGGACTCCGCGAGCGGCCGGGCGATCGACGCTGGCACGGGGGTGACCAGGCCGACCCAGTGACTGGACAGGCCCGGCGAGAGCATCGGTACCGGCAGGATCAGCCGGTGCCGGAGGTTGGCGACCGCCGCGTACTTCTGCATCATGTCGCGGTACGTCATGACGTCCGGCCCTCCGATGTCGAAGGTGCGGTTCACGTCGGCGGGCATGCGCGCACTGCCCACCAGGTAGCGCAGGACGTCCCGGACCGCGATCGGCTGGATCCGTGTCGACACCCAGCTGGGCGTGACCATGACCGGCAGCCGCTCGGTGAGGTAGCGCAGCATCTCGAAGGACGCCGAGCCCGATCCGATGATGACGGCGGCGCGCAGCACGGTCGTCGGCACGCCCGAGTCGAGCAGGAGGCGGCCGACCTCGGCGCGTGAACGCAGGTGCGGGGACAGCTCCTCCGCGGGGACGTCGTCAGGGGCCAGCCCGCCCAGGTAGACGATGCGTCCCACGCCGGCCGCCTTCGCCTGTTCTCCGAAGATCCGCGCGGCCTCACGGTCGGTCTTCTCGAATCCGGGCCCGGAGGCCAGCGCGTGGACGAGGTAGTAGGCGACGTCGACGTCGCGCATCGCCGCGCCCAGGGACTCCGCGTCGGTCACGTCCCCCTTGACCACGTCGGCCTCGCCCGCCCACGGGTAGTCCCGCAGCTTCTCCGGGGTCCGCGCCAGGCAGCGCACCCGGTGGCCGGCCTCCAGGAGCTCCGGCACGAGGCGACCCCCGATGTATCCGGTCGCGCCCGTCACCAGACACCGCAGTGCGCCGCTGTCGTCCTTGCTCTCCATGACCCCTCGCTCCGGCTCGTGTCTCCTTCGACCACCGTGTCCCCGGGAGGGCCGCTCCGCATGCCTGCGGGGTCCGGACACGCCGAAGCCCACCCCTCCGGGTGGCGGGGCGGGCAGGCGGGCAAGGGGATCAGCGAGGTCCGGGCTTCTCGGTGGCGGTGCCCCGGATGACGTGCGGGCCGCTCGCGCCGTCGGTCCCCGGCCCGGCCGGGGGAACGCCGTCGGACTTCAGGGCCCGCGCCTCGCTCTTCAGGATCCGGGCCGACTTGCCCAGGGAGCGGGCGAGTTCGGGGAGCTTCCTGGCACCGAGGATCAGGACGGCGAGGATGAGGAGGATCGCGATCTCGCTGATTCCGAACATGACGGTGTCTTCTCCCTGAGGGGTGTGCGGCGCACGCGCGACGGCCCGGTCATTCTCCCGGGGCTCCGGGGGGTGCGCCAAATCCGCTCCATCGGGTTTCTACGCATCTGTAGAAGTACAGAGGCGGGATGAGCTGCGGATGTGTTCCTCGCGGAGTCCGCCGGGAGGTCGGTGCGCCTCCATGTGCGCCCTACTATGGGGCGGTGGACAGTGCAGACGACCCTCGCGACGGATCCGGCGCGGCTGCGACGGGGGTCTCGGAACTCCAGGCGCTCGCCGTGGAGCTGCGCCGGATGAACGGCGAGATCAACCGGCTGGTCCACTCCTTCGCGCACGCGCAGGGACTGCACGCGACGGATGTGCAGGCCCTCGGCGCGATCCTCGACGCCGATGTGCCGCTGACTCCGGGGCGACTGCGTGAACACCTGGGGCTGACGTCCGGCGCGGTCACCGCGTGCCTGGACCGGCTCGAGCGGGCCGGGCACGTCAGGCGTGCACGGGAGAGCTCCGACCGGCGTGTCGTGCACCTCTACTACGAGTCCGGGGCCAAGGCGGCCGCGCGCTCGTTCTTCATGCCCCTCGCGGAGGCGGCGGCCGGTGCGCGCTCCGCGTCCGAGCCCCAGGAGCTGGAGTCCGCGCTCCGATTTCTCGGACGTATGAACGGTGAGCTCGCCCGTATGCAGGTTCCCCGGCGCTGAAGCCCCGTCCCTGTGCGGAGGGGCTCCGTGGGCCATGTAATCTCAATCATTGAGATACATCATGATTGAGAGATCGCGGCCGACCCAGGAGTGCCATGTCCACCGCATCGAAGCCGGTCCGCCGGCTGTTCCTTGTACCCGTCTTCCTCGTCCTCGCGTGGCTGGTCGTCGGCGGGGCCTTCGGTTCGTACGCCGGGAAACTGGGGGAGGTCGCCACCAACGACCAAGCCGCGTTCCTGCCGCAGAGCGCCGAGTCCACCCGGGTCGTCGAGGCCCAGAAGGCGTTCAGCCGGCAGGAGACCGTACCCGCCATCGTGGTCTGGACGTCGGACGGGGACGCCGACAAGCTCGGCCCGGAGCAGCGGAAGGCGGCGACGGCCGCCCTCGCCTCGCTCGAGGGCGGTCCGGGTGTGACGGGCAAGGTGAGCCCCGCGCTGCCCTCCGAGGACGGAAAGGCGCTGGAAGGCGTCGTCCAGCTGCGGCCTGACCTGGGGGACGAGCTACCCGACTCCCTGGCGCACATCCGGAGCGCCGCGGAGGGCGTCCCGGGCACGACGGTCGGGCTCGCGGGCCCCGCCGCCTCGCAGGCCGACCTGTCGGACGCCTTCGCCGGCATCGACGGACTGCTGCTCGGCGTCGCCCTGGTGACCGTGCTCGTCATCCTGCTCCTGGTCTACCGCAGCGTCCTGCTGCCGCTGATCATCATCGTCGGCGCGGTCTTCGCGCTCGGTGTCTCCTGCGCGATCGTCTACGTACTGGCCGACCACGACATCGTCCGGGTCGACGGCCAGGTCCAGGGCATCCTGTCCATCCTCGTCATCGGAGCGGCCACCGACTACGCGCTGCTGCTCACCGCCCGGTTCCGCGAGGAGCTCTCGCGGCAGCCCGACCGGTGGACCGCGATGCGCGCCGCACTCCGTGAGTCCGCCGGGCCGATCGCGGCCAGCGCCGCCACCGTGGCCCTGGGGCTGCTCGCCCTCCTGCTCAGCGACCTCACCAACAACCGCGCGCTCGGACCCGTGGGCGCCATCGGCATCGTCTGCTCCGTCCTGAGCGCCCTCACCTTCCTCCCGGCCGTCCTGGTCCTGCTCGGCCGGGCGGCGTACTGGCCCTCCGGCCCGAAGAAGGGGAAGGCCGAGCCGGACTCCGGCTCGACGGGGATCTGGTCGCGGATCGCCGGGCTGGTCGACCGCGCCCCGCGCAAGGTGTGGGCCGTCACGCTGGTCGGTCTTCTGGCCTGCGCGGCCTTCATGCCGACGCTGAACTCCAAGGGAGTGCCCCTGGAGGAGATCTTCGTCAACGACGCGCCGTCGGTCGCCGCCCAGGAGACCCTGAGCCGGCACTTCCCCGGCGGATCGGGCAACCCCGCCGTCGTGATCGCCGGCGCGAACCGGTCCCAGCAGGTCGTCGCCGCCGCCGAGGACGTCCAGGGCGTCGCGAGCGTCTCCGTGATGACGGCCTCCGGACGCCCCGGCGCCGGGGAGCCGCTCGTCGTGGACGGCCGGGTGCGCATCGACGCCACACTGGCGGACGCGGCCGACAGCGACGCCGCCAAGGCGACGGTCACGCGGCTCCGCGAAGCGGTCCACGCGGTACCGGGCGCCGAGGCGCTCGTCGGCGGCTACACCGCGCAGCAGTACGACACCCAGAAGACCGCCGAACACGACCGCAACATCATCGTGCCGGTGGTGCTGGTCATCATCCTCGTCATCCTGATCGGACTGCTCCGCTCCCTGCTGATGCCGCTGCTCCTCGTCGCGACCGTGGCGCTCAACTTCCTCGCCACGCTCGGTATCTCGTCGCTGGTCTTCGAGCACGTCTTCGGCTTCAGCGGCACGGACTCCTCCGTACCGCTCTACGGATTCGTCTTCCTGGTCGCCCTCGGCGTCGACTACAACATCTTCCTGATGTCGCGCGTCCGTGAGGAGTCCCTGATCCACGGCACCCGGCAGGGCGTGCTGCGCGGCCTCACCACCACGGGTGGCGTCATCACCTCGGCGGGCGTCGTCCTGGCGGCCACCTTCGCGGCCCTGGGGGTCATCCCGCTCGCCTTCCTGGTCCAGATCGCGTTCATCGTCGCGTTCGGCGTGCTGCTGGACACCCTCGTCGTGCGGTCGCTCCTGGTGCCCGCCCTGGTCAGGGACATCGGGCGCACCGCCTGGTGGCCGGGCACGCTCAGCCGGAAGCCTGAGGAGGCTCCGGAGGCGCGGGAATCCCTGTCGTAGGGAACGGCTGACGGAGGCCCGGGGTGACGTGCTGTCGCCCCGGGCCTCCGCGCGTCGGCGGGCGCCCACCGAATGTCCCGTCGGGACAGATGTCCCACTGCGACATTTGAAGGTGTACGGTGCAAGCATGAAGGAAACAGGGAACGTCCCGGAACGGCGCAGCCGCAAGGCGCGCAGGACCCGGGACGCGCTGGCGCGGAACGCGCTCGAGCTCGTGCTCGAACGTGGTCTGCGGAGCGTCACGGTCGAGGAGATCGCGCAGGCGGCCGACGTCGACCGGCGCACCTTCAGCCGGTACTTCCCGAACAAGGAGGCCGCCGTCCTCGACGCAGTACGGGGCGACGGCGACCGGATCAACCGCGCGCTCCGCGAGCGCCCGGCTGCCGAGCCACCGCTCACCGCCTACCGCCGAGCCGTTCTCGACTGGCTCGACGACCCGGAGGCGGAGCCCTGGCACCGGCGGCCCCGCATCTTCGACCTGCTCGTCATGGCCGAGGAGGAACCCACTCTCTACGCGGCGTACCACCACATCCGGGTGGACGCCCAGGAGGAGTCGGTGGCGATCCTCGCGGAACGTCTCGGTGTGGACCCGCGGCAGGACCTCCGTCCCGCCGTGGCCGTCGCCGCGGGAGCCGGAGCGCTCCTCGCGGCCCAGGCGGCATGGGTACGGGGCGGCCGGCCGGCCGCCCTGCCCGAATTCGTCGTACAAGCCTTCGACGCCCTCTCCACACACCTGTCGGTTTCCCGGCAGGACGGGCCGGCGCCCCACAGCACCACGCAAGGAAGCACCCCATGAGCATCAACCTCCCCACCGCGTACGAGTCGGAGTTCGCCGGCAAGGTCGCCCTCGTCACCGGCGGCGCCTCCGGCATCGGCCTCGCCCTCTCCCGGCGGCTCGCCGCGAGCGGGGCGACCGTCGTCGTCGCCGACCACAACGAGGCCAGCGCCCGCGAGGCCGCCGCCGAGCTGGAGACCACCGGCGCCCGCGCCGCGGCCGTCGCCCTCGACGTCACCGACCCGGCGTCCGTCGAGGCCGGCGTGCGGTTCGCCGTCGACACCTTCGGCGCCCTGCACCTCGCCGTGAACAACGCCGGCATCGGCGGACCCGCGCGGACCACCGGCGACTACGGCATCGAGGACTGGAACCGGGTCGTCGCCACCAACCTCAGCGGCGTCTTCTACTCGATGCGCTACGAGCTCCCGGCCATCCTGGCCTCGGGCGGAGGCGCCGTCGTCAACATGTCGTCGATCCTCGGCACCAACGGCTTCGCGAACTCCCCGGCCTACGTCGCCGCCAAGCACGGTGTCGTCGGCCTCACCAAGACCGCGGCACTCGAGTACGCGGCCCGGAACATCCGCATCAACGCCGTCGGCCCCGGCTTCATCGACACCCCGCTGCTCCGCGACACCGACGGACCGGCCCGCGACCACCTGATCTCCCTCCACCCGGCCGGCCGCCTCGGCACCTCGGAGGAGGTCGCCGAACTCGCCGCCTTCCTCCTCTCCGACCGCGCCTCCTTCATCCACGGCAGCTACCACCTGGTGGACGGCGGCTTCTCCGCCTCCTGATCCCCGGGTGGCGCCACGCCACCACGGGGGTCACAAAGGAAGCACGAGAAGCGAAGGAGAGTCATGAAAGCCGTCCAGTACCGCACCATCGGCGCCGCACCCGAGGTCGTCGAGATCCCCGAGCCCGTCGCGGGGCCCGGCCAGATCCTGCTCAAGGTGAGCGCCGCGGGCGTCTGCCACTCGGACATCGCCGTGATGAGCTGGCCCGCCGAAGGGTTTCCCTACGAGCTGCCGCTCACCCTCGGCCACGAGGGCGTCGGCACCGTCGCCGCACTCGGTGAGGGCGCGGAGGGCGTCTCGGTGGGGGACGCGGTCGCCGTCTACGGCCCCTGGGGCTGCGGCACCTGCGTGAACTGCGCGGAGGGCCGGGAGAACTACTGCCTGCGCGCCGCCGACCTCGGCATCAACCCGCCCGGCCTGGGCAACCCCGGCGCCATGGCCGAGTACATGATCGTCGACGACGCCCGTCACCTGACACCGATCGGCGACCTGGACCCGGTCAAGACCGTCTCGCTGACCGACGCGGGCCTCACCCCGTACCACGCGATCAAGCGCTCGCTGCCGAAGCTGCTGCCCGGCGCCACCGCCGTGGTCATCGGCACCGGCGGCCTGGGCCACGTGGCCATCCAGCTCCTGCGTGCCATGACGGCCGTACGGGTCATCGCGCTCGACGTGACCGAGGAGAAGCTCGCGCTCGCCAAGGCCGTCGGCGCCCACGAGGCCGTGCTGTCCGACGAGAACGCCGCCGCCAGGGTCCGCGAGCTCACCGGTGGCATCGGTGCCAAGGTCGTGTTCGACTTCGTCGGCGCCGAGCCCACCGTGAAGACGGCCGGCGCGGTCGCCTCCATCGACAGCGACGTCACCATCGTCGGTATCGGCGGCGGCCTGCTGCCCGTCGGCTTCGGTGTCCTGCCGTTCTCCACGTCGGTCACCGCGCCGTACTGGGGCTCACGCAAGGAGCTCGCCGAGGTCATCGAGCTCGCCCACGCCGGTGCCGTCGACGTCCACGTCGAGACGTACTCCATCGACGAGGCCCCGCTCGCCTACGAGCGGCTGCACGCGGGCAAGATCAACGGCCGCGCGGTCATCCTGCCCAACGGCTGACAGCGGCGGACGACTCGCCGGGACGCCCGTGGAGGGCGCCCGGCGAGTCGTCCGTGCTCTCAGGGAGCGGCCGTCACCACGTCGTCCCGGGTCAGCCGCACGGGTTCGGTACCCGAGGAGCTGTGCCGCTCCGCCCAGTTCTCCAGCGCCGTACGGCACGCGTGGTCCAGGTGGTGCAGGCCGGTGAGATCCAGGTCGATGGGACGGTCCTCGGGCAGGGCCTCCAGGCTGTCGAGTATGTTCGGCAGCCGCAGGAAGGTCGCGTTGCCCGACAGCCGGGCGTGGACCCGGTCACCACGGCTGTCGACGACCTCCAGTTTGATGTGGGAGGCGTCCCAGGCCGCCTTGGCCACCGACAGGGCCAGACCGGTCAGCACACCCTCGAACATGTTCACCGTCACGATCGCCACAGCCGTGACGACCAGGATCAGCGCCTCACCGCGGTGCTCACGCCACAGGGACGCGAGCGAACGCAGCGGAATCAGCTTCCATCCGGCGTGGATGAGGATTCCCGCGAGGGCGGGCAGGGGGATGAGCTCCAGCGCGGACGGGAGCAGCGCCGCGAAGAGGAGCAGCCACACACCGTGCAGCACCCGTGAGGCCCGGGTCCGCGCACCCGCCTGCACGTTGGCGGAGCTCCGCACGATGACCGCGGTCATCGGCAGCGCGCCGAGGAGTCCGCAGACGGTGTTGCCCGTGCCCTGGGCCATCAGCTCCTTGTCGTACCGGGTACGTGGCCCGTCGTGCAGCCGGTCCACCGCCGCCGCGCTGAACAGGCTCTCCGCGGAGGCGATGAGGGTGAAGGCCGCCACGGTCCCGAGCAGGCTCAGGCTCGCCAGCCCGCCGAACTCGGACAGCGCGGGGACCTGGACGGCATCAAGCAGTCCTTTGACCTGGACCGTCCCGACCGGCAGGTCGAAGACCAGCGAGGCGAGTGTCGCCAGGGCGACCGCGGCGAGCGCGCCCGGAACGGCCCGTACCCGTTTCGGCATCCTGCTCCACACCACCACCAGGGCGATGGTCGACGCGGCGACCGTGAGGGAGGTGAGCGCCGCGGGACTCGACACGGCGTCGGCCAGCAGTCCTGGGACGCCGGTCATCTTTCCCGTGCCGGAGGCCGGCGCCTCGGCGCCGGCGGCCGCGTAGAGCTGCCCCGCGATGAGCACCAGGCCGATACCGGCGAGCATGCCCTCGACGACCGAGACGGAGATGGCCCGGAACCAGCGGCCCAGCCGCAGGGCGCCCATGGCCAGCTGGAGCAGCCCCGTGGTCAGGACGATCACGCCGAGCGCGGGAAGTCCGAAGGTCCGCACGGCCTCGAAGACGAGCACGGTCAGACCGGCGGCCGGTCCTGACACCTGGAGACTGCTGCCGCGCATCACGCCGGTGACGAGACCGCCCACGATGCCGGTGATCAGCCCCAGTTCGGCCGGGACACCGGAGGCCACGGCCACGCCCACGCAGAGCGGCAGGGCGACGAGGAAGACGACGAGGGAAGCGGCGAAGTCCTGCCGCAGATGAGGGAACTTGGTGAGACGGTCCACAGCGGCCCTCATCCCGTGCGGAAGGGGGCCGAGCGCACGTCGCCGGGCGGGGGTGCCCAGACCGCGCTGTCGCTGATGCTCAGGTCTTCTGCCGCAGGATCGACGAGAAATTGCATGCCAGTGGTTCCTCCTGGCGCGCCGGAGGACGGCGCGTCGGTACGCGTACGAGAACTGGGGGCCGGGAGGGCGCGCCGGGAGGACCCCACGGCGCCGCGTCACGCAGGACTGCGGGCCGGGGCAGGTCTCCGGGCGCCTCGGTCAGCTCAGCAGCGGAAGACCTGGAGCAGGGAGGTGGAGTGGGCGGTCGAGGATCTGGACGTGTGATGCGCGTTGCCCATCGCCGCGACGGCGGCCGTCGTGAGCATCCCACCGGCGGCGGCCGCCACCGCGGAACGCGACGGTGCCTCGGGGGCGGGCACGGTCGCGGAGCGATGCCGGTCGCGGTGGCGCAGCACGCCGTTCGGCTCACCTCCGCGATCGGGGGTGCCGCACGTGGCGTACGCGCTGTGGGCCGGGCCCGCATCCGGGAGGCGGTCCGCCGGCGTTCCCGCCGCGGACCCATGGAGATCGGGCCCCTGGAGATCCGGCGAGGAAGCGCCCGAGTCGGGAGCCAGAAGGAAGCACATCAGGAGTGCGAGAACGAATCTGACCGCCGCTGTTCGCACCCTTCACCTCCTGGTGGACTTCACCGTGTATCTCGGGACGCTAACAGGCCTGAGGGCTTATGGAGTTAACCCTTTGTGAAGAGTCTGAAAGTGCATGCCTGGCGGGTCGAAACATACGCAGGACCCCTGTGGCCTGGGCTTATACCACACGATCGGTTCTCAGTATGTGAGATCGTCGGCGCGTGCGTGGCGTCTGCATATGCCGCATGAGCGGTACGCAAAGTATTCGCACAATGGTTCGCCCTTGGGGTGGGTGCCTGTCTTCCGGAAACACGGCCGAGGTTGAGCGGATCGATGGCCGGATCAATGTCGTATGCCGCGGACTCGGCTCTGTGGCGCGCGGCTGATTTCGCTCGCTCCGGCCGAATGGAGGTGGCCGCGGAGTGCGCCCGGGGGCGGGCCGGCCGGGCTGGTTCCCGCAGTGCCCGCCCGGGTCCGCCGCCGGCCGGCCCGCGCCCGCCCGTTGCCGGGAGTCGGGCGCCGCCAGTCGTCCGTCGGCCATCCGCCGCCTGATGAACAGTTCGACCGGATGGCGGGATGAGCGGGGCGCATGCCCGGCGCACGGGGGCTCGGCGCGCATTCAGGGTGCATACGGGGAGTGAGCGGGCGCACGCGCGAAACTATCCGGAAATGCGTGGGTCATAGTCAGGGATAACGGCGCAATGGGGACATGAGGGTGACTTGATGTTTTCGCACTAAGCCGGTTGGCATATGTCCACGGCCAAATCTGTTTCCGTCGCTCCATTACGTACTCGTGGGTAACCGAGTGAATATTCCTCTCGGTTCTCTCTGTTCCTCTAGGGTGACTGGCGTGAACGGGCGGGTCGGGGGAAGCCGTGTCTCCGTCGCCGGTTTACCCCCGGTATTCGAACGGGTACGGTGTCGCCGCTCCGTATGGCCGGAAACGCATGCGGGGTGTCGGCGAGTGATAGTGCGACGGCCACCGAGAACGGTGTCCGGGTAATGTCCGGAAACGGACGACGAGCATTCCGTGAAAATGGTGAGAACAGGTGGGGGACGCCGTGACCAACCCTTTCGACGACGAGTCGGGGCGGTTCGTGCCGCTGGTGAACGAGGAAGGCCAGTACTCGCTGTGGCCCGCGCATCTCGACGTTCCGGGCGGCTGGCGGGCTGACGGCCCGGAAGGGTCGCGTCAGGACTGTCTGGATGCGATCGAACGGTCCTGGAGCGACATGCGGCCGGCCAGCCTGGTCAGGTCCATGGGAGCGGACGCCGGATAGGTGCACGTCCGGGGCGGCGAGAGCGCCGCCCCGGACCGAGTGACGCCCTGGTGATCAAATTTAATCAATCTCGCTCTCTGTCTGATCAAAATTGATCACATGGTGTTAACTGCTGGCCTTTTTCGCTCATGCTGATGTTCCGTCAGGCGTGTTGTTCACGCGCTATTCATCCATCATCGGCAGGCCTTCCGTCCGCCTGTCCTCGACACGTGAAACCGCGTATGTCTCATTCCGGGTTGCCCCGACCCGGTACGAACCCCCGAGGGAGCCTGACGGGGTATCGGAGGGACAGCTTCGTCCTCGCGTCGGCCGGCCGCACCCTGCGGCCGGTGCATAGGTGTGGCCGGTTTTCGACCCGCCCTGTTCGTCGTCCCCGAAAACTCTCCCCAAAGGTGTCGCCGGCATGCAGGAAAACCACTCCCCCTCGTCGAATGCGGATCCCGAAGAGTTGCTCGCGCTGACTGCGGCCCAGCAAGGTGTCTGGTACGGGCAGTTGGTCGATCCGGACAGTCCGAAATACAACATCGGTGAATGCTTCGAGATTCACGGAGACCTCGACGAGGGGCTGTTCGCCGCCGCGCTCGGTCGGGCCGTCACGCTGTGCGACAGTCTCAACCTCGAGTTCGTCACCGCTGGGGAATCGGTTCGTCAGCGGGTCGTCCACCGCTCAGGGGCCGGACAGGCCGACCGGCTCCGTCTGGTCGACGTGTCCGGCGCCGCCGACCCCGCCGCCGAGGCCGAGCGCTACATGACGGACGACATGGCGACCGTCGACCGACTCGACGCCCCGCACCACCACTTCGCGCTCCTGCGACTCGGCCACCGGCTGCGCTACTGGTACCTCCGCTACCACCACGTCGCCGTCGACGGCATGGGCGGCGCCGTCTTCGCCCGCACCGTCGCCGACCTCTACGCACGGGCGGTGCGCGGCGAGGACCTCGCGGCGGCCGAGCTGCCCGTCACCCCCCTGAGCGACCTCATAGCCGACGAGGCGGCCTACGACGGTTCGGCCCGTCACGAGGCCGACCGTGCCTACTGGACGGGCAAGTTCGCCGACCTGGCCACCGGGCGACCGGCGGACGCGGAGGGTGCCCGGACCGACGCGGACGCACGCGGCGGCACCTCGCTCATCCCCAGGCGGACCGACGCCCCGGCGCCGGAGGACCTCACCTCGGCGGACACCCGGCTGCACAGCGGGGAAACCCTGCCCGTCACCGTCCTGGACGGCCTGCGGCGGCTCGCGACCGCCGGCCGCACCAGCTGGACCGCCGTCCTCGTGAGCGCCGTCGCCGCCTATGTGGGGCGGGTCACCGGCACCCAGGACGTCAGCGTGGGACTCGCCTCCAACGGCCGTCACGGGGGGCTGCGGCACGTCGTCGGGATGACCGCCAACATCCTGCCGATCCGACTGACCATCACCCCGGACACCACGGTCGGCGCCCTCGTTCGCGCCGTCGCCGACGAGATGCGCGGCGCCCTGCGCCACCGCCGCTTCTCCCGCGAGCAACTGGCCCGCGAACTCCACATGGCCGACGGCGCGGCGCGCCTGACCGACGTCGTCGTCAACATCATGGGCTACGACTACGACCTCGACTTCGACGGCAGCCCCGCCAGGTCCCGCGTGCTGTCCATCGGCCCCGTCGACGACGTCTCCTTCTTCCTCTCCGAACGGTCGGAGGGGACCGGGCCCCTGATCGGCTTCGACACCAACGCGGAGCTGTACCGCCCCGAGGACGTCGGGCTGCACCAGAGGGCCATCGTCTCCTTCCTGACGGCCCTGTCCGGCGCGTCCGCCGACCTCCCCCTCCACGACCTGCCGTTCCTCGACGACGGAGAGGCCGAGACCCTGCTCCGGCAGGGACGCGGCGCCGCACTCCCGGCACGCTCCGTGGCGTCGAGCCTGCCCGAGGTGTTCGGCGCGTGGGCACGCCGGACACCGGACGCCCCGGCGGTCGTGGACGGCGCCGTCACGCTCACCTACCGGGAGGTGGCCCGGGCGGCGCAGGACCTGGCAGGCGCCCTGGCCGGCTGGGGCATCGGCGCCGAGGACGGCGTCGGCGTCCTCGTGGGACGCTCGGCGGCCGTCGTGCCGGCCACACTCGGCCCGGTCGCGGCCGGTGCCGCCTACGTACCGATGGACGCGGCCTGGCCGCACGAACGGCTCGCCCGTGTCGCGGAAATCGCCCACGTCCGCGCCCTGGTGGTCGACGAGGCCGCCGCCGGACAGCCCTGGGTGGCGCAGACGGCCTCCACCGTCCCGGTGATCGTCGTCGATGCGCTCGGCGGCATCGTGCGCGGTGCTCCGCCGCGCCCGGGACAGCCACCGCACGCGGTCCTCGCCGACCAGCTGGCCTACGTCATGTTCACCTCGGGCTCCACCGGACTGCCCAAGGGAGTCGGTGTCACCCATGCCGACGTCCTCGCGCTGGCGGCCGACACCACCTGGGCGGACGGCGTCTCCGACGTCGTCCTGCTGCACTCGGCCCACGTCTTCGACGCGTCGACCTTCGAGATCTGGGTGCCCCTCCTCAACGGCGGCCGGGTGGTCGTCGCACCGGGCGGAGTCCTGGAGGCACGGACCGTCGAGGAGATGACCGGCCGTCACGGGGTGACCGCCCTGTTCCTCACGACCGCCCTGTTCAACCTGGTGGCCGAGACGGACCCGTCGGCCTTCTCCGGGCTCCGCCTGGTCGCCGCCGGGGGCGAGGCCGCCTCGACCACGCTGATGCAGCGCGTGGCCGCCGCCTCGCCGGCCACCGGCGTCCTGCACGTCTACGGCCCCACCGAGACCACGACCTTCGCCACTCGCCATCCGGTGGCGGCCGGAACGGCGGGCGTGCCGCCCATCGGCCGGGCCCTGGACGGAATGCGCCTGTACGTGCTCGACGGCGCCCTCGGCCTGGTCCCGCCCGGTGTCGTGGGGGAGCTGTACGTCGCCGGTCACGGGGTCGCCCGCGGTTACCAGGGCCGCGCCGCCTCGACCGCGGCCCGGTTCGTCGCCGACCCGTACGACACGTCCGGCGGCCGTATGTACCGCACCGGCGACCTCGTGCGCTGGACCGCCGGCGGTGACATCGAGTACGTCGGGCGCGTGGACGGCCAGGTCAAGCTCCGCGGATTCCGCATCGAGCCCGCCGAGATCGAGAACGTCCTGCTCACCGACGAGGCCGTGCGCGCCGCCTGCGTACTGGTCCGCGAGGACATACCCGGTGACCGGAGGCTCGTCGCGTACGTCGTGCCCGCCCCCGGCACCCGGCCGGACGGCGCCGCCCTGGCCCGCCGTGTCGGGAACGCCCTTCCCGCGTACATGGTGCCCTCCGTGTTCGTCCCCCTCGACGCGCTGCCCCTCAACACCAACGGGAAGATCGACCGCCGCGCCCTGCCCGCGCCCCGCGCCTCCGTCACCGCCGGCCGATCCCCGCGCACCGCCTACGAGGAGGTCCTGGCGGGGCTGTTCGCCGACGTCCTGGGCGTGGACGCCGTCGGCATCGACGACAGCTTCTTCTCCCTGGGAGGCCACTCCCTGCTCGCCACCCGCCTCACCGGGCGGATACGCGCGGCCCTGGACGCCGAACTCACCCTGCGTACGCTCTTCGACCACCCCACCGTGGCCTCCCTCGCGACCGTCCTCGACACCGCCGCACCGGCCCGGCCCGCACTCACCCCGCAGGAGCGGCCCGAGGCGGTGCCGCTCTCCTTCGCCCAGCAGCGCCTCTGGTTCCTCAACCGGACCGAGGGCTCGGGCGACACGTACACCGTCCCGCTCGTCCTCGAACTCGACGGCCCCCTGGACACGGAAGCCCTGCGCGGCGCCCTGGCCGACGTCGTCGCCCGGCACGAGAGCCTGCGCACCGTCTTCTCCGAACACGACGGTGTGGCCCGCCAGGTGGTCCTCGACGCGGACGCCGCGGGAACACTCGTCCCGCTGGCCGTCGAGCCGGCGCCCTCCGGGCAGGAGACCGCGGCCTGGGCCGAGGCGACGGTGCGCCGCCTCGCCGCCGCTCCCTTCGACCTCAGCGGTGACACGGCGGTCCGTGCCCGGCTGCTCCGCCTCGGCCCCACCCGCCACGTCCTCGTCCTCGTCCTCCACCACGTCGTCGCCGACGGCTGGTCCCTCGCCCCGCTCAGCCGTGACCTCGGCGCGGCCTACCGGGCCAGACACGAGGGCAGGGCCACGCCCGACTGGCCCCCGCTGCCCGTCCAGTACGCCGACTACGCCCTCTGGCAGCGCCGCCTGCTCGGGGACGACGGCGACCCCGACGGCCTGGCCGCACGCCAGCTCACCTTCTGGCGGGAGGCGCTCCGAGGCGCCCCCGGCCTGCTCGACCTGCCCCTCGACCGGCCCCGGCCGGCCGTGCCCAGCCACCGAGGGGACACCGTGCCCTTCGAGCTGCCCTTGCCCGCGCACGAGGCGCTCGTACGGCTGGCGCGTGCGGTGGGCTGCACCCCGTTCATGGTGCTCCAGGCCGCCCTCGCCGTGACGCTGGGGGCGCACGGTGCCGGCAGCGACATCCCGCTGGGCACGGCGGTGGCCGGACGCACCGACGACGCCCTGGAGGAGCTGGTCGGGTTCTTCGTCAACACCGTCGTCCTGCGCACGGACCTCTCCGGCGACCCGACCTTCCGTGAACTGCTCGGCCGGGTGAAGGAGTCCGGCATCGCCGCCCTCAGCCACGGAGACCTCCCGTTCGAACGGATCGTGGAAGCGCTCAACCCCGAGCGGTCGGCCGACCACCACCCCCTGTTCCAGACCATGCTGGTCCTCCAGAGCCAGGAGCGGACGGCCCTCGACCTGCCCGGCATCACCGTCCACGACCGGTCCCGCCACACCGGCGTCAGCAAATTCGACCTGACGTTCTCGCTGACCGAGGTCACCGGCCCCGGCGC
Source organism: Streptomyces sp. NBC_01460 (assembly GCF_036227405.1). Taxonomy (NCBI): domain Bacteria; kingdom Bacillati; phylum Actinomycetota; class Actinomycetes; order Kitasatosporales; family Streptomycetaceae; genus Streptomyces; species Streptomyces sp. NBC_01460. The sequence continues at coordinate 7,582,908 of NZ_CP109473.1, forward strand.
CCCCGCCGAGCCGGCGGCCGGCACGGCGGCGCCCGGGCATGCCGCTCCCGCCGGGAGCGGCTCCGACGGCGCCCCCGCAGGCCTCGGCGGCTACCTGGAGTACGCCACCGACCTCTTCGACGCCGCCACCGCCCGTGCCCTGTGCGGCCGCTTCGCGCACCTCCTCACCCAGGCGGTGACCGACCCCGACCGCCCCATCGGTGATCTCGACCCGCTCGTGCCCGGCGAGCGCGCACGGCTCCTCGGGCAGGGCCGCGGCGCGGAGCGGATCCACCCCGCCCCCACCGCCCCCGAAGCGGTCAGGCAGTGGGCGTCGCGCACTCCCCACGCGATCGCCGTACGGGACGCGCACACGCGCCTCACCTACGCCGAGCTCGACACCCGGGCCGACGCCCTCGCCCAGCTCCTGCGCGAGCGGGGCGCGGGCCGTGAGGAGCGGGTGGCCCTCGCCGTGCCGCCGTCGGTGGACACCGTCGTCGCCATGCTGGCCGTCCTGCGGGCGGGCGCCGCCTACCTGCCGGTCGACCCGCGGTACCCGGCCGCCCGGATCCTGCACATGCTGGAGGACGCACGGCCCGTCCTGCTGCTCACCACCACGGACGTCCGACGGGACATGCCCGCCTGCGACATACCGTGGCTCGCCCTCGACGACCCGTCCGTCCGGCCCGCCCACCGCGCGCCCGCTCCGGGCACGCCCCACCCGGCGGATCCCGCGTACGTCATCTACACCTCCGGCTCCACCGGCCGTCCCAAGGGCGTGGTGGTGGAACACGCCGCCCTGGCCGGCCACATGGCCTGGATGGCGCGCCACCTCGGCATCACCCCGGAGGACCGGGTCCTCGCCCGTACCTCCACCAGCTTCGACGCCTCCGTGTGGGAGCTGTGGCTGCCCCTGATGAACGGTGCCGAGGTCTGCGTGCTGCCGGCCGACGCCAACCAGGAGCCCCCGGCCCTCGTCTCCTGGATGAGCCGGTACGGGGTGACGATCGCCCAGTTCGTCCCGTCGCACCTGGCCCTCGTCCTCGCCGAGGCGGCGCAGGCCGCCCCGCTGCCGGCCCTGCGCGCCGTCCTGTGCGGCGGCGAACCACTGCCGCGCTCCCTCGCCGACGACGTCGCCGGCCTCTGGCGGACCGAGGTCCACAACCTCTACGGGCCGACCGAGGCGACCATCGACGCCACCGCCCACCGGGCCGGCGGTCACGGGGACGCCGGGACACCGTCGGAGACCGTCCCGATCGGCCGCCCCGTCGACACCATGCGCGCCTACGTGCTCGACGAGAGGCTGCGGCCCGTGCCGCCCGGCGTCACCGGCGAGCTGTACCTGTCGGGCCCCCACCTCGCCCGCGGCTACCTGGAGCGCAGGGGTCTCACCGCTGCCCGGTTCGTCGCCGACCCGTTCGACGCCACCGGCGCCCGCATGTACCGGACGGGCGACCTCGTGCGCGCGAACCGGGACGGTCTGCTCGACTACGTGGCCCGCGCCGACGACCAGGTCAAGCTCCGCGGCTTCCGCATCGAGCTGGGCGAGGTCGAGGCCGCCCTCCTGGCCGGACCCGGCGTCACGGCCGCGTGCGCCATGATCCGCGAGGACGTACCCGGCCGGCCCCGCCTCGTCTGCTACGCCGTCGCCGGCGATCCCGCTCCCCGCGCCGCCGACCTGCGCGACGGTCTCGCGGAGGCACTGCCGCACTACATGGTGCCGGGCGCCGTCGTCGTCCTGGACGACCTCCCGCTCCTGCCCAACGGCAAGGTGGACCGGCGCGCACTGCCGGATCCCGGCCAGGACACCGGGATCCCCGCCGCCCGGAGCGGCAGCACGTTCCAGGAGGACCTGCTCGCCGGCGTCTTCGCCGACGTCCTTGACCGGCCCCATGTGGGCCCGCACGACAGTTTCTTCGACCTGGGCGGGCACTCGCTCCTCGCCATGCGCGTCGTCAGCCGCGTCCGAGCCGTCCTGGGCGCCGAGACCGGCGTACGCACCCTCTTCGAGCACCCGACGGTGGCGGGGCTGGCCCGCGTCCTCGACACCCGGCGCGGCGCGCGGCCTCCGGTCCTGCCCGCGGTACGGCGCCCCGAACGGCTGCCGCTGTCCTTCGCGCAGCAGCGCCTGTGGTTCCTCAACCGGCTGGAGGGCCCGAGCTCCGCCTACAACATCCCGCTCGTCCTCGAACTGGAGGGCGTACCGGACGTCGACGCGCTCCGGGCCGCTCTGCGCGACGTCGTGGAACGGCACGAGGCGCTCCGCACCCTCTTCCCCGAACAGGACGGTGTGCCCTACCAGTCGGTCCTTCCCGCCGACGCCGCCACGCCCCCGCTTCCTCTCGTGACCACGGCCCCCGCCGACCTGGAGGCGCGCGTCCTGGCCGCCGTGTGCGAGCCGTTCGACGTCGTCACGGATCCGCCGCTCCGCGCGTCGCTGCTGCGTTCCGCACCCGGCCACCACGTCCTGGTGCTGGTCCTGCACCACATCGCGGGCGACGGCTGGTCGCTCGCCCCGCTCGCCCGTGACCTCGGTGAGGCCTACCGGGCGCGGACCGAGGGTGTGGAGCCGTCCTGGGCGGAGCTCGGCGTCCAGTACGCCGACTACACGCTGTGGCAGCACACCGCCCTGGGGGACGGCGCCGAGCCGGAGAGCGCGCTGCGGCAGCAGCTCGACCACTGGCACACGGCGCTGGCGGGTCTGCCCGGCCTGATCGACCTGCCGCTGGACCGGCCGCGCCCGGTCACGACCGACCCGCGAGGTGCCGTCCACACCTTCGAGGTGCCACCGTCCCTGCACTCCCGACTGCTGGTCCTGGCGCGGGAGTCGGGCAGCAGCCTCTTCATGGTGCTCCAGGCGGCCGTGGCCACGCTTCTGCACCGCCACGGCGCGGGTGACGACATCCCGCTCGGCTCACCGGTCGCCGGCCGCTCGGACGAGGCCCTGGAGGACCTGGTCGGGTTCTTCGTCAACACGCTCGTCCTGCGCACGGACCTGTCCGGCAATCCCTCCTTCCGCGAACTGCTCGTACGCGTGAGGGAGTTCGACCTCTCGGCCTACGGGCACCAGGATGTGCCCTTCGAGCGCCTCGTCGAGAGCCTCAACCCCGTCCGGGCCCGCAACCACCACCCGCTGTTCCAGACCATGCTGGTCCTGCAGAACCAGGAGACGGCCCGTGCCGACCTGCCGGGCCTGACCGTCGAGGACCGCCTCGTCCACAACGGCCTCAGCAAGTTCGACCTCACCTTCGCCTTCACCGAGGAGCGCGCCGGGGACGGGCTCACCGCCGGGATCGAGTACGCCACCGCTCTCTTCGACCGCACCACCGTCGAGACCCTGGCGGCCCGTCTCGTCCGCCTCCTGGAGCAGGTGGCCGACGACCCCGGCCTGCCTCTCGCGGGCTACGACGTGATGACACCGGACGAGCGGAACCGCGTCCGCCACTGGGGCACGGGCCGGGCCCTGTCCGCCGGTTCGGCGTCCGCCACCCTGCCCGCGCTCTTCGCGGCCCAGGCGCTCCGCGCTCCGCGGGCGGTCGCCGTCAGCGGCGACGGCACCACCCTCACCTACGCCGAGCTCGACCGTCTGTCCGCCGAACTGGCCGGCGCCCTGGCCGGCCTCGGCGTCGGTCCCGAAGCCGGGGTCGGCGTGCTGCTCGGCCGCTCGCCGGCCGTGGTGACGGTGTCCCTCGGGGCGGTCCGCGCGGCAGGCGCCTACGTCCCGCTGGACGCCCGCTGGCCCGGGGAACGGCTCGAACAGGTCGCCGGGGCGGCGTCCGTGCGGGTCCTCGTCGTCGACGAGGAGGCCCTCGCCACCCCCTGGGTGACCGAGACCGCCCGCCGGACACCGGTCGTGACGGTCGACCGGACCGGCCGGATCCTGCGGGGCGCACCCGCGCGGCCCGGCGTTCCCGCGGCCGTACCCGGCGCCGGCGCCCTCGCCTACGTGATGTCCACGTCCGGCTCCACCGGTCTGCCCAAGGGGGTCGGCGTCACGCACGCCGACGTCGTGGCGCTGGCCTCGGACTCCGCCTGGGACGACGGGGCCGCCGACGCGGTCCTGATGCACTCGGCGTACGTCTTCGACGCCTCCACCTTCGAGATCTGGGCTCCGCTGCTGCGTGGCGGCCGGATCGTCGTCGCGCCGGACGGGGTTCTGGAGGCCCGTGTCCTCGGCGACGCCGTGCACGAGCACGGGGTGACCGCCGTCTTCATGACCACGGCCCTGTTCAACGTGATCGCGGAGACCGATCCGGGTGCCTTCGCCGGCCTCCGCCTCGTGTGCGCCGGAGGGGAACTGGCCTCCCCGGACGCCATGCAGCGGGTGGCCGGCACCGCGCCCGGCGTACGCGTCCTCCACGTCTACGGCCCCACCGAGACGACCACGTTCGCCACCCGCTACGACGTGACACCCGGCCTGCCCCCGGGCCCGCCGCCCATCGGGCGCGCCCTGGACGGGATGCGCCTGTACGTCCTCGACGGTTCCCTGGGCCCGGTCCCGCCGGGCGTCGTGGGGGAGCTGTACCTCGCCGGACGCGGTGTGGCACGCGGATACACGGGACTCCCGGGCCTGACCGCCACGCGCTTCGTGGCCGATCCGTACGACCCGGAGGGCGGGCGCATGTACCGCACCGGCGACCTCGTGCGGTGGACCGGCGACGGGCAGATCGCGTACGTCTCCCGGGCCGACGGCCAGGTGAAGCTGCGCGGCTACCGCATCGAACCGGGCGAGATCGAGTCCGTGCTGGCCTGCCTCGACGGCGTCGCCGACTCCTTCGTCGTCGTCCGCGAGGACATCCCCGGCGACCGGCGGCTCGTCGCGTACGTGGTCCCCGGCCCCGGGGCGAGCCCCGACCCCGGCGAGCTCGCCCGGGCGGTCGGCCGGTCCCTGCCCGCCTACATGGTGCCCTCCGCCTTCGTCACGCTCGACGCGCTGCCGCTGACGGTCAACGGCAAGGTGGACCGCCGCGCCCTGCCCGCACCGGGCCACCACGCCCCGGACCAGGGGCGTACGGCGCGTACCGCCCGCGAGGAGATCCTCTGCGCGGTCTTCGCCGACGTGCTCGGCCTGGACGGCGCCGGGGTCGACGACGACTTCTTCTCCCTGGGTGGCCACTCCCTGCTCGCCACCCGGCTCGCCGCCCGGATCCGCACCGCGCTCGCCGTGGAGGTCCAGGTCAAGGCGGTCTTCGAGCACCCCACCCCGGCCGCGCTCGCCGCCGCGCTGGACGGCGCGGAAGAGGCCAGGAGACCTCTGGAACGGACCCCGGTCCGCCCCGAGCCGCTGCCGCTCTCCTTCGCGCAGCAGCGCCTGTGGTTCCTCGGCCGGCTCGAAGGGCCCGGCGCCACCTACAACGTGCCCCTCCTGCTCCGCCTCGACGGCCCGCTCGACGTGGACGCCCTGGAGAGCGCCCTCGCGGACGTCGTCGACCGCCACGAGAGCCTGCGCACCGTCTTCCCCGACACCGACGGCGTGGCGCGCCAGCTCGTCCTCGGCGCCGAGGAAGCCGACCTCGATCTGACGCCGTACGACACCGAACCGGCACGCCTCGACGAGATCCTGGCCGCCGAGGTGGCGCACCCCTTCGACGTGAGCACGGAACTCCCCGTGCGGGCACGGCTGGTGCGGACCGGTGCGGAGAGCCACGTCCTGGTGCTGGTCCTGCACCACATCGCGGGCGACGGCTGGTCGCTCGCCCCGCTCGCCCGTGACCTCGGTGAGGCCTACCGGGCACGGACCGAGGGCGTGGAGCCCTCCTGGACGGAGCTCGGCGTCCAGTACGCCGACTACACCCTCTGGCAGCGCGCGCTGCTGGGCGACGAGAACGACCCGTCCAGCCAGGCGGCCCGCCAGCTGGACTTCTGGCGCACCGCGCTGGCCGGCGCCCCCGACCTGCTCGCCCTGCCCTACGACCGGCCCCGCCCCGCCGTCACGGCCTACCGCGGGGACGCGTTCACGTTCCCCGTCGACGCGGACACCCACCGGGCCCTGACGGACCTCACCCGGGCCCGCGGATGCAGCCTCTTCATGGTGCTCCAGGCGGCGCTCTCGGTGCTCCTCTCCCGCCACGGCGCCGGTGACGACATCCCGCTCGGCACCGCGGTCGCCGGGCGCACCGACGAGGCCCTCGACGACCTGGTCGGATTCTTCGTCAACACCCTGGTCCTGCGCACCGACCTGACCGGTGACCCCACCTTCGGCGAGGTCGTCGACCGGGTCCGGGAGTTCGACCTGGCCGCCTACGCCCACCAGGACGTGCCGTTCGAGCGGCTCGTGGACGCCCTCGGCCCGGTCCGCGCCCAGGACCACCACCCGCTCTTCCAGACGATGCTCGTCCTCCAGAACCAGGCGGACGCCACCGTCGACCTGCCCGGTCTCGCGGTGACGGAACAGCACGTGCACACCGGCATCAGCAAGTTCGACCTGACGTTCACCTTCACCGAGACGCGCGACGCGACGGGGCGGCCGGCCGGCCTCGACGCCGTCCTGGAGTTCTCCACCGACCTCTTCGAACCCGCCACCGCCCGGACGCTGGCGGCCCGGCTGACCCGCCTGCTCGCCTCGCTCGCCGCCGACCCCGGCCAGCGGGTCCACGCCGCAGAGGTCCTGGACGCGGACGAACGGCAGAGCCTCGACCGTGCCGCGCACGGCCCGGTCCGGCCCCTGACGGCGCGCACGGCTCCCGAGGCGTTCCGCGCACAGTGCGCCCGGACGCCCGGGGCGAGGGCCGTGCGGGACGGCACGGACGGTCTCACCTTCGCCGAGCTCGACGTGCTCTCGGACGACCTGGCGCACCACCTGCACGGCAGGGGCATAGGCGAGGGCGACCTCGTCGCCCTCGCTCTCGAAGGCACCGCGGACCAGGTCGTGGCAATGCTGGCGGTGGCCAAGGCGGGCGCCGCCTACCTGCCCGTCGACCTGGAGTACCCCGCGGCGCGTATCGCGTACATGCTCGACGACGCGCGGCCCGCGCTGCTCCTCACCCATGGCACCGCCCGTGCCGCGCGGCTCGCCCCGTCCGTCCCGTGCCTCCCGCTCGACGAACGGGCCGCCTGGTCCACCGGGGGTACCCCGCCCGCCGCCGCGGCGCCGGATCCCCGCGACGCGGCCTACGTGATCTACACCTCGGGCTCCACCGGACGGCCCAAGGGCGTCGTCGTCACCCACGCCTCCCTGACGAACCACATGGCGTGGATGGCGGACCACCTCGGCCTCACCGACGACGACCGCGTCCTCGCCCGCACCTCGCCGAGCTTCGACGCCTCGGTCTGGGAGACCTGGCTGCCGCTCCTGCACGGCGGTGCCACCTGCCCCGTGCCGCCTGCCGTCAACCACGACCCCGCCGGGCTGCTGGCCCGGATGCGCGACGCGGGCGTCACCCTCGTGCAGTTCGTGCCCCCGCACCTCTCGCTCGTCCTCACCGAGACCCGCGCCGACGAGGCTCCGGCGACCCTGCGGGCCGTCCTCTGCGGCGGTGAGCCCCTGCCCCGCTCCCTGGCGGAGCGCGTCGGTGAGGCGTGGCGCGTCGAGGTGCACAACCTGTACGGACCCACCGAGACGACCATCGACGCGACCGCCCACCACCACCGGCGCGGTGACGCGGGGAGCTCCGTGGGGGAGGGGAGCGTGCCGCTCGGCCGCCCTGTCGACAACACCCGCGCCTACGTCCTGGACGCCGGTCTCCGGCCGGTCCCGGCCGGCGTCACCGGTGAGCTGCACATCGCGGGGGACGGACTCGCGCGCGGCTACCTCGGACGCCCCGGCCTGACCGCCGGGAGGTTCGTCGCCGATCCGTTCGGGCCCCCGGGAAGCCGCATGTACCGCACGGGCGACCTCGTGCGACGGGACGCCGACGGCCTGCTCACCTACGTCTCCCGCGCCGACGACCAGGTCAAGCTCCACGGCTTCCGCATCGAACTCGGCGAGATAGAGGCGGCGCTGACCGCGCTCGACGGCATCGCCGCCGCCTGCGCCCTCGTCCGCGAGGACCGTCCGGGCGAGCGGCGCCTGGTCGCCTACACCGTCCCCGGCCCGCGGGGCGGAGCCCCGGCGCCCGACGACGGCGAGATACGGGCCCGCCTGGCGTCGGCGCTGCCGCCGTACATGGTGCCCGCCGTCCTCGTCCCCCTCGACGCGCTGCCGCTGACGCCGAACGGCAAGACCGACCGGCGCGCCCTGCCCGTCCCGGAGCGCCCTGCCGCCGGCCGGCCGGGCGGGGAGCCGCGCACCGCGCAGGAACGCGTCGTACGCGACGTGTTCGCCTCGGTCCTGCGCGCCCCCGCCGTACGCACCGACGACGACTTCTTCGCCCTCGGCGGCGACAGCATCCTCTCCATCCAGCTGGTCAGCCGGGTCCGCGAGGCCGGCCTCGGCATCACCCCGCGCGACGTCTTCGTCCACCGCACGCCCGAGGCCATCGCGGCCGCCGCCACCGCGCTCGACCGGGCAGCCGCCCCGCCGGCGGGTCAGGGCACGGGGGAGATGCCGCCGACCCCCATCGCCGCCTGGTTCCTGGAGCGGCCCGGTGCCACGGACGGCTACAACCAGTCCGGGGTGCTGCGCACACCCGCGGGGGCCGACGAGGGCTCGCTCGTCGCCGCGCTCCAACTCCTCATCGACCACCACGACATGCTCCGGCTGCGGGTCACCCGCCCGGTGGAGGGCGGCCCCGTCCTCGAAGCCCTGCCGCCCGGCACCGTGCCGGCCCGCGACCACTTCACCAGGATCGACGTCTCCGGTCTCGGTGCCGACGCCGTCCGCGCCGCGGTCACCGAGGCCGGCGAGGAGTCGCGCAGGCGGCTGCGCCCCGCACAGGGGGATGTCGTCGAGGCCGTCTGGTGCGACGCGGGCCCCCACACCCGCGGGCGGCTGCTGCTGGTCGTGCACCACCTGGCCGTCGACGCGGTCTCCTGGCGTGTCCTCGCCGCCGATCTGGCCGTCGCCTGGCGTGCGGTCACCGGTCCGGCGGTGTCCGGCGGGGGCGTCCCCGCCACGGCGCCGGCCCTGTCCGCCGTCACCACGTCCTACCGGGACTGGGCACTGCTCCTGTCCGCGCAGGCGCGGGAAGCCGGCCGTGAGGCGGAACTCCCGCTGTGGGAGGCGGTGTCGAGGACCCCGGACCCGCAGCTGGGCTACCGGCTGCTCGACCCCCACCTGGACACCGCGGACCGGACGCGCACCCTGACCACGCACCTGCCCGCCGACCTGACGGAGCCGTTGCTCACCAGCGTCCCCGCCGCCTTCCACGCCGGGGTGGACGACGTCCTGCTCACGGCCCTCGCGCTCGCGGTCTGCTCCTGGCGCGCGGAACGCGCCGCCGTGCTCGGCGGATCCCAGCCGGGCACCACCGGCGTGCTCCTCGACCTGGAGGGCCACGGCCGCGAGCAGATCGCGGACCACATCGACCTGACCCGCACGGTCGGCTGGTTCACCAGCCTGTACCCCGTACGGATCGACCCCGGGCCCGTCGACGCGCGCGATCCCCGTCCCTTCGGCCCCGCGCTGGTCGAGCGCGCCCTCAAGCGCGTCAAGGAGCAGCTGCGGGCCGTCCCCGACCACGGTGTCGGCTACGGGATGCTGCGGCACCTCAACCCCGCCACCCGGCCCCGGCTGGCCGGCGCGCCGCAACCCCAGATCGGCTTCAACTACCTGGGCCGGTACGCGGCTTCACCGGAAGGTGAGGGCGCGGACTGGGACGTGGTGCTCGACGGCGGCGGGCCGCGCAGCCAGGACCCGGACATGCCCGTCCACCACGTGCTCGACATCAACGCGCACACCGAGGACCTCCCGGACGGACCACGCCTGGTGACCCGCTGGACCTGGCCCAGCGACCTCCTCAAGGAGGAGGACATGGAGGCGCTGTCCGACGCCTTCACCCGGGCCCTCGGCGCCCTCGCCGAACACACCGGACGACCCGGCGCGGGTGGCTGGACACCGTCCGACCTTCCCCTGGTCTCACTCGACCAGACCCAGATCGACCGACTTCAGACCATGTGGGGTGGACGCAAGTGACAGGCTTCCAACTGGAGGACGTACTGCCGCTGACGCCGTTGCAGTCAGGCATGCTCTTCCACGCGCTGTACGACTCCCGGGCCGTGGACGTCTACACCGCGCAGTTCGTCTTCGACATCGAGGGGTCCGTCGAGGTCCCCGCACTGGAGGCAGCCGTCGCCGGGCTGCTGCGGAGGCACGCCAACCTGCGGGTCGGCTTCCTCCACGAGGGCCTGGACGAGCCCGTGCAGGCCGTCGCCGCGCGGGTCCCGGTGCCGCTGGAGGAGCTGGATCTGAGCGGTGCGGACGGCACGGTACCCCCGGAGGAGCGGCTCACCGCGTTCCTCGCCGCCGACCGCACCCGCCGCTTCGACCTCACCGCTCCGCCGCTGATGCGGTTCACCCTGGTGCGCACCGCGCCGCTGCGTCACCGGCTGGTCATGACGAGCCATCACATCCTGCTCGACGGCTGGTCGATGCCCTTGCTCGTGCGGGAGCTGTTCGAGCTGTACGCACACCACGGCGACGACAGCACCCTGCCGCGCGTCGCCCCGTACCGCACCTACCTCGCCTGGCTGGCGCAGCAGGACCGGGACGCCGCTCTGGACGCCTGGCGCACCGCCCTGGCGGGGATCGAGGCGCCGACCCGGCTCACCGGGCACGGCGGCCCCCACGTGCCCGACTCCGGTGAGCTGCCCGGAACCCTCGTCCTCACCCTGGACGCGGCCACGACACACAGGCTGCGCGAGACGGCCCGCGCCCACCGCCTGACCCTCAACACCCTGGTCCAGGGTGCCTGGGGGCTGCTCCTCTCCCATCTCACCGGGCGCGCCGACGTCGTGTTCGGGACGACCGTGTCCGGCCGGCCGCCCGAGATCCCCGGCGTCGAGTCGATGGTCGGCCTGTTCATCAACACGGTGCCCGTGCGGGTCCGCCCGGAGCCCGGAGACACCCTGTCCGCACTCCTGACCCGGCTCCAGGGGGAGCAGGGGCAGCTCCTCGGCAGCCAGCACGTGGGCCTGACCGAGATACGCGGTGTCACCGGGCTGGACGAACTCTTCGACACACTGGTCGTGTTCGAGAACTACCCGCTGGACGCCGAGGCCCTGCGCACCGCGCAGCAGGGGCTGCCGGGGCTCTCCGTCACGGGGTTCAGCGGCACGGACGCCGCCCACTACCCGCTCACCCTCACCGTGGCCCCGGGCGACACCCTCAGGATCACCTTCGGCTACCGGGCCGCGGTCCTCGGCCGCGACGAGGTGACCCGTACCGCCACCCGCCTGCAGGCTCTGCTGACAGCGATGGCGGAAGGGCTCGACCGCGGGGCCGACGCCTTCCCCGTCCTCCTGGACGGTGAGCGTGACACCCTGATCGCCCAGGGCGTCGGCGCCGAACTCGCCCGCCGCACCGACGACGTGAGCGTTCCGGACGCCGTCGCCCGGCGTGCCGCCCGCCACCCGGACCAGGTGGCGGTGACCGGCGCGGGCGAACACGTGACATATCGTCAACTCAACGACCTTTCCGATGAGCTGTCCCGGGCTCTGACCGGTCTGGGAGTCGGCGCGGAGGACGGCGTCGGCATCCTCATGGGACGCTCGGCAGCGCAGGTCACCACCTCGCTGGCCGTCCTGCGCGCCGGCGCCGCCTATGTGCCGCTCGACCCGAACTGGCCCGTCGAACGGCTCGCCCGCGTCACCGAGGCGATTGCCCCGCGCGCCCTGATCGTCGACGAGTCGACCGGCGCACACCCCTGGGTGCGGCAACTCGGCCCCGAGGTGGCGGTGGTGTGCGTCGACGCCGCCGGGCGGATCCGGAAGGGCGGTCCCGACGCTCCCGGAGCCCTCACCCCCGTCACGGGCGGCGACCGGCTCGCGTACGTGATGTTCACGTCCGGCTCCACCGGCCTGCCCAAGGGCGTGGGCGTCAGCCACGCCGACATCACCGCGCTCGCGGCCGACCGCACCTGGGACGGCGGCGCCGTCGACGCCGTCCTGCTGCACTCGGCGTACGTCTTCGACGCCTCCACCTTCGAGATCTGGGCCCCCCTCCTCAACGGCGGCCGCGTGGTCGTCGCCCCCGAGGGCACCCTCCAGCCGGCCGTGCTCCGCGACCTCGTGGACCGGCACGGTGTGACGGGGGCGTTCCTGACGACGGCCCTGTTCAACGTCTTCGCCGACACCGACCCGGGCGCCCTCGGCCTGCTGCGCCTGGCCGCCACCGGAGGCGAGGCCGCCGCGCCCGGCGTCCTCCAGCGTCTCGCCGCCGACCACCCGGACACCGCGTTCCTGCACGTCTACGGTCCGACGGAGGCCACCACCTTCGCCACCCGTCGCCGTGTCCTGCCCGACGACACCCCAGGTGGCGTGCCCTCCATCGGGCGGCCGCTCGACGGCGTGCGCGCCTACGTCCTGGACGGATCCATGCGGCCGGTGCCGTCCGGGGCCGAGGGCGAGCTGTACGTGGCGGGCCCCGGCGTGGCCCGCGGCTACCTGGGACGCCCGGGCCTCACCGCGACCCGCTTCGTGGCCGACCCGTTCGCGGGCGACGGGGCACGCATGTACCGCACCGGAGACCTCGTGCGCCGGAGCGCCGACGGCAGCCTGTACTACGTGGCCAGGGCCGACCAGCAGATCAAGCTGCGCGGCCACCGCATCGAACCCGCCGAGATCGAGGCGGTGCTCCGCGCCGAGCCGTCCGTGCGGACCGCCTGTGTGCTGGTCCGGGAGGACCTGCCCGGTGAGCGCACCCTCACCGCCTACGTCGTCCCCGCCCCCGGGCACACTCCCGACCCCGAGCTGCTCGCCGCCCATGTGGGCCGCCACCTGCCCGCCTACATGGTGCCGGCCGCCGTACAGCCGCTCGACGCGCTGCCGCTCACCCCCAACGGGAAGCTCGACCGGGCGGCCCTCCCCGCGCCCGCCACCGCACCCTCGGCCGCCCTGCACCGGCTGCCGCGCGACGCGTACGAGGAGATCCTCGCCGGGCTGTTCGCGGAGGTGCTCGGGGTGGCCCGCGTCGGTGTCGACGACAGCTTCTTCGCACTCGGCGGCCACTCCCTCACCGCCACCCGGCTGGCAGGCCGGGTCCGCGCGGCCCTGGGCACCGAGACAGAGATCCGCACCCTCTTCGAGAACCCCACGGTCGCGGCACTCGCCGTCGCCCTCGCGAACACGGAGCGGGCCGCTCGTCCCGCGCTCGTCCCGCAGGAACGCCCTGCCGCGCTCCCCCTGTCCTACGCCCAGCAGCGGCTCTGGTTCCTCCACCGGCTGGAGGGCCCGTCCGCCACGTACAACATCCCCTTCGTCGTGCGCCTGGACGGGCCGCTCGACCCGGAGGCCCTGCGTACGGCGCTCCGCGACGTCGTCGTACGGCACGCGGCCCTGCGCACCGTCTTCCCCGAGCACGACGGCGGTCCGGTCCAGCACATCACCGGTCCGGACGACGTCGACCTCCCGCTCACCGTCGAATCCGTCCGCGAGGACCGGCTCTCCGACCGGATCGCGGAGGCCGCGACCGCGCCCCTCGACATCGAGCACCGCCTCCCGGTCGAAGCGACCCTGCTGCGCCTGGCCGACGACGCGCACGTCCTGGTCCTCGTCGTCCACCACATCGCCGCCGACGGCTCGTCCTTGGCGCCCCTCGCCCACGACCTCGGCGTCGCCTACGGCGCCCGCCTCCGCGCCGAGGACCCCGTGTGGGCCGGACGGCCCGTCGACTACGCCGACCACACCCTCTGGCAGCGCCGCCTGCTCGGCGACGAACAGGACCCGGAGAGCATGGTGGCACGCCAGCTCGCCCACTGGAGGAAGGCGCTGGACGGGCTGCCGCAGATGGTCGACCTGCCGTGGGACCGGCAGCGCCCGGCCGTTCCCCGGCACCTCGGCGCCACCCATGACGTCGCCCTCGACGGCGACACCGCCCGTCAGATCGCCGCCCTCGCCCGTGACCGGGGCTGCAGCGTCTTCATGGTGCTCCAGGCCGCCCTGTCCCTCCTGCTCTCCCGCCACGGCGCGGGCGACGACATCCCCCTGGGCACGGCCGTCGCCGGACGCACCGACGAAGCCGCCTCGGACATCGTCGGACTCTTCGTGAACACGCTCGTGCTCCGCACGGACCTGTCCGGCGACCCGACCTTCCTCGAACTCCTCGACCGGGTGAAGGAGTTCGACCTCTCCGCGTACGCCCACCAGGACGTGCCCTTCGAGCGCCTGGTGGAACTGCTCAACCCTCCGCGTTCGCAGAACCACCATCCGCTCTTCCAGACGATGCTCGTCCTCCAGAACCACACCCCGGCCGCCCCCCTGGACCTCCCCGGACTCACCGCCCGCGGCGTGCCGCTCGACCCCGGGGTCAGCAAGTTCGACCTGTCGTTCACCTTCACCGAGACGTACGACGAGGGCGGCGCGCCCACCGGCATGAGAGCCGCCGTCGACTACGCGACGGAACTCTTCGACCCGGCCACGGTCCACGCCCTCGCCGACCGGCTCGTCCTGCTCCTCACCGAGGTCACGGCCGACCCCGGACGCCCGCTGCGCGCCTACGACGTCCTCACCGCCGGCGAGCGCACCCTCCTCACCGACCGGGGCACCGGACCCGCCGGCGACCTGCCCGGTGCGACCGTCCCCGCTCTCTTCGAGGCGTGGGCGCGGCGTACCCCGGACGCCCCCGCGGTCCGCGACGCCGCCACGACGCTCACCTACGCCGAACTCGACGCCCGCGCCGACCTCCTCGCCCACCACCTCACGGCGATGGGCATCGGCCCCGAGGACCGGGTGGCCGTCGCCCTGCCCCGCACGCACGACCTGGTCGTGACCCTCCTCGGCGTCCTCAAGGCCGGGGCGGCGTACGTGCCGCTCGACCCCGACTACCCGGCCCGGCGCCTGTCCTACATGCTCGACGACGCCCGGCCACGCCTGCTGCTCACGACGCCCGCCGTCCACCGCCGCCTGCCGGTGTCCCAGGTGCCCCACCTGCACGTCGGAGACCTGGGAGCCGTCCCGGCGGCCCCACGGGCCCACCCCGCCCCCGCACTCCGCCCGGCGAACCCGGCGTACGTCATCTACACGTCCGGCTCCACCGGCCGCCCCAAGGGCGTCGTGGTCACCCACCAGGGCGTCGGCGCCATGGTCAGGACCCAGACCGAGCGGCTGCGCGTCGCCCCCGGCAGCCGGGTCCTGCACATGGCCTCCGTCAGCTTCGACGCCGCGTTCTGGGAGCTGTGCATGGGGCTCCTCTCGGGAGCCTGCCTGGAGATCGACGAACGGGACGCCCTGCTGCCCGGCCCCGCCCTCGCGGCCCTGGTCCAGGAACGGGGCATCACGCACCTCACCCTGCCGCCCGCCGTCCTCACGGTGATGCCGCCGGACTCCCTGCCCGCCGGGACGACGATGGTCCTCGCCGGTGAGGCGTGCCCGCCCGCCCTCGTGCGCGACTGGGCGGGGGACCGGTTCCTGGTCAACGCCTACGGCCCGACGGAGACCACCGTCTGCGCCACCATGAGCGGCTTCCAGCACGAGGGCGGGCAGCCCGCCCCCGACCGCACCGTGCCCATCGGGGTCCCCGTCGACGGCACCCGGGTCCACGTCCTGGACCACCGGCTCGCGCCCGTGCCGCCCGGTGTCGTCGGCGAACTGTACGTGTCCGGCGCGGGGGTGGCCCGCGGCTACCACGGCCGGGCGGCCCTGACCGCGTCCCGCTTCGTCGCCGACCCCTTCGACCGCACGGGCGGCCGCATGTACCGCACCGGTGATCTGGTGCGGTGGACCGCCGACGGGGAACTCCTCTACGTCTCCCGCGTCGACGACCAGGTCAAGCTCCGCGGTTTCCGCATCGAACTCGGGGAGATCGAGGCCGCGCTGACCGCCCTGCCCGGCGTCGCGGCGGCCTGTGCCGTCGTCCGCGAGGACAGGCCCGGCGACCGCCGGCTCGTGGCGTACACCGTGGCCGCGGCCGGCGCGGCCGGCCCGTCCGAGACGGAGGCGCGCTCCCACCTCGCCACGCTTCTCCCCGACCACATGGTCCCCGCCGTCTGCGTGCGTCTCGACGCCCTGCCCCTCACGCCCAACGGCAAGACGGACCGGCGCGCCCTCCCCGCGCCCGACCACGTCGCACCGCCCGGAGGGCGCCCGCCCCGCACCGCGCGCGAGCGCGCCCTGTGCGAGGTATTCGCCACGACGCTCGGCGTGCCCGAGGTCGGCGTCACGGACGACTTCTTCGCCCTCGGCGGCCACTCGCTGCTCGCCGTCACCCTGGCCCGGCGCATCGACGAACGCTGCGGCCGGCGCCTCAGCCTCCGGGCCCTCTTCGCGGCACCGACCGTCGAGGGCGTCGACCGCCTCCTTGCGCGCGCCGCCGGGGAGGAGGACCCGGCCCACGACGCCGCGCCCGACCTGGCGGCCGAGGTCCGGCTGCCCGCGGACATCACGAGTACGGGCCGTCCGGGCGCCGGACCGGAGGTCCCGCCTGCCCGCAGAGCCCTCCGACCCGGCGCCCGGCCCTTCCTGACCGGCGCTTCGGGCTTCCTCGGCGCCTTCCTCCTGCGCGACCTCATCGAGACCACCGACGGCCCCGTCGACTGCCTCGTACGGGCCGGGGACGAGCGCCGCGCGGCCCACCGGCTGCGGGCCAACCTGGAGCACTACGGCCTCTGGCGCCCCCGGTACGCAGAGCTGATCCACCCCGTCCCGGGCGACCTCGCCGCCCCGGGTCTGGGGCTGTCACCCGAGACCCGGGCCGCCCTGGTCCGCCGCCTCGGCCCCGTCCTGCACAACGGCGCGCACGTCAACTTCGCCGCCGGGTACGGCGATCTGCGCGCCCCCAACGTGGCCGGCACGGAGGAACTGCTGCGCCTGCTCGCCGACTCCGCCTCACCCGGGATGCACCACGTCTCGACCACCGGCGTCTACGCCCCGGTGGGCGGCACGGGCGACGCCACCATCACCGAGGAGACCCCGACGGGCCCGCCGTCCGGTCTGCCGGACGGCTACGCGCAGAGCAAGTGGGTCGCCGAGGGGCTGGTCGGCCTGGCCCGCGAACGCGGCCTGCCCGTGACCGTCCACCGCCCCGGCCGCATCAGCGGCGACACCGTCACCGGTGCCTGCCAGGACCGCGACCTGCTGTGGCAGCTCATCAAGGGGTGCCTCCAGGCGGGAGCCGTGCCGGACCTGCCGTACGGGTCGACGGACTGGGTGCCCGTGGACCACGTCAGCGCGGCGGTCGTCGCACTGGCCCTGACCGGGCGGGACGGCGCGGCGACCTACCACCTCACCAACCCGGACGCGCCCGGGCTGGAACGCGTCTTCGAAGTGGCGCGCCGTCTCGGGCACGACCTGCGGACGGTTCCCGCGTCGCAGTGGCAGGCCCTCGTCGCGGGACAGCACGACAACGCGGCGCAGCTGTTCCTCGGCGACGAGGGGCGGACCCGGCGCGACACGCAGGACCGCCGCCGCTTCGACTCCCACCGGACGGCCGCCGCCGCGGCTGCCCTGGGAGCCCATCTGCCACCGATCACCGACGACGTCCTGACCCGCTATCTGACGTACTTCCACGGGACGGGCTTCCTGCCGGCCCCGCGTGGGGCACGGGCGGTGCGGTAGCCCCGTGCGCCGTGCGGAGCCGGCCGCGCCGTCAGGACTCCGACGGGGTCCTGACGGCGACGGCCGGCGGGACGAAGTCCGCCGCGAGCTGCTCCGGCGTGCGGGGGCCCGCCGTCGTCGCGTCCAACAAGCCGTGGGCGCGCAGCAGTTGGGTCGTCGCGATGCCCCACGGCAGCCGAAGTCCGGCCTCCCGCAGGAGATCCGTGCGGGCCAGCGTCTCGGGCGCCGGCCCGGCCCGGACGCCGGCCGGGGTGAGAAGCGCGACGTCGTCGGCCCACCGCAGGGCGAGGTCCACGTCGTGGGTGGCCATCACGACGGTGGTGCCCCCTGCGCGCAGGGTGCCGAGGGTGGTGAGCAGCCGTTCCTGTCCGTCCGGATCGAGCCCGGCGGTCGGCTCGTCGAGGATCAGCACCCGGGGCCGCATCGCGACCGCGCCGGCGATGGCGGTCCGCTTGCGCTGCCCGTAGGAGAGGAGATGGGTCGGCCGGTCGGCCAGGGCGGCGATGTCCAGCGCGGCGAGCGCCTCGTCCACCCGGGCCCGCACCTCCGCGTCGGGCAGGCCGAGATTCAGCGGCCCGAACGACACGTCCTGGGAGACGGACGCGGCGAACAACTGGTCGTCAGGGTCCTGCACCACCAGTTGGACCGTCGTGCGCAGCCCGGTCAGTCCCTTGCGGTCGTACGTGACCGGCCGGTCCTCGACGGTCAACTGCCCCGCCTTCGGGCGCAGTCCACCGCTGAGGAGCCGCATCAGCGTGGTCTTGCCACTGCCGTTCCTGCCGAGCAGGGCGAGCGCACGCCCCTCACGCGCCTCGAAGTCCAGGCCACTGAGGACGGCGGGACCGTCCTCGTACGCGAAGGACGCGCCCCGCAGGGCGAGCAGCACGGAATCGCTCATGACAGAGGCCTTTCCAGAGCGAAGGTCAGGGCGGCGAGTGCTGCGAGCAGCACCACGCTCGCGGCTGTGAACCGGGCGGAGACACGGGCCTCGGGAACGAGGACGCGCAAGGTGCCGTCGTAGCCGCGCCCGGCCAGCCCCGACTGGAGCCGCGCAGCACGGTCGAAGGCCCGGATGAAGGCGGTGGCCCCCAGCCCGGCCAGGGAACGCCAGGCGGCCGCCCGGGTGGTGTGGCCGAGCCGGGCGGCCTGGGCCTCCCGGATCCGGCGCATCGAGTCGAGGAGCAGGAAGCTCATGCGGTAGGTCACCAGGGCGACGTCCACGACTGCCGCGGGCACCCCCGCCCCGACCAGGCGGGGCAGCAGGTCGGACATCGGCGTGGTGAACGCGAACAACAGGACACCGAGTGACGCGGCCGAGGTGCGCAACAGCAGCTCCCCGGCGCGGACCGGCCCTCCGTCGGCCAGGCCGACGAGCCCCTCCGGCCCGCCGACCTGCACGAGGAGCGTCGCCGCCCCGGTGACACAGAAGCCCAGCGGCACCCGGTACGCCCGCCACAGATGACGGGCGGACACGCCGGCCGGGCCCAGGAGCACGGAGACCGCGGTGACGAGGACCAGGACGGCACCGGGCCACGGCGGCAGCGAGATCGCCAGCACCGTCAGTCCCAGCCCGAGCACGGCCTTGTCGACGGGATGGCGGCGGCGCCAGCGACTGCTGTGCGCCGCCGCGTCGATCGGCAGCATGTGGGCTCAGGTCCTCCGGGCCGCGGACTCCCTGGCACGGCCTCCACCGTCCTGCGGTGCCCCCGCGCGCAGCTCGCCCTGACGGCGCCCGCGCCGCAGACCGAAGTAGTACGCGAGGACCCCCGCGCCGAGCGCCGCCTGGAGGGCGAACAGCGCCGACTCGATCTCACCGGAGGGCGGTTCGTACAGCGGGGAGAACCAGGGTTCGTAGCCGGGATCGATCTCCGTGATCGCCGTCTCCGCCTGCGCGTCGGCGCCGGCGAACGGCTCCTTCTCGTCGTCCCCGAGCCCCAGGGCCAGCGGCAGGACGGCCAGCGCGGCCACGACGAGCAGCAGAAGGGCGTTGATCTTCGTGTTCTTGTTCATCAGGCCACCGCCCCGGTCTTCTCTTCGGCCCCGGCGCGGGCCTGCTTGCCGGCGAGAAACACGCCGAGCCTGGTCAGATCACCCTTGCTGGACTGCACGAGGAGCCGCATCACCAGCACGGTCAGGAGCCCCTCGCTCACCGCGAGCGGGATCTGGGTGACCGCGAAGATGGAGCCGAACTTCCCGAGCGCCCCCAGGAACCCGGTGACCGGGTCCGGGAAGGCGAGCGCGAGCTGGACGCTGGTGACGCAGTAGGTGGACAGGTCGGCGACGAACGCCCCGAAGAACACCGCCACCATCAGCGGCACGGTGTAGCGGCGCAGCAGCTTGTAGACCGCGTATCCGGCCCAGGGCCCGACGATCGCCATCGAGAAGACGTTGGCGCCGAGCGTGGTCAGGCCGCCGTGCGCGAGCAGCAGCGCCTGGAACAGCAGGGTGATGGTGCCCAGCACCGCCATGATCGGCGGGCGGAACAGTATGGCGCCCAGCCCTGTGCCCGTGGGGTGGGAACAACTCCCGGTGACGGAAGGGAGCTTCAGGGCGGACAGGACGAACGTGAAGGCTCCGGAGGCGCCCAGGAGCAGGGTGCTCTCCGGGTTCTCCCTGACCTCACGTGTGAGTGACCGGACTCCGTGGACGACGAACGGCGCGGACGCGACACCCCAGGCGATCGCGTGCGCCGGAGGCAGAAATCCCTCGGCAATGTGCATGGCTCAGCAGACCCTCTCCAGCACCTCGTGGATGGTTGAAGTGCCTTGGCCGGTCTCCTGGCTGACGGGTGACACCGCCCGAACTCCGCCTTCCCGGGTCACAAGGACCCAGTGGCTGCCCGCGAGGGCCGGAGCCGGACTTCCCGATCACAGTGGCGAGGGCCGCACCGGCATCACACCGGATTTCCCGTTCACCAAGGCGTGGCGACAGTAGTGCCAGGTGGGGGGCGATGACAAGCACGCCCACCTGCCCGCGGCCGTGGGCCCCCACGGCCGCGACCGGCCTCACCGGGACCGCCGTACGGCCCGCGCGGCGGGACGGAGCGGCCCCCGCCCGCCCCTGGCCCGGCCCGCGCCCGCCGGCAGCCCCACACAGGCGCCGGCCGCCGCGTTCCCCCGGTGGGGAGACGGCTCCGGCGGTGTGGACAAACTCACCTTCCGGGAGGGGCGGCCACCGGCTCACGCCGTGTGCGTCAGCGTCTCCCCCCGGACGGGGTCGGCATAGGGGAGGCGGTGGCCGTACCTCTCCAGTTCGTCGAGCGCCGCGTGCGTCACGCGGGCCAGTTCGTTGCCGAGTGAGCCCGCGATGTGCGGGGTGAGCAGGACGTTCGGCAGGTCGTAGAGAGGAGACCGCGCGGGCAGGACCTCCGGTTCGGTCACGTCGAGCACCGCGTCGAGCCGGCCCGACACCAGCTCGTCGGTGAGCGCGGCCGTGTCCACCAGCGAGCCCCGTGCCGTGTTGATGAGCGTGGCACCGTCCGGCATCAGCGCCAGCCGCCTCCGGTCGAAGAGGTCCCGGGTCTCCGGCAGCGCGGGCGCGTGGATCGTCACCACGTCGCTGTCGCGCGCCAGTTCGTCGAGCGGCACCGAGCGGGCGCCCAGCGCCGTCGCCCCGGCCTCGTCCACGTACGGGTCGTACAGGAGCACCCGCAGGTCGAAGGGGCGCAGCAGCTCGATCACCCGCCGCCCGATGCGGGACGCCCCGACGACCCCGACCGTGCGGCCGTAGTTGCCGCCGGTGCCGATGACGTCCAGCGCGTTCGTCCGGGCGCGCCGGTGCCCGTACTCCCGTCGGGCCGCCAGGACCCGCTTGCCGGCGAAGAGGATCGCCGCCACGGTGTACTCCGCGACCGGCAGCGCGTTCGCCCCCGCGGCGGACGCGACGGTCAGATTACGCTCCCAGCAGGCATCGGTGATGTGGTGCTTCACCGAACCCGCGGCGTGGACGACGGTACGCAGACGGGGGAGCCGTTCCAGCACGTCGGCGGTGAGGGGCGGGCACCCCCAGCCGGTGAACAGCACCTCGGCCCGGCCTAGCGCGTCCGCCACGGCCGGGTCGCCGAAGTCGTGGACCACGAGGGAGGGATCGGTGTCCGCGACGGCCACCAGCCGGGCGAGGGACTCCTGGTCGAAGAGCGCGTCCCGGACCGAGGGTTCCATCGCGAGCACCGTGCGGGGCCGGTGGTAGGCGGTGCGGGACGGGGGCGTCATTTGACGGCTCCTGCGGTGAGGCCCGAGCGCCAGAAGCGCTGCAGCGATACGAAGGCGACGGCGAGCGGGACGACGGACACCAGCGATCCGGTGATGACGAGCGAGTAGAGCTGGGGCTCCTGGGGGAGCGTGGCGTTCCAGTTGAAGAGGCCGAGGCCGACCGGGTAGAGCGCCGAGTCGTTCAGCATCACCAGGGGCAGGAAGAAGTTGTTCCAGCTGCCGGTGAAGGAGAAGAGGAAGACCGTCACGAAGGCGGGCGAGAGCATGGGGAGGGCGACGGAGCGGAAGGTACGCAGTTCGCTCGCGCCGTCGATCCGGGCGGCCTCCAGCGTCTCGCCGGGGACGTAGCTCTCCGCGAAGACACGGGACAGGTAGACGCCGAAGGGGTTCACGAGGCCGGGGATCAGCACCGCCCAGTACGAGTTGACGAGCCCCACCTCGGACGCCATGAGGTACATCGGCAGCGAGATGACCGTGTGCGGGACGAGGATGCCCAGGAGCACCAGTCCGTAGAGCTTCTCCTTGCCCCACCAGTCGTACGTGGCGAAGGCGTAGCCGGCGAGGAGCGAGACGAGGGTGGAGGCGAGCGCGCCCACGACCGAGTACAGCATGCTGTTGGCGAGCCAGCGGCCGAAGACGCCGTCCTGGTAGGTGAACAGGTCGGCGAGGTTCGTCAGGAGGTGGAAGTCGGCGAGCTCGAAGCCCGGGCTCGCGAACAGGTCTCCGTTGCTCTTCGTCGCGTTGACCAGCAGCCAGCTCAACGGCATCAGCGTGTAGACGGCGACGATGCCGAGCAATGTGGTGACGACGGCCTTCGACGACCAGGACGCCGCGGGGGTCCGGGGCGGCCGGGTGGTGTCAGGGCGCTTCGGGGACCGGGTGGGCGGCAGGGTGCGAGGGGGTGTCGCGGTGGCCATGGTCACGCCTCCTTCCAGCGGTTGCCGAGCTTGGTGATCACGAAGGAGAGGCCGGCCCCGAGCAGCGCCAGCAGCAGCGAGGCCGCGGCGGCCAGGCCGTAGTCGTGCTCGGTGAAGGCGGCCTGGTAGATGTACATCACCGGACTCCAGTCCTGGGAGACGGCGGACGAGCGGCTGCGCAGCACCTCCGGCTCGTTGAAGAGCTGAATGGCGCCGACCGCCGTGAAGAGCATGGTCAGGACGACGGAGGAACGGATCATCGGCAGCTTCACGGACAGAGCGGTGCGCAGCTGGCCCGCCCCGTCGACGACGGCGGCCTCCAGGGTCTCCTTCGGGACCGCCTGCAGCGCCGCGTAGAAGATCACCATGTTGTAGCCGATCCACTGCCAGGCGGCGGCGTTGGCCATGGAGAAGACCACCCCGTCCGGGCCGAGGAAGTCCCACTCCACGCCGACGGTCCGCAGGAGGTCGATGACCGGGCTGAGCCCCGGGGTGTAGAGGAACCCCCAGATGATCGCGGCGATCAGGCCCGGCACGGCGTGGGGGAGGAAGTACGCCAGCTGGATCAACTTCTTCGCCCTGGCCATCGCCGAGTCCACGAGCAGGGCCAGGGCCAGAGCGCCGCCGACCATCACCGGGATGTAGATCAGGCAGTAGAGGGCGATGTGCAGGAAGCCGCGGTGGAACGAGGGGTCCCCGAGGGCGCGCAGGTAGTTGTCGGCGCCGACGAACAGGGTCTCCGTGCCCCCGAAACCGAGCCCGCTGGTGGCCTGCTCACGGAACAGGCTCATCCACAGGGAGTACCCGACGGGAACGATCAGTGTGGCGACGAAGAGGATGAAGAAGGGGGCGACGAAGAGGGCCGGAGTGCTGCGCTGCCCGCGGCCGAGCCGGGAAGTCATCGGCGGTTGCTCCTTGGGTGGGTGGTACGCCGGGGCGGGTGCGGGACCCGCCCCGGCGGTCCGGATCGCGGCTACTTGGCGAGCTTCAGGCCGCGGTCGGTGATCGCCTTCTCGGCCGCCGCCTGGCCGGCCTGGAAGGCCTTCCAGAACTCCCCGGTCCTCTGGGCCTTGCCGAACTCCGCCTGCATGGTCATCGTCGTGGAGTTGTGCACGGGGCTCCAGGTCCAGCCCTCGGTGATGAGCGGCACCTGGGCGCCGGCGACGTCGTAGACGTTCCGGCCGGCGAAGAACGAGGAGTCGAAGGTGGACTTGGCGACGGTGCGCAGGTCCTCGTCCGCGGGCAGGCCGCTGGACGTCCCGGCGGCGAGACGCGCCTCGACCGCTTCCTTCCGGGTGGTGGCCCACGTGATGAACTCGGCGGCGGCGTCCGCCTTCTCGCTGTCCTTGGTCACGGCGAAGGCCGAGCCGCCCACCGAACCGGTGGCGGGCGTGCCCCAGTGGGGGAGCGGGGCCTCGGCCCACGTGCCCTTCTGCCCGGGGTAGGTGGTCTTGAGGGACCCGGCGCTCCACGAGGCTCCGATGAGAGCGATCGCCTCGGAGTCGGTGACGGCCTTCGTCGCCTCGGGGCTCCACGCCTTGTGGTTCAGGACCAGATCGTCCTTGACCAGGTCCTTCCAGTAGTCGGCGACCTTCTTCGTCGCGGAGTCGGCGATGTCCACCTTCCACGCGTCGCCGGACGTGCCGTACCAGTGGGCGCCGGCCTGCTGGGCGAGTCCGGCCCAGGTCGCGGTGTCGTCACCCCAGAAGTCGAGCAGCCTCGCCTTGCCCTTGGAGGCGCTCCTGACCTTCTCGGCCGCCGTCCGGAACTCGGCCCAGGTGGTGGGGACCTCGATGCCGTACCGCTTGAACAGGTCGGTGCGGTAGTAGAAGGTCTGCGGGCCGACGTCGTAGGGGGCGGCCCAGGTCTTGCCCCCGAGGGTGACCAGGGACCGCACGGATTCGGGGGCGTACTCCTCGACCGGCTTCCCGAGCTCCGCGCTGGAGTCGCGCAGGAGACCCTGCGTCACGAGGTCGGGCAGGGCCTGGTACTCCAGGTTGACGACGTCGGGGGCGTTGCCCGCCTTGACCGCCTTGGCGATCTTGTCGTAGCCGCCGTTGAGCCCCGCGGGTATCTCGGCGTGGGTGACCTTGATACCGGGATGCGTCTTGTTGAACGCGGCGGTCATGTCGGCAGTGCCGGGCATCCAGGACCAGTAGGTGATCTCCACGGGCTTGCCGTCGGAGCCGGCCTTCTCCGCGGAGGCCCCCTCCCCTCCGCACGCGGTGACGAGGAGGGCCAGGGACGCGGCGGCCGCGAGGGCCGTGGAGGTCGAACGAGTGGTGCGCTGCATGGCGGTACTCCTACGAGAGGCCTACAGAAGGCGGCGAGTTGACGCACATCTTTCGACCATGAGCGATCAGAGTCAATAGAAAAAGAACAAACGAACATCAAGAAGCGGTATCGATCGCCTGCTTGTCCGTCTGTGTGCCTCTGGTCCGGAGTATCAGAAGGGGGGCGCGGGGGTGCCGACTGCCCGCTTGCGCGATGACATGCCTGTGCCCCGGACCAAGGCCCCTGGGGCCTTGGTCCGGGGCACAGCCGCCGGACAGACGTCGCCTACGGGTTCAGCCGAGGTCCGGGGCCTCGCGCAGCTCCACGGCCGGACGCGCGCAGCCGTCCAGCTCGAGCACCACGATCTCGTTGCGCCCGGTACGCAGCAGCGGCCACGGCACGTACAACGTCCGCTGAGGGCCCCGTGCCTCCCAGTAACGGCCCAGGCAGAAGCCGTTGACCCAGACGTAGCCCTTGCCCCAGCCGGGCAGCGCGAGATACGTGTCGCCCGGTTCCGCCAATTCCAGGAACCCCTGGTGGAACACGGGCCCCGGCCGCCCCCCGGCCTCCCCGCGGGGAGCGTCCCACGGCAGGCCGTCGGGGGTCCCGTGCCCCAGCGGCACGGCGCGCGCGGTCCAGCCGTGCAGCATCTGCTGCGTGTGCAGGACTCGGCGGACCCCCTTGCGGTCCCCGAGCCCGACCCCGTAGTTGACCCGGCCCATCGACTCCACCAGGAGCTCCACCCGGGACCGTTCCCCGTCCACCCGGACCCCGTCGACGGACTCGGCGCCGTCCCGCTCCAGCACCCCCACGGGCTCGCCGTCCACATAGACGTGCGCGCGGTCGGCGAGCCCCTGGACCGACAGCGGGTAGGGCCCGCGCGGCCCGGGGATACCCGAGGTGTACAGCACCAGTCCGTGGGCGAGACCCAGGTCCTCGAAGGACGGCGGTTCGGCCGCGCGCACCTCCTCGCCGGCGAGGACGTCCAGGACGTCGAAGAGCGCGACCGCCCGGGTCAGTTCGAGTGTCGAGGCCGGCAGCAGGGGCGCGGGGGCCTCCGGCTCGGGCAGCGGCTCCCGCGCGTACCGTGCGAGTACGTCACGGAAGGCGAGGAACTTCTCCGTCACGCACCCCCGCTCGTCGATGGGCGCGTCGTAGTCGTACGAGGTCACCGTCGGTTCGTAGTGCGCGCCCGTCGCCGGATCCCTCGTGTTGGCGCCCGCCCAGGTCGAGAAGTTCGTCCCGCCGTGCGCCATGTAGAGATTGACCGAGGCGCCGGCCTCCAGGATCTCCTCCAGCGTGTCCGCCGCGTCCTTGGGCTCGCGTACGACGTGCTCGGCGCCCCAGTGGTCGAACCAGCCGCACCAGAACTCCATGCACATGGGCGGGTCCTGCGGGCGTATCCGCTTCAGCCCGGCAAACGCCTCGGTGGCGCGGCTGCCGAAGTTCACCGTGGCCAGATGCCCCGGGACGGCGCCGCCGGTCAGGAAGAAGTCGTCGGGCCCGTCCGAGGTGAAGAGCGGTACGTCGACCCCGCGCGCCCGCATCCCTTCGGCCAGGTGCTCCAGGTACCCGCTGTCGGTGCCGTAGGAGCCGTACTCGTTCTCCACCTGCATCATCAGGACGTTCCCGCCCCGGGTGACCTGGTGCGCGGCGACCAACGGGATCAGCCGGTCGAACCAGCGGTCGACGTGGGCCAGATACGCCGGGTCCTGACACCGCAGCGCCCGCACCTCGGGGTCGGCGAGCAGCCACCAGGGCAGGCCGCCGTGCTCCCACTCGGCGCAGATGTAGGGCGACGGCCTGACGACGGCGTACAGCCCGGCCTCGCGTGAGGCCTCCAGGAACCGGTCCAGATCAGCGATCCCGGAGAAGTCGTACTCCCCGGGGCGTGGCTCGTGGAGATTCCAGGGAACGTAGGTCTCCACGGTGTTGAGACCCAGGGCGCGCAGCATCCGGAGCCGGTGGGGCCACTGCTCCGGCAGGACACGGAAGTAGTGCAGCGCGCCCGACAGGACACGCAGGGGGTGGCCGTCGAGGGAGAACCCCCCGGGCGATATGCGGAACATGAGGGGTCTCCGGTGGGAGTGCCGTGGGGACGGGGATCAGCTGGACGAGCGGACGTGCAGCTCCGGCAGGATCGACACGAGGTGCCGGGGGCGCGCGGGGTCCGCGATGCGCTCGGCGAGAAGCGCCACCGCGGAGGCGCCCACGGCGAGCTTCGGGGGTGCGACCGCGGTGAGGGGGATGTCCGCGAGCGAGGCGACCTCGTCGTCGTAGGCGACGAGGGCCAGGTCGCCCGGTACGTCGATGCCCCGCGCCCTCAGACGCTGCAGCAGGACGATCGCGTCGTGGTCGTTGTGGATCAGGCCGCCGTCCAGCTTTCCCTCCGCCGCGGCGGAGGCGAAGGCGTCGAGGACCTCCTCGCGCCGGGCCGCGTCACCGGCCGGCGGGGGCATGCGGAAGAGTCCGCCGGCAGGCGCGTCGAGCCCTGCCGCCGCCAGGCCCCTGCTGTACCCCTCGACGAGCGGACCGCTGTGCGGGCTGTCGTCGCGTACCAGGAGCCCGATCCGCCGCCGCGTGCGCGCCAGGTGGCGCACCGCCAGCCGGGCGCCGTGGACATGGTCGGTGACGACCCGTTCGGTGTCGGACAGCTCGTCACCCGGCCGGCGTTCCACCAGGACGTGGGGAATCGTCAGCTCGCCCAGCCAGGGCGCGGCGGCCGTGGGGTCGCAGGTCGCGACCAGGAGGCCGTCGAGCCCGTCGGCGAGCATGCGCCGGGCCTGGGCGTGCTCCTCGTCCGGGTTGTACTGGGAGATGCCCAGGACGAGCCGGATGCCGCGCTCCCCGGCGGCCTCCTGGGCCCCCTTGATCACTTCGGGGTAGTAGTAGTCGGCCGCGGGCACGATCAGGCCGAAGGAGAGGGGCCCACGGGCTGCCGCGGCCCGAGTGGGCCCCTCCGTGCCCGTCGTCTCCGCGCGGGTCTCCGGCAGCACCGCGCCGCCGTGCACACGGGCGACCAGCCCGCGGTCCGCGAGGATCTCGATGTCTCTGCGCACCGTGACCGGTGAGACGCCCAACTCGTCCGCGACATCGCTGACCCGGAGCGTCCCCCGCTCGCGCAGCCTGCGAAGGATCGCCTGATGCCTCTCTTCGGCGTGCATGACTTCGACTTCCCCTCTTCACGGCCGGACTACAGGGCAGTGTAGCCGCCCGATGAGCGGATGTGTACGTTCTTGTTCGAACAATCACGTAGGAACGTCGACACGTTCCGCCTACCTCAGCCGGACCGTCGTTTTCTGGGTGCTCCCTGCCGTCGCCGCGAGGTCGCCGAAGGTGAGTTCCAGCGTGGAACCGGTGGTGGAGCCGGTCAGCGGGCCCGGCTTGGTGACGACCGAGCGGACGGCACGGTCCCAGGTGATCCTGACGTTCTTCTGCTGCCGCGTCGGATCGCTGACACAGACGACCGCGGTGCCGTCGCGCCGTTCCCTCACCAGCACGGAGACCGGAGCGCTTGCGGAGAGGCGCCCGAAGCGGCCCGGGGCCCAGAAGTTGGCCGCGGTGATCCCGAGCGCCGGGATCCGCACCCCGTGGACGCCCGCGGTGTGCGTGGAGGCGGTCAGCCAGCGTTCCAGGGAGGCCGCGCGCCGCGCGGTGGAGGAGGCGGAGGCCCCCGGGAGGAGGACGTAGGCGTATCCCTCGTCGACCGGATCGGTGCCGTGGTCGAACCAGAGTGTGGTGTACCGGCTGGTGATCGCGGCCGTCGACCCCGAGGCGCTGTTGATGTCGTGCCAGGCGCCCGTGCGCTCCTCCCGCAGCGCGCTCAGGGTCCCGCGGTCCGGGAAGACGTAGCCGCCGTGCCCGGCGATGTGCGCCCATCCCGCGCGGGGGATGCGCGCCGACCAGGGGAATCCCGTCGGCTGCCGACGGCCGTCGACCGTGAGGGCGCCGGTGCCGCTCACCCCGAGGTGCCGGTTCTCCACGACGGTCTCGACGGCGGTCCCGTCGGCGGCGCTGATGCCGGACCCGAGGCAGATCACGGCGTCATCGGCGAAGAACCACGACTTCAGGGCCTCCAGGCTGGAGGACAGCCCCTTCAGCTGCTGTCCCAGCATCATGTACGTGCCGTCACCCGTGCCGCCGACGAAGTCCACGTCCGGGCGGGCGGCTCCCCAGATCCCGCCCTCGCCGTCGGCCAGGCGCTTGGCCGACGCGGTGGTGCCGGGGAGCCTGTAGGGGTCGACGGTCGGCCAGAACCGGTCGGAGTACTGGTCGTCGGTGAAGTCACCGCCCCACCAGTAGAGCATCCCGGATCCGGTGTGCCAGCCGCGCAGGTTCTCCCCGTTCCCGTTCTCGTAGTGGGTGATCCGACGGGAGGCCATCGAGACCGAGGCGACCCAGTCGGACCGGCGGTGCACGGCCCGGTCCATGGCGGGGAAGACCAGGGCGCCGTCCGGCTGCGTCAGCGGGGAGACGGTGCTGTCGTCCAGTACGCCGTTGAGCAGGGAGAGTTTGGCGACCGAGAGCATGGGGTCCGTGACCGGCGAACGGTAGGAGCCGCGCTGGATCCACCCGCGTACCAGACCACGCCAGCGCCGGTTCTCCTCGTCGCTCGCGGCCTGGCCGAGAGCGACGACGGAGGCCATGATCGCGTGGCCGCGGAGCTGGTCGTCGTTCTGGCCGGCGGCACTGCCGGGCTCCAGCCCGCGTGCTATCGCCCGGCCGGAGACCCCGTCCATGAACAGCCCGTTGTGCAGGAACGGCGCGTAGGCCGCTTCCACGGCGTCGAAGATGATCTGGCGGCCGCTGTCGGTGATCTCCCAGGCGGAACCGCTCAGCAGGGCGAGCAGCTTGCTCAGCCCGTCGAGGAGGACCGCTCCGTAGGAGCCGGTGTACGGCACGAAGGTGTGCTGGATGACCGAGCCGTCGGCGTACAGACCGTCACCGCTGGTGACGTACGGGAAGACCGGGGCGACGGCGCTCGCGGCGAGTGCGACCTTCCCCGCCTCCTCGCCCAGGATGCCGCGGATCGCCAGCACCCGGCAGAGGTCGATGCGGTTGGCCCCGGTCGACGTCCCCGTGTAGGAGGCGACCACGCTGTCCGGGACGAACGCGTCGACGGCGCGGCAGTAGGCGGCGATCTGACCGGCGGTGAGCTCGTCGCGCACCAGCAGGGCCGTGTCCAGCAGCGCCTGGGGGCCGCCGATCTGCCAGTTGTACCAGTTGCCGTACCTCTTCTGCCCCTCGTTGTAGATCCGGGCGTACATGTGGTCCAGTCCCGCCACGATCTTGGTGGCGACGGCGGGGTCCCCGGTGATGCCCGTACCCGGCTGGGACCACGCCTCGGCCATCGCGTACAGCCGCTGGTAGCTGGTCTGGATCCTGGACGAGTAGGTGTACGACTCGGTGTCGAGGTCGGGATCCGGATCGGCCCAGACCGCGTCGGGGAAGAGGGAGCCGTCGGCCGGGGCCATCTGCTCCGCGTAGGCGGAGGCCTGGGCGCCCAGCGCGGCCAGCTTGGTGCTGAACGGTTCGGCCGTCGGTCTGAAGTCCTTGCCGAGCAGCAGCGAACGCCATGTGGCGCGCAGCGCCGCGAAGTCGGCGGCGGACGAGGAGCCTTCGGCAGCGACGGCGTTCGCGTGGCTCGCTCCGGCGAGGCCGACGGCGGTGGCGGCGCCTGAGATCTGCACGAACATGCGACGGGAAAGCGAGGACGGCATGGTGCCTCCGAGCCCGGGAGATCAACGGTGGGTCCCTTGAACGACTCGTTCCACGCGCTCGCGAGGACGAGGTGTTCAAGAGCGACACGTTTCTAGCATGTTCGATCGAAACGAACAATGCATCGTGCGATGCGAAAGGAAACGAACATCGCCAGGTCGGTCCACATCGCCAGGTCAGTCCACATCGCCGTAGGCGGTTCCGAGCTTGAGGCCGCCTACCCGGTTGACGATCTCGGTGGTGGTGTTGTCGCGGTCGTAGGCGCCCCATTTGGGCTCGTTGGCGGAGTCCCATGTGCGGCCCGTGTACCGGGTGGTGCCGTCGGAGAACGTCTGCCGGACTCCGTTGTAGTACAACTCCACCCAGCCGGTGGCCGCTGACGCGGAGGTGTGGATCCCGACAGCCACCCGGTTCCAGGTGAAGGCTTCGACCGGCTCCGACCATATGGTCTTCCAGCCCTCACCCGGCCCTACGTAGACGAGCCTGACCAGGCCGTCGCCCACGGTCATCAACAGGGGGTAGTTCTGGGTGGCGTTCGGATACGACTTCCACTGCCACGGGACCCAGTCGGAGCCGGCCGGCACGACGGAGAACTTCTGTTCCCAGCCGAGCCAGTACGTCCGGTCGGCCGCGAACGGGTAGCGGGAGCCGTCCACCTTGATCCCGCGGGACTCGCAACGGTAGACGCCGACCGCCTTCGTGTAGCGGAACACGGTGCCGTGCCCGTCGTCCTGCGCGGCGGTGACCAGACTGCCGGGTGCGGCGCATTCGGTGCTGCCGAACACCGCGGTGCCCTGCGATGCCGCGCCGTCCCACACCACGGCGGCCTGCGCCGACCAGGGGGTGAGCAGCATCAGGGCGGCGACGGCTGACGGAACGGCGAGCAAAGGGGTTCGGGCAATCCTGCGGCCATGGGCTGACACGAGATCTCCAGGAGTGAAGTTCCGGTGGGCTTCGGACAGTTGAGCTTTCTATCAGAGGCGATCGAACAGCTCAACAGTCTGGCCGTCTCTGATCGATCGAGCATGAACTGATCGATCACGGGTCAGGTCCGCCGTGCGACGCGGAGGAACCCGGGTGGCCGAAGAGCAACGACGCTCCGGCGTCCAGGGCGACGGCCCCCGCCACCCGACGTGTGTCCTGGGGGAGGCGTCGGACGGGGCCCGCCGCACGCCCTTCCGCCCGGAGGCGGCGAGGCGCGGCGGTCAGAGACCGGCGAGCAGGCTGTCGAGCGGGGCGGGCACCCGGCCGGGGCCGAGCGCCTCGACGAGGACATGGCCGTACCGGATCTTGCGCCCCTTCTTCGTGCCGAGGAAGCGCCGCAACTGCTGCTGGGGTGCGCGGCCCTGCTGCGCGGGCTGGTTCAGGAAGGTCTGCAGGGGGCGCAGATCTCCCTCCTCCCGGACGAGCTCCTTCACCCGGGTCACGCCCAGCGCGCGGATGAGCTCGTCCTCCAGATCCGCCGCGCAGACGAAGAAGCCCTGCGACGGCGCACCGGCCCGCTCCAGGCCGCGGGCGAACCAGCCCCATTCGTTCTCGTCGCACAGCCCCGTGAGGCCGAGGTCCAGGCCGGGCGGTCCGAGGAGGCGGGCGTAGCGCCCGATGTTCATCGCCCCGCCCATCGGCAGGACGCAGACCCCTTCGGCCGTCAGATCCCGGCCGTGCGCCGCGGCCAGCGCGTCGACAGCGGCGACGTCGCTCGGGCCTTCGAGCAGGACCGCGGTCCGGACGGGCAGCCTCGCGGCCAGTCCCCGCGCGGCGTCATCGGGCCCACCGGCCGCCCACGCCGTGACCGCCTCCCGGAACGCACTCATGTCAGACACGGGACGAGTCTCCGCGCATCCCGGCCGCCGCGCCAGGGAATATCAGCCGCCCGGCGGCCGTCCGGCGTCCCGTCCGGTCAGGACGGGCCGCCGGACGGGGCGGTCCAGGGAGGCGCCGGCTGTCAGTGGCACCCGTCCAGGACCTGCGCCGTCCAGTCGCGGGCGAGGACGTCCACCAGCCCGAGATCGGTGATCTTCATGGTGGGGGAGACGGCCAGGGTGAGCGTCGAGACGCTCATGAACGGGTTGCGGTGCCGCCAGCCCCACGCGCCGAGTTCCTCCCGCACCCGGCGGGAGGCGTCGGCGACCTCGACCGCCGGAGCCGTCGACATGACACCACCGACGGCCAGCGGCAGGCGGGCGGTGACCGCGCCGTCACGGGCGACGGCCACACCCCCGTCGTCGTCCAGCACGGCCCCGGCGGCGGCCCGCATCGAGCGCCGCGTGGTGCCGAGGGTGACGAGGTTGTGGCTGTCGTGGGCGTACGTGGTGGTGACCGCGCCGTCGCCGAGGTCCATCCCGGTCAGCGGCACGCAGGCCGTGTGGTCGCGGCCGTGCCGGTTACGCACCCAGCACAGTGCGGTCCGCCCCTCCCAGGCCACCTCGCCGCCGGTGACGTCGAGTTCGATCTCGGCGGGCACGGTGTAGGTGTCGACCGGATTGACGCGCAGCGCGCGGAAGCGGTGCCGCCCGTCGGGCAGGTCCACCCGCCACCTGTACTCGTCCTCCGGGATTCCCGGCACGTGCACGGAGCCGGCGAACGGGTGGTCGCCCGGATGCGGTTCCTCGTACACCGGCTGTCCGCCGGTCGCGACGAGCCGGCCGCCCGCGAGGACCGAATCCACGGCGAAGTCCTCCAGCGGCCCTTCGAGCAGCACGAGGTCGGCGCGCTTGCCCGGTGCGACGACGCCCCGGTCGGGCAGCCGCAGCCGTTGGGCGGGCGTCCAGGTCAGCGCGCGCAGCGTGTCGAGCGCGGGCAGTCCGGCCGCCACGGCCGTACGGGCGATGTGGTCCAGGTGCCCCTCGGCGGTGATGTGGTCGGCGGCCAGGTCGTCGGTGACGAGGCAGACGGGCGGCAGCTGCGGCAGGGCGGTGAGGGCCCGCACGACCTCGGGCTCCAGGCACTTCTCCTGGAGCATGACGGTCATGCCGAGACGGGCCTTCTCGACCACGACCTCGGGCGTGTTCTTGGTGTGGTCGGAGTCGATGCCGGTGGCCATGTACCGGCTGAGCTCCTCGCCGGCCAGGCCGGGGCAGTGCCCGTCGAGGATCGCGCCCTGCTCCCGGGCGGTCGCGATGATGGAGTGCATCCGCTCGTCGCCGGAGACCACCGCGCGGTAGTCCATGACCTCCGCGAGCGCCCGCACGCCGTCCCAGCGCAGCAGTTCGTCCACATCGGCGGCGTCCAGATGGGCGCCGGAGTGCTCGAACCCGGCGAGTGCGGGTACGCACGACGGCACGCCCCACAGCTGCGTCTGCGGGGTGGACCGCCCGGCCTCGATCATCCATCGCATCGCCGCGCGCCCGGCGACGTTGACGATCTCGTGCGGGTCCGCGAGCACGGTGGTGGTGCCGCGCGGCAGCGTCAGCCACGCGAACGCGGCCGGGGTGAGGAAGGAGCTCTCGACGTGCATGTGCGCGTCGAGGAACCCCGGGACGATCAGCCGTCCGGTGGCATCGATCAGGCGGGCGGCCTCGCCCCCGGTACCCGGCGGAACCACCCCGCTGATGACCTCGCCGGTGACGAGGACGTCAGCGGCGAAGACCTCGCCGGTGAAGACGGAGACGACACTGCCCCCGAAGATGCGGACGTCGTGCACGAGAATTCCGATCAGTGGATGGAGTTGTAGAAGAAGTAGCCGAGGAAGGGCAGCAGGACCCACATCCCGACGTGGATGTCCCTGAAGCGCCCGGCCGCGGCCTTGATCAGCACGTACGAGGTGAGACCGGCGGCGATGCCGGTGCCGAAGTTGCCCCAGAAGAGCGTGCAGGCGACGGTGAGCGCCGCGGGCAGGGCGTCGGTGACGTCGGACATGTCGACCTTGCGCAGCCCGGCGAGCATCGACAGGCCGATGAACATGAGCACCGGAGCGGTCGCCGCCTCCGGGATCATGGTCGCTACCGGGGTGAAGAGCAGCAGCAGGGCGAACAGGCCGCCGGTGACGACCGAGGTCAGGCCCGTACGGCCGCCGCTGTCGGAGCCCGCCGCGGATTCCAGGTACGTCGTCACACTCGGGCCGCCCATGGCCGAGCCGCCGATCACGCTGACGGAGTCGACGAGGAACGGCTTGTTGATGTCCTGCATCTGTCCCTGGTCGTCGGTGAGCCCGATCCGCTCGCCCACGGCCATCACGACTCCCGTGGTGGAGAAGAACTCGGCGGCGAAGAGGGCGAACAGGTAGGGCAGGTAGTGCGGTTCGAGCGCGCCCCACAGATCGATGTCGAACGCCACCGGGCCCATGCTCCCGGGCGCCTCGAAGAGGGAGTCGGGCACCTCGGCGACGCCGAGGGGGATCGCCGCGACGGTCAGCACCGCGATGGCGATCAGCAGCGTCCCGGGCACCTTGCGGGAGGAGAGGGCGGCGATCAGCACCAGGCCCGCGAGGGCCAGCAGGGCGGCCGCCGATCCGAGGTCACCGAGCTCGAGCCCCTTCCTGCCCACACCGATGAGCCCGGCCGAGCGGAAACCCAGCATCGCGATGTACAGGCCGATGGCGGGCCCGATCGCCAGCCGTACGCAGTCCGGGATGATGCGGGTGACGAGTTGGCGGATGCCGAGCAGGGTCAGCACCAGGAACGCCACACCGGACCAGAAGACCATGCCCATGGCCACCGGGTACGGCACCTTCTCCTGCCCGATGAGGGTGACCGCCACCAGCGCCACTCCGCCGAGCCCGGGCGCCAGGACGAACGGCAGGTTGGCGTAGAGCCCCATGAAGAGGGTCGCGAGCACCACCGTCACGATCACCCCGGTGGTGGCCGCCGCGTGCGGCACCCCGGCGCCCGCGAGCATGCCGGGCACCACGACGACCACGTAGGCCGAGGCGAGGAACATGCTCACACCGGCGAGCAGTTCCGTGCGGACAGAGGTCCCCCGCTCGGTCAGCCGGAAGAACCGGTCCGCCTTCGGGACGCTCCGCGCGGTCGTATCGGTCGCCATCGCCGCTCCTCATCAATGCAATCGCTTGCAGCATGCGTTTGCACGGTAGGGTACGGACCGGCTCAGGCAGATGTAAAGCCGCAGGGGAACGCAGCAGAGGAGGGGGCCGTGATGGCGCGACTCGAGGATGTGGCCAGGGAAGCCGGGGTGTCGGCGTCCACCGTGTCCCGCGCGCTGAGCCGGCCCGACATGGTCTCCGAAGCCACCCGCGCCCGCGTGGTGGCCGTTGCCGAGACGCTCGGCTACCGCCACAACTCCGCCGCCCGCGCCCTGGTCACCGGCCGGACCGGGCTCCTCGCCTTCAGCGTCCCCTCACTGGCCAACCCGTTCTACGCCCCCGTCCTCGCCGGTGCCCAGGCGGCGGCGGAGGAGGCGGGCTGCGAGCTGATCGTGGTGGTGACCAACGGGTCGTCCGCGCGCGAGCAGGCGCTCTACGACCGCCTCGCCGAGCGCGTCGACGGCTTCGCGGCCGCCGCCCCGCTCGCGGCCGGCCCGCTGCTGACGGATGTCGCCCGCCTGCTGCCGCTGGTCACCCTCGACCGCCGTGTCCGCGGGGTCAGTTCCGTCGTGATCGACACCCCGTCGGGCCTCGGCGACCTCGGCGCCCACCTGTCCGGACTCGGCCACCGCCGGATCGCCTACCTGGGCGGGCCCGAAGGCTCCTGGCTCGACCCGCGGCGGCTGCGCGGACTGCGCGAGGCCGCCACCGACTGCGAGGTACGGGCGCTCGGCCCTTACCCGCCGGAGTTCGAAGCCGGCGTCCGCGCCGCCGAGGCGGTCCTCGACTCCGGCTGCACGGCGGTCGTCGCGTACAGCAGCACGCTGCTCCTCGGCCTGCTGCACCGCATGACCATGCTGGGCGTGACAACCCCCGGGGACATCAGCCTGGCCTGCGCGGACGACCTCTCCGCGGCGGGGCTCGCGATGCCGGACGTCACGGCGCTGCGCGTACCGGCCGCGGAGGCGGGACGGCGCGCGGTGGAGCGCCTCCTGCACCTGGTCTCCAGCGGGGCCGAAGGGGCCGGCCACCAACTGCTGCCCGTCGAGCTGCGCGCCCGGGCGTCGACGGGGCGGCTGCCGCGCCCGCGGGGCTGACAGCAGGGACCGGCGACCTCAGCCGACGGGGGCGAACGGGCCCGGGGTCCCGCCGGTCCAGCGGTGCAGACGGATCTCGCCCGCCTGCTTGACGACGCCGTCCTCCTCCACGGTGCGGGCCTCCGCCACGTAGTACCGTCCGCCGCCCAACGCGTCGAACCCGTAACTGCCCTGGAACTCCCAGCCGCGGATCCCGGTCGCCGCGTCGCGCAGACCGGCCTCGCGGAGGGTGAGGAGACGGCCGGTCTCCGGCGTGGGCTGACCCTCGATCGCGCCGCGCACCGGGCGGGCGGAACCGTCGACGGCGAAGAGGGAGTAGTTGGGGAACCCGTCCTTCCTGCCCTTGTAGACCGCCATGAACCAGTTCTCTGTGTACGGGTCGTACTGGAGGTTCTGCACGCCGTAGGTGGTGTTGCCGGTGCGGACGAAGAACTTGCCGTCGGGGCGCTCGGGGCCGCTGTGGTGCGGGGCCTCCTGGGTGAGCGGCCGCGCGTACCGGCCCCAGTCGCTGATGTCGTAGTCCAGGATCACCTGGTGGTCGTTGTCGCTCCTCCCGGTGTGGGAGTAGACGCCGTACGCGACCTTCAGTGTCTGCTCGCCGCCGCGCCTGCCGAACGCGGGGCCGAACGACACGCCGTCGATGCCGCTGCATCCGTACCGGTGGTCGGCGGTGTCGGCGGTGTCGCCGTCGAAGACGCCGTCGCCGTCCATGTCCGCGGTGAAGTCCGCGGCCACCTCGTCGAGATGGACCGCCGTCATCACGCCGTCCCGCTCGGCGTCCATCCCTACCCGGTCGATCCCGCGGGCGTCGAAGACCGCGATGTAGAACGATTCCGCCGCCTTGTAC
Source organism: Streptomyces sp. NBC_01460 (assembly GCF_036227405.1). Lineage (NCBI taxonomy): Bacteria > Bacillati > Actinomycetota > Actinomycetes > Kitasatosporales > Streptomycetaceae > Streptomyces > Streptomyces sp. NBC_01460. The sequence continues at coordinate 7,620,518 of NZ_CP109473.1, forward strand.
TCGAGTGATCCGTAGACCCTGCCGTCCCGTTCGTCGACGTCGATGTCGCCGAGATGGCCGGTGAGGCCCTCGACCGTCCCGACGACCGTGCCGCGGAGGTCGGTCTTGACCAGCTTCTGGGTGAACGACCAGTAGACGAATCCGCGTCGGCGGTCCACGGTGACGCCCTGCAGATGACTGGTCGGCCAGGCGCCGCCGTAGACCGAGGACGGCAGGCCGGGTATTCCGCCGCCGGAGTGACTGTCGGCGGCGGCGCCGGGGGAGGGGACGGCCAGGAGGAGGACCGGGACACCGATCCCGGCGGCCAGAACGGTACGGAACATCCGGAGCTTGCCTCGCACGCGGTTTCCTTTCCACGAGATCGTGAGCCGTGTCCCACCGGAGCGCCCCCCTGTGTCGCGGGGCGCGCGGGCGGCGTACGGGTGGTGCCCGGGGCCGGGAGAACTCCGTCGTGTGCCGGTCAGCGCCGGGTCCGCAGCACCTCCGGGTTCGCGCAGTGGGCCGGTGCGCCACCGGCCAGGAAGCGGGCGACCTCGCCGGCCACGAGGGCGGACGCGTTGTGGGCGGTCTGCTTGCTGGCGCCGGCCAGATGCGGGGTCATGACGACGCCGGGCGTACGCGGCAGCCGGGATCCGGCCGGGAGCGGCTCCTCGGGGAAGACGTCGAAGGCGGCGCCGAAGAGCCTGCCTTCGTCCAGGGCGTCGCAGACGGCGTCGTAGTCGACCAGGGAACCGCGGGCACAGTTGACGAGTACGCCGCCGGGAGGCATGAGCCCGATCAGCTCGCGGGAGAGCAGCCCCGCGGTCTCCGGGGTGGCGCGGGCGTGCACGGTGACGAAGGAGGAGCGGCGCATCAGTTCGGGGAGGTCCACCCGGACGGCAGGGGCCGTGTCGGCCTCTCCCAGGTACGGGTCGGCGACCAGGACACGGGCACCGAAACCCTGGACGATGCGGGCCACCCGGGAGCCGATGGCGCCGTACCCCACGATGCCGACCGTGCTGCCCTCGAGCTCGGGACCGACGCTGTCGTAGCGGTAGTAGTCGCCCCGCCAGACGCCCTCGGTCAGGTCGTGGTGGGTGGCGGGGACCCGCCGGGTGGCGGCCAGCATCAGGGCCACCGTGTGCTCGGCGGTGGCGGTGGCGTTGCGGCCGGGAGCGAAGGTGACCGCGACACCGTGCCGGGTGGCCGCCGCGAGATTCGCGTTGACGGGGCCTCCCCGGCCGACGCAGAACAGGCGGAGCCCGGGGCTCGCTTCCAGGATCCGTTCCGTCAGCGGCGCCATCTGCGTCACGCAGATGTCCACACCGTCGAGGGCCTCGATCAGCTGGTCCTCGGTGCCGGAGGCCTCGTGGACCTCGGCCACCGCGCCGAAGGGCTCGACGGGCCAGGGAAGGGTGAGTTCCCGGAAGGCGGCCTCGGGTGCGACCGGCCGGAGGCGGTCGGTGAGCAGCGAGGTGCGGACGAAGTGGTCGCCGGCCGCGAGGATCGTGGTCACTCGGGTACTCCTGGGGTCACGTGCTGGTTCAGCGCCAGCAGCGAGGGTGTGCCGTCGCGGAGGATCAGTTCGGTCAGCGCGCAGTTGGCCAGGCGGGGGAAGACACGGCGGTAGTCCCGCGGCGGGATCCCCAGGAGCCGGCAGAGCGCGAGCCGGATGGCGGTGGAGTGGGCCACGACGAGCACGCGGCCCTCCGGGTGACCGGTCCGCAGACCGGCGAGGAAACCGGTGTAGCGCTCGCCGGCGGCGACGGGGTCCTCGCCCTCCGGGAAGTGGTTCCCGACCGGGTCGGCCTCGAAGGCCTTCAGCGCGCCGGGCAGGCGCTCCCGCAGCTCGGCGCGGGTCAGCCCCTCGGCGACGCCGAAATTCAGTTCGCGCAGCCGTGGTTCGAGGATCAGTGGCAGACCGGCGCGGTCCGCGCACCCCTCCGCGGTCTCCCGGCAGCGTCGCATCGGGGACGACCACACCGCCGTGAGGTCCGCACCACCCGCCCACATGGCGAGCCCGGACGCCTGGGCGCGGCCGTGCGGGGAGAGCGCGATGTCGGTGACCCCGGCGTAGCGGTTCTCCTCGTGCCAGACGCTCTCCCCGTGCCGGACGAGGAAGACATGGACGCTCATGGTGCGGTCCTTTCTCGTGCGTGGTCCGCGACGGTCCCGGGCAGCCAGCCACGCCCGACCAGCAGGCCGAGCAGCCGGGCGTAGCCCTCGTCGTGCGCGGACCGGTGCGTGGACCGCGGCTCCAGGACCCGGTCCACCCGCACCATCGCGGCGGCGGCACGGTCCAGCGAGGCCCCGGTGGCGCCGTGCTCCCCGCAGGCGGAGGCGGCGAGTACGGCCATGCCGAGCGCGGGCCCGCCATGGCGGGGCAGCGACACGGGACGCCGCAGCACATCGGCGCGGAGCTGGTTCCACACCGGGTTGCGGGTCGCGCCGCCGGTGAGGACGACGGCCCCGTCGACGGGGGCGCCGAGCAGGTCCACGTAGTCGAAGCAGAGGCGTTCGACGTACGCGACCCCCTGCATCAGCGCGGCGAAGTCCTCGGTGCGGCCCGCCGGTCCACGGCTGGTGAACGCGACCGCGTCCGGGGCGACGAAGGGGAACCGCTCCCCGGGAGAGACCAGCGGATAGCGCAGCAGGCCGGTGGGCAGCAAGGGCTCCGCCGCATCGGTCAGCCGGTCCAGGTCGGCACCGGCGAACTCCCGGGCCACCAGGCCCGCACCCGTGCTGGACGCACCGCCGGGCAGCCAGTGGCCGGAAGGGGAGCGGTGGGAGTAGACGACGCCGTTCGGGTCGCGCAGCAGGTCCTCGGTGACCCCCTTGAGGACGAGCGTCGTGCCCAGCACCGAGTTCCAGCTGCCGACCGCGGTCGCCCCGGAGCCCAGCTGGGCCGCACAGCCGTCGGTCGTCCCGGCGACCACGGGAATGCCGGGGACGAGCCCGCACTCGGCCGCGGCACCGGCGCAGACCTCGCCGATCACGGTGCCGGGCAGCACCAGGCCGGGCAGGACGCCGGCGGGGATCCCCAGCGCGGCGAAGACCTTCTCGGGCCAGGTCACCGTCGCGGCGTCTGCTCCGGACTTGAGGGCGTTGCCGGTGTCCGTGGGCACGTCGTGTCCGACGAGCCTGCGGTTGATCACGTCGCTCTGGTGGGCGAGGCGCCAGCCGTCCGCCACCGCGTGCGGGTACCTGTCGAGCAGCCGGCAGAGCTTGGGAAGCCCCCAGGAGCGCTGCATCCGGCGGTAGCCCGCCTTGGCCCACTGGTGTGCGCCGAGCGCGTTGACCTGCTCCGTCTCCACCGTCGCGCGGCCGTCGTCGTACATGAGACCGGGGGTGACGCACCTGCCGTGCCGGTCGGTCAGGGTGACGGTTCCGGAGGTCGCGTCGACGGCCAGCGCCCGGATGCGCCGCGGGTCGGCGCCCGCCGCGCAGGTCTGCCCGACGGCCGAGCAGACCGCACGCCACCACTGTTCCGGGTCCTGCTCATGGCGTTCGCCCCGCCGGTGACTGGTCAGCGGCGACGATCCCGTGCCGAGCACCCGGCCGTCCGACGCCACGGCGACCGCGCGCACCCCCTGCGTGCCCAGGTCGACGCCGAGCCAGATGTCCGGGCCGCCGGTCACGCGCCGGCTCCTTCGGCGAGGCCCGCCCCGCCGCGGCCGAGCGCCCAGATCGGCCGGTGCAGCTCCCGCAGCCGCAGGAACTCCGCATAGCGGTCGCCCACCGCCCCGCCCTTGGCGGCGTCCGGCTCGCAGGTGACCGAGATCCGCACATGCCGTGCCGCCGCGGTGGCGAAGTCCGGTTCGCGGCCGGTCGCGACCATGCCGGTCAGCCAGGCGCCGCGCGCCCCGGTCTCCGTGTCGGCGGGGATCGCCACCGGCAGGCCGGCGACATCCGCGATCAGCTGGGTCCAGTACGCGCTTCTGGCACCGCCGCCGCTGAGGGTCAGAAGCTCCGGGGTGGCCGCGGAGGCGGCGAGGCAGTCGCGGATCGCCATGGTGACACCTTCCACCACCGCGCGGGCCACGTCCTCCCGGCCGCTGTCCAGGGAGAGGCCGGACAGGGAACCGCGGGCTGCCGGGTCGTAGAACGGGGCACGTTCCCCCGCCGAGGAGACGTAGGGGAGGAACCGCACACCGGCCGTGTTCTCGGCGCCGCGCTCGGCCAGCGCCATCAGGTCGGTGGCCGAGGCGAGCCCGAGGAGCCGTGCGCCCCAGTGCAGCATGTCGCCGCCGCTCATGGTGGGGAAGGCGCGCAGATAGTGCCCGGGGACGCCCAGGGCGACGGTGATGCCCACCGGTTCGTCGGTGAGCACACAGCCGGCGGAGTCGGTGACGATCTCGGTGGACAGGGTGGTGCCGAGCACGGTGCAGGCGCGGCCGGCGACGACCGCGCCGGAGCCGATGGCGGTGGCGCAGATGTCGTAGGGCGCCAGCACCACCGGGATGCCGGCGGGCAGTCCCGTCCCGACGGCGGCGGTGGTGCTGAGCGCGGTCACCCGGTGGTCGTCGTCCCGGAGCGGGGGCAGCAGGTCCCGGGCCCACTCCAGGCCGTACAGCTCGAACAGCTTCTCGGACCACGAGCGCCGCCCGAGGTCCAGGAACGGTGCCGACGCCTCGGACTCGTCCACGGCCGCCTCCCCGGTGAGCTTCAGGAAGAGCCAGCCGCCGCAGGTCAGCAGGGAGCGGGAGCGGCGCGTCCGCTCCGGATCGTGCTCCCGCAACCAGGCGAGCACGGCGTTGGGCATGCCGGTGGACAGGCGGGAGCCGCAGATCCTGAAGGCCTGTTCCAGGGTGCCGTCGCGCTCCCACCCGGTGACCACGTCGGTGGCCCGTCCGTCGTTCCACAGCACCGCGGGCCCGGTGGGGTGGCCCCGCCCGTCGACGAGCCATGCTCCGTCGCCCTGCCCGGTGACGGCGACCAGCTCCGGCGGCTCGGGCAGCGCGGCCGCGACCTCCCTGACGGCCGAGGCGACGGCCTCCCAGACCTCGTCCATGTCCTGTTCCGCGTGGCCCGGACGGGGCCGCAGCACCCGGGTCGGACGGTGGCTCACCGTCAGTTCCGTTCCGTCGGAGCCGTATCCGACGACCTTGACCGTGGTGGTGCCGGCGTCGATGGCCAGCGATGTCATGCCCTCAGCCCCTTCCGTGCGCCTGCCGCGAGCGGCGGGCGGCGGAGTCCAGGGCGACGGCGACCAGCAGCACGCAGCCCGTGATGACGAAGCGGTACGCGGAGTCGAGATTGAGCAGGGTGAGCCCGCTGGAGATCGACTGGATGACGAGGACACCGAGCAGGGCGGCGAAGGCGGACCCGCGGCCACCGAAGAGGCTGGTCCCGCCGATCACCGCCGCGGCGATGGCGTTCAGGTTCACGTCGGCCGTACCGGTGCTCTGATTCGCCGCCGCGAGCCGGGCGGCTGCCAGGACGCCGCCCGTCGCGGCGAGCGTGGAGCACATGACGAATGCCGCGGTGTACACGGCGCGTACGTCGATACCGGCCCTGCGGGCAGCCTCCGCGTTGCCGCCCACCGCGTACAGGGACCGGCCGAACCCGGTCCGGGCGAGGACGTAGTGCAGGATCAGGACCAGGGCGACGAAGAGCACGAACATCCACGGCACCCCGCGGGTGCGGTTCAGGTAGTACACCGCGAACAGCAGCGCCGCCGCCGGCGCGAGGGAACGCACGGCCAGCCACCGCGGCGAGACGGACGACAGACCGGCTCGGCGGCGACTGCGGGCACGGACCAGACCGAGGGCGAGGAACCCGCCGGCCGCCAGGAGCGCGCAGACGTAGGCCACCGCCTCGGGGACGAACCACACCTGGGCGAACCTCACCAGGCCGGAGTCGTACGGCAGGTTGATCGCGTTCTCGCCACGCAGGAGCCAGAGCTGGGCGCCGAGGAAGGCCAGCAGGCCGCCCAGGGTGGCGACGAAGCTGGGCACCCCGAAACGGTTGAGCGCCTGCCCGTAGAGCCAGCCGATCAGCGCGCCGACACCCGCCGCCATCAGGATCGCCAGCCACACCGACTGCTCGTGACGGACCATCACCACGCCCGTGGTCGCAGCGGCGACACCGCTCACGGAGCCGACCGACAGGTCGATCTGGCCGACCAGCAGGACGCACACGATGCCCAGCGCGATCACCCCCAGGGGCACCATGTCGAACGCCAGGTTCACCAGGTTGGTGCTGGACAGGAAGGTCCGGTTGAGCGACTGGAAGATCGTCCAGATCACCACGACACCGGCGACGACCGGCAGCATGCCCACGTCGCCGGCCCGGGCCCGGCGGACCGTGCCGCGGAGGCTGTCGCGGAAACCGTGCCGCGCCGCCGGGGGCTCGTCCGGCGGGTCGGTGGCCGCCGCCACCGGAGAACCGAGAGAGGTCACGGCTGTCCCTCCTCCTGTCGAGAGGTGGCCGCGCGGCGCGCGGCACGCTGCGAAACGGCGTTGTCGGCCGCCCCGGTGATGGCGGCGACGACTTCCTCGGACGAGACCTCCCGGGCGTCGAACACGCCGTTGTTCCGGCCGAGTCTGAGCACGGCGACCCGGTCGGCCACCGCTCGGACGTCCTCCATGTTGTGGCTGATCATGACGGTGCCGAGCCCGTTGCCCTTGAGCCGCTCGATGAGGTTGAGCACCTCGGCGGTCTGCGCGACGCCGAGGGCGGCCGTCGGTTCGTCCAGCAGCACGACCTCCGGCCGGCCGAGCAGCGCACGGGCGATCGCCACCGTCTGCCGCTGCCCGCCGGAGAGAGCGGCCACGGGGACGTCGAGCGCGGGAATCCTGGCCCCCAGCTCACGCAGCAGCTCCCAGGACCGCCTCTCCATGGAGACGTCGTCCAGCATCCAGGGCCGGAGCTCCTGACCGAGGAAGAGATTCGCCTTCACGTCGAGGTTCTCGCACAGCGCCAGGTCCTGGTAGACCGTCGCGATGCCCCGCGCGTGCGCGGCGCCCGGGGAGTCGAACCTGACCTCCTCGCCCTGGAAAAAGATCGTCCCCGCGTCGGGGGCGTGGACCCCGGAGAGGATCTTCACGAGCGTGGACTTCCCCGCGCCGTTGTCCCCCACCACGGCGACCACCTCACCGGCCGCGACATCGAGGTCGACCCCGCTGAGCGCGGCGACGGCACCGAACTGCTTGCTCACACCCCTCAGCGACAGCACGACGGATCCGTCGGTTCGAGGAGACGTGGCGGGGACCGCGGGGCCGGTCATGGGTGTCCTCTCTCGCTCGGGCACGGGACGCCGCTACCGGATGCCCAGCCGTCGGCAGCCGTCGGCGTACACACGGGTGCAGACGTCTTCGGCCTCGAGCACCCCGTCGGGGCCGAAGACCACGTCCTTGAGGTTCTCCCGGGTCACCACCGTCGGTTCGAACAGCTGCGAGGGCGTGTCGAAGAGGGTCGTGTCCGCCTTCGGTTTCTCCCCCTTCATCAGCTGGTGGGCGGCCTCCGCCGCCGCCTCGGCGACCGTCTTGATGGGCTTGGAGATGGTGTTGTACTGGTCGCCCGACACGATGCGCTGGATCGCCGCCAGCTCGGCGTCGTTTCCGGTGACCGGCGGGACCTTCACCTCGGAGCCCTTGAAGGCCGCGATCGCCCCGCCGCCCGTGCCGTCGTTGGCGGCCACCACGCCCACGATGTGCCCGGAGTGCTGCGCGATCTGCCCGTTCACCCACTGCTGCGCCTTCTCCGGCGACCAGTCCGGGGTGTCGTACTCGGCGAGCAGGTCGAACCCGCTGCCGTCGACGGCCTTGTGGATGCCCTTCTTGATCAGCCCGGCGGCGGCGTCGGTCGGAGAGCCGTTGACCTGGAGCAGTCCGCCCTTCGCTCCTGTCTTCTCGAGGTGGCCGACCAATGACCGGCCGATGGATTCGCCGATCGCCTCGTTGTCGAACGAGATGTAGAAATCCGCCGGCTTGTCGGACACCGGGCGGTCATAGGCGATCACCTTGACGCCCTGGGAATGCGCCGCCTGCACGATGGTGGACGCCGAATCGGAGTCGACCGGATCCAGCACGATCACCTTGGCGCCCTGTGCCATGGCGGAGTTGGCCTGCTGTTGTTGCAACGCGGCGTCGCTGTCGGCGTTCTGGTAGATGACGTCGCACTCCTGGCAGAGCGCACCCATGCGCTTCCTGAAGAGCGGGGCGTCGTACCGCTCGTACCGGGTGGAGGCGAGGTCGGGCATCAGGAACGCGACCTTGCCTACGCCGCCGCCGTTGTCGGAACCTGTCGTGCCGGGTTCCTCCGCGCACGAGACGAGGGTGCCCAGAGCGAGGATTCCGAGGAGTGCACGACGTGCCGTTCTTCTCATGTTCCACTCCTTGCTCATGGGCACTGAAGGCAACGCTCAGGAAACTCAGATGTTTCGTTTGTGTCAACGGACCGCAGTAATTGAACAATTGCTGTAGCGCTTCCCCAGCCTTCGATGTTCGTTCGGCGCGCGCTCCGTGACACGGGACGAGGAGGGCGGCCGTCCGTCATCGTCGCGGAGGACGGCGGCAGAGGGCGCGGCCGCGCGGGCGGCCTCACCGGAAGGAGTGACGAACGAGGTAAACGGGGTCAGGTCCGGGGATGTTCACTTCACAGAAAATGAACAGGAGTCTTCGTGGGAGCAGAGGACCGGCAGCCGGCCGACATGAGCGCGCGGAAGCCCCGCGAACGCAGGGAACGGATCAAGGGCCGCGTCGTGGACAGGGGGTTCGTCCGGATCGAGCAGCTGGCCGACGAGCTGGGCGTGACGACCATGACCATCCGCCGGGACCTCGACTACCTGCAGGACAGGGGCTGGCTGAGAAAGGTCCGCGGGGGCGCGACGGCTCAGCCGTCGACCGCCTTCCACGGCGACGTCCGGCACCGTGCCCGCGCCATGACGGCGGAGAAGGAAGCCATCGCCCGCGCCGCTCTGCGCCTCGTCAGGCCCGGGCAGGCAGTCGTCATCGACGACAGCACGACGGCTCTGGCGCTCACACGCCTCCTGGACCGGCACGCCCCGTTGACCGTCATCACCAACTTCGGCCCCGTCACCCAGACACTGGCCGGAAGTCCGGGCATCGAGCTCATCTCCCTGGGCGGGACCTACTACCCCGCCTACGACGCCTTCCTGGGCCTGCGCACCGTGGACGCCGTGACCAGCCTCAGCGCCGACACGCTCTTCGCCTCCACGACCGCCATCACCCGCGGCCACTGCTACCACCAGTCGCAGGAGACGGTGGCGGTGAAGCGGGCCCTGATGGACGCCTGCGCGCGCAAGGTCCTCCTGGTCGACCACACGAAGTTCCGCCGTCGCGGCCTCTACCAACTGGCCCCCGTGACCGCCTTCGACCTCGTCATCGTCGACTCCGGCATCCCGGCCTTCGACCTCGACGCCCTCCAGGCCGACGGCGTCGAGGTCCTCGTGGCCCGCCCGGAGCAGCCCACGGCCGCGGCCGGCAGGGGGAGGTAGTGGCCGTTGAGGCCGGACATCGCTGGTCCGGCGACGGCGACGGCGACGGCTGCGGCAACGGCACCGAGATGCGTCCGGGTGCCGGACAGGGGCGTTCAGGCGCCCGGCAGGAAGAGGCAGAACGGGTGGCCGTGAGGGTCACGGAGGACCTGTACGCCCTCTTGAGGCTGGTGCTCCTCCCGTGCCGCGCCCAGGGCACAAGCTCGCTCCGTCTCCGCGACCAGGTCGTCGACCTGCAGGTCCACGTGCGCCTGCATCTGCTGGGTGCCCGGCTTCTGAGGCCACACCGGGGGCGTGTGGTCGGCCTCCAGCTGGAAGCTGAGGCCCGGTCGTTCGTGTCCGGGAGCACGCAGCCGCACCCATTCCGGTGTCCGCTCGACTTCCTCCCAGCCCAGCAGAGCGCGGTAGAAGTCGGCCAGCGCGGGTGGATCGGGAGTACCGAGAACGAAGGAACCGAGCGTCGTCGTCATGACCCCACCTTGCCCCCGACCTCCGGCCCCACGCATCCGCACGCGCGGGGCGGACCCGGCCCGATCCGGTCGCCCCGGGCGCCTCTCGGGACGCCGTCCGCGCCGGTCTTCGGCGGAGCACCCACACAAGAGGGGCAGGGCCCGGCCGTCCCATGGTGGCGACGGTCGGGCCCTGCCCGTCATACGGCACGCTCCGACGTGATCAGCTGTATCAGCTGTAGACGCCGAACTCGTGCAGCGAGTAGCCCCAGGCCGTACCCCGGGCCTTCAGCTGGAGCCGTACGTACCGGGCGGTGGTGGCGGCATCGATGGTGTCGATGTCCCCGTTGCCCGCCGTGGTCGTGTGGACCGTGCGCCAGTTGCTGCCGTCGTCGGAGACCTGCACGTCGTAGGACTTGGCGTAGGCGGGGTCCCAGACCAGCTGGATCTTCCGGAACGCGGTCCGCGCCCCGAGGTCGACCTGGATCCACTGGGGGTCGCTCCAGTCGCTGGCCCAGCGCGTCTCCGTCTTGCCGTCCGTGGCGAGGCCGGCCGGGCACGGGCAGTCACCGTAGGAGGCCTGGAAGGAGGAGGCGGTGGCGGGCTTGTTCAGCGCGACGTTGGTGCCGTCCACGGGCGGCGCGACGACCTTCACCGACTTCGTGTCGATCCCGGCGTTGCCGCGGCCGTCCTCGGCCTGGATGTACACCTTCCACACGCCGAGCTTCTCGGGCGCGGTGACGGCGAAGGTGCCGTTGCCGGTGGACCGCCACTGGGCCTCGACGAGACCCTTGTCGCCGCTGGCGTAGTTGCCGCTCAGGAATATCTTGTACTTCACCGGGTCGCCGTCCGGGTCCCGCACGTCGGCACGGACCGTGAACTCCTTGCCCGCCGGCGCCGCGTTCGCCGGGGTGACACCCATGTTGGTGATGACGGGCGGGGTGTTGTCCCCGCTGGTCGAACCGGCGTACGCCTTCTTCACCGCGTAGTAGGACAGGCGCTTCAGGCCGTCGGGCACCAGGTTGAACCAGACGCCGCCGAAGTCGTGCTCCAGCCCGTAGTGGAAGAGCGTGGCACCGAGCGCGACCCCCTGGTGCCCCGTGACGCAGCCCCACGCCTTGGTGTAGCCCTCGGCCTTCTGCACGTCGCTGGGCTCGTCGGGTACGCCGTTGGCGTCGTCCGGGACCTCCCACTCGCCGGCCGGTCCGCCCTCGGTGATGATGTAGGGCTTGGTGTAGCCGCCCTGCTCCCAGGCGCCGCGGACGTTGCAGATGTCGCCGTAGGAGTTCATCGAGTAGAGGTCGAGGTCGGGCGCGTTGCGCTTGTAGTAGGGCCAGGCGCCGGTCCATGCGTCGGTGGAGGTGACCGGGTGGTCCGGGTCGATGGAGTGGATCTTCTTGGCCACGTCGTTGACGAAGGACGTGTACGCGTTGCGCTGGTTCTCCAGCTCGGTGCCGCTGTAGCAGTTCTGGAGGCCGAGCACCGACTCGTTGCCGACGTTCCACATCAGGACACCGGGGTGGCTCTTGTAGGTGTCGACCCACTTGGCGAACTCGGTGAGCGAGGTGCTCTTGTACGCGGTGTCGGTCACGTAGTTGACACAGCCACCGCTGCCGGGGCCACCGCCTGGCTGGAGCCAGAAGCCGCTGACGACCCGGATGCCGTTGGCGGCGGCCTCGTCGAGCAGGGGCTTGCTGGAGCCGTCGGTGCCCCAGGTCCGGATGGTGTTCACACCCATCGACTTGAGGTCCGGCATGTAGCGGGCCGCGTCCCCGACGGACGGTCCCCAGGTGAGTCCCTTGACCTGGTAGGGCTTGCCGCCGACGGTGAGCTGCCAGTTGCCCTGTGAGCCGGTCACGGCGACCTTGCCCCCGTTGGCGGGCGGCGGGCCGTCACCGTCGCCGTAGACCTGGAACTCCCACAGCGAGTAGCCGTACCCACCGGGGCGGGCCGTACCGAGCATCCGGACGTAGCGGCCCGCGCCGGACACGGCGACGTCGTCGGTGCCGCCGTCACTTCCGGCGACGGTCTTCAGGGCACGCCAGTCGGTGCCGTTGTCGGAGACCTGGAGTTCGTAGTTCTTGGCGTGCGCCGCTTCCCAGGTGAGCACGACACGGCTCACGTTCTGTTTGCTGCCGAGGTCGACCTGGATCCACTGGGGGTCGCTCCACTGGCTGGCCCAGCGGGTCCCGGTGAGGTTGCCGTCCACCGCTGCGGACGCCCCGAACGCCTCGCCCTCCTGGGACGAGGCCGTGGCGGGTCTCCCCTGGGACAGCAGGGTCTCCGCGGCCTGGGCGGCCGGGGAGGCGGTGAGGGTGAGTGACGACGCGATCAGCGCGCCGAGGGCGAGGAGGGGCACGCCGACGCGGCGCCGTGCCGGTGTCGGGTGGGGGAGGAGTGGTGACATATCTGCTCCTGGCAGGTTCGGGTTCCGGGCGGCGGGACATGTGCGGGAGTTCCTGGAGCCGTCCGGCGTGTGGGGAGGGCGGCCCGTCCGTTCGACGGAGCGGGGCGTCCCTGTACTCGCGTGCGTTGCGGTGCGGCACCTCCGGGCGGGGGCGCGGGGCTGGAACCCCGCCCGGAGGGCGTTGCTCCCGGTCCGGCCCGACGGGCCGGACCGGAGGATCATCAGGGGTAGGACACCACGGTCGACGGGACCGTCGAGGTGCCCGAGGTGGGCGACCCCGTGTCGTTGATGACGTGGTCGTAGTGGCCGTTGCCGCCGAGGGAGACCACCAGCAGACTGTGGAACCTGACCCCGGGCTTCACCGGTGCCTTGAAGCCGTGGTCCTGACGGATCGTGGGGTCGACGTCGTAGTTCGAGTAGCTGCCCATGCCCCAGCCCTCGTGGACGTCCACGGAGTCGTCGACGCGGTAGGCGGCGTACCCCTTGGTGGTGCCGTTCTGGATGGCGGCCTGGTCGGGGGCGTCGTACGCCTTCTCGTTCTGGTAGAAGATCGTCCTGCCCCGCTCGCCGTACCACTCGACGTCGTACTTGTTGAAGTGCTCGACGAACAGGCCGGTCGCCAGTACGTCGTCGCCGTTGACCCGCACGCCGTAGTCGGCGCGGTTGGTCTCCCAGCCGACGCCCTCGCCGTGGTCGGCGCGCCACACCCAGGTGTGGTCGATGATCACGTCGTCGCTGTTGACGAGGATGCTGGTCGTCGCCTTGCCGGGGCCGGCGCCGCCGACGCGGACGTAGACGTCCTGGACGGTGGTGGGGTTCGCGGCGTGGTCGGCGGAGGCGCCCTGGCCGCCGATCTCCAGCAGGGTCGGGGAGTTGACCGGCCCGGCGTCGATGAGGAAGCCGGCGAGCTTCACCCCGTCGACGTCGGCGACCTTCATGGCGGTCACGCCGTTGTCGGGGATGATCGTGGCGAGACCGAGACCCAGGACGACGGTGTCGGCCCGCTTCACGTCGATGGTCCGGTCGACGTGGTAGATGCCTGGGGTGAAGAGCAGGTTCAACCCCTGCTCCAGGGCCGCGTTGATCGTCGTGGCGGTGGCCCCGGGCTTGACGACGTAGAACTTGCTGAGCGGGATGGACGTGCCCTGCGGGGTGCCGTCGGCCCAGGTGGTGCCGCGTGCGTTCGTCCGCTTGGCCGGCGCGAAGACCTTGAACTCGTTGCCGTCCATGTAGAGGAAGGGCTTCTCACGCGAGACGGGAGTCGTGTCGAGCGTGGTGTACCGGGGTTCCGGGAAGCTGTTCGCGGGAGCCCCTTCGACGCCCGAGAAGGTCATGTTCCACACGCCGTTGGTCCAGCCGCCGATGGTGCTGTCGCGGGTGTACCACTGCTGCTGGGAGTACGGGCCGACCTGGCCGTCGATCTTGCTGTCGGCGATGTAGCCGCCGCTGGCCCAGCCGTAGCCGTTCGGGGCGAGGTTCAGCGCGCCCTTGACGTGCATCCTGCGGAAGGAGGCCGCCTGGGAGACCGCCCAGCGGTTGGTGCCGCTGACCGGGTTCAGCGCGAGGTTCTCGGCCGAACGCCAGAAGTTCTGGGTGGCGTTGCCGTTGAACCAGCCCGCGTCGACGGTGACGTCACCATTGAAGGTGGTGTCGTCCGGCTTCAGGCCGAGGCCGGCGATCTGGGTGTAGAAGCCGATCTGCGCGTTGATGTGGTCGTACGTGCCCGGCTTGAAGAAGAAGGCGTGCCGGCCGCTGCCGAACTGCGCCGACTCCTGCTGGGCGAAGACCTGGTCCAGCTCGGCCTGGATGCCGGGTGTGGACGGGTCGAAGACGTGCACGTTCGGTCCGAGGTCGCCACCACCGGGGATGACGGGGCCGGTGCCGCCGTCCGTGCTGCCGAAGACCTTGAACTCCCAGAGCGAGTAGCCGTATCCGGTGGCTCGCGCGGTCCCGAGCATGCGGACGTAGCGTGCGGTCCCCGAGACGTCGACCGTCTCGGCTCCACCGGAACCGGTGGTCGTCGAGTAGGCGGTCGACCAGTCGGTGCCGTTGGACGACAGCTCGATGCGGTAGGTCTTCGCGTAAGCGGCCTCCCAGCTCAGCTCGACCCGGTCGAGGGCGGCGGGGGTGCCGAGGTCCACGCTCAGCCACTGGGGGTCGGATGCGGCGCTCGACCAGCGGGTGCCGGGATCACCGTCGACCGCGCTGCCGGCCGACGTGCCGTAGTGCTCCTGGCTGGAGGCTGTCGCCTGCTTCCCCTGGGAGAGCAGCACGGGCGCCGCCTCTGCGTCGGTGGCAGGTGTCAGGGCGAGCAGCGCGGCAGCCAGTGCGGTGACCACCGCTCCGACGAGTCCCTTGCGGGCAGCTCTGGGCGGCGGTGCCGCTGTGAGGGGTATGCCAACTGCGGGCATAGGGTGGCTCCTTGAGAAACGGACCGACGGGAGAGCGCTCTCCGAAACCTTGGCCCGGCCCACTCGCCCGGTCAAGAACCGTGCACGACTTATCTTTCATCTTTTATTAAGGGTCGATTTTTGTGTGACGGTCTGTCGGCTCCGGCCGCGGTGATCGACCGGTCGGTCGGAGGCGAGAGGCGGGCACCGGCGTAGGGCGGGTGGACACGGGAGCCCGGCGGCCGCATCCCTACGCCGCCCCTTCCGTGACGCGACCGGAAGACAGGGGTGAGAAGCCGGCTTTCGTACCCAGGACGGCGCGATCGAGTACCTGACACGCGAGTACGCGGAGAAGAGGACCACCGCGCGGTCCGTCGCGGAAGCCCGCCGCGAGCGGGGTCGGCACCGCACGGCGGGAGAGTTCCGAGAGGTGCCGCCGGCCTCTCGGTACGTGAGGCCGTCGAGCGACACGGGAGGAGGTACGGCTCGACACGAGAGGGCCACGTGCTGCGCGGTTCCAGCAACTACCGCACGGAGCCGATGGAGAGCCGGCGGATTCGAAGTCCCTTCGAGGGGCTTCCCGCGGTCGACGGACTCGGCATGCACGGCTTCCGGCGCACCTTTGCGTCCAGCGCCCACGGCCGGGCATTCCGGTCACGGACATGGCCGAGTGGACGGGCCACAAGCCGATCGAGGCGACGTGCCGCAGGTGCCGCAGGTGCGGCTCGGGCAGGAGCGGGCGGCCCACGGCGGGGAGGCTTCACATGTCCGTGGGTGAAGGAGTGCGGGAACAACCTCGTCATGGAGGGAGCCGCGCCGGAGAACAGGCGGCCCATCGCACCGTGGCGGCGCAGGCGGTCGTGAACGGTCCGGCCGGTGTCGTCGTCACGCCGGCCGGCGACGTAGGAGGACGTTGCGCTCTTCGACGGCAGGTACGCCCACCGGCAGCCGGTGCGGTCCTGGAAGAGGATCGCGTCGACGATCTCCCAGGCCGAGGGGAGAACCTCGGACGGTAGGCTTGAACTGCCAGTGTGGGGTTCTTGCGGACCGCCACGAGTCCGACAGAGGGCCGGGGCCGTATCGAGGCCGACGGCACAGGAGACCGCCCATCTTGTCTGAGACAACCGAACTGCGGGCAGATTGCGCGAACTGCTTCGGTCTGTGCTGCGTCGCGCTGGCGTTCTCCCGTTCCACGGACTTCGCGATCGACAAGGCCGCCGGGGACCCCTGCCCCAACCTCCAGCAGGACTTCCGCTGCGGCATCCACGACAAGCTGCGCCCCAAAGGATTTCAGGGGTGCACGGTGTACGACTGCTTCGGTGCGGGACAGAAGATCTCGAAGGTCACCTTCGCCGGGCAGAACTGGCGGGAGGACCCGGACGGCGCGCGGCAGATGTTCGCCGCGCTCCCCGTGATGCGGCAGTTCCACGAGCTGCTCCGGTACCTCCACGAGGCGCTGGCCCGTCCGGCTGCCCGGCCGGTCCACCGGGACGTACAGGCCGAGCTGGAGAAGATCGAGCGACTGACCTTCAGTGACGTGGACACGCTGCTCGGCCTGGACGTGGCGGCGCACCGGGCCGAGGTGAACACGTTGCTCCTGCGGACCAGCGAACTGGTGCGTGCGGAGGTCCGGGGCAAGAAGAAGGACTGCCGGGGTGCCGACCTTTTCGGGGCCCGGCTCAGGGGTGCCGATCTGCGCGGGGCCGATCTGCGCGGCGTGTATCTCATTGCCGCCGACATGAGGGGCGCGGACCTGCGGCTAGCCGATGTGATCGGCGCGGACTTCCGGGACACGATTCTCGCGGGGGCCGACCTCACCGACTGCCTCTTCCTCACCCAGACGCAGGTCAACGCCGCGCAGGGCGACGCCGCCACCCTCCTCCCGGCCGGCCTCGACCGCCCGGCGCACTGGGACGGGAGCGTCACCGCCCCGGCCACGCCCGCCCCCGAGGACGCCCCGCGCCGGCCCACACGCGCGGGCGCCCCACGCAAGGGCTCCCCGGCGCGCAGGCCCGGCGCCTCCAGCCGTAAACGGCCCGGCTCGGCAGGCTCCCGGGGTGCGTAGCCGCCACCCTGCGGCCGCCCCGCGGAAGACCACGTAGGGGCGGGCCACGCCCTCAAGGAGTTCTGCCTGCGCGATCCGGACGGCCTGGCCGTCCAGGCACTTCACCGCCCACGGCGGCCGTCACCGACCGGCCGGCGTCCCATGGTCAGCGCAGTGCTGAGCCCAACCAGGCCGACGCCTGCTCAGGCACGGTGCGGGTGTCGACACCGAGGACGTGGACAAGGCCCAACAGGCCTCTGGGGCCGCGCACCTGGAGGGTGCGCCGGGCGTGACTGCCCGGCTGGGGGTGGACGATGACGGCGGTCGGGGTGTCGGCGGAGGCGTAGCCGCTGCTGTAGGTGAGGAGCTGGTGGACATCGGCCGCGCTCACGCCGTGGCGGTCGTAGCGCTTGTACTTGGCGTCCACGGGCAGCAGCGTGCGATCTGCCGTGCCGTGTCCGGGAAGTCCTGGAAGGCTGAGCAGGAGATCGGGCCGGAAGGCCGAGGCGTTGCCCAGGTCTCCGCGGATGGTTATCCCGGTGCCGCTCCCGCCGGGTACGGCGTGGCCGCCTTGTGAGTCGACGGCCTCGGTGCCGAGACGGCGGACGACAGCTTCCCAGAGCGCGGGCATCGCGAGCAGGAGCCCGTCTGCCGAGGTGCCGTGGTCGGTGAGCAGGTCGGTCACGCCGCCACCGCGCAGCAGCAGGCGCGCCCAGGTGTGCGCGGGGCGGTAGCGGGCGTTGAGTCGCGTGTAATGGGTGCGGTCCAGAGCGCGGAGCGCCGCGGCCGGGGTAGGGGCCCACGGGAAAGCGCCGGCGGCGCCGTGCAGGGCGCGCGCCAGGCCAGGGCTGCCTGTCATGCCGAGCGCCGCCTTCAGAGCGCTCCCCAGGACGCGGTTGTCCCAGATGTCCGCCTCCCGGTCGAAGGCGCGGAGGTGCAGCTGGTCCAGTTGCCCATAGCGCCGGGTGGCCTGGGCGGCGACGTCCAGGCGTCCCCGGAGCAACGGTTCGACACTCCGGCGGCGCACGTAGTCCCGGCGCAGCCCCTCCCGCAGCAGCCGCTCGCACTCTTCGAGCAGAGCGGCGCCGACCAGATCGGCGTAGCCGGTGGGGCCGGTGGCCCACCGTCTGGCCGTCGCCGGGACGGGCGTGCCGAGGGCGTAGGCGAGCCAGCTCATGAGCCGCTCTCCGGGAATGGCGAACTTGGGTGAGATGACCACGCGGACACGGTCCAGGACCAGGACCCCGACGGTCGCGTCGGCCTTGAGCCGCCACCCCGTGTGCTCCCTGGTCAGGGTGAGACTGCCCCGCGCCTGGAGGGCGTGCAGGCGGTCGGCGTCCCGGGGTGTGAGCTGATCGGGCGCCAGTACGGCGGACTCGTACTCGCCGAGCTGGACCGGGGTGCGGTCAGGCATCCGGGCCGGGAACGCCGCTGGTGAACTCGGTCGCCAGGGCGTCCGCCAGGTCCTGCGGGGGCATGAGGAGCGCGCGCCCGGTCCCGGCGTCGACCAGGGCGCCGAGGATACGGTGCAGCAGTTCCGCCCGGCCGAGGCAGTAGTCCTCCAGAAGCGGGAGCACCTCGTGGTGGAAGGCCGCGGCCAGATCCTCCTCGGTGGCGATCGGTTCACCGTCCCGCAGCAGGTAGGCGTGCCCGATCTGGTGGTCGGCGTCGAGATGGCGGGCGATGCGGGTGTTGAGGGACTCGAAGAACGCGGCCAGGTCCAGGGGGCCGACGGTCCCGGAAACGGCGTCCGGGTCCGGGCCCACGGGCAGGAACGCGAAGCGGCGGCGGACCGCGGCGTCCAGGTGGCTGATGCTCCGGTCGGCGGTGTTCATGGTGCCGATGACTCGGACGTTCGGCGGCACGGAGAAGGCCCGCTTGCTGACGGGCAGGGCGACCGGCAGGC
This sequence comes from Streptomyces sp. NBC_01460, assembly GCF_036227405.1. NCBI lineage: Bacteria > Bacillati > Actinomycetota > Actinomycetes > Kitasatosporales > Streptomycetaceae > Streptomyces > Streptomyces sp. NBC_01460. The sequence continues at coordinate 7,639,153 of NZ_CP109473.1, forward strand.
TCCGTTTGTCGAGTTCGAGGAGCGTGATCAACTCGCCGAAGATCCGGGGCAGATCACCGCGGTTGATCTCGTCGATGACCAGCAGGAACGTCTGGTCGGGCTGGGCGGAGGCCCGGCCGCACAGGTCGTGGAACAGGCCGTCCGTGAGGGCGAGGGTGAGCCCCGGGCCGGTGGCGCTCAGGTCCGGCTTGAACCCCTCGACGAAGTCCTCGTAGCCGTAGGACGGGTGAAAGGTGACCATGCGGACACGGTCGCCGTGCAGCATCTCGGCCTGAGCCTCGGCACGTTGGCGGGGGTCGGCACCACCGAGCACGTCGGCGCGGCCGGCCAGGGCAAGGGCGGCGCCGAGCGCGAGCCGGGTCTTGCCCGTACCGGGCGGCCCGTGCAGGATCACCTGCCCCTTGCGCTCCAGCGCGTCCAGTACGGCCTGCACGTCCTCGGGCAGTGCGACCGGCGTGCCCGTCCGCGCTCCTCCCGTAATCGGCACGGAACCGGAGCCGGAGCCGGCGGTGTGTGCGGTGAACCTGGCGAAGAGGGACGGGTCGACCTTGGCGAAGGTGGACCGCCAACCGTGCTGGGGCTTCGACAGCTTCTGCGCGCGGGAGGCGTCCCACACCACCGGGACGACGTGGTGGAACTCCGGCCGGTCCGGGGCGTGACGGTAGCTCCCGTCGACCCTGCCGGTGGCCAGGATCTCGTCCGTCCCGCGGTTGGCGACGACGCGGTCTCCCGCCTCCAGGTCACGGAAAGCCAGCAGTCGACGGGCGAGGGTGAGGCTGCCGCCACTGCTGCGCGGCCAGTGCGCGTCCAGGAACTGCTTCAGTTCCGTGTCGCTCTGGTACTGGCCGAGATCGCCGAGCTCGTCCCACCCGACGCAGATGAAGCCTCCGTTCCGGCATTCCTCCCACAGACGGCCGCGCTCGCCGGGAGCGATCTTCCAGATGGTGCGTCGCCGGGGATTGAAGTGCTTGTACAGGAAGCGCATCACCTCCTGTCCCGTCCAGCCCTCGAACTCCTCACGGTTCCGCAGGAGTTCCCTCAGCTGCCGGTTCGTGCGCGCGGCGGGGACGCCGGTTTGCGCTTCGCCGCCGAGCAGCGTGACGAACGTCCGCAGGTGCTCGGCCGCGTAGATCGGCAGGAAGTGCTGTGGGAAGTAGGTCGTCAGGGACTTCGTCACCAACGTCGGCCCGTACCGCAGCACTTCGAGGTCGTCGAGGGCGTCGAAGTCTCCTGCCGCGACGGTGTCGAAGGCCCGGACGAACTGTCCGCGCAGTTCCACCCAGGCCTCCTGCGGGTCCATGCCGCGCAGGGGTGCGGCCAGCCGCCATTCGCCGGAGTTGTGGTGGTACATGATGTGCTTCGCGGCACTGCCTCCCCTGATGCTCCCCAGATTCGGAGTGAGGAACTCCAGTAGCCGGCAGTACGTCGGCTCCGACCCGGGAGGAGGGGCCTGCCCGAGGGCGTAGCGCTCCAGCGGCAGCTCCGCCCACTCCTCCAACGGGAACTGGGCCAGCACCTCCTTGCGCTCGTCCTCGGCAGCCGACTCGACGTCCGCCACAGCGGCCCGGTCGAACTCGGCTGCCGCCGTGCGCACATCCACCGGGTTGGTCATGGAGGCCATCATGCCGGAGGGAGAGGCGGCGTCCCCCATGCTCGGCGAGGTCGGGCGACTTCCTGCGCGAGGGGCAGATGACCGGCACGATGCTCAACAGGGCGAGGTCGGTCCCTGGGCACCGAGGCCAATGCGACAGGGGGAGATCGTGCAGGACTGGATCTACATCCTCAATCCGAACAAGGACACCCTCGGCGGTGAGTCCTCCGACAAGGACAGGATGCGTCGTCTCGCCCACACGGACCCTGAGCGCGACTTCTGGCTGAGCCGACGCAACCGCATGAACCGGGGCGACCGCCTGTGGTTCTTCTTCACCTCGCCGGAGTCGGAGGTCGCTGCCGTGGCCGACGTCCTTGGTGAGCCGTACGAGGCGGGCCCGCCGGATTCCGAATGCGCCTTCCGGGTCGACGTCACACTGCTGCCAGGGCCCACGGCCGCCTTGTATGACCATCCCGTCGGCCGGGACGAGCTGGAACTCGGCCAGGTTCGGCCCGTGCAGAAGGTCAAGCCAGGGGCGTTGAAAATCCTGCTGGAGCGGGCCGGTCTGTGACACGTCCTCCGCGGGCAGGACGGCCACCAGAACTCCAGCCCACGCCCGGCCGGGTTCGTGTGGGGCAAGAGTGATCGCGATGTCCCATACAGGCGATGAAGAGAACGAGCACGGCTACCGTCGAAATGGTGCAGGTGCCTTCGCCTCACCCTGGGGTCGATCATCAGAGATGAGTCCTGGGGAATCGACGGGGTCGACCCAGGAGGGCGGCGTGCCAATTCTTCCGGGCGAGGGCTGAGGGTGCCTCGGCAGCCCAACGTCGGGTATCGGCGGAGAGCCGCCGGTCATGGGCCGTTGCGGCGAGTGTCTGCGAGGACTGCCCACGACGGACGCGCTCCGTCGAACGCCATGACGGCTGCACGCGCCGCGGTGGTTCATGCGAACGGTGACGCCCGCCTTGCTGAGCGGCAGGGGAGAGGTGAGGCTGGGTCGACGTGCCGAGTGGTCGCCCCTGACGAAAGAGGTCGCCATGACCTACACGCCCAAGAGCGCGACGCCTGCCACGGCTGAGGCGAACCGCGATGCTCCGGCCAGGTATGACGTGGACGACCGGCAGGACTTCGCCGACAGCGACCGAGGGCTCATCGCCCCTTTCCCGGACAAGCTGTACTCGGCCGACGGCCGGGAAATCTTCGACGCCGCCCGGTTCGACTACATCGGCGAGGACGTCCCCGCACCGGACACCGTGCACCCGAGTCTGTGGCGGCAGTCGCAGATCATCCGCAAGGGCGGCCTGTACAAGGTCACCGACGGCGTCTACCAGGTCCGCAACAACGACATCGCCAATCTCACCGTCGTCGAGGGCGAGACCGGTCTGGTGGTCGTGGACTGCATGGCGTCGGTGGAGGCAGCGACGCAGGGGATGACGATGATCCGCGAGCACGTCAGCGACAAGCCGGTCGCCGCGGTGATCTACACCCACACCCACATCGACCACTACGGCGGTGTGAAAGGGATCGTCAGCGCCGACGACGTCGCCTCCGGGAAGGTGCCGATCATCGCACCGGGCACGATCGCCTCGTTCGACAAGCACGCCATCGGTGAGAACGTCATCGCCGGCAACGCGATGACGCGGCGCGCCTCGTACGCATTCGGCAGTCTGCTCGACCTCGACGCGACCGGGCATGTCACCTGCGGCATCGGCATCGCCTCCGTGCCGGGTGTGACCATCTCCTACCTCTCGCCGACCGACCCGATCACCGAGACCGGCACCAGGCGTGACCTGGGTGGCCTGGAGTTCGAGTTCCTCTATGCCCCCGACACCGAGGCGCCCGAGGAGATGCACATCTGGATCCCCCAGCTCGGCGCCCTGACCTGTGCGGAGAACGCGAACCACTCGCTGCACAACATCCAGACCCTGCGCGGCGCGCGTACCCGTGACGCCCGTAATTTCGCCCGCTATCTCGACGAGACCCTGGAACGCTGGGGCGACGACGTCCAGGTGCACTACGGGCCTCACACCTGGCCGGTGTGGGGCAACGCCACGGTGACGGCGTTCCTGGAATCGCAGCGTGACACCTACAAGTACCTCCACGACCAGGCGCTGCGACTGGCGAACAAGGGCTACACGCCGCTGGAGGCGGCAGAGGAGATCGAGCTGCCCGAGGAGCTCGGTCGTAAGTGGTTCAACCGCGGCTACCACGGCACGCTCCACCATGACGTCCGTGCGGTCTTCACCAAGGAACTCGGCATGTGGGACGGCGACCCGGTCTCCCTGCACCCGCACCCGCCCGCCGAGGCGGCCAGGCGCTTCGTCGACCTGATCGGGGCCGACAAGGTTCTGGCGGAGGGCCGCCGGGCCTTTCAGGCCGCGGACTACCGCTGGGCGGCCCAGATCCTTCACGCCTTGGTCTTTGCCGAGCCTGAGAACCAGGCTGCCCGTCACCTCCAGGCCGACGCCTACGAGCAGATGGGCTACCAGGCCGAAGGGCCGCAGTGGCGGGGCGTGTTCCTCACTGCGGCCAGGGAACTACGTGAGGGAGTTCAGCCGGCCTCCTTCGCCTCCGCGAGCCCGGACACCATCCTGGCCATGCCCATCGGCATCCTCTTCGACTTCGCCGCTGTTCATCTCATCGGAGACAAGGCCGCAACCGCGGACCTGCGCATCGCCTTCCACTTCACCGACAGCGACGAGACCTGGACGATGTGGATCCGGCGCGGAGTCCTCAACGCCCGGCGCGGGTCCCTCGCCCCCCAGCTCACCGTCAGCGGTCCGAAATCCGCACTGGTCGGCACCCTTCTCCAGCCCGGGTCCGCCGATCAGCTCGTGGCGGCCGGAGAGATCGAGCTGGACGGCGACGGCGAGACGCTGAGCGCTCTCGCCGGTCTCCTTGACGACTTCGACCCCGACTTCAACATCGTGATCCCCTGACCACGACGCGAATACGCGGCACCTCCCGCCGTATGCGACTGGTGCCTGACATCCGTCGGGAGTTCGGCCTCAGCGCGTGCGACCCGGCGCCGAAAGGGGCACTCCACGGACGGGACCTGGCGGTCAAGGCCGCGTTGTTGAAGGGCACACACTCTGTGTCGTACGTCGGGCTTCCTGGCCGACGGTGCGCGAGAGCTGATCCCGCGCGCGCTTCGCGGCGGCAGGAGTCGCAGGTGTGTGCAAGGGCTGTGAGCTCGAATCGTGTGTGTGCGGTGGCGCCGGATGACAGCCGGCGGAGGTAAATGTATGCTCCACCTAAATCTTGTCGGCGTGCCCTGCCGGGCGCCCTGCAAGTTGCATATACCAACCATTTTCCGGAGTCGGTGCATCGTCACCCGGGTTCCGCCGCGCTCGAGTGGATCGGGGATGCCTGACGACCGCGCTCTTCGGGACGCGCCGCTAGTGAGGCGCGGTGGCGGTTTCATCGAGGACCTCCGCCTCGCCGTCTCGACCGCACGAAAGGCGTGAGGTCGCGGAGAACGCGAAGGCACCCTCGGCCGCCCGACCGCCACCGGTCCGAACGTTCTACCTGCTGCTCGAGTCAATCTGTGAGGGGTGCCGAATGTCGCACACGACAGCGCCGAAGGGACGAAGCAAGGCGGGTGGCCTCAGCGCCGCCACCGTGGGAGGGGTTCTGGTTCTGTCCGCGGTGAGCGGGCTTGCGGGAGCCCTCACTGCGGGCTGTCCCTTGTGGGAGCAGATACTGCTCGGCTCCGGGCTGTGTGCCTTGCTCGGTCTGGTCGCCCTGCTGCTGGCCGGCGCTCCCGCTCGGCCCTGAGTGCCGCGGGCTGTGTCGCGCAGCCGAGGATGCCTTCTCCCCTGCCCGCGCCGGGCCGCTCGACGCACCAAGGCTCCGGCCGTGCCTCAGACGACGAATCGGTTCGGAGAGATCCACTTAACTGTTATAGGGGCATGCGGGAATGCTCTGCCTGGGTGGGCAGCTCCGGTCCGTCTGCTCGTCCGCGTGCGTGCCGGCTGCCCATGGGAGCTCAGAGGGCCCGCGGTGATCATCACCACGGGCCCTCTGAGCCGGTACGGACTCGGGTCAGCCCTTGCGGGTCTTGACCTCGTCGGTGAGCTGGGGGACGACGTTGAAGAGGTCGCCGACGACGCCGTAGTCGACGAGGTCGAAGATCGGGGCCTCGGCGTCCTTGTTGACCGCGACGATGGTCTTCGAGGTCTGCATGCCGGCCCGGTGCTGGATCGCGCCGGAGATGCCGGAGGCGATGTACAGCTGCGGGGAGACCGACTTGCCGGTCTGGCCGACCTGGTTGGTGTGCGGGTACCAGCCGGCGTCGACCGCGGCGCGCGAGGCGCCGACGGCCGCACCGAGGGAGTCGGCGAGCGCCTCGATGATCCCGAAGTTCTCGGCGCCGTTGACGCCACGGCCGCCGGAGACGACGATCGCGGCCTCGGTCAGCTCCGGGCGCCCGGTCGACTCGCGCGGGGTGCGGGAGAGGACCTTGGTGCCGGTGGCCGTCGCGGAGAAGGAGACCGTGAGGGCCTCGACGGCACCCGCGGCCGGGGCGGCCTCGACGGCGACCGAGTTCGGCTTGACCGTGATGACCGGAGTGCCCTTGGAGACACGGGACTTGGTGGTGTACGAGGCGGCGAACGCCGACTGCGTCGCGACCGGGCCCGAGTCACCGGCCTCCAGGTCGACGGCGTCGGTGATGATGCCGGAACCGATACGCAGCGCGAGGCGGGCCGCGATCTCCTTGGCCTCGGCCGAGGAGGGCAGCAGCACGGCGGCCGGGGACACCGCGTCGTAGGCGGCCTGCAGGGCGTCGACCTTGGGGACGACGAGGTAGTCGGCGAACTCCGGCGCGTCGGCGGTCAGGACCTTGACCGCGCCGTGCTCGGCGAGCGCGGCGGCGGTGTCGGCGGCGCCGTTGCCCAGGGCGAGCGCGACGGGCTCGCCGATGCGGCGGGCGAGCGTCAGCAGCTCCAGGGTGGGCTTGCGGACGGCACCGTCCACGTGGTCGACATAGACGAGAACTTCAGCCATGGGACTTCAATCTCCTGCGTGCGAAAGAGGCGGGGCGGCGACGGGGACGGGCGGGGCTCAGATGAACTTCCGGCCCGCGAGCCGGTATCTAGATGAACTTCTGGCCCGCGAGGAACTCGGCGAGCTGCTTGCCGCCCTCGCCCTCGTCCTTGACGATCGTGCCCGCCGTGCGGGCGGGACGCTCGGCCGCGGAGTCCACCGCGGTCCAGGAGCCGCCCAGGCCGACCTCGTCCGCCTCGATCTCCAGGTCCTCCAGGTCCAGGGACTCGACCGGCTTCTTCTTCGCCGCCATGATGCCCTTGAACGACGGGTAGCGGGCCTCGCCCGACTGGTCGGTCACCGACACCACGGCCGGCAGCGACGCCTCCAGCTGCTCGGACGCGGAGTCGCCGTCACGGCGGCCCTTGACCGTGCCGCCGTCGACCGACACCTCGGAGAGCAGCGTGACCTGCGGGACGCCGAGACGCTCCGCGAGCAGCGCCGGGAGCACACCCATCGTGCCGTCCGTGGACGCCATGCCGGCGATGACCAGGTCGTAACCGGTCTTCTCGATCGCCTTGGCCAGGACCAGGGACGTACCGATGACGTCGGTGCCGTGCAGGTCGTCGTCCTCGACGTGGACGGCCTTGTCGGCGCCCATCGACAGCGCCTTGCGCAGCGCGTCCTTGGCGTCCTCGGGACCCACCGTGAGCACGGTGATCTCCGCGTCGTCCGCCTCGCCGGCGATCTGCAGCGCCTGCTCGACCGCGTACTCGTCGAGCTCCGACAGCAGACCGTCGACGTCGTCACGGTCCAGGGTCAGGTCATCGGCGAAGTGCCGGTCGCCGGTGGCGTCGGGCACGTACTTCACACAGACAACGATCCTCAGGCTCACTCCGGCTCTCCTACACGTACGGGGCGGTCGCACGACGTGCGATTGATGCAACCGAATCTATGGCACTGAGTGCACTCTGTAAAGGAACTGAGTGCCAAATCTATGCCCCCGGTGCTACGTTTCCCCGCATGACTGAGGTGCGTAAGCGCGGCGGGTCCGCGGATGGGCCGACGGCCGACGATCCCCCCAAGGTGCCCATGCGGGAGGTGCTCGCACAGGCGGCGTTCCAGCTCTTCCTGGAGCGCGGCTTCGAGCGCACGACGGTGGACGACATCGTCGCGAGGGCCGGGGTCGGACGACGGTCGTTCTTCCGGTACTTCCCCTCGAAGGAGGACGCGGTCTTCCCCGACCACGAGGGCTGCCTGGCCGAAATGACTGCCTTCCTGGAGGCGAGCGACGGCGTGGAACCGGTCGGCGCGGTGTGTGACGCGGCCCGGATCGTGATGCGCATGTACGCGGCGAAGCCTGAGTTCTCGGTGCAGCGCTACCGCCTGACGCGCGAGGTGCCGGGGCTGCGCACGTATGAACTCTCGGTCGTGCGACGGTACGAACGGAAGCTGGCCGGCTATCTCCGCGGGTGCTGGGCCGGTATGCCCGACAGTGCGCTGCGGGCCGAGGTGGTTGCGGCGGCGGTGGTCGCCGCGCACAACAACGCCCTGCGGTCCTGGCTGCGTTCGGGCGGGGAAGGTGATGCCGACGCAGCAGTCGACCACGCCCTCGGAACTTTGGGCGAGGTGGGGGTCGTCGGAGTTCCGGAGGCCTCGCAGGGCAGTGCGGGCACAAAGAGCACGGAAGGCTCCGACGCCGATGAAGTGATCGTCATGGTGGCGCGCAAGGGAGCCCCGCTGTGGCGCGTGGTGCAGCAGGTGGAGTCCGTGCTGGCGGAGGGGTGAGTGCAATGAGTGGCACTCAGTGCCTTTACTGTTCGGCACTCAGTGTCATATCTTGCTGAACGGCGACGCGACCGTGCGCCGCTCATCAGCCGAGTGCGGGGGTCCGACGTGTTCCGGTCGACAAGCGAGACGACGACGGCGCCGGTGCGTGAGGGACCGGGGCTGACCTATCAACGCTGCCGGTGGTGCGGTACGGCCTCCTTCCGCAGACTCCTGTGCCCGGTGTGCGCGTCGAGCGACCTCGACGACGAACGCAGCGACGGTCACGGTGTGGTGGTCAGGACGACGGTGGTGCACCGCTACAGCCGAATCGCCCGCAACGAGTCTCTGGTGCGCTTCCCCGAAGGCTTCATGTTCCGTTGCCGTGTCATCGGAACGCCGGCACACCTGGTGTGGGCGGGGGACCGCGTGCGCCCGGCGGTGGCGGCCGCCGCGGACTCTGGCGAGGTCGTCCTCGAGATCTGCGACCCGGGCGACCGCGAGCTGTGGAGCTGACGCCGGGCTGCGCAGCGGGGAGCTGACTGCGCGGGGCCCGTGCCGCACGGCGGCACGGGCCCCTTGTCCGGACGAGCGGGAGTCAGACCAGGGTGTAGGCGCGCAGGGAGGGCTCGGCCCAGAGCTGTCGTACCGCCGACACAGCCGAGCGGCACGCCCTGCCGGCCGAGGCCGACAAGAGGTGCTCTCCCGCTCTCGGGGCCGTGGCCGAGACCTTCGGCCCGTATGTCAACATCGCGACGTCGTGGGTCGTACAGCGGCAGGAAGCGCCCCTTACACGGGATGCGTCTCCCCCTCCGCCAGCAGTACTGCGGCGCCGATCTCGGTGAGGCGGTCAGCGAGGTCCGGGCGGTCGCCGGAGGCTCCCGTCCGGGCAGCGTTGTCGATGACGGTGAGGGCGGCGAGAACGGTGATCCTCGCCTCGCCCGGGTCGAGACCCGGGCGCACCTCGTCCATCAGCCGCACCCAGAGCCCGAGGTACTCGCGCTGGGTCTGGCGTGCCTCCTTGCGCTCCTTCTCCGGCAACTGGTCGAGCTCGCCGATCAGCAGGCCGATCAAGTGGCTCTGGCTCACGGCGAACTCGACGTACGACCGCAGCAGCCGCTCCAGCGTCTCGCGCGGGGTGCCGGACCTGGAGAGGGCCCGTGCCGTGCCTGCCCGGCGCTGTTCGCCGCCGCGCCTCACGGCGGCGACCAGCAGGTCGGTCTTGGTCGGGAAGTGCTTGTAGATGCTCGGGCCCGTTGCGCCCGCGGCCTCACCGATGTCGTCGGTGCTCACCGACTGGAAGCCCCGCTCGTCGAAGAGCCGGATCGCCTCGACGAGGATCTCCTCACGCCGGGACATCGCGAGGCCGGCGTAACCACCGGGAGACGGCGCGGCCTCCGCGGCCGGGCTGGTGGTGAGCGGACAGTGTGCCGCGGCGTACGCGAGCCGGTACAGCAGCTCCTCGAAGCGGCGACGGGGGAGGGATGTACGGTGCCAGGACACGGAGCCGTACACCGCCAGGACGGACCAGGCCAGCAACTGGCGGTCGGCGTGGTCAAGTTCGGGGCGCTCCGAGTGGATCAGCTCGCCGATTCCCTCGGCGACGACGTTCAGGGTGCGCCGCAGTTCCTTGTGAGGGCCCTCGGGCAGGTGGCGTGCTTCGCGCTGCCACAGGACGGCCGACCCACGGCGGTCCGGGGCCTCCGAGGCCGAGACGCGGAGGTAGGTGTCCAGGTCGGGGGCGGCCGCCACGGACGCGGCGACAACGGCGACGGTGGAGTCCACGACGTGGAGCAGCAGGTCGGGCTTGCCGCGGAAATGCCGGTAGAGAGCCGGTGCGGTGATCCCGACCTCGCTCGCCACATCGGCCAAGGAGACGTTGTGGTAACCGCGGGTGCGGAAAAGGCCGGCTGCGGCGGCGACGATCCGGGCCTTGCGGTCGGGAGGTCTGCGCGCGGGCTTCCTCTTTGTCCCCTCGGTCTGCATCTCCGCTCGCCCCTCGCTCTCGGTCACCTGGGCAAAGTACAACATCGGGGCGGTGTTGTGATCACTGGCTCACACCTTTGGTCCTGCTGCCAGTGACTGCAGGAGAGTGGATGCGTGCCGGCAAGTGAATGCCTCCTCACTCATGTGCCGTGCCTGTCGGTGAGTAGATTCCCGCGCAGCGGCTCCAGCTTGGATCGCGCGCTGACGTCGAGCATGGTCCGACGCACTCCTGGTCGAGGGCGCCCAGAGCCTACGGGCAGTACACGGCCACCGTGCGGGGTCCGCGGAGGAAACGTCACCGTACGGAGTCAACCGACGAGTTCCCCTTCGGCGGCCCGCTGTGCGTACTCCCGGGCGATCGCCCGGTTCGGGGCGATCGCCTCCGCCGCCCGGTACGCCTCCGCGGCCTCGCGGGTGCGACCGAGGCGGTGCAGCGCGTCCGCGCGGACAGCGGGCACGGCGTGGTTCCCGGCCAGTGCCTTGGGTGAGCAGAGGGCGTCGACAGCGTTCAACTGCGCCTGAGGTCCGTCGCGCATCCCGAGGGCGACGGCGCGGTTGAGCGCCACGACCGGGTTCGCGCGCAGGGCGAGGAGACGGTCGTACAACGCCACGATCGCCGCCCAGTCGGTCGCTGCCGCCACCGGGGCGAGGGCGTGCTGCGCGGCGATCGCCGCCTGGAGCGTGTACGGGCCGTCCACTGCGACGGCCTCGCGGCCCAAGGCCACGCCCTCGGCGATGAGTGTCCGGTCCCACCGGGTTCGGTCCTGGCGTTCCAGCGTGACCTGCCCGCCGTCGGCATCGAGCCGGGCGGCGCGTCTTGAGTGCTGGAGCAGCAGCAGCGCCAGGAGCCCCCGCGCCTCCGGCTCGTCGGGTGCCTCGGCCGCGACGAGCCGGGCGAGCCGGACGGCCTCCTCGGCGAGGTTGTCGCGGGCGGTGCTGCCGTCGCTCGGTGCGTAGCCCTCGGTGAACACGAGGTAGATGACGGCGAGTACCCCGTCCAGCCGTTCGGCGCGCGCCCCGGGTGGTGGCACTCTGTACGGGATTCCGGCTCCCGCGATCTTGTGTTTCGCCCGCAGGATCCGCTGCGACACGGTGTCCTCGCCGACCAGGAAGGCGCGGGCGATCTCGCGCGTGGTCAGGCCGCTGACCGCCCGCAGCGTGAGCGCGACCCGGGATTCGAGGGGGAGCGCCGGGTGGCAGCAGGTGAACACCAGCCGCAGCCGCTCGTCCCCGGGCGGCTGCGGTTCGCGGATCGCTTCGTGCGCGGCGACCTCGGAGAGCTTGCCGCGCTCGGTCGCCTGGCGACGCAGCACGTCAAGGGCGCGGTGCCGCGCGGTGGTCACCAGCCAAGCCCCCGGCCTGCGCGGCACCCCCTCCTGTCCCCAGGCCGGCAGGGCGCGGGCGAACGCCTCCTGCGCGCAATCCTCGGCGAGCTCCCAGTCGCCGGTCATTCGCACGATCGTGCCGAACACGACGCCCCACTCGCCGCGGTACGCCTCGGCGAGCGCCGCCCGCACCTGTGCCGGCCCGGCCCTCACGAGAGGTCCGTCCAGAACTCGCGCAGCTCGGCGATCCCGGACCGCGCCATGGGGCAGCGGGAAAGGTAGTTGATCGACTCCTGCCAGTCGCCGTCGACGAACACGATCCCGGACACCCATTCCGGCACGTCCGTGTACGCGCCGTGGGTGACCAGCAGTTTCCCTCCCCGGCGGCGCACGAGTGTGGCGTCCTCGACGGGACGCAGGTGCTGGCCGCCGAGACAGCGGCCGGAGGCGAGACCGTCGCGGACCCAGTCGGCCACCGCGGCGGGCTCGGGAGTGAAGGGCGGTGCGCCTGGGTCCGTCCGGAAGATCCCGAGGAAGCGGGAGGCGGGCGCGTCACCCTCGTGCGGGACGTTCTCGGTGCCCGGCCCGAGGCCGATCGGTCCGACCGGCCGGATCTCGATGCGTCCGCCGGTCGCCATCGGGTGCGACGCGGCGACCTCGATCGCCTCGTCGAGGTCGGCGGCCTCGACGAGGTCGTATCCGGCGATCCACTCGGTCGTCTCAGCGAACGGGCCGTCGGTGACCAGCACCCGGTCGCCGCGGACGCGCACCGTCCTGGTTTCGGCGGCCGGCCTGAGCGGCATTCCCTCGACCCGGACGCCGCGGTCGTTCCACCTGTCGACCCATGCTTGTGGGTTCTCGTCGGTCGGTTCCCCAGCGGGGTCGGTGGCAACGAACAACACATACTTCATGACCGTTCTCCTTTCGAGTGTTTCATGAAGACGACTAAGGGCCTTCGCGGAATCCGACAACTCGGCGAAGATTGCGAACGGCACGTGGAACGCGTTCTACGCTGCGTATCCCTCCAGCCGGGCGGCCAGTTCCTGAGGACGGCTGAGGAGAACGTAGTGACCGCCGTCGATCTCGTCGGCGGTGATCCCCAGACGCTCTCGTACCACCCGGCGCATGAACGGGGCGGGGAAGAACCGGTCCTCGCGGCACAGCAGGAACGTCGTGGGTACGTCGGGCCACGACGACAGAGGCCACGGATCCTCGAAGGGCGTGCCCGACTGGCGGCGCTGGCGACCGAGCGCCGCCGCGAGAGCGGTCGGCACATCCCCGTAGAACAGACCGGTCTCGTCCGGTGCGCGGCCCTCGTCGTGCGCGTCCCGCTCGCGCCGGGCCTGCTCGTAACCGGTGTTGGCCCACCAGTCCGCAGGCGTCTCACCGGGTGCCGGGACCATCGCCGTCACCAGCACCAGTCGATCGACCCGCACCCGCTCGCACACCAGCGGTGCCGTGAATCCCGCGAAGGAGTGCGCCACCAGCACCACACCGCCGCCATCACGGCCCCGCGCGCCGACGGCGTCGACGACCGCGTCGGCGTACTCCGACAGTCCAGCGGAGTCGTCGTCGTTCGGCAGATCAACCACAATCACGTGGTGGCCTCGGTCCCGCAGCGCGGCCTCCACCAGGTGCCAGTGCCACGGGGTGCCGGCGGCGCCGGGGATCAGGATGTAGGTCGCCATCGTCAGCAGTCCTCCTCGTGTCCTCCGCATCCGGCCTGCGGTGCGGGATGAGTATCACCGCTCGTCCACCCACCTGTCCGAGCGTCGGCGCCGCCGCGGCGCGTTCATTCTCCAACATCGAAGTCGGGGTCACTGCGGGCAGATGACCTCTGCCGAAGGCAGCCCACGACCAGCACAAGCACCTGGGACAGAGTCACTGGGCCGGGATCGGCTGGGTGAGATTCACCGGGTTGCCGTCGGGGTCCTTGATGTGGGCGACGCGCTGTCCCCACGGCATGTCCTTGGGGCCGCTGCGGACCGAGCCGCCCAGAGCAACCACGCGGCCGAGCGTCTCGTCGACGTCGTCGACACCGATGCTGAGCAGCATCCGCGGTACCGCCCCGGCCCCCAGCTCCGGCTTGGCCACCAGCCCGAGGTCGGTGTCGCCGATGCGCAAGCCGCGGTAGAAGGCCGGCCCTTCCTCCGGTATCCGGAAGATCTCCTCGGCGCCGAACAGCTTCGTATAGAAGCCGAGCAGGACATCCTGGTCGGCAGTCAGGATCACTGGCTGAATGGTGGACATAGCACTCCTGTCGAGAACGGTCGTGTCACTGGGTAGACCGTTCACGGACGCTGAACTCATCGGCAAAGCCCCCCTGCCAGACGATCTACACCCCAGATCGCCGCCCACGACCAGCGTGAGCACCCGAGAACTCCACACCAGCACCTTGACCTGCGGTTTCAAGTTGGCGGAGGCTCAGTGCGGTGTGGGCGGACTTCCTCAGGTCGGGTGGCGCCAGCAAGGGGTTGCCGTAGTAGGAACTGGCGCCGCGCAGCTCTGCCAGGGCCGACTCGGCGAAGGCGGGGAGCCGTGGGTGGAGCAGCTCCGCCGCGTGGCGCAGCACCCGGCCGGCGCCCTTCCTGGCGGGTTCGTCGTGGAGCCCCGGCGGCCGATGGACCGGACGTGGGGGGCGTGCCGGCGGACCGGTACGCGACGGGTTCATCGTCACCTCCGCGTGAGCTGAACGCTGCCAAGTTAGAGAAAAGTCACTCACGCGTCCAGTGGCATGCGATATCGATGTTGTCCCTTGTCCATGTGAGTTAGGGGTGGTTCACTTCACGCCACATTTACCCAGCTGGACAAGGGAGGGCCGTCATGGCTGTCGAACAGCAGGAAGTGTCCGCATCCGAGGGCGTGGCCGCGGGCCGTGTGCGCCGCAAGGCATGGACCGTTCTCGCGTTGCTGGTCTGCCTGATGCTGGTCAACTACGCCGACAAGGTCGTCGTGGGTCTGGCCGGGGTCGGCATGAAGGAGGACCTGGGCCTGAACGATGCCCGGTTCGGTGTCATCCAGAGCAGCTTCTTCTGGCTCTTCGCCGTCGGGTCCGTCCTCGGCGGCTGGCTCGGGGGCAAGGTGCGGGCCCGCTGGCTCCTTGCGGGCATCGCGGCGCTGTGGGCCCTGAGTCTCGCGCCGATGGCGGCCCAGGTCGGTTTCACCGCCATAGTCGCGTGCCGGGTGCTGCTCGGCCTCGCGGAAGGGCCGACCACTGCGCTCGCGATGCAGGTCGCGCACTCGTGGTTCCCCGCACACAAGAGGGCGATCCCCAGTTCGATCGTCGTCGCCGGGGCGGGTATCGGCCCGCTGATCGCCGCGCCCGTGCTGACCTGGGTCATCCTCACGTACTCGTGGCACGCCGCGTTCGCGGCGCTCGCCGCCTGCGGCGCCTTGGTCGCCGTTCTCTGGCTGGGCGGCGGCGATTCCGGTCCTGAGGACGCGCAGGGTGGCGGCCACGGTGCCGTGACGGCACCGGCACTTCCCGAGCGGGTTCCGCTGCGGCGTCTGTTCTCGACCGGGACGCTCATAGGGATGTCCCTGCTGTTCTTCGTCGCCTACGCCAACACCTCGGTCAAGGTCAGCTGGCTGCCGCTCTACCTCCAGGAGGGGCTCGGCTACGACGCCACCACGGCCGGGAACCTGGTCGCGCTTCCCTACCTGGGCTCGGCGATTGCGGTGATTCTCGTCGGCGTGCTCTCGGCCGCGTTGACCAGGCGGGGTGTGGGCAGCCGAATGACCCGGGGTGTCCTGCCCGGTGCGATGGTCCTGGCTTCCGGGGTGTGCACCATCGCGTTCTCCTCGCTGGACCGGGGTGTGCCGCAGATGGTGCTGCTCGTGCTCGGGTCCTGTCTGAACTCCGCGGGGTACGGAGTCGCCTTCGCGGGGCTCGCCGACGTCGCGCCGGCGAAGCAGCGCGGCACCGTCTTCGGGATCGTCACCGGGATCTACAGCCTCGGCGGGGTCGTGGCCCCGTTGGTCGTCGGCAGGCTGGTGGACTCCGGGGACTCCGTCGCGCTCGGCTACGGGGACGGCTTCATGGTCCTCGGCGTGACGATGATCGTCGGGGCGATGGCGGCGCTCCTGTTGGTCAACCCGGCGCGCGATGCCGCAAAATTTTCCACTGAGTGAATGAAGGTAATCGTGATCTCCTGTAGGTGGTGACCTTGACAGTAGGCGCAATGAGAAAGAAAGTGAATCTGCCATAACCTAACTGGAGGAGAAGGTGCCCTGATCCATGGCCATCGATCCCGCCGTCATCGGCAGCCGCACTCCCGTCTTCTCGACCGAGGCCGAGCGCGGCAGGCTCCGCTTCTTCGCCCAGGCCTGCGGCCAGACGGATCCGGTCTATTCCGACCTGCGGGCCGCCGAGGCCGCCGGTCACCGCGACCTCCCCGTTCCGCCGACGTTCCTGTTCTGTCTGGAGATGGACAACCCCGACCGGGCCAGGTTCCTGACCGAACTCGGCGTCGACGTCCGCACGGTCCTGCACGGCGGCCAGGAGTTCACGTACCACGCCACCGCGTACGCGGGGGAGACCCTCACGTTCTCGACCGAGGTCAAGGACATCTACACGAAGAAGGGCGGTGCCCTCCAGTTCGTCGTGCGCGACACCCACGTGACACGCGACGGCACACCGATCGCCGCGCTCACCAGCACCATCGTGGTGCGCGACCCAAAGGCAGGCCGGTGATGACCACCCTGAACGCGGGCGACTCGCTCACCATCCGGGCTCCGAAGGTCACCCGCACCACGCTCGCGCTCTACGCGGGAGCCTCCGGCGACCACAACCCCGTCCACATCGACACCGACGCCTGCGCGGCAGTAGGTATCCCGGACGTCTTCGCCCACGGCATGCTCTCGATGGCCTACCTCGGGCGGCTGCTCACCGACTGGGTCCCCCAGGGGCGTATCCGCTCCTTCGGTGTGCGGTTCTCCGCGATCACACCCGTCAACGTGACACCGGTCTGCACCGGGACGGTCGCCGCGGTCGAGGACGGGCTGGCCCACCTCGACCTGGCGGTCACCCTGCCCGACGGCACGGTGACCCTCCGGGGCACCGCCGTCGTCACCGCCCTCGACCCCGCAACGAGCAACGACAGGACCGACACATGAAGCGCACCCTCTACACCCAGGAGCACGAGGACTTCCGGGCGATGATCCGGGACTTCATCGCCAAGGAGGTGAAACCGCACTTCGAGCGGTGGGAGCACGACAACCTCGTCGACCGCGACATCTTCCGCAAGCTCGGAGCGCTCGGTGTGATGGGCTTCGACGTTCCCGAGGAACTCGGCGGCGCCGGCGAGACCAGCTACAAGTACCAGGTCGTCATCAACGAGGAGTGCGCACGCGCCGCCGTCTCGTTCGGCCACTACGGGGTGTCCACCGGCATCGTCCTGCCGTACCTGCTCGACCTCGCGAGCGACGAGCAGAAGAAGCGCTGGCTCCCCGGCGTAGCCTCCGGAGACATCATGCTGTGCATCGCGATGACGGAGCCCGGCACGGGCTCCGACCTCGCGGGGATCCGCAGTAGCGCCGAGCTCTCCGCGGACGGCACCCATTACATCCTCAACGGCTCCAAGACCTTCATCACCGGTGCCCGCAACTCCGAGCTGTGTGTCGTCGCGGCACGTACCGCCCCGGCCACCGCCGAGGACCGCCGCCACGGGCTCAGCCTGCTGGTCGTCCCGACCGACAGTGAGGGCTTCGACTACGGCCGGAAGCTGGACAAGATAGGGCTGCGCTCCTCCGACACCTCCGAGCTGTCCTTCACCGACGTCAGGGTCCCGGTCGAGAACCTTCTCGGCGAGCAGCACAAGGGATTCTCCTACCTCGGCCGGAACCTGCCCCGCGAGAGGCTCTCGATCGGCGTGGGCGCTGTCGCCACGGCCACGGCCGCGATCGAATTCGCCCGGGAGTACGTCCTGGAGCGGAAGGTCTTCGGCAAGCCGGTGGCCGCGTTCCAGAACACCAAGTTCGTCCTCGCCGAGTGTTCCGCCGAGGTCGAGGCCCTTCAGGCGCTCGTCGACAAGGGCATCGAACTCGACGACGAGGGCGAACTGTCCGGCGCGGACGCTGCGAGGATCAAGCTCTTCGGTACGGAGGTCGCGGGGCGCGTCATCGACAAATGCCTTCAACTGCACGGCGGTTACGGCTACATGCTGGAGTACCCGATCGCCCGCCTGTACGCGGACACCCGTGTCTCGCGCATTTACGGCGGAACCAGCGAGGTCATGAAGACGATCATCGCCAAGGATCTGGGCCTGTGAGCCCTTCGTCATCCCGTCGCCCGGAAAGAGCCGACCTCCAGTGAGTACCGCATCCACTCCGGCCGGCCCGCTGGCCGGCATCCGCATCGTCGAACTCGGCGGCATCGGACCCGGCCCCTTTGCCGGCATGCTCCTGGCCGACCAGGGCGCCGAAGTCATCCGCGTCGACCGGCCCGCCGATGCCGGCACCGCGTCGAAGCATCCGATTCTGCACCGGGGCCGCCGCTCGGTCGCCCTCGACCTGAAGGACCCGGCGGGCGTCGAGGCCGTCCTCGCCGTCATCGACACCGCCGACGCCGTCATCGAAGGTTTCCGCCCCGGTGTCGCGGAACGCCTCGGCCTCGGCCCGGAGATCTGCCTGGCCCGCAACCCCGAACTCGTCTACGGCCGGATGACCGGCTGGGGCCAGGACGGTCCGCTCGCCCAGGCGCCCGGCCACGACATCAACTACATCGCCGTCGCGGGCGCGCTCGGCGCGCTCGGCGCCGCGGACGAGAACCCGCCCCTCCCCCTGAACCTCGTCGGAGACATGGGTGGCGGGGGCATGCTGCTCGCCCTGGGCATCACGACCGCGCTGGTCAGCGCGCGACGCACGGGCGAAGGCCAGGTCGTCGACGCCGCCATGACCGACGGCACCGCCGTCCAGCTCGCCCTCATCCACGGCCTGCTGGCGATCGGCCGATGGGAGGACGCCCGCGGCGTCAACCTCTTCGACGGTGGTGCCCCCTTCTACCGCACCTACCGCACCTCCGACGGCGGGCACATGGCCGTCGGCAGCGTCGAGCCGCATTTCTACGCGGTCCTGTTGCAGGTCCTCGGCCTCACCGGCGACCCGTTGTTCGCCGGGCAGCACGACCGGGACAGCTGGCCCGCCATGCGGGCGCGCCTGGCGGAGATCTTCGCCGGACGGAGCCGCGAGGAGTGGACGGCGGCCTTCGACGGCACGCAGTCCTGTGTCACCCCGGTGTACGGACTGACCGAGGCCGCCACCCACCCGCACAACCTGGCGCGCGGTACCTACTACACGGAGGGTGGTGTGCTCCAGCCCGCCCCCGCCCCGCGCTTCCAGGGCACCCCGCCGGGCACACCGCGGCCCGCGCCGGTGGTCGGCGCGCACACCCGGGAGGTCCTGGCGGAGGTCGGCCTGGCGTGACGTGAGGTGAGCGCGCGGAGAGGGGGTGCTGCCCGGTGGGCAGCACCCCCTCTCCGTACCCGGGTGGACGGTTCAGACCAGCTCGAGGATCGTCGCGTTGGCCATGCCTCCGGCCTCGCACATCGCCTGGAGGCCGTAGCGGATTCCGTTGTCGCGCATGTGGTGGACCAGTGTGGTCATCAGGCGCGCACCGGAGCCCCCGAGCGGGTGGCCTATCGCCATCGCACCTCCGAGGGGGTTCATCAGCTCGTAGTCCGCGCCGGTCTCCTTCAGCCATGCCAGGGTGACCGGGGCGAACGCCTCGTTGATCTCGAAGGCGCCGATGTCGTCGAGGGACAGGCCCGAGCGCCTGAGGGCCTTGGCTGTGGCCGGGGCCGGCCCCAGGGCCATGGTGACCGGATCGACGCCGGCGAGGACCGCGGTGTGGACCCGGGCGAGCGGGGTCCAGCCGTTCCGGCGGGCGATCTCGCTCGTGGTGATGAGCAGCGCGGCGGCGCCGTCGGAAATCTGGGAGGAATTCGCGGCGCTCACCACGCCGTCAGCCTTGAAGGGGGTCTTGAGGGCTGCCAGCTTCTTCAGGGTCGATCCGCGCCGCACGCCCTCGTCGGTGTCGAAGACGCGCGTCGTGTGGTCCGCGCCGGTGACGGTGACCGGAGCGATCTGTGCCTTGAAGCGGCCCTCGTCCACGGCCCGGGCGGCCCGCTCGTGCGAGTCCAAGGCGTGCTGGTCGAGTTGAGCGCGGCTGAATCCGTACTGCTCGGCGATCATCTCGGCGCCGACACCCTGGTCGAAGGTGCCCTGCCCGTCGGGGAAGTAGCGGTCGAGGACGAGTGGGCCGTAGGCCTGGCCCGTCCCTGGAACCTCGCGGGCGGCGCCCATGGGAACCCGGCTCATCGACTCGACGCCTCCGGCGACGGCGATGTCGTACTGGCCGGCGATGACCAGTCCGGCGGCGAAGTGCACCGACTGCTGGGAGGAGCCACAGGCGCGCGAGACGGACACCCCGGGCACGGACTCGGGCCAGCCCGCGGCGAGTGCAGCGAACCTGCCGACGACGCCGGCCTGTTCGCCGACCTGGGAAACAGTGCCCCAGATGACGTCGTCGACGGAGGCCGGGTCGAGGCCGTTGCGCTCGGCGAGGGCGGTCAGGACATGGGCGGAGAGGTCGACGGCGTGAATGCCGGAGAGGGAACCGCCGCGTTTGCCGACGGGGGTCCGCACGGCATCGACGATCACTGCGTCACGCATGGGCTGCTCCTGAGAGAGGGGTGACGGGCAGCATTAAGTTATTCCAAGCTAACCATCATGTCCAGGTCCTGATCTGGGATCGAAGTCTCTTGACAGCAGGGCCGTGGGTGGTGAAAGTAAAAACTGGCTAACCACAGATCGTGAGAGAGGATCCCATGCCGCGCACGGTATTCAACGAGGAGCACCAGGCGTTCCGACAGGTGGTCCGTGACTTCCTCGCCAAAGAAGCGGTTCCGCACCTGCAGGACTGGGTGGCGGCGAAGGCCGTCCCCCGCGACTTCTACCGCAAGCTCGGCGCGCTCGGCCTGCTCGGCATGGAGGTACCGGAGGAGTACGGCGGCGGTGCCCAGGCCGGACACCACTTCGGTGCCGTGCTCGCCGAGGAGGTCGCCCGGGCCGGCGCCACCATCGGCACCGCGATGACCCACTCCAACATCATCCTGCCGTACCTCCTGCACTTCGGGACTGAGGAGCAGAAGCGCCGCTGGGTCCCCGGCTGCGTCTCCGGCGACTTCATGCTGTCCATCGCGATGACGGAGCCCGGTACCGGCTCCGATCTCGCCGGCATCCGGACGAAGGCCGTCCTCTCAGAGGACGGCACCCACTACGTCCTCAACGGCGCCAAGACCTTTATCACCGGCGGTACGCAGTGCGACCTGGTCCTGGTCGTCTGCCGTACGTCCCCCGCCCCTGCGGACAACCGTCGCAAGGGTCTGTCGATCCTGGTCGTCGAGACCGGGAGTGAGGGTTTCGAGGTCGGCCGCAGCCTGGACAAGATCGGCCTGCACGCCTCCGACACCGCCGAGCTCTCCTTCACCGATGTGAAGGTGCCGGTGGAGAACCTGCTCGGCGAGCAGGACGAGGGCTTCTTCTACCTCGGCCGCAACCTCGCACGCGAGCGCCTCGTGATCGCCGTCCAGGCGTCCGCCGCCGCCGAAGCGGCCGTGTCCTTCGCCAAGGAGTACACCCGGGACCGCGAAGTCTTCGGCAAGCCTGTGGCCGCCTTCCAGAACACCAAGTTCGTGCTTGCCGAGTGCGCCACCGAGGTCGAGGCCGCCAAGCTCATGGCGTACGAAGCCCTGGAGCGCGACGCCCAGGGCGAACTGTCTGCGGACTACGCGGCCATGGCGAAGCTGCTGTGCACCGAGACCGCGAGCCGCGTCATCGACAAGTGCCTCCAACTGCACGGCGGATACGGCTACATGCTCGAGTACCCGATCGCCCGCCTCTACGCCGACACCCGCGTCATGCGGATCTACGGCGGGACCAGCGAAGTCATGAAGACCATCATCGCCAAGTCCATCGGCCTCTGAACCGGGAACGGAACCTCACCATGCAGATCAACGGAGTCTCCGCAGTCATCACCGGTGGCGCGTCGGGCCTCGGCCTCGCCACCGCCGAACGCCTGATCGGCCAGGGCGCGCACGTCGTCCTCCTCGACCTGCCCACCTCCCAGGGCGAGCAGCGCGCCAAGGAACTCGGAGAGCGCGCGCACTTCGTCGCCGGCGATGTCCGCAGCGCCGACGACGCCACCCGCGCCGTGGCGACCGCGGCGGCCCTGGCGCCGCTGCGCATCACGGTCAACTGCGCGGGCCTCGGCAAGGGCGGCCGCACCGTAGGCCGCGACGGCACGCCCTACGCCCTGGAGGACTTCGAGTTCGTCGTCGGCGTCAACCTGATCGGCACCTTCAACGTGCTGCGCCTCGCCGCGGCCGAGATGGCGAAGACCGAGGAGGCCGATGGTGAGCGCGGTGTCATCATCAACACCGCCTCCGCCGCGGCCTTCGAGGGCCAGATCGGCCAGTGCGCCTATTCCGCGTCCAAGGGCGGCATCGTGGGCATGACACTCCCGATCGCCCGCGACCTCGCGGCGGCGAAGATCCGGGTCGTCACCATCGCCCCCGGCCTCTTCTCCACCCCGCTTCTCAACAAGAAGCCGCAGGAGTTCCTCGACGCGCTCGGCGCCCAGGTCCCGCACCCCTCCCGGCTCGGCGACCCCTCGGAGTACGCCCACCTGGCGACCTCGATCATCGAGAACCCCATGCTCAACGGCGAGACGATCCGCCTCGACGGCGCCATTCGCATGGCCCCCAAGTAGGCCCCCCACACTGCCACAGGGAGCAACTGTGTCCACGACCCACTCCGCTCAGCAGGTCGCCGTCGTCACCGGCGCCGCCCGGGGAATCGGCGCGTCGATCGCCGCCCGCCTCGCCCGTGACGGATTCGCCGTGGCGGTCCTCGACCTCGACGAGGCGGCCTGTGCCAGGACCGTCGGGACCGTCGAGAAGGAGGGCGGCCGCGCCCTCGCCGTCGGCTGCGACGTCTCCGACTCCGAACAGGCCGAGGCGGGCGTCGCCCGCGTCACGGCCGAACTCGGCGCCCCCACCGTCCTGGTGAACAACGCCGGCATCATCCGGGACAATCTCCTCTTCAAGATGACCGACCAGGAGTTCGACTCGGTCATCGGTGTCCACCTGCGCGGCGCCTTCCTGATGGCACGCGCCGTACAGCGCCACCAGACCGCCGCCGGCTGGGGCCGCACCGTCAACCTCTCCTCGTCCGCAGCCCTCGGCAACCGGGGCCAGTCGAACTACTCCTCGGCCAAGGCCGGGCTGATGGGCCTCACCAAGACCCTGGCGATCGAGCTCGGACCCTTCGGCGTCACGGTCAACTGCGTCGCCCCCGGCTTCATCGCCACGGAGATGACCGAGGCCACCGCCGAGCGCATGGGCATCACCTTCGAGGAGTTCACCGACCGGTATGCCAAGGCCATCCCGGTCCGCCGGGGCGGCCGCCCCGAGGACATCGCCCAGGCGGTCTCCTTCTTCGTCCGTGAGGAGGCCGGATTCGTCAACGGCCAGATCCTTTACGTCGCCGGCGGTCCCAAGGGCTGACGTATGCCGCCGGGTCCGGACCGAACCGGCTCCACCCCGTACCGCCCGCATCCTCTGCCAACGACGATGGAGGGACCCATTCATGGGCCTGCACCTGCCCGACGCCGTCCGCCTCCACGCGACCGAGCGAGGCACCTCCGCCGCGCTCACGTGCGACGGGAGCACCGTCGGCTATGCCGAACTGGACTCCCGCAGCAACCGGATAGCCCGTGCGCTGCTCGTCGAGACCCCCGCCGGCTCGCGAATCGGGTTCCTCGCCCGTACCCGCAACGAGGCCGGCGAGATCCTGGTCGGTGCCGCCAAGGCGGGACTGGTGACCGTACCCCTCAACTGGCGCCTCACCGTGCGTGAGTTGACTGCTGTCGCCCAGGACGCCGAGCTGACGGTCCTGCTGGCCGAACCCGAGTTCCGCGCCGCCGCCGACGCCGTGTGCGCGGCCCTGCCCACGCTGCGGCTGGTCGTCATCGGCCCCTCCGAGGATCCAGGCGTGCCCGCGTACGAGACCTGGCTCGCCGCCCACCCGGACGACGATCCGGGCCGGGGTACCGCCGCGGATGCCGACGAGGTGTTCCTGCAGATCTACACCTCGGGAACCACAGGCGT
Organism: Streptomyces sp. NBC_01460; assembly: GCF_036227405.1. Lineage (NCBI taxonomy): Bacteria > Bacillati > Actinomycetota > Actinomycetes > Kitasatosporales > Streptomycetaceae > Streptomyces > Streptomyces sp. NBC_01460. The sequence continues at coordinate 7,662,978 of NZ_CP109473.1, forward strand.
CCCCAAGGGCGTCCTGCTGACCCACGGCAACTTCTACGCCGACACCACGGAGCTGCGGGAGTACCTCTGGGAGCCCGGGTCCGTCGCGCTCAACGCCCTGCCGATGTTCCACATCGGAGGGCTCGGCTGGCTGCGCGTGGCGCTCACCGCCGGCGCCAACAGCCTGATGTTCCCGGACTTCACTCCCGAGACGGCGGCCGAGACCATCGAGCAGGAGGGCGTCACACACGCCTTCCTGGTCCCCTCGGTCCTGCACCTGCTCACCGAACTGCCCGGGGTGGAGAGGCGCGACTTCTCCCGTCTCACGCTCATCACCTACGGATCCGCGCCGATCACCCCCGCCCTGCTGCGCCGCTCGATGGGCCTCTTCGCCTGCCACTTCATGGGCAAGTACGGACTTACCGAGGGCGGTGGCACGGTCACGCAGCTGCCGCCGGAGGACCATGCGCCCGACGGCCACAAACGGCATCTGCTGACATCGGTCGGCAGGCCCCGCCGCGGCGTCGACGTCGTGATCGCCGACCCGGAGACCGGCAGGCCGGTCGAGCCGGGGACCGGCAGGCCGGTCGAGCCGGGGACCGCCGGCGAGATCCGGATCCGCTCCCGCCACAACACGCCCGGCTACTGGAACCGGCCCCAGGAGACCGCCGCGCTGTACGACTCCGAGGGCCTGCTGTGCACCGGTGACGGCGGCTACCTCGACGCCGACGGCTACCTGTTTCTCACCGACCGCATCAAGGACATGATCGTCAGCGGTGGCGAGAACGTCTATCCGACCGAGGTCGAGTCGGTGCTCGCGGAGCACCCGGCGGTGTCCGAGGTGGCGGTCGTCGGCGTCCCCGACGACGTGTGGGGCGAGGCAGTCACCGCAGTGGTCGTCCTGCGCCAGGGTACGGACCGCCCCACGGAGCGGGAGCTCGCCGACTTCACCCGGGACCGGATCGCCTCGTACAAGAAACCCCGACGGGTCCACTTCGTCGACGCACTGCCCCGCAACCCCAACGGCAAGGTCCTCAAGCGCGAGCTGCGGGCCGGTATCCACTAGAGAAAGGGACGGCGATGGCCGATCTCGAGTACACGGTCCGCGACGGGATCGCGACCATCCTCCTCAACCGCCCCGAGCGGAAGAACGCCTTCACCATCGACATGGTGCACGCCTGGGCCGACGCCCTGACCCAGGCACAGGGTGACCCCGGAGTACGGGTCATCGTGGTCACCGGTGCGGGCGACTCCTTCTGCTCCGGCGTCGACCTCTCCGCCTTCAAGGGGGAAGAGCGGGCCCCGCTGGGCGAGAAGGAACTGCTGACCCAGCACGTGCACCGCGTCGCGCTCGCACTCGAGGACGTCGACAAGCCGGTCATCGCCGCCGTCACGGGCCCCGCCGTGGGCGCGGGGATGGACATGGCGCTCCTGTGCGACCTGCGCTTCGCCGGCCGGGGCGCCCGCTTCTCCGAGGGCTACATCAAGGTCGGCCTGGTCCCCGGCGACGGCGGCTGCTGGCTCCTGCCCCGCGCCGTCGGCACCTCCACCGCGCTGCGCATGCTGTGGACCGGCGACTTCGTCGGCGCCGACGAGGCGCTGCGCATCGGCCTGGTGGACGAGGTCCACGCGGACGAGGACCTGATGGACGCGGTGTACGCCTACGCCGCCCGGCTGGCCGAACGGCCGCCCGTCGCGATCCGCACCATCAAGCGCGCCGTCCGTCAGGGCGCCCGCCACGACCTGCGGACCGCACTGGACCTGATCTCCTCCCACATGGCCGTCATCACCTCCACCCAGGACTCGCAGGAGGCGTTCGCGGCCTTCCAGGAGAAGCGCCCCGGCGTCTTCACCGGCCGCTGACACCCGAACCGCCTGCCCGAAAGGCCACCATGGACCACACCCCAGGAACGGACTCCTGCGCCGAACTGCGCACACAGGTCCGGGAGCTGACCGCCGAATGGCGGGACGCCGGACGCTACACACCCCGCAGCGACTCCTGGCTGCGCTCCTTCGACCTGGAGTTCAGCAAGGAACTCGCCGCACGCGGGCTGATCGCCATGACGTACCCCGAGGAGTTCGGCGGAGCCGGGCGCACCAACGTCGAACGCCTGGCTGTCACCGAGGAGTTGCTCCGAGCGGGCGCCCCGGTGGCCGCGCACTGGATCGGCGACCGGCAGATCGGGCCGGCGGTCCTCCGGCACGGCACACGCCGGCTCCAGCAGGAGATCGTGCCGAGGATCGCCTCCGGCGAGGCCGTTTTCTGCCTCGGCATGAGCGAGCCGGAGGCCGGATCCGACCTGGCCTCGGTGAAGACCACCGCCGAGCAGGTCGAGGGCGGCTGGCTCGTCAACGGCCACAAGATCTGGACCACCCAGGCCCACCACGCCACCCACGCCTACCTGCTCGCGCGCACCACGCGCGGCGAGCGCAAGCACGACGGCCTCAGTGAGTTCATCGTCGACATGGACACCAAGGGTGTGACCGTCACACCGATCGTCGACCTGGCCGGCGAGCACCACTTCAACGAGGTCCGCTTCGAGAGCGTCCTCGTCCCCGCGCACCGCATACTCGGCGAGGCCGACCAGGGCTGGAAGCAGGTCGTCGAGCAGCTCTCCTTCGAGCGCGGCGGCGCCGAGCGCGCCCTGTCCAGCTATCCCGTCCTGGTCGAGCTGATCGCCGAGACCGCCCGCCGGCGGAACGACCGCGAACTGCACGCGCTCCTCGGTTCGCTGGTGGCCCGTCTCGCGGTGCTGCGCCGGCTCTGCTTCGACGTGGCCGGCGCCATGGACGCCGGTCAGGCACCCGTACAGCAGGCCGCGGCCCTCAAGTACCTCGGTAACGCCTTCGAGCACGACGTCATCGAGGCGCTCCGCCGCACCGACCTGTGCCAGGACCCGTCCTTCGACGGCGTCTTCGGCCAGGCGCTGCTCGCCTCACCCGCCTTCAGCCTGCGCGGGGGCTCGGCGGAGGTCCTGCTCTCCCTCATCGCCCGACAGGAGGCCCGTTCATGAGCCGGAGCGAGTACATCGACGAACTGCGGAACCTCATCGACGACCTGGCAGCGGCCGGCGGTCCCGGCCTGTGGGCAGGACTCGTCGAGCTGGGTCTGCCGCGCGTCGGGCTCGACGAGGACCGGGGCGGCTCCGGCGGCTCCTTCGACGACCTGCTCGTGGTGGTCGAGTCGCTCGCCGGACACGGAATCGGCGTCCCGATCATCGAGGCGTCCACCGCCGACTGGGTCCTCGGCCAGGCAGGCAGGCTCGACGACGGCCTCTCCACGGTCCTCCTGCTCGACGCGGCGCCCGACGCGGTGTCCGGCACGGTCGACGCCGAGCTGAGTTCCGTGCCGTGGGCCCGCGACGCCACCCGCCTGGTGCTGTGCGCACCCGGCGTCACACCGCTCCTGGTCGACCTGGGCGACGCCACGGTGACCCTCCGGAAGGTCGACAACCTCGCCGGGGAGCCCCGCGACACCGTGGTCCTCGCCGGCACACCCGTCACCGCCGTCGAAGGCGCCCCCGCGTACGGAGAGGTACGGGAACGGCTCGCCCTCCTCTGGTCGGCGGCCGTCCTGGGCGCCGCCCACGGCGCCTACCGACTCACCAGGACGTACGTCTCCGAGCGCAAGCAGTTCGGCGCCCCCCTGCTGAAGATCCCGGCCGTCGCCGGCAACCTCGCCCGGATGCGCGTCCAGCTCGTCCAGGCCGACGCCGCGCTGGCTCTGGCCCGCGAGGCGGCACCACTCACCGGCGCCGACGAGATCGCGCGGATCACCACAGCCGCCGCGGCGACAGAGATCGCCCGGATCGCACACCAGCTGCACGGAGCCATGGGCATCACCCAGGAGTATCCGCTGCACCGCCTCACCCGCCGGCTGTGGTCCTGGCGCGACGCGGTCGCCTCGGAGCGCAGCTGGGCCGAGAGCCTCGGTATGCGGGCCGCCGACGTAGGCGAGAGCGCTGTCTGGACCCGCATCACCGCGCCCTCCAGGGCCATCAACGACGAGGAATGCGAGCGATGACCGCCACACCCGAACTCGACTGGGGCGACACGACCGACCAGACCAACGCCACCCGTGGCCTGATCGACAAGCTGGAGCCCTGCGTCGTGCGCAACGACGCGGGCCGGGTCGTCTGGGACAACGACCGCTGGGACTTCCTGAACAAAAACGACTGCCCTGACACCGTCCACCCGAGCCTCTGGAGGCAGAGCCGGCTCAACACCGCCCAGGGACTCTTCGAGGCCGCACCCGGCATCTACCAGGTCCGCGGCCTCGACGTCTCCAACATGACGATCATCGAGGGCGAGACCGGGGTGGTCGTCGTCGACCCGCTGACGTCCGGAGAGGTCGCCGCCGAGGCCCTCGGGCTCTACACCCGCAATCGTGGCGAGCGCCCGGTCAAGGCCGTGATCTACACGCACAGCCACGGCGACCACTTCGGCGGAGTCCTCGGTGTCACCACCGACGAGGCGGTCCGGGCCGGGGACTGCGATGTCGTCGCGCCCGACGGCTTCATGGACCACGCCGTCAGCGAGAACGTCTTCGCCGGCCCCGCGATGCTGCGCCGCGCCGTCTACATGTACGGGCGCTCGCTGCCCGTCGGAGCACGGGCATCGGTCGGATTCGGTCTCGGGCAGGCCCTGTCCACCGGAACGGTCGGCCTGATCGCACCGACGAAGAGCATCACGGCGACGGGCCAGGAACTTGTCCTGGACGGAGTCCGGCTGGTCTTCCAGCTGACCCCGGACACCGAGGCGCCCTCGGAGATGAACTTCCACCTGCCGGACCACCGCGTCCTGCTCATCGCCGAGAACGTCAACCACTCACTGCACAACGTCCTCACGCTGCGCGGCGCCCAGGTGCGCGACGCCCACGCCTGGGCGTCGTACATCACCGAATCGATCCAGCTGTTCGACGGGACCGACACCCTCATCGGCTCCCACAACTGGCCGACATGGGGTCATGACGCGGTGATGCGCATGCTCACCCAGCAGCGCGACGCCTACGCCTATCTCCACGACCAGACCGTCCGCCTGATGAACCAGGGCCTGACGGGCCCCGAGATCGCCGAGGAGATCCAGGCCTTCCCCGGCGAGCTGGGCCGGGCCTGGAACGTGCGCGGCTACTACGGATCCATCAGCCACAACGTCAAGGCCGTCTACCAGCGCTACATGGGCTGGTACGACGGCAACCCGGCCCACTTGTGGCCGCACCCACCGGTCGGGCAGGCCGAGCGGTATGTCGCCGCCATCGGCGGCGCGGACACCACCGTCGCCAGGGCCCGAGAGGCCTTCGAGGACGGCGACCTGCGCTGGGCCGCCGAACTGCTCAACCATGTCCTGTTCGCCGAACCCGAGCACGCCTCGGCCCGCGAGCTGCAGATCGCCACGTACGAACAGCTGGGCTTCGCCCAGGAGAACGGCACCTGGCGCAACATCTATCTCACGGGCGCCAAGGAGCTGCGGGAGGCCGGCCAGGAGAAGCGCGCCAAGGGCGCGCCACGAGCCGAGAGCGTGGACATGCTGGCGGCGCTCTCCACCGGGCAGATCTTCGACTCCCTGGCGGTCCGGCTGGACGGCCCGCGCGCTGCGGCCCATCGGCTGCTGCTGCGCTGGGAGTTCACGGACACCGACGAGACGTGGACGCTGCTGGTCGGCAACGGAGTGCTCACCCCGATGCGAGGCGACGCACCGGGCGAAGAGCCACCCCAGCTGACCCTCCGCCTGGAGCGCGCCACGCTCGACCGGGCTCTGGCCCAGCGCGTCTCCTTCCCCGAGGCGATCGGCTCCGGTGCCATCACGGTGGACGGTGACGTCACTGTGCTCTCGACCTTCCACGGCCTTCTCGAGACGCCGAGGCGCACCTTCCCGATCGTGCTGCCGTAACGGATTCCCCCACCGCACCGGGGCCCGCGACAAGGGCCCCGGTGCCGCTGTTCCCGGCCCGCGAAGTCGTGCCGCCCGGCCCCCTGGAAGGGGCCGAAATGTGAGGCCACACAGGTGGTGAGCCTGGAGCACGGAGGCGCCCACTTCAGCATGCTGTACGACGCGGTCGCCTAGCGGCTGGTCGTGGATGCCCTGTCGCACTCAGGACCGGCCGTCCCCAGCCGGCTTCCCTTCGGCACGTGCCTGACCGTCAACCTCCCCGGCGTCCGGCCTCACGAGGCCGTGGCGGCCACGGCGGTCACCGGCGCGAACTTCACGGCGGAGATCCTCAACGCCACGAAGGTTCCTGATGAGCCGCCGCTGAGGGCCTACGCCCAGTAGCGCCAAGAGCGCGCGGGTGCGGGCCGGGCGGAGTACCCACTCCGCCCGGCCCGCACCCGCAACCCGGAAGGGCTGTGCCCCACGGCTCAGGAGTCGGCCGCCCGCCTGCGCAGCTCGGTCTTGAGGATCTTCCCCGTCGCCGACAGCGGCAGCTCCTCCACGATCACCACGTCCCGGACCCGCTGGTACGGCGCGACACGTTCGGCGACGTACGCGATCAGATCCTCGTCCGAGGCCGACACGTCCGCCTCGGTCCTCAGCACGACGAAGGCCACCGGGATCTCTCCGTGCTCCATGTGCGGCCGGCCCACGACGGACGCCTGGGCGACCGCCGGATGCTCGCGGAGGATGTTCTCCAGAGGGCCGGGATACACGTTGTACCCCTTGTAGATGAGCATGTCCTTCGCCCGGCCCACGAGGGACAGCCAGCCCCGCTCGTCGAGCGTGCCGAGGTCGCCGGTGCGCAGCCAGCCGCCCATGTACTGTTCCGCGGTGAGTTCGGGGTGACCGTGGTAGCCGGCGGTCACCTGGGGCCCCCGGACCCAGACCTCGCCCCGCTCGCCCGGCGGCACAGGGGTGGTCCGGTCAGGCTGACGGATCTCGACCTCGGTGTCGAAGAGCACCAGGCCCGTGCTGCCGGCGGGACGCGGGATCGCGCTGTCCAGCGGACTGATCGCGACACCCATCGTGGCCTCGGTCAGCCCGTAACCGTCACTGACAACGGCGTTCGGGAAGATCCCGGAGAGCTCCGTGACCACGGCCGGGTTGATCGGCGCGGACCCGCTGCTGACGACCCGCACGGACGACAGATCGCGCTCCCGTGCGCCCGGTACGGACAGCAGGGCGTGGCAGAGAGCGGGGGAGCCGCTGATGGCGTGGACGCCCATCTCCTCGATGGTGTCCAGGTACCTGGCCGCGTCGAACCGCCCGAACACCTTCACGGTGATGCCGGCGGCGACGAAGACACTCTGGCTGACCATGCCCATGCCGTGGAAGAGCGGGGCGACCGAGATGCCGGTGGCGGCAGCCAGCGGGATGTGGTGCGGGTTCCGCGCCGCGGGCACATGGCGCAGCAGGATGCGGCCCCGTTCGTCCGCGGAGGGCACGGCGGCACTGCGCCAGCACGCCACCTGGAGCACATTGGTGATCAGGTTGCGGTGCAGGACCCGGACGGCCTTGGGCACGCCCGTCGTCCCGCCGGTGAAGGCCAGGTGCGCGACCGCGTCGCCGCCGACGCCGGTCGCGGGCGCCGGCTCCGCCTTCATCAGCGCGTCGAACGCGACCGTGGTGACCGGAAACGCGACCGCGGCAGGGTTGCCCGCGGGCCCCGGGGCAGCGGCCGTCGTCGGCGTCACGCAGACGAGCCGGACCGCCCGGGAGCCGATGACTGCTTCGCTCAACGCCCTCGCGACGGCCGGGTGGGTGAAGACGGCGACCGTGTCCGAGTCGTCGAGCTGGCGACGCAGCGCGAGAGGCGGCTGGGCCGGGTTGACCGGCACCACCGCGGCTCCGGCCAGCAGAATGCCGTAGTAGGCGGCCGTGAACCAGATCGAGTTGGGTAGGTGGACGGCGACGGCGTCGCCGGGGGCGATGCCCTGTTCCCGCAGACCCTGCGCGATCCGGAGCGCCCGTTCGTACAGCTCCGCGTACGAGAGCCGGTCATCGCCGTCGATGAGCGCCGTGCGGTCGCCGAAGGCGTGCGCGGAACCGGCGAGGAGATCGGCGATCGAGCCTGTCGGGTAGTCGAGGGTGCGGGGCAGCCCTTGGGGCCAGGTGGTGGTCATGGCTGAACTCCTTCGTCCGGTCATGCCCGAGCGGTGCCTCGGGACGGTAGCGGGAAATCCCCTGGAAGCCGGAGCGGCGCGTCGGTCAGCGAGCACTCCAGCGAGGGGCGCGTTTCTCCGCGAAGGCGCGCGCGCCCTCCTGGGCGTCGGCCGAAGCGAAGACCGGTTCGCAGGCGGCGCGATTGCGCGCCCAGACCTCGTCCGCCGCCCAGTCGGCCGACTCGGTCACGATCTGTTTGCTGGCCCGGACCGCGAGCGGCCCGTTGGCCGCGATCTCCCGCGCGAGGGAGAGCGCCCCGTCCAGGGCGCCGCCCTCCGGGGTCAGCGCGTTGACCATGCCGAGCTCGTAGGCCCGCTGGGCAGGAAGGAGGCTTCCGGTGAGCGCGTACTGCATCGCCACCGCGTAAGGGATCCGGCGGGGGAGCCGAACGAGGCCGCCCCCCGCGGCAATCAGGCCGCGCTTGGTCTCCGGCAGCCCGAACTTCGCGGTTCCGGAGGCCACGATCAGATCGCAGGCGAGGGCGAGTTCGGTGCCGCCGCCGAGTGCGTATCCCTCGACCGCGGCGATCAGCGGCTTGGTGGGCGGGGTCTCGGTGACCCCGCAGAAGCCGCGGCCGGGGATGCCGGAGCGCTCTCCGGCGGCCAGGGCCTTGAGATCGGCGCCGGCGCAGAAGGTGCCGCCGGCACCCGTGATCACGCCGACGACGAGATCGTCACGGGCGTCGAGCTGGTCGACGGCCTCGGCGACGGCGTCGGCCACCGCACGGTTGACGGCGTTGCGGGCCTCGGGGCGGTTGATCGTGACGACGGCGACGCCGTCCTCGAACGAGGTGAGGACCAGGTCGGACATGGGGATTCCTCCGATGGGACAGAGAGAAGGGGGACATGGGGGCTTCAGCGGTGGCGCGCCCGTGAGGGGCGGATCACGGTCTCCTGCACCACGTGGGCGATCAGCGTGCCGTCGAGACTCCAGACGTCCGCGAAGGCGAGGCCACGTCCGTCCACCGCAGTGGGGCTGCGCTGGGCGAAAAGCATCCACTCGTCGGCGCGGAACGGCCGGTGGTACCAGATGGAGTGGTCGAGCGAGGTGAGGAAGACCGACGAGGGCTCGCGGCGCAGCATCCGGGGCAGTTGGTGCGGCAGCGCCACGGCCGGAGCGAGGAAGAGATCGGAGGCGTACGCCAGGGCACAGGTGTGTAGCACGTGGGTGTCGGGCAGCCGTTCGGTCGCGCGGATCCACAGCTTCTGCTCCGTCAGGCCCGGTGTGGTCGGCTCGGCCGGTCCGGGGACGTAGCGCATTTCGAGGACCCGGCAGAACTCCGCCTGCGCGAAGTCCTCCGGGTTGTTCGTCGCCCAGGTCTTGTACATGTCGGGCAGAGTCCCGGGCTCGGGGGTCTGCGGCATGGCGGGCTGGCGGTCGCCGGCCGTCTCCGGCCGCTTGAACGACGCCGTGAGGGTGAAGACGGGCTCACCACCTTGGACGGCGGTGACCCGGCGGGCCAGGTACGAGGATCCGTCCCGGACCCGCTCCACGGAGTACACGAGGGAGCGTGCCGTGTCGCCCGGGCGCAGGAAGTGGCCGTGCAGCGAATGAGCGGTCCGGTCCTCCGGCACGGTCAGGCAGGCGGCCGCGAGGGCCTGGGCCGCCACCTGACCGCCGAAGGCGCGCGAGGGAATGCCGTCGTGGCACCGGCCGCGGAACAGGTCCCGGTCCAGTTGTTCCACACTCAGGAATTCGACGAAGTCCTTGGCTTCCGTCCTCCCCGGCCCCTGTCCCGTCCCGGTCGTGTGAGCAGGGGCGTCCTGGGCCGCCCTCACAGGAGTTCGAGGATGGTGGCGTTGGCCATGCCGCCGCCCTCGCACATGGACTGGAGGCCGTAGCGGATGCCGTTGTCGCGCATGTGGTGGACCAGGGTGGTCATGAGGCGGGCGCCGGAGCCGCCGATGGGGTGGCCGATGGCCATCGCGCCGCCGAGCGGGTTCATCCGCGCGTGGTCCGCGCCGGTCTCGCGCAGCCAGGCCAGAGTGACGGAGGCGAAAGCCTCGTTGATCTCGAAGGTGCCGATGTCATCGATCGACAGGCGGGCCTTCGCGAGCGCCTTGGCCGTGGCCGGGATCGGTCCCTTGAGCATGGTGACCGGGTCCGTCCCGGTGACCACCGCGGTGTGGACGCGTGCCATGGGCGTCCATCCCTGGGAGGCGGCGAACTCGCTGGTGGTGACGAGGAGCGCGCCCGTGCCGTCGGAGACCTGCGAGGCGTTTCCCGCCGTGATGGTCCCGTCCTCCGCGAAGGCGGGCTTGAGCCCGGCGAGCTTCTCGATGGTGGAGCCCCGCCGCACGCCCTCGTCGGTGTCGAAGACGCGGGTGGTGCCGTCCTCGTCGGCGACGGAGATGGGGGCGATCTGGTCCTTGAACCGGCCCTCGTCGATCGCCCGGGCAGCCCGCGCGTGGGATTCCAGGCCGTGTTGGTCCATCTCGGTCCGTGTGATGCCGTACTCGTCGGCGATCAGCTGGGCGCCCGTGCCCTGGTTGAAGCGGATGCCGTCGTAGCGTGCGAAGACATCGGGTCCGAAGGGTTCGCCGAGGCTGCCGTCGCCCCGCGTGGTGCCCAGCGGGAGCCGGCTCATGATCTCCACACCACCGGCGACGGCGACGTCGTACTGCCCGGAGATCACACCGGCCGCCGCCTGGTGGACGGCCTGCTGGGAGGAGCCGCACTGGCGGTCGACCGTCAGGCCGGGGACGGACTCGGGCCAGCCCGCCGCCAGTACCGCGGCGCGGCCGACGCAGCCGGCCTGCATGCCGACTCCGGAGGCGCAGCCCCAGATGACGTCGTCGACGAGGGCCGGGTCGAGGCTGTTGCGCTTCGCCAGGGCCTTGAGGACATGGGCGGAGAGCGAGGCGGAGTGCAGCTGCGAGAGCGAGCCGCCGCGCTTGCCTACGGCGGTGCGGACGGCGTCGACGATCACTGCGTCGCGCATGGGGTCCTCCTGGGAAGAGTGGGGTGGGCGCGGACTCAGAGACCGAGGTCCTTGGCGATGATCGTCTTCATGACCTCGCTGGTTCCGGCGTAGATCCGGTTCACGCGGGTGTCGGCGTAGAGCCGGGCGATGGGGTACTCGAGCATGTAGCCGTAACCGCCGTGCAGCTGGAGGCACTTGTCGATCACGCGGCCCGCGACCTCGGTGCAGAAGAGCTTGGCCCTGGCGGCGTCGGCGGCCGTCAGCTCGCCTGCGGCATGCTCCAGCAGGGCGCGGTCGACGAGAGCCTGGGCGGCGGCGACCTCGGTGGCGCACTCTGCGAGGACGAATTTGGTGTTCTGGAACGCGGCCACCGGTTTGCCGAAGACCTCGCGCTCGCGCACGTACTCGCTCGCGAAACCGATCGCCCCGGCCGCGTTGGCGTAGGCGTTGATCGCCGCTCCGAGGCGCTCCACGGCGAGGTTGTGGGTGAGGTAGGTGAAGGCCGCGCCCTCCTCGCCGAGAAGGTTCTCGACCGGGACCCGGATGCCGGTGAAGGACAGCTCGGCGGTGTCCTGCGCGCGCAGACCGATCTTGTCGAGCTTGCGTCCCACGGCGAAACCCTCGGACACCGTGTCCACACAAAGGATCGAGAGCCCGCCGCGACGGTCGGCGGGGTCGTAGGCGGCAGTCCGGCAGACGACCAGGACGAGATCAGCCTGGGCGCCGCCGGTGATGAAGGTCTTGGCGCCGTCGAGGACGTAATGAGTCCCGTCCTCGGAGAGCTGGGCCCGGGTGGCGATGCCCGCGAGATCGGAGCCGGTGCCGGGCTCGGTCATGGCGATGGCGGTCATGATCTCGCCGGAGAGGAAGCCGGGCAGCCAGCGTCGCTTCTGCTCGTCGCTGCCGAACTCCAGCAGGTAGGGCAGGACGAGGCAGGTGTGCACCGACTCGGCGCCGAACCCGACTCCAGCACGGCCGCACTCCTCCCGGATCACGGCCTGGTAGGTGAAATCTGTGACGCCTGCCCCGCCGTACTCCTCGGGCACGTTAATGCCCAGCACGCCCAGGGCTCCGAGCCGGCGGTAGAGCTCGCGGGGCACGTGTCCCTGCCGCTCCCAGTCCGTGTAGTGGGGGGTGACCTCCTCGGCGATGAACGCCCGGATGGCCTTCCTGAAAGCTTCGTGGTCTTCGGTGAACACGCTACGACGCAAGGTCAGCGGATCCTTTCTGGCACGTCCGGCACGCTCGCCGGACACACATAAGTTAATCTCGGATAACCATCGAGTCCAGACCTGGAGTGCATACTCATGAGGAAAAACATGCGCTCATGGCTGCAGTAGTGACGCGGCGCTTGCTTACCAGTGGGCTGGAGGTCGGCATCGGATCGTGCGCACGGCCCATCCGGGGCCAGGCGGCAGTGGGAGAGAGGACATCGTGCGGATGCGTGAATTCGGTCGAGTCGGGGTCGTGGGCTGCGGCCTCATGGGTTCCGGGATAGCTCAGGTCTGCGCGCGCGCCGGCCTCGATGTCGTGGTCGCCGAGCGCGACGCGGACTCCCTGGCTGCCGGCCGGTCCCGGCTGATCGACTCGGTCGACCGCGGGCTGCGCGGCGGCAAGCTCACCGAGGAGGAGCGTGACTCGATGCTCCGGAGACTCGCCTTCACCGTCGACCTCGACGACTTCGCCGACCGGGATCTGGTTGTCGAAGCGGTCGCGGAACGGCGAGATGCCAAGGCGTCCGTGTTCCAGCGCCTGGACCGGGTCCTTGCCGACCGTGAGGCGGTCATCGCCTCCAACACCTCGTCGATCCCGATCGTTGATCTGGCCGTCGTCACCGCTCGGCCGGAGAACGTCGTAGGCGTCCACTTCTTCAACCCGGTGCCGGTGCAGCGACTGGTCGAGGTCATTCCCACCGAGCTCACCGCCCCCGAAGTCGCGGAGGCGGTGACAGCCTTCGCCGAACAGGGGCTCGGCAAGACCGTCGTGCGCGCCAAGGACCGTGCGGGCTTCGTGGTCAATGCGCTGCTGGTTCCCTATCTCGTCTCCGCCGTGCGGATGCTCGAGTCCGGTATCGCCTCGGCGGAGGACATCGACTCCGGCATGGTGCTCGGATGTGCCCACCCGATGGGGCCGCTGCGGCTGCTCGACCTCATCGGCCTGGACACGGGTCTGTCGATCGCGGAATCGATGTACGAGGAGTACAAGGAGCCGCTCTACGCCCCGCCGCCGCTGCTGCGCCGCATGGTGGCGGCCGGAGCCGTCGGCCGTAAGGCGGGGCGCGGTTTCTACACCTACCCGAGCTGAGCCCGGCCCTGGTGCCGACCTGGACACGATCGTTAGCGTGAATTAACTTATTTCTTCATAGGGCCAGTTTGTTGCGCACTTGAACCTGCTGTCGAGTTGCACGCAGTTCACTTCGGTGGCGCCTTCCGGCCCGAGAGTCACCCAGCATCCGGTATCTCCCTGCCTGCGCAACGAAGCGAGGACCCCACACATGAGCGACATCCTGGAGCACCGCACACTCTTCATCGGCGGAAGGTGGGCTGCCCCGGCCGGCCGGGACACCATCGACGTGATCTCGCCGGTGACCGAGCAGGTCGTCGGGCGCGTGCCCCACGCGACTCCCGCGGATGTGAACCGGGCGGTCGCCGCGGCCCGCGAGGCGTTCGACCACGGCCCCTGGCCCCGGATGACGACCGCCGAACGCATCGAGATCGTCACCCGGATCAAGGACGGTCTCCTCGCCCGCCACCAGGAACTCGCCGAACTGATCACCCTGCAGAACGGCTGCCCCATCACCGTCTCCGTGAGGGCCCAGGCACTCAGCGCCGTCGCCACCTTCGGTGCGACCCTGGACGTCGCCGCCGGTCTCGCCACGGAAGAGGAGCGGCCCGGCCTCACCGGCCCGCTCCTGATCCGCCGCGAGCCGGTCGGCGTAGTGGCCGCGGTCACCCCGTGGAACGTGCCCCAGCTGACCATCGCCGGCAAGCTCGCGCCCGCCCTGCTCGCGGGTTGCGCCGTCGTCCTCAAGCCCTCCCCGGAAACGCCCCTGGACGCCTACCTCCTGGCCGAGGTGTGCGAGGCCGCCGGGCTGCCGGAAGGCGTGCTCAGCGTCCTGCCCGCCGACCGGGAGACCAGCGCGTACCTGGTCGCACACCCGGGCGTCGACAAGGTCGCCTTCACGGGATCGGTCGGCGCGGGCAAGCAGATCATGGCCGCCGCTGCGGGCAACCTCACCCGCGTCACCCTGGAGCTCGGGGGCAAGTCCGCGGCGATCCTCCTGGCGGACGCGGACCTCGAAGCCGCCCTGCCGAACGTCGTCATGGGAGCCTTTGCCAACAGCGGCCAGGCGTGCGTCGCCCTGACCCGCGTTCTCGCCCCGGCGAGCCGTTACGACGAGATCGCCGCCCAGCTCACAGCGGCCGTTGCCTCGCTCAAGGTGGGTGACCCGTCCGACCCGGCCACGCTGATCGGGCCGATGGTCACCGAGCAGCAGCGGCAGCGGAACCTCGACTACATCCGCATCGGCCAGGACGAGGGCGCCGAGCTCCTTACCGGCGGTGGCATCCCCGAGGGCCTGACGACCGGCTGGTACATAGAGCCCACCCTGTTCGGCGACGTCGAGAACGGGATGCGGATCGCCCAGGAGGAGATCTTCGGGCCCGTCATCTGCCTCATCCGCTACGAGGACGAGGCCGACGCCGTCCGGATCGCCAACGACTCCCCGTACGGCCTGGCCGGCACCGTCTGGGCGGGCACCGTCGAGCACGGCATCGAGATCGCCCGGCAGATCCGTACCGGCACGTACTCCGTCAACTGCCAGCGCTTCGACATGGCCGGACCCTTCGGCGGCTACAAGAGCTCCGGTATCGGCCGCGAGTTCGGCCCCGAGGGTTTCGCCGCCTACCAGGAGACCAAGACCATCCACCTGCCCGCCCCGGCACGGGCGTGAGCAGCGTCCACAACTCAAGGAGCACATGATGCACGCAGCACTCCTGCACAAGACCGGCGACACCACCCTCGACGTCGTCGACGCCGAAACGGTGTCCTTCGGCCCGGGGCGGGTCCGGGTCAAGATGCACAAGGCAGGCCTGTGCCACTCCGACCTCTCAGCCATGAGCGGTGTACTCGCCCACCCCGCGCCGTTCGTCCCGGGCCACGAGGGCGCGGGCGAGGTGATCGAGGTCGGTGAGGGAGTCACCCACGTCAAGCCCGGCGACCGCGTCATCGTCTGCTGGATGCCGCCGTGCGACACCTGCCCCTCCTGCAAGGCGGGCGACGGCCACCTGTGCCGCAGCGGCCATCGCAACCTCGCCAACCCCAACTTCCGCACCGGGGGGACGATCGTCCCGGGCATGCTGGGCGCCGGCACCTTCGCCGAGGAGACCGTGATCGCGGCCTACGCGGCGATCCCGATCCCCGACGACGTGCCCTACGACATCGCCGCCCTCATCGGCTGCGGCGTCACCACCGGCATAGGAGCGGCCCTCAACACCGCCAAGGTGAAGCCGGGTTCGTCGGTCGTCGTCATCGGCCTCGGCGGTGTCGGCATCAGCATCCTCCAGGGCGCCAAGGTGGCGGGCGCGGCGCGGATCATCGCGGTGGACCCGACGGCCAACCGCCGTGACTGGGCCCTGAAGTTCGGCGCCACCGAGGCGATCGCACCCGCGGAACTGCCGGAGACCGTCAAGCGGCTCACCGGCGGCTTCGGCTTCGACTACGCCTTCGAGGCCGTAGGTAAGGCCGGCACCCTGCGCGCCGCGTACGACGCCACTCGCCTCGGCGGCACGGTCTGCCTCGTCGGCGCCGGCTCGCGCACCGACATGACCGACATCAGCATGGCCGAGCTGGTCCTCAACGAGAAGGCGATCCTGCCCTCCTTCTACGGCGGCGACGACATCCGCCGCACGTACGCCACGATCATCGACCTGTGGCGTGCGGGCCGCATCGACCTGGAGTCGATGATCACGCACCACCTGCCCCTGACGGACATCAACGAGGCGATCCGCCAGATGCACACCGGAGAGGCGCTGCGCACCGTCCTCGACATCGCCTGAGTCGACCGGTGGACCGCCGCATCCCCGTCGCGCCTACCGGCGGGCCGGGGGTCCGCCGGCCGGCTAGCGGCGTACACGCATCCCGTACCCCCCCTGAAAGAAAGGCCGCATGCCTCTGAGCTGGTATGAAACAACAGAAGCGCAATACGTGGTGGAACTTCGTGGCCAGAACCGAAGCGGCTCGTCCTCGATTGCCCTCGGCTTCTTGTCGTCCGCCGCGATGGCGGCCTTCACCTTCCTGGCGAGCACGTCATCGGAGTGCGTGGAGACGTTCGAGGGCTGAGTCAGGTCCTGGAGCACTTCCTCGAGTGGCTGCACCGGCTCTCCTTCACGGCGTGCGAGGGCGGTTCGCCATCGGTTGGACCGTACAGAAGGGAGGAGCGGCGCACGCAGGTGCGCAGGGGCGCGTGACCTTGGCTTCGGCCCGGGCGGGCGTCGGCGCCGTGGCCCCGCCTCGCTCGCGAGTTCCGCGCTGCCGAGCGGCCTCGGGCGGGCGGTAACCAGCGAGCCGACCCCCGGAGCGGTCGGGCGGCGACCGGCTGATGGCCATCCGTGAGTCGGAGCGATATCGGTGCCTGACAGGTCGGTGATGCGTGGGTGCGCGTCCTTCGTGTGTGCGAGGGGCCTCTCGCAATCCTGATGGCTCATCAGGTAAGTCGGCATCCGGTCAGCATGAGCCCCCGCGCGTTCCGGGGCGATCATCCCAACAGGCGCCCGTGCAAAGGGAAAGCCCAGGTAGGAAGAAGTCTCGCCCGACCGGAGCGATGTTCCTCACAAACATCTCGCGGGGGTGTCGGTGTAGAGTCGAGACAGCCTTTGACCTGCAGAAAGCAGGCAGGGAGCCGTCTTCGAGGAGTCCACAGTGCTGCGCACTCTGTTCAAGTCCAAGATTCACCGAGCCACCGTGACCCAGGCCGACCTGCACTACGTCGGCTCGGTCACCGTCGACGCCGATCTGATGGACGCCGCCGATCTGCTGCCCGGCGAGCTCGTGCACATCGTGGACATCGACAACGGCGCCCGGCTCGAGACGTACGTCATCGAGGGGGAGCGCGGCTCCGGCGTCATCGGGATCAACGGTGCCGCCGCCCACCTCGTCCACCCCGGTGACCTCGTCATTCTCATCAGCTACGCCCAGGTCGACGACGCCGAGGCGCGGGCCCTGGTGCCGAGCGTCGTGCACGTCGACGAGGGGAACCGCATCGTGGCCCTGGGAGCCGACGCGTCCGCCCCCGTGCCAGGTACACGCACCGAGCGCAGCCCGCAGGCCGTGCCCGCGCGGGGCTGACCGCCCGGGCGGCCACCGTACGAGGGGAACGCCTGCCACCGGGCCCCTGCCACTCAGAGCAGGCGGCGGGGCCCGGAAGAGCGCCGGTCGGGGGACATCGACGTCAGGTGTCACGGTGTGTACGTGTGGACTCGGCGGGCGCGGGCAGCCGCACGGGGAGACGGTGGAGAGTGAGATCCACGCCTCCCGTTCGTCGCAGTTGGAGGACCGAGATGACACAGCCGTATCCCGACCCCGTACCGCCCGCGCCGACGCCCCCGCCCGTGCCGGGGCCGCCGACACCGGTGCCGTCCCCGCCGCCCGTGCCGCCGGGCCCCGTGCCTCCCGGTCCCGCGCCCGACCCGATTCCGCAGCCGCCGAACCCGAACCCCGAGCCGGTGCCCGAGCCGGAGCCCTCGCCCCAGCCGGCTGGGTGAGCCGGAGCCCGCCAGCCGCCTCGGGAGCCATGGCAGCTCCGGGCGGCCGGGTGTCGACGCGGAAGCAGGCGGGCCGGCCGGTGTGCTCGCAGGTCAGGGCGCCGGTCAGGCCCGCTCCGGCAAGGTCGGCGTGGTGCCCGGGTCGTCGCCCGGCCGGCGACGACGGCCTCCCGGGGCGCGGGGAGGACCGCGCAGCGATCCGCCACAGAGCGTGGCCCCTTGTGCGAGGCGGGTTGCCGCGTACCCAGGACCCGCCGGTGCCCCCGTCCACCCGAGGTCCGGCTACGGGTGGAGGCCCGTCAGAGCGGCGGCGTGGGCCAGTCCGCTCTCCTCGGCGACCGAGTCCAGTGACTGGGCGTCGCGCACCGGGACGAAGCGCATGCCGCCGCTCTCCCCGGCGAAGCCGTACACGGCCGGCCGGGGCAGACTGTTGTACGCCCACGGGGTGGAGAAGTAGTACGCCCCGGTGTCGTACAGGGTCACGAAGTCACCCTCCCGCAGTTCGGGAAGTTCCCGGGCGTGGGCCACGATGTCCCCGGCGAAGCAGCACGGCCCCGCGATGTCCTGGACCATCGGCGGCCCGCTCCGGGGACGGCCCTCACCGTCGAACGCGCCGACCCGGAGCGGCCAGGCATCAGGCATGAAGACGGTACGGGTGGCGATCTGCGCCCCCGCGTGGGTCAGGGCGATACGGCGTCCGCCCGCTTCCTTGGTGTACTCGACGCGTGCCCCGATGAAGCCGTTCTTGGCGAGGAGGGACCTGCCGAACTCGGTGACCAGGTCGTAGTGCCCGTCGAAGAGTCCGGGAGCCGCCGCGCGCAGCGCCGCCACGTAGTCCGCGAAGGCGGGGCGCGCCTCGTCGTCCGCGAAGTTGACCGGCAGTCCGCCCCCGATGTCGATCCCGGTGACCCGACGGGTGCCCACCCGCCCGTTGATCTCCTCGGCGAGCAGGTACGTCTCCGCGATGCCCGAGGCGATGAGCTCCAGAGAGCACCCCTGCGAGCCGACGTGGGCGTGCAGCCTGGTCAGCCAGGGCCGCTCGGCGAATGTCCGGACGACCTGCTCGCGGGTGCCGGGATCGCGCAGGGGCACGCCGAATTTCGAGGTGGCCGTCGCCGTACTCATGGCGCCGATGGAACCGCCCCCGACCTGCGGATTCACCCGCAACCCGAGGACGGACGCCGAGCCGGGGGAGTGCAACTCCTCGATACGGCGCAGCTCGTCAAAACTGTCCGCGTTCACCGCGACACCGAGGGCCAGCGCGAGCCGGAGCTCGTCGCGGGTCTTGGCGGGGGAGTCCAGGACGATCCGTGCCGGAGGGAAACCCGCCTCGACCGCGAGCCTCAGCTCACCGGGGCTCGCGACCTCGCAGCCCATGCCGCTCTCCGCGAGCAGGTGCAGCACCGGGATCAGCGAGGCGGCCTTCGCGGCGAAGGTGTGCAGGACCCGTACGCCGGGCTCGGCGGCGAACGCGTCCCGCAGCGCGTCGACGGAGTCGCGTATCCCGTCCGCGTCCAGGAAACCGGCGAGGGGGCGTTTCTCGCCGAGCAGCCCCTCCTCCACTGCGAGGCGGAGCACCTCGGCGAACCGGGCGGAGCGTGCGGCGGGGGGAGGGCCCTCGGCCCTCGCGGGATCCGGTGGTGGCGTGCGGCGGGTGTCGTTGATGGGAGCCTCGCAGGTCGGAGCCTTCAGGCGATGAGCGGGACCACGGCCTCGGGTGTCAGCATCCGGAAGGTGAACGCCTGGTGGAAGTAGAGCCGGATGCTCGTCGCGTCGTGGTCCAGATATCCGATGGACAGGTCCTGCCCCAGGCAGAGCTCGAAGTCGCCGCCCCGGGTGGAGAGCAGGACCCCGCCGGTGACGGCGGGCGCCCACAGGATGGGTTCGTCGAGCTGGCGGGCCAGGTGGGTGGCCACCGGGTAGCCGTGGTCGGAGGTCTCGGTGGCCTCGGTGAACGCGTCCGCGCCGAGCAGGAGGCGGTAGGGGCCGTCGACACCCGCGAGCCGCAGACGGGTCAACGCCTGGCTCACCGCCGTCGGATAGTCCCGCGCGTCGGCGGGCAGCGGCACCGGCGCGTGCGAGGAACCGTCACGCAGCCCCGTGATGCCGGCTGCGGCGTACCCGTCGATGACGGCCATGTCCTCGGCGAACGCACAGGTACGAGCCGCGTCCTTGACCGGCTGCCAGTCGCTGTCCTCGGAGCCGCGTTCCACGTCGTCGACCGCAGCCCTGGTCAGCGTGAACGGCACCCGCCACTCGATGACCGGCGTGGCGGTGCGCGCCCGCGCGATCACATCGGGGGTGGGAGGGTCGATGTCCCGCAGATGCCCGTCGCCGATCGCCGACAGCTCCGGCCCCTGCGGGTCGCTGACGTCGACGACCCGGCGGCCCGCCACGTGACGGCTGAAGGTGCGTCTGGCCTCCTCCTCGATCTGCTGCCATGCGGAATCGGTGACGGGGGCGAGCTCGCGGTGCAGATTGTTCATCACGGGGCGCTTTCTTGCAGGCTGCCGATGCGCAGCGAACCGTCGCGGACCATCGCCGCCCCGGAGGAGGGAGCCTCGGCGTCCGGCTCCGGGACGGCCGTGGTCCCGGCGGGGGAGGGCGGCGGTGGGGGATCGTCGAGGAAGCCGGCGCTCGGGGCGTGGAAGAGCGTGCCGGTGACCGCCGTCGAGAAGTCGAGGATGCGGTCGTGCGTGCCGGGCGGGCTGCCGAGGAACATGTTGCGGAGCATCTGCTCGGTGACGCCCGGGTCGGCTGCGTACCCGATGAAGTACGTGCCGAACGCGCCCTGTTCGAAGCTGCCGAACGGCATGTTGGCGCGCAGGATGTCCCGTTCGGTGCCGTCGTCCTCGGTGATGGTGTTCAGAGCGACGTGCGAATCCGCCGGCTTGACGTCGTCGGCGAGCTCGATGTCGCTGAACTTCGTACGGCCGATGATCCGTTCCTGCTGCTCGGTGCTCAGCCCGTTCCAGCCGGCCAGGTCGTGCAGGTACTTCTGCACGACGACGTAACTGCCGCCCTCGAAGGAGGGATCCTCCCGGCCTACCAGGGCCGCGGTCCTCGCGTCGTCGCCGACCGGGTTCTCCGTGCCGTCGACGAAGCCGAGCAGGTCCCGGTGGTCGAAGTAGCGGAAGCCGTGGACCTCGTCGACGACCTTCACCGCGCCGCCGAGCCGTCCGAGCAGCTGGGAGGCCCACTCGTAGCAGACGTCCATCTGCTCGGCGCGGACGTGGAACAGCAGGTCGCCCGGCGTGGCCGGAGCATGGTGGACGGGGCCCCGCAACTCCTGGAAGGGGTGGAGGTGCGCCGGCCTCGGGCCCGCGAACAGCCGGTCCCAGGCGTCCGAGCCGAAACCCGTCACGCAGGCCAGACCGGCGCTCGGGACCCGGAAGCCGATCGACCGGGCGAACGCCGCGAGGTCGGGCAGCACCTCACGTACGGCGGACTCCCCGCCCGGGGTGATCGTCGCCACCAGAACCACCGCGGCGCTGGTCAGCGGTGCTACGACGGGCTGGACCACGACGGGATCCGGTACGGCCTCGGACATGCGCACTCCGTGGGTGGTGGACAGGGCTCCCTGCCACTTATCCACACCACGCTTCCGCCCGCACCCCGGAGCGGCCCGGCCGGGCGCTGCCCCTCGGGGCCCGTCAACGCCCCTGGGGCTCTCTCAGCCGGTGTGGAGGATCCGGAAGCGACCGGGGTCCGCCGGATCACGGTCGACGACCTGGACCGGCGTCCGGGCCCCTTGCCAGACGCCGCTTCCCGGAGTGCGGGCGAACCGGATCTGCCCACGGGTGCCCTCGACCGCCACGTGCGGCCACGACGCGGCGGTGCGCGCCCGGTCCCCACCGGAGGAACGCAGCACGTCGGCGAGGACGGCGATCGTGTCGTAGCCCTCGAAGGCGACGAAGGAGGGTGCCTCGCCCAGCCGCTCACGGAGTGCCGCCCCGACGCGGCGTCCGAGGGGGCCGAGGCGCTCGGGCAGGTAGCGCAGGAACGGGACGGCGGCGCCGTCGGCGCCCAGCGACGCCGCCCATGCGGCGAACTCCGGTTGCCCGGCCGGGGCACCGACCAGGATGCCTGCGAGTCGCCGGTCGTCGCGGACGGCCCTGACGAGCGGCACCGCCGGTTCCGGGTGGCCGACCAGAAGGAGGAGGGCGGTCGCGCGACGGCGGACGAGCTCGTCGCACACCGCCGCGGGGGTGAGCGCCCGCATGTCGAGTTCGACGACGGTGCCGCCGAGTGGAGCGAGGTACTCCCGCAGGACGCCGGTCCCCGCCGCCCAGTAGACACTCGGCTCGGCTGCGACGGCGACGCGGGTGTGACCCGCGCCGAGCAGGAAGTCGGCGTAGACCCGCCAGCCGCGGGACTGCGGCGGGGGGAGGCGGGCGACCCACTCCGTGGGCTGTTCGGTGAGCGCGTCGATGACCGCTGACGAACAGAGGAAGGGGAGGCCGAGGGCGTCGGCCCTGGTGGCAGCCGAGCAGGCGACCACGCTGTGGTACTCCCCGGCCAGGGCGGCCACGCCCAGCCGGGCCAGCTCGTCCACGGCGGCAGCGGCCCTCCCCGGATCAGCCGCGGTGTCCCGGACCAGCAGCTCGAGCGGCCGTCCGGCGACCCCACCGGCGTCATTGACCTCCTGGGCGGCCCACTCGATTCCGGCGAGCAGATGGTGACCCGCCTCGACCCAACCGGGCCGGCTCAGCGGAACGAGGACGCCGATCCGGAGGGGCGATCCGTCGGACGGCCCGGCTGCGGGCCGCGGTGCCGGTGTGTTCATGCGTCGGCGTCTCCCGAGTGAGATGCGGCCGTACGTCGCCCGGACCGCGGAGTGAGCGTCGGTGGCGCCGAGAGTAACTCCCCACCGCTGGACCGCCGACAGCGGCCCTGGTCTCCCTGTCCGGCCGAATCCTGTGTGCTGTCCATCCGGCCGGCACCCGTCCCGGAAGGGGTGCTTCCCGGATGGCTGCCGGAGGTCGCCCTTCCTAGCCTCGGATCATGATCTCCCGTCGTTCGCGCTTATCAGCCGCAGTGTTCGCCTTGGCCGTGTCGTCCCTTCCCCTCTCGGCGGCTTCGGCGGCATCCTCCTCCGCCGGTGCGGCGTCCGTGCAGCGTGATGCCGACGCGCTGCGTGATGCCGGTGTCACGGGTGTGGCGGTTCGCCTCGATACCCCGCACGGGACGGTGACGGCCCGCTCCGGGGTGGGGGACCTCGTCACGCGCCGCCCGGTCCCGGAGGACGGTTACCTCCGGCTGGGCAGTACGACCAAGACCTTCGTGGCCACCGTCGTGCTCCAACTGGTGGGCGAGAAACGGATCTCCCTCGACCGCACGGTGGAGCAGGTGCTGCCCGGGGTGGTGTCCGGAGCAGGGAACGACGGCCGGACCGTCACCGTCCGCGACCTGCTGCAACACACCAGCGGGCTGCCCGACTACATCTACGACGTCTTTCCCGACCCCGGTGAACGGACCTACTTCGCCCACCGGTGGCGTGCGTACGAGCCCGAGGAGTTGGTCGCCCTGGCCGTGCGCCACGAGCCCGACTTCCCGGCGGGCACCCGGTGGGCGTACTCCAACACGAACTACGTGCTCGCCGGAATGATCATCGAGAAGATCACGGGACGCACCTGGGAACAGGAGGTTCGCCGGCGCATCCTGCGCCCCCTCGGCCTGGAGCACACCGATACCCCCGGCACCCGGCCCTTCCTGCCGCACCCGCACGCAGTCGACTACCAGCAGTTCACCGCGGACGGCCCGATGGTGGACACCACGATCCCCTACCGCCCGTTCGACAGCGGGGCGGACGGCTCGATGACCGGCACGGCCCGCGACCTCAACCGCTTCTTCACCGCCCTGACCGGCGGAAGGCTGCTGAAGCCGGCCGAGCTCGCCGCCATGCGGACCATGGTCCGGGTGCCGGAGGACAGCGGCCACCCGGAAGGGACCAGGGACGGACCGGGGCTGTTCTTCACACCGCTGTCCTGCGGGGGTGGGTACCTCGGGCACGGAGGAAGCGGCTTCGGATACGTCGTCCGTGCCGCGGTCACGACGGACGGCCGGCTCTCCCTCACCGTCTCCGCGCACAGCCGCCCGGCGGACCCGCGGGCGGCCGCCCGTCAGGAGGACGCACTGCGCGACCTCGTCGACCACGCTCTGTGCCGCTCCGTGTGAGGGTGGGTGCCCGGGGGCGAACCCGCGGCAGCGCTCAGGCGGCGAGCCACTCGTGCGGCCGGCCGCCGCGCCACCGGACCCAGCCGGAGTCGTCCAGGAGCTGCTCCGGGTCGTCCAGGCCGGCGCGGCGGAGGAACTCGACGACGTCGCGGTCGTTGTGGGCGATGCCGAGGATGTGTGTCTCACCGGCGGTTCGGACGGAGACGCGGCGGCCGCCGTCGGCACCGAGCGGATGGACGGTGACAGGCGGGTTCATGCCTCCACCGTGCCCAGGAATCCCGCCGCGCGCCACCGGCGGGAGCGGGGCGCCGGGGCCGCCGAGCCGGCTCACCCCGCCGGTCAGGCGTGCGCGAGCTTCCTCGCCTTCTTCTCGCTCTTCCAGAAGCCGGAGAAGGTGATGCGGTCCTTGGGGAGGCCGGCGCGGACGAGGTGGCGGCGGCCCTCGGTGGCGAGCGTCGACTCGCCGACGACGAACGCGTAGCCCGACGCGGCGACGGCGTGGTGGCGGCGGAGTTCGTCCAGGGCGGCGGCGCCGGGCACCGCGGTCGCGTCGTCGCGGATCACCCAGGTCACGGAGACGCCCGCCGGTGCGTCCAGCGGGCGGCGGTCCCCGGCGAGCGGGACCTCCTGGATGACCCGTCCCACGGTGTCGCGCGGGAGCGAGCGGAGGATGCCGGCGGTCGACGGCAGACCGCTCTCGTCGGCGACGACGAGCACCTCGGTGGCGTCGGCGGGGCGGTCGAAGATGAGGCCCTGGTCCAGCAGGGCGACCGGGTCACCGGGGAGGGCCGCGCACGCCCAGATCGCCGCGGCACCCTCGGGCTCACCCTCAGGGCCGCAGTGCACGACGAAGTCGATGTCCAGCTCGGCCGCTTCGGGGCGGAAGCCGGCGACGGTGTAGTTGGCGCAGTGCGGCCGTACGGCCTCCGGGATGGCGTAGTACGGATCCCACCAGCGCGAGCCGGAGAGCTCCGGGAGTACGAAATCCACCTGGTGCGGCAGGCGCAGGAAGAGGCGGAACCAGTGGTCGTACCCCAGCCACGGGAAGTCGCTGAGGTGGGCACCGGTGATCGTCACCCGCTGCATCGACGGGGAGAAGCGTCGGCTGCGCACCACTTCGCCACGGAACAGCCCGGGATTCGGCGGCATGAGCCTGGGAGTTTTCGACACAAAAGAAGGTTAGCCTAAGCTAATTAAATCCCCAAGCCTCCGTGCCCGTCATCTTTCTGCGCTACGGGACCCCCGTCCCGTCGCGCACTCAGCGGTCCGCGAGCGCGTCCAGCAGTACGGCGGGATCGGTCAGGTCCGGCAGGACGTCATCCGCTCCCGCGTCACTGAGCTCCGTCGTCGTGGAGTTCCCCGTGGCGACCGCCAGGACCCGTACCCCGTGCGTGAGGCCCGCGGCGACATCGGAAGGTGCGTCGCCGATCAACACCACGCTCTCCGCCGTGAGGGGCGTGTCCAGGGCGCTCCGCGTGCGCTGCATGGCCACGCGCACGAGTTCGTGGCGCTCCTCGTGGTCCTCCCCGTAGCCGCCCAGCGGGAAGCGGAGGTGGGTACCGAGCCCGAACGCGGTGAGCTTGGCCCGGGCCACCGCCGCGATGTTCCCGGACACGACGCTCTGCACCGCATCACCCAGGCCGGCCACCGCCGCCAGGGTGTCCGCCGCCCCGGGCAGGGCGCGCCCCCGTTCGCGGATCTCCGCGGCCCGGGTCCCGTACTGCTCGGCGGAGAGCCGCGCGAACGCCTCGACCATGGGGCGGTCGCCGGTCACGCCGTGGAGCTCCGCGGTCAGGCGGAAGGCGGCGGGTTCCGTCATCCCGTCGGCCGCCGCCCGCTCCGTCATCACCTGCCCGGTGACCTGCTCGAAGCAGTCCGCGAAGATCTCCTGCCCGACGCCCCGGGTCGTGATCAGGGTGTGGTCCACGCTCCACAGCAGCAGCTTCACCATCGGTCTCCACCTCACCGGCCACTCGTACGCGGCCTTCTCGCCGTGTCACACGTTCGTGCAACACCGCCTACCCGCCCGGGCGGTGCCTCTGCGGTGACTCGCCGGAATCGTGGGTTCCGCACCGAGCCGAACGTCCGGTCCGACCCGGCGGACAAAGGGGTGCGCGGACACCGTCGTGCACGTACGGAACGTGGCATGCCCGCGTTGGCGGCACGGCACTAAAGTGGGGCGGTGACCTCCCTGCCGGAAGACCTGCCGTCCCAGATCGGCGAAGACGCTCGAGACGCGATGGTGCGGCGCCTGCAGGAGGCCTATGCCGAAGGGCACCTCTCGCACGAGCAGATGGACGAAGGCCTCGACCAGGTGCTCACCGCCCGGACGCACGGGGAACTCGCGTCTGTCCTGGCCTCGCTCCCGGAGGAGAAGGCGGACACCACGTCCACCATCGCCGCCGCCGGCGGTCGGATCCGGCGGCGCGGCGCCTGGCGGGTGCCGCGGACGCTCAAGGTCGAGTCCGCGTTCGGACAGGTCCGCCTCGACCTGTCCCGCGCCGTTTTCGAGCATCAGGAAGTCGACATCGAGCTGCAACTCGGTACCGGCAAGGCCAGGATCACGGTGCCTCGCGACGCGATCGTCGACTTCGAGGAGTTGCACACCGGCTGGAAGGACACGCGCTACAGGCCTCGGAAAGGCTCGGGCGGCAGCGGGCCGAGGATCCGGATCACCGGGGCCCTGGGGTACGGACGGCTGAAGATCCGCCACGCACGGCGCTGAGGAACCGACAGGGATCCGTCCGGCCTTCCGGCGTCGGCGAACTCCGTTCCCGCGCCGGTCCGCCCCGTCGGCGCCGACCTTCTCCGAGGTGCCTCGCCCCAGGCGTCATCGGCCTCCCGTAGCCGCCGTCTACGCTCTCGGCATGCAGCGCAGCGATGTCACACGGGACGACGGCACATGGGTGGGCCTGTCCCTGGACGTACAGGACCGTCGTCGGCCCGAGCTGTGCGTCTTCAGCGCCGGTCCGCGACTCCTCGTCTCCCAGCGGGCGCGGCCCGTGGTGCTCGCCGTTGCCGAGGAGAACCACGGAGGCGTGGACTTCTGGCGCACCGAGCAGTACCGCTCGTTCGTCCCACCCCTGCGCGCCGACGAGGGGCGTGCCCTGTCCGGCAGTCCGGAACGGTGGGCACACCGCTTCGCGGGGTACCTCGGCGAGTCGCCGGGCAGCCCGCTGCACGAGGGCCGATGGCTGCTGTCGTGCGAGAGTCCGTTCGCGCGCGGGCGGCCCGCTGACACGTCGCCCGCCGAGTACTGGAACTCGATGCTCGTGGAGGGCCGTCCGGACGGATACATCGACTGGCACCTCCACTCCACGTCGTGGGAGGTCCTGCCGCTACGGCCCATGCCCGGTCCTGACGACGGCCGGGTCAAGGCGTACCGCAAGCAGGTCCGTGAGGGGACGCTCCCACCCGTTCTGCTGTGGTGGGTCAGTGGCCTGCACTGCCACCTGATCCTGGACGGTCACGCACGGCTCGCCGCGGCGATCGCCGAGTCCGTCGAGCCCCCGTTGCTGGAGTTGCACCGTACGGTGCCGCGAGACGACCTGGCCGTACGTACCGACGAGGCTGTGGGCTTCTACGCGTACGAACTGGCACGCTTCGCCGAACTCCGCGCCGTCCACGGTCCCACGGTCCCGGACGGCGCCGCCACCGCCGGCCCTCAGCTCGCCCGTCTCCTCCACGGCCTGAACACCACGAAACAGCCGACCTGGGCCTGGCCCCTGCCCGGAGGGGAGGGGGAGTGGCGTCGTGTCGCGCGCGAGGCGACCGTCGGCGAGGGCTGGATCCGCACCTGAGCCTGCCCCCCTCACCCCTTCTGGCTCCTTCTGGTCGGACAGGGGCGGAGCTCTCGACCCGGAGGGCCTCGGGACGCCGTGTCAGGCGGGGTACGCGTGCGTCTGTGTGGCCTTCACCGTGGCCCAGACCGGTGCTCCGGGATGGAGATCGAGTTCTGCGGCGGCGACGGTCGTCAGATCGGCGGCGAGGGCGAGTTCACCGGAGAGGTCGGCGCGGATCTGGTCGCCGTGCGTCTCCAGCCCCGCGACCTCGCACCGCCAGAGGTTGCGTGCGCTGGACCCGGTGGGACGGTCGCGGTACAGGGTGACGGCGCTCGGGGGAAAGGCGACGAAGGCGGGGCCGGTGAGTTCCTCGGTGGTGGTGATCAGGGGCCCCGCGTCCAGCCGTACCGTGTGACCCTCGGCCCGGCCCGCGTAGAGGTTCAGGCCGACCAGCTGGGCGATGTAGTCCGTACGGGGGTGGCGGGCGATCTCTGCTGGCGCGCCCTCCTGGACGACCTGCCCGTGCTCGATGACGACGAGCCGGTCGGCCAGCACCATGGCGTCCAGGGGGTCGTGCGTGACCAGCACGGCCACCGCCTCGAAGTCGGCGAGGTGACGGCGGAGCTGGGTGCGTACGTCGAGCCGGGTGCGGGCGTCGAGCGCGGCGAGGGGCTCGTCCAGGAGGAGGAGCCGCGGATGCGTCGCCAGCGCGCGGGCGAGGGCGACCCGCTGTGCCTGGCCGCCGGAGAGCCGCCGAGGCTTGACGCCGGCGTGCTCCGCCAGACCCATCCGGTCCAGCCATCCCGTGGCCTGGGCGCGGGCCTCCGTCTTGGAGGCACCCTGGCAGCGGGGGCCGAAAGCGACGTTGTCGAGGGCGGTCAGGTGAGGGAAGAGGAGGTAGTCCTGGAAGACCACACCGACCGGGCGGGACTCGGGCGGCGTACCGTCCAACAGGGCCCCGTCGAGGCGCAGATGGCCGCCGGTCAGGGGGAGGAGACCCGCGAGGGCCCGCAGGGCCGTGGTCTTGCCGGCCCCGTTCGGCCCGAGGAGGGCGACGACCTCACCGGGGGCGACGGTCAGTTCCACGTCGAGGCGGAAGGACCCGCGGTCCACGACGAGATGAGCGTCCACGCCGACGGCCGTGGCGCTGCCGGCGTCGGGCTCCGGGGCGATACGGGTCATCAGGCGGCCATCCAGCGGTCGGGCGGTCCGGCACGGACCGTGGGAGGTGGGGCGGGGCAGGTGCGGGCTCCGGGAGAGGGAGCGGGGCGGCTCATGAGACCGTCATCCAGCGGTCCCGCAGCCCCGCGAGGACCGCGATGGACACGGCGAGCAGCACCAGGCTCAGCGCGATGGCGGCGGCCGGATCGCTCTGCAGCGCGAGGTAGACGGCCAGCGGCATGGTCTGCGTACGGCCGGGGAAGTTGCCCGCGAAGGTGATCGTCGCGCCGAACTCGCCG
Source organism: Streptomyces sp. NBC_01460 (assembly GCF_036227405.1). Lineage (NCBI taxonomy): Bacteria > Bacillati > Actinomycetota > Actinomycetes > Kitasatosporales > Streptomycetaceae > Streptomyces > Streptomyces sp. NBC_01460. The sequence continues at coordinate 7,692,154 of NZ_CP109473.1, forward strand.
AGCGCGCGGGCCCAGGCGAGGACGGAACCCGCAGCGATACCGGGCATGATCAGCGGCAGGGTGACCCGGCGGAACGCGGTGAAGCGCGAGGCGCCCAGGGTCATCGCGGCCTCCTCGAAGCGTGGGTCGGCGGCGCGCAGCGTGCCCTCCACGCTGATGACGAGGAACGGCAGTGCCACGAACGTCTCCGCGACCACGACGCCCGCGGTGGTGAACGGCAGGGTGATGCCGAACCATGAGTCCAGCCACTGGCCCACGACCCCGTTGCGGCCGAGCGCCAGTAGAAGTGCTACACCGCCCACCACCGGGGGGAGGACCAGGGGCAGCGTCACCAGGGCCCGCACGAGGCCCCGGCCGGGGAACTCGGTGCGTGCGAGCAGCCAGGCAAGCGGCACTCCGAGGACCAGGCTCGCAGCCGTGGCCGAGGTCGCGCAGATCAGGGAGAGCCGAAGGGCGTCCCAGACCTCCGGGCTGGTCAACTGATCCGGCAGGTCGCGCCAGGGGGCTCGTACGAGCAGGGCGACCAGCGGCAGCAGGAGGAACACGAGGCCGACCAGGGCGGGCACCAGGAGCGGCAGGGGCACCCCGCGCCGGGCACCTGCCCGGACACGCCGGCGCAGCGGCCCGCCGTCGCGGGTGTCGCCACCCGTGACGGTCCGGGCCGCGGTGCCGGACTTGTTCGGGTCGGTCACGGCTTGAGGAAGCCGGCCGCCGTCAGGACCTTCTGGCCCTCGGCGGACTGCACATACGCGATGAACTCCTCGGCGGCCGCGGGGTTGGGCGCGTCCTTGAGGAGCGCGATCGGGTAGTCGTTGACGGCACTGGCGGACTCGGGGAACTCCACGCCTTCCACCTTGTCACCCGCGGCCTTCACGTCGGTCTTGTACACGACGGCCGCGTCGGCCTCCTTCAGCTCGACCTTCGTCAGGGCGCTCTTGACGTCCTGCTCGTAGGAGACCGGGGTGAGCTTCAGCTTGCCGGCGTCGAGGGCCTTCTGGGCGGCGGCCCCGCAGGGCACCGTCCTGTCGCAGAGGACGACCTTGAGGCCGGGTCCGGTGAGGTCCTCGAGGGTGCTGATCCTGTCCGGGTTGCCGGGCAGGGTGGCGATCTCCAGCTGGTTGCGCACGAACGTGGCGGGCGTGCCGGCGGCGTCGCCCGCGTCCGTCACGATGGCCATCGTCTTGGCGCTGGCGGCGGCGAAGACGTCGGTCGGCGCGCCGCCCGTGATGCCGGCGGCGAGGCTGTCGCTGCCGCCGAAACTGAAGGTGACCTTCGTGCCGGGGTGGGCCTTCTCGAAGTCCTTCCCCAGCGTCGTGAAGCTCTCCTTGAGCGAGGCGGCGGCGAAGACGGTCACCGTGCCCGAGAGCTTCTCCGAAGCGTCCGCGGAGGCGGAGGTGTCCGACGCGGAGGACGAGTCGTCGGACGAGGAGCAGGCGCTGAGTGCCAGCAGCGCGGCTGCGCCTGCACCGGCCATCCGCAGGGTCCGGTGCACGGAACGGGTCATCACGGGTCCACTCCCTCTGACTCTTCCGAAGAGTCCGTCTGCAATGTCTTCCCGAAGGACCCGGCGGGGCCTTCGGAGGGGTCCGGTGGACCCTCTTCGCTCTCCCGACGGCCGCGTCGGCCGGCTCGATCACGGCTGTTGCCGGGACGTGGGGCGCTGTATTCAGCTCCTCGCCGCTTCACCGCCGGACATGGCCACCCTCCGGAACGGCCCCGCGCGGGGCCCCACCTGGGCCGGTACGTCCCCGAGGATCACTCCGGTGACGATGCGGCGAGGGGCGGTTGCTTCCCGGTCCGGTGGCCCGGTCCGGTGGCGTGCATGCGCTGATCATACTGCCGCAGATTCAAGGCGGAAGTCACTTGTTGCTTCGCATGAGCGGGATCTGCTGCGGTTGGGGTGGGCATGTGCGTTTGTACGGGTCGCCCAGGCGGGTACGGTCCCCCGGGAGGTGGTAGCCCGTGAGTCGGTCCGGAACGGCCGCCGATCCGGTGACGGAGCTCGCCCTGACCGGCGACCTCGCACGTCCTGCCCGGCTGAGGGTGCCGGATCTGCTGGCCTGGCCCCAGCACCAGGCCAGGGTCAGCTTCGAATGCGCCACCAGCGGCACCCGGCACCATCGCTTCACGGGTCCGCTCCTGCACGACGTCCTGCACGACGCCCGCCCGGGCTTCGACCCCGCGCGACGCAAGGACCGGCTGCGGTTCCTCATCGCCCTGTCAGGGGCGGACGGCCATCACGTCCTCCTCTCCTGGGCCGAGATCGACCCGGACTTCGGGCAGGCTCCCGTCCTCCTCGCGGTGAGCATCGACGACACCCCGCTCGACCGCGCGGGCCCGCAGCTGGTCCTTCCCCAGGACCGTTGCGGGGCCAGACACATCAGTGGCATCAACGCCATCCACCTGGACGGCCGCTACACGTCGAGGACCTGAGGGCCGGATCCCGGCCCGCGCGTTCTTCCGGACGGGCGGCCCCGTCGTGTCCCCGCCCGCCGCCACCCCCGCCGCGTTCAGGGCGCGCCGGTGGGTATCTCTGTCCGGCCTCGGTGTTCCGCACCGGAGGCCGGGCGGCGACGCGGACCTCGCGGACCGTTTGATACGCCTGCGGGGCATGCGCGCCGAGAAGGGTGAAGGCCGTGCCGTGTTCCGTCAGGACCGGTCGATGTGCACGCTGGTCGACTTCACGCGGGCCGTGGCCTCCATGCCGACCTCCAGCTCCAGCTCCTCCACGGCCTCACGTGTGAGCAGCGAGACCAGTCGGTGAGGCCCGGCCTGGATCTCCACCTGGGCCGCGACATCGCCCAACTTCACTGCGGTGACGATGCCGGGAAAGGCGTTGCGGACCGAGGTGTACGAGACGTCGGGCTCTCCGCCGTTGCCGGCGATCTCGACCGAGAAGGCGGCCAGGTCCTTGCCGTCGATGAGCCGGCGCCCACCCTCGTCACGGTGAGTGGCGACTCTGCCCGCGTCCGCCCACCGGCGCGCGGTGTCGGGGCTCACGCCCAGCAGCCGTGCTGCCTGACCGATCGTGTAGAACTGCATACAGGTCACGATAGGTGTGATGTGCTCGCATATGCAAGCTTATGAGTACCGAAGTGCTCGCATCTGCCAGGTTTTTTTACATGTGATTCCCGCTGCGCCGGATCTCGGCACGCCCACGGGAGGTGCCGGACGCCGGGATGGCCGCCAGACCCTACCCGGCCAGGTCCTGCCCGGCCAGGTCCTACCCGGCCAGGGCGGAGGTGATCTGGCGGGTGGTCTGCTCGGCGACGTGGGGGTTGACGGCGGCATACGTGGTGTAGGCGTTGAGGCCGGTGGCCAGGGCCCAGCCGCGGCCGCGCACCCAGGTCGCGTCGTCGACGCCCAGAGCCGTGCGGAAGACAGCCCTGCTCCGGGCCGACATCAAGGTGAAGGCGATCATCAGGTCGCGGGAGGGGTCACCGACGCCCAGCCCGCCGAAGTCGATGACCGCGCTGAGGTGGCCGTCGAGGGTCAGCAGGTTGCCGGTGTGGAAGTCGCCGTGGAACCAGACCGCCGGGCCGTCCCAGCCGGGGGCGTCCAGCGCCGCGTCCCACAGCTCGGTCATCGCCGCCGCGTCGAACAGGCCGGCCGTCTTGGCGATGGCGGCACGGGTCGCGCGGTCCCGGTCGGCCAACGGCCCGGCCGTGAGGTCGCCGCGGGAACTGAGGGCCGGGATCTCTTCGGGGGCGAAGCGCTGGAGTGCGGTGAGGAACTCGGCCAGCAGGACAGCGGCCTCCGGGGATTCGGCCAGCACGTCGACGCTCGCCACCTCTCCGTCCAGCCAGCGGTTCACCGCCCACCCCCACGGGTAGCCGAAGGCGGGCTCTCCGACCTCAATCGGCGCGGGCACGGTGAGTGGCAGGTGCGCGGCGAGCCGGGGGAGCCACTCGGACTCCTTTCTCGCCTGTCCGGCAGCCCCGGGGTGACGCGGCAGCCGAACGGACAATTGCTCGCCCAGCCGGTAGATCATGTGGTCCGAGCCGGCTGGGTCCAGCAACGTCAGGGGCAGCTCGGCCCATTGCGGGAACTGCGTGTCGACCAGGCGTCTGACCAGCGGGGCGTCGATGTCAGGCCGACCCGTCCCGGTGGGCCCGACGGTCTGCTTCACCTCGGGGGTCTCGGTCGCCAAGGGTGCGCCTCCTGTGGTCGACCCGCCGCGCCGGGCGGGATCTCGGATCCTGACGGCGCCATCACAACGCGTCATGGCCGCGTGTGTCGAGGGAGTTTGTCGATCCGTCGTGTACGAGGTGACGCCAGAACCCGCAACCCCTCCGGCGTGAGCTACGAGCTACTGCCCGCGAGCCGGCGCGGAACGCGGGAGGCGCGCGGTTCACGCAGATCGCACCCGGAGGTGGCACGTCGAACGGAGGGCTGCGCGAGCGCGTGAGCAGTGCGGGAGGGCGCTGTCGGTCACGCGGTCCACCCTATGGCGTGTTCGTGTCCGTCGGCTGGATCGGTGCGTCAGGGCGCCGCTCCTCAAAGGCGGAGCATCTGGCCACTGCATCGCGCCTTCCACGCAAGACGTAGGCCTGGGCGACGTCAGCGACAGCACCTGATGCGAGGCGCCCAGCGTGCCGACAACAGCCTTGCCGATGGTCCCTGTTGCTCCCACGAGGAGGACTTTCACGCAACTGATCACGACGCATCGGCGGCCGGAGGTGGAGGTGCTCCGCTGATCATGCGTCAGGTGTGCCGAGTCGAGCACTCCCCGAGGTCGTATCGGAGGGAAACCGGCCCGCTGTGGGGTGACATTGGCGACGAGCCCCTCGGTCAGCACCATTGCCGACGGCGACACGCCTCGCTATGTTAATCGAAAATCACATCCGTGGGGCACGCTCTGTCTCACACGGATCAGCCGACTTGCATGTCTGCGAAGGCAACTCAGAGCCATCTGGCCCGTCAGGGGAGCAGGTAAGTCAATGGAGAATCTCAGCAGGAGAAACATTCTGTCCCTAGGTGTCGCGCTCGGCCTCGTGGGCGTCGCGAACCCCGCCCAGGCGTGGGCGTCGACGGGCTCGGTGAAGGGAGCCGCCGCGGGGACCGGCCCGGCGTGGATCTGGGACGACGCGGCGGACCCTCTGATGGTCTCGATGCTCGACAACGGCCATGTGCCGGCCATCAACGCCGCGTGGGCGCCGTGGGTGAACAACGACGATCCGCTGCCCAGCGGCCTGCCCGCCGCCTTCACTGCGTACCTCAGACAGGTCAACCGCCTGCCCTCCTGGGCCGATCGCACCAAGCTGGCCCGCGCCGCGGACTTCAACCGGCGCAGGGACATGTACCTCTTCATGCTGTACGGCCTCGGCAGCGGGATCATGAGCACCGTGATCCCGCGTGAGGCCAAGAGCGTCTACTGGTCCGCGGGCGGCGCGAACATGCAGGACCGTGCGGCCAAGACGTTCACGTTCGGCTACGACCTCTCCCAGCTGGGAGCCTTCGAACCGGCGGGGCAGTTCGTCGTCACCGCCAACAAGACACGCGTGGTGCACGCCGCGGTGCGTCACCTCCTGCCGCAGTCGCCGCACTGGCGGGCGGTCGCCGACGAGACCGTCCCGATCAGTGCGGCCGACATCCTGGTCACCTTCCACAGTCTGGGCACCTACGTGCACCGGAAGCTGCTCGAGTGGAAGGTCCCCTTCCCGGCCGCGGACCAGGAGGCGTTCCTGCACTCGTGGCAGGTCGCCCTCCACCTGCTCGGTGTGCCCGACGAGCACATTCCGCAGACGTGGGCGGCCGCTGAAGCGCAGTCGGCGCAGGTACTCACCCCGATCCTCACCCCGTCGACCGAGGGCATCGCCCTGGCCGAGGAGCTGCTCGGCCTGACCGCGCAGATCGACCTCGGGGTCACCCGCGGCTTCCTCAACGAGTTCGTGCGCTACGTCCTCAGCAACGAGGTCGGCGACTGGCTGGGGCTGAAGCGCGACTACGTGTCGGCGGCCCTGGTCCGCACCGCGTGGCCGGCGTACATCCTGTTCCGTGAAGGGCTGTCACCCGTCATGCCCGGCAGCTTCTACATGTTCGACCAGTTCGTGCGCGCCCTGGGCATGCTGTTCCTCAACAAGGGCTCCTCCGGGACCACCACGCCCATCACGATCCCCACCGGGAACCGGGTGGCCTGAACCGCCGATCCGGTCATCGACGGTGCCCGCCCCGCGGCGGATGAGCCGTGCGCCGGGGGGGCGGGCCTCTGCGCGCGGGCCGGGTTCCGACGGCCGCTCAGAGACCCAGAGCGCCTACGACCAGGGCGGTCACGGCCTCACGATGGTCGGGGCTGTCCTGCCATCGGAGTCTTCGTCCCGCCTCGACGGCCACGCCGAACCCCGCGTGTACCAGCACCCGCGCCTGGCGCGGGTCCAGCTCCGGACGGGCCAGCCGCAACTGCTGCTCCCAGACGGCGATGTGTTCCCGCTGGGCGAGGACCACGGGCCGCCGCAGGCCTTCGGGCAAGCCGGCGAGCTCGGCCTCGGCAACACTGTTGAGCTCGGTGTACTCGAAGCTGTAGGCCACATAGGTCGCGGCCAGCGCCACGATGGCGTCGAGCGGGCCGGTCACCTCGCGCAGACTCTGCTCCACCCCCTGGGCCAGCAGTCCCGCGGCCTGGAGGCACGCTGCCGCCAGAATGTCGATCTTGCCGGGGTAATGGCGGTAGAGGGCGGACGGGGTCAGCCCCACCGCCTCCGCGATCTGTCCGTTCGTGACGCTGACGAACCCGTCCCGGGCGAACAGCGGAATGGAGGCCGCGAGGATCTCCGCGCGCCGGGTGCGCGGCACCGGCCGGGCCGGCAGCCGGACGACGATGTGGGCGCTCCGCCGTCCTGCCGCCGGATCGCAGCCGGCCACGCCCAGCGCCGACGCCAGCAGCAGGTCTTCGGCCCGGCGTGGGGCGATGGACGTGTGATGCATCGTGATGGAGCCGATCGCGCCGAGGGCCGCCATGGCCCGCAGGTGCTCGTCGGGCAGCGGGTGCTCGCGCTGCACCGCCTCGTCGACCCGCTCGACGAGACGGGCGAACTTCGCGCCGAGACGCCGGCGGTCCTCGCGGCTGAGGTACCGGGCCTCCCACCGGTACACGCCGCCCGACGCACGATGGACGACGGTGATCCGGGTGAGGGCGGTGAGCACGTCCGTCAACGCCGCCCCGGAAGGAACCTCGTCGAGTGCGGTGACCAGTCCGTCCACCATGACGTCTGCGCATTCGGCGAACAGCGCGTACTTGTTCGGGAAGTGCCGGTACAGGGCGGCCGCGGTGATACCCACGCCGGCCGCGACCTCTTCCATGGACGTCGCGTGGTAGCCGCGCTCGCTGAAGACCCGCCCGGCCGCGCCGACGATGAGCTGCCTGCGGTTGCGGGGCCGCGTGGCCGCGGCCGGACCGGCGGTCGAGGCCGCACGGGCGGACGGGGAGGCGGGGGCCATGCGAATCAGTCAATCACACGTCGTCAGGGGGCCGGGCGCCCTCGGCGCGGACCGCAGGACGTGACTCCCGGATCACTTCCCGCGCGATGGTCCCGTGACGTGAACGGCTCATGGCACATCCCGGCGCCTGGGGCGGCAGGGCGGCTGCCGTGGCCGTGCCGGGTGTCCGTGTGAGCCGGCGGCGCCGCGCGGGGGATGATGGGGGTCGCATACGGAAACACGAGGTCAGGAGCCTCCATGGTGAAGCGGGTCCACCAGCCCCGTGAGGACGCGGAGTTCGACTTCGTCCTCAGGATGAGCGGAGAGCCGGTCCTCGCGTACTTCATCGGGACATGGCCCAAGGCGATCGAGCCCTGCCGGGCGATGGACCTCGTCGTGGGCGGCATCGCCGAGGAGTACGCGGGCCGCCTGACGGCCGTCAGGACCGACATCGCGCGCTGTCCGGAGGCGACCGGGCGGTACGGCATCACCGGAGCCCCGTCCTGCGTCCTGCTGAAGGAGGGGGAGGCGGTGGCGCTGGGCGCCGGGCCGTGGACCACCGTCGAGATCCGTGAGTTCCTGGACCGCAACCTCTGAGACGCGACGGATCCGAGGCTGGAGGCCCAGGTGCTTCGAGGCCGCCCACGTTCTCAGCCCGCCACGCGAAAGCCGATGTTCCCCGTCGAGCTCTCCGGCGTGTTGGAGCTCCGTGCCGCCACGCGATAGCGGTTGAAGTACGAGTCGTGGCACAGGTAGGAGCCACCGCGCATCACCCGGGCCGTGTCCGGGGTGAACCAGTCCTCGCACCACTCCCAGACGTTGCCCACGACGTTGTAGAGGCCGTAGCCGTTGGGCCGGTAGGACGTCACCGGGGCCGTGCCGAGGTGGCCGTCCTCACGCGTGTGGTGGTTGGGGAAATCCCCCTGCCAGATGTTGCACATAGGGCGCCCGCCGGGCGTCGGTTCGCCGCCCCACGGGTAGCGCTGCTGCTCCAGTCCGCCGCGCGCCGCGTACTCCCACTCCACCTCGGTCGGCAGTCGCGTACCTGACCATGCGCAGTACGCCTGGGCGTCGTTCCACGAGACGTGTACGACCGGATGGTTCTGCCGGGTGGCGAAGGAGGAACCCGGGCCTTCCGGGTGCCTCCAGTCGGCGCCCGGCACCGCTCGCCACCACGGAACTGCCGCCACCGAATCCGATGAGGCGGCCAGCTCGTCGGACAGGAGACCGGCGAAGACGAAGGAGAGGCCGAATCGCTCGGCTTCCGTCACATGACCGGTCGCCTTGACGAACGTGGCGAACTGGGCGTTGGTCACGGCTGTGGGCGCGATACCGAAGGGTGCGGTCTCGGCCTCACGGATCGGGCCCTCCCCGTCGGCCGGGAAACCGTCCTGGTCGTCGGTGCCCATCAGGAAGCGCCCGCCGGGAAGGTCGATCAGTCGCTTGCGGACGCGGAGCACGGATGCCGACCGTCGAGGAGGCGGCGCGACGGCGGTCGCGACGATCGTGGGGGTGTCGTGGCCCGGTGTGCAGCAGGAGGAGGACACAGAGCTCCTTCGATAGAGGTCCGGCAGGGGCCTGCAGGCATCGCTGCGGGCCCCTGCCGGGGCTTTGCGCCCGGTCAGGCGGCGCGGTCGGCGGCGAGCTGCGCCGCCAGTGCGGGTATGCCGAGGTTCTGTTCGTCCTGCGGGGTCGCCTGGTGAAGGCTGTTCTTCAGCTGGTGCGGGTCGCCCGCGAGGTCGTAGTACTCCCGGAACTTCAGCCGCCCCGTGCCGGACACCTTGCCGTCGGCATCCGTCGTGAGGTCGTAGTACTCGGTGTACTGCTTGTTCTTGGCGACGTAGGACGACCAGGTCGGCGGCCCGCCCGCGGCGGTGCCCTGCTTCCAGAACTCGACGAGCAGGTGATCCCGGCTGTACGAAGTGAGCAGCGACCGTCCGTCCTGCGCGTGCCCCGGGACCACTCCGGCCGCGTCGAGGACGGTGGGCGCGATGTCGATGTTGGCGACGATGCGGTCGTCGGTGGTCCCCGCTCCCAGGCCCCCGGCCGGCCAGGACAGGTAGAACGGAACCTCATGGGCGGGGCGATAGGGCACGGACTTCTTCGTCCAGCCGTGATCGGCCCAGCCGAAGCCGTTGTCCGCGATGTAGATGACAAGGGTGTTGTCCAGCTGCCCGAGGGCCGTCAGTTTGTCCTTGAACGCCTGCACCGCGTCGTCGACGGACCGCAGGACCCGCCCTTGTTCCGCGCGGATACGCCGGCCGTCGGCCAGGGTTCCGGTCGCGTTCTGGACGTAGGCCGGCTTGTCGCTCCGGTCGGCCTCGGGGACGGAGGGACGGCCGTTCCACTCCGGCACGGCCGTCCCGGCGTACTTGGCCTCGGGAGTGCGCGGCCCGTGCGAGGCGTACGGAGTGACATAGGCGAACCAGGGGCGGTCGTCGGAAGCGGCCTTGTCCAGGAAGTTCAGCGTCCGGTTCTTGATGATCTCGGTGGTGTAGCCGTTGATGGTCTGGACCGTGCCGTTGACGTTCCACCTGGCGTCGACGTAGCCCGGCTGGAGCAGCGCGAAGTCCTCGAAGTGCGGCGGGTTCTGGGCGAGCGTCCAGGAGTTGAGGAACTTGCCGAACAGACCGGTGCGGTAGCCCGCTTGCTTGAGGTAACGCTGAAGGGTGGTGTTCTGGTCCAGCTGGTACGAGGCGCCGTTGTTCCGCACGCCGTGATGGTGGGCGTACTGGCCGGACAGCACCGATGACCGCGACGGGGAGCAGAGCGGAGTGGTGACATGGCCATGGGTGAATGTGACGCCGTGCCCGGCAAGCCAGTCGACTGTTCTGGGGAGCGCCCACTCGGTCTGCTTGGGCTGGTCGTCGGTGACGATCAGAAGGATGTTGGGGCGGGCCGCGACGGCCGCCGCCGAGTCGGCGGCGGCGCGCTGAGTCAGGGCGGGAACGGCTGCCGTGGCGGCCGCCGCCGCCGTGCCGGCGAGGAAGCCGCGCCGACTGACCCGGGGGCTGTCGTTGCTACTCATGAATCGTTTCCTCCTGTGGTCCATCGAGAAGACAGCGGGGCGCGGAACCGCGTCCCGAAACGCGGAACTCATGGACATCGCGCGCCCGCACGGATAGCGCCGTTCCTGCGGGAAGCAGGAAGGGGAGGGGCTTCAGGCGTTCGGGAGGCCGGGCGCCGAGCAGGGACCCCGCAGCGAGGGTGAAAGGGCACGGGCCGACCGGATCAGAACTGGCTCACTGCCGCGACGATCGCCGGACAGGAGCTGGAACATGGTCGAGCGACAGGCTGCCTCGCCAGGGCGGTCACGCTGCGGCTGACGTACACAGCGCGCTCGCCAGCCTGCCGAAATCGACATGGCGGCGAGCAGCGAGCATTCCTTCTGCTGCCATGCCCGGAGCCTAGAGGGAGCAGAGCGTGCCGTTCCATGCACGGCATGTGAAATCTGACCCGGTGCCCGTAGACCCTGGGACGTGCCGCCTCCGGGGGTCTCGCAGCCTCTCCCGCCACCGTGAGCGCCGACAGCCCGATCGGGCGAGCGTGAGGGAAGCCAGGGCTCGTACGGAGCGCCTCGTCACGTTGAGAGGCACCGTCACCCTCACCCTCCGGTCGGAGGATCGGCACGCGCGTGCGCGGGTACGGGAAGAAGGCGTTACCGAGTGCGACCTTCGGCAGGCCGCCATCCATGTCCGGGATCAGTCCGCGGGCAGCGTCCGGGCCAGGGACCGCATCACGGGCTCGCGCCGGATGTCGATGTGGGAGAACGTCAGCGCCTCGGCGAGGCGCGGGCGGCCGGCGCCGATCGCATCGCAGATCTGCCGGTGCTCGGCACAGTGCTGCCCGGCGCCGCGCTCGGTGCCCGTGAGCCGGAACAGCCAGTGCATCAGGCCCAGGGAGGGCTGGAAGGAGGACTGGAGCAGCCGGTTCCCGGTCATGGTGATGAGCTCCGCGTGGAAGGCGGTGTTCGCGGCCGCGATGCCCGCCGCGTCCCCGCGCGCGGTCGCCGCCCCGGCCTCGTCCAGCACCTTGCGCAACACGTCGTGGCAACCGCCGCGTGCGACGATCTCGGCCGCCCGCCGCGCGGCGAACACCTCCAGACTCAGCCGCAGGTCGAAGAGTTCGTCGACGTCGCGGAGGGTGAGCCGGCGCACGCGCGCGCCGCGCCGCGGTTCCAGGACGACGAGCCCCTCGGTGGCGAGCCGCATCAGGGCCTCGCGCACCGGGACGCGCGAGACACCGAGCGCCTCCGCGAGTTCGCGCTCACGCAGCCGCGCGCCGGGCAGGTACGCCCCGGAGTGGATGCCGGTCCTGATCAGATCCTCGGTGCGTGCCACATGGGAGCCGGGGAGTTCGGCCGCCTCGACGCGCGTCACGCACAGGCCTCCCGCTCCGGAGCGCGGAACGCCGGGAAGGTGGCCGGGAAGAGCTCGGCCGTATCGCGGCGTTCCACGTCGCGCTCGCTGTAGGCCGCCCGCATCCGCTCGAAGAGCGCCTGGGAGTCGCGCCGCAGGGCCTCCAGGTCGATCCCGGGCAGACCGCCGTCCACCAGGACCGGGCGGCCCGCGACGACCGAGTCCGTCGCCTGCCGTGCCGTGCCGTTGAGCAGGAACGTCCGTACCGGGTCGTCCAGCACGCCGTCGCGGATGTCGTCGAGCGAGAAGGCGACCAGGTCGGCCTGGGCGCCGGGCGCGATCCGGCCCAGGTCGTCGCGGCCCAGGGCGCGGGCACCGCCCAGGGTGGCAGCCTCCACGTACTGTTCGGCCGGTGCGGCGTCCGAGCGGCCCTCGGCGATCTTGGCCAGGTGCACACCGACGTCCATGCCGCGGATCAGGTCCGGCGGGAAGGAGTCCGTACCCAGGCACAGGTTCACCCCGGCCTCGCGGTACGCACGGAACGAGTGCAGCATCTCGCCGTAGCGCAGGGACGTCTGCGGGCAGTGGATCACCGAGACGCCGCTGCCGGCGAGCAGCGCCAGATCGCCCCGGTCCTCACCGTGCACCGAGGGGTGCCGGTCGATGGTGACGGTGTGCGGGATCAGCAGATTCGGGTTCAACAGGTCGTGCTTCTGGAGAAGTCCGAGGGACGACAGGCCATGCCGGCGCCGGATGATGTCGCGCTCGACCAGGCCCTGGAGTGCGTGCAGCCGGATCAGGACGCCGCGTTCCCGCCCTATCCGTGCCGTCTCGCCGAGCAGTTCCTCGGTGAGCGTCTCGATGCGGCAGGGCAGCAGGACGCCCGTCAGCAGCGGGTCGTCGAGCTCCGCGAGATGGTCGAGGAAGCGGACCGCGTCGCGCAGACCCGCACGGCCCTCCTCCTCGTCGAAGGCGACGTCGCGGGTGCCGTCGGGCAGGACGACGTTGACGCCCGACCGGTAGGCGGGACCGAGGTATCCGCGCAGTCCGATCCCACGCGCGGTCCGCGCCATGTCGACCAGTTCCTCGTAAGGCTCCGCCCAGCGGCTGTGCACCTCGGAGGCGATCGGCATGAACGTGGTGATGCCGTGCAGCGCGAGCTGGGCGAGGGCGTACGCGCGGATCGTCGCCCGCTCCCGCGGGGTGAACACGTCGTGGCGGCGGTGGGTGAAGTAGTCGAGCGACCACTGCAGGCCCTTGCCCCGCTCGGGGCCGGCCCAGGAGTCGATCACGAGATGGTCGACGTCGGTGAGCGCGTCGAGGTCGATGAGCCCCGGCATGACCAGGGATTCGCCCAGGTCGCGCTCCTCGTCGACCGCGCCCTCGTAGCGCGGCCCGACGTAGACGACGGTGTCGTCCTCCCACACCACCTCGCCGTCCCGCAGCAGCGCGTGGCCGCCGCCCTGGTGGGCGAGGATGTGCCGGGCGCGCCAGCGGGTGCGCATGGTGCCTCCTGGGGGCCGTGTCCGCGGACGCGTGCGGCTCACCGTCCGTCGGGTTCCTGATCGTACGAGTTGGTATACCGAAGCGGAAGAGCGGGCGGGTCATCGTGATGACCGAAAGTCCGACTCTGATGAATTGCCCCGGTATCAGCACTGGTCGCATGCTTCGGTATACCAATAACTGGTCACCTCTTTCGCGCCAGTGACTTCTTGGTATACCGTCCGGCCAACCTTCCCCCGAGCGCCGAACGGATCTCCCGACGTGACGGATTCCCCTGTGCTGCCCGCGCGGCAGCCCTCCGACGCCGATGCCGGAGGCGTGCCCGACTCCCCGCCGTCCGCGGCGACTTCGGCCCCGCCCGCCATCGCCGCCCGCTCCCTGCTCGGCACGGCATGGCTGCGCATCCGGCGCAGCAGGATCGCGCTTGCCGCGCTCGCCGTGGTGGTCCTCATGATCCTGTTCGCGGCGCTCGCCCCGCTGCTCACCGCGATCGAAGGCCAGGACCCCTACACCACCCGTACCAGCCCGGACGTCCTCGACGACTACGGCACGCCAGGACTCCCGCTGTCCTACTACCGCTTCCCGTCGGCCGACCACTGGCTCGGCGTCGAACCGGGCCTCGGCCGCGACCTCTTCGCCCGCATGGCGCACGGCGCTCAGGTCTCCCTGATCATCGCGCTGCTCGCGACCGCCGTCTCCGTCGTCCTCGGCACCGTGCTCGGCGCGGCCGCCGGCTACTTCGGCGGCAAGGTCGACATGGTGATCAGCCGGATCATGGACCTGTTCCTGGCCTTCCCGCACCTGCTGCTCGTGCTCTCGCTCACGCCGATCCTGCAGTCCCGGCTCGGCGACACGGCGCTCGGGGACGGCAGCCTGCTGCCGATCGCCTCGCTCGTGATCATCCTCGGCTTCTTCGGCTGGGCCTATCTCGCACGCGTCGTCCGCGGCCAGGTGCTGTCCATCCGCGAGCAGGAGTTCGTCGAGGCGGCCCGCGCCTACGGGGCCTCGCACCGCTCGATCATCCTGCGCCAGATCGTCCCCAACGTCATGGGCGTCGTCCTCGTCTACGCCACGATGATGATCCCCACGAACATCACCGCCGAGGCCGCGCTCTCCTTCCTCGGCGTCGGAGTGAAGGACCCCACCCCGTCGTGGGGCCAGATGCTCAACGCCGCCCAGGCCGGCAACTGGTACCTGACCGACCCCTGGTTCCTCGCCGTCCCCGCCGGCGCCCTGGTGATCACGGTCCTCGCCTTCAACCTGCTCGGCGACGCGGTCCGCGACGCCCTCGACCCCAAGTCCTCCCGTGGCTGACCCCGGGCGGCACCACCAGGAAAACCAGGAGCGGCAGTGAATCGACGCACCACAGCGGCGCTCGCCCTGGCGGCGGCCACCGGACTGACCCTCACCGCGTGCGGTGGCCCCAAGCCCGCGGCCGGCTCGGGCTCCCGCGCCCCCGCCGACGCCTTCGAGGCCGTCAAGGTCGGCGAGGGCGACACGACCCGCGGCGGCAACGTCAACGTCCTGATGTCCACCGACTTCCAGACCCTCGACCCGGGCAACAGCAACTACGTCCAGACAGCCAACGTCGGCCAGCTCTACTACCGCACCCTCACCATGGCGAAGGAGGAGGCGGGCAAGCCCCCGAAGATCGTCCCCGACCTCGCCACCGATCTCGGCAAGGTGTCCAAGGACGGACTGACCTGGACGTACACCCTGAAGAAGGGGCTCACGTTCGAGGACGGCTCACCGATCACCGCCAAGGACGTCAAGTACGGCGTCGAGCGGACCTACGCCCGCGACGTCTACACACAGGCGCCGCAGGAACTGAACGCGGCCCTGTCCGACGACGGCTACAAGGGCCCCTACGCCAAGGGCTCCGCCGGTGACTTCAAGGGCATCGAGACGCCCGACGGCCGTACGGTCGTCTTCAGGCTGAAGCAGCCCTTCGCCGAGTTCCCCGCGCTCGTCTCGCGCTCCAACACCGCTCCCGTGCCCCGGGCGAAGGACACCAAGCTCGACTACACCAACCACCCGGTGTCCACCGGCCCGTACAAGATCAAGCACTACGACCGCGGCCGCTCCATGCAGCTCGTGCGCAACCCCGAGTGGGACCCGGCGACCGACCCGAACCGCACCGCACTGCCGGACACCTTCACCTTCAGCCTCTCCACCGCCCAGTCGACCATCAGCCAGCAACTGCTCGCCGACTCCGACGCGACGGCCCTCACCCTCGACAGCGCGGGAGGCCTCCAGGCGTCCGACGCGGCGAAGCTCGACACGGCGGACGTCGCGCGGCGCACCGCCTCCGGGCTGATCGGCTGCACCGACGTCCTGGACTTCAACACCGAGTCCATCAAGGACCCGGTCGTGCGCAAGGCGATCGCCGTCGCCATCGACCGCAAGGCCATCCACCTCCAGTACGGCGGCGCCCGCTTCGGAAAGCTCACCCAGTCCTACATCAACCCCGACCAGCGCGGATACGTCACCCAGCACACGGCCCTCGCCCCGTCGGGGCAGCCCCGGGTGGCGGCGGCCAGGAAGCTCCTCAAGGGCCGCGACTACCCGAAGAAGCTCGTCTACGGGTACGCCGACGCGACGCCCCGCTACAAGAACATGGGCACCTCGCTCCAGCAGAACCTGAAGCAGATCGGCATCGACCTCGAACTGCGCGCCATCCCCGCCGCGAACTACTACACGACGCTCGCCGGCGAGAACATGCCGGACATCGCCCGCAGCGGCTGGTGCGGCGGCGCCGACAGCGCCTCGGTGCGCACGACCGTGGACCCGAACCTGGGCCCGAGCGTCGACGGCAAGTCCTTCGGCTTCTCCAACATCCCCCGCTACCACGACCCGGAGATCGCGCGCGCCATGTACGCACTGCGCGGCGAGAACGGAACGAGCGAGGACCTCGGCCGCAAGTGGGCGACGCTCTTCGACCGGGGCATGCAGGACTACCCGCTCGTCCCACTGATCAGGAACGTCACCCGCAGCGTCGTCGGATCCCGCATCCGCAACGCGCAAGTCGGTTACTTCTTCGGCTCCATCGACCTGTCGACCGTCTCGGTCGTGTCCAAGAAGGGGTGACCATGCCCGCCTTTCTGCTACGGCGTCTCGGCGCCACCGTCGTCCTGCTGACCGTCATCAGCTTCGTCACCTTCAGCCTGTTCCAGTTCGGGCCCGCCGACCCGGCCGCCGCCGCCTGCGGCCAGGAGTGCACGCCCGAACGCGTCGCCGAGGCGCGCGTCGCCCTCGGCATGGACAAGCCGTTCCTCACCCAGTACCTGACCTACATGTCCGGCCTGTTCCACGGGCGGACGGTCGGCGCGGCCGGCGCGCAGTCGCTGTGCGAGTGGCCCTGCTTCGGCAAGTCCTTCCAGACGAACGAGGACGTCACCGCCGTACTGGAACGCGCCCTGCCGTACACGGTCTCCGTCGCCGTCGGCGCGATCGTCCTGTGGACGGTCGCGGGCGTCACCCTCGGTACGCTGGCCGCGTTGCGCAAGAACAGGCTCACCGACAAGGTGATCGTCGGCGCCGCCTCCATCGGCGTGTCCCTGCCGATCCCGGTCACCGGTCTGCTCCTGCTCCTCGTCTTCGTCTCGACGTTCGACCTGCTGCCGTTCACGACGAACGCCATCAGCTCACCGTTCGGCCCCGCCGGGTTCGGCGGCTGGTTCCAGAACTATCTGCTGCCCTGGGTCGCGCTCGCCGTCCTGTTCAGCGCCCAGTACATCCGCGTCACCCGCAGTTCCATGCTGGATACGCTCGGCGAGGACTTCATGCGCACCGCCCGCTCCAAGGGCCTGTCGAGAACCGTGATGGTCGTCCGGCACGGCGCCCGCGCCGGGCTCACCCCCGTCGTCACCATGCTGGGCCTCGACATCGGCCTGCTGCTCGGCGGCGCGGTCCTCACCGAGCAGATCTTCTCCGTCCCCGGAGTCGGCTTCACCGCCGTACGGGCCGCGCAGGCCGGCGATCTGCCCGTGACCATGGCGATCACCCTGCTCGCCGCCTTCTTCATCATCGTCGCCAACGTCGTCGTCGACGCCGTCTACGCCGTCATCGACCCGCGAGTGAGGGCCGCCTGATGTCCACCTCCACCGAGCAACCGCTGCTCCGTATCACCGACTTGCGCGTCGCCTTCCCCACCGATGACGGACTCGTGCACGCCGTCAACGGCATGGACCTCACCCTGAACCGGGGCGAGACCGTCGGCCTCGTCGGCGAGTCCGGCTCCGGCAAGACCGTCACCAGCCAGGCGCTGATGGGCCTCCTCAAGGAGAGCCGGGCACAGGTCACCGGCGAGATACTGCTCGACGGCACCGACCTCAACTCCCTGTCCGAGGACCGGATGCGGACCTGGCGTGGCAAGAAGATCGCCATGATCTTCCAGGACCCGCTCTCCGCGATGCACCCCTTCCACACCGTCGGCGCGCAGATCGCCGAGGCGTACCGCGTCCACAACAAGGTGTCGCGCAAGGCCGCGCTCGCCGTCGCCGTCGACATGCTCGGCCGGGTCGGCATCCCCGACCCGAAGCGGCGGGCAGGCGCCTTCCCGCACGAGTTCTCCGGCGGCATGCGTCAGCGCGCGATGATCGCCATGGCGCTCGTCTGCGAACCCGAACTGCTCATCGCCGACGAGCCGACGACCGCTCTCGACGTCACCGTGCAGGCGCAGATCCTCGACCTGCTCGGCGAACTCCAGCAGGAGACCGGCACCGCCGTCGTCCTCGTCACCCACGACCTCGGCGTCGTCGCCGAGGTCTGCCACCAGGTCGCCGTCATGTACGGCGGACAGTGCGTGGAGCGGGGCAGCGTGCGCGAGCTGTTCCGGGACCCGCGCCACCCCTACACCCAGGGCCTGCTCGCCTCCATGCCGACGCTCGGCGACAACGGCGGACGGCTGCGGCCCATCCCCGGCTTCCCGCCGTCGCTCACCGCGCTGCCCACCGGGTGTCTCTTCGCCGACCGCTGCCCGCAGACCCACCTCGTGCCCGACGGGCTGTGCCACAGCGAGCGGCCGGCCTTCGTCACGGCCGAGGCGGCCGACCATCCGTCCCGGTGCCACCAGGAGCATCTCGCCGTCGCCGGGAGAACCACCGGGGACACCGTCGGCGACACCACCGAGGAGGCCGCGCGATGACCACCACCGAGCAGACCCCGCTGCTTGAGGCCGACGGCCTGACCAAGCACTTCCCGGGCAGGGGCGGCCTGATGGGCCGCGGCGGCGCCCCGATCAAGGCCGTCGACGGTGTCAGCTTCTCCGTCGGCGCGGGACAGACCCTCGGTATCGTCGGCGAGTCGGGGTGCGGGAAGTCCACCACCGGGCGGCTGCTGATGCGCCTCCTCGAACCCACCTCGGGCACCGTCCGCCTCGACGGCCGCGACATCGGCGCGATGAAGCGGGCCGAGGCACAGGAGTACCGGCGCCAGGTCCAGATGGTGTTCCAGAACCCCACCTCGTCCCTCAACCCCCGGCAGACGGTCGGCGCCGCCATCGCCGCCCCGCTGCATGCCCAGGGCATCGACCCGGCCGGCGGGATCAAGACGCGCGTACGGGAACTGATGGACCGGGTGGGCCTGCGCCCCGACCACTACAACCGGTTCCCGCACGAGTTCTCCGGCGGGCAGAAGCAGCGCGTCGGCATCGCCCGCGCCCTCGCGCTCGAACCACGCCTGATCATCTGCGACGAGCCGGTCTCCGCCCTCGACGTCTCGGTCCAGGCGCAGGTCGTCAACCTCCTCCAGGACATCCAGGCCGACACCGGCGTCTCGTACCTCTTCATCGCCCACGACCTGTCCGTCGTACGGCACTTCGCCGACCGCGTCGCCGTCATGTACCTCGGCAAGGTCATGGAGAGCGGAGTGACCCGGGAAGTCTTCGACCACCCCCGCCACCCCTACACCCGGGCCCTGCTCTCCGCCGTGCCCCAGCCCGACCCGGACGCCGACCGGGGCCGCAGGATCCGCCTCAGCGGAGACCTGCCCACCCCGGCGAACCCGCCCTCCGGCTGCGTGTTCCGTACGCGCTGCCCGCTGCGCCCCACCCTCGGCGAGGCCGAACAGGCCCGCTGTGCGGGGGAGGTGCCGTCAGTGGCGAGCGACGAAGGACCCGCCTGCCACTTCGCCGACCGGGCCGTTGCCGCCCGCCACTGACCCGACGCCCGCCACTGACCCGATGCCCGCCACTGACCCGATGCCCGCCACTGACCCGGCACCCGCCGACTGACCGACAACGTAAGGAAGTTGCACCACATGCTCATCCGTGACGTCCGCCCCTGGGGCGGCGAGCGCAGTGACGTCCAGCTCGACGGCACCCGCATCGCCGCGATCCGCCCGCACGACCCGGCGGCCACGCCCGCCGCAGAGGTCGTCGAGGGCCGCGGCCGCCTGCTCCTGCCGGCCTTCAGCGACGTCCATGTCCACCTGGACTCCACCCGCGTCGGCCTGCCGTTCCGCCCGCACACCGGCGGCCCCGGCGTGTGGACGATGACGATGAACGACCGCGAGAACTGGCGCGACGCCGAGGTCCCCCTGCCCGAGCGGGTGGCCGGCACCCTGGAGCGCATGATCGCCCGCGGTACGACGCGGGTGCGCACGTACGCGCAGGTCGACGTCGACTGCAAGCTGGAGAAGTTCGAGGCGGTCGTCGCCGCCAAGGAGAAGTTCGGGCACCTCGCCGACGTCCAGATCATGACGTTCCCGCAGGCCGGCATCCTGCGCGAGCCCGGCACCGCCGACTACCTGGAGGCCTCGCTCAAGGCGGGCGCCGACGTGATGGGCGGCATCGACCCCTGCACATTGGACCGTGACCCCAAGGGCCACCTCGACGTGGTCTTCGGCCTTGCCGAGAAGTACGGCGTCGAGGTCGACATCCACCTGCACGAGCCCGGCGAGCTGGGCGTCTTCTCGACGGATCTGATCCTGGAGCGGGTGCGCGCGCTCGGGATGCAGGGCAAGGTCACCATGTCGCACGCCTACGAGCTCGGCTCGGTGAACGAATCCACCAGCCGTCGCCTCATCGAGGAGTTCGCGGAGCTCGACATCGCCATGGCGACCGTCGCCCCCGCCGGCCGCGGCCAACTCTCGCTCGTCCAGCTCACCGAGGCCGGCGTCCGCGTCGGTCTCGGCGAGGACGGCCAGCGCGACTACTGGAGCCCCTACGGCAACTGCGACCTGCTCGACCGCACCTGGCAGCTCGCCTTCACCAACAACTTCCGCCGCGACGACCACATCGAGATGTGCCTCGCGGTGGCGAGCATGGGCGGCGCCTCCATCATGAGCCACGACGTCCCGCGCCTCGCCGGAGTGACCGACCGGCCGGGCCTCGCGGTCGGCGACCGCGCCGATCTGCTCCTCGTCGACGGCGAGACGCCGAGCAGCGCCGTCATGGACCGCGGCACCGACCGCACGGTCCTGCACGACGGCCGGATCGTGGCGGACGGCCTCGAGGTGATCACCGCCGCCATGTAGGCGTCACCACCGTCATGCACGGGTCACCACCGTCATGTGGGTGACGCGAGGTGCGGGCGCGGGAACCCGGGAAATCCCCCGGGTTCCCGCGCCTGCCCTGGTCATCGGCATCGTCCCAGGTGCCGACGAGCTCGCGCCTGGGGGGTGAGTGCTCGTTCCCTGTCCATGCCTGCCGTCTTGCGGCCCTTGCTCTGCTGCGTAACCCGCTGCACGCTCAGGGAGTTTTCGCAGCACGAGCACGGATGGCTGCGTCAGCGCTGAAAGGCCCAGGGCTTCGGGCCCGCTGTCCGTGGCGTCGCTCCGGCGCGGCGTCGGGTCGGCGGCAGCCGACGAGGCTCCCCGGGCCGCACACTGCCTGACCCAGGGGAACGTGCCCCGCCGGTAGGACGGTCAGCAGTACGAGTGGAAGCCCGACCCGGCCTTGCGGCCGAGCCGGCCCCGACCATGCAGGGGAGCGGCGTACAGCGGCTCCTTGTACTCCGCGTGCACGCGGACATGGATGCCGACGGCTGTGGATCGGGGCGTTCCTCTTGCTGGCGTCCTTGCGCGCGGCGGTGCGAGGGGCGGGAGCGTCGTGGCCTCGTCCATCTCCGCTGATTCCTTCAGCCTTCCGATCGCCTCTGAGGCGACTCCGCTCGGGCGTCGGCTTCCGCTGACGTCGGTCAGCTCTCGACTTCGGTCTTGTCGCCGCCCCAGAGAGTGTGGAAGGTGCCCTTGCGGTCGGTGCGGTGGTAGGTGTGTGCGCCGAAGTAGTCGCGTTGGCCCTGGGTGAGGGCGGCGGGGAGGCGTTCGGCGCGCAGGGAGTCGTAGTAGGCGAGGGTGGCTGCGAACGCCGGGGTGGGAACGCCCTGGGTGACGGCGGTGGCGATCACGGTGCGCCAGTCGTCCTGTGCGGCGGCGATCTCCTCGGCGAAGCTCTTGTCGGCGAGGAGGCTGGGCAGCTGGGGCTGCGCCTCGTAGGCGCTGGTGATGCGGTCGAGGAAGGCGGCGCGGATGATGCATCCGCCGCGCCAGATCGCTGCGACCTTGCCCAGGTCGATGTTCCAGTCGTACTCGTCGCTGCCCGCTGCGAGCTCGTGGAAGCCCTGGGTGTACGAGACGATCTTGGAGGCGTACAGGGCCTGTTCGACCTGGTCGGCGAAGGCCGCGGCCTCGTCCTTGCCGAGCTTGCGGGCGGTCGGCCCCGCGAGGTGGCGCGACGCCTCGCGGAGGTCGGTGTGACCGGAGACGGACCGGGCGAAGACGGCTTCGGCGATACCGGAGACGGGGACGCCCAGGTCGAGGGCGATCTGCACGGTCCAGCGGCCGGTGCCCTTCTGCTCGGCCTGGTCGAGCACCACGTCCACGAAGGGCTTGCCGGTCGCGGCGTCGACCTGTGAGAGCACCTCCGCGGTGATCTCGATGAGGTAGGAGTCCAGGCGCCCCGTGTTCCAGGTGCGGAAGATGTCCGCGATCTGCGAGGGGGAGTACCCGGCGACGTCGCGGAGCAGCTGGTACGCCTCGCCGATGAGCTGCATATCCGCGTACTCGATACCGTTGTGGACCATCTTCACGAAGTGTCCGGCGCCGTCAGGCCCGATGTGGGTGACACAGGGGGCGTCGTCCTTGGCCTTCGCGGAGATCTTCTCCAGCATCGGCCCGAGCGAGTCGTAGGACTCCGTGCTGCCGCCGGGCATGATGCTCGGCCCGTTGAGCGCCCCTTCCTCGCCGCCGGAGATGCCCGCGCCGACGAAGTGGATGCCCTGCTCCCGCAACTCGTGCTCACGGCGCCGCGTGTCCGCGAAGTGCGCGTTGCCGCCGTCGATGATCATGTCGCCGGACTCCAGCAGGGGAGCGAACTCCGCGATCACCGCGTCCGTGGCCTCCCCGGCCTTCACCATGACGACGAGACGTCGTGGCCTCTCCAATGACGCCACGAAATCCTCGGCGCTCTCGGTGGTGATGAAATCACCCTCGTCGCCGAACTGTTCGACGAGCTCCTGGGTGCGGGCGGCGGTCCGGTTGTGCAGGGCGACGGTGTATCCGTTGCGTGCGAAGTTCCGGGCCAGGTTGCGCCCCATGACGGCAAGCCCTGTGACACCGATCTGCGCTGTACTGCTCATTGTGACCCTGCCCGCTTCCGTGTTCGTCGTGTGCGGCAGTGCGACCGACCGCCGTGCTGGAACAGGCTTCCGAGCTTACGGTGAGCAGCCGGTCGTGGCCCGGGAGCCCGTCAGGGTGTCGCCCGTGTTCCCCGGATGGTCGTCAGCGGTGCGTGGCACGGCCGTCCTGCCCGTGACCCCGGCGACGACCGCCGGAGTCGTGGCTCCATCCGCCTTCGTCAGTGGCGGGACGCCCCTCGACGACGGGTGGACGCGTCGGTCAGGGACGGGGGCTGGTAGCCCTCGTCGGCCGGGCTGATCGTGACCCCTGGCGCCACGATCTCGTCGATCCGGTCCAGCACGTCCCGGGTCAGGTGCACGTCCGCTGCGCCGAGTTGGCTCGCCAGGTGTTCCTGCGTGCGTGGACCGATGATCACGGTGGACACGGCCGGGTGCTCCAGCACGAAGGCCAGCGCCAGGTGGATGAGGGACAGACCCGCCTCCTCGGCGAGCTCCCCGAGCTGTTCGGCCGCCTCCCGCTTGCGCCGGTTCGCCTCGAGGGCGGGGTCGTGGCGGTGCGGCTGGCGCTCCAGGCGGCTGGACTCCGCGTGCGCCGGGTCCCCCTTGCGGTAGCGGCCGGACAGCCAGCCGCCGGCCAGCGGACTCCAGGGCAGTACGCCCAGGCCGTACCGCTCGGCGACAGGGAGGACGGCGCGCTCGGCGGCCCGGGCCAGGAGGGAGTACGGGGGCTGCTCGGTGACGGGGCGTTGCAGACGGAGGCGCTCGGCGGCCCACTGCCCCTCGACGATCTGGTGGGGTTCGAACGTGGTGGTGCCGAAGTAGCGGATCTTTCCCTGGCGCACGAGGTCGTCGAGGGCACCGAGAGTCTCCTCGATGTCCGTGGACGGATCGGGGCGGTGGGCCTGGTACAGGTCGATGTGGTCGGTGCCCAGACGGCGCAGGCTGTTCTCGACGGCCTTGAGGATCCAGCGCCGGGAGTTGCCCTGGTGCTGGGGATCGTCGTCCACCCGGCCGTGGAACTTGGTCGCGAGGAACACGTCGTCGCGGCGGCCGCCCGCGAGGGCCTTGCCGACGATCTCCTCGTTCTCGCCCCGCGAGTAGACGTCCGCGGTGTCGATGACGTTGATCCCCGCGTCCAGGGCCTGGTGGATGATCTTTACTGCGTCGTCGTGGTCGCTGTTGGCCCAGGCGCCGAAATTCATGGCACCCAGGGTCAGCGGGCTGACCTGCACACCCGTGCGGCCGAGGGCTCGGTAGGTCGTCATGATGAGGGGTGCTCCCTTTCCGAGGGCGGGGCTCCGGGGTGGGACGGGACGAGGACGGGACGAGGACGGCACGCCGGAGCGGGCGTCCGAAAGCCTGGCAGATGCACCTATCGGCGTCCAGGGAGTGCCCCTGCCTGCAACATGACGTTCTTCTTCGGCTGCCCGGCTGCCCGGCTGCCCGGCTGCCCGGCTGCCCGGACCGCCCGCGCCCGGCGCGGGTGCTGTCAGACGGACCGTTCGCGGAGCAGGGGCAGCAGCTGGTCGCCGACGCGCGTGGTCTCCTGCTTGTACGGGGTGTCGGAGAGGACGAAATGGGTGATCCCGAGCTTGCGGTAGTTCTCCAGCGCCGTGGCGACGTCGTCGGGGGAGCCGACCAGCCAGGTGGTGGCGGCGCCGCCACCACCGAACGTGCCGGGTGTGGTGTAGAGGCACGTGTCGAGCACCTCGCCGCGCGCGGCGAGGTCGTAGAGCCGCTGCTGCCCGACGGCCGTCCGGTGACTGCCCGTCCAGGCGGCTCCGTCGGCGGCGGCCATGGCGGCCACCTTCTCCTCCGCCGCCCGCCACGCCTCCTCGGTGGTGTCGCGCACCAGCGTCGTGATCCGCAGCCCGAACTCCAGCGGAGCGTGCCGGCGGTCCACCTGTTCGCTCAAGGTCCGTAGCCGGCCGATACGTTCGGCGACCCCCTCCAGCGGCTCGCCCCAGAAGAGCTGGACGTCCGCCTCCGCCGCCGACACCCGTTCGGCGGCGGGGGAGGCGCCGCCGAAGTACAGCGTCGGATGGGTCCTCGTGCCGGTCGCGTACGGGCGGGGCGAGACGGTCGAGTCGGTGACCTGGAAGTGCTCGCCGCTGAAGGTGACGTTCTCCTCGGTCCACAGGCGCCGCAGGAGGTGCAGGAACTCCTGGGTGCGGGCGTACCGTTGGGCGGGATCGGTCCGGGTGTCGCCGTACGCGGCCACGTGGTCCAGCCCGCTCACGATGTTGAAGAGGACGCGTCCGCGGCTGAGCTGGTCGAGCGTGGCCGCGGCGCTCGCGAGGTGGGCCGGCTGCCAGTAGCCGGGCCGCACGGCGATCAGGGGCTCGAAGGTCGTGGTCCGGGCGGCCAGGGCCGTGGCCACGGTGAACGTGTCAGGGCGTCCCCAGCCGGTGCCGAGCAGGGCGCCGCTCCAGCCGTGGGCCTCCGCCGTGCGGGCGAGCTCGGTCGAGAACTCGACCGACCCCCAGCCGGTCGTGGTGTCGTCGCCCCGGTGGCCCGGCTCGACGGTGTTGGGGATGTACCAGAGGAACTTCGAGCTCATCGTGTCGTCCGATCACAGTTCGGCCCGCGCGGTGGAGCGCGAGGGGCCGGGGCCGTTGGTGAGAGAGGGCGTGCCGGCACCGCCTCGGTCGCGGTACGGGCAGGACGGGTACCGCCGCACGGCGGCGGGCGGACACGACCGGGACGGATCAGGGCGTGGCATGACGCGGCACGACGCGGAAAATCCGTGACGATCGGGGCTCGCCGTGCCCGCACGGCACATGACGGTGACGTCGGATCAGGTGCGGGGGAGCGGGCGAAGCGGAGTGAGGGGTGCGGTGAAGATCAACACCCGGCGCGTGACGCGCGGACGAGGCGGGGACAGCGCTCGCTGGGAAGGGGCTGGACCTCGTGCATGTGATCGAGTCTCGGTGGGGTCGCCCGTAATGTCAATGAGCCTTCGACGGCGGCCTCGCTGTCGAACGCCGGAACGGCGCGGGCCCCGGAGCGCTGTGCGTCCGGGGACCGCGCCGTCACCGTGTCGGTTCGGGCGCGGCGGGCCGTCCGTCGGCGGTGTCCACGAGGAAGCCGCCGGACTGGTGGTGCCAGAGCTTCGCGTAGGCGCCGTCAGTGCCCAGCAGTTCGTGATGCGTGCCCTGTTCGACGATGCGGCCGTGGTCGAGCACGATCAGGTGGTCCATCGCCGCGACCGTACTGAGGCGGTGCGCGACGACCAGCGCGGTCCGGCCCTCCATCAGCTGCCACAGTGCCTGCTGGACGAGGATCTCGCTCTCGGAGTCCAGCGCGCTGGTCGCCTCGTCGAGCAGGAGGATCGGCGCGTTGCGCAAAATGGCCCGGGCGAGGGCGACCCGCTGACGCTGTCCTCCGGAGAGTTTGACGCCCCGCTCCCCGACCATCGTGTCGAATCCCGCCGGGAGCTGGTCGGCGAACTCCGTGACGTGGGCCGCGTCGGCCGCCGCGCGGATCTCGGCCTCGGTGGCACCGGGTCGGGCGAAGCGGATGTTCTCGCGCAGCGTGCGGTGGAACATGGCCGGTTCCTGCGGGACGTACGCGATCAGGCTCCGCAGGTCCGACTGCTTTAGCCGACTGATGTCCTGACCTCCGATCAGGATGCGGCCCGACTGGACGTCGGCCATCCGCAGCAGCAGCCGGGTAAGAGTGGTCTTGCCGCCCCCGGACCGGCCGACGAGGCCGATCCTCGACCCGCTCGGTACGTCCAGTTCGAGTCCCCGGAAGATCGGGTCGCCGCCGTCGTGGGCGAAGGTGACCTGCTCGAAGCGCACGTCCGCCGCCTGCGGACCGAGCGGCTCGGGTGACGCGGGGTCGAGCACGGTGGGCGGGGCCAGGAGCAGCTCGGTGAACTGGGCCGCCTCGGTCATGGAGCTCTCCAGACGGCGGTAGATCTGGTTGAACTCGAACATGATGCGGGTCGAGCCGGTGTAGTACGTGAACGCGACCACGATCGCCTCCACGCTGCCGCCGCCCGCGCCGATCCCGACGGCGAGGAGGAGGCCGAGTCCGTTGGTCAGCACGGACAGCGGCGCGACGAGGGTGTCGATGCGGAGGTTCCCGTAGTCCCACGAGCGCAGTGTCAGGCGCCGGGACTCGGCCACCCGTGACCGGTGCTCGGCGGCCTCGCGTTCCTCGGCGGCGAAGGCGCGCACGGTGTCCATGTTCATCAGCGCGTCCGAGACGTGGCCCGACACCCTGGCGATCGCCTCCTCGCGCCGGTTGACCAGCTTCTGGCGGCGCCGGATGAGCGGCGCGGCGCAGACCGCGGTCACCGTGATCATCGTCAGGAGGCCGGCGACCAGCAGCGGGTCGTAGCTCCAGAGGATCACCGTGCCGAAGAGCAGCGGGGCCAGGCTGCCGACGATGTTGAACGTCAGGGTGTCGACGAACTCCTCGAAGCGTGACGCGAAGCTCAGCACCCGCTTGGTCAGTGATCCGGCGAAGTTGTCCTGGAAGAACGCGGCGTCCTTCGCGAACAGTTCGTCCATGCCGGTGACGTACAGGTGCTCGATGCCCCGTGCGTCGACACGGTTGAGGCAGTGCAGTCCCAGACGCCACAGCGTCTCCGCCAGGAGCAGCACTCCGGCGAACACGCCGACGTACGGGAGGGCTTCGCGCAGGCCCAGGGACCCTTCCTCGGCGATCCGGCCGACGAGCTTGGCGACGACCAGTGGCGCGATGTACGTGATCCCGATGTTTCCCAGCGCGGGGAGCAGGAGCGCCGGAACGGACAGCGCGCGCTGGCGGGACAGCTCCCGCAGGTAGTGGCGGAGTGCGAGCCGGACCGGGCCCTTGCCCGGCACGGTGCCGTGAGACTGCTGCGATCCCATGCCGACCTCATGTCGTTTCGCGGGCAGTTGCTCCGGACTCCGCCGCGGTGGGAGGTCTCTCCGCCCCTCGGGGCGCAGCACCGTCCCCGGCGGCAGCGCTCGCCGCTTCCGCGGCAAGAGGTCCGGGAAGGACGAGTCTTCCGTGACCGGGCGGTCGGCGTCCAAGCGTTTTCGGGGGTACGGGGCAGCACGACGGCGCGTTTCGGCCGGTCCGTCCGGGCCCCCCGCGCCCATGGGCGCGCGTGTGTTCACCGGCGTGGGTCCGATGCTCCCGGCGGTGTCCGTCCCGTTCGGACGTGCTCCGTCGTGTGCGACGGCACCCATATGGGGGACCACGTGTTCTCGGCCGCAGTGCGTGCGCCGTCCCGCTTCCCAGCGCTGGACGTACGTCCAGAAGCTGCCGGGCGCGGGCGCCGAGCCCTACGACGTGCAGGGCGTCGCGCATCATCGGTGCGGTGCGCACACCGCGAAGAGGGTGCCGGCATCGGACACCGTGCTGCGCCGAGCCCGCCAGGGCTCCAGCTTCCGCAACGGGAAAACCTCCGCGATGGGACCTCCGCCGGGAAGGAGGATGGTACGCGCGTGTGGCCCGGTACGCATACGGGGCGAGGGTGGGCGCCGTCAGTGGGAGACCGGCGAGGGCGGACGATTCCGGGCGCCGTGATCCGTGGGCGGATTCCTCAGCGCGCCGGTTCCTCCCCGAACAGGTCCTCCTCCTCGGGGATCAGGTGCATCGCCGCCTCCTCGGCGGACGCCGCGGCACCGTCGATGCCGACGTCCTGGGCGGTGAGCGTGGAGGGCACGTGCCCGTCGCCCTCCTGCGTGAGCCTGCCCGCCCGGTCGGTCCCCACTTCCGTGTCGTAGAGCTCCCCGTCGCCGTCCGCGAGATCGCCCCTGCCGTCGCCGACCGGACCGGTCTCCTCGGGGTTCTCCCTGGTCAGCCGGGTTTCGAGGGATTCGCCCGAGTGCTGTTCCGCAGCGGTGGTGCCCTCGTCGTCGACCGCCCAGGGCCGGTCCGGCGGGGAGTAGCCCTCGTCCAGGACGTCGGCGAGCCCGGACGTGTCCAGGGTGTCCTCCAGGTCCAGCAGGTCATCGGGGTCCGAGGCCTCCGGCTCCTGCGGCTGGTAGACGTCGTCCCCCCGGTCGCTGTCGCTGTCGGTCATGACGTGCCCCTTCCTCCGGGTCCCCTGTAGGCAATTCCACTCCGGTCCGGCGAGGGGCGCAACGGAAGCCGCCTCTCCGCGATGCTGACGCTGTTTTAGATGACAATGAAAACGATTGTCGATAACGTGTGGGCGGTCGGGTCCGGAGACCCCCGCACAGGGGTGACCTCTGCCTGCCCGCCATCCCAACGGCACTGTGACAAAGGGGAACTCGTGGCTCATCTGCTGGTGGTCGAGAGCTGGGTCGGATCGATGAGCAGACTGCTGCCGCGGGCTCTGAGGGAGGGAGGGCACCACTTCACCTTCCTCACCCGCGACCTGCACCACTACCTCCGGTCCGCGCCGGAGGGCACAGGGCACCCGTTGCTCACCGCACGTAATGTCGTCACCGCGCCCACCAATGAGGTGGAGGCACTGCTTCCGCAGGTCGAGCGA
Source organism: Streptomyces sp. NBC_01460 (assembly GCF_036227405.1). Taxonomy (NCBI): domain Bacteria; kingdom Bacillati; phylum Actinomycetota; class Actinomycetes; order Kitasatosporales; family Streptomycetaceae; genus Streptomyces; species Streptomyces sp. NBC_01460. The sequence goes on from NZ_CP109473.1 coordinate 7,721,469, forward strand.
CTGCACGACGCACTGCGCTTCGACGGAGTGGTCACGTCCTGTGACTACTACCTGCCGACGGCCGCCCGGATCGCCGGCCGGCTGGGCCTGCCGGGCCCCTCGGCCGAAGCCATGGAGAACGCCTGCCGCAAGGACGCCACCCGACGCGTCCTCGCCGCCGCCGGTGTCCCCGGCCCCCGCTTCGCGGTGTGTGCCGACGGGGCGGAGGCCGCGGCGGCCGCCCATGGCATCGGCTATCCCCTGGTGGTCAAGCCGGTGGACCTCTGCGCGGGTATGTTCGTCCGCCGGGTCGACGACCCGGAGCAGCTGGCCGAGGCCTGCGGGGCGCTGGCCGACTTCCCGCGCAACGCGAGGGGGCAGCGGCGTGCGCCCCACATCCTGCTCGAGGAGTTCCTCCACGGCCCGGAGGTGAGCGTCGAGACCGTGACCTGCCGCGGTGTCGCCCACGTCGTCGGGTTGACGGACAAGAGCATCGGCGGGGCCCCGGCCTTCGTCGAGACCGGCCACATGTTCCCGGCCGCCCTGTCCCCTGACGACAGTGACGCCGCGACCGTCACCGCGCTGCGCGCGGGGGCGGCGCTCGGCCTGGACGACGTCGTGGCGCACACCGAGATCAAGCTGACGGCCGACGGCCCCCGGGTCGTGGAGGTCAATCCCCGCCCCGCGGGCAATCGCATCACCGAACTGGTCCGCCATGTCACCGGCATCGACCTCGCCGCCGCCTGCGTCGACGTGGCGCTGGGCCGCGAGCCCGACCTCAGGCGGCGCGACACCGGGCTCCGCAGCGCGGCCATCGGATTCCTCGTCCCCGACGGCACGGGCACGCTCGCGTCCGTGGAGGGCGCTGACGGGCTGAGGGACGCCGACGGTGTCCTGGAGGTCCAGCTCGCCGAGGCGGGCCGCACGGTGGAGGCGGCCGACAGCAACAACGCGTATCTGGGGCACGTCATGGCGGGCGACACGACCGGGCTCGGCGCCAGGGACCGCGTCGCATCGCTGCTCGTGGGAGTGCGACCGCTGCTGGTGCGCTCATGACGACGGCCTCGCGCACCCACGCCTCCTTCGACGGCCTCCTCGAACAGGCCCTCCACGGCGAGCTCGGCCCGGATCCCCGGGCCGGTCGAATCTCCGTGGCCTTCACGACGGTCCAGGCCGCACGGCACGACGGACGGCAGGGCGGATACCGCAACGAGGTCCTCAGCCTCCGCCTCGGCCACGCCGTCGGCTCGTGCGCGGTCGAACCGGGCTCGCTCCCCGACGGCACCGTGGAGGAGTGCGCCGGAGCGGAGGTGGACGCGCTCCTCGCCCACCCGCTGCTGCCGGTCCGGGTCGCCGCTCTGGACGCCTATCTGATGGACGTCTCCCCGCACACCCCGACCCACGGGGCACAGCCGGTGAGCATCCCCGCCGGGAGCTCGCTCGAACGGTCGCAGGCGCGGGCCGCGGCGGTCGTGGATCTGCTGGATGTGGGCCCCGGCTGCACCGTCCTGGTCGTCGGTGTCGTCAACTCCCTCATCTCCGCACTACGTTCGCGCTCCCTCGCCGTGATCCCCTGCGACCTCAAGGCCGGCACCACCGAGTGGGGGGAGCCCATCCGCACGGACGCGCTCGCGGAGATCGGCGGCTGCGACGCCGTGCTGGCCTCCGGAATGACACTCGGAAACGGCACCTTCGACCCGCTGCGCCGGAGCGCCCTGGACCACGGGAAACCGCTGGTCATGTTCGCCCAGACCGGGAGCGCGGTCCTGCCCCGCTTCCTGGGCGCCGGAGTGGCCGCGGTCTGCGCGGAGCCGTACCCGTTCTTCTGGCTCGACGGCGGGCCGGGCACCGTTCATCGCTACCGCTCGGCCGACAGCGGGCCGGGCGCTACGGTCCACCGCTTCCGCGCATCCGACGGCGAGCCCGGCGCGACGGTCCACCGCTCCCGCACATCCGACGGAGGTACCTCGTGATCACGGCCTCACCGCCCGCCCTCGCTCCCAACCGCGAGCTCCTGGCACTCCTGGGCCGCACCCCGCTGGCCAGGATCACCGCCGGACTGCCCCTGCCCCACCCGGGGTTCTGGGCCAAGCTGGAAGGGCACGCCGTCGGCGGCATGAAGGCGCGGGCCGCCGTCTCCATGCTCCTGGGCGCCGAGGAGCGAGGCGAACTGCTGCCCGGCGCACCGGTGGTGGAGTCGACCTCCGGCACGCTCGGCATAGGTCTCGCCTTCGCCGGACAGGCCCTCGGGCATCCCGTCGTGCTGGTCGGGGACAGCGAACTCGAACCCTCCATGCGGCAGTTGCTGCGCTCGTACGGTGCGCACCTCGAACTCGTGGACCGCCCCGCCCCACGCGGCGGGTGGCAGGGCGCCCGGCTGGAGCGGCTCCACGACCTGCTCGCCCGGATGCCCGGAGCCTACTGGCCCGACCAGTACAACAACCCCGACAACACGACGGGTTACGCCTCGCTGGCGGCCGAACTGGCCACCCAGCTCGACCATCTGGACATCCTCGTCTGCAGTGTCGGCACCGGGGGACACAGTGCCGGGATCGCCGCACCGCTGCGCAGGCACTGGCCACGGCTGCGTCTCATCGCCGTCGACTCCACCGGATCCACCATCTTCGGACAGCAGGCCGCGCCCCGGCTCATGCGTGGTCTCGGCAGCAGCATCCATCCGCGGAACGTGGCCTACGACGCCTTCGACGAGGTCCACTGGATCGGCCCGGCCGAAGCCGCCGACGCCTGTCGGCGCCTCGCCCGGGGCAATTTCGTCAGCGGCGGCTGGAGCACCGGCGCCGTCGCGCGGGTCGCCGCCTGGGCCGCCCGCACCCACCCGGGGGCCGCTGTGGCCACTGTCTTCCCCGACGGGCCCCACCGCTATCTCGGCACCGTCTACGACGACGACTTCATGACCGCCCACCACCTGGACCCCGGCCTCGCGGCCGGGCACCCCGTCGACGTTTCGCACCCGCGCGCCCCGTACACCGGGGGATGGGCCAGGTGCACCACCGTCACCGATCCGCTGGCGGACAGTTCGGAGAGGCAGCCGTGAGACTCACCCAGCACACCGTGCGACTCGTACTCGCCGAGCCGCTGCGCATCTCGCGATCGGTCATGACCGCCCGCGACGCCGTCGTCCTCAGCGTGGAACACGAAGGACTCACCGGTCACGGGGAGGCCGTCAGCAGCGTCTTCCACAAGCTCGACACCCCCACCCTCCAACGCCTCGCCGTCCGGGCAGGGGAGTGGCTCACCCGCTTCGCCGGACCGGAGACCGCGCTGCACGCCCTGCGCGTCGGCGAACTCACCGCACCCGGCACCCCGGCCGCGATGACCGCCGCCGTGGAGGCCGCGCTCCTCGACCTGGTCGGCAAGCGCACGGCCACCGCCGTCCACCGCTTCCTCGGGTCCCCCGTGGCGCCGAGGACCGCCACCGCCCGCACCATCTCCCTCATCTCCCCGGGCCGGGCGGCGGCGCAGGCCCGCGAGCTGGCCGATGCGGGGTTCTCCGTCATCAAGATCAAGGCGGGTGCGCCTGACCACGACGCGGACCTGGACCGGGTCCGAGCCGTCCGCGCCGCTGCCCCGGCCGCCCGTCTCCTCCTCGATCCCAACGGCGCCTGGTCAGCCGGACAGGCCCGCACCCTTCTGCCCCTCTTCGCCGAACTCGGCGTCGAGGCCGTGGAGCAGCCCCTGGCCCCCGGCGACCCGGAGGCCCTCGCACGGCTGGCCGCACGCTCGCCCCTGCCCGTCATCGCGGACGAGGACGCCGTGACCTACGAGGACACGCGGCGGCTCGCCGGACGCGTCCACGGGATCAACGTCAAACTCGCCAAATGCGGCGGCGTCCACGCCGCTCTCCGTATCGCCGCCCTGATCGAGGGCAGTGGCACGGACCTGATGCTCGGCTGCCTGACCGCCAGCACCCTCGGCATCGCCCCTGCGGTCCACATCGCCGACCGCGCCCGCTGGACCGACCTCGACGGGCATCTCCTGCTCGCCCACGATCCGTGGACCGGCATCGGGGGCGGCGACGGACACGTCGCGGCCACCGGCCGGCCGGGACTCGGCGTACGCCCCCGGACCGAAGCGGGAGCCGAAACCGGAGCGGGAGCCGAAACCGGAGCGGGAGGCGAAACCGGAGTCGACGCCGAAACCGGAGCAGAGACCGGAGCCGGAGCCGGAGCCGGAGAAGACGCCCGAGCCGCAGTCCGGAGCGCCGCCTCATGAGGACCTGGCGCGAGATCCGTGCGTTCCCCTTCCCCATACGCCTGTTGATGGTCAATCAGCTGGGCGTCAACACCGGCTTCTACCTGCTCATTCCCTACCTTGCCACCCACCTCGGTGACGACCTCGGCATGTCGGCGGCCGTCGTCGGCATCGTCCTCGGCGTACGCAACCTGAGTCAGCAGGGCCTCTTCCTCATAGGCGGATCCGCAGCCGACCGGCTCGGCGCCCGAGGCGTCATCATCACCGGCTGCGCGATACGCACCCTCGGGTTCGCCCTCTTCGCGCTCGGTGACGGACTTCCCGTCCTCCTGGCCGCCTCCGTCCTCAGCGGCGTGGCCGGTGCCCTGTTCAATCCCGCCGTCCGCACCTATCTCGCCCAGGAGGCGGGGGAGCGCAGGGCGGAGGCCTTCGCCCTCTTCAACGTCTTCGCGACCACCGGCGCCCTCGTAGGACCTCTCCTCGGCAGTGCCCTGCTGCTCGTCGACTTCCGGGCCTCCGCGCTCACCGCCGCCGGGATCTTTGCCGTGCTCACCGTCGCCCAGGCCCTCGTGCTCCCCGCCCGGGACGTGCCGCCGGCCACGGGCAGCGTCACCGCCGACTGGCGCGAAGCCCTCGGAAACCGTGCCTTCCTCGCCTTCGCCCTGGCCATGGTCGGCATGTTCACACTCGAGAACCAGCTCTATCTGCTGCTGCCGGCCGGCGCCCGGCAGGCCACCGGCTGGGACGGCGCCGCAGGGCTCGTCTTCCTCGTGGGGACACTCGCGGGCATCGCCTTCCAGATGCGCATCACCCGCGCGCTGAAGGGGCGGGGCAGCAGAGGGCGCTGGATCGCGGCCGGGCTGGTGTTGATGGGGCTGGGTTTCGTCCCGCCGATGCTCGTCGCGGGCGCGGACTCACCTCCTGACGGCACCCTGGACGCCACCCTGCGCGCCCTGCCCGTCGTGGCCGGAGCCCTCCTGCTCCACCTGGGGGTGATGACGGCGCAGCCCTTCGTCATGGAGCTGATCCCCGGCTTCGGGAGGCAGGCGCTGACGGGCACGTACTTCGGGGTCTTCTACGCGGTCTCCGGCATCGCGGCGGCCCTCGGCAACGCGGCTGTCGGCCTGGCCATGGACGGTGCCCGGAACGGCGGCGGCACCCCGGCCGCCCTGCTGCCCTGGGCCTGCTGTCTGGCCGCCGGGCTCGCCTCGGCGGCGGGAGTGGCCTGGCTGCACCGCAACGGCACCCTCCCCCGGACCCGCCCCGCCTCCGTGGCGGTGACGGCGTGACACACCGGACGGGCAACCTGCTCACCGACCGCCCGGAGTTGTACGAGGCCAGGTTCCCCGATCCCCGGCGCCTCGCCGGGAGCTGGGCGGAAGACCTCCTGCGGCGGTACGGCGCGGGGCCGGAGGTCCTGGACCTCGGCTGCGGCACCGGGCGCGACGCCGCCCGACTCCAGGCCGCCGGACGACGTGTCACGGCCGCCGACCTGTCCGGCACCATGCTCGCCCACGCCCGTGAGCACCACCCGGGACCGGTGTACGTGCAGGCCGATCTCAGCCGGTTCGATTTCGGCCGGTGCGTCTTCGACGCCGTGGTGTGCCTGGACAGTTCGCTGCTGTACTGCCACACGAACGAGCAGCTCGACGGATTCCTGGGATCCTGCCGCCGCACCCTCGTCCCCGGCGGCCTGCTGGTCGCGGAGATGCGCAACGGCGCGTACTTCCTCGGCCGGGACGAGCCTCCGGCCACACCCGCCGTCTCCCGCTTCACCTGGCACGGCACCACGTACCGCTCGACCACCGTCCTGCGCGTCGACCGCGCCGCCCAGCTCCTCCGGCGCACCCGCGTCTGGACCGCCGACGACGGCAGTCCACCCGTCGAGGAGCGGTCGGCGTGGCGGCTGCTCCTGCCCCAGGAACTGCGCCACTTCCTCACCGTCCACGGCTTCGAGGTCCTCGCCCTGTACGACGGCCCGGGGCCGCGCACCGAACCTGCCTGGCGGCCCGGCGCCGAGCCGGGTCACGCGGCGGACGGCGACCGGTTGCACCTGATCGCCAGAAAGCCCCGCACAGAACCCGCCGGAAGTCCCGCCACGGAACCCGCCGGCAGTCCCGCCACAAACCCCGTCAGCAAGCCCGACACGGAATCCGTCAGGGAATCGGCCGAGATCCCGTCGGGAAGCCGGCGGTGACCACCACCGGCCGTCCAGCACGCCCAGCAACAGGAGACCCGTCATGACCGCACCAGCACCAGCATCAGCATCGGCATCGGCCGGCAGAGACGAACGCTTCCCCGGCCTTCGCAGGCGCGGCTTCCTCGCCGCGGCCGGGGGAGCGGCCGGCCTCGGCGCACTGGCACTCGCCGGATGCTCCGGACCCGCCTCCACCGGGACCGCCCCGGGCAAGGGCGACACCACCCCCCGGCGCGGCGGGCGGCTGCGCGCCGCCTTCGCCGGAGGCGGCGCGAGCGAGACCCTCGACCCGCACCTGGGGAACCTCTTCGTGGACGCCGCCCGGAGCAAGGCGCTCTTCGACAAACTCGCCGACTACGGCGCCGATCTGGCCGCGGTGCCCCGTCTCGCCGAGGGATGGGAGCCGAACGCCGGCCTCGACCGCTGGACGGTCACCCTGAGACAGGCGGAGTTCCACGACGGGAAGCCGGTGACGGCCGCCGACGTCCTGTACAGCTACCGCCGCATCGCCGATCCCGCGAAGGCCTACCGGGCGCGGGCGTCCCTGGAACCCATCGACCTGAAGGCGAGCCGCGCCACGGGGACGCGGACCGTCGAGTTCGTGCTCAAGCGGCCCACAGCCGAATTCCCCAATGTCCTCGCCGCCTTCGGCACCTCCATCGTCCAGGCCGGCGCCACCGCCTTCGACCGCGAGCCCATCGGCTCCGGGCCCTTCCGCTTCGTCTCCTTCACCCCCGGACGCTCCACCGTCCTGCGGCGCAACGACACCCACTGGGACGGCGCCCCCCACCTGGACACGCTCGAGTTCGTCGTCGCCAACGAGGAGTCCGCCCGCGTCAACGCCCTCCTCGGCGGTCAGATCGAGTACGCCCACGAGCTCACCCCCGCCACCGGACGTGCCCACGAGAAGACCGGAGCCGTCGAGATCGTCCGGCTGCGCAACAGCGCCATGCAGGCCTTCGCCATGAAGACCGACCGCCCGCCCTTCGACGACCCCCTGGTCCGTCAGGCCTTCTTCCTCATCGCGGACCGTCAGGAGCTGGTGGACGGTGCCCTGTCCGGCGCGGGCGAGACGGGCAACGACCTCTTCGGCAAGGGATACGAGTACTACGCGGACGAACTCCCGCAGCGCGCACAGGACATCGGCCGTGCCCGGAGCCTGCTCCGGCAGGCCGGCGCGGAAGGACTGAAGGTCACACTCGACACCTCAGCCGTCGCCGCGGGCTTCACCGAGGCCGCCGGGATCTTCCGGGACCAGGCGGCACGCGCCGGGGTCACCGTCGACGTACGGATGGGCAGCAAGGACTCGTACTGGAAGGACATCCTCGACTCCGGCACCCTGTGCTGCTACCGGTCCGGCGCCATGCCCATCGAGTCCCACATCTCGCAGCGGCTGCTCACCGACTCCACCACCAACGCCACCCGGTGGCAGGACAGGGCCTTCGACGCGCTCTACCGGCAGGCCCAGTCGACCAAGGACAGGACGGCACGCGCCGCCCTCTACGGGCGCATGCAGCGACAACTCCACACCGAAGGGGGCTTCCTGGTCTGGGGCTTCGGCGACTGGATCCTCGGCACCGCACGCGCCCTGCGGGGTGTGGCCCGCGAGGCCCCCGCCAACACCCTGGACTGGGCGCGCTTCGACAAGGTCTGGCTGGCGTGAACGGACTGCGCTCCTGGATCGCCCGGCGGCTGCTCGTGGGCGCCCTGCAGACCGCGGCCGTCGTGCTGCTGGTCTTCGCGCTCACCGAAGCGCTGCCGGGCGACGCGGCCGTGGCCTTCGCCGGGGACCAGCCCGACCCGCAGCGCATCGCGGCCGTCCGCGAGGCGATGGGGCTCGACCGGCCCGCCCACGAGAGGCTGGCCGACTGGGTGAGGGGACTGCTCCACGGCGACTTCGGCACCTCGCTCACCTCCGGACGACCGGTGGCCGGGTTCCTCGCGGACGGCTTCGCCCCCACCCTGGTCCTCACCGCGGTCACGGTCCTGCTCCTGGTCCCGGCGGGCGTGGGCCTGGGCGTGCTCGCCGCCCGCCACGAAGGACGGTTCACCGACCGGCTGATCAGCTCCGCGACACTCGGCGTCTACGCCGTACCCGAATTCGCCCTCGGAGTACTGCTGGTGAGTGTCTTCGCCCTGCGGCTCGGCTGGTTCCCGCCGACCGCCGTCGGCTACGGCCCCGGCCTGCTCGGGCACCCCGCCGTGCTCGTCCTGCCCGTCCTGGTCCTGCTCGCCCGGCCCGTCTGCTCGCTCGCCCGGCTGGTCAGGGCCGGCATGATCGAGGCGCTCGCCGCCCCGTACACCGCCCACGCCGAGCGGTACGGAATCCCCGGCGCCCGCATCCGTTACGGGCACGCCCTGCCCAACGCACTCGCGCCCGCCACCCAGCAGCTCGCCCGCACCATCGACTGGCTGCTGTGCGGCGTCATCGTCGTGGAGGCCCTCTACGTGATCCCCGGACTCGGCACCGTCCTCATGAACGCGGTGGCCGACCGCGACATCCCGGTCGTCCAGGGACTCGCGGTGGTCTTCGGCCTCGCCACCGTCGTGGTCAACCTCGGCGCCGACCTCGTCACCCACCGGCTGGCACCGCGCTCGGCGGTGGCGGCGTGAAGCGGCTCCGACGGTACGGACTCGGGGCGGTCCTCGTGGTGATCCCGCTCGGTCTGGCCCTCGCCGGACCGTTCCTCGCGGGGGAACCCCCGGCGCGCGCCGCGTCCTTCACCCTCGGCGGCGGACACCTGCTCGGCACCGACTTCGTGGGCCGGGACGTCGTCCAGCAGGTGCTGCTCGGCGGACGGCCCGTGGTGCTCGTCGCGTCGGCGGCCACCGCACTCGCCTACCTCGTCGCCCTGCCGCTCGGGCTGATCAGCGCGCTCACCCACCGGAGGTGGCTGGAGGAGGTGGTGATGCGTCCCCTGGACGTGCTGCTCGCCGTCCCCTCGCTGCTCATGATCCTGCTGGTCGCCGCAGCCTTCCAGCCCGGAGCAGCGGGACTCGCGCTGCTGGTGGCGTTCGTCTCCGTCCCGGACGCCGCCCGTATCGTGCGGGCGGCCGCCGCGGAGGCGGCGTCCCGGCCCGCCGTGGAGGCGCTGCGCATGCAGGGGGAGAGCTGGTGGCGGCTGGCCGTCGGATACGTGGGGCGGTCCATCCTCCGCACCCTGGCCGCCGATGCCGGGATCCGCCTGACCGGGGTGCTCTACCTGGTGGCCACCGCGGCTTTCCTGGGCATCGGTGTCGCCCCGGACGCCGCGGACTGGGCCGTGATGGTGGACCGCAACCGCACCGGACTGCTCATCCAGCCCTGGGCGGTCGTCGTGCCGGCCCTGCTGATCGTGGCCCTGACCATGGGCAGCAATCTGCTCGTCGACGCAGCCATGGAGAACCGCACCCCGAACCGCACCCCGCCCCGGAAGGGCCGTCGCCCATGAATCCGTCCGTGAACCCTCCCATGGAGTCGCCCGTGGACGAGAACCGCGTGATCGCCGCCGTCACCGCGCTGACCGTCGAGGTCGACGGGCGGGCGCTCGTCGACCGGGTCTCCCTCCGGATCCGGCCCGGCACCGTCACCGCCCTGGTCGGCGCGTCCGGCAGCGGCAAGACCACCACCGGCCTCGCCCTGCTCGGCGCATTCCCGGCCGGCGCGCGGGTGACGGGCGACGTGACCGTGCACGGCACCCGTATCGGCTACGTCCCCCAGCACCCCGCGGCGGTCCTCAACCCCGCCCGGCGCACCGGAGCCCTCCTGCACGACATGGCACGACAGCAGGTGCGGGACCTGCCCCGGTCGCGGCGCCGTGCCGCAGCACGGCAGCGCGTCATGGAAGCCCTCGCCGACGCCCAGCTCTCCCGTACCGACGAGGTGCTGAGGCGCTACCCGCACCAGCTGTCCGGCGGCCAGCAGCAGCGTGTCGTCCTGGCGCAGGCGCTGCTCCTCGGCGCCCGTGTCATCGTCGCGGACGAGCCCACCACCGGGCAGGACGCCCTGACCAGGCGTCGTGTCGTCGACCAGCTCGCGGCTGTGGTCCGCCGGGGCATCGCCGTCCTGCTGCTCAGCCACGACCTCGACGTCGTACGCGAACTCGCCGACGAGGTGCTGGTGATGCGGGGCGGCCGCGTGGTCGAGCAGGGCCCGGCCCACCGGATCCTGGACGCCCCCACGCACCCGTGGACCAGGGAATTCCTCGTCGCACCGAGGACCCTTCCGTACGCGGACCCCGAGCGCACCGGCGCCGAGGTGCTGACGGTCAGCGGCCTCACGGCCCGCCACCGGACCGGCGGCGCCCGGGTCCCGGTGCTGAGCGTGGACCGGCTCACCCTCCGCGGCGGCGAGTGCCTCGCCGTAGTCGGACGCTCGGGCAGCGGCAAGACCACCCTCGCCCGCTGCCTCGCCGGACTCCACCGCGACCACGGCGGACAGGTCCTGCTCGACGGCACGGCGCTGCCGCGCAGCCTGCGGGACCGCAGCCGTGGGCAGCTCGCCGCCGTGCAGTACGTCTTCCAGGACGCGCGGGCCGCCTTCGACGAGCACCGGCCCGTCCTCGACCAGGTGGCCCGCACAGCGGTACGCCTGCACGGCGCCGGGCGCCCGGAGGCGGCGGCGGAGGCCCGGCGGGTGCTGACGCACCTCGGACTGGACGAGCGCCTCGTCCGGGGGCTGCCCGGCCGGCTGTCCGGCGGCGAACTCCAGCGCGCGGCCCTCGCCAGGGCACTCCTCGCCCGGCCCCGGGTGCTGATCTGCGACGAGATCACCTCGGGACTCGACCCCGTGACCCGGCGCTCCCTGCTGGACCTGCTCGCCGGACTGATCCGCGGCGGGGACGGGATGGGCGTCGTACTGATCACGCACGACCTGGACACCGCGGCTCCGGCGACCCGCGTGGCCGTGCTGGACGGCGGAGAAGTCGTCGAGGAGGGGCCCAGGGAACAGATCCTGACCGCTCCCCGGCACCCGTTCACCGTCTCGCTGCTCGATGCCTCACAGCGGGGGAGGACCACCGCACGTCCCTGAAGCGGAATCCGGACCACCCGTCCGGACGTACACTCGCCCCATGGGTCATACCGGCGTCATAGGGAAGTGCGCGCGCCAGGCCGCCCCCTGTGCGCCCACGAGCCGCCGCGTCGTCCTTCACGGACACGGCTAGCGGCCTTCAGCGCGGTCGTCCCCACCCGGGGCGACGCCCATCCCACCTCTCCGCCGTCCTTCCGCACGTCACGCGAGCACGGCGGGCACCGCTCCACACCGCACACGCCCGACTTCACCACCGCTGCTTCGGCGCACCGCCGTCGCGGCGTTCCGGCGACGGCCGCACCCCGGCTCGAGCCACCCCTCGAAGGGACCACCTTGAAGCTGAGCGAGCTGCTGGCCGGACAGAACCACCACATCCTCCAGGGCGACCCGGAGAGGGCGCTCATCACGGCCGGAACGGCCTTCGACGTGGACCGGGTGGTGCCGGGATCGCTCTTCATCGCGGTGCCCGGGCACCTGGAGGGCGGGCCCGGCGCGGTCGCGCCCGCGCTCGCGCGCGGCGCGGCGGCGGTCGTCGTGGAGGCCGGCTGCGTGCTGCCCGCGGCGGCGGGGGACGTCTGTGTCGTGCAGGTCCCCGACACCCGGAGCATGGCCGCGGTCGCCGCCTCCCGCTACTACGGCGAGCCGGGGCGGCGGATGGACATGGTGGCGATCACCGGCACCAACGGGAAGACCTCCGTCTCGTACATGGTCGAGTCCGTGCTCAGGATCTCCGAGGGGGCGCGGGCCGGGGTCATCGGCACCGCCGGCAGCCGCATCGGCGACGAGCTGATCCCCATGCCCCGGTCGGTGCTGTCCACCCCGGAATCCCCCGACCTGCAGTACCTGCTGGGGTGCATGCGCGACCGCGGGGTGGGCACCGTGGTCCTGGAGGCGACGTCCATGGGGCTGCTCACGCACCGGGTCGACAGCACCTTCATCGACGTGGGGGTCTTCACCAACCTGAGCCAGGACCACCTGGACGACCACGGCACGATGGACAACTACCGGGACGCCAAACTCCGGCTCTTCCAGGGGCTGTGCGGGCACGCCGTGGTCAACGCCGACGATCCGGTGGGCGCCCGTATCGGCGCGATGATGCCCGGCGCGGTGACCACCTACGCCCTCGACACCGAGGCCGACTACCGGGCCACCGACCTGGTCGTGGACGCCTCGGGCACCCGGTTCACCCTGCACCACGACGGCCGCAAGTACCCCGCCGCGATCCCCGCTCCCGGCAGGTTCTCCGTGTCCAACGCCCTGGCCACGGTGGCGGCCTGCCACACCCTTGGGCACGACCTCGCGGGGCTGGTCGCCGCGCTCGAACGGATGCCTCAGATCCCGGGCAGGTTCGAACGCGTCCTGACCGCCGGCGGGACCTCGGTGATCGTGGACTACGCCCACTCACCGGACTCGCTGAACAAGGTGCTCGGCACCATCCGCGGCTTCGCCCGCTCCAAGGTCATCACCGTCTTCGGCTGCGGCGGCGACCGGGACACCACCAAGCGGGCCGAGATGGGGACGATCGCCGGGACCCACTCCGACCTGTGCGTCCTCACCTCGGACAACCCGCGCAACGAGGATCCCGAGGCGATCCTGGACCAGGTCGTCCCGGGCATCGAGGCGACCGGCACCCCGTACGAACGCCTCACCGACCGCCGCAGCGCCATCGAATTCGCCCTGTCGGCAGCCGGGCCGGACGACATCGTCCTGATCGCCGGCAAGGGAAGCGAGCCCTACCAGATCGTCGGTGACGCGCTGCTGCCCTTCAGCGACGTGGCCACCGTGCGGGAACTCGCCGATGTCCCAGCGCTGCGGACTCAGTCCGCCCTGCGGTAGGTCAGGGCGAAGTCGTGCTCCCACCCGCCGCCGTCGAAACGGACCTCCCAGGCACCGGCGATGGTGTTCCCGTCCTCGCTGAACGTGCCGGTGAACCGCTGGCGGAAGTCCAGAGGGGTGAAGTCGGGTGACTCCCGGGTGAGCGTCCACACCCTGCCGTCGAAGGTCATGGCGTACAGGCGGGCCACGCCACGGGAGTCGAAGTAGTGCTGCGTGTACGAGGCGTTCCCCGGGTCGGCCCGGACGACCATCAGGCCGTCCGGCGCCTCGGGAACCGGAATCTCGGTGCGCTGCACCAGAACCTGGCCGTCCAGGGCCCATTCGAACCAGGTGCGTGCCCCAGGCCCGTCCCCCTCGGGGCCGGGCACCGGCGGCCGGATGTCGGGGAACCGGGGCTCCAGGGTCCACTCACCGACGAACACATCGAGGCGCGCCAGCACCTCTGCCCTGCCCACGGTCATGACGATCACTCCGCTCCGACGCGGTGCGTCCGCGTCTGTCCTCCGGGTACGTCCCACGGCCGGCCTGCTGTCACTCCGGCCACGGCGAATCGAGCACGGTGCGTACGAAGTCCCCGCGTTCGAAGCCGGGCACGTAGTGCTGGAGTACGTCCGCCTTGACGTTGCCGAAGGTCGTCCCCGGCTTCGGCCGGACGCCTTCGGTGAACGCCGCGAGGATCCGCCGCTTGAAGTCCGGGCGCGGATGGAGTGCGACGATCGCGGCCCGGTCGGCGTCGGAGACGTCGTCGTAGCCGATGCCGAGGACGTCGTACTCCACCCCCGCGGTCACCAGCGCCACCTCGGGCTCCATGAAAGCGGGGATGCCCGGCGTGGTGTGCAGGGCGATGGCCGTCCATACCCTCCGCACGCTGTCCTCGGGTACACCGCGGGCCTGCAGGAAGCGGCGGGCCTCGTCGGCGCCGTCCACCTCGAAGCGCCGGCCGCTCGCGTGGAAGCGCTGGCCGAGCCCCAGGTCGTGGAACAGGGCGCCGATGTACAGCAGTTCCGGATCGAAGGACAGATCACGCCGGCGGCCCTGAAGGGCACCGAAGAGATAGACCCGGTGCGAATGGTGGTAGACGAGTTCGCCGGTGGTGTCGCGGACGAGTTCGGCCGCCTCCACGGCGAGCCTCGTGTCCGGCACCCGCACGCCGGCTGCCTGGGAGGGGCCGGTTGTCATCGTGGCACCTGGCTTCCTGTGCGACAGGTCGGGGAGGGACACCTCCAGGATCCGCGCTCCCGGGCGGGCGCTCGCGCCGACAGGCCGTGGATCCGCCGACTGATTCACCTCGCGGATGCGTGGGTGGACACCGTTCAGGTGTTGGCCCCGGTCGCCCCACCGGTGCGAGGCTGACACCGGGCCCCCGGCAGAGGGGCGGGAGCGGGGGAGCGGCAATGGGAGTGTTCACGGCGCGGGCCGGAGTGTTCACGACGCGGGCCGGAGCCGTCACGGGGCGGCCGGCCCCGCGCGATCCCGGAGTGACCGTGCTCCGCGGAATCCCCTACGCCGCACCGCCGTTCGGCGCGGACCGGTTCCGGAGCCCCCGCCCCGCCGCGTCCTGGGACGGAGTCCGGGACTGCGCCGTGTTCGGCCCCGTGGCACCGCAGTCGGCCGAGCTGCCCGGATCGCCGGTCTGGTCCCCGGGGGACGAGGACATCCTCAGCCTCAACATCTGGACCCCGGGCGGGAGCGGGGACGCGCTCCCCGTCCTGGTCTGGATCCATGGGGGCGCCTACGTCTTCGGCTCCTCCGCCCAGCCGGACTTCGACGGCACCGTCCTGGCCGGCCGTGGTCTCGTGGTCGTCACGCTCAACCACCGCCTCGGCTTCGAGGGGTTCGGCCATGTCCCGACCACAGGTGACGCGGAGCCCTGTCCGGACAACCGGGGCCTGCTCGACCAGATCGCGGCACTCCGGTGGGTGCGGTACGACATCGCCGCCTTCGGGGGCGACCCCGCCCGGGTCACGGTGGCCGGACAGTCCTCCGGAGCGACCTCCGTCGCCTGCCTGATGGCGATGGAGGAGGCGCGCGGACTGTTCCGCCGTGCCGTCCTGCACAGCGCGGTGAACGCCTGTGCCACCCCGGAGTCAGCGGCCCGCACCACGGCGGAGGTGGCCGCGGCGGCCGGGGTCCCCGCCACGTACGACGGGCTGGTGTCCGCGTCCCCGAAAGCGCTCGTCGACGCCTCCGACCAGGTGGCCGAGCACTACCGGAGCGATCCCGGATCGGGGCCGCGCCACTACGATCCGGCCATCTACGGACCCGTGGCGGGTGTGGCAGGGCTGCCCCTCGACCCTCTCACCGCCCACGCCGCGGGGACCGGCCGCGAGGTGGACCTGATGGTCTGCCACACCGGCGAGGAGTACTGGCTGCTCGACGCCGTGGGCAGCTGCGCGAAGGTCACCACCGAGGAGCAGCTCGCCGTGTTCGCCTCCGACCACCGGCTCCCGCGATCCCTGCTGGACGCCTACCGGGCGCTGATGCCAGGGGCCTGCGTGAACGAGCGCTACCTGGCTGTGTACGGGGACATGCTGTTCGGCGAGTACAGCAGCAGACTGGCGGAGTCCCACGCGCGGGCAGGTGGCAGGGCCTACCTCTCCCGCTTCGTCCGGCAGCGCGGCGGCCGGGGGGAGCGGGTCAGGGCCTGGCACTGCGCGGACATCCCGTTCGCCTTCGGCACCGTGGACGACGAGAGCGTCCACTTCCTGCTGGGAGGGCCGCCGGGCGCCGCGGACCGCGACCTCGCGAGGCGGATGACGCAGGCGTGGGCGGACTTCGCCGCGACCGGTGATCCCGGCTGGCCGCAGGTCGCATCCGGTGGCGCCGTACGGATATGGGACACGCGGCCCGAGGGGACCCGCGGTCGGTGGGACGCCTTCCGGTCGCCCTGGCGGGCCGCCGGACTCCCGCTGCTCGCACCCTGATCCCCTCGGTGGGCGCGGGAACCCGCCCCGGGGTGTCATTGGCATGGACCTGCCTGTCGAACTGGACTACAGTCCGGAGCGGCACTTCTGAGAGCGCTCTCAGACGGCTCTCGGATGCCTCCTGTTCCACCCCCACGATGCTGGAACAACAGAAGGGGCACTCCCTTGAGACACACGACGATGGTGCGGACGGGTCTCTCCGCACTGCTCATGATGGGCACCTGGGCGGCTGTCGGTCCGATCCAGGCCTCCGCGGCGGACTCCCCCTCCTCCGCCGAAGCGCAGGCCTCCGCCGGGATCATCACCGCCATGCAGCGGGACCTCGGGCTGACGAAAAGTCAGGCGGAGGCGCGGCTCACCGCCGAGAAGGCGGCGACGTCCCTGCAGGGGAAGGCGAGCGGGGCGGCCGGGGCCTCGTTCGGCGGCTCCTGGTTCGACGCGGAGAGCGGCAGGCTCACGGTCGCCGTCACGGATCCAGCCAAGGCCGGTGACGTCAGGGCGACCGGCGCGCGGGTCCAGGTGGTCGACCACACCGCCCGGGAGCTCGACGCCACCAAGAAGCGACTCGACGCGCTCTCCGCGCCGAGCGGCGTCAGCAGCTGGCACGTCGATCCCCGGGCGAACAGCGTCGTCGTGAACGTCGTCGCCTCCGAGCAGGGTGACAACGATGTCCGCACATTCGTCGCGAAGGCGCGCAAGGCGGGCCCCGTGACGGTGAAGCAGACCGCTGAGGCTCCGCAGACCTTCGCGGCGGGGACGGTCGGTGGCGACCCCTACTACACCGGCAACGTCCGCTGTTCCATAGGCTTCTCGGTGCACGGCGGCTTCGTCACGGCGGGCCACTGCGGCCAGGCCGGCGGAGCGGTCAGGGGCTGGGACGGCTCGGCCATCGGCAACTTCCAGGGCTCGTCCTTCCCGGAGAACGACTACGCCTGGGTGAACGTGGGCAGCGGCTGGTGGACCGTCCCGGTGGTCCTGGGCTGGGGCACCGTCTCCGACCAGCTGGTCCGCGGCTCCAACGAGGCCCCGATCGGCGCCTCGATCTGCCGCTCCGGCTCCACCACCCACTGGCACTGCGGCAACGTGCTCGCCAAGAACGAGACCGTGAACTACAGCCAGGGCGCCGTCCGTCAGATGACCAAGACCAGCGTGTGCGCCGAACCGGGCGACTCGGGCGGCTCGTTCATCAGCGGTGACCAGGCGCAGGGAGTCACGTCCGGCGGCTGGGGCAACTGCAGCAGCGGCGGCGAGACCTGGCACCAGCCCATCAACGAGATCCTCAACCGCTACGGCCTGACGCTCCACACGGCCTGACGCTCCACACGGCCTGACGCTCCACACGGCCTGACACTCCACTGGGCCCGAGGCTCCACAGGGCCCGACCGATGGTCCCCGCCGGGTCCTGGTGACCCGGCGGGAACGCGACCGGTCTGCTGCGGCAGCAGGGTGGCCCCCTGCCGCAGCAGACCTCGGCCGTCCCGGCCCCCGGGCCTGCCCGGGCGGGGCATCCTGTCGGATCATTGCGGGCTCATGTGCTCGTGCGCGCACGTCTCGTCACCCGGGCGTCCCGGCGGCCGTCCGGGCCGACGGGGTGCCACGTGCCGATGTCCGCCCGCCGAGGCTCCGGGTAGGTTCTGGGGATGCGTGCACGGGTGGAGCCGGAGGACCTGTCGGGGCTGGTGGGCGACGCTCTGGGGGCGGGATGCCGGATCGTCGGGGTCGACCGCCTGCGCGGCGGGAGCAGGAAGGGCGTGTACCGGGTCAGGCTTACCGGGAGCGCGCCGGCGAGCGTGATCGTCTACAGCTGGGCGGACGAGGAGAACTTCTGGCCCGGTGCTGCCGGCGGCGATGCGAGCGACCCGTTCGCGCCCGCTTCCGGGCTGGTGCCGTTCCTGGCCGCGCGGCGCAGGCTGGACGAGATCGGGGCGCGCGTTCCGCGCCTGCTGTGGGCGGACGACACCGAGCGGCGCCACCCGGCGGACGTCGCCGTGGTCGAGGACGTCGCGGATGGCACGCTGGAGGCGCTCCTCGCATCGGAGCCCGGTCGCGCGAGAGCGGTCCTGGACGACCTGGCGCGGACCCTGGGTCTGATGCAGCATCACCATGCTGCGCGCTACGGCAGGGTGGACCTGCTGGAACGGGGTGGCGTCGCCCTCGGAACCTCCTGTGAACAGCTGGTTCTCGACCGTGCCCTGCGGGACGTCGACGAGGTGGCGGAGCGGGACGCCAGGATCGCGGCGGTGCGCGGCCGGCTCGTCGACCGGCTGCGGGAGCTTCGGGCGCAGGTGATCCCGCGTACCGCGTACGGACTGATCCACGGGGAGCTCGGCCCCGACCACGTCCTGGTGAGCCCGGCGGGGCGTGCCGTCCTCATCGACATCGAGGGGCTGATGCACTTCGACGCCGAGTGGGAGCACGTCTTCCTCCGCCTCCGCTTCCGCCGGCACTACGAGGCGCTGTCGCGTCCCGGCCTCGACCCCCGCCGCCTCGCTCTCTACGCCCTGGCGGCCCACCTCTCCCTGGTCGCGGGGCCCCTTCGTCTGCTCGACGGCGACTTCCCGGACAGGGAGTCCATGCGGAGGATCGCCGCACACAACCTCAGCGAGGTGCTGACTCTGCTCCCGTAGAGGTGTCGCCCAACTCCCGTCGTGACAGCTGTCGTTCATCAACTCTTGACATGTTCTCAGCCGCGACGTAACACTGTCACCGCTTGGGAGAGCGCTCTCCCAGATTTCCGGACGACGCGCCGTCCAGCTCCACTCTCCCCCCACCGCGCACGCGACGTGCGCGGATGCAGAGCAGCACGGAGGTCCGCATGACCGAAAGACTCAGCAGAACGTTCCTGGTGTCCGCGCTCGTCGTCGCCACCGCACTGGCCCTGGTCGTCATGGGGTTCACGGCGATCACCCGCGCCGGTGACCCCGTGGCAGGGGCGGCCCCCGAGGCCGCCGGTGCGCCGGCCACGGCTTCGCACGTCATGAACGGGACACAGCAGATGCAGGGCCACGCCATGGCGGCGGCCGACCCCGTCCCGTCGGGTGACGACCCCGACGGCGACGGCTACATCCCGGCGGACCCGCCGGTCACCGGGGTGGTGCCGTCGACCGAGATCCCGCCCCACCGGTACTTCCACGAGTTCCAGGCGAACTGCTCGGTGAACCACACCGGCTCGGTCGACCCGATCGTCTACCCCGGCCAGACCGGAAAGTCCCACAACCACACCTTCATGGGGAACGACACCACGGACGAGAACAGCACCACCGCCTCGCTCGGAGCGGGCGGCACCGCCTGCAAGGCGCCCGGTGACCTGTCCGCGTACTGGATGCCGACCCTCTACAAGGGGGACCAGGAGATCCGCCCGGTCGGTCCGCAGACCATCTACTACAAGGCGGGTGTCACCGACTACCGCACGGTGCGGCCGTTCCCCGCGGGGCTGCGCTTCGTCGTCGGCAGCCCGACCCAGACGGCCGAGGAGTTCCGCGACCACCCGGGCATGGTCGAGGGCTACGAGTGCGGCGAGAGCTACCACAACTACGAGTTCCCGGCGAGCTGCCCGACCAGCCCGGACACACAGCTCAACCTGCGCATGCAGGCGCCCAGTTGCTGGGACGGAAAGAACCTCGACACCCCGGACCACAAGGCACACATGGCCTATCCCGTCGTGACGGGGGCCAACCAGGACGTCTGTCCCGCCAGTCATCCCGTCGCACTGCCGATGATCGAGTTCAAGATGGCGTGGCCGGTCAACGGAGACATGTCGCAGGTGAGGCTGGCCAGCGGCACGGGCCACTCCTTCCACTACGACTTCTTCAACGCGTGGGACGAGCCCACGCTCGACGCCATGGTCGGCCACTGCATCGTGGGCGGTCTCCAGTGCGACGCCCGGGGCTACGACCAGAACAACCCCGACAAGGGTGCCGCCCTCGACGAGAACTACGAACTTCCCTGACCTTCCCCCGCTCTTCCCCGTGGGCGCCCCACACCCACGAGGGAGAGCGCTCTCTCCCGATCTCCCCACACTCCCCCACCCCCCCCCACGAGGAGCTGTCCCGCACATGAAACTCCCAAGCCTCACCCCCTCGGTCCGCGGCCGCGGACGGACGACGTCCCGTCTCGCCGTCGCCGCCCTCGTCGTCGCGGGAGCCGCCGCCCTGCCCGTACCCGCCGCTCAGGCGGCCGGAAGCGTGGTGAAGGTCGAGGGCTCACAGGGCGCCTGGAAACTGACCGTCGACGGCTCGCCGTACACCGTGAAAGGGCTGACCTGGGGCCCGTCCGTCGCCGATGCCGAGACGTACATGCCGGACGTCAAGTCGATGGGTGTCAACACCATCCGGACCTGGGGCACCGACGCCACCACGAAACCGCTGCTGGACAGCGCGGCCGAGCACGGCATCAAGGTCGTCGCCGGCTTCTGGCTCCAGCCCGGCGGTGGCCCCGGAAGCGGCGGATGCGTTGACTACCTCACGGACACCGGCTACAAGAACGACATGCTCGCCGAGTTCCCCAAGTGGGTGGAGACCTACAAGGACCATCCCGGCGTCCTCATGTGGAACGTGGGCAACGAATCCGTGCTCGGCCTGCAGAACTGCTACAGCGGTGACGCCCTGGAGCAGCAGCGCGACGCCTACACGACCTTCGTGAACGACATCACCAAGAAGATCCACGCCGTCGACGCCGACCACCCGGTCACCTCGACCGACGCGTGGACCGGCGCCTGGCCCTACTACAAGAAGAACGCGCCGGACCTCGACCTGTACGCGGTGAACTCCTACGGCGCCGTCTGCGACATCCGCAAGACCTGGGAGGACGGGGGCTTCGACAAGCCCTACATCGTGACCGAGGGCGGACCCGCGGGCGAGTGGGAGGTGCCGGACGACGCCAACGGTGTGCCGGACGAGCCGACCGATGTCGCCAAGGCGGAGGGATATGACAGGGCGTGGCAGTGCGTCACGGGCCACACCGGGGTGGCGCTCGGCGCGACACTGTTCCACTACGGCACGGAGTACGACTTCGGCGGTGTCTGGTTCAACCTGCTTCCGGCCGGCCAGAAGCGGCTCTCGTACTACGCCGTGAAGAAGGCGTACGGAGCGGACACCTCGGGCGACAACACACCGCCGGTCATCACCGGCATGAACGTGGACAACGCCTCGGCCGTCCAGGCCGGCAAGCCCTTCACCCTCAAGGTGTCGGTCTCCGATCCCGACGGTGACCCGTTGACGCACCAGGTGCTGTTCGGCAGCAAGTACGTGGACGACAGCTCCCAGCTCAACGACGCGCGGTTCACGGACAAGGGTGACGGCACCTTCGAGGTGACCGCTCCCGACCGTCTCGGTGTGTGGAAGGTGTACCTGAAGAGCTCGGACGGCAAGGGCAACGTCGGCATCGAGACCAAGTCCTTCCGGGTCGTCCCGCCGCAGGTCGGCGGCACGAACGTGGCGTCGGGGAAGCCGGCCACCGCGTCCACCTCCCAGCCGGACGGCACCGGCTGCCCCTGCGCCGCGGGCAACGCCGTCGACGGTTCGTTCGACACCCGCTGGGCCAGTGACTGGGCCGACCAGCAGTGGATCCAGGTGGACCTCGGAGCGAAGACCCCGTTCGACCACGTGCAGCTCGCCTGGGAGGCCGCGTACGCCAAGGGGTACACCGTGCAGACCTCGGACGACGGCCAGGCGTGGACCACCGTGCACACCGTCACGGACGGCAACGGCGGCATCGACGGCATCGACGTCACCGGTGACGCGCGCTACGTACGGGTGAACACCTCCGTGCGCGGCACACCGTGGGGCTATTCGCTCTACGAGTTCGGCGTCTACCGGAGCTGACCGCCCGCTGAGCCCGCCGCACCGTCCCATTCCCCGCTGTCGGTGCGGCAGGAACGTCCGCGGCGGGCCACGGACCACCGTGGCCCGCCGCGGACCGGTGTGTGCGGGAGGCGGGGATCCGGTCGGGCGGTCGTGCGGGTGAGGCCGTGTCACCCGGCCGAGGACATCGTCCCGCCGTCGCGCAGTTCCGCGTCCACCCGGAAGGAGGAGCCCCGCGGCGCGCGGACCGCCAGCGTCGGGCCGTCGGCCCCTCCGCGTACGGAGCCCGCCACCTCGATCCGCTTCACGGCGCGGCTCCCGGCCGCGAGCACGTACCAGGAACCGGTCGGCGACCTCCAGTGGACGCCGGCGACCACGTGCTGGCCGAAGCGGCTGCACAGGGCCGTGTTCCGGCGGTCGGACACCACCTCGGCCCGTGCGGTGGGGGACGTGGCCGGCTCGGCGAACTGCACCAGGACCCGGCCCGGCCCGCTCCATGTGTCCGCCCTGGTGCACACCCAGTCCGCGCGGGAACGGGTGCCGGGCAGCGGCTGCTCCGCGAACTGCCAGTTGTTCACGGCCCGCACCCCGGAGTGGCGCAGTCCCTCCAGCGAACAGGCGGTACGGGCCCAGCCCGTCAGGGCCTCGGGACCCGTCGCCTCACGCGGCTGCCTGGCAGGGGCACCGGCTCCGGGCTTCGGGGTGTGGGTGAGGTGAACCGGGGCGATGTCGCCCAGATCCGTGACGAGGAAGGCGTGCTTCTCCACGATCCTCTCCGACGACCGCAGCTGCATCACCGGCCAGGACAGGCAGCCGCCACCCTCCTCCGGGCGGGGCACCGACGCCGTGATCCCGTCCCCGTCGACACCCAGCGCGCGTGCCGGCATGTCAGGTGCGAGCAGGTCGCGCGTCGTCGACTCCGCCACCCAGGGCGCCAGCAGATACCGTGCGGAGGCGGCGGTACGGCTGACGGCGAGCGCCGCCGCCGTGGTGACGTCGGCGTCGTCGACCCGGGCGAAGTCCAGGGCGGGGGAGCCCTTCCCGGAGAGCGGCTCGGCGTACCGCACGACGCGTACCCCTCCGTCGTGGAACAGCACCACGGCCTCGCCGCCCAGTTCGCCCGCGAACAGCAGGCGTGGAGGCTGGGCGGGTGGTACGACGGCGGTGCCGGGGGTCGTCGTGACGGTGGCGTCCGCCGGGGGACCGGCCCAGCTGCCGAGGGCCCGCTCCAACAGCTTCCGGTCGTCGGTCCGGCCACCCCGCGGCGGCCAGGCGCTGAAGTCCACGCGCGAGGTGTCCGCCCACTGTCCCGGTGCGGTCCGCAGCAGGGCCGCGGGATCGAGGGCGCCACCCGGGACCGTCACGCGCGACGCGGGGAACGGGCTCCGGGAGCCGCCGGTCCCGGCGTCGGCCGAGAGCGCGAGACCGCCGCCCGAGACCGCGAGAAGCACCAGGGCGGCCGCGCCGGCCCGCACCCGGTGCCGGCGCCGCAACAGGTCGCTGGGGCGCGTCTGCACGGTGCAGGGATCGAACTCGTCCGAGCGCAGCATGCGCCGGACGCGGTCGTGGTCGTTCCCCGCGACGTGCGCGGCCGCGCGTACCGATGCGGCCGGGTCGCCCACGCCCGCCTCGGCCAGCAGGGCCCGGGTGCCGTCGTCGGACAGCGACTCCAGCAGGCGCAGGCCCAGGGCGGCGCGGACGGGCGCCGGAACATCCGCCAGGGCCCGGTCCAGGGCGAATTCGTCCATCCCGCCCGCGCGGGGGAAGAGACGGAGCCCGCGTACCACCGGTACCGAAGGACGGAGCGCCGACGGTGCGGGCACCCGGCCCGGCCACCACCGGGGCCTCCGCCCGTACGCGAGCGAGATACGAACGACCCTCAGACGCACGCCCGCGTAGGCGGCCGTGTGCGGGCCGTCGCCCGGTGAATCCCCCGACCGCGGAGCGGGAACGCCTTCCGCGCCGCTTCCTGAGAGGGGACGGGCGTCACCGTGCAGGGCCCGTTGCACCGCTGCGTGCGCGGCGAGCACCCTGCGGTGCCGGCCGAGGGACGGCGGTAGCGTCAGATAGGCCAGGCGGACCAGGCGCGGGTAGTGCTCGACGAGGGCTGCCTCGGCCTCCTTCACGCCAGGGCGTGCGCCGTGACCGAGGATGCGAAGCGGCGAGGGATGGAGCGGCATGGGGATGGTGCCTTCCGAGCCGTGGGCAGAGAACCGTCACTCCGGCAAACGAGCCAATCGTGTGACGGTCACATCGGCCTCGCCGCCGCCGCGCTCCGTGCACGGTTCCCCGTACGGCACGGCCCCGCACGGCTCAGGGCGCACAGGCCCCCGACCGCGCTAGAGGGACTCCTCCGGGCCCTCGTCACCCGAGCTCAACTCCTCGGCCCGCAGCGCCAGATCCTGCAGCACATCGGCCGAGGTCACGTCCTCCTGCCCGGAGTCGTGGATCTGCGCGAGGGCGATGAAGGCCAGGGTGAACGCGCCGACCAGCTGCTCGACGGCGCCACCGACCTCGCGCCCCACGAGGGCGGCCATCTCCTCGACGGTGGCGTCGGAGGGGATGGCGATGTGCGGCATCGTCTCGTTGAGCAGCGTCGTCACCATGTTGCCGCCCGCGTCCAGGTCGCCACCACCGTCGTCCTCCTCGGCGTGGCGCTGCATCTCGCCCGCCTCCGTGAGGATGCCGATCACTCGCTTGAGGACTTCGCTCTGCTCCATACGGCGAGCATAAGCGCCGGACCTCCCGCCCTTGATCGCGCTCCGGCGGTGTGCCGAACGGCACAGCCCCCGGTCACCGGCGGGTGGACCGCCGGTGACCGGGGGCTGTGCCGTCGCCCCGGGAAGAGCTCAGGCCGTCTCGAGGGACCTGCGGGAGGAGAGTTCGCGGATCAGCTCCGCGTAGCGCCGCCCGCTGCTCTTGACGGTCCGGCGCTGGGTCGCGTAGTCGACGTGGACCAGGCCGAAGCGCTTGTCGTACCCGTACGCCCACTCGAAGTTGTCCAGGAGCGACCAGGCGAAGTAGCCGGCCAGCGGCGCGCCCCTGCGGACGGCGCGGGCACAGGCGGCCAGGTGCTCCTCGAGGTACCGGGTGCGCTCCGGGTCGTGCACGGAGCCGTCCTGCCCGACGACGTCCCGGTAGGCCGAGCCGTTCTCGGTGACGTAGATCCGCTCCGCGCCGTACTCCTCGGTCAGCCGCATCAGCAGCTGCTCCAGGCCCGCGGAGTGGACCTCCCAGTCCATGTGGGTGTGCCGGGCGCCGGGCAGGTGGATCTGCCGGGCGTGGGGGACGGGACCCCGACTGTCCGCGGTGACGATCTGGCGGAAGTAGTAGTTCAGTCCGAGCCAGTCCAGGGGTGCCGCGATGGTCTCCAGGTCGCCCGGACGTTCGGGCAGCTCGACGCCGTACAGGTCGAGCATGTCCTGCGGGTAGCCACGGCCGTGGACGGGATCCAGCCACCAGCGGTTGATGTGGCCGTCGGCGCGTACGGCGGCGGCGAGGTCGGCCTCGCTCGCGCTCGCGGGCTCGATCGGGCTGAGGTTGTTGACGATGCCGACGCGGGCGTCCGGGGACTGCGCCCGGATCGCCCGGACGGCGAGACCGTGGCCGAGGTGCAGGTGGTACGAGGCGCGGACGGCGGCCGTCAGGTCGGTCAGACCCGGCGCCATCTTCCCCTCGAGATGGCCGATCCAGGCCGAGCAGAGCGGCTCGTTGAGCGTCGCCCAGTCCTTCACCCGGTCACCGAGGCGCTCGACGACGACGGAGGTGTACGCCGCGAAGTGCTCGGCCGTCTCGCGGACGGTCCAGCCGCCCCGCTCCTGGAGCGCCTGGGGGAGGTCCCAGTGGTACAGGGTGGCGAAGGGCGTGATGCCGGCTTCCAGGAGGCCGTCGACCAGCCGGTCGTAGAAGTCGAGACCGGGTTTGTTCACGGGCCCGTCGCCGCCGGGCACGACGCGTGGCCAGGCCACCGAGAAGCGGTAGGCGTCGACGCCGAGCTGCTTCATCAGCCCGATGTCCTCGGGGACCCGGTGGTAGTGGTCGCAGGCCACGTCACCGGTGTCACCGTTGTCGACGGCGCCGGGGGTGCGGGAGAAGGTGTCCCAGATCGAGGGGGCGCGGCCGTCCTCCGCCACGGCTCCCTCGATCTGGTACGCGGCCGTGGCGACGCCCCAGGTGAAGTCGGCCGGGAGGCCGGCGAGGTCGTTCACTGACTGCCTTTCGTTGTCGGTCACTTGACGGCTCCCGCGGTCAGCCCGGCGACGAGATAGCGCTGCAGGAGCAGGAATCCCGCGACGACCGGCACGCTGACGACGAGCGAGGCGGCCATGACCTGGTTCCAGTACACGTCGTTCTGGGTGGCGTAGCCCTGAAGGCCGACCGCCAGCGTGCGGGTGGCGTCGTTCGTCATCACGGAGGCGAACATCACCTCGCCCCACGCCGTCATGAACGCGTACACGGAGACGGCGACGATCCCCGGGACCGCGGCGGGCACGACGACGCGGAACAGGGCACGCACCGGGCCGCAGCCGTCCACCATGGCCGCCTCGTCGAGATCCCTCGGGATGGAGTCGAAGTAGCCGATCAGCATCCAGATGGAGAAGGGCAGCGAGAACGTCAGGTAGGTGAGGATCAGTCCGCCCCGCGACCCGTACAGAGCCAGGCCGGTGCTGTTGCCGATGTTCACGAAGATCAGGAACAGCGGCAGGAGGAAGAGGATCCCCGGGAACATCTGCGTGGAGAGGACCGTGACGGTGAAGACCCGCTTGCCGCGGAAGTTGTAGCGGCTCACGGCATAGGCCGAGAACACCGCGATGATGACGGAGAAGACCGTCGCCGCACCCGCCACGATCAGCGAGTTCACGAAGTACTTGGCGAGCGGGACGGTCTCCCAGATGTCGAAGTACGGCTGGACCGTCAGTTCGTCCGGGATCCACTGGAACTTGCCCGAGACGTCCTGGAGCGGCTTCAGGGAGCTGCTGACCATGACGTAGACCGGCAGCAGGACGAAGCCCGCGAGCAGGGTCAGGATGACGCGGCGGGCCCAGAGGAAGGACTGCGGCGCGGCCATGGGCGACCGGGCGGCACGTGAGCGGGCGCTGCTAGGCACGGGCACCCTTCCTTCCGCGGGAGGTGAAGAAGAGGTAGACGGCCGTCACGACCAGGAGGAAGAGCAGCAGCAGCACGGACATCGCGGAGCCGGTGCCGAAGTTCCAGGTGACGAAGGACGACTGGTAGATGTGGATCGAGATGAGGTCCGCGTTCTCGGGCGCCGACTTACCGAACAGCACGTACGGCGTGTTGAAGTCGTTGAACGTCCACAGGAACAGCACGAGCACCAGGACCTGGTTGACGGGCCGCAGCGAGGGCATCGTGATCTTCCGGATCTGCTGCCAGATGCCGGCCCCGTCGATCGAGGCGGCTTCGTACAGCTCGCGCGGGATGTTCTGGAGCGCGGCCATCAGCATCAGGAAGGCGAAGGGCCAGCCCTTCCAGACCGAGACGATGATCAGCGCGTAGATGCTGTTGTCGCCGATCAGCCAGAAGGACGGCTGGTCCGTCAGTCCCAGTTGGTCGTGCAGGACGTGGTTGATCAGCCCGTTGTCCCGCTGGAACATGAACGCCCAGGTGATGACCGCCGCGTAGACGGGCAGGGCGTACGGGACGAGGAAGACGGCCCGCAGGACGCCCCGGCCCCGGAAGTTCTCCTGGAGCATGATCGCCGCGGCGACCCCGAGCAGCCAGGACAGGCCCACGGCGAAGAACGTGAAGACGCAGGTGACGAAGAAGGAATGGAGCAGGGCCTCACCGATCGGGGCGTCGACGTCGACGGCGATCCGGTAGTTGTCCAGGCCGGTCCAGGGTGCCGCGCCCCAGTTGCTGATGAAGAACTGGGTGAGCTGGCGGAAGCTCATCACGATGCCGACGATCATCGGGATCAGATGGATGAGGAGTTCGAGCAGGACGGCCGGGAGGAGCAGGAGATAGGGCAGTCCGCCGCGGCGGATCCGGTCGGGGATGCGCGGCAGCTTCCGCCGCGCATCCCCGCTGCCCCGGCTCGTACCCCTGGTCGACTTGTCGACTCCGGGGTCCGTGGTCACGGTGGCGGTCATGAAAAGAGCCTCACTGCTGCATCGTCTGCTGGGCCTTTTCGAGGCGCGCCTTGACTGATTCGGTGGTCACGGGGGTACCGGCCGCGGCGTCCGCGAACAGCTCCTTGACCGCGGTGCCCACGGCCGTCTCGAACTGCGACTCGTTCGGCACCTGGGGGAGGGGGGCGGCGCTGGTGGCGAGGGTGTCGCGCAGGACCTTGAGGTCAGGCGCGGCGAAGGCGGGGTCCGACTGGGCGGCCTTGACCGGCGGGATGGAGCCGTAGGTCTTGCAGAGGATCTTCTGCTCGGCGTCGCTCGTCATGAACTTGACGAACTTCTTGGCGCCGTCGATGTTCTTGGTGTTCTTGAAGACCGCCATGTTGATGCCGGCCACCATGGAGTTGGTCTGCTTGCCCGTGCCAGGCGCGCCTGCCGGGACGGGCACGGGAGCCACGCCCCAGTCCTCCGGCTTCATGCCCTGGGCGGCGAAGGTGGTGGCGGCGGCCTGCCACAGCACCATGGCCGTCTTGCCCTTGGCGAAGTCCGTCAGAGACTGGTTCTGCGCGTACTCCGCGTTGCCCGGAGCGATGATCTTGTCCTTGGCCATGAAGTCGACGTACTGCTTCACCGCGGCGACGGCGCCGTCCGAGGTGAAGTCGGCCTTGCCCTGCTCGTCGAAGAAGTCCGCGCTGTGCTGCTGGCCCAGGACGAAGGCCTGGTGGATGTTGTTGGAGAGGTTGGACCCCTCTGCGCCCAGCGCCCACTTGCCGTCCTTGGACAGCTTCTTGCCGTCCTTGACGAGCTGGTCCCAGGTGGCCGGCGGGGTGGTGATGCCGGCGTCGGCGAACATCTTCTTGTTGTAGTAGAGGGCGTACGACAGCGAGTACAGCGGCACCGCGGCCGGGGGCTCGCCCTCCTTGCCCGCCGAGGCGACCGCCGAGTCGATGAAGCGGTCCCGGCCGCCGATCGCCTCGAAGTTCTTGTCGTCCCAGGGGAGCAGCGCGCCCGTGGCCTGGAGCGAGGCCGACCAGGTGTTGCCGATGTTCAGCACGTCCGGGCCCTGACCCGACGTGGTGGCGGCGAGGATCCGGTTCAGCAGGTCGGCCCAGGGGACGACCTCCAGCTTCACCTTGATCCCGGTCTCCTTCTCGAACTTCTTCAGCTCGGGAGTGAGGATCTTCTTGTCGGCCTCGATGCTCGGGCCCTGGTTGGACGCCCAGTACGTGAGGGTCTTCGGCGCTTCGTTGCTCCCGCCGTCCGTCGAGGTCCCGCCTCCGCAGCCGGTGACTCCGGCGGCGACGGATATGGCGAGGGTGACGGCTGCTGCGGCTCTGAGGTGACGCATGAAAGGTGGCCCCTTTCCGGGGAGGGCGGCGTTCGGGATCCGAACGTCCCTCCCGCTCTTAATTTAAGATGTGATTTAAGAGGTGAAGAAAGTGCGCGTCAAGTGCCGCGACCGGGGTATGTTGCCGGGACGAAGGGAGCAACATGGCTGAACGCAGCAGACGGACCGTGCGTGACCTGCGAAGGGGCAATCGGGCGCGGGTATTGCAACGGTTGTATTTCGACGGCCCGCTGAGCCGTCAGGAGCTGGGGCCCGCGACCGGCCTGAGCTCGGGATCGATCAGCAACGTGGTCGCCGAGCTGGCCTCGGAAGGCCTCCTGGAGGAGGCGGGCATCGTCGACTCCGACGGCGGCCGTCCCCGCACCCTGCTCCGGATCGCCCCGGCCGGAGGGCTGTTCGTGGGCATCGACATCGGTGAGACCAGGGTGCGCGTCGAGCTGTTCGACCTCTCGCTGGCGGAACTGGCCCGCACCGACCGCCTGCTGGCCCAGCACGGCTACGACGTCGAGCGCATCGTGAGCCATGTCCGTACGGGAGTCGCCGACGTCCTGCGCGACGCGGGCGCCGATCCGGGGATGCTGCTCGGCATCGGCATCGGCGTGCCCGGCATCATCGAACGCGACGCCCCACAGGCCTCGGGGGGCCCGGGCGCGGTGGTCCACGGCCAGACCATCGGCTGGAGCGCCGTCCCCTTCGAGCGGCTGCTCCGCGAGGTCGTCGACGTGCCGCCCGAGGTGCCGTTCTTCATCGACAACGGCGCCAAGACGCTGGGTCAGGCCGAGATGTGGTTCGGCGGCGGCCGGGGCGCGGGCGCGGCGGCGGTCGCACTGATCGGCTCGGGGGTGGGCGCGAGCGTCAACCGGGGGGACATCCTCGACGAGGACCTCTCGAACGCGGCGCTGGAGTGGGGCCACACCACGGTGCAGCTCCGGGGCCGCCGGTGCCGTTGCGGCTCGATCGGGTGTCTGGAAGCGTACGCCGGCGCGGAGGCCATGCGGGAGCGCTGGCAGGAGGCGGGCGGCCCGCTGCCCCAGGACGCCGACGACGAGACCGCGCTCGCCGCGCTGCTCGGAGCCGCCTACCCGGGGCCCGGTGGCGGTGCCCCCGACCCGGTGGCGGTCTCGATCCTGGACGAGACGGCCGAGTGCCTGGGCGCGGCCCTCGCCGACCTCGTCAACCTCTTCCTGCCCGAACGCATCCTGCTGGGCGGCTGGGCGGGCCTGCTCATCGGCCCCCACCTCCTCCCCGAGATCCGCCGCTACGCCCGGGAGTACGCCCTGGAGCACGCCGTCGCCCGCACCACGATCGACCTGGGCCACCTGGGCCCGGACGCGGTCACGGTGGGCGCCGCCACGTTGCCCCTGTCCGACTTCCTGGCGCGCGGAGGCACCCGGCCCGCGCCGCACACCGACGCGGCCCCGGCCGCGGACCGCGCGGTGGCGAGCCGCGGCCGTACGGTGGCGGGCTGAACGGGGTGGGCCCGGGGATCCGCGCCCCGGGCGGGTGCGGAACGCCGGCGGCCGGGAAGGGAGGCGCAGTCCGGCCGAGTCCGGGGCCACCGCCCTGCCCACGGCGTACGCACGACGCGGCGCCCCGGCCGGGGGCGTGCGCCCCTGCGGCGCCGGTACCGCACCGCGCCGGGCGGCCGTACGTCGTCCCTCTCGTCGATCCTCGTGCCGTTGTGCTCCACCTTGGCGGCCTCCCCCTGGCGACCGGTGTCTCCTGTCGGGTGGACGGTCCGCGGGTAGCGGCCTGAGCCCCTCTCGGCCGATCGCCCTCGTACCAGGAGAACCCTCGACGGGCAGGGAGAGCTTGCTCGTCCGCGGGGCATTGTCCGGCCGAGGTGATCCGAAGATAATGCGCGTGGAGGTCCACCCGTGTCGCGCGCCCGGACCGAAGGCCGCCAGGCCGACCGTGCGATGTCCGAGCCGTGGTCCGACCGGCCCTGATCCACTACGTGACCGTCGGCGTCGTCACGGGCCCGGCCGATCCGAGGGGAACCATGATCACATCCTTGTACGAGCGGTGGAAGGCCCTGTCCGTCCGACGTCCCGACGATGTCCCCGCGACCACGCCACTCGCCTGGCACATCGAGAAGTTGGACGAACACGACAACCGGCTGACGTACGACGCGATGCCCGTCGACCCGCCGGACGAAGCCGGCCGCGGCGACGCCCTCGCGGCCATCGCCCTCCGCGAGTCCGTCCACCGACATGTCGAACGGGAGCGTGGCGGCCGGATACGCGAGGCGATCGAACTGGGCGCCACCTGGAACGAGGTGGCCACCGCGCTGGGCTTCACCTCCGGCGCCGCCCGGAGCGCGTTGCACAGGTGGGCGGACGCGCAGCACCGAAT
Organism: Streptomyces sp. NBC_01460; assembly: GCF_036227405.1. Lineage (NCBI taxonomy): Bacteria > Bacillati > Actinomycetota > Actinomycetes > Kitasatosporales > Streptomycetaceae > Streptomyces > Streptomyces sp. NBC_01460. The sequence goes on from NZ_CP109473.1 coordinate 7,753,218, forward strand.
CAACCGGCGCGACATCGAGCACGCGCCGGGCCACTGCCTGGGGCTCGACCAGGATCAGTACGCTGCCGTTCTGGCCCTCGGACAGCTGGGGGACGACGAGCGCATCAGCTCCGGCTGACCGCGGCGATCCGCCGGAGCGTACGCGCCACGCCGGGCGCGCCGAGAGTGCCGTCAGGGAGCGGCACCCGCCGTCCCGCCGACGAGTCGGGTGAGACGGCGGGTGCCGGGGGCGCAGGCAAGACGGAGTTCCTCCGCCTGCCGGGCGGAGAGCCGGGCTGCTGCACCGGCCCGCTTCCGATCGACCTTCCCGGCGACCCGCTCGGCCCACTCCTCCGGCTCGGCGAGACCTACGAAGTGTCCGAACGCGGTCAGCTGAGGCTCCGGATCGGTCATCACGGCGTCGTAGGAGAGATGCAGCAACTGCTCCGCCGGCAGCCCGGACAGGTGCCGGAGCGCTCCCGTGGCTCGTGACCACATGTCACCGAACCGGACCAGCGGGATGTCGGTGTCCGCGAGTGCCGCGGCGTCCAGGCTGTCGGGGGCGAACGGGCGCAGGTGCTCCGGGAGCAGCTCCGTGTGCCGGGGGTCCGGGCTCCGGTACGGGTCCACACCCAGTTCCGCGCGCATGTCACCGATCAGCACCCCCAGCCGGAACAACGGATGGCGGCTCATCGACATCGCGGAGTCCGGGCCGTCCCTGTACATGTGGACGAACCGCGCCGCCGGAAAATGTGTGAGCAGTTCCGGAAGGAACCGCAGTGATGCTCCGGAACGCTCGACGACGACATCCCGACCGGACGAGAATGCCCACCAGGAGAAGAGCCGCAGGTACTGACGGGAAACCGGTGCCGAGGGCCAGCCTGTCACTTCGGCCCGTATTCGGTCGTACAGCCCGTCCGGGTCCCCGGTGAGTGGTGGAAGGGTCATCAGACTGATGGCGGGCACATCTCCTGCCGCATAACGGCCCGAGCCGATCGGATACCGGTATTCCGGCACCGGGACCCGGTGGGTCATGAGTACGTTCGGCTTGAGGCGCGGGGTGCTGAGGAGTTTCCAGAAGGCCGGGCCGTCCACTGCGCCGTCGGGAAAGACACCTGGGTCGAGACAGGCGAAGAACTCGCTCAGGCTGAGAGCTCCGGGGTGCTCGTTCACCAGGTCGGACAGCATCGTCGACCCGCAGCGTCCCGTACCCAGCACAATGGTCAGCGGCACCTGTCGATCTTTTTCGTGCATTCCTTCGAATCCTCTTCCGTTGCTCTCCTTCGGCTCTCACGAATCCCTGAGGAAGGGGTCCGCGAGGCCTTTCCGTCAGGAATGTCCGAGTGGTGTGACCGTTGGTCGGAACAGCCATTGACCCGGCCTGCGCGACGCGCCTAGTGTGCGTCGGCGATCGGGTTCAAAAGGTAATCCGAAAGAGCGAGAAAGAGGTCGCCGATGTCGGTTCCGCTCCAGTCCTCTCAAAAGAATCACAAATCCGTCGGATGGTCGCACGTCGGAGACGGCGTCGTTCTTGTGGAGTTTTCCGGGGCGCACGAGCAGAATCCGTTCAGCCGTGCCCGGATGCAGGAACTGACCGCGCTGATGCACGACCTCGACCAGGACGCGTCCGTCCGCTCCGTCGTGCTCCACGGCGGACCCGGCCGTTCCTTCGGCGTGGGCGGCGACTTCAACGAGGTCTCCGCGTTCACCGGCGGGGACGAGGTGAACGACTGGATCGACGACATCACCGACCTCTACACGGCTGTCGCGGGCATCTCCAAGCCGGTGGTGGCCGCCATCGACGGCTACGCCATCGGCATCGGTCTGCAGATCGCCCTCTGCTGCGACTACCGCGTGGCCGCGGACACCGCCCGTCTGGTGATGCCGGAGCTCCGGGTCGGAATCGCCTGCAACTTCGGCGGTTTCATGCTGCGTTACACCGTCGGCACCTCCGTCATGCAGCGGATGCTCTTCACCTGCGAGGAGTGGCCGGCCGACCGGGCGCTCGATGACGGTCTGCTCCATGAGGTGCGCCCCTCCGAGGGCGTGCTGGACCGTGCCGTCGAACTGGCCCGTACCATCGCCGGTTACACCCCGGCCGCCGTGCAGGGAACCCGGCCACGGGTGAACGCGCCGTTCGTGGAGGGACTGGAACGCGTACGGACCGAGGCCAAGGAATCGCACCGCAGGGCGTTCGGCGCGGGCGAGGCCCAGGCCCGTATGCGGCGCATCATCGGAAAGGAGTGAACGGGACGGGACCCGGCCGGAGGCCTCCTCAGCCATGGCCGCCACGCGGCAGGGTGACGGTGCGCCGGACATCGTCCCAGCGGGACTCCACCCGCCAGCCGAGCCGCCGGTACAGGGCACGTGCCCGGACGTTCTCCTGGTCCACGGTGAGGACCATGCCGGTCCTGCCCCGGCCCCGTGCCTCGCCCAGCGCCCATCCCAGCAGCACTGCGCCCAGCCCTCTGCCGCGCACCGACGGGTCGATGCCCAGTTGTCGCACGTAGGCCACGCCACGGCTGTCCAGCATCCGGTCGGTGATGTTCACGAACCCCACGACGCGGTCGTCGAGTTCGAGCAGGGCGCACTGCTCGGGGTCGACTCCGGGGTCGGACCGGTACCAGTGTGACCAGGCGTCGTAGGAGTCCTCCTCCTTGCCGGCCTCCTCGGCGGCGTACGCCTGGTTCTTCGCACGGTGGAAGGCACGCAGGTCCGCCTCCTCGCGCAGCGGGCGCACCACTGTGCCCGGAACGGCCGGAACGGATGGGAGAGGGCCGTCCGTCGCGACCGACATGCGATCGTAGGTCCGTGGCGAGCCGAAGCCGTGGTCCCGCAGTGCCGCGCGCGTGGTGTGCTCGCCCTCCGAGACGAAACACGACAGCGTCGTCCGATCCGCGCCGTCCGGACCGCCGAGCGCCTCCTGGCAGCGTGTGACAGCGAAGTCGAGCAGCCCGCTCCCGTCGGCCCGGGTGGCCGCCGGCCCCAGCACCAGGTCCACGACCCGGCCGGCCACACCCGAGGTGCGGCCGACCCACGCGGCGCCGACCACGTCGCCGCCGGGCCCCGGGCACAGCCGGGCGTCACGCGCGGGATCCGCGCCGGGGGCCGTGAGCCGTCCCGTGATCCACTCCCGTGTCGTCTCCACCCGGCCCAGAGCCGCCAGGTCCCGGGCACGGGCGAGTCCCCAGACGGTGTCGCCGTGGACCGCGGGGTCGAGCGGGCGCAGGTCCGGAGCCGGGCGCCCCCGTGAGGCCGTTCCGAGGGACTCCGCCGGAACCGCCCCCGTCACCGTCCGCCTCCCGCGGTGCCGCGGCGCGGCAGCGAGTAGACGTAACTGACGGCACGCCGCTGGTCCTCGGTGGTGTTGGCGGAGGAGGTGTGCGCGGTGAAGGCCCCGAAGAGGACGGCCGAACCGGCGTGCCGCGGCAAGGTGACCGGCGTCAGGTCGGGCCACAGCCGGTCGACGTCCAGCGACGGTTCGCGTGGGGAGGCGAACAGGTCGTCACGGTCGATGCCGTGCGGGTCCTGCAGAACCTGGCCGCGATGGGAGCCGGGGAGGAAGCGGAGGCAGCCGTTGTCCTCACGGGCGTCGTCCACGGCGATCCAGATGGTGAAGACGTCCTCGTAGGTCTCGTAGAACTCCTCCGCGAGGAAGAGCGCATCCTGGTGCCACGGCTTCTCCGAACCGACCTCCGACGGCTTCGCCCACAGATAGCTGTTGTAGAAGTCGCCGCGAAGACCGTGCAGCGGCTCCACCACGTGCTCGTTGAGGCCCAGCAGTTCGGGGACCTCGGCGAGTTCCGGGGAGTGCTCGTGGGCGCGGCCCACCACCCGCACCTTGCCGGGAATGCCGGCCCGCCCCGCAGCGCGGGCCGCCCAGCCGCCGCCCTCACCCTCGGCCTCCAGCTGCCAGCCCTGGGTGCTGTGGCGCATGCGCCGGGTCCGCCCGATCAGGTCGTCGCAGCCGCGGCGCATGACCTCCAGGACCGGTTCGGGGACGAGACCGTCGAGTGGGATGAACCCGTGCTCGTCCAGTTCACGAACGAGTTCTTCCACCGGCCGACCGAGCTGCATCCGTGTCACCCTCCGGTAGGCGTGAGCCTGCTGTCGCACGATGCCGTACCGCTCGACTATGTGCCGCGCCTCCGGACGGCGGCAACGCATCCGCCGGGACGGATCGGCGCACGCCCCAAAAGGCATAGGACGGATGGGGCTGAGCGGGCTGCGTCCGCCAGGCGGGGCGGGCACCCTGGAGCGGTAGCAGAAGGGGGCCGCCGGCCCGTCGTTCGCAGGCGAGGGGGAGACCGTGGCAGAGGTGTCGGGAATCGTCGTCGACTGGGGCGGTGTCATCACCCGCCCCTTCGCCGAGGGCATCGCCCTGTGGGCGGCCGACGAGGGGGTGGACGCCGCGGAGTTCCACGCCGCTCTGGGGCGGCTTCTCGGGCCGGCGGCTGTACCCGGTCCTGCGGCGCGGCAGTTCCACCTGGTGGAGAGGGGCGAGCTGCCGGTGGCTGAGTTCGAGGGGACGCTTGCCGCTCTGGTCCGCCGGTCCGACGGCTCGCACCCCGTCACGGAGGGACTGGTGGAGCGGATGTTCGCGCCGTTCACCGACGAGCCGGCCATGGTCGGGCTGCTGCGTGTCCTGCGTGACGCGGGCTTGAAGATCGCCCTGCTGTCCAACTCCTGGGGACACACCTACGACCGGCGGGGCTGGGACGGGCTCTTCGACACCGTGGTGATCTCGTGCGAGGTGGGTCTGCGCAAGCCGGAACCGGAGATCTTCCGGCACACCGCCAGGCTGTTGGACCGCCGGCTCGAGGAGTGCGTCCTGGTGGACGACCTCGGACGCAACGTCCGTGCCGCCCGGGCACTCGGGATGGCCGGTGTCCACCACCGGACAGCACGGGAGACGGCCCTCGCCCTGACGCCCCTGCTGCCTCCGGCCGGACGCCGGGCCGTCCTGGAGCATCTCAGCGCGGCGCCGTCCGGGTACTGACCGGAGAAGGGGCCGGTCCAGCCGTGGACTCGGCAAGGGGCCGGCCGGCCGCCGGGACGGCAGCGGGACCGCTCTCGCGCAGGTGGTTCACCAGGGCGTCGAGCCGGTGCTCGGCCGGGCCCGTGCAGGCCAGCAGCCGACGCGCGGTGGCCGACAGTGAGGTGCCGCGGGCCGTGCTGTGAACCAGCGGCAGGCCGCAGCTCGCTTCGAGCCGGTGGATACGCCGGGTCAGCGCCGGCTGGGTGACCAGCAGGGCCGAGGCGGCCCGGTTGAGACTGCCGGTCCGGCTGATCACCCGGAGCAGGTGCAGGTGCTCGGGTTCGAAGCCGCCGCAGCGGTCCGGCGAGGACCAGCGCAACTCGGACAGCAGGACCGGCGGGGGTACGGCGCACCCGCCGGCCGCCGGAGCGGCACGGTTCCCACCGTCCGGATCCTGGTCCCGGCGGGTGCCCGCGGGGACGGCGCCGTGTGCCGTCGTCCGCAGCATGTACCGCCGGCGCAGCAGGGCGCACAGATCCTCGGCGAGCGGCTCCGGGATCGCCAGCGGGTCCACGGCGAGCCGCAGCCTCCGGACGAACTTCTGCCGCAGCGGGCGGAGCACCACGCCCGGTCCGGCGCTCCCGCCGAGTGACGAGGGCGACACCAGCGCGATGCCGTACCCACGGCGCACCAGGTCGAGTGCCGCCCCCTGGGAGCGCACGGTGAAGCTGACCGACAGGACCGGCGTGAGCCGGGAGAGTGCCCACCCCTGGTCGTCACCGGAGTCGCCGCCGACCACGGCCACCCATTCCGTGCGGGTGAGGTCGCGCAGGTCCAGGATTCCCCGCTCGGCGAGGGGATGTCCGGACGGCAGGGCGATCTGCTGGGGCTCCTCGGCGACGGTCCGGATCAGGACGCCGCCGCGCCGCGCCATCGGCCGGCGCGCCGTCTCCCAGCCGAGAGCCGCGTCGGCGGCGTACCGTTCGAATCTCTGCCAGATCCGGTGGCTGTCGTCCGGCACTATGTCGAACACCACGTCCGGGAATCGTCCGGCCAGATGCTCGTCGAGGCCGTACGCCCACTCCGTCCCCACGGCGAACTCCACCACGGGCAGCCGGCTCGCCGCGTCGGCACCGTGGTGGGTGGTGGCTATCGCGAAGTCGATCGAGGCCAGCAGCCGCCGCCCGACGTGCAGGAGGGCGTGCCCCGCCTCGGTGGGTTCGGTACCGGTGGCACCGCGGCTCACCAGCGGTGTGCGCAGCCGCCGTTCGAGTTTGACGAGGCGACGGCTGGCGGACGACTGAGTCATCCGGCCGTCCCGCTCGACCGCGTGCAGACTGCCGTGGTCCGCCACCGCCTGCAGCAGCACCACGTCCGAACGGCGAAGGTCGAACATCCGGCTCTCCCTACTGCCACGGCCGGGGCCCGCGTGCCGTGACCATCGATTCGACGTGGAACCTGCCCAAGGAGGATCGGCGGCACCCCTTCAGGTGGTCGGCCGAATCGGACGGGAGGTGTGGACGGGCGGCACCGGGACGTCCTGCCGGGGCGCCGGTGAACGGGGGAAGAGGAAGGCCGCACCCACCGCGACGAGGGCAAGAACGGCCGAACCGGTGAACAGCGCGTGGTACGCGGCGGCCGGGGGACGGGAGGACGCGCCGCCCGCGACCGCCAGCACCATGGAACTGACCTGCACTCCGAAGGCTCCACCGAGGTTGCGCAGCACGCCGTTCAGGCCGACCGTCACCGCGGTCGCCCCGCTCGGCGACGCTTGTACCAGCAGTTCCGCCATCGCTCCGCCCAGCAGCCCGGTGGCCAGGCCGTTCAGGGCTGTGCCGAGAGCCAGGCCCCCGGCGCCGGAGGGCAGGACGGCGAACACGACGGCACCGGCCGTGAAGAGGGCCGTGCTCGCACCCATCACCGCGCGGGCGGTCAGCCTCCCCGACTCCCGCAGCCAGCCGGACAGCAGTCCGCCGGACAGCGCGCCGATCTGCATGGGCAGCATGACCAGGGTCAGGACGGCACCGCCCGCGCCCAGGCCGTACCCCGTGTCACGGGGAGCGGCCACCAGGGCGGGGGCGAGCACCCCGATCTGGAACATCACCAGCCCGGTCAGCAGGCTGACCAGGTTCAGGCAGAGAAGGGGCCGACGGGACATGAGGCGCATGTCCAGCACCGGCTCCGGGGACCTGCGCTCCACCCGGAGCAGGACGGCGCAGCCCGCCGCCGCAGCTGCCAGCAGCACCGCGCCGGTCACCGAGCCGAGGCCCTCCTGACCGTAACGGGTCAGTGCCAGCAGCAGGCAGGTGCTGACGGTACCGAGGAGCAGTAGCCCGGGGACGTCGATGCGGGTGGCGGGCCGGCGCGGCGTCTCGGGCAGCACCGAGGCGCCCGCCACCAGCAGCACCACGGCGAGGAGCGCGGCGGCCGCGAACAGCCAGCGCACGGCCGGGAGGCCGCCGCCGAACAGGCCCGCCAGCACGATGCCGACTCCGCCACCGGTCCCGAAAGCGGCGGAGAGCAGGCCCGACGGGCCGGACAGAGACCTCTGGGGGAACCCTTCCCGCAGCAGGCCGACGCACAGCGGGAAGAGACCGCCGGCCACACCCTGCACCAGGCGCGCGACGAGCAGCACGGTGAACGACCCGGTGAGCGCCGACGCCACGGACGCCACCGCGACCACGGCCAGGACGCGGAGCATCACCGCGCGCCTGCCGTACAGGTCGCCGAGACGACTCACGACGGGGGTGGCGACACAGCCGACGAGCAGGTGCCCTGAGACCACCCACGCGGCCTGCGAGCCGGACACACCGAACGCTTCCTGGATCTGTGGCAGCAGGGTCGCCACACCGAGCTGGAGCAGTGCGAACAGGCCACAGGCCCCGGCGAGGACGGCCAGTGCCGCACGGTGGGGCCGGGCGGCGGAGGACGGAGCGCCGGGGCGGGCGGTCACAGTTGCTCGCTGAACGCGGGCTCCGCCAGGGGCGTCACCTCGGCGGACTCGACACGGTGCCGGTAGTGGCCGATCCGCGAGACCGGATAACTCGGACCGATCGCCGCGAGCGCGAACGCCTTCAGGTCACCCGGCGCCGGGCGGAAGCGGCCGTTCGCCCCGAACCGCTGATCGGCGTAGTCCACCCGGACCCGCTGCGGGCGCAGGGGACCGCCGGCGAAGTAACCGGGCCAGTCGTGGTCGTACTCGGCGGTCTTGCCGTGCCGCGGGTCGTAGTCCGGGCGCAGCATGACGTCACGCTGGAAACGCAGTACGTCGCGCAGCCGCGTGTCCTGGTCGGGGTCGAGTCCCAGGGTGCGGAGGTAGTCGCCCAGTTCGGTGTGGAAACGGTCGAACTCCGTGGCCACCCGCAGCCAGCCCCAGTTGTCGATCGTCCAGCCCCGTCGTCTGCCGTACGGGGCGAGATGGGTGGCCAGGTCGGGCTGGCTGGCGACCAGGTTGGCCAACGGCAGTGTCGGTATGTCGATGTAGTCCTGGTACAGGCTGCGCATGCGCAGGTAGAGGGAGCCGATGAAGCTGGCGGGCTCTCCGGTGAAGTGGTTCTGCAGCCCCTCGTAGAAGGCGGTGTAGCCGATCCCGTGCTCCTGCCGGAGGTAGACCGACAGGTAGCGGGTGTAGCAGCCGTTGTGCAGGAACTGCACCGCCTGCACGAAGGCGAAGGACTCGACCCATTCGTCGCGGGGCATGGCGCTGGTCTCCATGACCATGTCCATGGTCTCCGCCTCGTCGTCCGGGGTGCCGGGCCGCTCGACGTAGAGACGTTTGGGGACCGTGCGCAGGCCGTAACCGGCGATCTTCTCCGGGGTGTTGATCGGCGCGTTGGGCAGGATGCCGAATTCGTACACCCGGAGGTCCTCGTGGTTTCCGGCCTCCAGCAGTGAGCCGATGCCTTCGCGGAAGGTGCGCGCGGTCTCCAGCGGCAGCCCGAGGATCAACTCGGTGTAGGTGTGGATGTTCTCGACGGCGTACCGCTGCTGCAGCTTGCGGTAGTTGTCGAGACCGATGTTCTTGCGGTCGATCGCCTCCAGGACGTCCATGTCGGTGCTCTGCATGGACAGGGTGGTGCCCATCAGCAGGTCCGCGTCGTGCCAGGCCTTGCTGATGTCGAAGACCCGGTCGTTGGAGTTCTTGGCGAAGTTGACCCGGATCTGCTTCGGTGACCCCGCCTCCGTACGGGCCTCCGCCAGCGCGTGCGCGATCTCCAGGTCGCGCGGCATGATGCCGAAGTTCGCGTCGCAGATGAACAGGTCCTCCACGTCGTTGCGGGCGAACCATTCGATCTCGTGCTGGAGGCGGTCCTCCTCGAACATCCGCAGGGCGCTCATCGTCGCCGATCCCCAGTCGCAGAAGGCGCAGGAGTACGGGCAGCCACGGTTGGTCTCCCACAACGCGTAGAAGCGCAGCCCGCGCTCCCGGCAGGTCTGCACGGCCCCGTCCATCACCCCGTTCAGGTAGGGGCTCGGGGTCTCGATCCGCCGTGGCAGCCGCTCGGCGGGCGGGCCTGCGACCGGGGCGTCGCTCCGGTTCACCGTCACGCCGGGCACGCCGGTGTAGTCGGGGCGGTCCCGGAGCCGTGCGGACAGCAGTTCCCGGAAGGCCACCTCGCCCTCGCCGTGGGCCAGGACGTCGACGTAGGGGTGCTGGGTGAAGAAGTCGCCCACCCGGTCGGGCACGTGCGGCCCGCCGGCCACCACGAGCATGTCCGGGTAACGCTCCTTGAGGATCTTCGCCACCTTCATCTGCCGGCGGAAGTTCCACACGTAGCAGGACAGGGCGAGGACGTCCGGTTCGGTGATGCCGTCCGCCATCTCCCGCACCGGGGCGACGAGGAACAGCGGCTCCTGGAAGTCGTAGGACTCCGCGACGCGTTCGTCCTGTTCCGCGTACGTGCGCAGCAGGCCGGCGACCAGGGGGAGGAAGGGCACCGCGTTGAGGCCGATGAAGTACACCTTGCGGCGGCGGGAGGATTCGGCGGACATGCTCGGGTCACGGCTCCTCGTGGTCGGTTCTGCTCAGCGGCGGGACGGCACCGGCGTGCCTGGGGCGGGCGCGGAGGACGGCCGGTCATCCGGTGCTCGGGACACGCTCCGGCTCCCGCTCCGCCACGCCGGAGAGGCGGATGCCGCTGAGCATCTCGTCGAAGGCGCTGTTGTCGGAGTAGTAGAAGACGGACGGGTCCTGGCTGGAGGCGACGCCCGGAGCGGGCCGGGCACTCGCTCCCGCCAGCAGGTCGGCGAGCCGGTGGTAGAACTTCTCCAGCGGCAGCCTCGTCGGGAAGAGCGAGTGGTAGCAGTCGAAGAGTTCCGGGTCGTCACTGATGTGCTGGCCCCGGCTCTCGTCGTACAGGTCCGTGCCGGGCAGCGGGGTCAGCACGGAGAAGCTCGGCATGTCCACCTGCAGTTCCTCGACGGTCCGGCCGAGCCGTGCGAAGTCCTCGTCGACCCAGCTGGGCTGGACGATGAAATTGGCCCGCACCTTCACCTGGTTGGTGTGGAAGAGGTCGAGGGCCCGCCGGGTCTGGTCGGAGTCGGTGCCCTTGCGATAGCCGGACAGCTCGTCGTCGGTCATCGACTCGGCCCCCACCAGCACGGAGTCCAGGCCGATCTCCGCCCAGCGGGCGATCACATCGGGCCGGCGCAGCGCGGTGTCCGTGCGTATGTACATGTGGAACCGCTTGCGGAAGCCGGCCTTGTCGATGGCGTCGGCCAGCTCCAGCATGCGCGCGGGCTGGATGAACGCCTCGTCGTCCACGACGTAGAGGTTGTCGCCGTCGATGTCGGCGATCTCGGCGAGGACCCGGTCGATGTCCTTGACCAGGTAGCGCCGGTCCGTCATCCGCCACAGCGAACAGAACTTGCAGGTGTACGGGCAGCCCGCTGTGAAGCGGATCAGGGACACCGGCCGGTAGATCGAGTGGAAGTAGTCCTGCCGGTGATGGGCGAGCAGTGAACGGTCCGGCATCGGCAGGTCGTTGAGAGCCGCGGGGCGGGGCCGCCGGTCGCGCTCCAGGCCGGTGCGGGAGTCGTACGGCGCCAGCCCCGGCCCCGTCTGCGGAGCGCGGCCCGCCTCCAGGTCGGCGGCCAGCCGGTTCAGCGGCGCGCCGCCCTCGCCCGCCACCACCCAGTCGGCGGCGAAGCCGTCCAGCCACTCGGCCGAGACCGTCGGGTGGTGGCCGCCGAGCACGATCGGTACGTCCGGCCACAGGCGGCGGGCCTCACGGCTCACCTCGCGGGACACCCGGACGCTGGTGGTGTAGGGGATCGCCACGCCCACCAGGTCGGGCGGTTCGTGCGTCGCCGCGTAGTCCGCCAGCGGCGCGTCCAGGCGCAGGTCGTGGATCGTCACGTCGTGATGGCCGCGCAGCGCGCCGCCGAGGTACTCGAGCGGCAGCGGTTCGCAACAGCTCAGCCGGTCACTGAGCAGGGCCCGTTCGTTGCGTGGCCACACCAGCAGAACCCTCATGCCATGCCTCCCAGACGTCGGTCCCGGTCCGTCTCGCCCGGCCCGGTCTCAGGCCCGCCGCTGCGGAAGACCTCGGTGGCGATCTCGTACAGCCGTCCGGCCTGGACGGCGGGGTCGTCGCTGCCCAGCGCGGCGGCGAACATGTGGCTCATCGCGGTGCCCTCGTGGATGCCCCGCTTGGGGCGCCATGCCACCTCGGCCGGCAGGACGTCGGCGGCGGCGCTGCGCAGCACCCACTTCGCCTCCCCCTCCCGGACCTTGAGCCGTCCGCGGATGTCCAGGGCGGCGGCCATCACCTCCCGAGACCAGTACGGGTGGCGTACGGAGGTGTGGCGGGCGTCGGCGAAGGCGGGGTGGAACTCGTTGCTCCGGGCGGTCGCCCGGGTCTGATCGACGACGGCGCGCTCGACGGCCTCCTCGTCTCCGGTGCCGCCGAGCCCCGCGAACAGCAGGTCCGCGCCGTATCCCGACAGCAGCACCTGGCGGCTGTCGGTGGCGATGTGGTCCTGAAGGAAGCAGGCGGGTGCGGCGATCTGCAGGGTGAGCAGGTCCCAGGTCTCCAGCGCGTGGATCATGCCGGGCAGCATCCCGGCGAGCTCGTCCGGCCCGAAGAGCACCTCCTCGTGCTTGGTGCCCAGCCGGTCCGCCAGCCATGCCGCCTGGGCGAACTCGTCGCCGAACGGCGTGCCCACGGTGTAGGTGCGCACCGCCGACGCACCCGCCTCCAGCACCGCCAGCGCCGCGACCGTGGAGGAGTCCACACCGCCGCTGAGCGAGACGGCGATCTCGTCCGCACCCGCGGCCAGTCGCGCGACGGACGAGCCCAGCACCGTCCGGACCGTGCGCACCGCCTGGTCCTCGTCCGTCACCGAGGCGAGGTCAGGCAGGTGCGCAAGCCGGTGTACCGACACGGGGTCCTCGCCGTAGGCGTCCACGACCAGGGTCACCGCGCTGTTGGCGGGAACCGCCGTGACTCCGGCGAACCGGCCGCCGGGCAGCAGCGACCGTTCGGCGTCGCCCAGGACCGCGGGGCGGCCGAGGCGCGGGAGCAGGGCACCGGCCGACGTACCGACGACGAGCGTCCTGCCGGCACGCGCCCAGTGCAGCGGGCAGGTCGCGCCGACGTCGCTCCACAGGGTGGCCCGGTCCTCGCGGACGAGGACGGCGCAGTAACGGCTGTGAGCACGCTCGGTCCAGGCGGCCAGGTCGGTGAGTGACGCGTGCCGAGGCGGGTCCTCCCGGGTCAGCCGGTCGCCCTGGACCACGAGGACGTCCCTGCCGTCGCGCCGCACCAGGACGTCCATGGCCCGGCCCTCGCCGAGGAGTTCGACCTCGGCGTCGCCGTCCGGACGGCTGGACAGTATGAATCCCGCCATGTCAGTAGACCCCCTCGACGCGGCGTCCCTCGGTGAACTCGGGGCTGTACGGATCCCCCACCCACGGCCACGGATACAGTTCGGCCGCGACCCCGTACGGGCGTACCCGCCGGGCCCGGTCCCGCTCCCAGAAACCGGGCAGCAGGGCGTCGTCCGTCAGCCGCCAGACCCGTACCCGGCCCTCCTCACCGAAGGGCACGTCGTCCCCCTGTTCGTCGACGACGTCCAGGGCGACGTGCGGCTGGCACGGCACGTACACCACACGGTGCTCGTCCTCCGCCTCGAAGGGCTTCTGCCAGCTGATGCCGGTGGTCGACGTGCCGTACATGCCGACGACCGGGACGCCGGGGAAGAAGTCCTCCCGCAGTTGCCGGTGCGTCTCCGGCTCCAGGGTGGTGCCGGCGTGCACGATGGCCTCCACCCCGGCCAGCGCCTCGGTGCCGAGCCGTTCCGGCAGCATCTCCAGCAGCCGGGAGGTGCAGAACAGGACGCCGATGTCCTGGGACCGGGCGACTTCCGCGATCTGGGCCCAGATGTGATCCACGTAGCGGTCGTAGGCGGCGGTCATCCCCTCCTCGCCGAAGATCTTCACGATCCGCGGGTCGAGGTCGATGGAGAAGCACATCCCGCCGCGGCGCTCCGCGAAGGCGACCACCAGCCGGCCCGTCGTGTGCGGGCCCATCGGCCCGACGAACAGCCAGTTCTTCCCGCGCGGGACGCCGTGCATGTCCAGGAACTCGTCGGAGAAGGCGAGGATGTCCTCCCAGTAACGGCTGCCCCAGGTGCCGTGCTTGGCCGGTCCCGTAGTGCCGCCGGTCTGCGCCGCCCACAGCGGGCCGCCCTCGGCGAGCACCGAGCGCGGCACGAAGTTCTCCAGCGGGGTCCGACGCGCGGCCTCCTCGAAGTGCATCTGGTCGGACCCGTCACGCAGCCCGATCAGGGCGACGGCGTCCGCGAGACCCTGTACTTTCCCGAGCGCTTCGGTGCCCTGCCGCCTGTCCCGCTCCAGCCAGTACGGCGTGCCGTGCCGCGGATCGAAGTGCAGGCGGACGAGGCGGCGTACGTCCTCGTCGGTGATCGGACGGAGCCTCGACTCGCTCGGACATCGCATGACGGGTCCCTCTCCTTCGTTGCCGTCCGGGCCGGTCACGCGAGGGCGCCCGGGAGTACGGCCTTCTTCTTGAACAGGAAGTCGGCGAGATGGCCTTCGTGCGGGTCGCACGGGTGGTAACCGCGGTCGAACCGGTCGCCGGCGAAGACCTTGTCGACGCCCGGCTCCTCGGCGAGTGCCCGCACCAGCCCGTCGGCCTCACCGACCACGGACACGATGAGGGACCCGGCGCACGCGGCCACCGCCTTCGACCGGGGCACGTGCGCCACCGCCGTGAAGGGGAAGGGAAGTTCCGTGCCGAACAGCGACGATCCGGGATCCACCAGCAGCACCGTGGGCCTCAGGAACGCCTGGCCGTCGAGCTCCACCCGCAGCGGCACACCGGTCGCGGCCGCGGTGACGTCCACCGCGCCGGCGGCGACCTCCCTCTCGATCCGCAGCGCGAGTGAATCCCGCGCCGCCCGGTCCGGGAACGCGGGCACGGCCGCCCTCGGGTCGTCCAGCGGCAGCACCGGACGCGCCGCGAACTCGTGGGCCAGCGCCTCGGCAGCCGCCTTCGGATCGCCCAGCACGACGAGGGAGCTCATGTTGACGCAGAGCCTGCCGCAGCCCGCGAACGCCTCCCGGGCCAGGCGCTGCCAGGCGTCGACCGGCAGCCGGTCACCGATCACCGCCCGACTGCGGCCGAAGTGGTACGTCTTCACCTTCCCGGGAGGCAGGTCGGCAGGCACGTCCTCGCCCGGCCACAGCACCTGGTCGGCCAGCCGGCGCAGCGCGGGCGCGTCCCCGTGCACCACGGACACACCGTGCTCGGGCAGCCCGGCCGCGTACAGCTCCTCGGTGAGGAGGACCGGTGTGAAGGGGTCGGCGGCCGCGGTGCTCAGCAGCACCGGACGACGCGTGGCCAGGGCCTGGAGCCACTCGATGTTGATGGTCGGGAAATTGCCGGGCTGACGCACCAGCACCGACCGGCCCGCTGGACGCCAGCTCCACCCCAGGCCGCTGCCGCCGGTCCGGTAGGCCGCCACCGTGCCGTCGGGGGACTGCGCGGCCAGGATCTCCTCCATACGGGCGAGGTCCTGGGCGGCCGTACGCAGCCCGCGGGCGGCACGCCGGCGTGGCAGGCCGCTCACCGCGGACAGGGCGCGCAGCCACAGGTCGAGGTCCCCGCTGTCCAGCCGGGCGGTGACGCGGTCGGCGGCGCGGCGCAGCAGCCCGAACCAGTCCGCGTCGTCGATGGAGCGCATACGGCGGGAGGCCCGGCCGGCCTCCTCGGCCATCCGGAACTGCGTGAGACGCCCGGCGGAGCCGAGCCGGGCCAGCGGCCTGCCCTCGACGTCGTGGACGACGTACGGACGGTGCGACATGACCGCCCGCGCCCCGTCGTAGGCCGGGACGTCCAGGACCTCCGTGCCCAGGGCCGCCGTCGGCGCACTCACTGGACCTCCGGAACCAGCGCCGCCGGCTCCTTCGTCTGCGGTGCGCCGCCGTCGAGCAGACCGAGCCGGGTCTGGACGGTGCTCAGGTCGGCCAGGTACGCGATGCGCTTGTACTTGCCGTCGCGACGCGTCGGGGTCATGTCGTCGTACAGCTTCCACAGTTCGTCGATGGACGCGGCCTCGCTGGAGGTCACCGGGATGTGGCCGGTGAAGCAGTCGCTGTCGTCGGTCTCCAGGGTGAAGTCGACCCGCTTGGCCATGTCCTTCTCCACCTCGTGGTGGAAGGGCACGAAGAAGCAGGGCGAGACGATGTCGTGCCGGTTGTCACCGAGCCGCGCCTGCAGCCAGGTGATGGTCGAGCGCATCGCCTCGTCGGTCTCGCCCGGGATGCCGAGGATCAGGGTGGCCTGGACGCCGATCCCTGCCTTGCTCAGCGAGCTCAGCGCGCGCTCGGTCACGTCGACCTTGACCGGCCGGCCGAGCCGCTTGAGCAGCGACCAGTCGAGGGTCTCGACACCGACCAGCAGCCGGAAGCAGCCGGAGGCGCGCAGCATGCGCGCCATGTCGTCGTCGATGAGGTCAGGACGGGCCTTGGCCTCCCACTCGAACTTGCCCTGCAGACCGGACTTCTCGATGCCCCGGCACAGCTCCTGCATGCGTGGGACGTCCTCGACGAAGTCGTCGTCCTCGATGCGGATCCGGTCGAAGCCATGGACCTCGACCAGTTCGCGGATCTCCTCGACCACCCGTTCCGCGCTGTGCCGGCGCTGGCCGACCCCCCACTGGTGCTTGGAGTAGCAGTAGGCGCAGGCGTACGAGCAGCCACGGCTGGTGACGAGGTTGCCGGACCGGCCTCGGGAGATCGTGTTGTACAACTGCATGTCCGCCAGGTCCCGGGCAGGCTTGGGCAGCTTGTCGAGACGCATCACCTGTGGCGCGGCCGGTGTCTCGACCACGGTGCCGTCGTCGTCGCGGAAGACGATGCCGCGGATCTTGCGCAGGTTCTTGCGGCCGTTGGTGCCGTACTCGTGGACCAGATGGGAGAAGGTGACCTCTCCCTCTCCCTTGACCACCACGTCCGCGGAGCCGTCCTCGACGAGCTTGCGTGCCAGCGGGGTGGCGCCGACACCGCCGTAGACGACGAGTGCGTTCGGATGATGGCGGCGGCTCTCGGCACCGAGTTTGATGCCGTTCTTCAGACTGGAGGTGAGGACCTGGATGCCCACGATGTCCGGGCGATGGCCGCGCAGGAACTCGTTGGGTGTGGCCAACGGCCTCTGCAGGACGAACAACTGGTCGTCGATGAACCGGACGTCGGTGCCCTTGGTGTCGTGGAAGGTGCCCTCCCGGAGGGTCGCGGCCAGGGAGAGCAGCCCCAGTTGCGGTGCGGAGATCGACTCCCCGGAGTACGACGAGCGGCGAGCGTTCACGAGTAGAACCTGCATGCGTGTCTGGCCTCCTGCGCGTGGACAGTCCCGGGGCACCGACCGACTGCCCGCACAGCCCGTGCACCCGGCTCCGTGGGACGGGCGAACATGGTGATGCCGTGCCTGCCGCCTGTGAGGAGGCGGGAGCGGTTCCGGAACGGCTCGCATGGACGGGGGTCACATGGGGCTTTGCAAGCCGCAGTACAGGGGACACCGCACGTCGGAGCGGCGTCCAATGCCAATCGCGGGTCACCCGAACCCGCCGGTGGCATGAGTGGGTCCGGCCCGCGGGAGCCATGCCGTGGGCGCATCACCGCGATGGCGTCCCGGCCTATGGGCCGGGGGCCGGCCCTGTGGCAGCATCGTGCGGTGTCCGACGCGAGGGCCCCGGGCCGGCCAGGCCGGTCCGCCCGCCGCACCGTGACTGCCCGGCCCCTCCCTGCCCGAGGAGTGTCATGACCGCTTTCCACTCGTCCTCCGGCGCGGTGGAGCCGACGACCACGACGGATCCGGCAGCCGGTGAGCGCGAGGTCTTCCGGCGCGACGGAGTGGTCCGCTGGGACCACGTGCTGACGCCCCGGCAGGTGGCGGATCTCCGGGGGAGCGTGGAGCGGGCCTTCTTCGACGACGGCCGGCCGGTGGAAGGGGTACGAGACCTGTCGGAGCGCAGGGGCCGACCGCTGGACCTGGCTCTGCTGCAGAAGGTGAACCTGTGGCAGTCCGACCCGGCCTGCGAGGCCCAGGTCCGCCGCCCCGACCTCTACCGGCGGGTGGAGGGACTGCTCGGCGGACCCGTGCGCCTGCTCCGCGACCATTCCTTCTACAAGCCGGGAGGCAAGGGCGAACGCAGCCGTCTCGTCCTGCACCAGGACAACCGCTACTGGCACCTCACCCCGCCCGAGGCCGTCACGGTGTGGATGGCGCTGGACGACGCCACGCCGGAGAACGGCTGCGTCCAGTACGTCCTCGGAAGCCACCGGTGGGGCCGGGTGGAACACACCCGGCCGGAGGAGGGCGCCGTCCTGGTCGAGGCCCACAGCGAGCAGGAACCCGTGGCGTACCCGGTGCCCGCGGGCAGCGCGCTGGTCCACCACGCCAACACCCTGCACGGCTCCGGGCCGAACCGCACCGACGGCCCCCGCCGCGCCTACGCCCTCGTCTTCGTCCGGGCGGACGTGTGCGCGCGCGGTGAGACCCTGACCGGGCTCCCGCTCGCGGCGGAGCTCGCCCGGTGACGGCGCAGGGGACGGACCCGGTGTACGAGACGATTCTGCTGGAACGCGCCGACGGGATCGCCTGGGTCACGCTCAACCGCCCCGAGCGGCTCAACGCCACCACCGAGCAGATGCACCACGAACTGCTGGACGCCTTCGCCCGCGTCGCCGACGACGGTTCCAGCCAGGTGCTCGTCCTCACCGGTGCCGGCGACCGGGCCTTCTGCATCGGCAGCGACCTCGGTTTCCTCACCGAGGTCCTGGACGGTGAGGAAGCCGATTCCGATCTGTTCGCCGCCTATCTGGAACGGCTGAACCGGGTCGTCTTCGCCCTGGAGCGCCTGCCGGTGCCGACGATCGCCATGGTGCAGGCCAAGGCGCGCGCCAGCGGCTTCGAGATGGTGGTGGCCTGCGACTTCGTGCTGATCGCCGAGGAGGCCCGGATCGGCGACGTGCACACACCGTACGGTCACATGCCGGGTGCCGGCGCCACCCACCGAACCATCCGGAAGATGGGCCTGCAGCCGGCGATGGAGCTGCTGATGACCGGCCGGTGGCTGTCGGCCGCCGAGGCCGTCGACAAGGGACTGGCGCTGCGCGCGGTGCCGCGGGACCGGCTCCGTGAGGAGACCGCCTTGTTCGCCCGCACCCTGGCCGATGTCCCGGGCGACTGCCTGCGGCATCTGAAGGCGGCGGTGATGGGCGGCCTCGGCCGGACCGTCGAGGAGGCCGTGGCGGTGGAGACGTCCGCGTACCTGTCGTTGCTGCGCTCGTCCTCGGGACCGGTCGACGGTTTCCGCGCGGGGCAGCGGGAACGGGCATCACGGCGGGCGGGCCCCACCTCCGGCGAGAGGACCGCCGCCGCGGGTCCGGCTCAGGGGGGCGGGCCGCCTCCGTAGCGGCGCCGGGCGTCGGACAGATCCTCGATCCGGTCGGAGGCCCAGGGCCGTTCCCAGCCGCCGAGCCGCAGCAGCCACGCGGTGAGGGCGGCGGTGAACCCCCACACGAACACGTCGCCGGCCAGGAATCCGGGGCTGAGATGGCCGTCCGGGAACCGGACGAGCAGCCGCGCCCCGGGGTCGGCGAGGTCCGCGAGAGGCACCCGGTGGACGGACACGATCTCCTCGCCGTCCCCGTCGATCCGGCTGCCCACCCCCCACCAGCCGAGCACGGGAACGACCGAGAAGCCGCTGTGGGCGAGGTTCAGCGGGGCCAGCGCGCCGCCGATCCGGACCTTCGAAGGGTCCAGCCCCGTCTCCTCACACGTCTCGCGCAGCGCGGTGCCCACGGGGCCGCCGTCACCGGGAGCGGAGGAGCCACCGGGGAAGCACACCTGGCCGGGGTGGTTCCGCAGGGCTCCGGAACGGCGCAGGAAGAGCAGGTCCGGACCCTGGACGCCGGCGCCGAGGAGCACCAGGACGGCGGAGCCCCGCGCATGCGCGGGCACCGGGCCCGCGTACCGCGCCAGCTCCGGCGGGAGGTCGCCGTAGGTCCTGCGGACCAGGTCGGTCAGCCAGGACGGCACGTCGTCGCCGGGTGCGTCCGTCGGGTCGTCAGCCACGGACGACAAGCGTAGGGAACACCGGGCCCGGCCGGGGAGGTTCTGCGGGAACCGGCGCTTCTGCCCGGCCCGCCCGGAGGATCATGTGGACGGGAGTGCGGTGCGAACCGGCGCCGCCGCGACAGGCGAGAGAGCTGAGGGCAGCGGATGAGTGGGATGCGGACACCCGGACCGGCACCGCGCACCGGACCGCGCAACGCGTTGACGGACGTGGCCGGGATCCGGGTCGGGCACGCCGCGCGCACCGGGGACGGCTGGCTGACCGGTGTCACCGCGGTCCTCGCCCCGGAGGACGGAATGGTCGCGGCGGTCGACGTACGCGGCGGCGGGCCGGGGACCCGGGAGACCGACGCCCTGGATCCGCGCAACCTGGTGGCGCGGATCGACGCGGTGGTGCTGACCGGTGGCAGCGCCTTCGGCCTCGACGCGGCGTCCGGCGTCGCCGCCTGGCTGGAGGAACGGGGCCGTGGTTTCCGGGTGGGGCCCGGCCGGGCCCAGGTGGTGCCGGTCGTCCCCGCCGCAGCCCTGTTCGACCTGGGACGCGGGGGTCTCTGGACGGCCCGGCCAGGGGCGGAGGTGGGTCGGGAGGCGGTCGAGGGGGCGGCCGGCGGTGATGAGGGCGGGGCCGTCGTCCAGGGCTGCGCCGGGGCCGGCACGGGCGCGGTGGCCGGTGGGATGAAGGGCGGCATCGGCACCGCGAGCATCGTGCTGCCGTCCGGAGCGACGGTCGCGGCCCTCGCCGCGGTGAACGCCTCGGGCTCGCTCGTGGACCCGTCCACCGGTGCGCTGTACGGAGCCTGGACGGAGGTGGGGGACGAATTCCGGGCCCGCGGCCTGCACACCCCGTTCCCGCAAGCCGCCGTACACGCCCGGGCGACGGAGCGTCTTGCCGTCGCGCGCGAGGAGAGCCGACGGCGGCAGGCCGACGAGGTAAGGCAGCTGAACACGACCTTGGCCGTCGTGGCGACCGACGCCGCCCTCACCCGACCCCAGGCGCAGAAACTGGCGGGCACCGCGCACGACGGCCTGGCCCGGGCGATCAGGCCGGTGCACCTGCTGACCGACGGCGACACCGTGTTCGCGCTGTCGACAGGCCGGCTGCCCCTGGCAGGCGGTGAGGCGGACGGGACCGAGGACCGCACGGGCTGGCGGGCCCACACCGAGGTGGCGGCGGCCAACGAGATCCTCTCGGCGGGTGCCGACGTGGTCTCCCGGGCCGTGGTGCACGCGGCGCTCGCCGCACGGACCACCGACACCCCCGGCGGCTTCTTCCCTTCCTACCTGGACCTGTACGGCATGCCGGAGGACGGCGCCTCCCTCAGGTGAGTACGGCGGCCAGGTCCACGGCCTCCAGGTGACGAGGGGGCACGAGGCGCGAACCGGGACCGGCCGCCGCAGCCCGTCCACGTACGAACGACTCGGAGGTGGAGGCCCTGAGAAGGCCCGGCGGCCGTCAGCGGCGTGAGCGTGTTGCCGTGGTGACAGCGCCTCAGCACCCGCGGGTCTCCGGTGACGGCCCGCCCTCGACGGCACCTGGCAGGCGCGTGGGTCCCCCTCGACGAGATCAGCCGGAACCGAAGGCGGGGTCGCCAGAACACTGCCTTCCGCTACGGGGGCGTCTCCGGCCGCCGGCGGGCGTGTCCGCAAGGCGGAAGGGTGTGGGGGCGGGGGAGGGGCGGGGCCTTCCCGCCCGTGCGTCATGCAGCCGTCCGCGCCGGTGCGGGTACGCGGGGAGAGCGGGGAGAGCCGTCGCGGGCACAGTGGTCGGAGGCCGCCTTCCGATCGTCCCCGGGGGGTCGGTCCGCCCTTTGCCGACAGCTCGCCGAGCCTGGAGGGAACGTTTGACCGTGGAGCGCATCGACCAGCCGGCGCGCTCCCGCGCGCGGCCCCACACATTCATGCGGCTGCCGCTCGACCGGGACCCGACAGCCCGTGACCTCGTGGTTCTCGGGGTGCCGTACGACGAGTCGGGCCGGTGCCCCGGGACTCGCCTGGGACCGGGTGCCGTGCGGGACGCGTCCGCCTTCGCGCACGTTCCCGGTGCGGACCGCGGCCCGGGCACCTTCGATCTCGTCGACTGTGTGGACGGAGGAGACCTCGATCTGACGCCGTGGATCTCGGGTGCCGCCTCCGACGTCCTGTACAAGCGTCTGTCCCACCTCCTCGCAGGCAATGCCGCCGTGCTGCTGCTCGGCGGCAGCCGGTCACTGACCCTGGCGGCGCTGCGCGCGGTGGCCGAGATACACGGTCCTGTCGCCCTTCTCCGTCTGGCCGCGGATCCCGCGGGCTCGCACCTCCACGGTGATGTGCTGTACCAGGCGGTCGACGAACACCTCGTCGACCCGTCGGCGATGGTCCGGATCGGCCTGCGCGGCGCCGGTGACTCCGGTCGTGCCCAGGGCGGGGTGACGCTCGACGTCGGCCGGTTCGGCCGGCTGGGCGTCCGCGGCGCCGCCGGATTCGTGCGGCACCGGATCGGTCGCCGGCCCGTCTACGTCTCGGTGGCGGTCGACGTCGCCGACCCGGCCTTCGCCCCCGGTACCGGCATCCGGGTGCCGGGCGGGCTCACCTCACGGGAGGTACTCGGGCTGCTGCGTTGTGTCGGAGACCTGTGCCCGGTCGGGTTCGAGGTGATGGGGGTGTCGCCGCCCCAGGACCGTTCCGGGATCACCGCCGCGCTGGCCTCGGAGATCGGTGGCGAGCTGATCCACCAGTACGCCAGGGCGCAGCGCATCCTGATGTGAGCGAGAGATGCGCGCTCCCCCTCCAGGGACCGTCCGCACTCCGTCATGCGGCGGGTCCGGGACCGGAGGGTCCGACTTCAGCGACCCGCTGCGTCCACCGCCGTCCCGCACCCGTCGAACACGTCCTGCACGGGTCGCACCGATGAAGGCACCGACAGGACCGACCTCGCCCCAGCCACCAGGAACGACACGGACAGCCCGTCCGGAACTGCCCACCCGTCAGGCCGAAGAGGGTTGCCGTGCTAGGCCGAATCCCGGACGACGAGCACCGGTTCGAAGATCACCGATGTCGCCGGTCTGTCCGGTGCGGCCAGCCGGTCCAGCAGCAGTCCGGTCATCTCCGCGGCCATGTCCTCCACGGGCTGTCGTACCGTCGTCAGTGGCGGCCGGCAGGCGGAGGCGGCGCTGCTGTCGTCGAAGCCGATCACGGCCACGTCCTCGGGTACCCGCCTCCCGTGGTCCCGCAGCACATGGCAGGCGCCCGTCGCCATCAGGTCGTTCCCGGCGAACACCCCGTCCAGGTCCGGGTGTTCGGCCAGCAGTCGCTCCATCGCGGCTTCGCCGCTCTCCTGGGTGAACTCTCCCTCGGCGACCGGCACATCGCCGTGCCCGACCCGTGCCACGGTGTCCCGGAATCCCGCCAGTCGCTCCTGCCCCGCCGGTATGTCCAGGGGCCCGCTGATGGTGACGATCCGGCGGCAGCCCCGCGCCAGCAGGTGCTCGGCGGCCAGCCGGGCGCCGTCGCGGTGGGCCAGGTCGACGTAACTGATCCGGACGGGCCGGGCGGGGCGCGCGTACAGCACGGCGGGCAGTCCGGCGTCCACGACCATGCCCGGCAGCGGGTCCTCCGCGTGGGTCGACACGATCAGGGCCCCGTCGGCGCTGCCCTGCCGCAGATAGGCCACGACCTCGTCCCGTGCCTTCGACGTCTCGGCGAACATCAGCACCGGGTGTATGCCGCGCGGCCGCAGGTAGTTGACGACTCCGGTCACCACCCGGCCGAAGAAGGGGTCGGCGAAGACCTGGGCCGTGAAGGACCCCTCCCCGGCAGATCCCTCCCCGGCCGGCTCGACGCCCGCCCCCGACACCACCAGCGCGATGGCGTCCGTGCGCCGGGTGACGAGGGAGCGGGCCGCGCGGTTGGGCGTGTACCCCGTGACCGAGATCGCCTGCCGCACGGCCTCCTGGATCGACGGGTCCACGTTGCGCACCCCGTTGACGACACGCGAGACCGTGGCGCGCGAGACGCCGGCCGCCCGCGCCACGTCTTCCAGGGTGGGCGTCGCACCGGTCGGCCGCAGAGCATCCGTCATGAGGGCATTTATAGCATCAGGAACAGGGGGAGATAGAGCGCTCTCCCGAGTCGACGCGACTGGTCGGGCGGCCGGTGCGGGCCCGGGCGGCGAGGGTGGTGCGCCGGTGCGACGGGCGGGCGGTCGCCCACTGTTCACTTGTCATCACCCGCTGTCTGCCCATACGTTGGCCGCTTGCGACGTGTCCTACAGCCAGTGGGGGAGCCTGATCATGGCCGCGAACGGACGGCACCGCAGATATCAGCCCAGCCGGATCAACCGTGCCTCGCTCACGGTGACGGCGGGCGGCGCGGGCATCGCGCTTCCGCTTCTCACGGCGGCCTCGGCGGGGGCCGCCTCGACCGATGTGTGGGAGAAGGTCGCCGCCTGCGAGTCGACCGGCAACTGGCACATCAACACGGGTAACGGCTATTACGGCGGCCTGCAGTTCACCCGGTCGACCTGGGCCGCCTACGGCGGCACGGCCTACGCCGCACGGGCCGACCTGGCGACCAGGGACCAGCAGATAGCCGTCGCCGAGAAGGTGCTCGACGGCCAGGGCCCGGGGGCATGGCCGACGTGTTCCGTACGGGCCGGCCTGAAGCAGGGCGGCGACGCGCCGGACATCGCCCCGCAGACGCAGCGCCAGGCGGCCGCCACGAAGGCCGCGACCGGCACGCCGGCGGAGTCCCGCCCGGCGAGGGCGACGGCCCGGGAGAGCGCGCCGGCGAAGGTGTCGCCGACGGCCGTGCCCGGTAAACGCGAGGCGTACACCGTCGCGCGCGGCGACTCCCTCTCCGGCATCGCGTCCGCCGAGCGGGTCCGCGGCGGCTGGCAGCAGTTGTACGCGGCCAACCGCGTCGTGGTGGGCACCGACCCCGACCTCATCATCCCGGGGCAGCGGCTGACCCTCGACGTCGCCGGGACGCCCCTGGCGGACCCGAAGCCCGCGGTGGCCCCGAAGCAGAGGGCGGCGGCTCCGAAGGCGACGGAGAAGGCCGCGCCCGAGCAGGCGGCGAAGCCCACCGAGAAGAAGGCGGCGAAGCCCACCGAGAAGAAGGCGGCCAAGCCCCGCACCGGGCTCACCGCCCCCGTGTCGGCCCGCACGGGAACGCCCTACCACCAGGCCGGCTCCTGGTCGAGCGGCTACCACACGGGCGTGGACTTCCCGGTGCCCACCGGCACCTCCGTGAAGGCCGTGGCCTCCGGAACGGTCGTCTCGGCCGGATGGGCCGGAGCCTACGGCTACGAGGTCGTCATCCGGCACGGCGACGGCAGGTACAGCCAGTACGCGCACCTCTCCTCGCTCCACGTACGCGCGGGCCAGCAGGTCGGCAGCGGCCAGCGGATCGCCCGCTCGGGATCGACCGGCAACAGCACCGGCCCGCACCTGCACTTCGAGATCCGCACCGGCCCCGGTTACGGCTCGGACGTCGACCCCCTGGCCTACCTCAGGGCCGGAGGCGTCAGCATCTGAACGGGCCGCCCCGCCCGGGACTGTAAGTCACCGCGGCGAGCCGGGCCCGCAGCGGTCCGGCCGCCGCCGAACTCCACCCGCCCGCCGCCGTGGTCCAGCGGCAGGGTCAGTGGCAGCGAGAGGGCCGTCGGCGCCGGGAAGGGGTCGGGCAGCACCGCCGCACCCTGGGGAAGCGCCGGCTTCGCCGGCTCGGGCAGCACCACGTGGTGATCAGCGCCCTCGCCCTCGGCGTGCGCCTCCGGCGCCCGCGCTCCGGACTCCGCCCGTTTCCCCGTACGCTGCTCCGCGCCCACCCGCTCCATGGTCAGCAGCACCAGGCCGGCCGCGGCCAGCGCGCCGCAGCCGACCGCGAGCAGGGTGCCCGCCACCCCGTAGCGGAACTGCTCACCGAACATGGTGATGCCCACGGCCGCGGCGACGACCGGGTTGACCACCGTGACCGTCGCCAGCGGCGCGGTCAGCCCGGCTCCCCGGTACGCGGCCTGGGACAGCAGCAGACCCGCGGCGGCGAGGCCGGCGATCACCAGGAGGGTCGGCAGACCGGACGTCACCGAACCCGAGGTCCACTCCACGGCCACGGTCTTCGTGAACACCGAAGCCATCCCGAAGGCGATCCCCGCCCCCGTGGCGAGCACCACGCTGCGCAGCATCGGCCGGTGCAGCCCCTTGGCGAGGAGCACCAGCGCCACCACCGCGCCGGCCGTCCCCGCGGCGAGCATCACCTGCTCCGGCCCTGCCAGGGAGTGGGACCCCGCGCTCCCCGTGAGCGCGAGCAGCCCCGCCAGGCCGACCGTGGCCATCAGGGCACCCCGCCATGCCGTCCGTCCCGCCCTGCGGTGGACGAAGAGCGCGGCCATGGGAAGCGCGAAGACGATCGTGAGGGCTCCGAGCGGCTGGACGAGGCTGAGAGGGCCGTACGCGAGGGCCACGACGTGGAGCAGCGCTCCCACGCCGTTGAGTGCCACGGCGACCCACCAGACGCCGTTGCGCAGCGGTGCGTACGGGCCGCTGCCACCGGTCGCGGCCACGCGCTCCTGGACGATCGCGCCGGCCGCGTAGGCGACGGCGGAGACCAGTGACAGCAGCACGGAAAGCGCGAGGGAGCTCATGTACACCACGATGTCCCGTCGGAGCCGTCACGTCGTCGTCCTTGAGGCGGCGATTCGGCGTACTGCTCCAGTAGTACGTCCATCGATCCCGGGTCCTCCTCCCGACGGTAGTCCTCCTCGCCCAAGGGCTCAGAAGTTCGCCGGAAACGTCACGCCGTGCTGCCGCTCGGCTGCGCCAGGTGCCCGGAACCGTCTCGAGACGGCCTCTTCCCCGGGGAGGGGCGCCGCGGGGTCGCTCAGGTGCTGAGCATGAACTCGGCGCGGATGCGCTTGCCGACGGGCACCCGCTCGGCGGTCAGCCGGTCGCAGAGCGCGACCACGATCTCCATGCCGTGACCGCCGAGGCGGGCCGGGTCGGGGGAGTAGAGCACCGGGAGAGCCGTGCTGCTGTCGTACACCGTCACGCTGACGCGCCGGGCGTCGCCCTCGAGCTCCAGAAGGTACGGGCCGTGGCTGTAGCGGTCCGCGTTGGTGACGAGCTCACTGACGGCCAGCATCAGGTCGCTGCGGGTGTGCTCCCCGAGCACCGCGAGCCACTCCGCCACGAGCCGCGCCAGGAAGCGGTCGGCCAGCGCCCGGGCCTGGGCGATGCATCCGGGTTCACCGTCGAACACCTCGGCGGCGAGCAGAACCTCCGTGGACGGGGACACACGGAAAGGATCGTCCGACCGTGAGGTGGCCTGTTCGTTCATGTGCTCCAGCCAGGGCGCCGCAGGGGAGGTCATGGACCTCTTCTCGCCGTTCGTCTACCCGTGTCGAGAGATCCCACTCCGGGGGATCCCTCCAGATCTTACGCACGCCGGGGCAGGCGGACCACGCTCACGAAGAAGTCGTCGATCTGGCGCACCGCGCCGATGAACTGCTCCAGGTCGACGGGCTTGGTGACATAGGCGTTGGCGTGCAGTTTGTAGCTGCGCAGGATGTCCTCCTCGGCCGAGGACGTGGTGAGGACCACCACCGGGATCAGCGCCAGTTCCGGGTCGGTCTTGATCCGCTCGAGCACCTGCCTGCCGTCGTACCTCGGCAGGTTCAGGTCGAGGAGCACCAGGTCCGGGCGGGGCGCGTCCGCGTACTCGCCCTGGCGGTAGAGGAAGTCGAGCGCCTCCTGGCCGTCCCGCACCACATGGAGCGTGTTGCGGATCTTGTTGTCCTCGAAGGCCTCACGGGTCATCAGCTCGTCACCGGGGTCGTCCTCGACGAGCAGGACCTCGATGGGCTTGACGGCGTCGTTCACGGGGTGTCTCCCGACCGGGGGGTGAGCGCGGCGGGAGCGAGCAGCTCCGCCGTGGTGTGGGTGGGTGCCTCAGGGAGGACGGGCAGGGTGAAGTGGAACATCGTGCCCTCGGCCGGCTCCGGGTCCAGCCAGATCCGGCCACCGTGGAACTCGATGATCTTGCGGCAGAGGGAGAGTCCGATCCCCGTTCCCTCGTACTCGTCGCGGGCGTGCAGACGCTGGAAGATGATGAACACCTTGTCGGCGAACTCCGGCGCGATCCCGATGCCGTTGTCGGCGACCGTGAGGTGCCAGTCCTCGCCCTCCCGGACACACCCCACGGTGATCCGGCACGGCTCGTCGGTGCGGCGGAACTTGATCGCGTTCCCGATGAGGTTCTGCCAGACCATGGTCAGTGACGTCGCGTCGCCGAGGAGCTCCGGCAGCGCGTCCTCGCGGACGACGGTGGCGCCCGACTCCTCGACGGCCAGGGTGAGGTTGGACAGCGCCCGGTCCAGGGAGCTCTCCAGGTCGACGGGCTTCCAGCTCTGCTGCACCCGGCCCACCCGGGAGAAGGTCAGCAGGTCGTTGATGAGGACCTGCATCCGCTTGGCGCCGTCGACCGCGAAGTCGATGTACTGACGGCCGCGGTCGTCCAGTTCCTTGCTGTACCGCTTCTCCAGCAGCTGGCAGAAGGAGGCCACCTTCCGCAACGGTTCCTGGAGGTCGTGCGAGGCCACGTAGGCGAACTGTTCCAGTTCGGAGTTGGACCGTCGCAGCTCCGCGGTCTGCTCGGCCAGCAGCGTCTCCCGGTCCTGGGAATCGGCGAGCTCCGCGACGAGGCGTCGGCGCATGTCCTCGGCCGCCGCGGCCACCGCCCTGACGTCGGAAGGTCCACTGACCTCGATGCTGTTGCCGAAGGAGCCCGACCGGACCCTGTCGGACGCGGCGGTCAGCTCGGCCAGCGGCCGTCCCACCACGCGGTGCAGCAGCAGACCGATCGACACGATGGTCAGCACGAAGCAGATCACCAGGGCGATGAGTACCCGGTCGCGGGTGGTGCGGGCGTCGCCGAGCTCGGCGCGGGCGCGGTCCCGCGCGTCGTCCAGGTGGCTCTGCTGCGCGTTGTACAGCACACGCAGGGCGTCGAACTCCGTCTTGCTCCGCAGGATGGGGGCGGAGGACGCACCGGTGGGCCCGCTCGCCCGCACGGCGGCGATCAGCGGCTCGGCCCGCAGGGTGCGCCACTGCCGCGCGGCCGCCTCGATCCGGTCCAGGTCCTCCGCGTACGGCTGCTCGTTCCCGATCAGGCCGTGCACCCGTGCCTGCCGTTCCCGCTCGGCCCGCCTGCCGGCCTCGTAGGGCTCCAGGAAGCTGGTGTCGCCGGTGAGTGCGAAGCCGCGTACGCCGGTCTCCTGGTCCAGGAGCGAGTTCTGCAGCTGGAACGACGCGGAGCGGGCGGGCTGGATGCGGTCCACCAGGTCCGTGGTGCGGTCGGAGATACGGGAGAGGACGAGCCCGCCCACGACAAGGCACCCGCAGACCACCAGCACGAAACCGGCCAGGATCAGGTGGACCCAGTTCTGGACCGACAGACGGGCTATGGGGCCCGGTCGTGCGGTCCCGGGCTTCTCCGTGCTCATGTTTTCGCCTTCCAGCCGACATGCAGGACGGCCACGTCGTCGGCCAGCCCGCCGTACGGGGCCGCGCTCTCGGTTGCCTCGGCGACCAGCGCGTCGACGAACGCGCGCGGTTCGAGGGCGCCGTACCTGCCGGCCATGGCGAGCAGCCCTTCCTCACCCAGCCGGGAGCTCGGCCCCGTACGCCCCTCGAAGAGGCCGTCGGTGAACAGGACGAGCTCGCTGTCGGGGAAGAGCTCCAGCTCCGTGATCGTCCAGCGGCCGGCGCCGGGGAGCAGCCCGAGGGCCATGCCGGCTTCGGGCTCCACCCAGTCGACGTCCGACCCGCGCCGCAGCAGCAGCCCCGGATGCCCGGCACGCGCGATGAGCACCCTGTCCCTGCTGGGAGGGAAGACCAGCGTGGTCACGGTGGCGAACACATGGGGGTCGGAACGCTCGGCGACGAGTATCCCCTCCAGCAGACCGGTCTTCTCGAGCTGATTGACACCGGTCAGGACGGCC
Source organism: Streptomyces sp. NBC_01460 (assembly GCF_036227405.1). Taxonomy (NCBI): domain Bacteria; kingdom Bacillati; phylum Actinomycetota; class Actinomycetes; order Kitasatosporales; family Streptomycetaceae; genus Streptomyces; species Streptomyces sp. NBC_01460. Next base: position 7,782,754 of record NZ_CP109473.1, read on the forward strand.
GTGCGCCAGGCGACCCGCAGACAGACCCCCAGGGCGGCCTCCGCCGCACCGTGACCCGACACATCACCGATCACGGCGTGCACCGCACCGTCCGGGGTCTGCACGACATCGTAGAAGTCACCGCTCAGCAGCCCGTGGGCACGGCCGGCCTCGTAGCGCGCGGCCACCTGGAAGCTGTCGTCCCGCAGGAGCGGGATCGGCAGCAGCGCGCGCTCCAGGCGGGCGTTCTCCTGGGCGATCAGCCGGCTGGTCCGCATCGCGGCCGCCGAGCGCTCGGCGTGCTTGCGCTGGAGGGCGTAGCGGACCGCGCGGCCCAGCATCTCGGGATCGATCCGGCCCTTCACGAGGTAGTCCTGCGCGCCCTGCGCCACCGCGGAGAGCCCGGTCTTGGACTCGTCCAGCCCTGTGAGCACGATGATCGCAGCGTCGGGGGCCGACCCGACGAGCTGGCGGACGGCGTCGATGCCGTTCACGTCGGGCAGATGCAGGTCCAGCAGGACGCAGACGGGCGAACGGCAGTCCAGGAGGAACCGCCGGGCCTCTGCCAGCGTCTTGCACCAGGTGAGCGGGGCGTCCAGCTCGCTGTCGGTGAGCATCTCCTCGACCAGGAGCGCGTCACCGGAATCGTCCTCGACGAGGAGCAGGACGGCGTCGACGTCCCAGACGGAAGCGTCCGCGGCGGCGAGCACCTTGTGCTGCTCCGGAATCCCGCCGGTCTGCTGCACGCGTACAGAGGTGCCCGAACGTGACTCGGCCACTCTCCACTCCCTCCTACGGACGGCACGGGACGCCCACGGCCGTTTCGGCAGGAAGCATATGTGACTGAGGCCCGGCACTCGGCCGGGCCTCGGTCTTTCGATGGGGGAGCTGCGGGATCAGGCCTCGACGCTCATGCCCGTGCGCAGGCGCTGGACGATCCTGCTCAGCAGACGCGACACGTGCATCTGGGAGACGCCCAGTTCAGCGCCGATCTGCGCCTGGGTCATCTCCTGGCCGAAGCGCATCCGGACGATCTTCCGCTCGCGGTCGTCCAGCTGCCGCAGCAGCGGAGCCAGGGTGTGCAGGTTCTCGACGCTCTCCATGCCAGGGTCGTCGTCGCCGAGGAGGTCGGCGTAGGCACGCTGGTCGCTGCCCGACTCGCTGTCCGCGTTCGGGGTGTCCAGCGATCCCGCCGAGTAGCCGTTGGCAGCGACGAGACCCTCGATGATCTCCTCCTCGGGGAGATCGAGGTGCGCGGCGAGCTCCGCGACCGTCGGGTCGCGGTCCAGCTTCGCCGAAAGCGTCTCCTTGGCCTTGGCCAGCTCGACGCGCAGCTCCTGCAGCCGTCGCGGCACGTGCACGGACCAGGTCGTGTCGCGGAAGAACCGCTTGATCTCACCCACGATGTACGGCACCGCGAACGTCGCGAACTCGACCTCTCGCGAGAGGTCGAACCGGTCGATCGCCTTGATCAGGCCGATCGTGCCCACCTGGATGATGTCCTCGGTGTCGTCGCCGCCCCGGTTACGGAACCGCGAGGCGGCGAAGCGCACCAGGGAGAGATTCATCTCGATCAGGGTGTTGCGAGCGTACTGGTACTCGTGCGTGCCCTCCTCGAGGACCTGCAGCCGGTCGAAGAAGATCTTCGACATGGCGCGCGCGTCCTGCGGGGCGACCTTGCCGGCGTCCTCGATCCAGGGGAGTGCCGCCATGTCCGAAACCGCACCCTGCTCGTCGGTCCGAGTCCCGGCCGTGCCGATCGCTCCGCTGGTTCGCACTGACATGGCCGTCATGGTCCCGCCCTCCCTGGTGTCCGCTGTAGTGACGGGCGCATGCCCCGGTATCCGGAAGTAATGCCACCGAATCCCGAATCTTTTTCCGCGGACGCGCGACAGGGGCGAAAGCGACCGTTCGGGGTAACGATCCGTGGTCGCGCGAACGGTTTCCGTCACTCTTCACCGCCGATGTGTGAACCGCGTCTCGTTCCGGGCACCTGTGGTGTTCCGGAAGCAGAGGAGGGCCCATGAGCGTCACCGGCGCACCAGGCGGAGCGACCGTCACGACCAGGATCCCGGCACGGCTGGACCGGCTGCCCTGGTCGCGGTGGCACTGGATGATCGTGATCGGCCTCGGAACCGTCTGGATCCTCGACGGGCTCGAGGTCACGGTCGTCGGCAACATCGCCAGCCGGCTGTCGGAGGACGGCAGCGGGCTGGCCATCACCGACGCCCAGGTCACCGGTATCGCCGCCGCGCTGTACGTCGCGGGTGCCTGCTCCGGTGCGCTGGTCTTCGGATGGCTCACCGACCGCTTCGGGCGCAAGAAGCTGTTCCTGATCACGCTCGCCGTCTATCTGGCGGCCACGGCGCTCACCGCGATCTCGTTCTCGGCCTGGTGGTTCTTCCTCTTCCGCTTCCTGACCGGCTTCGGGATCGGAGGCGAGTACGCGGCGATCAACTCGGCCATCGACGAGCTGATCCCCAGCAAGTACCGGGGGCGCGTCGACCTCATCATCAACGGCAGCTTCTGGCTGGGGGCCGTGGCCGGCTCCCTGCTCTCCGTCCTCGCCCTGAACACCGACATCTTCCCCAAGGACATCGGCTGGCGGCTCACCTTCGCGTTGGGCGTCGTCCTCGGGCTCGTCATCCTGCTGGTGCGCCGCCATGTGCCGGAGAGCCCACGCTGGATGTTCATCCACGGGCAGGACGCGGCTGCCGAGAAGCTCGTCGACGGGGTGGAGGAGCAGGTGGAGGTGGAGACCGGGCGCCCGCTCCCGCCCGCCGAGCAGGCGATCACCGTGCGGCAGCGCAAGAGCATCGGCTTCGGCCTGATCGCCCGCACCGTCTTCCGCTCCTATCCCAAGCGGGCCGTGCTCGGACTGGCGCTCTTCATCGGGCAGGCCTTCCTCTACAACGCGGTCACCTTCGGGTTCGGGTCGATCCTGGTGAAGTTCTTCGACGTCTCCAGCGGCGCCACCGGCTACTACTTCGCCGTCATCGCGTTCTGCAACTTCATGGGGCCGCTCCTCCTCGGCAGGCTCTTCGACACCGTCGGCCGCAAACCGATGATCGCCGGCACCTACATCACCTCCGGGGTGCTGCTCTTCGTGACCGCCTGGCTCTTCGAGAGCGGGTCCCTGACCGCCGCGACCATGACCGGCTGCTGGTGCCTGGTCCTCTTCTTCGCCTCCGCCGGGGCGAGCTCCGCCTACCTGACCGTCAGCGAGATCTTCCCGATGGAGACGAGGGCCATGGCCATCGCCTTCTTCTACGCCGTGGGCACGGCGGCCGGTGGCATCACGGGACCGCTGGTCTTCGCGGACCTCACCGCCAGCGGAGTCCCGGGAGACACCGCCCTGGCCTTCTGCATCGGCGCGGCACTGATGGTGGTCGCCGGGGTGGTCGCCCTCTTCTTCGCCGTCGCCGCCGAGGGGAAGTCCCTCGAGGACATCGCGACCCCGCTCTCCGCCGAGGAGAAGGAGGGTGCCGCGCCGAACTGAGCAAGGCCGGACTCGTGGCAGACTTGACCGGGGCATTCGGCCCGTGCGCGCCTGCCCTCGCCGGCCCCGGCCGGACCACTCCCCACCCGAAGCCCGACGGCGGCATGAGTGACGAGTGACAGAGGAACGGCAATGACGGTGACAGAGGACAGCCCGGAGTTCGCTCCCGGTATCGACGAGTTCGGTCCCGGTATCGACCCGGAGCGGCTGGCCGTCTGCCTGAGCGTGCTCGACGAGCTGAACGCCATCGAGGTCGACCACCCGGACGCCGTAGCCGTGCGACGGGCCACCGCCGGGATCTACCGCACCGTGAAGCAGCGCCGCCGCCAGGAGCGCCGTGCCGCCAAGACCGCGCACGACAAGGCCGTCACGGAGGCCACGGCGACCGGCTCCGCCGAGCGCATCGACGACGAGACGCAGGGAGTCCTGCCGTCCTCCTCGGCCACCGCCGAGATCGCGGGCATACTCCAGCGGCCCAGGTCCTGCTACATCTGCAAGACCCGGTACGTCGAGGTGGACGCCTTCTACCACCAGCTCTGCCAGCAGTGCGCCAAGGAGAACCGCGAGCGGCGTGACGCGCGCACCGATCTCACCGGACGCCGTGCCCTGCTCACCGGCGGCCGCGCCAAGATCGGCATGTACATCGCGCTGCGCCTGCTGCGCGACGGCGCCCACACCACCATCACCACCCGGTTCCCCAACGACGCGATCCGCCGCTTCAAGGCGATGCCGGACAGCGACGAGTGGATCCACCGCCTGAAGATCGTCGGCATCGACCTGCGGGACCCCGCCCAGGTCGTCGCCCTCGCCGACTCGGTCGCCGCCGAGGGCCCGCTGGACATCCTGATCAACAACGCCGCGCAGACCGTCCGCCGCTCGCCGGGGGCCTACAGCGAGCTGGTCTCCGCCGAGTCCGCCCCCCTGCCCTCGGGGGAGCTGCCCGCGGCCGAGGTGATCGGCACGTTCGGCAGCGGCACCGTCGACCGCGTCGCCGCGCTGCCCGCCGCCCGCCGGGAGGGCGAGGGGCTGAGCGCCCAGGACGTCACGGATCTCGCCCTGGTGACCGGGTCCGCCTCGCCGGCCCGCATCGCCGCGGGTACGGCCATCGACGCCGGTGGCCTGGTCCCCGACCTGCACGACACGAACAGCTGGATCCAGACCGTCGACGAGGTCGAGCCGATCGAGCTCCTCGAGGTCCAGCTCTGCAACTCCACGGCGCCGTTCATCCTCATCAGCCGGCTCCGCCCGGCCATGGCCGCCGCCGCGAACCGCGCCTACGTGGTGAACGTCTCGGCGATGGAAGGTGTCTTCGGCCGCGGCTACAAGGGTGCGGGGCACCCGCACACCAACATGGCCAAGGCCGCGCTGAACATGCTGACGCGCACCAGCGCCCAGGAGATGTTCGAGAAGGACCACATCCTCATGACGGCCGTCGACACCGGATGGATCACGGACGAGCGCCCGCACCCCGACAAGATGCGCCTCGCGGAGGAGGGTTTTCACGCCCCGCTGGACCTCGTCGACGGCGCCGCACGGGTCTACGACCCGATCGTGCGCGGTGAAGCGGGCGAGGAGCTGTACGGCTGCTTCCTGAAGGACTACGCGCCTGCGGGCTGGTGACGTCCGGCTCCTCGTCCCCCCAGCCTCTCCCGTCTCTCCCGCCACCTGCGTGAACAGGCGGCACGGCGACGGCCCTGTAGAACACGGGGTCGTCGCCGTTTTGTTGGCTGAAAGTGACCCAGGCCACACGTTCTGTCGAGCGGGACGGCGCTCATTTGGTTAGTCTGAGGAGAACGGACGCCACCAAGGGATCCACGAAGCTTCCTCGGCCGTCCTGGGACAGGTCTGTAACCAGCCCGCCGTCCCACCCCGTACCGGCGCCACCGCGACCGAACTGTTTCTGCCCCTGCCCCGCAGAGGGCGGTCGACACGGTTCTCACAGCCGCAGCGTCGCCGCCCGGGGTTACGCGACGCAAAGGAGTCCGCGGTGACACCTGAAATGACGAAGACCGAGACGCGCCCGGCCGAGCTGTCCGGAGAGCGGGCCCGCCGGCCCGAGAAGCTCCGGAACATCGAGGTCTGGGCCAGGTCGGCACCGATCAGGCTGGCCGGCTACGAGGACGATCTGGCCGAGCCGCACATCCTGCCCGGCATCGACTGACCTCCCGCACTCTTTCCGGAACAGCGCCTCGGTACCTGCCCCCGTCCCCGGACGGGGGCAGGTTCTTTTCGGCCACTGGCCACTGGCCGCTTCCGTGTCCTGTGCGGTGCCTACCCCTCTTCCGGAGCGTGCCCGCGGGGCCGGAGCGGTACGGGACGGGCCACCGGCCTCATGAAGTCCCGCACGTAGGTCCGGTGCCATCGGCATCCGGTGGCCCGCAACTCCTGCCCGTCGGTGTACCGGTAGTGGAAGACCCTGGCCCGGATGTGGGCGGGCGGGCCGTCGGGGAACGGGTTGTGGCCTATGAGGCGCAGGGTGTCCCGGTCGCCCCGCAGCAGCCGTTCGACGAACGGACCGAACCAGGAGCGGGCGTACGCGGGGGAGAGCGCCGCGAACCACATCATCCAGTCCAGCCGCAGGTGGTACGGAGCGAACTGGCGCGGGAGCCTGCGCGGATCACCGGGCTTGCCGCGGAACCCGTATTCGAGCCAGCGGGTCCCCTCGTGGATCACGGCCTCCTCGGTGCCCTCGACCACCACCTCCAGCCGGATCCTGCTGATACTTCCGAAGGCTCCGTAGGTGTTGACCAGGTGCAACGGGTCGAAGGACCGGTTCATCACCTGGCGGCGGGAGAGGAGATTGCGTGCCGGGCGGTAGCTGAGTGCCAGGACGAGGGCGGTGACGGCGAGGACCACCACCTCGTACCAGAGGGGCGACGCCGGCTGGGCGGGCGGCGGGCCGGCGACCGGTGACCAGTCGACCGCCGCGAGGGCGATGACGATGGTCAGCCAGTTGAGCCAGGCGAAGTTCCCCGACAGCACCAGCCACAGCTGGGTGAGCACCATGAGCCCGGCCGCGACGCTCGCCACGGGCTGCGGGGTGAACAGCAGGAAGGGCACCAGGAGCTGGGTGACGTGGTTGGCGGCGACCTCCACCCGGTGGACCGGGCTCGGGAGCCGGTGGAAGAGCCGGCTGAGGGGGCCCGGCATGGGCTGCGTCTCGTGGTGGAAGTCCAGGCAGGTCAGCCGTCGCCAGCACGCGTCCCCCCGGATCTTGATGAGACCGGCGCCGAACTCCACCCGGAAGAGCAGCCAGCGCAACAGCCACAGCACGAGCACCGGTGCCGCCGTGTCCCCGTTGCCGAGGAACACGGCCAGGAACCCCGTCTCCAGCAGGAGCGACTCCCAGCCGAAGCCGTACCAGACCTGTCCGACCTGGACGACGGACAGGTAGAGCACCCACGGCACCGCCCACAGGGCCATCGCCGCCCACAGGGGGACGTAGCCGTCCACGCCGGCCAGCAGAGTGAGCGACACCGCGGCACCGGTCCACGCGACCAGCGCGAAGAAGCGGTCGGAGTAATGGAGCCGGAACAGTCCGGGCGCGGCCCGCCACGAGGTACGCCGCAGGAGGTCGGGCACGGGGAGCATGCCGTGTGAACCGATCAGCGCCCGGAACTGGAGCGCCGCGGCGACGAAAGCGACGAGATAGACGGCGGCCAGCCCCCGCTGGAAGACCAGCCTGCTCAGCCAGTAGCCGTCTGCGGTGAACCACTCCATCGTCTCCAGTATCCGGCCCGGACCGCCGTCAGGCAGCCGCCACCGTCCGGCGGAGCACGGTGGCGAGCCGGCGCGCGTACCAGTGCTGCGCCACCGGTACGAGCGGGCCCGCCAGCCGGGCGTACCAGCAGGCCGGCCGTGAGAACGCGGTGACGGTGAACCACACGGTGCCGTCGTCCGCCAGCTCCACCACGAAGCTCTCCTCCCCGCGTTCCGGGTGTCCCGGCCTGGTGCCGTAGGCGAAGCCGGTGCGGTCCTCCTCGTACGTGGTCCAGACGACCTCGCAGGGGGCGGTGACGCGGAGCCGTCCGATGGCCGCAGACACGTCGACGGTGACCCCGGCGGCGGCCCGCGGGGCGGAGGCCTTCACCCCGGCACCCGCGGCCCGGTGCACGCGCCACTCGGTGACGGCGGCGCCCGCGGCCTCGAAGTCCGCGCGGCCCCTGCCGATCGCGGCGCGGTGGTGCAGGTGGTTGTAGCCGTCCGGCAGCGGTCCGAGCCGGGTGGCTCCGGCCTCCGGGTACGTCAGGGTGCTCATGCGGTCCTGCCTTCCGGGTGGGTGAGGTCCTGGAGCCGGCGCCGGGCCAGCAGCGCGCAGAGGGCGAAGCCCAGCGCGTTGCCGAGCCCGTGCGTGGCGGCCATCCAGGTCAGGGTGGGGTGGGGGAGTCCGGTGGCCTCGCCCAGTGCCCAGCTCAGCGCGAGCACCATGGTGGCCACGAGCACGCCGGCCGACACGGTGAGCAGGGTACGGGTGAGGCGGTCACGGCCGTCGGTGCGGACGGTGCGCCAGGTCAGCAGGGCGACCGTCCACATCCCCGCCGTGAGCAGGAGCGCCCCTGCCAGCTCGGTCCACTCACCGGCGAAGTAGCCGACGAGGACGAGCAGGGTGCCGAGCGGGACGCTCAGGGCGGCGAACCGGCCCGCCGTGCCGTCCTCCGCCCGGCAGGCGAGGCCGGCGACGAGGGCGGCGGCGAAGCCGGCGAAGTGGAAGTGCGGCACGGTCAGCGCCAGGATGCCGAGCCCGAATCCGAACAGTTCGTGGCCCGAGCGCTCGGCGACGAGGGCGAGCGCCGCGATGGACGGGGTGACCAGGGCCGTGAGCAGGGCTGCCTCCACCGGCCGTGCGCTGCGCGTGCGGGCGAGGCGCCGGGGTGCGTGGGAGGCGAGGAGCAGCGTCCCCAGCGCGTAGCAGAGGGAGAGCGCGGTGGCGGTGGCGCCGCGCGGCAGCCACAGGGAGACCGCGCCGGGCAGCGCGAAGAGCGGCCACCAGTGCCGTATCCGGGCGAGCGCCGGGTCGCCGACGAGCCCCAGGCCCATCGGCACGATCACCAGCATGCCCAGCATCACGATCAGTCCGACCAGTACGGACACCGTGCCCACCCCCGCCTCATGACGAACAAGCCCCATCGCGTACAGCCCGAACGGAATTGAACTTGTTCAATTCTGCTCGGGCCGAGCATAGAGCTTGTCTTGAACGCGTTCAAGGCGGCCTGTTCAGTCGAGGAATCGGACAAATAATGGCAGAGTGGCGCACATGGATGATCGGGTAGCGGGTGCCCTGTCACTCCCGGACGACTGGCCCGCCCACCCGGACCTCAGCCTCGCCCTGAACCGAATGGGCAGCTTCGACTGGGATCTGGACAGCGGCCTCATGCACATGGACGAGCCCGCCCTCGACGTGTTCGAACTGCGCCCCGACGAGTACGACGGCCGCCCGGAAGGGCTCGCGCAGCGCGTGCCCGCCGACGAGGCGATCCGGCTCGACGGCATGGTGTCCCAGGCGCTCAAGAGCGGCCGCAACAACTACGGCGCGTACTTCCGCAGGATGCAGCGGGACGGAACGCTGAGCTGGACCCACACCCAGGGGTTCATCCGCCGCGACGGCACCGGGCGGCCCCGCCGGATCATCGGCATCATCCGGGACGCCACCCAGGAACTGGCCGAATCCACCGCCCGGCGGACCGTCGACGAGGAACGGCGGCGCCGCACCAGCCTGGTCGAGGGCACCACGGCGGCCCTGGCCCACGCGCGGACGGTCAAGGACGTCACCGAGGTCCTGAAGAGCTCCCGGGGGCTGGCCAACCTCGGCGCCACCAGCCTCGTCATGGGGCTGCTCGAATCCGGGCGCATCCACCTGGTGGCGGACGGTCCCGAAGGGGCGTTCGTGCAGGGCACCCGCTACACCCGGACCGACGAGCCGTATCCGATGAGCGAAGTGATCCGCACGCTCACGCCGCGTTTCATCGAGACCCCCGAGGACTTCGCGGCTTCCTACCCCATCCTCTGGCCCCACATCAGCCACCTGGGCATCACCGCGGCCGCGTACATGCCCCTCATCGCCCAGGCCCGCCCGATCGGCGCACTCGGGCTCCTGTACGGCAACAAGGCGGGATTCACCAGCGACGAGCGGAACCTTCTCGTGGCCCTCGGCAGCTCGATCGCCCAGAGCCTGCAGCGGGCGATGCTCTACGAGCAGGAGCACGATCTCGCCGAAGGGCTCCAGCAGGCGATGCTGCCGCGCCGGATCCCCGAGGTGCCGGGGGCGCAGGTCGCCGTCCGCTACCGCTCGGCGCGGCTCGGCCGGGACATCGGCGGGGACTGGTACGACATCATCCCGCTGCCCGGGGGCCGGGTCGGCGCCGTCATCGGCGACGTACAGGGGCACGACACGCACGCGGCGGCCGTGATGGGGCAGCTCCGGATCGTGCTGCGCGCCTACGCGGCCGAAGGGCACAGCCCCGCCACGGTCATGGCGCGCGCCTCCGTGTTCCTGCACGAACTCGACACCGACCGCTTCGCGACCTGCACGTACGCCGAAGCGGACATGACCACCGGAGTGGTCCAGCTGGTGAGGGCCGGGCACGTCGATCCCGCCCTGCGGGACGTCGACGGGAACTGCCGCAAACTGCCGGTCGAGGGCGGCATGCCGCTGGGGCTGTCCGCGGAGTTCGGGCAGCTCGAGTACCCGGTCAGCACCGTCGACCTGGACCCGGGCCAGACGATGATCCTCTACACCGACGGCATGGTGGAGCTCCCGGGCACCGACCTCGACGAGGGGCTGCTGCTGCTCGCGTCCACCGTGCGCGACGGCCCGGAGGACCTCCAGAAACTGGCCGACCGGCTCTGCGAGGTCGTCGACGAGCGGGGCGGTGAGGACGACATGGCGATGCTCCTGCTCCGCCGCAACGCGGCCCACGCCCCCCACCCGGGCGGCCGGCTCCAGCAGCACGTCGCCCAGAACGACCCCGAGGCGCTCACCTCCGCCCGTCACATGATCCGTGCGGCGGTGCGCGCCTGGGGGGCGAAGGGCCGGGCGGACGAGGTCGAGCTGGCGGCGGACGAGCTGATCACCAACGCGCTGATGCACACCGACGGCGGCGCCATCGTCACCATCCGGGTGCTCACCGGATCCGAACGCCGCCTCCGGGTCGATGTCGAGGACCGCTCCAGCGCGCTGCCCCGACGCAGGGAGGCGGGGGAATCCGGGGTCTCGGGCCGCGGGCTCATGCTCGTCGACCGGCTGGCCGACGTCTGGGGGGTGGAGTCCCGCGGCAACGGCAAGTGCGTGTGGTGCGAATTCCTCATCGAGGACCACCGGTAGCGCCGAGGCCGGGACACAGTGAGACTGTAACAGTACGTAACATGTCCATACTTGACCGTAACTGAGCTTGCGGGATTGACTGCGATCCCGCCGTTCCGTTGCCGACGACGCGAGGCCCCGTTGAGTACCGAGCTTCTGGCCCCTCTTGATCTGGCTTTCTGGCACCTCGAATCCGATGCCCATCCGATGCACCTCGGTGCGCTCGCCGTCTTCGACCCGGTGCCCGGCGTGGCCGCGCAGGACCTGCTCGAACTCCTCGGAGCCCGCGCCGAAGCGATCCCCCGGCTCCGGATGCGGGTGCGCGACGTCCTGCTGCCCGTGGGAGGCGCCGCCTGGTTCACCGACAAGGACTTCGACGTGCACCGGCACGTCAGGCGGGTCGTGCTCCCGGCGGGCGACTTCATGGCGGGGGCGACCCGGCTCGCCGGCGAGCTCATGGAGCGGCCGCTCGGGCGGGGGCTCCCGCCCTGGCAGATGTACCTCCTCGACAGCCCGGGTGACGGCCCCTTCGCCGTCCTCGTGAAGCTGCACCACGCGCTCGCCGACGGCATGAGGGCCGTCGCCATCGGCGCCGGCATCTTCGACCAGATCGCCTCCGCCGGCGCGGGCCGCGGCGTGGTGCGCCGCCGGAGCCCCGTGCCGCCCCGCTCCTGGCTGCCCGGCCCCTACGAGGCGGCCGGCATCGCGATGGACCGGCTCGGGGACGTCCGGCGGGCGCTGGGGGTCGGCGCCTCGGTGGTCCGCGCCAGCCGCCTGGACCTGCGCGCCACCACCGCGCTGACCGCACGCTCCAGCGGTACGCGCCGACTGGCTACGGCCGAGCTCGACGCCGGGACGGTGCAGCGCATCCGGCGCACCGAGGGCGGCACGGCCAACGACGTCCTGCTCGCGGTCGTCGCCGGCGCGCTGCGGCGCTGGATGGTCGAACGGGGGGAGCCGCTCCCCGGTGCCGACCCGCGCGCCCTGGTGCCGGTCTCACGGCGCCGGCCCGGTGGAGCGGCCACCGGGAACAAGCTGTCCGCCTACCTGCTCGGGCTGCCCGTCGGCGAACCCGATCCCCGCGAACGGCTGCGCCTCGTCCGTACGGGCATGGTCCGCAACAAGGCGGCCGGACCGCTGCGCGGCGCGGGCGCCGTCGCCGTCCTGGCCGACCAGCTGCCCGCGCTGGCCCACCGGTTCGGCGCACCGCTCGCCGGGAACGCGGCCCGGATGCTCTTCGACATCCTGGTCACCAGCGTGCCCCTGCCCCGCTCGGCGCTCTCGCTCGGCGGATGCCCCCTGCGCGCCGTCTACCCCATGGCGCCACTGGCCCGTGGACAGTCCCTGGCCGTCGCCCTGTCCACCTACGGCGGGCGGGTACAGGTCGGACTGGTCGCCGACGGGAAGGCGCTGCCCGACCTCGACCGGCTGGCCTCCGCGGTCCAGGAGGAACTGCGCGAACTGCACACACTCGTGCCCACGGTGCCCGCCCCCGCGTGAGAACCGGTCCGCCGGACACGGTTGACGCATCCGATTGATCCGATGAATAGTCCTCTACGGACCATCAGGGATCACCGGCGGGGGCGGCCAGACATGCGGCGCATCAGACTCGGACGCAGCGCGGTCGAGATCACCGAACTCTCCTTCGGGGCGGCGGCCCTCGGCAATCTCTTCACCGAGATCGGCCCGGAACAGGCCGCGGCCACCGTCGACGCCGCATGGGACGAGGGCATCCGGTACTTCGACACCGCGCCGCACTACGGTCTCGGGCTCTCCGAGCGCCGCCTCGGCGAGGCGCTGCGCGACCGGCCCCGCGACGCGTACGCCGTGTCCACGAAGGCGGGACGCCTGCTCGACCCCCTGACCCCCGCCGAGACCGCTGGCCGCCAGGGTCTTTCCGACGGGTTCGCCGTACCGCACACCCACCGGCGCCGCTGGGACTTCAGCGCCGACGGCATCCGCCGCAGCATCGAGGACAGCCTCGGACGGCTCGGCCTCGACCGGATCGACGTCGTCTATCTGCACGACCCGGACGATCACGGGGAAGCGGCCTTCCGCGAGGGCTACCCGGCTCTGGAGGAACTGCGTGCCGAAGGCGTGGTCGGCGCCATCGGCGCGGGGATGAACCAGACCGCGATGCTCACGCGCTTCCTGCGGGAGACCGATGTCGACGCGGTCCTCTGCGCAGGCCGCTTCACCCTCCTGGACGACAGTGCTCTGGAGACGCTGCTGCCGGAGGCCGCCGCCCGCGGCCGCGGCGTGGTCATCGGAGGTGTCTTCAACTCCGGGCTGCTCGCCGACCCGCGCCCCGGAGCGACGTACGACTACGCGGCGGCCCCCCAGCCCCTCCTGGACCGGGCCCTGCTCATCCGGGACGTCGCAGCGGGGCACGGGGTCCCGCTGCGGGCCGCCGCCCTCCACCACCCGCTGCGTCACCCGGCCGTGGCGGGGGTCCTCGTCGGCGCCCGCTCCCCGGAGGAGGTGCGGGACGCGGCGGCGCAGCTGCGCACGCCGGTCCCGGACGCGCTCTGGGACGACCTCCGTGCCGAAGGGCTGCTGTGACGACACCCCTGACGATCGTCGACGCCCACCACCACGTGTGGGACCTCGCGGTGCGCGACCAGGACTGGATCACCGGCGAGGAACTCGCCCCGATCCGCCGCACCTTCACCCTCGCCGACCTGGAGCCCGAGGCGCGCGCCGCCGGGGTGGCCGCCACCGTCCTCGTCCAGACGGTCACCGTCGCCGAGGAGACCCTCGAATTCCTCGCGCTGGCCGACGGGAGCACCCTGGTCGCGGGCGTCGTCGGCTGGACCGATCTGACCGCTCCGGACGTCGCCGACACCCTCGCCGCGCTCCGCGCCCTGCCCGGCGGCGGCCGGCTCGTCGGTATCCGTCATCAGGTCCAGGGCGAACCCGACCCGGAGTGGCTGCTGCGTCCCGACGTCCTGCGCGGGCTGCGCGCCGTCGCCGCCGCGGGACTCGTCTACGACCTCATCGTGCGGCCCCACCAGCTGCCGGCCGCCGCCCGTGCCGCCGCGCTGCTGCCGGAGCTCAGCTTCGTACTCGACCACGCGGGCAAGCCGCCGGTGGCGCTGGGGACCACGCACCCCTGGGCCGACGGCCTGCGGGCGCTCGCCGCACTGCCCAACACCGTCTGCAAGCTGTCCGGCCTGGTCACCGAGGCCGATCCCCGGTCCTGGACCGTCGAGGACCTGCGTCCCTACGCGGACACCGTCATCGAGGCCTTCGGCCCCGACCGGCTGATGTTCGGCTCCGACTGGCCGGTCTGCCGGCTCGCCGCCCCGTACGCCGACGTCCTCGGCGCGGCCCGCGAGCTGACCGGCCGGCTGGGGGAGGCCGGACGGCAGGCCGTCCTCGCCGGCACCGCGCGACGGGTGTACGGCCTGCGGGATCCCGCCGTCTGACCACCGCGCCGCGCGTTCGCGCGGCCGCTGCGGCAGGCTGGAGGCATGCCCGAACTGCCGGAAGTCGAAGCCCTGCGGGACTTCCTCGGCGACCACCTGGTCGGCAAGGAGATCGCCCGTGTCCTGCCGCTCGCGATCAGCGTCATGAAGACGTACGACCCGCCGCCGACCGCTCTGGAAGGCGCCACCGTCACCTCGGTCGGCCGGCACGGCAAGTTCCTGGACATCACGGCCGGGGACCTCCATCTGCTCGTCCACCTCGCCCGGGCGGGCTGGCTGCAGTGGAAGGACAGCTTCCCCGCGACCCCGCCGCGCCCGGGCAAGGGGCCGCTCGCCCTGCGGACGGTCCTCACCGGCGGCGACGGCTTCGACCTGACCGAGATGGGCACCACCAAGCGGCTCGCCGTCCACCTGGTGCACGACCCCGCGGACGTGCCCGGGGTGGCGCGCCTCGGGCCCGACCCGCTCGCCGACTCGTTCGACCGGGACGCCCTCGCGACGGTGCTCGGCGCGGAACGCCGACAGGTCAAGGGCGCGCTGCGCGACCAGTCGCTGATCGCGGGCATCGGCAACGCCTACAGCGACGAGATCCTGCACGTCGCGAAGATGTCGCCGTTCAAGCTCACCACCAGCCTCGGCGACAACGACATCACCCATCTGTACAACGCCCTGCGCACCACGCTCCAGGACGCCGTCGAACGCTCCCGGGGCGTCGCGGCGGGGCGGCTCAAGGCCGAGAAGAAGAGCAGCATGCGCGTCCACGGCCGTGCCGGGCAGCCCTGCCCGGTCTGCGGCGACACCGTGCTGGAGGTGTCGTTCAGCGACTCGTCGCTGCAGTACTGCCCCACCTGCCAGACGGGCGGCAAGCCGCTCGCCGACCGGCGGCTCTCCCGCCTCCTCAAGTAGCCCCGGGTCACCGCCGCCACCGGGCGGACGGTGGGGCGCCCCCGGGCGGCAGCGCGTGCGCGTACACCGCCAGGTGGGCCACCACCGCGCCGAACTCGCGCACCTGGATCACACACGCGGCGCACTCCGTCAGGTGCTCCTCGAAACGACAGGCGTCGGCAGACCCGAGCACCCCGAGCGCGTAGGCCCCGGCGTCGCGGTGAAGTTCGATGGCGCGCATGGCCCCAGGTACGTGACGAACCCGCGAATCACTCACGCCGTCACCCGGGTGGAGCACTTAAACTCCGGCCTCATGCTGCGCGTACTCGCCGTCGACGACGAAGAACCCGCCCTGGAGGAACTCCTCTACCTCCTGCGCGCCGATCCCCGGATCCGCAGCGCCGAGGGCGCCACCGGTGCCACCGAGGCGCTGCGCCGCATCGGCGGCGCCGTGGACGCCGGACCGGAGGACCCGTCGGCGATCGACGTCGTGTTCCTGGACATCCACATGGCCGGGCTGACGGGACTGGACGTGGCGCAGCTCCTCGCCGGATTCGCGGCGCCCCCTCTCATCGTCTTCGTCACCGCCCACGAGGGCTTCGCCGTGCACGCCTTCGACCTCAAGGCCGTCGACTACGTCCTCAAGCCCGTCCGTCGTGAGCGCCTGGCCGAAGCGGTACGCCGGGTCGCCGAGCAGGTCGGTGAACGTTCCGCGCCCGTCCACGACGCGGCCGCCGACCAGGTCGCGGTGGAGCTGGGCGGGGTCATCCGCTTCGTGGCCGTCGACGACATCGCGTACGCCGAGGCCCAGGGCGACTACGCCAGGCTCCACACCGCCGCCGGCAGCCATCTCGTCCGCATCCCGCTCACCACCCTGGAGGAGCGCTGGCGCGAGCGGGGCTTCGTACGCATCCACCGCCGTCATCTCGTGGCGCTGAACCGGATCGACGAACTCCGGCTCGACGCCGGCAGCATGAGCGTCCGGATCGGGGACGCGGAGCTCGCGGTCAGCCGTCGTCACACCCGCGCCCTGCGTGATCTGCTGATGCGGCAGACCGGCCGCTGACCTGGCCCTACCGGGGGCAGCCCCTTCCCAGCCGGGCCCCGCGCCGCCTACACTCCGGGCCCATGTCCGCAGAGAGCACGCCCCGCCGGGAAGTGGTCATGGGCGAGCCCCGGCGGGTGCGTCCGCTGCCCCGTTACCGCGCCCAGTCGGAGATCGACGAGCAGACCGCCCTCGGTGGCGCCTACGTACGCTCCCTGATGCGCAGCCAGCTCCGCGCCGGGCTCACCGTCTTCGCCGCACTGGCCCTGGCCGCCGGGACCCTTCCCCTGGTCTTCGAGGCGCTGCACAGCAACGCCGTCGTCTGGGCGGTGCTCGGATTCACCACCTACCCGCCGCTCACCCTGGCCGCGTGGTGGTACGTGCGCCGGGCGGAGCGCAACGAGCGCGACTTCGTCCGGCTCGTGGAAGACCTTCCCGCACCGTGAGCGCACCCGACCACCCCGCGGCGGTGGCGGCGGTCGCCCTCGTCGTCCTGGCCACCGTCCTCGTGGGCGGTTTCGGGCTGCGGATCTCCCGGACCACCTCCGACTTCTACGTGGCGTCGCGGACCGTGCGCCCGAGGCTCAACGCCGCGGCGATCAGCGGCGAGTACCTGTCCGCGGCCTCCTTCCTCGGCATCGCGGGCCTGGTGCTGGTGCACGGCCCCGACATGCTCTGGTACCCGGTCGGCTACACCGCCGGCTATCTCGTGCTCCTGGTGTTCGTCGCCGCCCCGCTGCGCCGCTCGGGGGCGTACACCCTGCCCGACTTCGCCGAGGGACGGCTCGAATCCCGGCAGGTCCGCCGCCTGGTCAGCGTCTTCGTCGTCGGCGCGGGGTGGGTGTACCTGGTGCCCCAGCTCCAGGGGGCCGGCCTCACCCTGAAGATCCTCACGGGCGCCCCCGGCTGGCTCGGCGACGTACTCGTCGCCTCGGTCGTGGTGATCGCCGTCGCGGCGGGGGGCATGCGCTCGATCACCTTCGTGCAGGTGTTCCAGTACTGGCTGAAGCTCACCGCGCTGCTGGTGCCCGCGATCTTCCTGGTGCTGGCCTGGCAGGGCGACGGCCGGCCCCGCGTCAGCTTCGACGAACAGGTCTCGGTGTTCCGCGCCGACCACCCGCTCTACGCGACGTACGGACTGATCGTGGCGACCTTCCTCGGCACCATGGGCCTGCCCCATGTGGTGGTCCGCTTCTACACCAGCCCCAACGGCCGCGACGCCCGCCGCACCACCGTCGCCGTCCTCGCTCTGGTGGGCCTGTTCTACCTGCTGCCCCCGGTCTACGGGGCCCTCGGCCGGCTGTACGCGCCCGAACTCATGCACGGGGGCGACGCCGACGCAGCCGTCCTGCTGCTGCCGGCCCGGGTGATCGGAGGGCTCGGTGGCGACCTGCTCGGCGCGCTCCTCGCCGGCGGTGCCTTCGCCGCGTTCCTGTCCACCGCCTCGGGGCTCACCATGGCCGTCGCCGGAGTGATCACCCAGGACGTCCTGCCCTCCCGGGGCGTACGGCACTTCCGGCTGGCGACCGTCCTGGCCATCGCCGTGCCGCTGGCCGGCTCCCTCGTGGTCAGCCGGGTCCCGGTCGCCGACGCCGTCGGGATGGCCTTCGCGGTCTCCGCGTCGTCCTTCTGTCCGCTGCTCGTCCTCGGCATCTGGTGGCGGCGGCTCACCCCGCCGGGCGCGATCGCCGGCCTGCTGCTCGGTGGCGGCTCCGCGCTGCTCTCCGTGGCCATCACGGTCAGCGGGGCGGTGCGCCCGCCCGGCTGGCCGCACGCGCTGCTCGCCTGGCCCGCCGTCTGGTCCGTACCGGTCGGCTTCCTCGCGATGATCCTGGTCTCCCTCGCCACCCCGGGGCGGATACCGCCGGGCACCAACGCGGCCATGACCCGCTTCCACCTGCCCGAAGCGCTGACCTCGGGGCGCGGACGGTGACCGGGGCCGGGATCGCCGCCGTCGCCGTCCTCGCCCTGCTGTTGTTCGGCACGGGCCTCCTCCTCGGCCGCACCGCCCGTCCCGTACGCACGAGCGACGTCGGTACGCCCGTCGAGCACGCCACGTTCGCCACCCTGCACACGGCCTCCCTCGCGGCGCCCCCGCTGCGCGCGGGGCTCACCGAGGAGAGCGCGCGGCGCTCGGCGCGCGGGCTGCGCTCACTGCTCGGCACCGATGCCCTGTGCCTCACCGACCGCGACCGGGTGCTGGTGTGGGACGGCGAGGGCGACCACCACGGCACGGACGTGATGCACCAGGTACGGGGCGTCCTCGACAGCGGCAGGGACACCGCCTTCCACAGCGACTGCGGTGACCTCGACTGCCCGCTGCGCTGGGCCGTCGCCGTCCCCCTGACGGTCGACCACCGGGTGCTCGGCACCCTCGTCGCCTACGCGCCCAGGGAGTCGGCGGTGCTGGCCAGGGCGGCGGGGGAGGTCGCCCGATGGGTCTGCGTGCAGCTGGAGCTCGCCGAGCTCGACCGCTCCCGCACCCAGCTCATCGAGGCCGAGATCAAGGCGCTGCGGGCCCAGATCTCCCCGCACTTCATCTTCAACTCACTCGCCGCGATCGCGTCGTTCGTCAGGACCGACCCCGAGCGCGCGCGTGAACTGTTGCTCGAATTCGCCGACTTCACCCGCTACTCGTTCCGCCGGCACGGTGAGTTCACCACTCTTGCCGACGAACTCCACTCCATCGACCAGTACTTGGCGCTGGTGCGGGCCCGGTTCGGCGAACGTCTCTCCGTGACACTCCAGGTCGCCCCCGAGGTGCTGCCCGTCTCACTCCCGTTCCTCTGCCTCCAGCCCCTGGTCGAGAACGCCGTCAAGCACGGCTTGGAGGGCGCTGTCACCCGGCCCCGCGCCCCCGTCCCCGCCCGGCCGGCGGACGCCCCGATCCGCATCACGATCAGCGCGCTGGACGCCGGTGCCGAGGCGGAGGTCGTCATCGAGGACGACGGCGCGGGGATGGAGCCGGAGCGTCTCCGGCAGATCCTGCGGGGCGAGGGCGGAACCTCCACCGGCATCGGTCTGCTCAACGTGGACGAACGGCTCCGCCAGGTCTACGGCGACGACTACGGGCTCGTGATCGAGACGGGGGTCGGGGCAGGAATGAAGATCACCCTGCGGCTGCCCAAGTACCGTGCGGGCGTGCACGGTTCCTGACCCGCCCGCGTGAGAGCGGGTCAGTACAGATGGACGGCCAGATGGCCGAGCGGCAGCCCGAGCTGCCAGGCCGGCGTCCACACCTGCGCCTCGTTCTCCTCCTCCTTCTCCTCGTCGCCGACCGGCTCCCACGGTGGCGGGCCGATCGCGTCGAGGTCCGCGGCCAGCAGCTCGGTCTCCTCCAGCCACCGCCAGGCGGCCCGCGCCAGTGCGAGGTCGGGACCGGCGATCCCCGCCGGGGCGGTCGGCCGCTCCAGCGCCTCCAGCCGCGCGCAGACCCAGCGTCTCCAGGCGGCGCCGTACGCCGTGAGCAGCCGGAGCTCGTCCACCCGTGCGGCGGGGAGCTCGTCGGCCACCGCCCCGTCGGAGAGGAAGATCGTCAGGGCGAGCGCGTCGCGCCCCGCCCGGTACTCCAGGGTCGTCGGCTCCATCAGGTCGCCGGTCTCCAGCACCTCGTCGGCGATGTATTCGGAGTACATCCAGGCCATCGGGACCAGCAGCCCGTCCCCACCGGTTCCTTCGTGATGTTCGGGACGCATCCCGTCTCGCCTCTTTCGTCGACTCGGCACCGGGCTACACGCAGCATTGAACCGGGGGCACGCGCCCCGCGTGGGCAGAAGGGCAGGATCCGTCGGGAGATCGGAGGTGGGATGACGGCCGACCGCGGCGACGACCCGCATGTACACCTGCTGCTGGGCGCCTACGTGCTCGACGCCCTGGAGGCGGAGGAGAGCGGCCCGGTCGCACGGCATCTCCAGCGGTGCGGGGCCTGCGCCGCGGCCTACGTGGAGGTCGTCGAGGCGCTGTCCCTGCTCGCGCTGCTCAACGTGGACGACCTGCTGGAGTAGCCGGGAAGATTACGGCTCAGCAGCCGCAGCGCGTAGTACGAGCGGGACTTGACGGTACCCGCGGGTATGCCGAGGACCTGCGCGGTCTCACCCACGCTGAGTCCGCGGAAGTAGATCTGCACGAGCACCGCGCGGTGCTCGGGGCTGAGCGTCCGTACGGCCTCGCGCACGTCCAGGGCGTGGACCGCCGAGTCCGCCGTGTCGGCCTGGGCGGGGGCGCTCTCCAGAACGGCGTCGCTGACCTCCGCCGGCCGTGCCTGGCGGGACCTGCGGGCGTCGATGGCCAGCCGCCGGGCGACGGTGAAGAGCCACGGGCGCATCGAGTCGTACGGGGCGTCGAAGGCCTCGGGGTGCTGCCAGGCGCGTACCAGCGTCTCCTGCAACAGGTCCTCGGCACGCTGCCGGTCGCCGAACGTCAGTCCCAGCAGGAAGTGGAGGAGCGCGGGCCCGTGTTCCCGCTGCAGCTCCGCGAGGGTCCGCTCATCGGTTGTCGCAGTGCTCATCGTGAACGTCCTTTCCCGAAGAGGCCCCTGACGCCTCGCTCCCGCCTGGCGTATACGAACGCATCAGGGCGCGGGGGAACAGGCGGTGCACCGAGGCGTGCGCCGAGCGGTCGCACGGAGCGACGAGTGGTGCGGTGAACGGTCGGGGGACGGCGATACGGCCGATTCAGGTACTTGGCCGTCTTTGTCCTTGACTCGCCAGTATGAATATATGTGTATTCAGATGGCCGAAATCATGCGAACTGGGAGTCGTGCAGATGACGAAGCGCATCCGACAGGGCGCGGCGATCGCCGTCGCCGGTCTGCTCGCCACCGCAACAGCCTGTACCGGCCAACCGTCCGGGACTCCTGGTTTCGCGGGCCGGCACCTCCCCGCCGAGCGGGGTGCGCACGGTGCGGGATCCGGGGGAGCGGAGGGGGCGGGCACCTTCACGCTGCTGGCCTCAGGCGACATCCTGCCGCACTCCTCGATCATCGACCGTGCCGCCACCGACGCGGGCGGCAGGGGCTACGACTTCCGTCCGATGCTCAAGGGCGCCGCCCCCGCGGTCTCGGGCGCGGATCTGGCCATCTGCCACATGGAGACGGTGTACGGCCAGGAAGGCGGCCCCTACACCGGCTATCCGCTCTTCAAGTCACCGCCCGAGGTGGCCACCGCCCTGCGGGCCACCGGCTTCGACTCCTGCTCGACCGCCTCCAACCACACCCTGGACGACGGCGCCCAGGGCATCGGACGCACGCTCGACGCCCTGGACCGCGCGGGCATCGCACACGCCGGAACCGCACGCTCGGCCGAGGAGGCGTCACGACCCACGCTGCTCAGGGCGGGCAAGGGCGAGAACGCCGCGAAGGTCGCCCACCTCGCGTACACCTACGGCACCAACGACCTGCCGCTGCCGGCCGGACAGCCCTGGGCGGTCGACCTGATCGACAGGGGCCGGATCGTGGCGGACGCCCGGGCGGCCCGCAAGGCGGGCGCCGACGTGGTGGTCGTGTCCCTGCACTGGGGGACCGAGTGGCAGGACGCCCCAGACGACGTCCAGCTCGGACTCGGCCGCGAGCTCACCGCCTCCCGCACCGGAGGACGCCCCGACATCGACCTGATCCTCGGCACCCACGCGCACGTGCCGCAGGCGTACGAGAAGGTCAACGGCACGTGGATCGTGTACGGGACGGGTGATCAGGTCGCCGGTGCCATGGTCAACCACGAGGGGGTCCAGGACCCACGCGCCAACGAGAGCTCGATGGGCCGCTTCACCTTCGCGCCGCCCGCGGAACCCGGGGAGCGATGGGCCGTCAGGAAGGCCGAATTCATCCCCCAGTGGTTCGACCCGGCGGCGGGACGCGTCGTCCCCCTGGATGCGAGGAGCCCGGCGACCGCGGGGCAGGACGGCGGACGGCTCGAAAAGATCCGTGACCGGATCCACCGGGCCGTCCTGAGCCGCGGTGCGGGCCAGGACGGTCTTGTGGCCGGCAGGTGACGTCCGCCTCCCCTGGGGCGCCTCGCCTCCCGCCCGGACGGTACGCCCCCGTCACGGGGGAAACCGCCGGGCGGGGCGTTACGGAACGACCGTGACGGGCCAGCGCCCGGCCTTCACGAGCCGGATCGCCACCGAGCCGATGAACCGGTGCCCGGCGGACTCCGAGGCACCCACGATCACGGCGTCCGCCTTCAGCTCGTCGGCCGCCGTCACCAGTCCGTTGTACGGATCCCCCCGGAACGTGTGGAACTCCCAGCGCACGTTCCATATGTCCTTGAGCCGTTCCGTCGAGGCCCTGATCTCGTTCACCAGCCCCTCGGCGACCTCCCCGGTCGTGTCGCCGACCGGGGCGCCCAGTGAGACACCGGCCGTCATCACCGGCTGGACGTAGACGAGGGCGAGCATCGCGTTCTGCCGACGGGCGAGGCCCGCCGCGTACGCCGCTGCCCGCATCGAGGACTCGGATCCGTCGAGGCCCGCGACGATCACCTTGGGACCGTCCGTGCCGCGCTCGAACCGGTGGTGTTGCTGGTCTGTCACGGCCCCGAGGGTAGCCCCTCGCCCCTCGCGCGTTTCCGGCGCCTCCGGGCCTCCCGGCAGCACCCGCCGGATGCGTCCGTGACACTCCATCCATCGGGTGCAAAACGTCTCGTCCCCGGTGTCGACGGCAGGCGCGGGCGTGACTCCGTGCGAGCAGTTGGTCATGAAGCATGATCAGATTCCAGCGGAACGCCGTACCTTCCTGCGCCTCGCCCTCGCCCTGGGGGCCGCCACCGCGGTGCGCGTGCTCGCGGCGGATCCGGCCGGCACGCCCGTACGTCCCGGCGGCGAGCCCCCGGCCGTGGCCGCAGGACCTCCGGCGCGGACCCAGGCAGGCCCTGGCTCCTACCGGCTGAGACCCATGACCTCGGGGACTCCACCCCGCTTCCGCCCGGCCCCGCCGCCCGTCCGCACCCGGCCCTTCGAGGAGCTCCCCGAACTGGGCGCCGACGCGATGGTGCTCACGTTCGACGACGGCCCCGACCCCCGGTACACGCCGGACATCCTGGCCACGCTGCGCAGGTACGGTGTCCGCGCGATGTTCTTCGTCTGCGGCGAGATGGCGGCCGACAACCCCGACCTGCTCCGGGAGATGGCCGACGACGGGCACGTGGTCGGCAACCACTCCTGGTCGCACCCCCTGATCCCGAAGCTCTCCCGCGCCGCGATCCGCGACGAACTCGGCAGCACCAGCGAGGTGATCGAGAAGGCGCTGGGCGCCCCGCCGCTCTGGTACCGGGCGCCGTACGGTGCCTGGAACCGCAACTCCTTCGAGATCGGCGCCGCGATGGGCATGGAACCGATGGCCTGGACCGTCGACACCCTGGACTGGACGGAGCCGGGCACCGACGCCATCGTCCGCCGGGTCAGGAAGGGGGCCGCGCCCGGAGTCGTGGTGCTGTCGCACGACGCGGGCGGCAACCGGTCCCAGAGCGTCGCCGCCCTGCGCCGGTATCTGCCGGCGCTCCTCGAGAGGGGGTACCGCCCGACCGTTCCGCACCGCGGCTGACCGGGCCGGTGTCAGCCCGACTGGCGCGTCTCGACCAGCCGGGCGAAGACCACCACGTTCCCGTCGTAGCCGTCGGCCTTCGTGTAGCCCCCGCCGCAGGTGATGACCCTGAGCTCGGCGTATCCGGTGTCGCCGTACACCCGGGCGCCGGGGAAGTCGTGCTTGGAGAAGACCTCGACACCGTAGATCTCGAAGACCGCGACCCGGTTGTCGTAGCGGGACACCTCGATCCGGCCGCCCTTGTCGAGGGAACCCAGTCCGTAGAAGACCGCCGGGCCCGCGAGGTTGTCGACGTGACCGACCATCACCGCGGTGCCGCGCTGACCCGGCGCGATGCCGTTCTGGTACCAGCCGGCGAGGTTCGGGTCCTGGGGAGGCGGTGCCTCGATCCAGCCTGCCGGGTCCAGGTTCACATCGACGACGGGCGCGTCGACCTGGATCGAGGGAATCTGGATGCGCTCGGCCGGGGCGTACGCGAGCGGCTGCACGGGCTCACCCTCGACCGGTGCGGAGACCGTCGTGTCCCTGGCGCCGGCCACGGAGGCCGCGGCGGCGGGCTGCGGCGGTCCCGGGGACGTCTCCACACCGTTGCGCATGAGAGCGAGCCCGGTGAGCATCACCAGGGCGATCGCACCCCACGGCGTCCGTCTGCTCCGCTCGGCGCCCCACTGGTCCCGGCCCATGGTTCTCCCTTCGTCGCGACATCGTCACGCTAGGCGCGGGCGCGTGACGGGGCGATCAGGGAAGGGCGAACGGGTGGCGCCCGACCGGGCACCCGCAGCGGGATCTGCTTTTCGGAGTAATGAGCGGATAAAAGTTCTGACGGACCGTGACCTGCGACTCCGTCAGATTCCTTGTGCGGCACACGGCGTGTCGGCTCACCGGGGTGGAGCAGTGCCGAAGTGCGACATGTGCGGTATCTGGTGAGGGTTCGTCATGGGACGCGTACACGTCGACTGATCCCGGAGGACATGACTCCGGGGCGCTTCCCGCTGGAGGTTCGAAGATGCGTGCTTCACGCGCTCTCGCGGTGACCGCGACCGCATTCGCGGCGGTCGGGCTCGCTTCCCCACTGGCCGTCGCCGGAGGTGGCCCGGGCAGCAACCCGAGCAACTTCCCGACCAACGTCACCGTCAACCCGTCCCGGGTCTTCCAGGGCGCCACGATGCAGGTCAGCGCGGAGGGCTGCGGCCGCTCCGGCGGCAGGGTGTGGTCGAACGCCTTCCCGACGGTGAACCTCTCGCCGGGGCGGGTCGGCTACGCCACCGCACGTATCCGGGACAACGCGACGCCCGGTCAGTACAGCCTCTCCGTGCGGTGCAACACCAGCGACAACAACTTCGGCGGCGGTAACGGAGGTGACGGCGGCCAGGGCGGCAACGGAGGTGACCGCGGCCAGGGCAACGGTGGCCAGGGCGGTAACGGAGGCGACCGCGGTCAGGGCGGTGACGGCGGCGGCAACGGTGGCCAGGGCGGCAACGGTGGCCAGGGTGGCAACGGGGGCCAAGGCGGCAACGGCGGCCAGGGTGGCAACGGCAACAACGGTGACCCGGTCGCGACGGCCCGCTTCACCGTTCTCCCCTCGCGGGGCGCGCAGGGCGGCCTCGGCGGCTCGATGGGCCCCAGCTCCGTCGAGATGCAGGTCGGTGGCGGTCTCGTCGCGGCGGCAGCGGTCGGCGGTGCCGTCTTCGTCGTCCGTCGTCGCCGGATGAGCAATGCGGCGATCTGACGGCTCCAAGCTCCTGCCCGGCCCGATACGCCCGTCGCCCCGAGTCCTGGATCAGGACCCGGGGCGACTGACGTGTGTCCGTACGCGGTGCCGAACCGTCAGTGCTGACGGCCGGTGCGTCGCTTGCGCAGGACGTAGAAGGCGCCGGCCGAGGCGACCGCCACCAGTGCCGAGCCGGCCGCGATCTCAGCGGGGTCCATGGTGTCGACGCTGCCGCCGAGACCGCCCAGCACGCCGCTGGGGGAGGCGGTGGAGCTGGTGGTGGGGGCGGTGGTGGGGGTACTGGTGGCACCGCTCGTGATGGTCAGGTTCGCCGACCGGGTCGTGGTGCCGCAACGGAAGGTCACCTCGTAGACCGCGCCGCGCCTGGCGTCCGAGTCGACCGTGGCCGTGGCCGACCTCCCGCTGGGGATGGTGGTCGTGTCGAACACGCCCGAGAACGCGGTCGCGTCGGTGGTGCACCCCATGGCGCCGAGAGTGACCCGGCCTCCCGGCGCGACCGTCGAGGGAGTGATGGTCGGCGTGAACGAGGTGGACGTGCCGCCGGTCAGCACATCGGCCGATGCGGCCGATGCCGTCAGAAAGCAGGCGGCGGCGCCCAGCAGGGCGACGGGTGCGACACGTATCGCGCGCATGGTGAATCCTCCGGGTCCCGAGGAGCACCCGCGGAACGGATTTCCGCCAGACAGGAGAGATGCACCTCGATGCCGAAACGGTAGAAGCGCCGCATACCACCCGCTATCGGGGTCAGGCGAATGGGGCAGCCTTGTCCCCCGGCCGGCGGACCGGCCGGGGGCACGGCGGAGCGGGACGGGCGGCTATCCGCCCGTGGCGTGCGGGAACAGATCGACGAACGGAGCCGTGGTCGCCGAGATGCCCCGGCCGAACGGCGCGTCGAAGTCCCAGATCAGGAAGAGCAGGAACGCGATCAGGACGCTGAAGAGGCCCGCCAGCAGCAGTTCCCGGAAGGTTCTGCGGATCTGGAGCGTGAAGATCAGGCCCACCGTGACCACGGCCCCGGTGATCAGCCCGAACCAGACCACTCCCGGCATGGTCGCGCCCGCGTTCTGCCCCCGGGCTCCGCGCGCGTCGTCGACGGCGGCCACCTGGTCCACCAGCGGCTGGTACGCCTGGCCCTCGTGGTCGTTCTGCGGCTTGTACTCCGTGACGTCGGCGCGCACCCGGTCGAGCAGCCTGGTGCCCTCCTCGGTGAGACCCCCGTGATCCGTCATCCACCTCCATTCGTCACCGACGACATGGGCGACGTACGCGTCGACGTCGGAGCGGATGCGGTCGCGCACCTCGACCGGGTAGACGGCCGACCGGGCACTCACCTCGTGGAGGGCCTGGGCCTCCAGGCGCACCGACTCCTGGGCGGCGCTACGGCCCTCCCACACTCCGGCGATGGCCAGGCCGAGGACGATCGCGTACACCACGCCGATCATCATCGTCATGTACTCGATGACGTCGGGGGTCTCGGACGGATCGTCGTCGTCGGCGAGGCGGCGGTTGCTGAGAACGGCGGTGGTCAGGACGACGGCGCAGGCCGACGCCATGGCAATGGTCAGAACAAGCCATTCCGACATGGGTTCCCTTCTTCGGTCAGCTTCTTCGGTCAGCGGGAGGAGCGGGGGCGCAGCACGGCCACGGCGAAGACGGCGGGTGCGGTGATCACGAGGGTGAGCGAGACGAGCGACGGTCCGTTCCGGGGTGTCTTGCGGGGTGGTTTCCGGTAGGTGGGGAGTGCGACGGGCGCGGGGGGCGGTGGTGTCGGGCGCACGGTGGGCCGGGGCGGCGGCGGGCGTTCCGGTGCCGGTTCCGCTTTCGGGGGCGCCGGGGTGGGAGGGGGAGGTGGAGGAGGCGGCGGAGGCGGGGGAGGGGGCGGTGGTGGAGGCGGTGGCGGGGGCGGCGGTGGCGGCGGAGGGGGCGCGGGCTCGGGTTCGGGTTCGGGTTCGGCGATGACCGCGCCGCACCGCCCCTCTCCCGCCACCGCGATGGAGGAGCCGCCGTCCCCCTGCCCGATGGAGGCGACCGCGCAGTCGTCACCGGCCGCCGGCAGCGGGACGGCGAGCAGCAGGAGAAGGGTGGCGGCCGTCAGCCGCCATATGCGTGATCCGTACACGCCGGGGAGCATGTTCCTCCCAGCCGCCGGACACGCGGACAGGGGACACGATTCGCCTGATGGTGGGGACATTCGGTGATTCGCGTTTGCGCCCGGCAAAACTTTTTCGCGGCTCTTTGAACAACAGGCCACCGGCGGACCGTACCTAGGGCCACGAAAGGCGCGGACTCGCGTCCCGGACGGCAGAGCACATCGGGAGTCGACATGGATACCTGGCGGAACGCCTCGCTCGCGGTCACGGCGGTGGCCCTGTTGGCGCTGACGACGGCGTGCGGTCAGGAGAAGGGCAGCGCGTCCCCCAACGGCCAGGCCGTGGGCAACGCCGCCCCCGCACAACAGCCGGCGGACAGTGGCTACGGTTCCGACGGCGGGTACGGATCAGGCGCGGACACGGGCGCGGCACCGAAACGGGCCGGGCAACTCGCGGTGTGGGACAGCAAGAAACTGGGCGAGGTACTGACCGACAGCGAGGGATTCACCCTCTATCGATTCGACAAGGACACCGCCGAGCCGCCCGCGTCGAATTGCGAGGGCGACTGTGCGAAGGCGTGGCCCGCGGTGCCCGCGGAGAGTGCCACGGCTGCCGCCGGCACCGAGGCCTCGCTGATCGGTGAGGTGACGAGGGCCGACGGAACCAAGCAGCTGACCGTCGCCGGGTGGCCGATGTACCGCTATGCCAAGGACACCGCTCCGGGTGATGCCAACGGTCAGGGCGTCGGAGGCACCTGGTTCGCCGCCGCCCCCGACGGAAAGAAAGCGGCGGTGAACGCGGACGGGCCCTCCGGTGGCGCCGAGGCCGACCTTGCCGGACTTTCGGTCCGCAAGGACCCGGAACTCGGAGACGTCGTCGTCGACAAGCGCGGCATGACGGTTTACCGCTTCAAGAAGGACTCGGCGTGGCCGATGAAGTCAGCCTGCACCGGCGACTGCCTCGAGAAGTGGCCGGTCGTCCCTCCCGTGCAGAAGAATGACGTCGACGGAGTCACCACAAAGGGATTTGTCACCTTCAATCGCCCGGACGGCATCCAGCAGCAGTCACTGGACTGCTGGCCCGTCTACACCTTCTCCGGTGACAAGAAGCCGGGCGACACCAACGGCCAGGGCGTCGGCGGGACATGGTACGCGGTCTCGCCCGACGCCAAGCTGGTCGGCGCCCCGAAGTAAAGCCCGAACACGCCCTGTGGTACCGGTCCGTCGCCGCACGCGCACACGCAGCGACGGGCCGGTCGCACATGCCTGCGGTGTGTGACCAATAACGGATCTCTAATTTCCGTTTCCACTCGCTCTCTTGGCGGTCGATCAGTAGCCTCTGGTCAACACTGACCATGAACATGGCCGGACCGCCGTGGCGACTTGTTGGAGACATCGATGGAGCGTCCCGCCTGGGCACCGCAAGGCATAGACATCTCGGTGCCGAGCGTGTCTCGCATGTACGACTTCTACCTGGGCGGTTCGCACAATTTCGAGGTGGACAGGGAAGCGGCCCGCAAGGCCATGGAGTTCATGCCGGGCCTGCCCAAGGTCATGCAGGCGAATCGGGCCTTTATGCGACGGGCCGTGCAGTACGCCACGGAGGCGGGCGTCAATCAGTTCCTGGACATAGGTTCCGGCATACCGACCTTCGGCAATGTCCACGAGGTCGCCCAGGCGGCCGACCCCGAGGCCCGGATCGCCTACGTCGACCACGACTCGGTCGCGGTCGCACACAGCCAGGCGGTGCTCGAAGGCAACGAACGGGCCGTCATCGCCGCGGCGGACCTGCGCAAGCCCCGGGAGATCCTGGACAACCCGGAGGTCACCGGCCTCCTCGACCTGGACAGGCCGGTGGCGCTGCTGCTGGTGGCGGTGCTCCACTTCATCGAGGACACCGACGACCCGTACGCGGCGGTGGCCGAGCTGCGCGACGCGCTGGCTCCCGGCAGCCTGCTGGTCCTGACCCACGCCTCGTACGAGGGGATCCCGCTCAGCGAGGAGGAGGCGGGTGGGACGGTCGGTGTCTACCGCACCATCCGCAACCCGCTGATCATGCGCTCGCGTGTCGAGATCAGCCGTTTCTTCGAGGGGTACGAGATGGTCGAGCCCGGGCTCGTCGCCATGCCCGAGTGGCGTCCGGAGTCTCCCGAGACCCTCGCGCAGGAAGACCCGTTCGCCTTCTCGGGCTTCGCCGGGGTTGGGCGCAAGGCGTGAGCATTCCCGCCCAGTCGTCCGGTGCCCCGGACGCGGAACCCGACGGTCCCGAGGGCCGTCTCAGGAGATTCGCCACCATCTGGAGCCGGGCGATCTTCCCCTCCACGGCCACCTCCCTGACCCGCCCGGAGTTCGAGGAGCATCTGCTGCCGCTCGCCCGGGAGCTCAACGGCATCCTGCACACACGGGTCTTCGACGCGACACCGGCGCACCGCGTCGGAGCCGCGCTCGTCGCCGCGCACTGCACGGATCCCGACGCCCTGAGCTCGACCCTCGGCGTCGTCGACTCCTATCTGGTCCTCTACTGCGGCGGCAACGGGCCGGTCGACCTGTCGACGGAGGACAGCCGGGCCCGGTGCGCACGGATCCAGCACGCGCTGGCCGGCGGTTTCACCCAGGCGCTGCGGGAGCGCACGCTCGCCGAGCAGGAGGCGATCGCCCGCTCGGCGCTCACCGCCCGCTCGCACGCCGAGCAGGCGCTGCACGCCACCGAGGCGCGCTTCCGGGCCGTGTTCAAGGACGCCGCCATCGGGATCGGCATCGCCGACCTCGAAGGGAACATCCTGGAGATCAACGACACCCTGACCCGGATGTTCGGAGGCCTGGAGAACCACGTCCGCAGCCACAAGGTGAACGAGTGGGTGCACCCCGAGGACTCGCCTCACGTCTGGAGGTACTACGACGAGCTCGTGCGGGGCGAACGCGAGCACTACAGCGTCGAGAAGCCGTACTACCGCAACGACGGCACCGTGCTGTGGACCAACCTCACCGTCTCGCTCCTGCGGGATTCGGAGGGGCGGCCCGAGTACCAGCTGGCGCTCATGGAGGACACCACGGAGAAGCGGCTGCTCAACCTGCGGCTGCGCTACGAGGCCACCCACGACGCGCTCACCGGACTCCCCAACCGGACGCTGTTCTTCGAGCGTCTCGAGAAGGCCCTCACGCCCAGGGACGGCATGCGCTTCGGGCTCTGCTACCTCGACCTCGACGGCTTCAAGGCGATCAACGACAGCCTGGGACACGCGGCGGGGGACCGGCTCCTGGTCGAGGTCGCCGACCGGCTGCAGAGCTGCGCGACGGCCCCGGGCGAGATGGTCGCGCGGCTCGGCGGCGACGAGTTCGTGGCCCTCACGACCGGACCGCGCACCCAGGACGAGGTGCACGAGCTGGCCGGGCGCATCCTCTCGGCGCTCGCCACACCGATCCGCCTCGACGGCCGGGAGCTGACCGTACGCGGATCCATCGGCGTCGTCGAAGGCCCTTCGGGTGAACGCACCGCCGCCGAGGTGCTGCGCAGCGCGGACATCACGATGTACCGGGCCAAGGCGGCGGGCGGGAACCGGTTCGCCCTCTCCGACGCCGAGGCCGACGCCCGCGCCATCACCCGGCACGGACTGACCACCGCGCTCCCGGCGGCGCTGGACCGGGGCGAGTTCTTCATCGAGTACCAGCCGCTCGTGCACCTCGGCGACGGAAGCGTGCACGGCGCCGAGGCCCTGGTGCGCTGGTGCCATCCGCAGCACGGCGTGCTCGGCCCGGACCGGTTCATCCCGCTCGCCGAGCACACCGGACTGATCGTGCCGCTCGGCCGCTGGGTGCTGGAGGAGTCCGTGCGGCAGGCGAACTTCTGGCAGGAACGTCACACCGACGGCGGGCCCCTGCGGATCAACGTCAACCTCTCACCGACCCAGCTGCACCACCCGAATCTGGTCGCCGAGACCGTCGACGTGCTGGAACGGTCCGGCCTCGAGCCGGGGGCCCTCTGCCTGGAGGTCACGGAGTCCGCGCTGATCGGTGCCGACGACGATCTGCTCAAGCCGCTCCGTCAGCTTGCGGAGATGGGTGTCGACATCGCGCTGGACGACTTCGGCACGGGCTACTCGAACCTGGCGAACCTGCGCCGCTTGCCGGTGAGCGTACTCAAGCTGGACCGCTCCTTCACACAGGGCATGCAGCACCACCCGGCCGACCCGGTCGATCTGAAGATCGTCGAGGGCATCGTGTCGCTCGCCCACAGCCTGGACCTCGCGGTCACGGTGGAGGGGGTGGAGACCGGCGCCCAGGCCGAACAGCTGCGGCAGCTCGGCTGCGACACGGCCCAGGGCTGGTACTACGCACGGCCGGGTGCCCCGGACCGGATCCACTCGCTGCTGCTGGCCGACGCGGTCTGACGGCCCGGCCGCAGTCCTCAGCCGCCGGCAGGTCCTGGCCCGCCGGCGGCCGGGGGCGCGGCGGGCGGGCCCGCTCCCAGGAGCATCCGCTGCAGCTCGCGCGCCGCACGCGGAGGTTCGACGTCGCTGCGGTGCGCGAGCCCGATGGTCCGCCGCAGCCCCGGCGACGCCAGTGGCGTCGTCCGGAGATCCTGGCCCGCCCGCACGGCGACCATGCGGGGGACGACGGCGATCCCGAGCCCCGCACGCACGAAGCCCAGGACGGCGTCCATCTCGCCGCCCTCCACCGTGAACGAGGGTTCGAAGCCCTCCGCGCGGCACGCGGCGACCGTCAGCTCCCGCAGGTCGTATCCGTGCCGGAACATCACCAGAGGTTCGTTCTCGAGGTCGGCGACGTGCACCCGGCCTTTTCGCCCCGGGGCGGGCCGGGATGCCGATGACACCACCACGAGGTCCTCGTGCAGCAGCTCCATGGTGGTGAGCGCCGGGGAGCCGGCGGGCAGCGGCAGCACGAGCAGCGCCAGGTCCAGGGCCCCCCGGGCGAGCTGCCGTACGAGGTCGTGGGAGCCACCCTCCTCGATCAGGAGCTGGATGCCCGGGTGGGCGTCGTGGAAGGCGCGCAGCACGTCGGGCAGCAGCCCCGTGCAGACGCTCGGGGTGGCGCCCAGCCGGATCCGCCCCCGGCGCAGCTGCACCAGTTCCTGCACCTCGTGGCGCGCGGTGTCCGCGTCCGCCAGGATCCTGCGGGCCAGCGGCAGCAGCGCCTCGCCCGCGTCGGTCAGTGCGATGTTGCCGCGCGCCCGGCTGAACAGCTCGGCGCCCAGCTCGTTCTCCAGGGCCTTGATCTGCTGGGACAGCGAGGGCTGCGACACATGCACCTCCTCGGCGGCCCGGGTGAAGTGCCTGGCCTCGGCCACGGCCACGAAGTAGGCGAGCTGCTGGAAGTGCATAGGAGCGACGATAGCGCTCTGCATAGCTGATGCCTATGGACATGACTCGTTTCATGTCTTGGACTGATGGTGCCCTTCGGCTCTAGCGTCGTGTCCATGGCATTGGCAACGCGGACGGACCGACGGCCGTCCATGACGCGTACGCTCTGGGACTCGTCCGTCGGCAAGAAGACGATCATGGCTGTGAGCGGCCTGATCATGCTCGGTTACCTTGCGGTCCACATGCTCGGCAACCTGAAGATCTTCTTCGGGTCCGGCGAGTTCAACCACTACGCGCACTGGCTCCGGACCATCGGAGAGCCCTTCCTGCACTACGAGTGGGCGCTGTGGATCATCCGCGTGGTGCTCGTCGCGGCCGTCGTCCTGCACGCGGTCTCCGCGTACCAGCTGAGCCGCCGCGACCTCCGGGCGCGCCCGACGGCGTACGTCCACAAGAAGGCACGCTCCAGCTATGCCACGCGCACCATGCGCTACGGCGGCGTCATCCTCGGCCTGTTCATCGTCTGGCACATCCTCGACCTCACGACCGGCACCGTGCACACCGGCGGGTTCCAGTCCGGGCACCCCTACCAGAACGTGCTCGACACCTTCTCCACCTGGTACGGCAACGTGATCTACATCGTCGCCGTGCTCGCCCTGGGCCTGCACGTCCAGCACGGGTTCTGGAGTGCGGCGCAGACCCTCGGCGTGGGCAGCGCGAACCGGGACTGCGTCCTGAAGACCCTCGCCAATGCCTTCGCAGTGGTGCTGACGGCCGGCTTCGTCTCCGTGCCCGTCGCCGTGATGACCGGAGTGGTGAGCTGACATGAGTGACTACACGAACTACCGCACCGGCGAGCCCGTCGTCGACGCCAAGGCGCCCGGGGGACCCGTCGCCGACCGCTGGGACACCCGGCGCTTCGAGGCGAAGCTCGTCAACCCGGCCAACCGCCGCAAGCACACCGTGATCGTCGTCGGCACCGGCCTCGCCGGCGGCTCGGCCGGCGCGACCCTCGCCGAACAGGGCTACCACGTCGTCCAGTTCTGCTTCCAGGACTCGCCGAGGCGGGCCCACTCCGTCGCCGCGCAGGGCGGGATCAA
This sequence comes from Streptomyces sp. NBC_01460, assembly GCF_036227405.1. Lineage (NCBI taxonomy): Bacteria > Bacillati > Actinomycetota > Actinomycetes > Kitasatosporales > Streptomycetaceae > Streptomyces > Streptomyces sp. NBC_01460. Next base: position 7,816,666 of record NZ_CP109473.1, read on the forward strand.
CGCCGCCAAGAACTACCGCAACGACGGCGACTCCGTCCACCGGCTCTTCTACGACACCGTCAAGGGCGGCGACTTCCGCGCCCGCGAGTCCAACGTCCACCGCCTGGCCGAGATCTCCGTGGAGATCATCGACCAGTGCGTCGCCCAGGGCGTCCCCTTCGCCCGTGAGTACGGCGGCCTCCTCGACAACCGCTCCTTCGGCGGCGTCCAGGTCTCCCGTACCTTCTACGCCCGCGGCCAGACAGGGCAGCAACTCCTCCTCGGCGCCTACCAGGCGCTCTCCCGGCAGATCGCCGCCGGCAACGTCGAGTTGCACTCCCGCACGGAGATGCTCGACCTGATCGTCGTCGACGGCAAGGCCCGCGGCATCGTGGCCCGCGACCTCGTCACCGGGAAGATCGACACGTACTTCGCCGACGCGGTCGTCCTGGCCAGCGGCGGCTACGGCAACGTCTTCTACCTGTCGACGAACGCGATGAACTCCAACGCCACGGCGATCTGGCGTGCCCACCGCCGCGGCGCCTACTTCGCGAACCCGTGCTTCACCCAGATCCACCCCACCTGCATCCCGCGCACCGGTGACCACCAGTCCAAGCTGACGCTGATGAGCGAGTCCCTGCGCAACGACGGACGCATCTGGGTCCCGAAGGCCAAGGGCGACGACCGCCCCGCGAACCAGATCCCGGAGGACGAGCGGGACTACTACCTGGAGCGCATCTACCCGGCCTTCGGCAACCTCGTGCCCCGCGACATCGCCTCCCGTGCCGCGAAGAACGTCTGCGACGAGGGCCGCGGCGTCGGCCCCGGCGGCCAGGGCGTCTACCTCGACTTCGCCGAGGCCATCGCGCGCATGGGCAGGAAGAAGGTCGAGGAGAAGTACGGCAACCTCTTCGACATGTACGCCCGCATCACCGCGGAGGACCCGTACGAGACGCCGATGCGCATCTATCCCGCCGTGCACTACACGATGGGCGGCCTCTGGGTGGACTACGACCTCCAGACCACCATCCCCGGCCTCTTCGCCATCGGTGAGGCCAACTTCTCCGACCACGGTGCCAACCGCCTCGGCGCCTCCGCGCTGATGCAGGGCCTCGCCGACGGTTACTTCGTCCTGCCGTCGACCATCAACGACTACCTCGCCCGCAACCCGCACGCCGAGGCGGTGGACGCCGGGCACCCGGCGGTCACGGAGGCCGTCGCCGAGACCGAGGACCGCATCAACCTGCTCCTCGCCGTCGACGGCGACCGCACACCGGACTCCTTCCACCGCGAGATCGGCGAACTCATGTGGGAGTTCTGCGGGATGGCCCGCACCGAGGACGGACTCCGTAAGGCCCTGGACCGGATCCCGCAGATCCGCGAGGAGTTCTGGCGCCGCATCAAGGTGCCCGGCACCGGCGAACAGTTCAACCAGTCGCTGGAGAAGGCCAACCGCGTCGTCGACTACCTGGAGCTCGCCGAGCTCATGTGCCTCGACGCCCTGCACCGCGCCGAATCCTGCGGCGGCCACTTCCGCGCGGAGTCACAGACCCCGGACGGCGAGGCCGCCCGCCGGGACGAGGAGTTCTCCTACGCCGCCGCCTGGGAGTTCAGCGCCACCGGCGACGCCCCCGTCCTGCACAAGGAAGACCTCGTCTTCGAGTACGTCCACCCCACTCAGCGGAGCTACGCATGAAGCTCACCCTGCGCGTCTGGCGCCAGCAGAACGCCGAGGCGCCCGGCGCCATGGCCACCTACGAAGTCGACGGCATCTCGCAGGACATGTCGTTCCTGGAGATGCTCGACACCCTCAACGAGGAACTCATCCTCGGCGGGGACGAGCCCGTCGCCTTCGACCACGACTGCCGCGAAGGCATCTGCGGCGCGTGCAGCCTCGTCATCAACGGCGACGCCCACGGCCCGGAGCGGACCACCACCTGCCAGCTCCACATGCGGTCCTTCAGCGACGGCGACACGATCGACATCGAGCCGTGGCGCGCCTCCGCCTTCCCGGTCGTGAAGGACCTCGTCGTCGACCGTTCCTCGTTCGACCGGATCATCCAGTCCGGCGGATACATCTCGGCGCCCACCGGCACGGCACCCGACGCGCACGCGACACCCGTGCCCAAGCCCGACGCCGACTCCGCCTTCGAGCACGCCGAGTGCATCGGCTGCGGTGCCTGCGTGGCCGCCTGCCCGAACGGCTCGGCGATGCTCTTCACCTCGGCCAAGATCAACCACCTCAACGTGCTCCCCCAGGGCGCGCCCGAGCGGGAGACCCGGGTGCTCGACATGGTCGCCACCATGGACGACGAGGGCTTCGGCGGCTGCACCCTCACCGGCGAGTGCGCGACGGCCTGCCCCAAGGGCATCCCGCTTCCCTCGATCACCGCGATGAACAAGGAGTGGCTGCGCGCCACCCGCAAGGTGCGCCGCTGACCCACCCGCTGCTGACCCAAACGCCGCTGACTCACCCGCTGCTGATTACGTGTCAGGACCGGCGGGGGGTCAGCCCGTCCGCAACGCCTTGGCCAGGTAAGCGGCCGTACGGCTCCCCGCCGCGCCGGCGACCTCCCGCGGTGTCCCGGTGGCGACGATCCGGCCGCCACGGTCCCCGCCCCCCGGGCCCAGGTCGATCACCCGGTCGGCGCCGGCCACCACCGCCATGTCGTGCTCCACGACCACCACCGTGTTGCCCGCGTCCACCAGGCCGTGCAACTGCCGCATCAGCACCTCCACATCGGCGGGGTGCAGCCCGGTCGTCGGCTCGTCCAGCAGGTACAGCGTGTGCCCCCGCCGGGCGCGCTGGAGCTCGGTGGCGAGCTTGATCCGCTGCGCCTCACCGCCCGACAGCTCGGTGGCCGGCTGCCCCAGGCGCAGATAGCCGAGCCCCACGTCGAGAAGGGCCCGCAGACTGCGCTCGGCCGCAGGGGTCCCGGCGAGGAATCCGGCGGCCGCCTCCACCGTCAGGTCCAGCACCCCGGCGATCGTGAGGCCGCGCAGGGTGACGTCGAGGGTCTGCGGGTTGTAGCGCGCACCGTGGCAGTCCGGGCAGGGAGCATACGTGCTGGGCAGGAACAGCAGCTCGACCGAGACGAACCCCTCTCCCTGACAGGTCTCGCACCGCCCGCCCGCCACATTGAACGAGAACCGGCCCGCGCGGTACTTCCTGGCCCGCGCCGTCTCCGTCTCCGCGAAGAGCTTCCGCACGACGTCGAACAGCCCGGTGTACGTGGCCAGGTTGGACCGCGGGGTACGGCCGATGGGCTTCTGGTCGACCTGCACGAGCCGGTCCACCGCTTCCAGGCCCTCCGCCGACGCACAGCCCCGCACCACCGGTCCCGCAGGGTCCTCGGCCGCCTCCGCCGGCCGGCGGTCGGCGAGCACACCCGCCAGGACCTGGCCGACGAGGGTCGACTTGCCCGACCCGGACACACCGGTGACCGCCGTCAGCACGCCGAGCGGGAACGCGGCGTCGACGCCGCGCACATTGTGCAGATCGACCCCGCGCAGCGTGATCCAGCCGGAAGGATCGCGAGGTTCCCGGGCCGGTACGGGGTCCTCGTCGAAGAGGAAGCGCCGGGTCGCGGACCCGGTCACACCCGCGAGGTCCGCCGGGGGGCCGCTGTGCAGCACCCTGCCCCCGTGCTCGCCCGCCAGGGGCCCCACGTCCACCAGCCAGTCGGCCTGCCGCACCACATCCATCTGGTGCTCCACCACGAACACCGTGTTTCCCGCCTGCTTGAGCCTGCCGAGCACGCCGAGCAGCGACTCCGTGTCGGCGGGGTGCAGGCCCGCCGACGGCTCGTCCAGTACGTAGACGACGCCGAACAGCCCCGACCTCAGCTGCGTGGCGAGCCGCAGCCGCTGCAGCTCGCCGGAGGAGAGGGAGGGGGCCGTACGGTCCAGGCTGAGGTAGCCGAGACCGAGCTCGGTGACCGGCTCGATCCTGGACAGCAGATCGGCCGTCAGCACCCGCGCGGTGTCGCTCGCGCCGCCCGCCTCCAGCAGCACCTCCGTCAGGGCGGTGAGGGGGAGCGCGACGAGGTCGGCGATCGTACGGCCCGCGAAGGTGACCGCCATGGCCTCCGCCCGCAGCCGGCCGCCCCCGCACACCGGACACGGCGCGCTCGTCAGGAAGCGCTCCGCCTTCGCGCGCAACGACCGGCTCCTGGTGTCCGCGAAGGTGTGCATCACATAGCGGCGCGCGCTCATGTACGTGCCTTGGTAAGGGCGTTGGATGCGTCCCGCGTCCCGCACCGGATGGACCGTCACCACCGGCTGCTCCTCGGTGAACAGGATCCACTCGCGGTCCGCCGGCTCCAACTCCCGCCAGGGACGCCCGATGTCGTATCCGAGGGCATCCAGCACATCACGGAGGTTCTTGCCCTGCCAGGCTCCCGGCCAGGCCGCGATCGCCCCGTCCCGGATCGACAACGACGGGTCCGGTACGAGCAGTTCCTCGGTGGTGCGGTGGATCCGCCCCAGCCCGTGGCACTCGGGGCACGCTCCGGCCGCCGTGTTCGGCGAGAAGGAGTCGGAGTCGAGGCGCTCGGCGCCCGGCGGGTAGTCACCGGCGCGGGAGAAGAGCATCCGCAGGGAGTTGGAGAGCGTGGTGACCGTACCCACCGAGGAGCGCGACCCGGGCGCCGACCGGCGCTGCTCCAGGGACACCGCGGGCGGCAGGCCGGTGATCTCACCGACATCGGGAGCCCCCACCTGGTGGATCAGCCGGCGGGCGTACGGGGCGACCGACTCGAAGTAACGCCGCTGCGCCTCCGCGTAGATCGTCCCGAACGCCAGGGAGGACTTCCCCGACCCGGAGACACCGGTGAAGACCGCGAGGGTGTCGCGCGGGATGTCGACGTCCACATCGCGGAGGTTGTGCTCGCGCGCGCCGCGCACCCGGACGTAGGGATCATGGGGGGTGGACATCTGCGGTGCGGCTCCGTGGGGATAGGCGGGGTGGGCGTGCTGCTGCCGGTGATCCTTCCGCACGGGCGAGGACCACCGGCAGCACGGGGTGTCCGGCCCTACACCATCGGGTCCATGCCACGGTCGGTCATGGAGCTCTCCTGCTTGCTCTGCTCGCGCAGGCGGCGGGCCTTGTCCTGGAGCCGCTGCCGCTGCTCCGGATCGGTGGCGCGTTCCGCGGCCTCGTTGAGTTCCTGCGCCTTGTCCCGCAGCTGCTTGGCTCGACCGCCGGACTCACCTGCAACGCTCATGATCACTCCTGGATCTGTGGGGAGCGGACCCACTCAGCGAAACAGCGCACCGGCGCACCTGCATCTCGAACGGTCACGCTCGGCGATCGGCCCCGTGCCCCGTTCGGACCTCCCGCCCGGCAGGCGTGAGGGCGAAGGTGTGGGGTAGTGGGTGCGGCGAACCACCGTCGCCCGGCAGTGAGGAGAGGTGTCATGCCCGCAGGATCCAGCTCCAAGCGCGAACGCCAGTACGAGCACATCAAGGAGAGTGCCGAGGACCGCGGCACCTCCACGAAGCGCGCGAAGGAGATCGCGGCGCGGACCGTCAACAAGGAGCGGGCCCGCTCGGGAGAGTCCAGGACGGCGAGCCCGGCTTCGCTACGGGATCCCAAATCGTCCTCCGAGCGCGGAGGGCAGCGGTCGCACAGCGGCGCACAGGGTCCCACGAAGGACCAGTTGTACGAGGAGGCCAAGAAGCGCAACGTCGAGGGCCGCTCCTCGATGACCAAGGAGCAGCTGCGCAAGGCCCTCGGGCGTTAGGCCGCCGAGAGTTCCCTGCCGATCGCGCCGATGAAGTCGTCCAGGTCCTTGGGTGTGCGCGAGGTGATCAGGGTCCACCCGCCGCCGTCGTCCTTGACGACCGACTCGTCCACCCAGCTGCCGCCCGCGTTCCGGATGTCCGTCCGGAGCGAGGGATAGGAGGTGAGGGTCTTGTCCCTGACGACGTCCGACTCGACGAGTACCCAGGGGCCGTGGCAGATGGCGGCGACCGGCCGGCCCGTCGTCGTGAACGAGCGGACGATCCGGTCGGTGGCGTCCTGGAGGCGCAGGGTGTCGGCGTTGAGGGTTCCGCCGGGTACGAGCAGCAGGTCGTAGTCGGCCGGATCCGCGTCGGAGAGGGTGAGCGAGGGCCGCACGGTCTCACCCGGATCCTTGTCGCCCACGAGCGTCCGGACGGGGTCCGTGGAGACAGCCGCGATGTCCACCGTGGCACCGGCCTCACGCATCCGCCGTACGGGCAGTACGAGTTCGTCCTGTTCGACGCCGTAATTGGTCACGATCGCGAGTACGCGGCGTCCGCCGAGGTCGTCAGTCATCCGTTCTATCCTTTCGGCATGTTTTCGAGGATGGGAGCGCGTTGAGCGCCTACCCCCGGCCGCTGGCCGTATTCGATCTTGACGGAACGCTCGCCGACAGCGGACACCGTCAGCACTTCCTCGAGGGCCGGCGGCGGGACTGGGCGCGGTTCTTCTCGGCGGCACCCCAGGACCCGCCTCTGGAGGAAGGGGTCCGCCTGGTCCTGGCGAGCGCCGAGGAGTGCGAGGTGGTGTACCTGACCGGCCGGCCGGAGCGGTGTCGCCGGGACACCCTGGACTGGCTGGAGCGGCAGGGGTTGCCGCTCGGTGATGTCCACATGAGGCGCGACGGTGACAGGCGGCCGGCCGGCCGCACGAAGCTGGAGGTCCTGGAGCGACTGGCCGGGAAGCGTGAGGTGCGTGTCCTCGTCGACGACGACGAGCTCGTGTGCGACGCGGCCGAGCGGGCCGGCTTCGCGGTCGTACGCGCTCGGTGGGCCGTCACCCCGCGGTCGATGAAGGACGCGCAGCAGCGCCGGGAGCGTACCTGACCCGGCCGCTGCCCCACTCCTCCACCCACGGGCGCGGGGCGTCGGGGTCAGGCGTCCCCGTCGAGCCGGAAACCGACCTTGAGCCCCACCTGGTAATGGGCGATCCGGCCGTTCTCGATATGACCGCGGACCTGGGTCATCTCGAACCAGTCGAGATTGTGCAACGTTTCGGAGGCTCTTGCGATGCCGTTCCGGATCGCCGCGTCGATGCCCTCCTCGGAGGTTCCTACGATCTCGGTGACCCGGTAGGTGTGATTAGACATCTAATGTCTCCTTTCGTCATTCCACGGTGCCTCACCCCGCGTCGTCGCGCGAGGTGTCCCGGCCGGCGATCCGCAGCGGACAGGGCCTTGACCTGCGGATTGGTACATACCAAACTCCGATCCACACGCCCGTGCGAGCGCCGCCCGCAGTCCCCCCACCCGGGTTCTGTCCTGTTGTCGTGCCGTTTCGCAGAAGGTGACCCCCGTGAAGATCCGCAAACTGGCCGGAGCCGTCGCGCTCGTTTCCTCCGTCACGCTGAGCGGCTGCGGTCTCCTCCCCGGCGTGGGTTCCGACGGCAGCACGGTGACCGTGTGGCTGATGAAGGGCAGCGCCTCCCAGAGCTTCCTGGACCGCTTCAAGGAGTCCTACGAGGCCGAGCACCCGTCGATCGAACTGGAGTTCAAGATCCAGGAGTGGGGCGGCATCGGGCCCAAGGTCCTGAAGGCGCTCGACGGCGACGACGCACCGGATGTCATCGAGGTCGGCAACACCCAGGTCGCCCAGTACGCGGAGAGCGGCGAGCTCCGTGACCTCACCCTGGAGTCCATGCGCGACCTGGGCGGGGAGGACTGGCTCCCGGGACTCGCCGAGCCGGGCAAGGTCAACGGCGCACAGTACGGAATCCCCTGGTACGCGGCGAACCGCGTGGTGATCTACAACAAGGACCTCTTCACGGAGGCGGGGATCACCGAACTCCCCAAGACCCGTGAGGAGTGGGTGGAGGTCACCGAGAGGCTGAACGCCGCCGGCCGGCAGGGCATCTACCTCGCCGGACAGAACTGGTACGTACTCGCCGGGTTCGTCTGGGACGAGGGCGGCGAACTGGCCGACGACGACAGCGGCGACTGGCGGGGCGCGCTCGACTCCCCGGCCGCGCTGCGGGGCATGGACTTCTACAAGACGCTGCAGGCGTTCGGCGAGGGACCGACGGACGCCGACGAGCAGACACCCCCGGAGACCGATGTGTTCGCCGAGGGCACGGTCGCCCAGATCATCTCCGTGCCCGGGAGCGCCGCGCTCATCGAACAGCAGAACCCGGAACTCAAGGGCAAGCTCGGCTACTTCCCCATTCCCGGCAAGAGCGCCAAGAAGCCGGGCGCGGTCTTCACCGGCGGGTCGGACCTGATCGTGCCGGAGGGGGCCGACCAGCGGGGCGAGGGCATCGAGGTCGTCAAGGCCCTCGCGGGGGCGAAGTGGCAGACGGAGCTCGCCCGGGCCATGAGCTACGTGCCCAACAAGCCCGCCCTCGCGAAGGTGGTCGAAGGCCAGGAAGGGACCGCGGCGATGGCCGAGGGCGCCACCGAGGGCCGCGCGACCCCCAACTCGCCCTTCTGGCCTGCCGTGGAGGCGGACAACCCGATCAAGCCGTACATGACGGCGGTGCTGGAGGGCGGCGATCCGGCGGAGGAGGCGAAGAAGGCGTCCGACCGCATCACGTCCAAGCTGATCACCGGCTGACGGCCGGCAACTGACGGCCGGTAACTGACCCGCCGGCAACCGACGGACGGCGGGACGGCCGCCGGGCTCGTGCGTGCGTGCGGACCGGTTGCAGGCCGACGCCCTGGGGCAGGTGCGGGCACCCCTGAGCCGGGGATTCAGGTGTCTCACATCCCCCCGCTCCACGGCGGTCATGTCGAATCCAGTCAGTGGCGGAAGAAGTAGGGGGCCGGGACGGCGCACCTCCGCGACGACCCGGCAGCCGCCCCGCTGATCCGTCCCCGGAGACCGCCATGACCGTGCAGCCCCTCGCCCTCCCGACCCCCGCACCCGCCGGCGTACCCGCGCCCCGGCCCGCCGCCACCTCGGCGTACCGGGTCGCCCTGGCCACCTGCCAGGACGACGTACGGGCCGCCCAGCGCCTGCGCCATCTCGTGTTCGCCGGAGAGCTCGGAGCCCGGCTCGACAGCGCCGAACCCGGCCTGGACAGCGACGCCTTCGACGCCCACTGCGACCACCTGCTGGTGCGCGAGACGTCCACCGGCGAGGTCGTCGCCACCTACCGGCTGCTGCCGCCCGAGGGCGCCAGGCGCGCGGGCGGCCTCTACGCGGAGAGCGAGTTCGACCTCGCCCGCCTCGCCCCGATCCGCGACGACCTCGTCGAGGTGGGCAGGTCCTGCGTCCACCCCGCCCACCGGGACGGCGCCGTCATCGCCCTGATATGGGCCGGGCTCGCCCGGTACATGGAGCGCACCGGCCACACCTGGCTGGCCGGCTGCTGCTCCGTACCCCTCGCCGACGGAGGCGCGCTGGCCGCCAGGAGCTGGGACACCGTACGGACCCACAACCTGGCGCCCGAGGAGTACTGGGTCACCCCGCACCGCCTGTGGGACACCACGGGCCACCCCGGAGGCGGGGCGGGAGGCCGGGCAGGTCTCCCACCGCTGCTCCGCGGTTACCTGCGGCTCGGCGCGTGGGTCTGCGGAGCTCCCGCCCACGACCCCGACTTCGGCGTCGCCGACCTCTACGTCCTGCTCTCGATGCGCCGCACCGACCCACGCTACCTGCGCCACTTCCTCTCGCTGGCACCGCTGCGATGAGCTCCTGGCTGCCCGTCGCCCCCTGCACGCCGCGCCGCTGCACGCACCACGAGGGCGCCACACGGGCCCCACTGCTCGCCGCGGCCCTGCTGTGCGCCGGAGGCGCCCTCACCCTCCTGGGCGTGCTCTGTGTGCCCGCCGTGCTGCTCCTGGGGCCCTCGCACCGCGACCTGCTCATCCGCCGCTGGGCGTACGCCGTGGTCAGGGCCTTCGGCGTACGCGTACAGGTCACCGGTGAGCCGTACGGACCGGATCGGCCGACGGCGGGGGAGCTGGTGGTCGCCAACCACGTCTCCTGGCTGGACATCCCGCTCGTCGCGGCGGTGCTCCCCGCCCGGATGGTCGCCAAGAGCGAGATACGGAACTGGCCGCTGCTCGGACCGCTCGCCGCGCTCGGCGGCACACTGTTCATCGAGAGGGACCGGCTGCGGACCCTGCCGGACACGGTACGGGCCCTGGCCGGGGCGCTGGCCGCCGGATCGCGGGTGGCGGTGTTCCCGCAGGGCAGCACCCGGTGCGGCCGGTGCGGCGGCGGGCACTTCCGGCCCGCCGCCTTCCAGGCGGCGATCGACGCGGGCTCCGCCGTCCGCCCGGTACGCATCAGCTACCGGACGACGGGGACGGACGCGGCGGGAGCCGTCGCGTTCGTCGGGGACGACCCGCTCGCCGCCTCGCTGTGGCGCGTGGTGACCGCCGCCGGGCTCACCGCCGAGATAAGCATCCTGCCGCCGGTCCCCGCCGGAGCCGTGCACGGCCGGCGGGGACTGGCGTGCGCGGCTCAGTCCGCCGTCGCCAGGGACAGCGCGAACCTGCCCGCCTCGTCCGTCCACCACTGATCCAGCCGCAGGCCGGACGCGGCCAGCTCCTCCCGCACCCGCTCCTCGCGGAACTTGGCCGAGATCTCCGTCCGCAGCTCCTCGCCCTCCTCGAACCGGACCACGAGGTCCAGCTCACGGATCTTGACCGTCAGCGCCCGGCGCGCGCGCAGCCGCATCTCGATCCATTCGTGATCCGCGTCCCAGAGGGCCACATGGTCGAACGCGTCGGGCGGGAAGTCCGCCCCCAGCTCGCGGTTCACCACCGCCAGCACGTTCTTGTTGAACGCTGCGGTCACCCCGGCCGCGTCGTCGTACGCGGCCACGAGCGTCGCCTCGTCCTTGACCAGGTCCGTACCGAGCAGCAGCCCGTCCCCGGGCGCGAGCCGCGTCCGTACGGAGCGCAGGAACTCCGCGCGCTCCTCCGGAAGCAGATTCCCCAGCGTGCCGCCGAGGAACGCCACCAGCCGCGGGCCGGGGCTCTCGGGCAGTTCCAGGTCATGGGTGAAATCGGCGACGAGCGCGTGCACGTCGAGCTCCGGGCGTTCGGCCAGCAGCGCCTCGGCCGCCCCGGCGAGTGCGCTCTCGCTGACATCGACCGGCACGTAGGTGTGCAGGTCCGGCAGCGCGTCCAGCAGGTGCCTGGTCTTCTCCGAGGATCCGGACCCCAGCTCGATCAGGGTCCTCGCCCCGGACACCTTGGCGATCTCACCGGCACGGGCGACGAGGATCTCCCGTTCGGCGCGTGTCGGGTAGTACTCGGCCAGCCGGGTGATCTCCTCGAAGAGGTCGCTGCCGCGCGCGTCGTAGAACCACTTGGGCGGCAGCGTCTTCGGGTGCCGGGTCAGACCGCTCCGCACATCGGCGCGCAGCGCCGCGTCCGTGGCGTCCGCAGGCAGGGTGCGGGTCAGCAGGAAGGGACTCACGCGGTGGGCTCCTTGAGCGGGGTCAGCAGGACGTCGGTGCGTGTCGCGGCCAGCAGGGTGTGGTCCGGGACCTCGCGCCAGAACGGATCGTCGTCGTACGGCTCCGAGGCCACCGCCGTGCGGCGGCCGGGTTCGTGCAGATACCAGAGGGAGTCGCCCCACGTGGTCGCCACGATCGTGGAACCGTCGGTGAGCAGCAGATTGAGCCGTGAACCGGGGGCGGCGGCGGCGACGTCGAGCACGGTGTCGGCGACCGCCTGACCTATCTCGTCACCCTGCGCCGTCCGGTGGAGCACCAGGGCCCAGATCAGGGCCGAATCGCTCCGCGCCGCGAGGGCGAGCAGCCGCTCGGGCGGCAGTGCACCGGCCAGCGGCGCCAGGGAGCCGGGCCATCCCCGTACCGCACCGTTGTGGCTGAACAGCAGACGCCCCTCGGCGAAGGGAGCGGCGGCCGCCTCTCCGTCCGCCCCGGCGAACGTCGCGTCGCGGACCGCCGCGAGCAGGGCGGTGCTGCGCACCACCCGGGCCAGGTCGGCGAACGTCTCGTCGCCCCAGACGGGCCCGGTGCGGCGGTAGCGGCCCGGGACCGGGTCCCCGTCCGCGTACCAGCCCACCCCGAATCCGTCGGCGTTGACCGTCCCGTTCCGCTGGCGCCTCGGTTCCCACGACTGGCGCACCAGGCTGTGGGCGGGGGAGGTGAGCACCTCTCCGAGAGCCACCGGGGGCCCCAGGTAAGCGATATGGCGGCACATCAGGCATCCCTCGCGGTACGGAAGCCGGAGAAGATCTGGCGGCGGACCGGCAGGTCCCAGTTGCGGAAGGTGCCCCGGCACGCCACCGCGTCCACGGCGAAGGAACCACCGCGCAGCACCTTGTGGCCGGGGCCGAAGAACACCTCCGAGTACTCGCGGTACGGGAACGCGGCGAAGCCGGGATAGGGCAGGAAGTCGCTCGACGTCCATTCCCACACGTCACCGATCATCTGGCCCGCGCCCGCCGGTGACCGGCCGGCCGCGTACGCGCCGGCGGCGGCGGGCCGCAGATGGCGCTGGCCCAGATTGGCCCGCTCGGGCGTCGGGTCCTCGTCGCCCCAGGGGTAGCGCAGCGAACGCCCGGAGGCGGGGTCGTGACGCGCGGCCTTCTCCCACTCGGCCTCGGTCGGCAGGCGCCGGCCCGCCCAGCGTGCGTACGCGTCCGCCTCGTACCAGCTGACGTGGAGCACCGGCTCGTCCGCCGTCACGGGCTCGGTCACCCCGAAGCGCCGCCGCAGCCACTGCCCGGCGTCCCTGTGCCAGAACAGGGGGGAGACCAGGTCGTGTTCACGGACCATCGCCCAGCCCTCGGGCGCCCACCAGCGTGCGTCGGTGTAACCGCCGTCCTCGATGAAGCGCTCGTACGCGCCGCAGGTGACGGGGGCGGTGTCGATGTGGAACGCGGCCACGTCGCGCCGGTGCGCCGGACGTTCGTTGTCCAGCGCCCAGGGCTCGGTGGAGGTCCCCATGGTGAACGGTCCTCCGGGGACGAGGACTTCGGCCGGGAGCGTGACGGGGCCGACGGGTGCCGGAGGCTCCGGGGCGTCGAGGACCGCCGGTCCCGAGCGGAGCTGATGCGTGATCAGCATCGTCTCGTCGTGCTGCTGCTCGTGCTGGGCCACCATGCCGAAGGCGAACCCGGCCCGCTCCAGCGGACGTCCCCCACCGTGGAGCGGAGCACCTCCGAGGATGTCCAGGGCCCGGCCGCGCACGTCGGAGGCGTAGGTCCGGGCCTCCGCGGGGGCCAGGAGGGGGAGCGAGGGCCGGCTGGCCCGGGAGTGCTCGAAGGCGTCGTACAGCCCGTCGATCTCGGGGCGCATCGCCTCGCGGCCGCCGACCGCCCGCAGCAGCCAGAGCTCCTCCTGGTTGCCGATGTGTGCCAGGTCCCAGACCAGGGGCGACATCAAGGGGGAGTGCTGCGCGGTGAGCTCGTGGTCGTCGACGCTGTCGGTGAGAAGAGCGGTGCGCTCGCGCGCGGTGAGGAGTGCGGCCAGGGCGCGCTCGCGCAGCGCCTCGGCTTCGGGTTCTTCCCGGCCGGTGTGCGGAGCAGGAATGTCAGTCATCGGACCAGGCCCTTTCCGTGCGGTCGTGCCAGGTCGGGGAAATCGTCGGCCGGACATCGGCCCCTGGCGACATAGCGGTCGTGGAAGGCGGCGACCGTGCCGAGGACGTGATCGCTCGCCCCCATCCTGGGCAGCGCCTCGAGCGCGATCGTGAAACAGACCTCCGCGGCCGCGGCCAGCTCCGGATCGCTCAGCCCGTCACGGGCGGCGGCCGTCCAGAGCGCGTTGCGGGGCGCGGCCGGAGGGCCCGCGGTCTCGGCCAGGGGTTTCACGGTGCGGTACACGGTCTCTGCTGCCTCCGGGTCGTCGAACAGAGCGGTGGTGACGGCCAGCGGCACCAGCCATCCGTCGGTGCCCGATTGTGCGTCGATCATGCGCAGTTCCAGGTGCCCGCGCGGGCGCACCGGCGGGAACAGCGTGGTGATGTGGTAGTCGAGATCGGCCCGCACCGGCGGCCTCGGCCCGCCCCCGCGGATCCAGTCGCGGAACGTCAGCCCCTGGGGGATGTCCCACGGTCCTTCGCCGTTCCGCACACACATCACGGGCGTAGCGAGCACATGGGAGGCCCAGGCGTCCCGGGGCGCCAGACGGCTCCGGGGCGCCAGCGACCTGTCCGGATCGAGATCGGCCCACAGCGCCTGCCGGGTCGACCGCCAACCGGTGCGCCGTCCCTCGCGGAACGGCGAATTGGCGAACGCCGCCACCAGGACCGCGCCCAGCAGATGCCCCAGCTGCCAGCGCCGCGCGTAACCGAGCGGCCCCGGCTCCTCCTCCCCGGCGTCCAGACAGACCTGCACGGAGGCGGAGGTGCACATCATGGCGCGGCCCGCGGACCCCGAGCGGTCGAGCGCGGCCTCCATGGCGTCGTAGCGCGGCTCCTGGAGCAGCCGACGCGGAGGCTGCCACGGGTCCACCCCCAGGCCGGCCAGGGTCAGCCCGGCCCGGCCGAGGGTGTCGCGTACGGAGACCAGGTCGGAGGCCGTGGCGTCGATGCACGCCATCAGGGACCCGGCGGGCTGGGAGCTGAGCTCCAGCTGGCCGCCCGGCTCGAAGGTCAGAGCGGCGTCCAGCGGGGTCGCGCGCACGGCGTCGGCCGCGGCGCGGAGGCGGTCGTGTGAGACAGCGGCCTCGGGTTGTTCACGGTCGTGAATGAGCCATTCCAACTCCACACCGACCGTCCGGGGCGGTCCCGTCTTGAAACATATGCCGCGGAGGAGATCCTCCGCCTCCCCCTCGCCGAGCGGTGTCGCGTCGACGGGCGGGCCGTGCTGACCGAGAGTGTCCGGGGGCATGCTGGGCCTCCTCTTGGGGTGCTTGCCTTCCACCCAAACCCTTACCGGGAGTTCGCACAAGGGTGCCCCTGGGCGACGGAAAACCGGTTGCGTCCATGCCGCCGTACCATCCAGCATGCCCCGTATGCACCACACGGGGGCGCTCCGATGAGCGCGCGACTCCGCGGCATCGCGCGAGAGACCGAGGCGATCGTCCTGGCCGGGCGGTACCGCACGCCCGAGGGGCGCGAGGTGACCATCGAGCGCGCCCTGGCCACCGCGCTTCCCGCGACCCGGCTGTACGGCCCCGAGCCCGTCCCCGTGGCCGTACCGGACACCGACCGCACCCCGGTCGTCGAGGTGACGGACGAGACCAGCCTGCAGGCGGCGCGCCGGATGACGGGCGAGTCGGCGGCCGAGGTGGCCGTGCTGAACTACGCCTCCGCCCGCAACCCCGGCGGTGGCTACCTGAACGGCGCGCAGGCCCAGGAGGAATCCCTGTGCCGCGGCTCCGCGCTCCACGCCACGCTGCTGCGCGCCCCGGAGTTCTACGCGCACCACCGCGCCGAACGCAGCGCCCTCTACACCGACCGGGTCATCCACTCACCGGGCGTCCCGGTCTTCCGCGACGACCGGGGGAGACTGCTCGACTCCCCGTACACGGCCGGATTCCTCACCTCGCCCGCGCCGAACGCCGGAGTCATCCGCCGAAGGGACCCCGACCTCGTCGCCCGCATACCCGCCGCACTGGCGAGCCGGGCCGAACGCGTGCTCGAGGTCGCCGCCGTCTGCGGCTACCGGCGGCTGGTGCTGGGCGCGTGGGGCTGCGGAGTCTTCATGAACGACCCGGCCGAGGTCGCCGGAGCCTTCCGCGCCCTGCTGACCGGCGGCGGGCGGTTCGCCGGCCACTTCGAGCAGCTCGTCCTCGGGATTCCGGACCGCGACCCCGATTCCGCCGTCCGGGCGGCCTTCGCCCGCGCCTTCGCCGGTCAGCTCCAGCCGTAGCGCTCCCGCAGGCGCCCCACGACCAGGTCGTACCTGTCCCGGTCCAGCGCACAGGCCTCCCGCCGCATCCCGTCCTCGTGCACCCGCAGGACCCGGTCCAGATCCACCCAGGACGGCCGCCCCGAGCTGTCCCACGGCCCCGCACCCAGGGCGACCCACTCGTGGTCCCCGTAATGCTGCTTGCTGGACAACTGCACGGCGAGGAGCGTGCCCCTCTCCTCCCGGGCGACGACGAGAACCGGCCGGTCCTTGCCGCGTCCGTCGTTCTCCTCGAACGGCACCCAGGTCCAGACGATCTCACCGGGATCGGGATCGCCGTCGCGGTCGGGGGCGTACGAGGTGCGGACGGGCCCCACGTCGCGGGGGTCGGCCTCCGCGGTCGCCGCCGGGCCGCTGCGGCCCGGGAAGTCGGTCGTGCTGTCACTGCTGTGGTTCATGTGCTGGAACGTCATCGCAACACCGTAGGACCTGGACGGCCCAGCCCGTGGAGCGGGTCGGCGAAAGGGGCCACAGGCTCGACCCATGATCACCGACGACGTCATCGCCCGCCTCGCCCGTACCCTCGCGGTGGCCGGCCTCCTCGCAGCGACCGCGCTGGCCACGGCTTATGGTGCCGCGTCAGCCCCGCCGCCGCAGCCGGTCCCGGCATCGCCCGCCCCCTCGGGCCCGGCCGCCGGCCCTGCCGCACCGGCTCCGCGGACCGTCTCGGCCTGGCTGCCCTACTGGGACCAGGAGGGCGCCTACCAGGACGCGCTGCGCCACGCCGGGCAGCTGCACACCGTCAGCCCGTTCTGGTACGAGGCTGTGTCCGCCGGACGGATCGACGCGCACCCCGGCGCGGGGGAGCGGCGCATCATCGACGGACTCCACCGGGCCGGGACGAAGGTCGTCCCCACGGTCATGGAGACGATGAAGTCCGGTGTCCTGGCCGCGATCCTCACCAGCCCAGCCCGGCGCGCCGAGCACACCGACGCGCTGATGCGAACCGTCGCCACCCGCGACTACGACGGCCTCGACCTCGACTACGAATCCATCGCCGCCACCGGCGACACGACGTACGCCGCCGTGCGCGACGGCTTCACCGCCCTGGCGACCGACCTCTGCCGGCGTCTGCACCTCCTCGGCAAGCAGTGCGTGGTCACGGTCTTCCCGAAAACCGCCACGACCGGCCGCATCTGGGACTACGCGGCACTCGGGCGTGTCGCCGACCGCGTCCGGATCATGGGATACAACCTGCACTGGCAGGGCGGGGACCCCGGACCGCTGGCCGACACCCGCTGGTACGAGGACGTCCTGACCCGCGCCACCGCCCTCGTCCCGCCGGCCAAGCTGGAGATGGGCCTCCCCGCATACGGCTGGAACTGGCCGTCGGACAGCACCAGTACGGCCGCCACGACCCACGTCACCTGGAAGGAGGCCGAGGCGCTGCGTGCCGAACAGGGCGCCCCCTACCGCTTCGACGAGATCTCCGGCACGCCGTACTTCACCTACGACGACGGCACGGAGACCCGTGAGGTCTGGTACCAGGACGCACGCGGGATCGCCGCCCACCTGCCGGTGCTGCGCAAGCACGGCGTGACGAACACCGCGCTGTGGGCGCTCAACTTCGAGGACCCGAAGATCTGGCCGGTCCTCGCCGGCGGCTGACGCCGCTCCCAGCCGCTGCCGGTGGTTGACCCCCCGGTCACGGTGCCCCGGCCCGTCGGCCGGGCGAACGGGTCTGGAAGACTGCCCGACGCCATGAGTCAGTTACCCGAGCAGCCCGCCGGGATCTCCGTACCGACCAGCGCCGATGTCGCGCGGTTCGCGGGAGTCTCCCGGGCCACCGTGTCCTACGTACTGAACAACAACACCTCCGGGCGGATCAGTGAACCGACCCGGCGGCTGGTCAGGGACGCCGCCACCCAGCTCGGCTACGTCCCGCACGCGGCGGCCCGGAGCCTGCGCGCCGGGCGGAGCAGGACGGTACTGCTGCCTGCCGCGCACGCCCCGGCGGGGCCGCTGTACCAGCGGTTCTTCGCCGGGCTCGAATCCGGCCTGCGGCGCCTCGACTACACGGTGGTGCAGTTCGGCGGCATCGGCCTCGACGCCGACGAGGCGGCGAGGGCCTGGGCCGAACTCCGCCCCGTCGCCGTCGTGGCACCCGACGGCATCCCCCTCACCCCGTACGGAACAGGCGTGCTCACCCGTGCCGGGGCCCGGGCCGTGATCACCCTGGGCCCGCGGCCGGTCGACGGCGCGCACGCCCTCGTCGTGGACGAGCGCGAGGTCGGCGGCTGCGCGATCCGGCACCTGCTCGCGCGCGGCCGTCGCAGGATCGGGGTGGTCGTGCCCCAGGACCCCGGCCTCACCCTGCTCGCCGGACACCGTCTGGCCGGTGCGACGCGCGCCGCGGAGGAGTCGGAGACGGACGCCCGCATCCAGCCACTGCCCCTGCGGTACGAGGAGGCCTCGGCCGAGGGCCTCGCCGCGCGCTGGAGGACGCTGGGCCTGGACGCCGTGTTCGCGTACGACGACACCTACGCCATGCTCCTGCTGAGAGCGCTCCAGGACGCGGGTGTGGACGTACCCGCCGAGACGGCCGTGATCGGTGCGGGCGACCTGATGCTCGCCAGGCTGCTGCGGCCCCGGCTCAGCAGCGTCGCCATGGAGCTGGCGTCCCCGGAGCCACCGGCCGAACTGATCGACCGGCTGGTGCGGAACCCCGGTGGCGAGCCGGAGCGCCACTCTCTCCTGCGGGCCGCTGCGGTGACCCGCGAGTCCAGCTGACCGTGCCGTCCGCCGCCCGTCACGGTACGCGGGTCAGGGCCTCACGACGTGCGCGACCGGCGGCGGATGTCTAGCGTCGTCGGCATGAGCCATCCGCAGAGCTACGAGATCCTGCTGTTCCCGGAACCGGAGGAGACCGCCACCGGCGCCCCGGAGCCCGCCACCGCCATCCGCTCCGCGGTCGTGGCCGCCACCGGCGACACCGGGGCCTCGGGCTACCCGCGCTACACGGGCGAGGGCATGGAGGCCGACATCGACCCGGCCTCGCACACCGTGGAGGCCCTGCTGGTGGACGGCGCGGAGCTGGACTACGGGCTCACGGTCAGGATCGCCGAGCGCATCGGCGGCACGCAGGAAGCACCGGAGGCAGGCGCTGGCCACGAACCGGAGCCGGCCGGGGCGGAGGCGCCTGTGTCACCGGAGCGGCCCGGCGAGGGCTGAGGCGGGCACCGAGCCATGACAAAGGCCCGGCCTGGACGGCCGGGCCTTCATCACGTCTGCCGCAGGTCTGCTGGGACTACTGCTGCTCCTGCTGGGGCTGCTGTGCCTGCTGACCTTGCTGCGCCTGCTGCTCCTCGACGGACTTGCGTACCTCGTCCATGTCCAGGTTGCGCGCCTGACCGATGACATCCTCCAGCGCCGCCTCGGGAAGCGCCCCGGGCTGGGAGAAGACCGCCACGTTGTCGCGGACGATCATCAGCGTGGGAATGGACCGGATCTCGAAGGCGGCCGCCAGCTCCTGCTGCGCCTCCGTGTCGACCTTGGCGAAGACCAGGTCGGGGTGGCGCTCGGAGGCCGAGTCGTAGACAGGGGCGAACTGCCGGCACGGACCGCACCAGGAAGCCCAGAAGTCGATCAGCAGGAATTCGTTGTCGCTCACGACCTGATCGAAGTTTTCCTTGGTGAGCTCTACGGTGCTCATACTCTGTTACCTCTTCCTGGGACCGTTCGGACCTGTCCGGCACAACGGTGACGTCACTTGCGCTATTCCGCATGCCCATGTGGCCGTGGCGCACACCCCCGACGACACTGTTCCCATGAATGCTGTTGAGAGTGCGCGGAGCAGTGAGTACGACGTCGTGGTCATCGGGGCCGGCCCGGTGGGGGAGAACGTGGCGGACCGTGCCAGGGCCGCCGGGCTGAGCACCGCGGTGATCGAGTCGGAACTGATCGGCGGGGAGTGCTCGTACTGGGCGTGCATGCCCAGCAAGGCGCTGCTGCGCCCGGTCGTCGCGCGCGCCGACGCGCGCCGTGTCGCCGGGCTGAGCGACGCGGTGCAGGGGCCGCTGGACGCGGACGCCGTGCTCGCCCACCGCGACTACGAGACCTCCCACTGGAAGGACGACGGGCAGGTCGGCTGGCTGGAGAGCATCGGCGCGGACATCTACCGCGGTATGGGCCGCCTGACCGGGGTCCGGCAGGTCTCCGTCACGGCCCCCGACGGGTCGGAGCAGCGCCTCACCGCGCGGCACGCCGTCGCCGTCTGCACCGGGAGCCGGGCCGTGGTCCCCGGGCTTCCCGGCATCGCGGACGTCCGGCCGTGGACCAGCCGGGAGGCGACCAGCGCCAAGGAGGTCCCGGGGCGGCTCGTCGTCGTGGGCGGGGGCGTGGTCGGAGTGGAGATGGCCACGGTCTGGCAGGGGCTCGGCGCCCAGGTGACGATGCTGATCCGGGGCAAGGGCCTGCTGCCCAAGATGGAGCCCTTCGCGGGGGAGCTGGTCGCCGAGGCACTGACCGAGGCCGGCGCGCGGATCCTGACCGGGGTCTCGGCCACCGCTGTCCGCAGGGCGGGCCACGACGGCCCGGTCACCGTCGAACTGGACAACGGGGAACAGCTGGAGACCGACGAGATCCTCTTCGCCACCGGCCGCGCCCCGCGCACCGACGACCTCGGCCTCGACACGGTGGGGCTCGAGCCCGGATCCTGGCTCTCCGTCGACGACAGCTGTCTCGTCGAGGGCAGCGACTGGCTGTACGCGGTCGGCGACGTCAACCACCGCGCACTCCTGACCCACCAGGGCAAGTACCAGGCCCGCATCGCGGGAGCGGCGATCGCGGCGCGGGCCCAGGAGACGCCCCTGCTGGAGACGGACCGCTGGGGCGCGCACGCGGCCACCGCCGACCACGCCGCCGTCCCCCAGGTCGTGTTCACGGACCCGGAGGCCGCATCGGTCGGCCTCACGCTCGCCGAGGCGGAAGCGGCGGGCCACCGGGTCCGCGCCGTCGACTACGACCTCGCGTCGGTCGCCGGTTCCGGCCTGTACGCGCAGGGATACAAGGGCCGGGCCAGGATGGTCGTCGATCTGGACCGGGAGATCCTGCGCGGCGTCACCTTCGTCGGACCGGGCATCGGTGAACTGCTGCACTCGGCGACGGTCGCCGTCGTCGGCGAGGTACCGATCGAGCGTCTCTGGCACGCGGTCCCGGCGTATCCGACGATCAGCGAGGTGTGGCTGCGGCTGCTGGAGACCTACCGCCGTTAAGGATAGACGGCGGAGGTATGCATGTGTGGTATGGCGGAGAGAGTGATCGAACGGGCCTATGACGGTTGCGGACGCTGCTACATCGGCGTCCGTCGTCTCTCTCAGATGTCAGCTTCAACCTCCTCCCCGGAGCGTCAGCGCGAGGACGTGCTCGCCGCAGTCAAGGCTGTGGGCGGGCACGTCATCGCGTGGGCGGACGACTGGGAGGTGTCGGGCGCTACCGACCCTATGACGCGGCCGAGGCTGGGGCCGTGGCTGCGAGGGGAGCGCGGCCCGTACAACGGCATCGCCGGCTCCGCGGTGGACCGCTTGGGACGCAACCTTGTGGACTGCCTGAACACGGGCTACATGATGCGTGACTCAGGACTGGCACTTCTGACCTACGGGCATGACGGTCCGTGGAATCTCGACGACGCGAACGACGAGAACCGTTTCACCATGGAGGCCTGGGGCGCCCAGATGGAGTTGCGCGCCATTCAGCGTCGTAACCGCGATGCGACAGCGAAGGCCCGGGCGGCGGGACGCGTCAAGGCAAAGCCCTCGTACGGGTATCGCTTCGTGCGTCTGGTGCCGACCGGTGCAGTGGACCACGTTGCCTTGCACGAGCACGCGGCATCGGTGATCCGCAACGTAGCGCGACGTATCCTCGCCGACCCGCAGAAGATAACCCCATCCTCCGAGGCGGCGAGGCTGACCCGTGCAGGCGAACTGTCGCCCTCCGACCACCGTGCCGTGATGTACGGCCGACCTGTGGCCGGAGCACCGTGGAGGTCATCAGGACTTCGGGAGATCCTCATGTCCGAAGCGGCTCTCGGCTACCTGATACACAAGGGGCGTCCCGTGATTGGCGCGAACGGGCACCCCGTGCGTATCGCGGAGCCTCTCTGGGACCGGGCCACTCACGAAGCTCTGGTTCGGGTGATAAAGCAACGAGGGGCCAATCATCCGCGCGGGGAACGCATTCATAGCTACGGCCACCTACTGACGGGCCTGGCATTCTGCGGACAGTGCCATGGGCGACTCAAGGGTTCTTCCGCTCCGTCTCAGTCGGTGTCGACATACTATTGCAATGCCCGCATACTCGGACATCGCGGTTCTGAAACCTGCCGACCGTCCCCCTCTATTTCTCTCCGACGTCTCGATGCGCTCGTGGAGAGTTGGTTTCTGAGTGAGTACGGGCAAGGAATGATCATGGAAACGGTTTTTGATGCCGGTGACGGGTTCTCTGAACGCATCGTCGAAGTCGAGGCCGCTCGAAGCCGACTTCGTTCGGACCGGGAGGCTGGTCTCTTTGATGCCCCTGACGACGCGGACTGGTTCCGTAGTCGGTACGCAGAGATGGGTCGCGAACTGGCCAAGCTCCGCCTGGAGCCGGTACGGCCGGCAGGAATGGTCACCAGGCCGACCGGTGAGACGGTTGAGGATCGCTGGGTGAAGGCACCTGATGTCCAGGCAAAGAAGGAGATTCTCTGCGAGTTCGGAGTCCGCGTGACCATATGGCCGGCGAAATCGCCTGTGCGGTGGTACGTGGGCAGGATGCACGGACCAGTGCAGCAACGGGCTGTCTGAGCTATCCAGGCAGCTTCGCCCTGGGTGGAGTTGTATGCCCAGGGCGAGCAGTCGGCCCTGCTGTGCCGGATGACCTTCGAGGTGCTCTCCTACATCACATTTTCGGCTCCGCAAAGACGTGGTGTTCGTGGATGCTTCTGTCCGTCTACGTCGGAACGAGAGGAGAGATTTGATGGGTCTGATGGGTGAGACGCGTTACTCGGGTCAGATCAGGTTGGAGGGCATGGTTGGAGCCCGACCTTCCTGGTTGATTACCACTGTGAGCCACGGCGTTGCGCAGGGAGTTTCGCGAAATTTTGGTGGTCAGGTCGCCTCTGACCGGGCTGGGGCTTGGCATGTGCGGACCGAGTGCGACTCGGTGTCGGTAATTCTGGAGGAAGGGGACATTCGGAATCGCCTGGTACTAGGGTCGGTCGAGAGCCCAGTGCACATATGTGATGGCGAGAGGCTGCTTGCTCCCATGTCGAACGCAGGTGAGATGTGTGGGTGTTCGATGTTGCCGCATGCGCGCAGGGCCGCGGCAAGGCTTGGGGAGGGGCCCTCGCCGGACACGCATCTCGCGTTGCGATTGGAATGCGCGCCAGAACTGGGCAAATTCCTCTTTGCGTCAACATCATGGGAGTTTGCTGAGTCAGTGACTGAGATTTGCGCGCTGACCGAGTCGATGCTCGGCCCACTGCAGCTGGAGATGCGAATCGAGAATCATGGAGTTGTGACTAGCCTTGGTTCTGAGGTGCGCCTCCTCAAGCCGGTCCTCGGTTTTAAGAGCGAATCGCTGAGTGACTCCTTTGATTTCGGCCTGGCGTCATAGAGTCTCACCATCCAGTGGGCGCACGCATCAGAACTCGTAACACGATCTTGTTGAAACGGCCTGGTAGGCCGTGGCCGGTGTCCGTCGGCAGAATCGGGACGAGGGTGGGCTTCCGGCGGAGGGGCTCGTCTTTCTTCTCCTTCGGCTTCTTGTCGTCCGCCGCGATAGCGGCCGTCAGCTTCCCGACGAGCGCGTCATCGGAGTGCATGGAGACGTTCGAGGGCTGAGTCCAGTCCTGGTGCACTTCCTCGGGCGGCTGCAACAGCTCTTCTTCACGGTGTGCGAGGGCGGTTCGCCATCGGGTGGACCGTTCGGAAGGGAGGAGCGGCGCACGCAAGTGCGCAGGGGTGCGTGACCTTGGCTTCGGCCCCGGCGGGTCGGCGTCGACGCCTTTGCCCCTCCTCGCTCGCG
Organism: Streptomyces sp. NBC_01460; assembly: GCF_036227405.1. Taxonomy (NCBI): domain Bacteria; kingdom Bacillati; phylum Actinomycetota; class Actinomycetes; order Kitasatosporales; family Streptomycetaceae; genus Streptomyces; species Streptomyces sp. NBC_01460. Next base: position 7,840,432 of record NZ_CP109473.1, read on the forward strand.
AGTTCCGCGCTGCCGAGCGGCCTCGGGCGGGCGGTAACCAGCGAGCCGACTTCCGGAGCGGTCGAGCGTCGGCCGACTGATGGCCGAAGGGGCTGTGTTCCGTGAACCGGAGCGATGTCGGTGCTCGACAGGTCGATGATGCGTGGGCGCACGTCATCCGTGTGTGCAGAGGGACTTCCGTATGCCTGATGGCCCATCAAGTAAGTCAGTATCCGGTCAGCGTGAGTCCCCGCGCGTCCCGGGGTGATCGTCCCAACAGACGCTGGTGCGAGGGGAAGTCCAGGTAGATAGCGGCTCAGAAGTATCGTCCTCCCAAGGCTTCCCCGGTTAAAGTCATTGCTTCACCGAGGACCCGAGGCGCCGCTACACGGCTCCCGAAGAACTGTGCGCCTGGGACCAGTCGTCAAAGAAGTTCTCCAAGCTCCCCGAAGCCACCCGCGACGCCCTGCACAACCACGGGGCAGCCGAGCTGAGGATGACCAAGACCTTCAAGACGCTGGGGTCCCCATGATCGCGGGGACGGGCGCGTGCGGGGCTGCCGGGATCATTTCGGGGTTCGCCCTTCACGACGAGGTCGACTACCTGGCCGAGACGGGACTCGACCCGCTGACGACCCATCGGATGACGCCCATCGAGCCGGTCCGGTCCCTCGGTGAGGAAGGTGCTTTCGGCCGTGTCGCCCCGGAATGCCCGCCGACCTGTCGTCCTGGAAGAGGACCCACTGGAGAGCAACACTGCCCTCCGTGAGATCGCGAGATCGCGGGAGTGATGAGGGATGGTTCCTGGTGGTCCCGCACCGAACTCGACGCCGTCCTGGAGCGGTAGCCATCCAACCGGGCGCCCACTGATCGCTGAACCGTCATGACACCATCGCGGCGGCACTTCCCGAGACTGGCCATTGTTACGGAATGGTATTGCTCGGCGGAAAGGGGTGGCTGGCGCCCATCATGCTTGCTGAGCTGTGCCTAGGGCCGAGTTGACCGCCCCGGCCGCGAGGCAGGACACCTCGGACAGGGTGCGGCCGGGGCGGGGTGTGAGTGGCCTCATGGTCGAGGCGAACGGCGAACGGCGGAATGGTGCGGATCCGCCGGCCCGGTGGCTGTCCAGGGGCACCGGACCGGCGGAAGTTCTTGGCCCCCTGCCATTCCGTTTCGGTCGGGGCAAAGGTGACGGCCTTCCGAGGGACGTGACGGGACCGGCGACGAAAACGGCCCTGATCCGGTCGATCGGACGCGTGCTTGTCGGGATTTTGGCACCCCGAGGGCGGGGCGTTCCCTCGAACTCGTCCGCGCCATTGAGCACCATCATGGCGCTCTATGAGAAAACTGTCAACATTTACAGCTACGGAAAGAATGCATACGTGCCCCGGCGTAAGGGTGTACAGGCTGTCCTCCTGAGGAGCGAGTGGGCCGCTTGCCGTGAGTCGTAAGTAATTAGAGACTATATAGCGGCATTTGCGGCATGCCAGCCTGTGTGGAGGTGCGAGTCGATCGGTCGGTCCTCGTCTTTGTACTGCAGGCGGACTAAGTGTCCTCTGAGCAGTAAATGTCGACAGAATGAGGCCGTGCACGCCTCTTCTGACCGTGGCCCCAACCTGAATTCCCAGCTCGCGCCGCCTACTACGAGTTGCTGGTGCGGGCCGCGGCGCCGCAGCCGTTGTGTTCGGCGAAAGCGCTCAGGATGCGGTCGGCGGCCTGGGTGGGCGTCACCTCGCCGTTTCTAACTTGCTGTTCCAGCGCCGGTGCCAGTGAACGCACGGCTTGGCTGGTGTGCAGGTGACCGAGCAACTCTTCACGCACCATGGTCCACGTCCAGTCGATCTGTTGGGTGCGGCGCCGTTCCGTGAGTCGTTCGGTGGACTCCAGCAGTGTCCAGTGCTGTTCCAGCCGCTCCCAGACGGTTTCGAGACCGGTTGACTCCCGGGCACTGCATGTGAGCACCGGCGGGGTCCAGAAGGCGTCCTTGCCATGCAGCAACCGCAGGGCACCCGCCAACTCCCTTGCAGCGGCTCGGGCGTCGCGCTCATGAGGGCCGTCCGCCTTGTTGACGGCAATGATGTCGGCCAGCTCCAAGATGCCTTTCTTGATGCCTTGCAATTGGTCGCCGGTACGGGCCAGCGCAAGCAGCAGAAAGGAATCGACCATGTTCGCCACAGCCGTCTCGGACTGGCCGACGCCGACGGTCTCGACCAGGACGACGTCGTAGCCGGCGGCCTCCACCACGACGATCGACTCGCGGGTCGATCGGGCGACGCCGCCGAGAGTGCCGGCCGTGGGGGAGGGGCGGACGAAGGCCGCATCGTCGGCGGCCAAGCGCTCCATGCGGGTCTTGTCGCCAAGGATGGAGCCACCGGTTCGACTGGAGGAAGGGTCCACGGCCAGGACGGCGACCCGGTGCCCTTGTTCCGTCAGCATTGTGCCGAAGGCGTCGATGAATGTGGACTTGCCCGCGCCCGGTACCCCGCTGATCCCGATCCGTCGGGCCCTGCCGCTGTGCGGCAGCAGGTCCGTCAACAGTCGTTGCGCAAGGGCCCGGTGCCGGGGGTGGGTGGATTCGACGAGTGTGATGGCGCGGGCGATGACCGCCCGCTCGCCGTCGAGCACTCCCTTGACGTACGCGCCGAGGTCGATTGCCATGGTGGTGAGGCCTTCAGAGCTCGTGCCCGATGGCTGTGGCCAGCCGTCGGACCAGGTCGTGGGCCGCATCAGGGATTACCGTCCCGGGCGGGAAGACGGCCGCTGCACCCATCTCCATCAATTCGGAGACGTCCTGAGGCGGAATCACCCCGCCCACCACGATCATGATGTCCTCCCGGCCCTGGTCGGCGAGTTCCTCGCGCAGGGCGGGTACGAGGGTGAGGTGGCCGGCGGCGAGGGAGGAGACGCCGACGATGTGCACGTCGGCTTCGACGGCTTGGCGGGCGACTTCGGCGGGGGTCTGGAAGAGGGGGCCGACGTCGACGTCGAAGCCCAGGTCGGCGAAGGCGGTGGCGATGACCTTCTGGCCGCGGTCGTGTCCGTCCTGGCCCATCTTGGCGACGAGGATGCGCGGACGGCGTCCCTCGGCCTCCTCGAAGGCGTTGACGAGTGCGCGGGTGCGGTCCACGGACGGGGACTCTCCTGCCTCTTTGCGGTAGACGCCGGAGATCGTACGGATCTGGCCCGCGTGCCTGCCGTAGACCTTCTCCAGTGCGCCGGAGATCTCCCCGACGGTGGCCATCGCCCGGGCGGCGTTCACGGCAAGTTCCAGCAGGTTGCCTTCGCCGCCGGCTGCGCGGGTGAGTGCCGCCAGTGCGTCCTGGCAGGTGGTTTCGTCGCGTTCTGCGCGCAGGCGGCGCAGCTTTTCGATCTGCTGGGTGCGGACGGAGGAGTTGTCGACCTTGAGTACGTCGATCTTCTCGTCGGTCTCGACGCGGTATTTGTTGACGCCGATGACGGGCTGGCGGCCGGAGTCGATGCGGGCCTGGGTGCGGGCTGCTGCCTCTTCGATGCGGAGTTTGGGGATGCCGGCGTCGATGGCTTTGGACATGCCGCCGGCGGCCTCGACCTCCTGGATGTGCTGCCAGGCGCGGTGGGCGAGGTCGTGTGTCAGTTTCTCGACGTAGGCGCTGCCGCCCCAGGGGTCGATCACCCGGGTGGTGCCGGATTCCTGCTGGAGCAGGAGCTGGGTGTTGCGGGCGATGCGTGCGGAGAAGTCGGTGGGCAGGGCGAGGGCTTCGTCCAGGGCGTTGGTGTGCAGGGACTGGGTGTGGCCCTGGGTGGCGGCCATCGCCTCGACGCAGGTGCGGGTGACGTTGTTGAACACGTCCTGCGCGGTCAGTGACCAGCCGGAGGTCTGTGAATGGGTGCGCAGGGACAGCGACTTGGGGTTCTTGGGGTCGAACTGCTTGACGAGTTTCGCCCAGAGCAGGCGGGCCGCGCGGAGTTTGGCGATCTCCATGAAGAAGTTCATGCCGATCGCCCAGAAGAACGAGAGGCGGGGGGCGAACGCGTCGACGTCCAGGCCGGCTTCCTGTCCGGCCCGCAGGTATTCGACTCCGTCGGCCAGGGTGTAGGCGAGTTCCAGGTCGGCTGTCGCGCCGGCTTCCTGGATGTGGTAGCCGGAGATGGAGATCGAGTTGTAGCGGGGCATCTTCTGCGAGGTGAACGCGAAGATGTCGGAGATGATCCGCATCGAGGGGGCGGGCGGGTAGATGTAGGTGTTGCGGACCATGAACTCCTTGAGGATGTCGTTCTGGATGGTCCCGGCCAGCTTCTCGGGCGGCACGCCCTGTTCCTCGGCGGCCACGATGTAGAGGGCGAGGACCGGGAGGACCGCGCCGTTCATGGTCATGGACACCGACATCTTGTCCAGGGGGATGCCGTCGAAGAGCTGGCGCATGTCGTAGAGGGAGTCGATGGCGACGCCGGCCATGCCGACGTCGCCGGTGACGCGGGGGTGGTCGCTGTCGTAGCCGCGGTGGGTGGGCAGGTCGAACGCGACGGACAGGCCCTTCTGGCCGGCGGCGAGGTTGCGCCGGTAGAAGGCGTTGGACTCCTCCGCGGTGGAGAATCCGGCGTACTGACGGATCGTCCAGGGCTGGTTGACGTACATCGTCGGGTACGGACCGCGCAGATACGGGGCGATACCCGGGCGGGTGTCGAGGAAGTCGAGGCTCTCCAGATCCTGCCCGGTGTACAGCGGCTTGACGTCGATGCCCTCCGGAGTCTCCCAGAACAGGTCATCGCCGTCGGAGAGGCGCTCGATCGCCGTACGCCACTCGTCGACGGTGGCCTCGGCCTTCGGCGTTCCGAGCTTGATCCCGGAGAAATCAGGAATGGACATCAGGACACTCCCATGCGGTCGAGGGCGGCGGAGAGCACCGCGACGGCGTCGCATCCCCCGAAGACGTACGTATCGACACCGGCGTGGTGCCCCGGGCGGCTCGCGAGGAACACGTGCTCGGCGCCCGCGGTCCGCAGCTGCCCGGCGACGGACTCGGCCTGCTCCGCGTAGAGCGCGTCGCTGGGGCAGAGGCACGCCGCCCGGGCTCCGCTTTCCTCGAAGGTGCCGTCGACGACGGGTTCGATGCCGCCGGCCTGGAACAGGTTCGAGGCGAAGGCCAGTCGCGCGGTGAGCGCGGCTGCCGGGCCCAGCGCGGCCAGGAAGACGCGTGGCCGGGCACCGGTGGCGGCGAGGTAGGCGTCGGAGCGGGCGCGGAGCGCCTCGAACGCCTCGTCGCGACGCACCCGGGGAAGCCCTCCGGACGGTGGTTTCGGGAACGGCTGGCGTACGACCGGTTTCTCCGTCGGCAGCGGGAACTCACTGACACCCGTCACCGGTTCATGCCGTGTGGACAGTTTCGCGCTGCGTACGGACCAGGTCGCGGCGAGCGTCTTGCCGATCAGCCCGGAACGTAGGGCCGTCTCCTGGCCGCCTGCTCGCTCGATTTCCTGAAAGAACGCCCAGGCCGCCTGCGCGAGATCGTCGGTCAGCCGCTCCACGTACCACGAGCCGCCTGCGGGATCGATCACTCGGGACAGGTGGGACTCCTCGATGAGAATGGTGGAGGTGTTGCGGGCGATGCGGCGCGCGAACGCGTCCGGCATCCCGAGCGCACTGTCGAAGGGCATCACGGTGACGGAGTCGGCTCCACCCACCCCGGCCGCCAGTGTCGCGACGGTGGTGCGGAGCATGTTCACCCACGGGTCCCGGCGCGTCATCATCACCGGCGAGGTCACCGCGTGCTGGAGCTGTGCACCCGCCCGGGCCGCCCCGCAGGCCTCGGCAACCCGCGACCACAGCCGTCGCGCCGCTCGCAGTTTGGCCACGGTCAGGAACTGATCGGCCGTCGCCGCGTAGCGGAACTCCAACTGCCCGCAGGCTTCCTCGACATCAAGGCCCGCCGCCGTCAGCTCGCGCAGGTAGGCGACCCCCGTCGCCAGGGAGCAACCCAGCTCCTGCGCCGCGGACCCGCCTGCCTCGTGGTGGGGTAGCGCGTCGACGGTGAACGCCCGCAGCCCCGGGTACCGCGCGGCGCACTGCCGCGCGAGGCCGAGCAGTGGTGAGAAATCCAGCGCCTCGCCCGTACGCGCCTCGTGGCCCAGCGGATCGGCTCCCAGATTGCCACGCGCGACTGTCCCGGCGATGCCTCGCTCCTCGTACAGCCGCAGCAACTCCTCCGCGGCAGCCGGTACGTCGCGTCCGGCGTCGAGGACGAGCGGTGCCAGGTCGAGATGGACGCCCTTCAGTACCCCTTCGAGCGCGGGTACCGGGATGCCGGTGTCGCCCACGATCAGCCAGAGGGAGGTGACCCCGTTCTCCAGGTCGGTCAGGACCGAGTCGCTGTCGGCCACCGTGTGCTGTTGGCGCACGTCCCAGCCGCCGACCGTGTTCCCCTGCGCCCGCCCGCCGCGAACGAAGGGCGCACTGCCGGGAAGGCCCGGGTCGGGCGCGGCGTCGCTCTCGGTGTAGAGGGGCCGGGTGCGCAGCCCGTCCTCCAGCTCGGTGGACAGGACGTCCTCCGCTGAGGTCGCGGAGATACCTCCACCTGACTTGCGCAGGACATCTCGTACGAGGTTGCGCCACTGCTCATGTGAGGCGTCGGGGAACTCGGCGGCGAGCGGGAGCCCGTCGTCAGGCAGAACGGTCATGGAGGCCCTAACGAGGTCGTGGGACGAGGCGTGGGGGCGGACGGGCCTCGCAAGGTCGTTTCGCCGTGCCCGGCCGATGTGCGGTCGACTGCGGTCGACGGGAGCCGATGTGCCGAGCAAGGCGCTGTCGCGTCGGGGGTTCGCTCCGTGCGATGTCGGCCGTGGCCGGTTCCTTCCCTGCCTGTGTGCTGCCCCTGGGTGGGTGGCGAGCCCGCTCAGGAGGCGTCTGGCTTCGGGAGCCATACTAAAAGGCGCCCTAAAAATGTCAACAGTTTGCGGGGTGATCGCCTGAGAAGGGTCTCCTGTCACCCTGATCGGCGTCAGGTTGGCCGTACCAGGTAGATCAGGCAGCGCATGGATCCCTTCGAAAGCCGCCGCCACAGTTCCTGGGGGTGGCCTGTAGGGAGGGGATCGAAAAAATGTTGACAGATTTTCCTCGGCTCCCGCATGGTGCTCCTGACCGCAACGTTCCATCGCGTCACCCCGGCCAGTCGGCGGCCGCCCGGAGTAGCAGGCCCGTGAAGCCCTCTCCGTGTGCGCCGCACTGCCGCTGCGTACACGGCTGACTGTCGTCATCGTCTGCCATCGCAAGCACCTGGCCTGCACGCCCAGCCAGAATCGAGTGACCACCGTGCCGATAGACATCACCCATCTCGCTGAGGCCGCACGCTTCCAGCCCCCAGGCCACCACGGCGTCGGCCCCGTCCATCTCTTCGGGGGCGAGCAGTACGACGGCGCCGTGACGGCAGCCCTGTCGCACTACGTTCCCGGTGGGCGGGCGGACATGTCGCCCGTCGCGCTGGAGACGCTCTATATCGTGCTGACCGGCGCCCTGACCCTCGTCGAAGCCGACGGAACCACTCACGTCCTGCATGCTCTCGACGGGGCTCGTCTCACCAGCGGAACGCTCCGCGCCGTCGAGAACCATACGAATCTCGCCGCAAGCATGCTCGTGATCCGACCGAACCCGGCCAGCCCGTCGTTCAGCGCCCCGGAGGCCCGTTCATGACCGGATCACTTGCCGGACTGCTCGTCGTCGACCTGACCCGCGCGCTCGCCGGGCCCCAGGCGGCCATGATGCTCGGTGACCTCGGCGCCCGTGTGATCAAGGTTGAGAGTCCCGCGGGGGACGACACCCGTTCCTGGGGGCCGCCGTTCGTCCAGGCGGACGACGGCACCGAGGAGTCGACGTACTTTCTGTCGTGCAACAGGAACAAGGAATCGATCACGCTCAATCTGAAGCGGGACGAGGACGCACAGGTGCTCGCCCGGCTCATCGAGCAGGCAGACGTCCTGCTCGAGAACTACAAGCCGGGCGCGCTGCAGCGGCTCGGCTTCGGGACCGCGCGGCTGATGGAGCTCAATCCCCGTCTGGTGGTGCTGTCGATCAGCGGATTCGGCCACGACGGACCCGAAGCCGGCCGTGCCGGGTATGACCAGATCGCGCAGGGCGAGGGTGGTCTGATGTCCCTCACCGGACCGGATCCCGCTCACCCCCAGCGCGTCGGCGTACCGATCGCCGACCTGCTCGCTGGTATGAACGGCGCCTTCGGCGTGCTCGCCGCCCTGCGCGAACGCGACCGCACCGGCCGGGGACAGATCGTGCGCACGTCGCTGCTGGCCTCCGTCGTCGCTGCCCATGCCTTCCAGGGGACCCGCTGGACCGTGGCCGGCGAGGTCGGCCGGGCGCAGGGGAACCAGCACCCGACGATCGCTCCGTACGGACTGTTCCGCTGTGCTGGCGGAAGCGTGCAGATCGCCTGCGGGAACGACGCCATGTGGCGGCGCCTCTGCGTGGCCTTCGACCTTGCGGCGGACGACCCGCGCTACGTGAGGAACGCCGACCGCCTGGCGAACCGGGAGAGTCTCACCGCACTTCTCGAGAACGCGTTCGTGGAGCACGGGCCGGACGAACTCCTGGACCAGCTTGCCGACATCGACATTCCGGCCGGCCGGGTCCGCACCCTGGACGAGGTCTACGAGTGGGAACAGACCCGCTCCCAGGGACTTCTCGTCGACGTCGAGCACCAGAGTCTGGGGAAGATCTCGCTACCGGGATCAGCCCTGCGGACGTACACCGTTGAAGCCGATGGCGTCGAGACGGAGACGACCCGCGTCAGTCACCGTCCCCCACCCGTCCTCGACGCCGATGCCCAGGCCGTCCGGGATTGGCTGGACACCGCGGCAGGCGCTCCCTCGGCCTGAGAGCGGATCGTGGCGCGGGCCCGTCCGAGCAGAGCCCCGAAGCCCGAGCCGAGGTTCCGAAGCTCCCGAGCAGAGCTTCTGGCGACTTCACACAGCACCACCTTCCCATACGCCCACACCCATCACGTCTGCGCCGGCCGGGACGGCCCGCACGCAGACCGAGAAGGAGATCTCGGTGAGAGATATCGAGCCGGTGCAGGCCGCCCACCAGCTGCGGCAAGCCTTCGGATGTTTCCCCTCCGGAGTCACCGCCCTGTGCGCCTACCGCGACGGCGAGCCCGTGGGATTCGCCGCGAGCTCATTCACCTCCGTGTCGATGGACCCGCCGTTGGTGTCGGTGTGCATACAACACACCTCCACGACCTGGCCCAAGCTGCGGGAGCGTCCCAGGCTGGGGCTGAGCGTGCTGGCCGAGGGCCAGGACGAGATCTGCGCCCGGCTGGCGAGCAAGAGCGGCGACCGGTTCGCCGGCGTGGACTGGTTCGCCTCGGACGACGGCAGCGTTTTCCTGGAGGGCGCCACGCTGTGGCTGGACTGCACGATCCAGGAAGAGGTGCCGTGTGGGGACCACGACATCGTGCTGCTCGGCATCCAGGGTCTCAGCGCGGTCCTCGACACCTCCCCTCTTGTGTTCCACGGCAGCCGTTTCCGGCGTCTGGCCAGCATCTGACGAGGGAAGGCGTCGTCCTTCCCGGACGACCGATACGCACCGGCACCACGAAGCGTGCCGGCCAACGGTTGTGAGGAATTGAGGCTAACGATGGAGAGCATGCAAGCGCCGGACCGCGCACGGCCGAGAGGGGTTCCGGCAGCGGTCGTCGACGCTCCCGGCAGTGAACCGCGACTGGGTTCAGTCACGTTGCCGCCGCGTACGCCCGGCACCACGCTCGTGGCCGTGGTCGCGGCGCCGCTGAATCCGCTGGACCTGGTGATCGCCTCCGGAACGTTCCACTCGGCTCGCCATGAGGCCCCGTACGTCCCGGGCAGTGAGTGCGTGGGCGTCGTGCTCGACTCGGACCGCTATGTGCCGGGCTCCTGGGTCTACGGTGTGTGCGACGCGTCGCCGGACACCCCGGGTTCCTTCGCCACGCAGGCACTCATCGCCGACGAGGACCTGCTGCTGCTGCCCGAAGGCCTTGATCCCGTGCTCGCGGCGGCGGTCGGCAACTCCGGCACCGCCGCGTACATGCCGCTCGTCGAGGACGCCGGTCTGCGCCCCGGCGAGACCGTACTCGTTCTGGGCGCCACCGGCTCCGTCGGGCAACTGGCGGTCCAGGTGGCACACCGCAGCGGAGCGAGCCGGGTGGTCGGCGTCGCCCGCGACCACGCGGCGCTCGGGCGCCTTCTCCAGCTCGGCGCCGACGCTGTTGTCGATCTGCGTGCCGACGAGAGCGTGGACGAATTCGCGACCAGGCTGCGAGAGGTGGCCGGACCGGTGGACGTCGTCCTGGACGGCGTCTACGGCGTGCCGTTCGAGGCGGCGCTCCGGGTGTGCGCACCACGAGCCAGGGTGGTCAACATCGGCAACCCGGCCGGTGCGACCGCACAGGTGCCGGCCGGGCTGCTGCGCGGCAAGCAGCTCACGCTGTCCGGCTTCGCGGGCCTGCACACCCCGTTGTCCAAGAAGCAGCCGGCGCTCACCTGGCTCTGGAGTGCCCTCGCGCTCGACGAGCTGAAGATCGACGTGCGTACCGTCGCGCTGGAGGAACTGCCGACGGCGTGGCGGGCACAGGCGGCTTCGCCGCACCACAAGTGCGTCGTCTTGCCCCAGGACGCCCACGGCTACGAGGTGAGGCGGCCTGCCCCCACCAACCCGAACGGCCGACCCGCTCCGTTCGACCACGTGCCGATCGCCCCCGCGGACCGCACCGAGGCAGGAGGGCGGGGCGCATGACGACGCGACCTGATCCCATTCCCGCCGCGCACCTCCGGCCGGTGGTCGACTGCCTCGTCGTCGGCGGTGGTCCCGTGGGGTTGCTCACGGCCCTCCTCCTCGGCCGGGCCGGTCTGCAGGTGTCCGTCGTGGAGCGATGGCCGGAGCGGTATCCACTGCCACGGGCGTGCACCATCGACCACGAGGCACTCCGCATCCTGCAGTCCGCGGGCCTCATGGACGACCACGCCGACTTGTTCGAAGCATCCCAGGGGGAGCGGGGCGGGTACGAGTTCCGCAACGGTGAAGGCGAACTCCTGCAGGCCATCGACTGGAACCGGGCCTCCGAGTCGGGATGGGCGAACACCAACGGTTTCTACCAGCCCGACCTCGAGGCGGCCCTCGAAGACCTGGCGGTCGCGACGCCGGGCGTGCGGGTCCACCGCGGTTGGACCTTCCAGGACGTGATTCCGGACGACGACGGAGTGTCCGTACGGGTGGGCCGCACCGAGGACCCCGCTGAGACCGCGCAGGTCCGGTCGCGGTGGCTCATCGGCGCGGACGGCGCCAATAGTGCGGTGCGCTCCCAGCTCGGCATCGGGACCGGCGACTCGGGGTTTCAGGCGGACTGGCTGGTGGTGGACTACCAGCCGCTCGCCGAGGAGGACTGGAGTGCCTTCGTCACCCAGTACTGCGATCCGGCGCAGCCCGCCACCGCGGTCAACAGCGGCCCGGGGCGACGGCGTTTCGAGTTCATGCGCCGCGCGGACATGACCGTCGAGGAACTGGGCCGGGACAGCACGGCCTGGCGGCTCATGGCGCCCTGGGGTGTCACACCGAAGACCGCCCGCCTGGAACGCCACGCCGTCTATACGTTCCGGGGGAGCTGGGCGCACACCTGGCGCGAGGGGAACGTGTTCCTCGCGGGCGACTCGGCCCATCTGATGCCTCCCTTCCTCGGGCAGGGGCTGTGCTCCGGCCTGAGGGACGCCCGCGCGCTCACCTGGCGGCTGATCATGGTCCACCAGGGGCTGGCGACGCCGGCGGTGTTCGACACGTACGGGCCGGAACGCTCCGGCCATGTGCGGGAGATCATCGACGAGGCGGTGGCCGCCGGTCGCGTCATCTGCGAACTCGACGTCGACCGGGCGGCCGCACGGGACGCCGACATGAGGAAGCGGTCGTCCGATCCGGACGCCATCACGCGGGAGCCTCCGCACCCTCGCCTGGGTGAGCCGTCGCTGACGATCCCGGGCAGGGACGCGGAAGGGCGGCTGGCACCGCAGGGGCGCGTTCGCACCGCTGACCGGGAGGGACTCTTCGACGACGTCGTCGGTGGCGGCTGGCAGCTGATCAGCCGTGCCGGGGACCCTGCCGCGCGCCTGAGCGACGAGGACGCCGCCTGGTTCCGCGAGAGGGGCGGCGTGGTCGCCGACGTCTCGCGCGGAAGTGGCTTCCAGGATCTCGACGGGGCCTACGCGCGCTGGTTCGCCGAGCACGAGTGCGAGGTGCTTCTCGCCCGACCGGACTTCTACGTCTTCGCGGCCGGCGAGCACGAGGACATCCCACGCTTCGTCTCACGTCTGCGTCAAGCGCTCCAGCCTGCGGCGGAAGCGAGGTAATCGACGACGGGCCCGCGGATCGCTCGGCCCGTCGGGTCTCAAGGTTCACACGCCGGGCGGCCAGGGTGGATCCGGCTCCCCCTCTCTCGTAGTCAGGCCGACGGTCCGGTGACCGGACACGTCGGTGCGGGAGAAGGGGCGCTTCCACAAGGGGAATCAAGGAGGATTCCGCATGACCATGGACAAGTCAGCAACGCTCATCCGGGCAGGCGAAGACCCGTCCGACAGGAGCAGGGAAGCGACGGGGTGGCGTACGGCCATAGCGTCCGCGCTCGGGCTCACTGTCGGCCCCAGCGTTCTCACGGTCATGTCGTTCGGGGCGTTCATCGCCCCGCTCCACCGGGAGTTCGGCTGGGGCGTCTCCGACATCGGCCTGGCTGCTTCCTTCCTCAGCATCACGGTCATGATCATTTCGCCCCTGCAGGGTTACCTGGTCGACCGGTACGGGGGCCGCCGAGTCATCCTGTGCAGTTCTCCGGTCTTCGGGCTCTCCCTCATGGGGATGTACTTCCTGCCCGACAACCTATCCGTGTTCTACCTGGCCTGGGCCCTCATCCCGGTCTGCGGCCTGGGCCTCTGGCCGGTCGCCTACCTCCGTCTCACAGCGGGCTGGTTCGAGCGAAAGCTCGGGTTCGCACTGGGGATCGCCAACTCCGGCATCGGAGTCGGCACGGTGATCGTTCCCATCCTCACGGCATGGCTGATCGGGGCGTTCGGCTGGCGAGCGGCTTTCCTCGGGCTGGGGGCGGTTGCGCTCATCGCCTTCCCGATCGCGTTCTTCCTCATCACGGAACCGAGCCCACGTAAGACAGATGTCAGTAGGAGTGGCGACACGCTCAAGGTCTCAGCGCGGAGGAGGCCGTTCTGGCTCATCCTGGGGGCGTTCCTCCTGCTCGGGCTGGTCGGTTCCTCTATAACGGTCTATCAGATTCCTCTGTTGCTCGATGCCGGCGTCCCGGAACACATCGCCAACCTGGTGCCGGTGGCGCTCGGGCTCGCACTCATCGTGGCCAGGGTCGTGACCGGGTGGCTGCTCGACCGCTTCAAGGCGTCGGTGGTCATGGCCTTCAACCTCACCGGCGGTCTCATATCGGTGCTGCTGTTCGCGGCGGGACCGAACGTGGTGACGGGGCTTATCGCCGCGGCGCTGGCCGGTCTGTTGATCGGCGCCGAGTTCGACGTCCTCAGCTATCTCGTGCCCCGGCACTTCGGACGTATGGCCTACGGCAAGATCTACGGCATCGCGTTCTCGGCGTTCCAGATCGGCGGGGCGATCGCCTCGTCCGCGGTGAGCGCGAGCCGGGAGAGCTCAGGCTCCTACACTCCGGCGATGCTCACGCTGGCCGTCGTGTGCGTGGTCTGCGCAGGCATGTTCATGTGCCTCGGCCCCTATCGGTACGACGCGGCTCACAAGTGAAAACGGAACGAGAGCGCAGGAGCGCCCCGAGCCGACGAGGGCCCCGCTCGGCAGCACTACCGAGGCGCTGTCCTGGTCCGGGCGTACCGGACAGCACACCCTGTCGCACGAATGAGCAGCATCACCCCCCACACACAGACCCACCCACGAAGAAAGGCAGGGAACGTCATGACGGCAACGCCACATCAGCATCCTGACGCTGAGCTTCCGGAGGCACACCGGCCGCGGACGGGTGGCTCGTTCGACGCGACGGCGGTCACCTTCGCGGCGATGGGGCTCTTCGACGGACTGAGTGCGGACCAGCGTGAGCAGGCGCTGCTGCCCTGGACGAACCCCGACCGGACGCACTGGAACTTCCTGCCGGAGTCCGGCCGCCCGGGCGTGCCGCTCGGAGACCTGGACCGGAGACAGGAGGTGTTGGCGCACCGGCTGATCGCCGAGTCGATGTCGACCGCGGCGTACGCTCGTGTGGTCCAGGTGATGTCCAACGAGCACGTGCTCCGCGAACTGAACCAGTCCCTCTTCGGGCACGTCGCAGCCACGCTCCGCGACGCGCGCGGCTACTTCCTCGTCTTCTTCGGCCAGCCGCAGCCGGACACCACCTGGGGCTGGCGCCTGGTGGGCCACCATCTGTCGATCAACATCACCGTGGTCGACGGCGACCTGGTCAACGCCACCCCGTTCCTGCTCGGTGCCGAACCTGCCCGCTTCGGCCCCTTCCGGATCCTCGGCGAGGAGGAGGACGCGGCCTTCGTCCTTCTGGACAGCCTCACCGCCTCCCAGCAGCAGCGGACCATCATCCATTCCAGGCCGCCGGCGGACTTCGTCACCCGGACCGTGGCGACCGTCGGCGAGGTCGAGTACCCCGCCTACCACGGGGTCGGCCGCCGTGACGCAATGATCACCGACGAGGACCGCAAGGCCCTGGCCTACTTCCGGGCCCATCCCCGGGGCTTCCGGGCCGGTGACCTCTCACCGGCCCAGCGCAAGGACTTCGACGAGCTGCTGGCCCTGTTCGTGGAGCGTGCCCGGCCGGGCCTCGTGGGCTTCGAGATGGACCGGATCGCGGCTGCCGGGGGAGTGGAGGATCTGCACTTCGCCTGGGCAGGCGGCACATCGATCGAGCAGCCGCACTACTTCCGCATCCAAGGTCCGGTCACGCTCGTGGAATTCGACAACGCCGAGGACAACGCCAACCACGTGCACAGCGTCTGGCGTGACCCCTCCAACGACTTCGGTGCCGATCTCCTGATCCAGCACCTCCTCGATCATGACCACACCGGGGGGCGCGAAGACGCCGGCGACTGACCGGCGGGCGGACTCCGGAGAATCTGCCGATCGCCAGGAACCCGGACGGCAGTGACGCCGTCCGGTGCAGGACCGCCGGCCGACTGACGGCCCGGTGCCTGAGGCGCGAGAACAGCAATGACCGACACGGGTCCCGGGCACATCCCGAGGACCAGGAAGGGAAAACACATGAGGATCGTGGGCATCAGGCGACCGCGTGCCGACTACGGGGTGGAGGTCGCGGCCCTGGCCGACGACGGCGGGGTCACCGTCATCGCCCCACTGGCGGATTTCTGGGCCGACCCGGCGGGACATCTCTCCCGGCCGCCCGCGGGTCCGACACTCGACGCCGCGGCGGTCGAGCAGGTGCCGCCGGTGCTTCCCGACGCACGCGTGTTCTGCATCGGACTCAACTATTCGGAGCACGCCGCGGAAGGGTCCTTCCGCGACCAGGAGCTGCCCCCCTATCCCACCCTGTTCGCCCGGTGGACTCAGTCACTCACCGTTGACGGTGCGGAGGTTCCCGTGCCCTCCAACGAGGAGGGCCTGGACTGGGAGGGCGAGGTCGTCGCCTGGGTGGGGGCACCGCTCGTCGACGCGGCACCCGAGGAGGCCCTGGCGTCCGTCATCGGGTACTCCGCCTTCAACGACCTGACCTCGCGCAAAGCGCAGAAGCTGACGTCCCAGTGGATTCTGGGCAAGAACGGAGACCGGTCCGGGCCCATCGGCCCGATGGTCCCCGCTGCCGAGGTCGGGGACCTCAGCCAGGGCCTCAGGCTGCAGACGCGCGTCAACGGCGTGACGGTGCAGGACGCTCGCACCGATCAGATGATCTACACGGTCGGAGACACGCTGTCCCTGATCTCGCACACCCTGTCCCTGCGCCCGGGCGACATCCTCGCGACCGGTACGCCGTCGGGTGTCGGCTACGCCCGTAAGCCCCCTCAGCTCCTGCAGCCGGGAGACACAGTCGAGGTCGAGGTGGAACGTCTGGGGAGGGTGCGCAACACCGTCGTGGACAACCGGCATCGATCGGCGGGTGACTCCTCCTTGCGCCGCCCTTCCTTCGGGGGCGTCGAGAACCAGCTCACCTCGAGGCGCTGAGCCCAGGCCGGCCAGGTGTCAAGGGCACACGGGCACCGTGAGGTGCGACGGCGCCCGTCGGCCCGGCCGGTCCGCCCGGTGGGCACCCCCTGAACGGTCGGGTTCGGGGGGTGCCCACCGGCCGTTGCCGTCCGCGGCACAGTTGATACGGACAAGGCCCCGCGGCACGGTCCAGGGGCGGGTTCACACCATTGACCTGCTAAGTGTCGACAGTTTCAGTTAAGAGAGAGGGCGTGTGCGGCTCGGTCAGCCTGTATATCCCAGGCGAGTGGGGCCAGCGGAGTCACGGATGGACTAGGACGTCACCTGAAGTGTCGGCAAAGTGGTCGCGGCTTGTCGGCTACGGTTGTCCTTGCAGCTCATCCAGGCGCCCTGTGGACACGCACGAAAGGTCGACACAACATGACAGCTCAGTCAGCCGAGGTGGCGAACGACCTCGCTCACCCCGACGAGGTGAGCAGGGCCCATCACACGCTGCGACGCGAGATCATGCACGGTGACCTCCGCCCCGGCGATCCCCTGTCGCAGGTCGCGCTCGCCCGAAAGCTGGGAGTGAGCCGCGGCCCTCTGCGTGAGGCGCTCAGGATCCTGCAGCGCGAGGGGTTCGTCCAGCAGGAGTCCCAGCACCGCGCCCGTGTGACCACGTTCAGCAACGAGGACCTCGACGAGCTCTACGCGATGCGCATCACTCTCGAAGCGCTCGCGGTCGGGATCGCCGTACCGCGCATGAGCGAGGCGCATCTCGAGCAGCTCGACCAACTGCTGGAGGAGATGGACGAGAAGGCGCGCACGGGCGACGTCGAGCAGTGGGAGTGCCCGCACGAGCTGTTTCACCGGGCCCTGGTCCACCCGTCCGGTCCGCGTATGGAACGGGAGCTCGCCCTGCTGTCGGACCACGCCACGCGCTACCGCCTCGCGTTCGTCTCATGGAACCCGCTCGAATGGCGGGCGGAGACGAGCGCACAGCACCGCACGATCGCCGATGCGGTGAAGGCGCGTGACGCCAGTGCCGCTTCCCAAGCCCTGGCGGCTCATCTGGGCCGTACCGCCCTCGTCGTGCTCTCCATCGCGGCACCTACGTACGAACCTGCGCGGATCCGCCGGGCCCTGGCTGTCGCCAGCGGTCAGTAGCCGCGGCGCTGTCGGCTCTCTTCCTGCGTGGCGTGCCCCTGCCGTACGGCAGGGGCACGCCCTGTTCAGTTTTCGTTCGCTGCCGAGGGCAGTTGTGTCTGGATGAGGGACATGACGGAGGAGTCGGTGAGGGTGGTGACGTCGCCGAGTTCGCGGTTTTCGGCGACGTCGCGCAGGAGGCGGCGCATGATCTTGCCGGAGCGGGTCTTGGGGAGTTCGGCGACCGGGAGGACCCGCTTGGGCTTCGCGATGGGTCCGAGGGTGGTGCCGACGTGGTTGCGGAGCTCGGCGACGAGTTCCTCGGAGGCGGTGGCGGTGCCGCGCAGGATGACGAAGGCGACGATGGCTTGGCCGGTCGTCTCGTCGTTCGCGCCGACGACGGCGGCCTCGGCGACCGAGGGGTGGGAGACCAGGGCGGACTCGACCTCGGTGGTGGAGATGTTGTGCCCGGACACGAGCATCACGTCGTCCACCCGGCCCAGCAGCCAGATGTCGCCGTCCTCGTCCTTCTTGGCACCGTCGCCGGCGAAGTACTTGCCTTCGAAGCGTGACCAGTAGGTGTCGATGAACCGCTGGTCGTCGCCCCAGATGGTGCGCAGCATCGAGGGCCAGGGCTGGGTCAGGACGAGGTAGCCGCCTCCGCCGTCGGGTACCTCGCGGGCCTCGTCGTCCACGACCGTGGCGCAGATGCCGGGCAGGGCGCGCTGGGCGGAGCCGGGCTTAGTCTCGGTGACCCCGGGGAGCGGTGAGATCATCATCGCGCCGGTCTCGGTCTGCCACCAGGTGTCCACGATCGGGCAGGTGTCGCCGCCGATGTGCTTGCGGTACCAGATCCACGCCTCGGGGTTGATCGGCTCACCGACCGAGCCGAGGACCCGCAGGGAGGTGAGGTCGTACTTCGCGGGGATGTCGTCGCCCCACTTCATGAACGTGCGGATCGCGGTCGGCGCGGTGTAGAGGATCGTCACCCCGTACTTCTGGACGATCTCCCAGAAACGCCCCTGGTGCGGGGTGTCGGGTGTGCCCTCGTACATGACCTGCGTCGCACCGTTGGCCAGCGGACCGTAGACGATGTAGGAGTGCCCGGTCACCCAGCCGATGTCGGCGGTGCACCAGTAGACATCCGTCTCGGGCTTGAGGTCGAACACCGCGTGATGCGTGTACGCCGCCTGCGTGAGGTACCCGCCCGAGGTGTGCAGGATGCCCTTGGGCTTGCCCGTCGTCCCCGACGTGTAGAGCACGAACAAGGGGTGCTCGGCGTCGAAGGCCTGCGGGGTGTGCTCGGCCGGCTGCCGTGCGGTGATCTCGTGCCACCACACGTCCCGGCCCTCGACCCAGGCGGTGTCCTGCCCGGTACGCCGGACCACCAGGACGTGCTCGACGCTGTCGATGCGCGAGACGGCGTCGTCCACCGCGGGCTTGAGGGCGGAGGGCTTGCCGCGGCGGTAGCCGCCGTCGGCGGTGATGACGACCTTGGCGTCCGCGTCCTGGATACGGGCGGCGATCGCGTCGGCGGAGAAGCCGCCGAAGACCACCGAGTGCGCCGCGCCGATGCGGGCGCAGGCCAGCATCGCGACGGCGGCCTCGGGGATCATCGGCAGGTAGACGGCGACCCGGTCGCCCCGGGTGACACCGAGCTCGGTCAGCGCGTTCGCGGCGCGGGAGACCTCGTCCTTCAGCTGCGCGTAGGTGATCGCGCGGCTGTCGCCGGGCTCGCCCTCGAAGTGGATGGCGACCCGGTCGCCGTTACCCGCCTCGACGTGCCGGTCCACACAGTTGTACGCGACGTTGAGCTTCCCGTCCGCGAACCACTTAGCGAAGGGCGGATTGCTCCAGTCGAGCGTCTCGGTCGGCTCCGTGGCCCAGGACAGGCGGCGGGCCTGCTCGGCCCAGAAGCCCAGCCTGTCCGCCTCGGCCCGCTCGTACGCCTCCGCCGTCACATTGGCGTTCACGGCCAGATCGGCAGGCGGCGCGAACCGCCGCTCCTCCTTGGCGAGGCTCGCGATCGACACACCGTCACCGGTCCCGTCAGCGACCCGTGGTGCAGACATATCCGCTCACTTTCTCCGTCGACTCCATGCTTGGGCTCCCGTGCGAGGCGTGGACAACGGCCGACCGGGCCCCGGCGGATGCGGCCGGCGCCTCGCCCCGGGCCCGTCGGCCCCGTTTAGGCCGGATGCCGGGTGGGGCGGAGGCTCCCGGTGGAGCGACGTTCCGCACGGCGTGGGTGGTCGAGCCTTCCGCCGTTTCGCCAGGATGGCATTCGCGTAAATGTAGCGTGTATCCAGGTATCAGTCCAGGGTTGCAGCTTCATTCATATGCCTTTGGCATATGCAAGATCACGAGATCGCTTCTGGCTGTCACCCAGGTCTTGGCATTGACGCCCATCAACCTTCATGCTGACTCCAGGCCGCTGCCTCTGGGGGCGTCGCCTATTCCTGCGCCGACGGCAACCCCGCGCGCACTGCCTTACATTCCAGCGGCCACGCCGCTTCTCGCCGCACACATCGCTGCCCTTTTCGGCACCGATCGGCGGCTCTTGCACCGGCCACTTTCCGGCCGGCTCTCCCTCGGGTAAGCAACAGGAGCATTCATGAATCCGTCCCGGCGTCCACCTTTCGAGGTGAGGTCCGGTTCCGTGCTGTCACCTCGTCAGGAGCGCGATGAGCATCGCCAAGCCGCCGTCCCGTGCGTGGGTGTGCAGCACCGAAGACGGCGACTCTCGCCCTCCGGGTATGCAGGGTGTGGGCGATGACCGACCTGGCCGGACAACTCGCCGCCGGGCAGTCCCTCGGGGCCCTGCCGCTGGTGGCCTTCCTCCTGGTCGTCTGTCTCGCCGTTCTCCTGTACCTGTTGTACGGAGTGGACGCCGAGGGCACCAGGAACGTCTACGTTGCCGGCAGGTCCCTACGGCCACTGCCCAACGCCCTCGCGCTCACTGGTGATTACATCTCGGTTGTCACCCTGCTCTCCGTCACGGGTTCGGTGGCACTCACCGGGTTCGGTGGCATCGCCTTGGCGGTCGGAGGGGTCGGGGCGCTCGGGGTTCTGCTGTTGCTCGCCCAACCGCTGCGCACCGCCGGCCAATTCACACTCGGTGACACGTGGGATGCCCGCTTCCCCGGTGCCGCCGCGCGGGTGGCGGGTACCGTCGCGACGCTCTGCTTCTGCCTCCCGCTGACGGTGGTCCAACTGGTGGTGGCCGGCTCCGCCGTCTCCTTCCTGCTCGGCCTGTCCGACATCGGGCCGGCCGCACAGTTCTGCACTGCCCTCATCGGCGGGATCATGATCAGTGCCGCGTCCGTCAGTGGGATGCGGGGCAACACCGTCCTTCAGATGGTCAAGACCGTCGTGCTGCTCCTGGCCATGACGATCCTGGCGGGACAGGTGCTGGACGAGTTCGGCTGGAATCCCGGCCTACTGCTCGACGCGGCGGGGCGCGGGAGCATCGATCCCGGACATTTCCACCTGGGAGGACTCCTCCACGGCGACGGACCTGCGGGCGCCCTGTCGCAGATCTCCGCACTCGTCACAGTGGTTCTCGGTGCCGGAGCGGCCCCTCACATCCTGATGCGTCTCAAGGCCGCCGACGACGACGTGTCCGCGCGCCGCACGGTCACGTACTCCATCGGCCTGGTCGCCGCCTTCTCCGGGCTGGCGATCCTGCTGGGCTTGGGTGCGACGGCGCTCATCGGGGCGAAGAGCCTTTCGGCCGCCGACCCGGAGGGTCTGGCCGCTATCCCGCTCCTCGCTCTCCAACTGGCTGCCGACGGTTCCAGCGGCGGCGCGATTCTCGCTCTGACGGTCTCGATGATCTTCCTCACCAGCCTCACGGTCGTGGCGGCCCTGACTCTCTCGTCGGCGGCGTCACTGGCACACGACATCTTGGGCCGTGGACGGTCGATGGCGACTGAGATCAAGCTGATGCGCTGGTCCGGCGCGATCGTAGGAGCGCTGGCCGTGGTGCTCGCGGTCGGGCTGCAAGGGAGAAACGTCGTCTCCCTCTCCCATTTCGCCATCGCGGCCACAGCGGCGGCCATCCTGCCCTCACTCGTCCTCGGCCTGTTCTGGTCGGGTTACACGCGCGCAGGCATGCTCTGGAGCGTCTACGGGGGCATCGGCTGCTGCGCCGTGCTGCAGCTGTTCGGGCCGGCCGTTTCGGGAAGCCCCGACTCGATCCTGCCCGATGTCGACTTCGCCTGGTTCCCGCTGGACACGACAGGCCTGGTCTCCGTCCCGGTGGGCTTCCTCCTCGGGTGGGTGGCGAGCCTGGCGTCGAGATCGTCCACGAAGCGCATGACCCACTCGGAGGAGCCGGGCGAGGAGGGGCGAGCCTGGAGCGGCTTCGCACCTCCGCCCCCGACGTCCCGGATGTGACAGGTGCCGAACGGCGCCGACTGGAGTCAGGCAGCCCCGTCCCCGGAAGGGGGCGGGGCCACGGCCCGAAGGAAGGCCTGCGTGAACGTCTCGATGGTCTCGTCCGCCGTGGGAAGGTCCGCCGCGGCCACGCGGCTCGTCACGGGGCGCAGCAGGAAATGCAGGAAAATGGGGCTGGTCATCTGCTGCGTGAGCAGGAGCGGTGGCATGTCGCGGATGCGGCCGGCAGCCGCTTCTTCGGCGAGCCATGCCCCCACGCCGGCCAGCAGGCGAGGAGTGACGCTCCGGAAGACCATCTGGACGTTCTCGTCACCGGGGCGGGCGAACACCTCCGCAAGGAGGGCCGGCAGGACGCGGGGCTCCCGCTCGAGGGCGTCGGCCAGGAGCCGGTAGAGCCGGCGGACGGTGTCCTCCAGGTCGCCGCTTCGTCCGGCCAGGACGGTCTCCATGTCGACGATGGGGCTGTGGCGCTCGAACACCGCGCGCAGCAGTTCGTCCCGCCCGCCGAACGTCGCGTAGAGGCTCGGCACGGAGCACCCGGCCGCGGCTGCCACCCGTTCAAAGGTCACTGTCCCCAGCCCTTGCTCGCTGATCAGGGAGGCTGTGGCCTCGATGGCACGTTCCCTCACCGGCTTCCGCCCTCCCGGTTCGACGCCTGCGGCCCGCAGCGCCTCGTCCAGGGCCTGACGGGTGCCGCCGAGCCGGCGCAGCAGCGTGCTGCGGGAGACTCCGGCTTCCTGGGCGATGTCGCGCACGGTCACCTCCGCCGCAGGAACACCTCGCGCGTCAGCGGCTCGGAGGGTGGCATCGACGATCTCCTGAGGGACAGGAAGTGCTCCGCTACTTGACATACCGCTTAATGTACGGTGTATTCGAGTATCAGTCCAGCAGGCTACGAATTGCCCAGGACATGCGGGGCCTTGTTCTGAGGGCCTCATGGGCGATGCGGCCCCTCGGTAGAGCGGTCAGGCCGGCGTAGACAGCCGCCGAGCACCACAGCTGCCGCGAGTTTCTCTCGACACGGCTTTCGCAGGGCGTGGTTCCGGTCAAGGCGGGACACGCCGGCGCTCCAACCCCGAAAGCAGACGATCATGCTGCGTACAGGAAGGTTCGCAGGCCCCATCGCAGGGCTGCGATTCGAGACTCCCACGTGTGCGGGACTCACGGACCAGGACGGGACTTTTGCCTACCGGGACGGCGAGATCATCGCCTTCTCGGTCGGGTCCGTCCTGATAGGCGCCGCGCGAGGCGCCGCACGCCTCACCCTTGCCGACATCGTCGCGCGAGTCGCTGGGAATCCAGGCAAACTCGCCGATCCGGGCCTGACGAACATTGCCCGCTTCGTGTACTCGCTCGACAGGGACGGCGACTTGGACGGCGGGGTCACCCTGACGCCCGGAATCCACGCGCTCGTGGGCGACCGGGTCATCAACTTCCGTAACCAGACGACCCTCGCACCGGGGCCGGCCGATCTCATCCAGGCATTCACGGACGATCCGGCCGTCACGAGGCTGCTCGACGACCTGAACCGGGCCAGGGTCTTCAGGGACGCCACGCCACGCACCCTCGCGTCGGCAGCGGCCGCGCGCAACGAGGTTAGCCGGAACCTACTCGGGATCCGCCGCTACCGGGACGTCAAGATCCCTCTGCGGAACGGCTCGTTCGTCTACGCCGACGTCTACCGCCCGGACCACGACGATCCGGTCCCGGTCGTCATGAACTGCGGCGTGTACGGCAGGGCGTTCGTCCACCACACCATCTGCGACGAGCAGGACGCCGAGCGGCACGAGGTGATGGAGGAGCGGTACTTCTCCGGCAATCCCGACGGATACGAGTACGAGAACCACGAAAGCATCAACACGGCGACATGGATCCCCCGGGGCTACGCCCTCGTACGCGTGGACAGCCCCGGGGCGGGCAAGAGTCCGGGCATCCTCGGCATCTGGGGGATCGACGAGGCCGAGGCGTTCTACGACGCGATCGAGTGGGCCGGGGTGCAGCCCTGGTCCAACGGGAACGTCGGTCTGTGGGGCATGTCGTACTACGCGGTCAACCAGCACGCGGTGGCGAGCCTTCGACCGCCGCACCTCAAGGCGATGATCGCCATCGGCACGGATGCAGACCTCTACGAGGAGGTCATCTACACCGGAGGCATCCTCAACGAGGAGTTCTTCCCCTTCTGGTTCGAGAAGGGGATCGCGCCCGCGATCTGCGGCGAGATCGAGGCTAAGGACTTCCTTGCGATGGCTAGGGCCAATCCCTTCAAGGACTCCGACCCCTCAGCGGTCTTCGGCCCGCGGTCCGAGGTCCTGATGAGTCCGGACCTCAGCAAGGTGACGGTGCCTCTCTGGACGGTCGCGGTGACGACGCACCCCGCCCACTTCCATCAACTCGGAAGCAGCGAAACCTATCTGAACACTCCCACGAAGAACAAGAAGATTGACTTCTGGGAGGACTGGTTCATGAAGTCGTACTCCGCCGCAGCGGTCGACGAGCACGTGGCGTTCTTCGACCACTGGCTCAAGGGAATCGACAACGGGATCATGGACAAACCGCCCGTACGCCTAGAGATACGGACAGGGCGAGGTGCGTCGTACGTTCAGGAGGAGCAGGAGTGGCCGGTCGCACGCACCCGGTACGTCAAGTGGTACCTGGACGCGTCGCCCTCCGACCTGGACGGGCGCATCCCCAGCGGCAACACGCTGCGACTGGCGACCACGGTCCCCGAGGCCGAGCGGTCCGTGACATATGCGGCCCAGGTGGACCCGACGGCCCCCGTGGTGCCGCAGGCACCGGTCGCCGGGCAGAACGCCATGAGCCTCTCCCCCTGCCACCACGGCGCCACCTTCATCAGCGCGCCGCTGGAGGAGGACACCGTGCTCGCCGGCTACAGCAAGCTCGTGGTGTGGGTGGCATCCACCAGTGAGGACATGGACCTCTTCGTGGCTCTGCGCGTGCTGGACAAGGAGAACAGGGAAGTCGACTTCAGCGGCCCGGCGGTCATCCCCGGCGTTTCCACCCATCTCTATCCGCTGGCCAAGGGCTGGCTCAAGGTGTCGCACCGCGCCCTGGACACCGAGCGGTCGACCGATTTCCGGCCGAAGCACACGCACCTGCGCGCGGACCACGCCCCGTTGCGGGACGGCGAGATCGTACCGGTGGAGGTGGAGATCATCCCGAACACGGGCCTGGTGAGGAAGGGCCACCGCATCCGGCTCGACATCCAGCCGTACACCGGGGTCGGCCACGGCAACCGGCACGCGTACGACGCTTCCTGCCACGACGGCGCGCAGAACACGGTCTTCACGGGCCCGGAGCATCCGAGCTATCTGCAACTGCCCGTGCTGCCGCCCCAGTGACGGCAGTGGCAGGAAGACGCGGAGGAACAGCGTGCGCCGGCCGCGCCCGGTTCCGACCGACCGCCACCGCACCACACATAGTCCTGAGCAGCCGAGAGAGCGAAATCGGAGTGGGGAGAACCTGATGAAGATCGAGGAACTGAGCGCCCGAGCGGAGATCCACGACGTACTGCTGCGCTACTGCCGCGGCCTCGACCGCGTCGACATGAGCCTGGTCCGCGGTGCCTTCCACCCCGACGCGTGGATCCAGTTTCCCGAAAGTCTGCATGTCGGCCCGATGGACGGCTTCGTGGAGTTCCTCGCGGGTGAGATGCCGCGGTTCGTCCGGACCATGCACTTCCTCGGGAACAGCCTCGTGGAGTTCGACGGCCCCGACGCCGCCCACGTCGAGACCTACTTCCAGGCCGACCACCAGGGCTCGGAGAAGCATCAGTGGAAGGGCGAAACCGTCAAGCTCTGGGCGCGCTACCTCGACAGGTTCGAGCGACGGGACGGGAAATGGCTGATCGCGCGCCGGGGAATGCTCGTTGAGTGGATGTACAGGTACCCGGCGGACGGGTGGTTCGACGATCACCCCGACGCATCGGTGGGACGGCGCGACGGCAGCGACCCCAGCCTCCGGAGAGTCGGTGGCTTCGGCGGGCCGCCTTTGACGGACCGTGCGTGGCCCGCCTGACTCGAGGCATTTCGGCGCGTTCAGAGAGTCGTACCGCGCCCTCTCCGTCAAGAGACAGCCATGCGCATCCCGCCTACGCCCGGTCCACGGAACACACACGACGACACGGCGTCGGGCAGGACACAGAACCCTTTCGAGCATGCCTGGCCGCCGGAGACCTCATCCGGTGACAGCGGCCGGGCGACCCAGGAGATCATGACGATGACAGCCAGGACAGACACCGAGTGGCCGCAGGCTCAGGAGATCCTCGCCCGCCTGGAGGAGCTGCGCCCCTGGCTCCGCGAGCACCAGGCCGACGCCGAGCAGCAGCATCGCATCCCTCAGGAGACCGTCGAACGTCTCGACGCGGCCGGCCTGTTCGCTCTGACCACGCCCAGGCGGTACGGCGGCGCGGACTTCACGACGCGCGAACTGCATGACGTCTACCGGGTGCTGGGCGCGGGGTGCGGGGCGACGGCGTGGATGGTGTGGGCGGCCGCGGGAGGCAATCTGTGGAGCTTCTCCTTCGCCGACGACGTCATGGCACCGGTGTACGCCTCGCCGTGGACCGGTAACCGCACCTTCGCGGTCGGGGGCACCAGCCGTCGCATGTCGGGGACGGCACGGCAGGTCGACGGAGGCTGGATGGTCCAGGGCGCTTGGCCGTTCGCGACGGGAAGCGTGCACGCCTCGCACGGCTTCCTCGCCGTCTTCTACGACGAGACCGACGACGCGAAGGTCGGAATGGTGCTCGTGCCGAAGGAAGAGCTCGTCGCCCGCGACGACTGGGACGCGATGGGTATGGCGGCCACCGGCAGCCAGACCGTCGCGACCGACGGCGAACTCTTCGTTCCGGACGAGCGCTTCAGCACTCCTCAGCGGCTCACGGCCCACATCGCCGAGCTCACCGAGCAGGGGCTGGGGCCGCGACGCGGAGGGCTCGCCCGCTCGCTCGTGACGGGCACGGGGGTGGCACTCGGAATGGCCGACCACGCCATGGAGGTGTTCCTCGGAGGGCTCGGAAAGCGCAGCATCCCGTACTCGTCGTACGCCAGGCAGCTCGACGCCCCGATCACTCACCTCACGGTCGGCCGTGCCCACGCCAGGATCCACGCGGCGGGCCTGGTGGCCGACGCGGCGGTGGCCGAGCTCGACCGGCTCGACTCCGAGGGACTGGATCCCTCGGAGCGCGAGGTCGTCCGCTTCCACACCGACGTCGCCTATGTCTGGGACGCCTGCAGCGCCGCGGTCGAGACGCTCTTCAGGGCGTCCGGAGCCTCGGCGATCATCAAGCGCCAGCCGCTGCAGCTGATCGCCCGGAACTGCCGTGCCGGCAGCCTGCACGCGGCCCACAACATCGATACCTGGATGGAGAACATGGGCCGGGAGCTGTGCCGGGTCGAGGCCGGTCCCGCCTCGACGAGCGTGCTCGAACGGCGGTCGTAGGACAGCGACGCCGGGTGGCGGCGCAGCACGCCGACGCCCTCGAACCCTCACCGCCTGACGTGGGCCCGGACGGTGGCAAGTCCGGCATCCCGGCCTGCCACCGGCGACCCGGCGAGGGCTGGCGGTGGGTCGCCGGTGTGCCCCGCGCAGCTCCGAGGGCCAGCCCACACCCTGATACGACAGGAGCACATGAACGTGACCCGCCCACTGCGACGCCTGACTCCACGCCCATGACCGGCCGACCGGCCGCCGGTCCGGACCACAGCCGCGCGGATGCCGTCACGGTCAGCGTGCTCTCCGAGATGAACGCACCGGACCCACGCATCGGCCGGCTCACGCAATCGCTTGTCATGCACGTGCACGCCTTCCTGGTCGAGAACCAGGTCACCTGGGAAGAATGGCTGGCCGGGCTCGACTTCCTCGCCCGCGCGGGACAGTGGACGACGCCTGCTCGCAACGAGCTCCTTCTCATGTCGGACACCACGGGTAGCTCAACCCTGCTCAACGCGTTGAACCGTCACAGACCGGCGCCGGAGGGGCCCGCAACGTCGGAGCACCCGCTCCTCAGCGACGCACCACCGCGCCCGATGGGCGAGGTGCTCGCCACCGAGGAGCAGTGGGCGGGCGGTGACTGGACACGCGTACACGGGCACGTTCTCGACGCCGAGGGGCACCCGGTGGCCGGCGCCCGGATCGGTCTCTGGCAGGCCCATGGCGCGGGGGAGTCGTCGAGCCCGCCGAGAGGTTCGCGAGCGCTCCTCACCACCGGCACCGACGGCGCCTTCTGGTTCCGCACCGTCAAACCCCGGAGCTACCGCCTGCCCACCGACGGCCCTGGCGGGGAGTGGCTGCGCGCTACCGGCCGCCACCCCGTACGTCCGGGGAACATCCTCGTCCGCGTCGAGGCGGAGGGGCACCACCTCCTCACCAAGCGCCTGTTCGCCGCCGACGATCCCCTTCTCGCGCTCGACGTCTCCTTCGGTGTCGCCGACGGCCTCGTGCTCGACTTCCCTCTCCACCAGGACCCGGTCGCGATAGAGGCCAACGGGATGCCCGGCCCCTACTTCGACGTCACCTGCGACCTGGTACTGACGCCCGGCACGCCGATGGCGGAGGCCGAGGCGTGATTCCGTACGTCGTGTCCCGCCGAGCGCATGGAATGCATATGAATGGGCTCTATGCTGGTATTCCAGGCCGATGGCCGATCACGTCCGCCGGGTGCGGTACGGAACGCCGCAGGAAGGCGAAGGGCCCGGCGTCGCGACATGATGGTCCCACCGACCCGTTGGGAGGCGGTGACGGCATCATGGCAGTGAGCAAGGCGGAAGACCGCGCGTCGCCGACCGAGGTGGCGGCCGTGCTGATCGATCGGCGCGGTGTCGTGACCGGCTTGTCCCGCGCCGCTGAGGACCTCCTGGAGCGACAGGCCGCGGACGTCCTCGGGCGTTCCGTTCTCCGGCTGCTGGTCGACCCCCGCGCCTTCGAACCCTCTGGCGGGCAGCCGGACGCAGGTGAGATCACCTTGCGGTGCGGTTCCGGAGAGGTGATCACTGTCTGCTACCACGCCGAAAGGCTGCGGAGTCACGGGCCGACCCTGCTCCTGGCCGTTCCTGCGGAACAGGCTTCCAGGGCTCAATGGGACGGGGCCTTGTCGCGGGCCCTGCTCGGCCAGGACCGCATCGGTTTCGTCCTCCGTGACACCGATCTCGCGGTGGTACGGGCCAACGTGAGGCACGGTGCGTTCGCCGGACCGGGTCTCCCTCCGGGCAGCCGCCTGGCCGATGTGATGCACCCGGTCGACGCGGCCGGCGTCGAATTCGCACTACGGGGCGTCCTGGAGACAGGCGTGCCCCTGGTCGCGAGCGAGCAGCGTGTGAGGTCCGCCCGGGCGCCGCACGGCGACTGGTCGCTGTCCGTGTCCGCCGTACGGACGGAGGACGAGCGGGGGCGGCCCACAGGCGTCGCCGTCCTGTTCACCGACGCCACGGAGCACTGGGAGGCCGAACGCCGACGCGAACTGCGCCATCGTGCGGCGGCGGACATCGGCGGCACGCTCGACGCGAGCAGGACGGCGGAGGAGATCGTCGACACGCTGGTGCCCGACTTCGCCGATCTCGCGTGGGTCGACCTGGCCGACGCGGTTCTCAAGGGTGACGAACCGCCGAAGACCTTTGGCGGGGGCGATCTCCACCTCCGCAGGGCGGCGGGCCGCGTCGCGCACGGCTCGTGGCCGGCCGGCATGCTCGGTTTCGATGAACTAGTTCCTCCCTTCCCTGATCTGCCCATGATCCGAGACCTGCAGGAAGGTCGCACCATCGTGACCGACCGGGTCACCCTGGAACGGGGCCTGGCCGATCCGGCCCATGTGCGACTCGCGGCACCCGACGGCGGCCACTCGATGACCGTGGCCCCGCTCTTCGCGCGCGGCCTGGTGCTGGGAGCCGTGGTCGCCTGGCGCATCGATCGGACCGAGCCCTTCGACGAGGAGGACGCGGCCCTATTCACCGAGATCGCCGCCCACGCGGCCCTGGGCGTGGACAACGCCCGCCGCTACACCCGTGAGCAGCGCGCCGCCAACGCACTCCAGCAGCGCCTGCTGCCGCAGACGCACACCTCCACCCGGGTCATGGAGACGGCGGGCGCGTATCTGCCCGCGGGAGGCGGAGCCGAGATCGGTGGCGACTGGTTCGACGCGATTGAGCTCCCCTCGCTCCGGACCGCCCTCGTCGTCGGAGACGTGACCGGCCATGGACTCCACGCCACCGCCACCATGGGGCGACTGCGTACCGCCGTGCAGACGTTGGCGGACCTGGAACTGGCCCCCGACGAACTGCTGGCCCATCTCGACGACCTGGTCACCCGGCTGGCCGGTGAGGCGGAACCCGCACACCACGACATGGTCGGCGCCACCTGTCTCGTGGCCGTGCACGATCCGGTCACCGGACGCTGCACGGTGGCCGCGGCGGGCCACCCACCGCCGCTCCTGGCTGTGACGGACGACCGGGCCGTGCCGGTGGTCGTCCGGCCGGGGCCGCCGCTCGGGGTCGGGGGCCTGCCCTTCGAGACGACCACCGTCGAGGTGCCCCCGGGCAGCGTCATGGCCCTGTACACCGACGGCCTGCTCCAGCGGTACGGACCCGACATCGACAGCTCCACATATGACCTCGCGGAACGGCTCACGGAGCTCCGGCGCCAGGAGGACAGCCTTCCCGCGCTTGCCCAAGCCCTGATGAACGACGCCGGCGGGCAACCGCAGCCCGACGACGCCGCCCTTCTCCTCGCCCGTACCTCCGCGCTGGAGGAGGACGCCGTAGCCTGCTGGGACTTCCCGGCCGATCCGGCGGCGGTGGCCTCGGCGCGAGCGGCAGTGACCGGGAAGCTGACGGAATGGGGACTTGAGGAGCAGGCCTTCGCGACCGAACTGATCGTCAGTGAACTGGTCACCAATGCCGTCCGGTACGCGGGCGGCCCCGTGGGCCTGCGCCTGATCCGCGCCGATGTACTCCTCTGCGAGGTCACCGACCCGAGTAACACCCAGCCACGCATGCGCCGCGCCCGCACTACCGACGAGGGTGGTCGCGGGCTGTTCCTGGTGGCCCAGGTCAGCCGCCGCTGGGGGAGCAGGTACGGACTGACTGGCAAGACCATCTGGGCCGAGCAGGAACTGTCACAGTGAGGGCCGGTCCGACGCGGGCGGGGAGCCGGCCCCCGCCGCTCAGGCTTTGCCGGGTGCGACCGGGGCGAAGCGGTCGAGAGTTGTGATCCCCGCGAACTTGTGCGGCTGGACCCCGGCCATCAGCCTGCCGTAGTTCTCGGAGAGGGCCTCGAGGTTGAGGGCGCCGTGCAGTGTGATGACGCGTGCGTCGCGCCAGGCCCTCTGGATCGGCTCGCTCTCCATGATCGCGGTCGAGCCGGAGTTCCTCTGGATGAGCTCGATCGCCTCCGCACACCATTTGGCCGCGTACGCCGTCTCGACGAGCACCCGGGCACTGAACATCTGCATGTACTCCGGATCGGCCGGTGTCCCCGCTGCGGCGAGCGCCCCGAGCCGGTCGGTCTCCTCGGCATTGGCACGAGCCGACAGAGTCGCGGACTGGATCTTGGAATGCACCTCGGCGAGCATCAGGTGCGTGGAGGGCGCTTCCAGCTGGTTCTTGTACGTGGTGCCGCGGATCGGCCGGCCGGCGGAGCGCTCGAGGAACCTCTCCAGCGCGCCGTGCGCGAGGCCGATGGACATCCCCGCCATCAGACTGAAGGCCCAGCCGAGCGAGGGCGCCTTCCACAGGCAGCCCTTGAGGCCGTTGTCGATCGTCCCGGCCGCGATGTGACGGAAGTCGACACAGCGATGATCGGGCACGAAGAGTTCATCGCCCACGAGGGTGAGAGAGACGCTTCCGGTGGCGCGCATTCCGGCGACCTGCCAGTCGTCGAGGGAGCGCAGCTCGTCGCGCGGAACCTGAACGGCCAGGAGGTAGGGGCCGTCGCCTTCGTCAGCGATGCAGCCGAGATTGGTGAAGGGCGCCCAGAGGGAGTCGCTTCCGAACGTCCAGGGGCCGCCGGTGATGACCCAGCCGCCCTCGACCCGCTGTGCGCGCCCCTTGGAGGCCGGGAAGTGACTCGAGCCGGCGACCCGCGGTCCCACCCACTCGGTTCCGTAAACCTCTTCGACGACGCGCGCACCCGAACCGGCGGGAATCCAGTTCGTGGAGGCTCCTACCCACACGCTCCATCCGCACGAACCGTCCCACTTCGAGACCTCGGAGACGACGTCGAGCTGCTCCCGGACGGTCAACTCGTAGCCACCGAACTCAGCAGGGCTGCCGATGTCGAAAGCACCGGTGGCGTCCAGGTCGGCGATGGTCTCGTCCGAATGACGTCCGGCGCGCTCGGCGTCGAGCGCACGCTTGCGCAAGGTGGGTCCCAGCGCGCGGACCCTCGTGAGGATCGACGCCAGTGCCTCGGACGTGTCGTGGGTCGCAACCATCGTGGTCATCTCCTGTGCTTCGTTCTTGTGGGTGGAAGGCCGGGGTCTGCGACGCCGGGTGTGGTCGGTGCCCGGTGTCCCGATGCCAGGACCGGAGCTACGGGCTGCCGTGGCCGGTCGGGGCGCTCCCGCGCCGCAGACCGTGTCGTGGAGGTGCTCCGCGTGGCCACCTGAACCAGGGCGGTCGTACGGCTAAGGTCAGATTCGTCGCAATGTGGCCGCGCACGGTGGCGTCTCCGGGCGGGAGACCTCAGGGCTTACGTTGATTCCGTGGTGCCCGGTCCGGTTCCTCCGCGCGGACGCTCGGCGGCTCCCGCGGCCGGGTGTCGTCGTCTGCGGCGCCCTCGGCCTAGATCACGTGGTCGGTTCTGTCGTAGGGCCCACCACCGGCACCGTAAGAGAAGGCACGACAGAGTGTCAACATTTTCCTATTGGTCGATCAAGGCCTCTTCGTCATGCGTGGATGAGCCGGGCTGGCGTCCGGCTGGTCGGTTCGTCCACCTCTGTGTCTCCCATGCGTGCTCACGGCTGGATGGGCGTCGGGCCATGCCCCTGCGCGCCACTGAGTCTCCAGCCGTTCACTCGGGAAGTGCTAACTGTTCGGCCCGGCGCAAAGTGTTGACAGGTCTGTCGTAGCTCCTGATGATGGTCCCCATCTCCGCCACTCGCTCCGGCCCTGGGCCGTTGTGCGGGAAAGGTGCAGCCCGGGTGCCGGGCGGCCGAGGTGGACGAGCCGAGAGTGACATCACCCGCCGCCCGGTCAGTGTGATGGCACCCGCGAGTGAGGACGCCGAGCTGAGGAGTGTGCGTCCGGTCGGCGGGTGCGATCCCCTTCAGCGTTGTGTCCCTGTGCCGCGAGGTCGGTTCGACCGACCTTGTCGCGAGCTGCCGGCACGGAGGCGACGCGATGAAACCACTGTGCGGCGGGCGGCGGTCTCGGCCGGCATTCGCTTATAGACGACGAGGAGCGCAAGCATGGCTGAACACGACAAGGCCGCGATCATCGAGGTCCTGAACCTCTACGGTCTCGCACTCGACGCCCACCAATGGGACCTGTTCGACCGCGTCTTCGCGGAGGATGTGACAGCGGAATTCGGCCCTGCCGGGAACGCGTGGTCCGGCCTCGCCACCTTCAAGCGCTCCTTCGCGGAGTTCCATGAGAGCCTGACCGGCCATCAGCACACGATGATGGGTCATCTGGTGCACGTCGACGGCGACAAGGCATACGCCTTCAGTTACGGCAACTGGCTTCTTGTGCGCGAAGGAGCCGAGGGCGGTCCCACCTGGCAGGGAACGGGCTGGTACGACGACGAGCTCATCCGCACCGACGAGGGGTGGCGCATCCGACACCGCGTCTGCCGGCTGATGTCGTGGACCGGCAACCCCTCGGTGCCCGAGCCGAACGCCGAGCACCACCCCGACATGAAGACGAACGTGCTGCGCGAGCACAGCGAGGCAGGGAGGGTTGGCTTCCTCAAGGCCATCCAGGGCAAGTAGGAGACCGGCGCGCGGGTCCGAGCCGGCCGCTGTACCGACCGACCGAAGCCGCAGGCGGTGGTCTTGGCGCCCTGTCTCGGCTTCGCCAGCGCCTGGGTGTGAGCGGCGCGGCGGCGGTCGGCAGGGTGCAGGCGATGGAACTCGGTGATGACGAGCGCCCCGCGGCGCCGCTGATCGTCACGTCCAGCAGGCCGAGCTCTGAAAGGGGCTCTTCGGAGGCGTGCAGGGTGCAGGCAGGGCCGCGGCGTTGCGTGCCTGCTGGGTTATTGGCAACTGCGCGCAGTGGTTCGGCTCATCCATCGTGACGAGCATGTCGTATCGACCATCACCGCGTCCGAGTCCTTGACAGGAGTCGAGTACGCACTTCTACTATTGCGAATGTGAGTCCACGTTCGCATCCCAGTGAGGTTCTGAGAATGACTGACAGTCCGACTTCAGCGCCGGCAGACGTGACACTCGTTTCAGGGCCGACGGGCGCCGGGAGCATCGACGACTTCGAGCTGTTCTACGCACGCCGAGCACTGGGCCGCTTCCGTGCGCGGCTGGGCCGACAAGGCCTGCTCGACCTATTGGCGGCAGACATCGACGAAGGCAACGCCTTCCTGCGGGAAAGCGCCCAAGTCTCGGGCGGCAGCTTCTCCGGGGGGACGACGGTGCTTTCCACGAAGGGCCTCGGGGCGGGAGAGTTCGTGGCCTGGATGGACAAGGCGTTCGCCGATGAGGAGGTTCTCCTCTCGGCACAGCCGGAGCATTACGTGATGGTCGGCCAGGCGAACGGCTCGGTTCATGTGGTGGAGAACGTCGGCCCCCACATCTGCTCCTTCTACCTCGGGGACTGGACAGCGGAAGCGATGTCCTGGGCCGACGACGCGGACGAGCTGCTCCCGAAGGCCGATTTTCCGTACAAGAAGGCCACGAACCTCTTCCTCTCCGACGGCACGGTCGTCGGGCGGGTTCTGATCCAGTTCGGGGAGACCGACGAGGGCTTCACCTCGAGTCTCACCGTCTACCTGCCCACGTCGTGCCCGCGGGAGGTCCTGGAGCACCACCTCCGGCACTTCGCCGTGGAGTTCAGGAACTGGATCGTCGCTGCCGCGGCGGCTCGCAGCTGACCGTGTGACGTGCTCGGGCCTCGCGTCCCGGGTTTGTCACCCACACGCTGTGCCACGACGGTGACATCCCCCTGGGGCCGAGGAAGCGGCACCGGCCTGGCGGCGCGATCCGTAGGTTTCGCCCTGCCAGGCCGGTGACTTCGGAACAATCGACCAGGGGCGGCCTTCGAGTACCCCTCAGATCTCCCTTCCTTTCCCCTCGCCGGCATGCGGTGGGGCGCGACACCTGCACACCAAGGAGAAGACCCAGTGGCCGAGCTGTTCTACGACGACGATGCCGACCTGTCCATCATCCAGGGCCGTAAGGTCGCGGTGCTTGGTTACGGCAGCCAGGGGCACGCCCACGCGCTGTCGCTGCGTGACTCGGGTGTCGACGTCCGTGTCGGTCTGCACGAGGGTTCGAAGTCCAAGGCCAAGGCCGAGGAGCAGGGCCTGCGCGTGGTGACCCCGTCCGAGGCCGCGGCCGAGGCCGACGTCATCATGATCCTCGTCCCGGACCCGATCCAGGCCCAGGTCTACGAGGAGTCCGTCAAGGACAACCTCAAGGACGGCGACGCGCTGTTCTTCGGCCACGGCCTGAACATCCGCTTCGACTTCATCAAGCCGCCGGCCAACGTCGACGTCTGCATGGTCGCCCCGAAGGGCCCGGGCCACCTGGTCCGCCGCCAGTACGAGGAGGGCCGCGGCGTCCCGTGCCTGGTGGCCGTCGAGCAGGACGCCACGGGGGACGCTTTCCCGCTGGTCCTCTCGTACGCGAAGGGCATCGGCGGCACCCGCGCCGGCGTCATCAAGACGACCTTCACCGAGGAGACCGAGACCGATCTGTTCGGTGAGCAGGCTGTCCTTGCCGGGGGTACAGCCGCTCTGGTGAAGGCCGGTTTCGCGACGCTGACCGAGGCCGGCTTTCAGCCGGAGATCGCGTACTTCGAGTGCTTCCACGAGCTGAAGCTCATCGTGGACCTCATGTACGAGGGCGGTCTGGAGAAGATGCGCTGGTCCGTCTCGGAGACCGCCGAGTGGGGCGACTACGTCACCGGCCCGCGCATCATCACGGACGCCACCAAGGCCGAGATGAAGAAGGTCCTCGCCGAGATCCAGGACGGCACCTTCGCCAAGGCGTGGATGGCCGAGTACCACAACGGTCTGCCCAAGTACAACGAGTACAAGAAGGCCGACAGCGAGTCCCTGCTGGAGACCACCGGCAAGGAGCTCCGCAAGCTCATGAGCTGGGTCGACGAGGAGGCGTAAGCCATCGTCCCTAGGCCACCTGGCTGCGTTGCTCGACGTGGGGTGATCAACCCGAGCGGTCGTTGAGCGCCCCATGTTGCCGACATCGCCTACCATCCGAGCTTGCGCCGTGCGAGGCCGCTGGTCTCGGGAGCCGCGACACCTCCGGGTCCAGATGTACTGACCGGAGGCACCGGTCGAGCTCGCACTCACGTCGCAGTTCGGAGATTTACGCTTGACCTGAACCGGGGTCCAGGTCCGAGGCTTGCCCCATGAGTGAGCAAGAAGAGCAGTTCGGCATCGGAGAGGTCGCCGCGCGTACCGGTCTTGAACCCGACACCCTGCGGTACTTCGAGCGACAGGGGATCTTGCCTGCCCCTCGGCGTGACACTGCTGGGCGTCGTCAGTACGTCGCTGTCGATGTCGACTTGATTCGCATGCTGGTTCACCTGCGCGAGACAGGAATGCCCCTGGCCGACATCGCGCAGTTCACCGGCGCCGACACCGAAGCCACCGACCCGTCGCGGCTGCGGCTGGAGCTGCTCACTGTGCATCGCCGTCGAGTAGAGGAACGCCGTGAGGCGCTGGACCGAGCCCTCGATGTGATCACCCGCAAGATCGCGGACTGCAGCGATCACGTATCCGACTCGCCGCACGTTCTTGAGCGACCCGACACGACGATCGCCTACAGCGTCCATGGGAAGGGACCACTGCTCTTCCTCGTTGGCGCGCCGGCAGGGCGAACTGGGTTCGCAGCTCTCGCGGACGAGCTGGCGGGGCAGTTCACGGTCGTCACCCATGATCCTCGCGGCATCGGGGCCAGTCGCATGACACGCGGAATGGCTGAGCCTACGCCTGAAGTCCTAGCTGAAGACCTTGCCGCACTGGTCGACACGTTCACCGGCGCGCCGGCAATCTTCGTCGGCACGAGCGGCGGGGCCGTGACCCTGCTCCAACTGGCCACGCAGTATCCCGACCTCGTCGGATCGGCCGTACTGCACGAGCCGCCTCTGATCACTCTCCTGGACGATGCAGCCCTCGCCGATCGCGCTGCGTCGGCGTTCGCTGTCGCGACAACTGACCCTCAGCAAGCCGTGCAGGAGTTCTTCGACCTGAGCGGCGCCGCCCACCACACAGATCCTGAGCAGGCGCCTCCTACGCATTTCGCGTTGCCGGAGCTACCGGCCGAAGAGCTCGACAAGAACCGCTACTTTCTCGGCCGGATGGCCGGCCCGAGCGTCTTCTACGAGCCCGACGTCCAGGCCCTGCGTCGAGCCCGGCTGACCGTGTGCGCCGGCTCGCTGAGCCATCACCAGATGGCGCGTCGGGCGGCCGACGCCCTGGCCGCTCTGCTGCACCAGCCCTTGATCGAGATGCCCGGCAACCACGTGGGTGCAAGCGCGGCCCCGGCAGAGTTCGCTCGCGCTCTCGTGCCGCTACTCGGCCCCTGAGCACACGCTTCCACACGACTATCCCGGTCGCCCAGTAGCAACTCGGGCCCCCTGGGTCGCCCCGGGCCAGGGGCCCCTATGATGTCGCACCCGAACGCCGCCTTGACTCCGTGCCACGGACTCAAGGCGGCCCTTCTCGGCGTCTGGGACGGGTGGTCGATCAGCGAGGTTGCCGCCCAACTCCAGGTCACTGGCTGACCGTGAAGCGATGGTCCGACCGCTGGCTTGCCGACGAGTCAAATGCACGACCGATCGCCACGCCCGAGGATGTTGCCGCCCAGGACGAGCAAGTAGTTCCGGCGTTCACTTCAGGCAATGGCGGCAGTCGTGGAGGTCTGGGGCTGAAGGGACGTCGATCGCCTGCCGCGCCGGTCTGCCAGGAAGGCGAGGGCGATACCGACAGCGACCCAGAAGGCGAGGGTGAGGGTCGGAAGGCCGGCACCTGCGCTGTCGAAGAAGCCATTGGTGCGCAGGAGGCTGCCGGCGGCGCCCGGGGGGAGTAGTTGGCCCAGCGTGGCCCAGCCGTCGGGGAGCCAGTGGGGGCCGGTGGCGATTCCTGAGAGGGGATTGCCCAGAAGCATCATCAGAGCGCTGCCGAAGGCGAACCCCGCCATCCCGAACCGGGCTTGGAGCCCCAGGAGGGTAGTGGACATGGCAGCCATACCGAGGATGACTCCGAGGGCGGTTATCCCGTAGTTGCCCTCGATCGAGTGTGTGGCGAACTGGAGGACGGCGGCGGCGGTTGCGCCCGCCACGACGGAGAAGAGCAGGGCCCCTGCGATGCGGGTGCGCAGTCCACGGTGGCCCGGGAAGAAGCTGCTGAGTATCAGGGCGGGGAAGATGCCGCCGAAGATCATGGGCATGAGCGCAGAAGTCAGCCCAGTGCCCCGGGGATCGTCTTTGGTGAAGGGCACCAGATCGTGGACGGATGCCTCCGTCGTGTGCTGTGCGGCGACGGTCTCACCGAGTGCCGTCACGGCGCCGGTCGCGGAGGGGGCGCCGGCAGTGGCGGTGTACACGTCGACGCTCTGCTCGGTGACCGCGATCCCACCCGCTACATCGCGGCGCTCGACAGCGGACCGGACGTCCGCCGGCGTCTCGTAGACGCGGACGTCCCACGCGCCCTCGTCGATGTTCTGCCGGAGGTCGCTCCCAGCCGACTGTGCCCCGGTGATGCCGATGGGGACATGGTGCGGGCCGCTGTGGAGCGAGGGCAGCGCGAACGCACACAGCATCGTGGTGATCAGGGCTGCCAGGCCGAGGACGACCAGGACCAGCTTGCGCTTCGTGCCGGGAGGCGTGGAGTGCTTGGGCATCGTTGAGTCCTTCTGTGCTTCCTAGAGTGCGCGGAGAGGGCCGGGGTGGGGCGGTGGAGAAGGCGGGATGAGCGCCGCGCCCCCGAGTCCCCGTACGCCGAAGCACGGTCCGGGCCGCCCTCATCGGCACGTTCTTCGGGCCTCCACTGAGAACATCCGGCTGTACGACCGTGAAGGCGCGATGCCGAGGCCAGTCGGCCGTCCAAGCTCAAGATCAATCTCCCCGCGAGGGCTGGCCTGTCGAGCCCGGCACCCGCTCATGCGGTCGGCTGCCTCGCGACTGCCGACCGGATGTCGGGCCGATGCCTCAGGCCTGGGCGGCCGCTGCGGCGACGATCCAGTTCCTGAACTCGACGGCGTAGTGCCGCAGGTGGTGGTCCAGGACCTCGTCCGGACACGAGACGGGGAAGTAGACGGTCAGGTTCGCCGTGAAGCCGTCAGCGGTGTCACCGAACTGGATCAGCGCCCGCCCGACCACGGTGCCGTCCGCCAGGAACAGGTTCGAGGACATCTTGCGAGGAAACTCGGACTCGGGAAGAAGCGCGTCCGCGTCCGCGGCCCAGGCCACCGCGTCCGATCCCCAGCCGCCCATGTAGAAGGAGGCGACGTGGGGGCCGATGTTCTCCACCACGCGCGCGCCGATCTCGTCGGTGCCCATCACGTAGTGCTCGGGGTGCGCCGCGAGAAGCGGCTGCTCGTCGCCGGCGAACGCCTTGTCCATCCAGGCCAGGAACGCACCCGAGGTGAGGCCCTTCGTCGCGAGCACGGTCGTGCCCCCCTTGAAGCGGCCGTCGGAGGTGCGGGCGCTCTCGCGCAGGAAGGCGTTGCCTTCCTCGATGTCCGCGGCGAGGAGGTCGAGCAGGCCCTGGCGGCCCATTCGCGTCCGGAAGCGGTCCAAGGCGCGGCGGGCGTAGAACAGCTCGAAGTCGTCGATGCTCCCACCGGTGGGGCCGGACTCGAGGGTTACCGTCACCGGCGGCGAGATCTGCTTGTCGGTCATGGTCGAACCTCCACGTAGTATGTGAATGCGAATTCGCATTCACGTAATGAGGATACCCAGAGGTGTGGACCACTTGTCAAAAGAACCTGGCGCAACGGCCCCCACTACGATGCTGGACATGACTGAGGAGCCCGACCGCCCGCTGAGCTACCGGCAGCCCCAGCAGGCACGCAGCGCCGCGACACTGGCTCGCGTCCTGAAGGCCGCTGAGGAGATCGCCGCCTCATCCGGCCTTGAGGAGATGACGATGACCGGCGTCGCAGAGCGCGCCGGCGTCTCCGTCGGCACGATCTACCGCCGCTTCGAGGACAAAGAACAGCTGATCACCGCCCTGACCGAGCGGATGCTGGAACGCCGCGAGGAGTACATGGCCGAGCGGCTGCGCGTGGCCCAACCCTCACTCTCCGGCGTCATGGACGCCTACGCGCACGCCCTGCTGGAATCCTTCGCGGACAGCAACAGTCTCTTCCCCGCACTGCTGCGCGCCGGGAGGAACAAGACCATCGACCGCGGGGCCCACACCATCACCGAGATCCACCGCCTCCTGCTCGAAGCGGCGGCCCCCTATACCGGGCAGATCCAGCGCCCCCACCCGCAGGAGGCCCTGGACACCGCGGCCCGCGCCGTCCTGGGCGCCTGCTTCCACAACTCGGTGCGCCCCGACCCCGTCACAGGCGAGACGGCCAGGCGCCGCTACGCCGACGAACTCAGCGACATGGCGATCGCCTACCTCCTCACCCCCGACCGCAGGGGCGCCGCCCACGGCTGAGCGGCTTTCGCCGACCGGCGTGGGCTCCTCTCCGCATGGGAGCTGTAAGCCTTCGCGCCCTGCCGACGACGGACCGGCCCCGCGCGAAGTTGGTCCTGCTCGAAAAACTGTCCGCAAACCGTCACTCAAAGCCAGCGGCGCCATTTGAAGACGCCCCAGAGCCCCACCCCGAAGCCGATCATGAGCGCGACGGCGAACGGGTACCCCGCCACCCAGTGGAGCTCCGGCATGTGGTCGAAGTTCATGCCGTAGATGGAGGCGACCAGCGTCGGGGTGAACAGGATCGCCGCCCACGACGAGATCTTCTTCACCTGCTCGCCCTGCTCGATGGTCTCCTCCGCCAGGCGGCGGCTCTCCTCGCCCTGGGCGAGGCTCGCGCTCGACATGCGCCGCATGGCCTCGTTCTGCTCCACCGTCACCAGTGTGGAGTGGACGGTCAGCGCGTTCTCCAGCAGGGACCTGGACCCGTCGACCCGTTCCGTCACCCGGATCGTGTGGTCGAGCACGTTGCGCAGCCGGTTCTGGATCTCGTCGCCGGTGCCGTACCTGCCGGCGCCACGGAGCAGTCCCTGCACCATGTCCGGCAGTGGACCGATCGCGCGCTGCAGCGCGATCACCTGGGCGAGCAGCCGGTAGATCCGCTTCGACAGTGCGGGATCGGCGTTCCCCTCCCCGAAGAGGCTGTCCTCGACCTCGTCGATGTCGTTCACCAGCCCTGCCACGACAGGCGCGTAGCCGTCGACGACGATGTCGAGAAACGCCGTGAGCATCGCCTCAGGTCCCGTGCCGAGGAACTGCGGCTCGGCCTCGAGGGCGTCGCGGGCCACCGACAGGTCCGGCACGGCGCCGTGCCGGACGGTGATGACGAACTGAGGGCCGACGAACAGGTGGACCTCGCCGAAGTCGACGCGCTCGTTCCGGTCGTCGTACGAAGCGGGCCGCAGGACGACGAACATGGTGTCGCCGTATCGCTCGAGCTTCGCGCGCTGATGCCCCTTGTGGGCGTCCTCGACGGCCAGTGGGTGCAGACCGAACCGGGCGGCGGCGATCTCGAGATCGTCCGGACCGGGGTCCATCAGCCCGATCCACGCCACGCCCCCCGACCGCTCCAGTTCGTTGGCGGCGTCCTGCAGGTCGGGCGGGCAGGCTGTGGGGCGTCCTTCGACATAGATGCGGCCGTCGATCGCCGTCATCGCCCTACTCCTCGCCGTCGGTGGCCGGTGGTGTCGGGACCAGCACACTCTGGACGGCGGGCCCGACGAGCGCGACCAGCGTCTCACGCTCCGCCCCCGTGAGCGTCGGGACACCGACGATGCCTCGCCCCACCATGAGCCCGACCAGCATCGACGACACGATGCCCGCCCGGAGCGTCGCACCGTCGACCGCGCGTGACGCGATAGCGTCGACGAGCAGGCGTTCCTGGAGGAACTCGCGTAGCTGCTTGTTCGCCTGCTCGTTGACGATCGCGCCGCGGAGCATCGCCATGAGCGGCTCCGACGTCCGGGCATCGACTTCCCACACCTCGATGAAGGCGCGCACCACGCGTTCGCCGAGCAGGTCGTCGGTCCCCTCGAAGGCCGCGCTGAAGCGCGTCAACGCGTCCGCGGGAACGGACATGACAGCCGCGAACAACTCGTCCTTCGAGCGGAAGAACTGCATCACCAGCGACGCGTCCACGCCGGCGTCGGCTGCTACCCGTCGAATTGTGGTCCCGGTGAAGCCGTCGGTCGCGAATCGGGTGCGAGCCGCGTCGAGGACCGCCTGCCGGGTGGTGTTCGTCCCCGGCCGGCGGCCGCGGCGTGCGGCGGTTGCGGGAGTCGTATCAGCGGTCATGGTCCAAAAGTACCTCCCCGACACAAAACTCAACGCGGGTTGAGTTATGCGATCCGCAGACGTACGCTCGAACGGCCAGAGCCTGACCAGCGGATGTATATGCGAGGAGTTCCCCATGAGCGAGGACCACAAGGTATTCACGCCGGCCCAGCCGCTGGAGCCGGGTCCCCGGTACGGCATCCTGAGCGGTTTCGAGCCCGGGACCCGAACCTTGGAGGCGGGTTTCCAGATCGCACCGCCGTTCAAGCCGCTGCCCGTCGACATCGTCTTCGAGAAGGATGTACCGGTCACCTTGCGTGACGGTGTCACGATCCACG
The DNA here is from genome assembly GCF_036227405.1 of Streptomyces sp. NBC_01460. Lineage (NCBI taxonomy): Bacteria > Bacillati > Actinomycetota > Actinomycetes > Kitasatosporales > Streptomycetaceae > Streptomyces > Streptomyces sp. NBC_01460. The sequence continues at coordinate 7,883,046 of NZ_CP109473.1, forward strand.
TCGATGTGTTCCGCCCCGTCGGATCGGAGAAGGTGCCGGTCATCGTGGCGTGGAGCCCCTACGGGAAGGGCCAGGGCACGTCCGCCAGCGTGATGGGCATCTTCGGCATGGTCGGGCTGGACAACAAGATCGTCTCGGGCCTCGCGAAGTTCGAGGGGCCCGACCCGGCGTACTGGTGCGCGCAGGGCTACGCGATCTGTAACCCGGACATCCGGGGTGTGGTGGACTCCGAGGGCGACAGCGTTGTCTGGGACCGCCAGGAAGGCCGGGACTGCTACGACCTGATCGAGTGGCTGGGCGTCCAGGACTGGTGCACCGGCAAGGTCGCCATGAGCGGAACGTCCTACCTCGCGGTCTCGCAGTGGTTCACCGCGGGGGAGCAGCCTCCTCACCTGGCGGCGATCAACCCGTGGGAGGGCGTGAGCGACGTCTACCGCGACCTGGTGATGCGCGGTGGCATGCCCGACACCGGGTTCGCCGAGCAGCTCCAGAACAACAGTTACTGGGGCAAGGGCCAGAGGGAGGACATCGTCACGGAGGCCGAGCGCCACCCGCTGATGAACGAACTGTGGGAGAACAAGATCCCGCAGTTCGACCGGATCACCGTGCCTGCCTACGTCGTGGCGAGCTACTCCAACACACTGCACACCGCGGGCACCTTCCGCGCCTGGCGTCGCATCGCCTCCGCGGACAAGTGGCTGCGGATCCACAACAGCCAGGAGTGGCCCGACTACTACGACGAGACGAACACGGAGGACCTGCGCCGGTTCTTCGACCGCTTCCTCAAGGGTGAGGACAACGGATGGGAGCAGACGCCCCGCGTGCGCTACTCCCTCCTGGACCTCGAAGGCGGCGACCGGGTGAACATCCCGGCGGACGCGTTCCCGCCGGCAGACGTCACGTCGGCGAAGTACTACCTCGACGGCCGTTCGCGGACGCTGGGGACGGAGCCGCCCGCCGTCGCGGCGACGGCGGGCTACACCGCGGGGGCCAACCCCGACACGGTGTCGTTCGTGACACGCTTCGAGCAGGAGACCGTCCTCGTCGGCTACCCGAAGGCCCACCTCTGGGTCGAGGCGCAGGGGTCCGACGACATGGACCTGTTCGTCCTCGTCCAGAAGCTCGACGCCTACGGCACGCCGCTGCAGCAGTTCACCGTCCCCAACCAGGGTGCGCAGATCCAGGACGTCACCGAGCGGGGTGCCTCGATCCTGCGGTACAAGGGCTCGGACGGGCGCCTGCGCGCCTCGATGCGGCACCTGGACAAGGCGCTCTCCACCGAGGACGTCCCCGCCCACACCTTCGACCGGGTCGAGAAGCTCGCACCCGGCGACGTCGTAGAGGTGGAGATCGACCTGCTCCCGGTGGGGCTCACCTTCTACGCGGGCGAGCAGCTCCGATTCGTCATCAGCGGCCGCTCGCTCCTGGGCACGATGATGCCCGGAAACCGCGAGTACACCCCCGCCAACAGCGGACAGCACGTCATCCACACCGGGGGAGAGCGCGCTTCCTACCTGCAGCTCCCCGTGAAGAACAGCTGATCCGGGAGGGCCCGGTCGCGCCTACGGGCGGGACCGGGCCGCAGCCCTTGCAAGCATGTCTACACTTTTGCCTGGCCCTGGGTGCGTCACGCGTGCCGCCTGGTCGTTGACCGTCACGCTCTGGAGACGCCCGGAGGCGGCTACTTCACCTCGCCAGAACTGTGGTGCTGTAACTGGAAGAGTTTGGCTGCCCGGGAGGAGTGCGGCGTGTCTGTGGTTTCGGGGCGGCCCGAGTCGGTCCTTGCTTGATCCCGATAAGTGTTGACATTTTGTTCGTGGCCGTCTGAGGATGACGCCAGGGCCCGCAGCGCCGATGACGGATCTCGCATCGTCGAACTCCTGGAAAGGGCCCGCAACGAATGCACGCAAGGGGATGATTTCGTGATACTGGTCACCGCGGCCAACGGCAACCAAGGCAAACATCTGATCCCACGACTTCTGGAAACCGGCGAGCCGCTGCGTACGTGCGTACGGTCCGAAGACTCGGCGCGGTTTCTTCGCTCCGCTGGGGTCACCGACGTCGTCGTCGGCGACATCGCTGACTCCGCGGTGATGGCACACGCCATGCACGGGGTGGACAAGGTCTACTATGTCGGGCCGACTCTTCATCCCGAGGAGCGGGGGATGGGGTTTGCCGCCATGGACGCGGCGCGGGAAGCCGGGGTCAAGCACTTCGTCTTCAGCTCGGTACTCCATGCGATTCTCACCGACCTCACCCAGCACGAGGTGAAGCGTGACCTCGAGGAACATCTGCTTTCCTCCGGGATGGAGTTCACCATTCTCCAGCCCGCCAACTACATGCTGCGGCACAGGCTCAAGCCTGCTGTCGAGCAAGGCCTGTTCCGTCTCTCGTGGGCGCTCGACCGGTACCAGTCGATGGTCGATCTGAGCGATGTGGCCGAGGTGGCTGCCACCGTCCTCGCCGACAGTGACCGCCACGCAGGAGCGACCTACGAACTGGTCGCGCCCGGTCGCTACACAGCACACGACATCGCAAAGGTCATATCCGAGGTGCTGGGGCGCGAGGTGGCCGCCGAGCGAATCGATGCCGATGAATTCACAGCGGCCTCCCTGGGCGCGGACCACGAAATCCGCTTTCCGTATCACACCGGCGCCGCGCGAGCGATCAGCAAGCGCTACAGCAGCCATGATTTCATCGGTAATGCCAATGTGCTCACGTGGCTGCTCGGCCGGGAGCCGACGAGTTTCACGGAATTCGTTCGGCGGGAGCTCGGCAGCTTCAGCCTCTAGGCTCCTTCAGGCTGCTGGCGGGGGCCTCGACGGTCATTTCCCCGAGTCGGAAAATTCCGACGAAAGCGACCGGCGGCGGTCAGGACGGCGTCGTCCGCCTGGCGTTCTCCGATGGTCACCCTCACGCCGTCGTGGCCGTACGGTCGAACAGCCACACCGGCGGCGCGGCAGTACTCGGCGAAATCGGCGGTCTGTCGACCGAGACGAAGCCAGACGAAGTTGGCCTGGCTGTCCGGCGGCGTCCAGCCCTGCTCCAGCAGCGCCTCCTGGACGCGCCCCCGTTCGGTGACCAGTTCATCGACTCGTTCCATCAGCCCGCCGTGCCGGTCCAGGGACGCGATCGCGGCGCTCTGCGCGGTGGTGGAGACACCGAAGGGCACGGCCGTCCTGCGCAGGGCGTCGGCCACCCGCGGATGGGCCACCGCGTAACCGACCCGCAACCCTGCCAGGCCGTAGGCCTTCGAGAAGGTCCGCAGGGTCACGACATTCGGCCGATTCCGGTAGAGCTCCAAGCCGTCCGCGCGGCAGGGGTCGCTGTTGAACTCCACGTACGCCTCGTCCAGGACGATCACCACATCGGTCGGCAGGCCGTCCAGGAAGGGCTCCAGGACATCCCGGCGCAGTGCCCTGCCTGTCGGATTGTTGGGCGTGCACACGAACACCAGCCGTGTGCGGTCGGTGACCGCTCGCGCCATGGCGTCGAGGTCGTGGGCCTCGTCGCCGGTGAGTGGCACCTCCACGGGGCGTCCCCCGAACAGACGGGTGACGATCGGGTACGACTCGAAAGAGCGCCATGCGTAGACGACTTCGTCACCCGGGTCGACGCTGATCTGCATCAACTGCTGCAGCAGCCCGCTGGAGCCGGTGCCCAGGGCGATGTGGGAGGCCGGGACCGTGAGGTGTTCCGCCAGCCGGTCCGTGAGCTCGGTGCAGTGGAGGTCCGGGTAGCGGTGCATCTCCGCGGCTGCGGACGCCAGCGCCTCCAACACGCCGGGGAGCGGCGGATACGGGTTCTCGTTGGAGGACAGCTTCCAGCCCGGGCCGCCGGTGGACGCGGCAGGCTTGCCGGGTACGTACGCCGGGATGGTGTCGAGCAGGGTACGGAGCCTGGGTGACGGACCCCTGCTCGCGCGAGTCACGGCTTCATCCGTGCTTGCCTCACTCATGCCGTGTCCGTTCTGCTCGTTGGCCCGCACGGAGGGCAGGCACCCTGGTCTCTTCTCACCGAATGCGCTCCCCGGCGATCCAGACACCGACGATGTCACGGGTAGCGGTGATGTCCGTGGTCGGGTCGCCGTCGACCAGGAGCAGGTCGGCGCGCCTGCCGGGTTCGATCACGCCGCGGTCGTCGAGGCCGAACGTCTGTGCCGTGAGCGTCGTGGCTCCACGGAGTGCTTCTACGGGGGTGAGGCCGGCGGCGACCATGAGCCCCAGTTCGTCGTGCAGGGATTCTCCGTGCTCGGGTGCGAAGGGGACGCCGGGCGCGGAGTTCGCGTCGGTACCGACCAGGAGCCGGATGCCGGCCTCGTGGAACTTGGTCACCGTGTCACGGGCGTACTCGTACCTGAGCCCTGCCGCAGCCCGGGTTCCGGCGATACCTCGCATCATCGTCAGCGTGGGCGAGGACACCATTCCGGTGTCCCGCATGCGCTGAACTGTGTCGTCGTCGAGAACTGCGTCCAGGGGTGCGTGCGTGCTGATGTCGACGCCGGCTTCGACCGCGACGTGGAACGCGCCCGTGGTGATCGAGTGCGCCACGACCAGAAGGCCGTGTTCATGAGCCACCTCCACGATCGCGTTCACGGTGGCCTGATCCATGCCCTCGGGCGGAGCGGCCTCCGTGACGATCTTGATGTAGTCGGCGCCGTCCGCGACTCGGCGCTCGACGAACCGGCGCGCCTCCTGCGGTGTCGTGACGACGCCGTCCTCAGGGAATCCGGGCATCCTGGCGTGGTTTCCTCCGGGGCCGACCGCGGGGGTCGTCGCGCTGAAGACCTGGGCGACGCCTGCCTGCTCGCGCATCCCGGTGACGAAGGAAAGCGGCCAGGCCGCCATGTCCATCCCTGTGGTGACACCCGACTTCGCCAGGTTCTCCAGGTCGCCTCGCCCGAGTACGTGCATGTGTGAGTCGATCAGGCCGGGTAGTAGCACCTTGCCCGTACCGTCGATCACGGAGTCCGGTGTCCCGTCGGCCACGATGCCGGCACCCCCGATGAATACGCGCTGCGGCTCAGTCAGCCCGTCACCCGTGAAGACGCGAACGCCGCCGATTTCTGTCACAGCCGCCATGAGAACTCCTTGACATATAGTTTTTTCGAAAGGTATCAGGAAAGTGTAATCGCATACAGTTGCGCCATGACCGCCAACAGCACGAACCGTTCAGGCGACGAACGCCTGGCGCTGACGTTCTCCCAGCACGTGGTGCGCTTGCAGGGCCTCCTCGAGCAAGCCATCGCCCCCACCCTGGCAGCGCAGAGCCTTACCCCTGCCGAACTCGATGTGCTCGGAGCGTTGCGTTCGGTCGGCAGCCCCTACCGGCTCCGCCCCAAGGAGCTCGCGGCGCGTCTGCTCCTGACCACCGGAGGGCTGAGCAATGTCCTGCGACGGCTCGACACACGTTGCCTCATCTCCCGCGTCCCCGATCCCTCGGACAGGCGAAGTCACGGCGTCCAGCTGACACCCGCAGGAGTCACCACCGCGCAGGCGGCGACCTCTGCGGCGACAGCTGCGCTTCAGCGCACACTGTCCGCGGTGCCGGCCGCGACGCTCGCGGACTCCTTGCACCAACTGCAGTCGATCCTCGGCTCGATCGATGACGGACTGTCTGGCTGACCGGGGGACCGGCCATCCGTAACGTGACCCGTGGGCTCCTGGCCAAGGTGCTCCGGCCGGCCCGGTCGGTGTGGCTCCGGTCAGATTCCGAGCAGTCGTTCGGCGTTGCGGTGCGCGATGTCGAGCTTGGCGTCGGCGGACAGTTCGCAGTTCTCCAGGAAGGCGCGGGCACCCGCGTTGCCCACGAAGGGGTAGTCGACCGAGTAGATCATCCGGTCGGTACCCAGGACGTCGGTGCAGAAGCGCAGGTGAGGTGTGGTGAACATGCCGCTGGGGGTGTACCAGACGTTCTGGCGCACGTAGTCACCGATGGTCCGGTCGAGCCCTGTCGCCCGCTGGGGCAGTGCCTCGTCGAGACGGTCCAGGGACCAGGGGATCATCTCGCCCCAGTGACCGAGGACGAACTGCAGGTCCGGGTAGCGGTCCAGGGCTCCGCTGAGTACGAGGTGCAGGAAGTGAATGCCCGATTCGTTGTGCCACCCCCATCCGGCAGTGGCGAAGCGTGTGGCGACCACGGGATCGAGCCCCGCCTCGTAATTGACCGCGCTGGTTCCGCGGGTGGGTGGGCCGGGGTGCAGATAGATCGGGACCCTCAGTTCTGCGGCCGTCCGCAGGATCGGGTCGAACTGCTCGGCGGACAGGAACTCGTCATCCGTACGGCCGTGGATGAGGGTTCCGACGTGTCCGAGTTCCTCGACGGCACGCTTGAGCTCGGCCGGTGCCCGGTCCGCGGCGGACGTGGGCAGGGAGGCGAACGCGGCGAAGCGGTCGGGGTGACGGCCGCAGGCGGCCGCCAACCGGTTATTGGCCCCTCGTACCAGTTCGGGTGCCACGTTGGCCGGCAGGAACTGTGTGGTGAGGTTGGACAGCACCTGTACGTCGATGCCGTGGGCGTCCATGTCGGCGATGCGCCCCTGCTCGAGGTCTTCCAGTACCTCGGCCGTGGGGGAGTAGGGGAGTCCGCCGGCCGGTGAGTACGCCGTCGCGAAATGCGGGCTCACCTCGGCTGCTCGCCCGGCGGATGCCCGCGCCACCGCGGTGTCGAGGGTGTGCTCCTCGATGGTGATCAGCTTCATGCTGCTTCCTGTTGTTGACGGCTCGAAGGTGACTGTCATCCCTGGTCCTCCTCGCCGAGCCAGGCGAACGCGGACTTCTTGATGACGCGTTCCAGTTCGCTGCCCTTGGTGGCGAAGGTGCGCAGAACGGGAAAGCCGCTCAAGTCGAGCACGTAGGCCAGTGCCCCGTACTCGCACGGGTGTCCGGCCACCCTCTCGGGGTCGATGTCCGTGATCCCGGCAGGGAAGGTGAAGGTGGCGAAGTCGTACACGCTCTTGCGGTCGACGATGCGCCATACACCGTCCCGGCGCTCGATCCGGTCGATGAAACGGTTATGGCCGTTGCACCCCAGACCGAGGCTGCTGTTCTCGGCGATGATGACCGCGTTGGTCTCGCTGACCGCGCGGGAGCCGTCCGCCGAGAACGTCACGGCTGGAGACGTGATGAGGTGCTTGGTGCGCAGATCCGTGGCGGCCATCCGCGCCGACGCGTCGACGAAGTCCGAGGCCGCTCCCTCGAACCAGGTGATCTCGATCTGGGCCCCCGGGTGGAACAGCTCCCGGAGCCTGTCCCATCGGCCCAGGTCGCGATGGATCCAACCGGTCATGAGGTCGGCGATGTCCTGACGGTCCTGGAGTGTTGTCGTTTTGCGCATATCCCCAGTCTCCGACCGCTTCATCGATCGCGCCAATTGATAGATCTGATCTATCATTCGCTGAAAACGATCGGAGGTTCTGCGTGGAACTACGTCACCTGCGCTATTTCGTGGCTGTGGCCGAGGAGTGCCACTTCGGCCGTGCTGCCGCACGGCTGCACGTCACGCAGTCGACGCTCAGCACACAGGTGAAGGCACTCGAACGCGAGGTGGGGGGCCCTGTCTTCGTCCGTACCAGCCGCCGGGTCGAACTGACAGAAGCGGGAGATCTGCTGTTGCTCGAGGCGCGGCGTGCACTGGCGCAGGCCGACCGGGCCCTGGACGTCGCCCGGCGGTCGGTCAGAGGTGAGACCGGGGCAGTGCGGATCGGCTTCTCCGGAATCGCCGTACTGGAAGGCATCCTCTCCGGGGACCTGCGGCGCTTTCACCGAGCTCACCCCGCAGTCGAGCTCCACCTGACCGAGCTCCCGCCCTCCGCGCAGGTGCAAGGCCTCCAGGACGGCACACTTGACATCGGGTACAGCCCCGACAACGGTCTCCACGACACAGGGGGCCTCGCGGTGACGCGTGGAGCCCGGACGAACCTCTCGGTCGCCGTCCGCCACGACCACGCACTTGCCTCCGCGGCCTCGGTCACCCCCGGAGACCTGGAGGGAGAGAACCTCATCGTGTACGCAACCGACATGGGTGACCAGAGCGTGCTCGACCGGCTGGGGGCGGCCCGGGCGGAGCACGCGACCCACGTCCATCTCGTGACCAGCACCCTTGGCGCCCTTGCGCTCGCCTCTGCGGGCGTGGGTGTGGCTCTGGTGCCGGCCGCTTCGGAGCGCATCACACTGCCGGAACTCGTCCACCGACCCCTGCAGGGCATGGCGACGGACGTGGAGGTCATGAGGCTCAGTCGCCCCGACGAACTCTCCGGATCAGTACGCGCATTCGTCAGATCGTGTGCGGAGCCGCTCCCCGATCCGGACCGATGACCCGGAGTCGGGGAGCGGCCGACCGTCAGCTTCCACCGCCCCGGTCCGCCCAGGTCAGCCCAGGTTCCAGATCTGGTTCGTGCCGCCTGTGGCGGCCCACTGCTGGAGCGCCGTGCCGGGCGTGGCGGACTCCTTGGGCACGTCGACCACCCATCCACTGCTGAGGTTGACCAGGGTGTAGGAGGCGTTCGAGGAGGAGGCGTACGCGCCTGCGGCTTGCAGCACCCACTGTTGGTTGGTGCCGTTGTTGCAGGTCCACACGTCCAGGCGGGCACCTTGAGCCGCTGACCGCCCGGGGACTTCCAAGCACTTGCCGCTGTCGGCACCGACCAGGTTGTAGACGTTCCCGCGGACCTGGTGGAGCGTCCATCGCTGGTTGGCGCCCCCGGTGGCCGGCCACTGGATGACACCCGTTCCGTCGGTTCCGTCGGCGCCGCTGACGTCCATCAGAAGGCCGCTTGCCGCGCTGGTGAGGCGGCGGGTCCCGTCGGACGGGTCGGAGGTCCCCGTCCAGGTCCCGGCGCCCACATCGAGAGTCCAGGAGTTCTGCCAGCCGACCGCCACCGTGGTCCCGCTGATGGTCAGGGGCAGCCAGATCATGGGGGACGAGCCGAGGTCCTTGGTGTTCCAGCGGTCACCCGCGTAGATGTACGTGGTGGCCGAAGTGCCCTGTACCGGGATGATGTTGGCTGTCTGCGAGTCGTACGTCCTGCTGCCCGGGGGCGCGAAGGTACGGAACGAGGACCAGGGCCCTGAGAGCGAGGTGGCGGTCGCGTAGACGTTGTCGTTGGTCCGCCAGCCCGTCAGGTTCGAGGCGAGCAGGTAGTAGCGACCGCCGGTCTTGACCATCGCGGGCGATTCGACGTCGGAGAAGACCTTGACGGTGCTCTCGACGGAGAGGTAGTCGCTGGAGAGCCGCTCGATGCGCAGGCCGGTGTCGGGGTCCCGACGCATCAGGTACCCGGACCCGTCGGAGTCCTGGAACAGGCCGAGGTCCTTGCTCTGACGGCCCAGCGGCTGGGAACTGCCCCGGTAGTCGTAGGCGCCGCACGGCGTCCTGCTGGTGGCGACACCCGCCTTCGCCTCACCGTACGAGGGGTTGTCGATGTGCAGGTACATCACGTACGTCGAGGTGGACGCGTTGTGGATGACCTTGGGGCGCTCCACGATGCGGCCCGGGCCCAGGTCGCCGCCGGTCTGCCGTTTCAGAGCGGCCCCCTGATAGGACCAGTGGGACAGATCGGTGGAGCGGTAGCAGTCGATGGACTGGAAGCTCGTGTCGGACGAGTCCCTGCCGATCTTGTTCTCTCCGAAGGCGTACCAGGTGGAACCGACCTTGACGATGCCGAGGCCGTGCATTTGCAGGCCCCTGCCCGAGGTGTCGGTCCAGGACGTGCCGGGGGTGAACGTGCTGGTCGGGTCGGCGTGCGCGGGCGGTACCGCCACGAGCACGGCGGCTGCGGTGGCGAGGAGGGTGAGGACGCCCGTGAAGAGGACTCGGGCGGATGTCAGGAGGCGTGCGCGCATGAGTACCTCATGGGGATTCCTGTGATGTCTGCCAGGACGGTAATGATCGTCTGCATGTGAGCGCCCCCCGGACGGGGCGAGGTTTCGGCCGGCCCGGTTACCGCACCGTGGTCGAGCGTCTGAGGCGACAGTCGACTACGGTGCGGGCGGTTCTCGCTAAAGCACGGTCAAGCTGTCGATGTTCGCGCCCTGCGACTGGGTGAGAGTCGCGCGAACGGTGACGTTCTCCCCTTGCGGAAGGTCCGCGGTGAGGGAGGCCGACGCCCAGGTGTCCCAGCCGCCGGTGGGTGGCATGGCGAGGGTGCCGCGCTTCGTTCCGTTGACGTCGATGGCCAAGGGGCGGTCCGTGCTGCCGCCGTTGGCGTAGCGGATGGTGAGCTGCTTCCTGCCGGCTGCCGGGACCGCGACCGTCCAGGCGAGGGTGGATCCCGCCGCGGAGCCTCCGGTGGAGTCGGCGTAGCCGGTGCCGGTATAGCCGGGGTGGACGGTGTCGATGACGTAGGCGCTGTCGAGCCGCGCGGTTTCGGCCTGATGGACAGTGCCGCCGCCGACCTGGGGGAAGGAGGCGCCGCTGGGTTCGATGGTGGCGGCGTTGCCGCTGCCCATGGATGCGGGTATCACCGGTGTGACGACACTGAGGACCTTCGCCCCCGCGTCCCATGCGCATCCGGTGCCCCTGTCACTCAGGAGGGCCGCCGCCTCGCTGGTGAAGGCGGGCAGGGTGGAACCACCGTTGACCCGCATTCCCACCGGACTTTCCCAGCCGTGGATGCGGACGACGTAGCGACGTCCGCCGGGTGCGCCGTCGTACGTTCCCTGCGGATGTGCGATGACGACGCGGGAGGAGGAGTCCGTGAAAGTGAGCCGGGTGACGCTCGTCTTCCTGGCGGTTCGGTACTCCTCGGTCACCCCGTCGTCCTCGACCAGCTCGAACACGCCGTCGGCCCCTGCGTAGACATCCACCTCGAGCTGCCGCTTGGTGAGGTAGGCGGTGCTCTGCGCGTACGGGTACTTGGGCAGGATCGCCCCGGCCTTGACGAAAAGCGGTGCTTCGCCGGTGCGGGTGGTGTAGGAGAGATCCGTGGTGTCGGACCCGGTGTGCTTGGCGTCCGTCCAGAAGTCGTACCAGCGGACTCCCGCGGGCAGCCAGACCTGTTGGACGGCCCCGCCGTCGGAGGTCAGGGGGGCGACGAGGAGGGAGGGGCCCCACAGGTACTGCAGGTCGCGGCTGTAGGCCCGGGTCCGGTCCTGGTAGTCGATCACCATGGCCCTCGCCATCGGCATACCGGTGGCGGAAGCCTGGTGGGCGAGCGTGTAGATGTACGGCATCAGGCTGTATCGCAGGTGACTGTACTTCGCGAACTCGGCCTGCGCTTGCGTACTTTGGTCGAGTGGCCAGCGCGACGCCTTCTTGCCGTGGTCCTTGACCGAGGCCGAGGTGTGAGGGCGCCAGATCGGGGAGAGGCTGGACCAGGCGACGGGCCAGTTCCGGTAGAAGGCGTCGGAGACCGTGCCGCCCTCGAAGCCGCCGCCGTCGATGTTGGCGAAGGGGAAGCCGCCGAGGCCGGCCGTCTGCATGCCCCGGATCTGGTTCCGCATCTCGTCGTAGGTCTGGCTGATGTCACCCGTCCAGTAGTGCCCGTAGCGCTGCTGGCCCGCGGTGGCACCGCGACTCCACGTCCAGGGGCGCTTGGCCGATCCGATGTGCCCGGCTCCCGAAGGATCCCAGCCTTCCTCGCCGACCCCTTTGTGCAGGTTCAGGAAGTAGGCGTTGCGGTCCTCGGCCCATGTGCGGCCGTCCGCCATGCGCGCCGTGTACGGGATTCCTCCGAGGTCGTCGGTCTCGTCGATCCACAGGGCGTCGCCGGGGAAACCGAGGGACGGGTCGAGAGCCTTGTCCCAGAAGACCTTCCACACCCAGGCGCGGGCGTCGGGATTGCTCCAGTCGGGAACGGAATTGTTCTCCTTCACCTTCTGGAGGTCAGCTGCCGCAATGCTGTAACCAGGAGGTGGACCGCCCTTCCACCCCGCCATCTCGTTGGTGTTGTTGCGGTTGTAGTCCAAGGTCACCGTGACGCCGTTCTCGGACGCCCACTTCTGGTAGCCGGCAGGGTCGGGCCAGCGCTCGTCGCTGAACTCGAACCATGAGCCGGACCAGGAGCCCGAGCCCTCGCGCCAGCGGTTGTCATTGACCTGGTGGTCGAAGGGGAACCCCGCCGCGCGGTGCAGGCCGACCTTCTCGCGCCACCAGGCCTGGTTGCTCTCGGAGGCGAAGCTCTTGTCGGACATGTGGAGGCCGAAGATGGAGAGCTGGGGCAGTCGCGGGCGGCCGGTGAGCTGGGTGTAACGGTCGAGGAGCTGCGCGAACCGGGGCCCGTTGACCAGGAAGTAGTCCAGCTGAGGACGTACGCCCGCGGCGTCGTGAGCGTCGGCGAAGAATGAGTAGCCGTTGGTCCCGCCGAAGCTGAAGGTCGTGTCGAACGTGGTGTTGAAGAAGACGCCGTACCCCTTGCTGGAGAGGTAGAACGGCACGATCGCGGGCGCCTGATTGTTGGGGTTGTCGGCCGCAGCCGCCGCGTCGGCGTAGTTGTGGGAGACCGTGTCGCCGGTGCGGTCGAGCCGTGGTGTGCGGCCGAGTACACCATGTCCCGCCTTGAGGAAGCGCTCCTCGGCGGGTGGCGGGACGAACGCACCGGTGGTGACGGAGTGGTTCGTGCCGCTCCAGGTGATGCTGCGTGTGGAGTCCTCCTTCGCCAGCAGGGCTCCGGTGTCCCGCGCGTAGAACTCCAGACGCAGCGGCTTCTTCTGGAGAACGATGCGCAGGCCGTTGCCCGCGGAGGTGTTGAACTCGAGGGTGTTCGTGTTGACTTTGACGGTCAGACTGCCGCCCAGAGACGTGTGGCTCTGAGGCTGGACCATCTCGTAGCGGGTGTCGGAGAAGAAGTCCTCTCCGGCGCGGGCCGCGCGCACCCTGACCATCTGGTCGCCGTAGGGGGTGAGTCGCAGTCGTTGACCGGTCACGCTGGTGACCGTGATGTTGCGGCCCTCGGTGGTGTGTGAGGCGTAGTCGCCGAGTTGTTCCCGCTCGTCGGCGGCAGCGTAGGCGTGCTGCGGCAACGTGGTGACCGCGCCGGCGGCCAGCACCCCTGCGGCTGTCGAGAGCAGGGCCCGGCGCTTGATCTGATCGCGTTTCATGGTGTCTCCAATGCGGGTGGCCGTCCGGGGCGGAGCAGTGTTCTTACACATGCGGTGCGCGGGTACATGGGGGAGTGCACAGCACCCGACGGGTAGGGCAGTCGCCGTCGGTGCGTCGTCACGTCTGCGGCGGCCGGGGCGGGCTCGCCGGGACGGCGCGCGCACGAAACCGTTGCCGGCTCAGTCCGTTGTTCCGGCGAGTGTCCAGGTGACGGTGTCGGTGCAGGTGGACCCGCCGATGGATGCTCTGACCGAGACGGTGTTGGACCCCGGGCGCAGGGTCACACCCGTCCACGTGAAGATGCGGTCCGTGCTGCTCCTGGTGCCCAGCGAGGAGCCGTTGAGGACGGCGGTGACCTGCGCGGCGTTGGAGTAGACCTTCAGCTCGGTCACGGGCTCGGTACGTGAGGTCCAGCGCCGGCTGGTGATGTGGAGCGTGGGCGTGGAGGCCCAGTTCGCCTTGTACCAGTAGAAGGCGTCCTTGCGGGTCGCCCGGTCGTGGGTGACCAGGCCCTTGTCGTTGATGCCGGGCCTGCCGCCCTCGTTCCGCCCGTCGGAGGCGAAGTCGAACATGTTCCACACGAACGTGCCCCAGACGAACGGCCGGGCGGCGAACTGCTTCCAGGAAGCCTCGTGGAGCAGCGCCTGGTACTCCTCCGGGTGGAACGAGCCGCCCGCGCTGGGCGCCGACGGGTTGAGGGCGTGCTGGGCGGGGTTCGCTCCGGCGCCGTACTCGGAGACCGCGAAGGTGCGATCGGGATCGGCCTTGTGCAGACTGTCGGCCCAGCCGCCCAGGTCGTTGTAGGAACCCCCGTACCAGCCGAAGTACTTGTTGTACGCGACGGTGTCCGCGTGGCCGGCCACCTTGGCGTTGTTGCCGAGGTTGTTCGCGTAGGTGCTGATGCGGTCCGGGTCCTCGCTCCTGACGAGCTCGGCGAGCTCCGCCAGCAGTGTGTTGGTGGGAGTGTCGTCGGAGCGTTGCTCGTTGCCGATGCCCCAGAAGACGATCGAGGGGTGGTTGTAGTTCTGCCGGATCAGTTCGCGCAGCTGGTCGCGCGTGGTCGTGGTGAAGGCCGCGGAGCTGGTGATGTGATTGACCAGGGGAATCTCCGCCCACACGACCACGCCGGCCTCGTCCGTGAGGTGGTAGTTCTTCTGGTCGTGCTGGTAATGCGCCATCCGCACCGCGGTGGCACCGAGTTCCTTGATGAGTGTGAAGTCCTGTGCGTGGTCGGCGTCGTCGACGGCCCAGCCGTCCTGGGCGCGGTCCTGGTGAATGTTGACGCCGTGCAGGCTCAGATGCTTGCCGTTGAGCGAGAATCCGTTGTTCGCGTCAAGGCTGAAGTGGCGCAGGCCCAGCGGCTCGGTGACCACGTCCCTGACTGTTCCGTCGGCCGCGTCCCGGACCTCGATGTGGGCGCTGTACTGATAGGGGTCGGCCAGACCGTTCCACAGACGCGGTGTGGCGATGGTCAGTGTCTGTAGGACGTCAAGGCCGCTGCCGGCCCTGACCGTCTGCGTGGCGCTGCTTCTGTCCGCCACGATCGCGCCGTCGGTGTCGGTGACGATGGCTCGCACCACCACGGAGCGACTGGTGCTGTTGTTGTTGAAGATCTTCGCTGTGACGTCGACCGTCGCTGAGGCGGTGGTGACGCTCCGCTGACGCAGATAGACGCCAGGGCCGGCGTAGTCCAGCATCCGCACCGCGAGTCTGTCGATCGCGTAGAGGCTGACGTTGCGGTAGATGCCGCCCTGGAACGTGTAGTCCGCGTCCAGCGGGGCGATGTCGGGGTCGGGGGCGTTCGTCACCCTGACCGCGATCACGTTGTCCTTGCCCGGAGTGAGCGCCTCTGTGGCGCCGAACCGGAAGCGCGCGTACCCGCCTCGGTGCCGGCCGAGGTGGACTCCGTCGACCCAGACGTCAGCCACCTGGTTGGCCCCGGCGAACTGGAGGAAGAGCATTCTGCCCGATAGGTCTGCCGGCACGGTGACGTGCTTGCGGTACCAGCCGATACCTCGGTAGTAGTTGTTGCCGCCGTCCGCGCCGTCCGAGGCGTTCCAGGTGTGCGGCACGCCGGTCGCGCTCCATGCCGCGTCGTCGAAGCCGACGGCCTGGGCACCCGCGGCGTCGCCTTTGTGGAACCGCCAGCCGGAGTTGAGGCTCAGCCGGGTACGTAAGGCGGGTGGGTCGTAGGTCTGGGCGGCTGCAGCTGGGCCGCCGCCGGCGAAGGCGGCGACGACGCCTCCTGCCATGGCGCCCAGAACCTGCCGCCTGCTGGAAAGTTCCTTCATGGCGTGCCTTCCCTGGAGGTGTGGGGGATGCCCTCCCGGCCACTGTTCGCCTTCCGTGCGGCATCCGGGGCGTGGGTGGTTATGTATGTGAACGAAGATCTCTCACATGAACCCTGACAAGCGGCGAGGCTAGGCCTGGTGAGAGTGCAGGGTCAACCCTGCTGCAGAGGGTGCGAGTTCGAACTTTGGGCGCAGGCTGTGTTCAGGTGAGTGAACGGTGGGCGTGGGGGAACCGTTTGTGGTGTCGCTGCAGTCGGCGGGCGGGGTGCCGACGGGAGGGGGCGGGGTCAACGGTTCGGCCTGCAGCTTAGAGCTCAGCTGGCGTGTTGTGAACTGTTTGGTTGTCTTGAGGCTTGACGAAAAAAGAGACGAGACAGCACACTGTCCACCATCGTCCTCGCTGGGTGAGGTCAGCTCGTCGCGCCGGATGAGCACGACCAGCGCGCGATCAACTCCACCGTGTTCCGGCTCCGTTGCTGCATATGAGTCCCGGTCGGAACACGAACTCCTCTCTGCGGGTCTGCCCGGCCGTTCGCCACCCCAGGTGTGTATCGGCATGTGCCCAGACGCTGTGCGATGGGGTCACACCGCCTGCCTGCCGCTGACGGTCCGCCCGTGCATGCCCAGGTGGACCTGGAGCCGTGCGAGGGCCATGTCGGCCTTCTGCGAGGACGAGAGCTCCTCCCGTGATTCCTGCGCGCTGTCCCTGCAGTCACGCGCTCCTACGAACGGAAGATGAGGACCGATGAAATCTCGATGGATGGTGCTGGCGCTCGCCGCCACGACAGGCGCGGGTCTGGCGATGCCGCAGGCGGTGGCGTCACCGACGCCCGTGGCCCCCGCCGTTTCGGCTGAGGCGCCGGCGGGGGTCGTAGCGCCTCTGCTGGACAACGGCATCGCGGTCGACGCGCCGTTGATGGGCTGGAGCGGCTGGGGGTTCCTCCAGCGGGACCCCACAGCAGGGAAGTTCAAGGCGCAGGTGGACGCCCTCGTGTCGAGCGGGCTGAAGGACCTCGGCTACGACTACGCCAACATGGACGACTTCTGGTACAAGTGCCCGGGCAGTCAGGGCCCTGACGTGGACTCCGACGGCCGCTGGGTGACGGACGAATCACTGTTTCCGGGGAGCGGCTCCAAGGACGGCATGCACGTCCTCGGGGACTACGTGCACGGCAAGGGCCTGAAGTACGGCCTGTACGTGACGCCGGGCATCTCCGCCCAGGCGGTGGCGAAGAAGACGAAGATCAAGGGCACGTCGTACACCGCGGACCAGATCGCCATGACGAGCAGTGCGAGCAACTTCAACTGCAAGGGCATGCGGAACATCGACTTCAGCAAGCCCGGAGCGCAGGAGTTCATCGACTCCTGGGCCCAGCAGTTCGCCGACTGGGGCGTGGACTACCTGAAGCTGGACGGGGTCGGCCCCTCGAAGACGGACGACGTCAGGGCCTGGTCCAAGGCCTTGGAGAAGACAGGCCGGCCGATCGCTCTGAACCTGTCCGCCAGTCTGTCCGCCTCCTCCACCTGGTCGGACCTGTCGAACTCCTGGCGGATCGACGGTGACATCGGGGCCAGCCCGAAGGGCTACAGCTTCCCGCTCACCAACTGGGAGAAGGTCTTCGAGCGGTTCGACGACGCGGCCACGTACCAGCCGTACGCCAGGAAGGGAGGCTGGAACGACCTGGACTCCTTTGGCGTCGGCAACGGTGACGACGACGGCATCACCCCGCCCCAGCGGCAGACGAACATGGCACTGTGGGCGCTGGCCAGCTCCCAGTACATGCTGGGTGCCGACCTGACGGATCTCGACCCGGCCGACAAGGCACTGCTGGCCAACAAGAGGCTTATCGCGATCGACCAGGACGGCATTCCCGCCGCTCGGGTGATCAAGGACGGCAACCAGCAGGTCTTCGCCAAGCGTGAGAAGAACGGCACCTGGTACATCGGTGTGTTCAACACGGACACCACCTCCAGCCACACCTTCAGCCTCCCGTTGGCCAAGCTCGGGATCAGCGGCTCGGCGAAGATCACCGACATGATCAACAACGACAAGCCGCTGGGCACCGTCAGCACCTACACCACCAGCGTGGCCCCCGGCGGGGTCGCCCTCATCTCGGCGGTGGCCGCCTCCGGGACGGGCGGCACCGGCGCACTGGTCAGCGCCCAGACCGGCAAGTGCATCGACATCGACGGCAACGTCTACCTCCCCGGCACCAAGACGCAGATCTGGGACTGCAACGACGGCCTGAACCAGCTGATCACGCCGACCTCCAGTGGTGAGCTGCGCACCATGGGCGCAACGGAATGCCTCGACGTCTTCGGGAACGGGACCACTCCCGGAACCAGGGTCTCGCAGTGGAACTGCCACGGCGGCACGTCGCAGAAGTGGACGGTGAAGAGCGACGGCACCATCGTCGCCCAGAGGTCCGGCCTGTGCCTGGACGTGAAGGGCGGAAAGACCGCGAACGGTACCGAGCTTCAGC
Source organism: Streptomyces sp. NBC_01460 (assembly GCF_036227405.1). NCBI lineage: Bacteria > Bacillati > Actinomycetota > Actinomycetes > Kitasatosporales > Streptomycetaceae > Streptomyces > Streptomyces sp. NBC_01460. The sequence continues at coordinate 7,900,858 of NZ_CP109473.1, forward strand.
TCTGGACCTGCAACGGCACCGACGGCCAGAAGTGGTCGTGGGACGGCCGCTGAACCAGGCCCCCGATCGATAGGACAACAGTGCCCCGGTCGCCCTCCAGCGACCGGGGCACCGGCCTGTGTGGGCCGCTACGAGCGTACGACCGGGTGCCTGGAACGGACGGGAGCCGGCGAGGCGGTACGGAGACAGGAGGGCCGCGTGGACGGCCGCCGCAGCAGCTCGTACGACGTGGCCTGCCGACGGAGGGTCTGCTGAGTCAGCGGCACCAGCTGAGTCAGGGGGGAAGAGAGTGCCGGGGGCGTCACCTGCGTGGACCGCGCCACGTACGGTCCGGGCGCGCGATGCCCACGCGTACACGTTGTGCGGATCCGGCTCATCCTGGCAGGTCACCCGGGTGGTGCCACCTCTCGCAAAGAACGGCGGCAGAGCGCTTCGGCATCGCGCCCCGCCGCCGTCACCGGCCCGGTACCGCGGCCGGTCCCGGTGCCACCACCTCCCGCGGCGACACCGGAGTCATGTGGTCGGTCAGCCGGGATGGACCCACCGCTGGTTGGCGGCGCCGTTGCACGGCCAGATGATCGCCTGGGTGCCGTTCACGGTGCCGCCCTCGTACGCGTCCAGGCACTTGCCGGACGCCACGTTGACGATCGCGCCACTGGACATGACGCGCCACTTCTGACTCGTCGCGCCGGTGCAGTCCGTGATGACGACGGCGCTTCCGTCGACGGTCGCCCCGCCGCTGACGTCAAGGCACTCGGTGGGGTAGACCCTGAGCTGGTTGGAAGCCGTCGACGTCCAGGTCTGGTTGGCCCCGCCGTTGCAGTCCCACAGTGCCGGCCTGGTGCCGTTGCCCGTCTCGTTGTTGGGCACGTCCAGGCAGCGTTGCGAGCCCTGTCCCTTGACCAGGCCGGTCGCGGCGCCGCGCGCCCACTTCTGGTGGGCTCCACCGTCGCAGCCGCGGATCACGAGAGCCGTGCCGTCGGCCGTACCGTGGTCACGGGCGGTCAGGCACTTGCCCGACATCGGATTGACGGCGGAGCCGTCGGAGTTCACGGACCATTGCTGGGCACCACTGCTGTTGCAGTCCCAGATCTGTACCGCTGTCCCGTCGGCTGTCGCTCCGCCGTCGACGTCCAGGCACTTGCCGGCGAACACCGTGAGCTGACGCGAGGCGTTCTGTGTCCAGAGCTGGTTGGAGTCGCCGTTGCAGTCCGCGAGCCTGACGTCGGTCCCGTTGGTCTGGGTGCTGTTGGGCACGTCGACGCACAGACCGGACTCCTGCCCCTTGAGCAGGCCGTCGGAGTCGGGTGAGCCGCAGGTCGTCATTCCCGCGGTGTACGGGCACACAGCGGAAGCGAAGCCGCCGTTGCGCTGCAACGGCACGGACAGGGTGTCCCCTGCGGTGACCACCCTGGTCTCCCGGACGAGCGGTCCGGGGCCGTCGCGGACGGTCTCCAGCAGCCACTGGCCGCCGCCGAGGAAGCTCAGCGGTGACTGGAACGTCTTCGCGGCGACGGCCGAGATACCGCCGACGTACCACCTGCCGCCCGCCCTGCGGGCCATGTAGGTCTCCTGGCCCGGCGAGCCGGCGAGCAGCCGGGTCTCGTCCCAGGCCGTGGGGAGCTGGTCCAGGATGCGCAGCGCTTCCGGCCGCGACTGGTAGCTCTCGGGGTTGTCCGCGTAGTGCTGCCAGCCCGACTCGAAGACGACCGCGGTCGCCAGTTCGTGGGCGTCCGTGGTGTCCCGGTTGCTCAGACTGAAGACGACGGGGGTGAAGTCCATGCTGGAGACGACGTTGCGGGTGAACGGAAGCACGGTGTTACGCGCCGCCCTGTTGTTCTGCTGCTCCGCGCCGTAGACGGCCTCTCCGGTCATGACGTGCGGCCAGGTGCGCTGCATGCCACGCGCCGTTGCGGCCCCGTGGAAGTTGACGAGCAGTTCGAGCTGGGCGGTCCGGGCGAGCACGGTGTCGTACCACTTGAGGGTGGGCTGGGTGTACTCGTAGCTGAAGTCGATCTTCACCCCCGCCACGCCCCAGCTCTTCACGAGGGGCAGCCACCGTTCGCGCTGCTCGGCCGTCTGGAGGGCAGAGGAGTTGAACCAGGCGATCAGCTTGACTCCACGCGCGTCGGCGTAGTCCACGAGGTCAGGCATCCAGCTCGACTGCCAGCCCTCGTCGACCAGGACGTAGTCCCAGCCGTGGTGCTGGGCGAAGTCGATGTACTTCCGCTGCCGGGCGGGGTCGGAAGGGCTGGAGTGCTCGGTCAGCCAGGACCAGGCGGAGGCTCCCGGCTTGATCCATGAGGTGTCACTCACCTTGGACGGCGGTGCGAGGTCGTCGACGAGCGTGGAGGTGGTGACGGCCGCCAGGTCGCCGACGGCGGCGGTGCGCCAGGGGGTGGACAGCGGCAGAGTCGCGGTGACCGGCGCATTCGTGATCTTGGTGGAGTAGGTGCCCGATCCGGCCTGGTGGGTGAGCCGGCTGCCGGCGTAGCGCCCGTCGAGGTCGGTCTCCGCCAGCAGCGCGTAGTTCGACCCGACCTGGAAGAGCGCGGGCACGGCGTAGTCGCCCGCCGGAGCTGCGCCCGCGGTCGTGCGGAGCCACTGGCCCTGGTCCTCACGGTGACCAGGAACGACCCAGGCGTTCGCCGACGTGGGCACCGCCCAGGACGACGCCTCCCGCTCGACCGTCACGCTGCCCGAGCCGGGCAGCGTGTAACGGTAGGCGGCACCGGTGCTCGACACCCGCACCACGACGTCCAGTCGTGCGCCGCCGGCGCCGGTGAAGGACAGGGTCGTCTGGGTGTACGCGGTCTGCTGGGTGCGCTTCTTGCCGGTCGTCATCGTGTACGACTCGGTGACCGTCCGGTCCTGACGTCCGGTGAAGGCAAGGTCCTTGGAAAGGTCGGCGGCAGTGGTGTCGATGCCGATGAGGGCCGGGCTCAGCACGGTCGTTCCGAGTCGGGACACCCCGAAACTCAGCTCCCCGCCGTCGGCGTGGAGGCTGACCTGTGCGGATACCGGCGAACCTGAGGTCGGGCCGGTGACCGTCCAGGTCGTGACCGGGGCGGCAGCCGCGGCGTGAGTGGGAACTGCTGGGAGTACGGCGGCGGCCAGAGCGGCTGTCAGCGCGTACGTGGACAGGAGCGCGGTTCTGAATTTCCCTTCGCGCATGCGTCGCATTCCTTAGATGGGGGATAGTGCGCCACAGTGTGTAGTTGTGTTTGATTCAGCGTCAATGCTTCGCGCGAGAATGGGCAGAAAGCGGCTAGTGCGCGGTCGTGCGCATGATCCGGCCACGTTCTCCACCGTGGCCGTAGTGCCGGATCGGGTGTGGAATGTCCCCGCTGGCAAGCGACTTCTCCGGTGGGAGGAGAAAGCGTAGGTGTGCGCGGGAAAAGAGGGAAAGCCCTTTCTCTGGTCGGCGTCATGTGCCGTTTGCTCGCGTCGCGCGAGGTCGGCCTCCCCTTTGACCTGCGGTGTCCATCAACTCGGTTCTGCGGGACGCCTCTTGGTGACGGCGGGTGCGTCGTCGTGGGCGGTGAAGGATCACTCCTCCGCCTGTGCGGGATACCAATGTTGTTTGTGGTGGGGAACGTTGACGGGGTTGCGGGGGCGGCGTAGAACTACGGCTGCGATCGATTGCGTTGCAACTTGGTGGCTTCTGTTGGAACTGGCCGGATTGGTGCGGGCGGGGTTCGCTCCGGCCGCGATTTCCCTCGTCGTCGCTCCTCACTCACTTACTCACGTCATGGAGACACAATGTCGGTTGTCGACCCTCGGAACGACGTTGCCCGTTCCAGTTACACGCGCAGAGGCGTACTCCGTGGCGTGGGTGCCGCCGGACTGACGGTGGCCGCAGGAGGACTGCTCTCGGCTTGTGCGGACGACTCGGAATCGAATGCTTCGGACAAGTCGTCCGGCCCCGTGGCGGGCAGCACGGTCACCTTCGGATCCAACTACTCGGATCCCGCGACCAAGGCGGCCTTCGCCACGCTCACCGAGTCCGCGACGGCGTCGAGCAAGGTGAAAATCAAGATCAACACCGTTGACCACAACTCCTTCCAGCAGAACATCACCAGCTATCTGCAGGGCACACCGGACGACCTCTTCACCTGGTTCGCCGGCTACCGCATGCAGTACTTCGCCGCCCAGGGGCTGGCCGAGCCGATCGACGACGTGTGGGAGAAGATCGGCGGCAACTTCGGTCCCGTCGCGAAGCAGCTCTCCACCGGCCTCGACGGACACCAGTACTTCGTGCCCCTCTACAACTACCCCTGGGTCGTGTTCTACCGGAAGAGCCTGTTCGCGAAGAACGGCTACACCGTCCCGACCACCTGGGACGCGTACCTGACGTTGTGCAAGAAGATGAAGTCCGACGGTCTCATCCCCATCGCGTTCGGGGACAAGGACGGCTGGCCGGCGCTGGGCACGTTCGACATCCTCGACATGCGGATCAACGGCTACGACTACCACGTCAAGCTGATGAAGCACGAGATCCCCTGGACCGATCAGGGCGTGCACAACGTCTTCCAGCACTGGGCCGAGATGATGCCGTACGTACAGAGCGGTGCCAACGGCCGGATCTGGCAGGACGCGGCGAAGACTCTGGAATCCAAGCAGGCCGGAATGATGTTCCAGGGCACCAACCAGGTGGCCGCGCAGTTCGTCAGCGACAAGGCCGACCTGGGCGACCTGGACTTCTTCCCCTTCCCCGCGATCAACCCGAAGTGGGGCCAGGACTACATGGACGCGCCCACCGACGGCTTCATGCTGAGCAAGAAGGCCAAGAACCCCGCAGCGGCCAAGGCCGTTCTGGAGTACATCGGCACGGGCGAGGCCGAGGCCGAGTACCTCAAGACCGATCAGTGGGACGTCGGTCTGGCCAAGGGCCTGTCGGTCCCGACGTACAACGCCATCCAGAAGAAGTCGGTGGACGAGATCGCCAAGTGCAAGGCCGTCGCCCAGTTCATGGACCGAGACGCCGACCCCGCCATGGCCACCGCGATGATCTCCCTCATCCAGAAGTTCATAGGCGACCCCAGCACCAGCGGCATCGCGTCGCTGCAGAAGAGCGCCGAGTCCCAGGCGAAGGCGATCTACACCGGATGAGCACCATGACCCGCACACATCGGGCGCCCGCACCCCCCGGTGCGCCGCCCACCCGGCGGAGGCGAGGCGTCCGGCACCTGGCCCCCCGCGACCGTCTCGTCGCCGCCCTGCTTCTCTTCGTTCCCCTGCTGCTCAGCCTGTCCTTCGTGTGGCTGCCGGCGCTCGGCACCGTGCTGCTGTCTTTCACGCGGTGGAACGGTGTCGGTGACCTTCGTACCGAAGCCTGTGACCCCGCGCTTCCGTCGATCCTCAACAACGGCTGTGTGAACGGCGTCCAGAACTACCACCAAGCCGCCACCAACTATCCGGAGTTCTGGCCCGCGGTCCAGCACAACCTCATCTGGCTGGCCGTCTTCGTCGTGATCGCCACCCCACTCGGGATGTTGTTCGCCGTGGTCATCGACCGTGGCATCAGCGGCAGCCGCATGTACCAGAGCATCCTCTTCCTGCCGGTCATGCTCTCGCTGGCGCTCGTCGGCATCATCTGGGAGTTCATGTACTCGCAGAACTACGGGGTGATCAACACGGTCATCGGGCGCGCCGGCGACGACAACGCCATCGACTGGCTCGGCAACCCGGACCTGAACCTGTGGGCCGTCCTCCTGGAGGCCGCCTGGCGGCAGGCGGGGTACGTGATGGTCCTCTACCTGGCGGGCCTGAAGGCGGTCGACCCGACCCTTCGGGAAGCCGCCAGGATGGACGGCGCCAACGCCTGGCAGACGTTCTGGCAGGTCGTCTTCCCGGCCATGAAGCCGATCAACATCGTCATCATGGTCATCACGGTCATCGAGTCGCTCCGGGCGTTCGACCTCGTCTACATCACCAACAAGGGCATCAACGGCCTGGAGCTGCTGTCGGTCCTGGTCACCGCCAACATCGTCGGTGAGACCCAGCGGGTCGGCTTCGGGTCCGCGCTGGGCGTCGTGCTCCTCCTGATCTCACTGGTGCCGATCGGCCTCTTCCTCCACCAGACCTTCCGCAAGGAGGAAACACCGTGAGCTCCGAGACGCTGCCAGGGACCGCGGCCCCGACGGGCGGGTTGCGTACAGGACGCCCGCGGGGGCAGCTGCTCTCCCAGATCTTCCTCGTCAGCGCGTCCGTCCTGTGGCTGCTGCCGATCCTGTTCGCGCTCTACATCGCGGTACGCCCGTACTCCGACACGCGAAAGCACGGGTACGTCTCGCTCCCGCACGAGCTGACACTGAGCAACTTCGGCGACGCCTGGACCCAGGCGGACATGGGCCGGTTCTTCTGGAACTCGATCCTGATCACGGTGCCGGCGGTCGTCATCGTGCTCCTCCTGGCCTCCGGTGCGGCCTTCGTCCTGACCAGGGTGAACGTCAAGGTCAACGTGGCCCTGCTCATCCTGTTCACAGCCGGGAACCTGCTGCCCCAGCAAGTGATCATCACGCCGTTGTTCCGGATGTACCTGAAGATCCCGCTGCCGTCCTTCCTCGCGGACAGCGGGCTGATGTACAACTCCGCCTTCGGCCTCATCGCGATCAACGTGGCCTTCCAGCTGGGGTTCTGCGTCTTCGTCCTGAGCAACTACATGAAGTCCATCCCGGGTGAGATGTACGAAGCCGCGCTTGTGGACGGGACCAGCCTGTGGACCCGATTCTGGCGACTCACGGTTCCCCTGTGCCGGCCTGCCCTGGCCGCGCTGGCCACCTTGCTGACGACCTGGATCTACAACGACTTCTTCTGGGCCATCACGCTGATGTCGTCCGGTGACAAACGCCCGGTCACTTCCGCGCTGGCCAACCTCCAGGGGCAGTTCGTGAGCAACCAGAACCTCATCGCGGCCGGCGCCATGATCGCGGCGGTCCCGACCCTGGTGGTCTACGTCCTGCTGCAGAAGCAGTTCATCGCAGGGCTCTCCCTCGGATCGAGCAAGGGGTGAGCAGGGAGCGCAAGGGGGAGCGGGTGAGCCGGGACGAGCGGCTTGTGTGATCCCGCTGCCGTATTCACTGAGTAGCCAACGTGTCGGCCGAGAGGTACCGCCGCCCCCTCAAGGGCGGCGGTACCTCTCGGGGCAGGAGTCAGGTGCCCCGGCGGTTCAGCAGCCACCACGACGTCACCAGGTCCTCGGTGCGACGGAGGTCCAGCCCGGTGAGCTGCTGGAAGCGATTCACCCGGTACCGCACGGTGTTCGGGTGCACGGCGAGTCGGCGGGCGACCTCCCGCACGTCCTGGTCGCAGTCGAGATACGCACGGGCGGTCTCCTCGATCTCACCGCTCGAACGCCCTGCGGCGTCGAGCGCGGCCAGGTGACGTGTGGCGAGGCCCTCGGCGATGCGCGCGTCGGAGAGGACGAGCGGACGCGGCCCGAGGTCTGACAGGCGCACGACGCCCGACATGGCGAATCGCCGTGCGGTCTCCAGCGCCAGCACCGCGTCGTCGAACCCGGTCGCGAGCTGATCGAGGGGGAGCGGCGGGCCGGCGGCGACCAGGTGGCACGCGACGGCTTCGGGCGCTCTGGGTGCGATGAACCCGAGGACCGCGCCGACCTGGGCGAGCAGGAGCCGGTCGGCGGGTACGCGGACCGCCGAGGCGATGGCGCGGCGGACCGCGTCGGCGTCGTCGGCTGACGCGGCCCGCGCGGCCAGTGCCACGTAGTCGGTCTGGGGGGCGAGCCCGAAGAGAGGGGCGTCGCTGTTGATCCGTTCGGCGGGAAGCGTCCCACTGAGCACGCCACCCGCGTAGGCCGAGCGGCGTTCGGCGTCGAAGTGCGCGCGTTCCAGCGCGAGGTCGTGCTGGACCCTGGCAAACACCGAGGACGCCTCGTTGGCGAACTCCCAGGTGCTGTCGTGAACGGCGAGCAGGAAGTCGGGGGACAGACCCACTTCGGCCGCGACCTCGTCCACCAGGGCGAGCATCTCCCGGGATCCCAACTGGTAGCCGATGGCGAGCGCGTCCAGCGGAAGTCCCCGGGCGGCGCGCTCGACCGCGTACTCACCGAGCATGTCGCGGAGAGCCGCGTCGGGGACGCGCAGAGAGGAGAGCTCCGAGACGAGGATGTCCATGAACCGTCGGGCGGACGACCGGACCTCGTCGTCCGAGAGCACCGCGTAAGCCGGGACGTGCGTCCGGACGAGGGTCAGGTACCGGTCCGCGAAGACGTCACCCAGCGAGCGCAGCCGCGTCACGGCCGCGACCACCCCGGTGCGTGTCGGCTCATCGAGGGTGGCGAGGTCCGGCATCCGCCGAAGGACGGGCCAGGCCGTGGGCGTCTCGTGCTCCATGGCGGAGAGCCTATACGCGGAGTTTGTTCGCGGGAACAAAAATGTCACGACGATGCTATTCAGTTCTCCGTAGTCCGTGAGGCGTTGCGCGGCGACACTGTGGCGAAGCTCGTGGTGACCTTGTTCCGGCTGCCATGTCGAGCACTCTTCAACGGCGAAGGGATCTCTCCGTGGCACGTCCCCTCATGAAGCCCTCGGGCCGCGCGTCCGCATCGCGTTCGCCGGCGGGTTATGTACTCGGGCTGCTGTTCGTCGGCAACCTGCTCAACTTCTACGACCGGGCGCTGCCCTCCGTCGTGCTGGAGCCGATCAAGGACGAGTTCGCCCTCGACGACACACAGGTCGGCATCCTGTCCTCGGCGTTCGTACTCGTCGCCGCACTGGCGGGCATTCCCCTCGGCCGCCTGGCCGATCGGGTCCCGCGCCCGGCGGTCGCGGGCTGGGGGCTCTTCGTGTGGAGCGCCTTCACGGCGGCCGGCGGACTGCTGACCAGCTTCTGGGGGTTCTTCGCCTCGCGCGTCGGTGTGGGCATCGGCGAGTCCAGCTACGCGCCGGCGACAGGATCGCTGCTCTCGGACCTGTATCCGAGCGAACGCCGCTCCAGAGCTCATTCCCTGTTCATGCTCGGCTTCCCGATCGGCACTCTGCTCGCCTTCCTCACCGCCGGTGGACTCACCGTCGCGTTCGACAGCTGGCGGGCGCCGTTCCTCATCGCGTCGGTGCCCGGCATCGTCGTCGCCCTCCTCGTGCTGCGAATCCGCGAGCCCGAGCGCGGCGCCGCCGACCCGGCGCGCGTCGCGGGCCCCGCCCCGCGCGAGGGCCGCAAGGAATCTCTCCGCGCACTGATGAAGGTGCGTTCCATGTACGGCATGCTCATCGCTTTCGCCGGGTACAACTTCGCGGCCTACGCGATCGGGACCTTCCTCACTCCGGTGCTGCAGCGCTCCTACGGCCTCTCCCTCGTCGACGCCGGCGTGGTCGGCGGCGTCGTCGTCGGGGTCACCGGACTCGTCGGCCTGCTCGCGGGGGGACGGGTGCTCGACCGGGCTGCCAGGAGGTCACCCGAGGCCCGCGTCCGGGTGGCGGCCGTCAGCCTCGCCGGTGCCGCGGTGTTCTCGTTCGTCGGCCTCGCCGCAGGCCGGGAAGCGCTGTGGCAGCTGGTGGTCTTCCTGAGCCTGGGCTACCTCCTCGGCATCGTCTACCTGGCGGCGGCCGTCCCGGTGGTGGCCGATGTCATCCGGCCCGAACGGCGGTCGGGCGCACTCGGTCTGCTGTTCGCCGTCGGCTACCTGCTCGGAGGTGCCGGCGGACCCGTCTTCGTCGGAGTCCTCTCCGACCACCTGGCCGCAGGCTCCGCTTCGGCGGTGGAGGCATCCGCACACGGACTGCGCGCGGCGATGACGATCACCGTCCCGCTCGCCTTCGCGGTCGCCGCCGTCGGCATGTTCCTCGCCTCGCGACACGTCCGGGCAGACCGCCACTCGATCTTCTCCAAGGAGGCCACAGCATGACCCACGTGGACACCACCACGACGGCCGACGAGGAAGGGAAGACCCCCGCGGTCCAGCACGTGCGGGTCCTCATCGTCGGCAGCGGATTCTCCGGAATAGGACTGGGGCGCGCCCTGAAGGAGTCGCGGTTCACCGACTTCCTGATCCTCGAACGATTGACCGACGCCGGGGGAGTCTGGCACTCGAACAGCTACCCCGGCTGCAGGTGCGACGTACCGTCCCACCTGTACTCCTTCTCCTTCGCCCCGAATCCGGACTGGTCCTCGACGTACTCCCCGCAGCCGGAAATCCAGGCGTACCTGGCACGGTGCCTCGACCGCTTCGGACTGCGCCCGCACCTGCGCACGGGGATCGAGGTCGAAGAGGCCCGGTGGGACGAGGCCGAGCAGCTCTGGCACATCCATACGAGTGCGGGGCCCTGGACGGCGCAGGTACTCGTCAGCGCGGTGGGCCCCCTGACCGAACCCAAGCTCCCCGAGGTGCCCGGCATCGACCGCTTCCAGGGGAAGATCATGCATTCCGCGCGCTGGGACCACGACCACGACCTCGCCGGTGAGCGTGTGGCGTCGATCGGGACGGGCGCCTCCGCGATCCAGTACGTCCCCGAGATAGCTGACCGGGTCGACACCCTGTACGTGTTCCAGCGCAGCGCCCCGTGGATCACGCCGCACGACGGCCGGGCGATCACCGACGCCGAACGTGAGCGGTTCCGGGCCCGGCCGCGGCGCCAGCGGGCCGAGCGCGCCAAGGTGTACGTCGCCAAGGAGCTCCTGGTGCTGGGCTTCGCCAAGCGGCCGAAGCTCATGGGCATGATCGAACGCCTGGCGCGTCACCACCTGGAGCGTCAGGTGAAGGACCCGTCCCTGCGCCGGGCGCTCACCCCCGATTTCACCCTCGGCTGCAAACGTGTCGTCCCTTCGAACGCCTGGTATCCCGCCCTTCAGAAGCCGAACGTCGAGCTCGTACCGCGGGCACTGCGCGAGATTCGCGAGCACAGTGTGATCGACGCGGACGGTGTCGAGCGGGAGGTCGACACCATCGTCTTCGGAACCGGCTTCCACGTCACCGACATCCCTTTCGCCGACAAGGTACGCGGCCGCGACGGCGAGCTGATGAACGCCGCGTGGGCAGGGTCACCGCGCGCGTACCTCGGTGTGTCCGTTCCCGGCTTCCCCAACTTCTTCATGTTCCTCGGGCCCAACTCCGGTCTGGGGCACAGCTCGATGGTCTACATGATCGAGGCGCAGGCCGAGCACGTGAAGAACGCGGTCCGGGCACTGGACGTCTCCGGTTCGACCTCCATCGAGGTGGACCGGCGGGCACACGACACGTACAACGACGACCTCGACCGAAAGCTGGCGAAGTCGGTGTGGGAACTCGGCGGCTGCCGGACGTTCTACCAGGACGCCAACGGGCGCAACGCCACCATCTATCCCGACTGGACCTTCCGGTTCCGTCGCCAGGCGGTCCGGTGGAAGCCGGAGGCCTACCACCTTGCCGCAGGGCCACGCGCCACGGACCAGCAGGCGGCAGTGACCATGGACGCCTCATGAGGGCCGCGAGTCTCACCCAGGGACGGCTGGAAGTCGTCGATCTGCCGGTGCCGCGCCCCGGGGCCGGCCAGCTGCTGCTCGAGGTCAAGCGGTGCGGGATCTGCGGTTCGGATCTCCATTGCCGTCTGCACGCCGACCAGTTGGCCGACGTGCTCGACCTGTGCGGATACCCCCGCTACGTCCGCTCCGACCAGACCGTGGTGCTCGGCCACGAGATCTTCGGCGAGGTCGTCGACCACGGACCGTGGAGCGTGGGCGCCATCAAGGCCGGCACACCGGTCGTCAGCATCCCGCTGGTGAGACGGGGACGGCAGGTCGACGGAGTCGGACTGTCCACGTTCGCCCCGGGTGGGTACGCCGAGCACGTCGTCGTGCAGGAGGCGTTGACCCTTCCCGTTCCGAATGGGCTTCCCGCCGACCTCGCCGTGCTCACCGAGCCCATGGCGGTGGCGTGGCACGCGGTGAACCGTGGCGAGGTGACCCGCAAGGACGTCGCGATCGTCCTCGGCTGCGGTCCGGTGGGCCTCGCGGTCATCTCCGTCCTCAAAGCCAGGGGCGTCGGCACCGTCATCGCCGGCGACTACTCCGCGGGCCGCCGGTCGCTCGCCGGGAAGTGCGGTGCCGACGTCGTGGTCGACCCCGCGGTCGAGTCGCCCTGGGAGAGTGCCTCGGCCGGGCACGGCTTCATGACCACCATGCCCGACGAGTACAACGCGGGAATCGACGCGGTCGAAGGCCTGGCCCGACTGCCCGTGCCCTGGTGGACGGCGTGGCGCGCACTGGAAGCGGTCGGCCGGACCCGCCCGCACCGCCCGGTCGTGTTCGAGTGCGTCGGGGTACCCGGTGTGGTCGACGGCATCCTGGCCGGCGCGCCGCTGCACTCGCGCGTCGTCGTCGTCGGGGTCTGCATGGGGCCCGACACGTTCAGGCCCTCCCTGGCCGTGAACAAGGAACTCGACCTGCGGTTCGTCGTCGGGTACACGCCACTGGAGTTCCGGGACGCCCTGCACGCCCTCGCCGACGGCACTCTGGACGCCTCCCACCTCGTCACCGGCCGTGTGGGACTGGGCGGCGTCGCGGCGGCGTTCACGACCCTCGCCGAGCCAGAGGTTCACGCCAAGATCCTCATCGACCCCTCACTCGACGCCGACCGGATTCTTCCGCAGTGACGTGCGTACCCCCTTGACACGTTCGGGTCACGACGGTCTTATGTGGGTGTTCTTGTTCGTCCTTGTTGAATTGTGCGCCAAAATTCACTCCAGGAGCCGCATATGTTGCACGAACAGCACAGTTTAAGACAACGCATAGCGGCTTCGGCCGCTTCACTGACGTTGGCTGCCGGCGGTCTGACCGGCGCGGCCGTCGTGACAGCAGGAGTCACGGCCGGTACGCAGATCGCCGCCGTAGCCTCCGCACCGGAGGCCGCGGCGCTGGAGAACGGCCTGGCCCGGACGCCTCCGATGGGCTTCAACAACTGGAACACCACAGGCTGCGGAGCGCAGTTCAACGAGGCGATGATCAAGGGCATCGCCGACATCTTCGTCGAGAAGGGGCTCAAGGACGCCGGCTACGCATACGTCAATCTCGACGACTGCTGGGCGTTGCCCTCGCGGAACGCCGCAGGCAACCTGGTCCCCGACCCGGTGCGCTTCCCGAACGGCATCAAGGCCGTCGCGGACTACGTGCACTCCAAGGGGCTGAAGTTCGGCCTGTACTCCAGTGCGGGCACCAAGACCTGTGCGGACGAGGGATTTCCGGGCGGCCTCGGGCACGAGAAGCAGGACGCCCAGCAGTGGGCCTCCTGGGGTGTCGACTACCTGAAGTACGACAACTGCAACAACACCGGCGCCGACGCGCGGACCCGGTACAAGACGATGGGCGACGCACTCGCCGCCACGGGCCGCCCGATCCTCTACAGCATCTGCGAGTGGGGCTCCAACTCACCCTGGAACTGGGCGCCGGCCATCGGAAACGCCTGGCGCACCACCGGTGACATCAACGACACCTGGTCGAAGATGCTCGAGAACACCCATGAGAACCAGCCCCGGGCGCAGTACGCCGAACCCGGTGCATGGAACGACCCGGACATGCTGGAAGTCGGCAACGGTGGCATGACCGACACCGAGTACCGCACCCACTTCAGCCTGTGGGCGCAGATGGCCGCACCTCTGCTCATCGGCAGCGACATCCGCACCGCGAGCGAGGCGACGCTGAGCATCCTGGAGAACCGCGACGTCATCGCCGTCGATCAGGACCCCCTGGGCAAGCAGGGCACCGTCGTCTCCTCCTCCGGCGGACGCGTCGTGATGACCAAGCAGCTGGCCAACGGCGACCGCTCGGTCACCCTCACCAACGAGAGCAGCTCCACCGCCACCGTCAGCACCACGGCCGCCGCGGTCGGGCTGCCTGGCGTGGCTTCGTACAAGCTCTCCAACCTGTGGTCGAAGGCGGTGTCGTCGACGAGCGGCACGATCAGTGCGTCGGTGCCCGCCCACGGCACGGTGATGTACCGGGTCTCGGTCGGCACCGGCAGCAGTATCGGTACGACCCACCCGCTGATCAGCGCCTCCTCCCAGCGCTGCCTCGACGCGGAGGGCGCCGCGACGGAGCCCGGGACCAAGATCGAGATCTGGGACTGCAACGGCCGCCCCAACCAGGCCGTGACGCTCACCGCCGCCGGTGAGCTGCGCCTCTACAACGGCACGCAGTGCGTCGACGTCCACGAGAAGGGGACTACCCGGGGCACCGCGGTCCAGCTGTGGACGTGCAACGGCGGGGCCAACCAGCAGTGGAAGCTCAGCCCCGACGGGACCATCACCGGTGTCCAGTCGGGACTGTGCCTCGACGTCACAGGCGGCGACAAGCCGGCAGGCAACGTCAACGGCACCGCGCTGGAGCTGTGGACCTGTAACGGGGGCGCCAACCAGCAATGGATCCTGGGCTGATCCGCCGTGCCCCCACGGAAGCGGACAGCTGAGGCCGATGTGTGACCGCTCCAAGATGACAGCTCAGTAGGTGCACTGGAGGTCGGCGCCCGCCCGGCACGGGGCTCCGGTGCACCTCATGCATCCATGGAATACTGCGATCACCCGCCCTACGAACGCGTCCGACGTGCGGTTTCCGAGTAACGACCAGAAATGGCGCATGCTGTTTCGTCGGTGGTCGGTCCTCGCCGGTGCACTCGGCGGTGTACTGCAAGCGCAGCGGCACGCACATGCCCCGGTGTGATCTGGGCGGCTGTGTGCGCGGAAGGCCGCGCTGCCCGCATCGGGCTTGAGACGTCCGGTGCGGGCCGCTTCGCCCGGTTGGCGGAACGGTCAGTGCTGTGTAGCAGGGTCTCCCCCTGTCCGAAGGCTGGTGTTGTGCTCGTGGATCAGCCGCAGTGCCTCGTCACGGTCCCGTCGGTCGAGGGCGTCGACCAGGTCGCGGTGCAGTTCGTGCCGGTGCGCGATGTACTCGCCCAAGGGTTGGTCGCTGGTGGGGAGCACCGTCAGCGTGTGGCTCTCGATCAGGTCGAGCAGATGAGTGTACAGCGAGCTGAGCAGCGGATTCGGGCTGATCGCGGCGATGGCGGCGTGCAGGCGCCAGTTGGCGTGGACGAAGGCGACGGGATCCGCGGCGCCCACGGCGTGCTCCATGGCGGTGATGTGACGACGCAGTGCCGCGACGTCGGCGGGGGAGGCGTGCCAGAGGGCGTCCTCGATCAGCAGTGGGTCCAGGGCGTCGCGGATGCGTACGGCGTCGGCGACGTCGTTCGCCTGGGCGTCCAGCGCCAGGACGGAGTTGCCGAGGCGGACCATCGGGGACTGCTCGGCGCTGAACAGCCCGCCACCCGGACCGGGCTTCACGGTGACCAGGCCGCGAGCCTGCAGCAGGCGCAGCGCCTCGTTGAACGTGCCCACGGACACTCCGCACAGGGTGCGAAGGTGCTCCTTGGTGCCCAGGCGAGAGCCGGGCGGCACGCTCTCGATCAGTCCCGCGACCTTCTCGGCGGCCTTCTCGGCACGTCCGGAGGACGTCTGCCGCGGTGAGACGCCGAGGCTTCGGCCGCCGGAGGGGGCGGCTTCCGGCGGGTTGTGCCGTGGGGCTCGGTCGGGGGTGGTGCTCACGTCTTCTCCTAAGCCGTCATATTCATCATGCTCATTTTTCCCGAACCTCTTGACGCTCGGGTCAACCACACGCAACATCAAGGTAATCATCATGCTGAATTGCTGATGGGGGAGCAAGACCCCGTTGTCGCCGACGGGCCGTCCTTGCGATTCCCTCGGCAGTCGAGCGGCCACCCCCGCCGAAGCGGCTTCGGGTGGTCCGCCCCCTTCCCCAGTCCGGGAGACACATCATGCGCATCGCCAACCTCTCCGGTCGTCTGGCCCTCCTTGTCGACGGCTGCGCCGTGGACGTCGAAAAGGCCAGTGCCGGCCGCTTCTCCGCCGACCCGCAGGCCGTCTACGAGCACTGGGAGGAGTTCCGTTCCTGGGCCGCCGCCGCGGACCTGCCCGGAGGAGAACCGTTCGAGCCGGCCGGGCTGGGTTCCCCGGCACCGGCGCCGCGGCAGACGCTGGCGATCGGCCTGAACTACCGGGACCACGCTTCCGAGTCCGGATTCGCCGCTCCCGAGGGTCTGCCGCCGGTCTTCACCAAGTTCGTCACCAGCATCAGCGGGCCAGTCACGCAGGTGAAGCTCCCGACGGACGGCAACACCGACTGGGAGGTCGAGCTGGTCGCCGTCATCGGCCGCCGCGCCGAGGGCGTCTCCGAGGCCGACGCCTGGAACCACGTTGCCGGTCTCGCGGTCGGGCAGGACATCTCCGAGCGCGTGACGCAACTGGCGGGGCCGGCGCCCCAGTTCAGCGTCGGCAAGTCCTACCCCGGCTTCGCTCCCATAGGGCCGTGGCTGGTCACGCCGGACGAGTTCGACGACCCCGACGACCTCGAACTGCGTTGCGCGGTCAACGGCGAAGAGGTCCAGAAGGGCCGTACGCGCGACCTCATCTTCTCCGTGCCCGCCCTGATCGCGGGACTGTCCGCAGTCCTGCCACTCCTGCCCGGAGACGTCATCTTCACAGGCACCCCGGCCGGCGTCGGTCTCGGCCGCGACCCACAGCGCTTCCTCGCCGCCGGCGACGAACTCGTCAGCGCCGTCGAGGGCATCGGCGAGCTGCGTCAGACCTTCATCGCCTGAGCCGGACGGAACCGACGGACGAAGGAGTCGAGGAATTCCCATGGCACTGCACCGTCTGACCTCCATCACCGTGGGGGTCCCCAATGTCGCCGAGACCGCCGCCTACTACACCGACTTCGGTCTCACCCCGGACGGGGAGGGCTGGTTCACAACCCGGGACGCCGGACGCCAACTCCGTATCGTCCAGGCACCGGCCCGCCGCCTGGTGGAGGTCCGTGTCGGCGTCGACACGCCGGACGACCTCGCGGCGGCCGCCTCCCGCCTGCAGCGGCTAGGAATCGAGAGTACGGTCGACGCCGGGACGCTGACCGCGTACGACGGGGCCACCGCCGTACGCGCCGTCCTGGAAGTCGCCCCCCGCCTGGTCCAGAACCCGGTGGCGGCCCCCGTCCACAACGGCCCCGGCCGGATCGAGCGCACCGGATCCCGTGCGCCCGGCATCCTGCGCACCGCGCGGGTGCAGCCACGCAAGCTGGGCCACGCCGTCGTCGGCACCACCGACTTCGACGCCACGACCGCGTTCTTCCGGGACGGCCTCGGCTTCAAGGCCTCCGACTACATCAAGGACCACGGGGCGTTCCTGCGCTGCTCGACCGATCACCACAACATCCTGGTTCTGGCGGCGCCGGTGGCCTTCCTGCACCACTCCTCGTGGCAGGTCGACGACATCGACGAGGTCGGCCGTGGCGCCACCGCGATGCTGGAGGACCACCCCGAGCGGCACATCTGGGGTCTGGGACGCCACCACGCGGGATCCAACTTCTTCTGGTACCTCAAGGACCCGGCCGGCAACTTCAGTGAGTACTACTCCGACATGGACTGCATCGTCGACGACCAGCTGTGGACGCCGGAGGTCCTGGAGGGCGCCAAGGGCCTCTTCAACTGGGGGCCGCCGCCCCCGCCCTCCTTCCTCGCCCCCGAGGATCTCGCCGCCCTGATGACCGGCACCCACAGTGAGTCGAGGTAGAGCCGTGAGCAGCAATTCTTCGAAGGCGCACGACAGGACTCCGAAGGTGCACGATGTCGCGATCGTCGGCTTCGGGCCCGTAGGCCAGATGCTGGCCCTGTTGCTGGGCCGGGCCGGGCACGACGTCATCGCCCTGGAGCGCTGGCCCGACCCCTACCCCCTGCCACGCGCCGCGCACTTCGACCACGAGATCGGCCGCATCTTCCAGGCCGGGGGAGTCGGAGAGGCGGTGCGCGCGGTCACCGACCCGGTGCCCGACCACTACGAGTGGCGCAACGCGGCCGGTGAGCCCCTGGTACGCATGGACGGGTCCGGCACCGGCCCCTCCGGCTGGCCCACCGCCAACTTCTTCAGCCAGCCCCAGCTCGAGGCCGTCCTCGCCGAAGCCGCGGAAGGCCAGGCCACGGTCACCGTACGCCGTGGCTGCGAAGTCACCGGCCTCCGACCCGGCCCCGAATCCGTCCGGTTGACCACCGGCGACGCCGACGACGGTGAGATCCACGCCCGTTACGTCATCGGCGCCGACGGGGCCAACAGCTTCGTCCGCACCACCATGACCACCTCCGTCACCGACCTCGGCTTCTTCTACGACTGGCTGGTCGTCGACACGCTCCCGCACGACCACACCGAGTGGTCGCCGAAGAACTGGCAGCTGTGCGACCCCGAGCGGCCCACCACGATCGTCTCCGGCGGTCCGGGCCGGCGCCGTTGGGAGTTCATGCGGCTGCCGCACGAGAACGTCGAGGAACTCACGACGCCGGAGGCGGCCTGGCGCCTGCTGGAGCCCTGGGGACGTACCCCGCAGAACACCACCATCGAACGGCACGCGGTCTACACCTTCCAGGCCCGCTGGGTCGACCGCTGGCGCGAGGGGCGGCTCATCCTGGCCGGTGACGCCGCCCACCAGATGCCGCCCTTCGCCGGGCAGGGCATGTGCTCCGGACTGCGCGACGCCATCAACCTGGCCTGGAAACTCGACCTCGTCCTCGACGGCCGTGCCGATCCCGCACTGCTGGACACCTACACCTCCGAGCGCAGCGAGCACGTCCAGCACGCCATCGGCATGTCCATGGCCCTCGGTCAGGTCATCTGCGTACTCGATCCCGATGCCGCCGCCTCCCGGGACGCCCGCATGATCGCCGCGGGCGCCGACCCGCGCCACGCCCTGCCACCCACCCCGCCCCCCGTTCTGGGCGACGGCGTCCTCAAGCGTGCTCCTGACGGCACTCGTGCCCCGGACGTCGGTCACCTCACCCCGCAGTACGAGGTCACCCGTCAGGGCCGCACCGCACTGCTGGACGACCTCACCGGCGGCGGGTTCACGATCCTGGCCGACGGGACCGGGCCGCTCGACCTCCTGGACGCGACCGACCACGATTTCCTCGCAGGCATCGGCGCGCACCTCGTGCCGCTGTACGAGGACAGCGCCCCGCCCGAGGGCTACCTCGACGCCCCCGACGGCTACCTGCCCCACATGCGTGGGCACGGACACGTCGCCGCCCTGGTCCGGCCCGACTTCTACCTGTTCGGCGCCGCCACCGAGGCGTCGGGACTACGCGAGCTGGTCGGCCAGCTGCGCGAGCAGCTGCGTGACCCCGTCGCGACCGACGGGCGGGCCTCGGTACCCGAACCGCTCACAGCCGCCGGCGAGCGATAGCCACCCGCGTCTTGGCGCCGGGCAGACACCCGGCGCCGGCGGAAGCAGCGTCCCGCGAAAAGAGGGCGAGAGGACTTCACCGACCACGGCGCCGGACTTCCGCACAGTCCGTGCGCCGTCGTGCCCCGGTGCCACCAGCCGGGAGCACCGCCCGGCGTCCGGGCCTGTCGCCGCTGCCACACGGCCCGGACGCCCCCGGCGCGCGCCCCTGGCGTACGCCGCCCCATCCGAAACGCACCTCGCGAAGATCCTGAAGGACGTCCATGGACAAGACATCCCCCTCCGCGGCCGCGGCCGTGGCCTTCATCGGCGACGGCGCCTCCCTGGCCGTCGGAGGTTTCGGCCTGTGCGGAATCCCGAGCACCCTTATCGCGGCTCTGTACGCGCAGGGCGCCGACGGGCTGCGGGTGGTCTCCAACAACTGCGGCACCGACGACCATGGCCTCGGCATGCTGCTGAGCGCCGGACGCATCGCCCGGGTCACCGGCTCCTACGTCGGCGAGAACAAGGAGTTCGCCCGCCGGTACCTCGGCGGTGAGCTGGAAGTGGAGCTCGTCCCCCAGGGGACCCTCGCCGAACGCCTGCGTGCCGGCGGTTGCGGCATCCCCGCCTTCTACACCCCCGCGGGCGTGGGCACGCCGCTCGCCGACGGCGGTATCCCCTGGCGCCACGACCCCGACGGCAGTGTCGCCGTCGCCTCACCGGCCAAGGAGATCCGTACCTTCAACGGCCGTGACTACGTCCTGGAGGAAGCCATCACCTGCGACTACGCCCTGGTGCGGGCGGCCCGAGGGGACCGGCACGGCAACCTCGTCTTCGACAAGTCCGCCCGCAACTTCAACCCCCTGGCCGCCATGGCCGGCCGCGTCACGATCGCCGAGGTCGAGGAACTCGTCGAACCGGGCGCCCTCGGCCCGGACGAGATCCACCTCCCCGGCGTGTTCGTCCAGAGCGTGGTCGCCCTCACCGTCGAGCAGGCGGCAGACAAGCAGATCGAACGACGTACGATCTCCGCGCCCGCAGCACGAGGGGTGGTGTCCGTCTGATGTCCTGGACAAGGAACGAGATGGCCGCCAGGGCGGCAGCGGAACTTGGCGACGGAGATTACGTCAACCTCGGCATCGGACTGCCCACCCTCGTACCCGGCTTCGTGCCCGAGGGCGTGCAGGTGGTCCTCCAGTCGGAGAACGGCATCCTGGGCACCGGCCCCTACCCGGCCGACGACGCGGTGGACCCGGACCTGATCAACGCGGGCAAGGAGACCGTGACGGTGCTGCCGGGCGCGAGCTTCTTCGACTCCGCGCTCTCCTTCGGCATGATCCGCGGTGGTCACATCGACACCGCGATCCTCGGCGCCATGCAGGTCTCCGCCCAGGGTGATCTCGCCAACTGGATGATCCCCGGCAAGATGGTCAAGGGCATGGGCGGCGCGATGGACCTCGTCCACGGAGCCCGCCGCGTCATCGTTCTCATGGAGCACACCGCGAGGGACGGCAGTCCGAAGATCGTCCCGGAATGCACTCTTCCACTGACCGGGCGCTCCTGTGTCCACCGGATCATCACCGACCTCGCCGTCCTGGACATCACCGGCGGCGGGCTCGTCCTGGTGGAGACAGCCCCCGGTGTCACCCCGGAGCAGGTCGTGGTCGCCACCGCGGCGCCCGTACACCTCTCCGAGGGCGCACCGACGCGGTGAACCCACTTTCGCCGGCCCCGTGATCCCGGACAGCCACCGGGTCGGCGGAACCGACCGGCGGGTCCGAAGGACCCGCCGGCGGCCTTCACCCACGGCTCCGGCGGTCGCGCACGCCACGAGCACGGGCACATCTCATGGCCTTCGAGGCGGGCGTCGACTTCGTCACCCACATCTCCCTGGACCGGCCGCCGGACGCCGCGGAGAGCGCGCGCACGGCGGCTCAGGGCCAGGTCTGCACTCCCACCCTCACCATGATGGAGGGCACGGCGACGGTGCGGGGCGTCGCACCCGCCCACGGCAACGCCGTGCGGAGCGTGACCCGGTCCACGCCGACACCGACGCCCAGCCGTGGGGGCGCCCTTCAGGTCGGGACGGCGCGAGCATCCACCGCGAACTCGTACCCCTGGTCGCGGCCGGCCTCACCCCGGCCGAGCGCGGCGCACGGCCACCGTCCTGCCCGCCCGGCATTTCCGTCTCGACGACCGGGGCCCGGTCGCCGCGGGCTCCGCGCGGGCCTGCTCCTGGTGGACGGGTCCGCCTGGCCGACGTCGGGGCCACCTGCGCCCTGCGCCACGTCTGATGCGCGGGCGTCGAGCAGGTCCCGGTCGCCCGACGACCGGGACCCGATCCGCTCCCCGGTGGTCAGGCCGAAAGCGGGTAGGTGCCGTGGTCGGCGAGGCGCTCGTAGGCACGACGCACCGCCGGCACCAGGCGGGCGGCGGACTCCGGGTCGGTGTGTTCGGCCCGGAGCCGCAGTATGTTCCCGTTGCGCCGGTCCGCGGGGACGTCGTCGCCACGAGCCGTGATGAGCGCGTGGAAGTGCGGATGGTTCTCGCCGAAGACCAGCAGATACGTCGCGGGCGCGCCGGTCGCCTCGGTGACCGCCGCGACCAGGTCGCGTGCGCGGCGGGCGAACGTGGCCAGCTCGGCCTCGTCGAGCCCGGTGATGCGCTCGGCGTGTCGACGGACCCGCAGGACGAACCAGCCGGGTACGTCATAACCGGGGACCACTTCCCCCGACCAAAGAGGGTCACGGAAAACGACGGCGCCGTCTTCGGTCTGTTCCAGGCCGCACATGAAGCAGTCGGCGTGGTGGCTGGAGGTGCTCAAGGATTCCCCTAGACGGTGGGTACGGGCGGACGGCCGGGCGGGGCGACCGGCCTCGGGCCGCCTGGTGGCGGCGCGCCGGCGGAGTACCGGTCTCGTCCCGGCGCCCCCTGGTCCGACGTCTTGGCCCCGCTCCTCGCTCAGACTGCTCCGGTGAGGACCAGCATCGGATCTGGCATGTCGCTCTTCAGCGCCCATGACCGGTGGACCAACTCCTCGACGGCCGCTCCGCCGTGGCGGGCGGCGAACATGGCCTCGGGGTCGAAGGCGGGACCGACGGCGTCGGCGCTGTACTCCGGTCCATTCATGTAACCGGTGGCCTCGTGCGGGTCGGCGAAGTTGTCGATCTGCATCTCCACGAAGCTGCCGTCCGGGTCCTGGTAGTACATGGACGTGGTGACACCGTGGGCGATACACACCGCCGGAGTGACCCCCTTGTCGCGCAGTAGCTCGTAGCGGGCGAGGAGGTCGTCGAGGTGGTCGAAGGTGTAGGCGATGTGGTGGGCCGCCGCCGTCATGGGAGACTTGCGCTCCAGTGGGACCGGCGGTGTGAGCAGGGCGACGCGATGGTGCTCCTCGTCGTAGGTGATGAAGCACAGGCTGTCGTTCTGGAACACCACGTGTCCGTCGAGAACGGCGCAGTACCAGTCCCGCATGGCGGTGGGGTTACTGGTCTGGAACACGACGTGCGCGAACTTCGGTGTGGCAGTCATCCGATCCTCCTCGATCGAATTTGCGGGCGTCCACCCGGAGTGGCCTTTCACCGGCCGGCCGGCCGACAGGCCGGTGGCCCTGGGGCAAATTGTCCGGGGGTGCGCCCGCGCTCTCAGTATCCGACGGTTCATGCGGGTAGGTTCGTGCGACCTCGTGGGTACGCGGCCGCCGGAGGTGTCAGGTCTGTGCGACGAAGCGCTGGCGCAGTTCGCCGATGCCCTCGATGACGCTGACCAGTTCGTCTCCAGGAGCGAGCCAGCGCTGCGGGTCACGGCCCAGGCCGACACCGGCCGGGGTTCCGGTGAACACGAGGTCACCGGGCAGCAGCGGGATCACCGAGGACAGACGGGCGAGCAGCTCTGGTACGGAGAAGATCAGGTCACTGGTGCGACTCTTCTGGACCTCCTCGCCGTTCACGGTGCAGCGCAGCCCCAGGTCGTCGGGGTCGTTGAACGCGTCGGGTGTGACCACCCACGGTCCGATGGGGGCGAAGCCCGGGAAGGACTTGCCGAGGCTGAACTGCGGGGAAGGACCTTCGAGTTGTGTGATGCGCTCGGAGATGTCCTGGCCGACGGTCAGCCCTGCGACGTGGTCCCAGGCGGCCTCGGGGGAGACATGGTGGGCGCGGGTGCCGATGACGACGACGAGTTCGATCTCCCAGTCGGTGTGACCGCCGGGCGGGAGGGTTACCTCGGTGACGGGCCCGGTGATGCTGGTGGCGAACTTGGTGAAGACCGGCGGCATGGTGTCGGGCACGGCGAATCCGGACTCGGCGGCGTGGTCGCGGTAGTTCAGGCCGGCGGCGACGATCTGCCGCGGGGCAGGCACGGGGGCGCCCAGACGGGCGGGGTCCACATCGCTGCCTTCGGGCAGGCGTGCCTGCGCCGCCCACTGACGGAACTCCTCCCAACGCTCGTAGACGGCCTGTGGGTCCGCGGTGAAGCGGCCACCGCTGGTCTCCTCGACGTCGACGGCGCGACCGTCGGCGACGAGGACCAAGCGGCCGGAGAGGTTGGCGATGCGCACGGAGCTGCTCCTGTATTCCTCGAGTGGTGGCCCGTGGCCGGGCCGGTGGCCGGTACCGGATGGCTGATCTTGCTGGGGACGCCGGGGCAGTGCCCTGCACCTCGTAGGTGACTGCGGGCGTTGTGATCACGCGTCTATGGACTATGGCGGGGTTTCGCCAGCACCGCCGGAGCGGATTGGCATCGGCGAGGCCGCCGGCACCGATCATTCCGGTGAAGTGCTCGATGACTGCGATACGCAACACAGAGTATTCCGCTATATGTGATAACAGCAAGAGGTTGGGTGCTGACTTTCCAGTTGAACGACGGTGGGGTCTCAGGTGTCCGTGTCGTCGCTCGCATCAGCATCGGCTGTCTCGCCTGCGGGAGCTGCGCTCGGACGGAGGTACGGCCCGGCCGACCCGCCCGCCGACGGCATGGAGGCGAGGGGTGGTGGTCAGGGGGGAGCAGCGCTGGGGCACGTTCTGGGCGCCGGACCAGACCCGGCGCACTCCGCTGAGGACGTTCATGAGTGCCTCGATTCATCACTCGGCCCACACGCGAAGGACACGCGGCCCGGACATCGGGGCGACCAGTCGCAAGGCGGGGAACGGGGGAGGAGGGCAGGACGGCCTCTGCCGCCGTCTGCGGACACGTCGCCGGCTCACCGGCGGACCGCCGGGACACCCGACGCGGACGTGTCTGGTGCTGTGTGGCGGAACTGTAGAGCGCCGTAGTGTCCATCGCAATGGGCGACGCCATGGAGGGCAGCCCACGGTCCGGCTTCAAGCCTTGGGATCGCAAGGGCGTACGGCTACGGGACCGGCTGCTTCCTTCGCGGGTCGTACGGCCGTTCCGGCCCAGGCGCCGAGGTCGGACGATGATTCCGCAGAGGTCAGAGTGCGGTGACCTGTCAGGGCCCGGCGGTGCGAGGGCGACGATCAGCGTGCGGCGGTTCGGCGAAGCAGCGGAGCGAGCCGGTAGCCGACCAGCTCTCGCATGACGAGTGCCGTACTGGTGCGTTCCACCCCGGGGATGTCGAGGATCTGGCCGGCCACGCGGTACAGGTCCTCGGCGTCGGTCGCCACCACATGGACCAGCAGGTCGGTGTCACCGGACAGTCCGTGCACCTGGAGAACCTCGGGGATCGCCGCGAGCGCGTGCGCGACCTGGTCCAGCCTGCGCTGTGCCACCTGGGTGGTCACGAACGCGGTGAGTGGGTAGCCGAGGGCCGCGGGGTCGACGCACCGCTCGAAGGCGTCCACGACACCCGTGCGGTCCAGTGCGGCCAGACGCGCATGGACGGTGTTGCGGCTCAACCCGCTCGCCTCGGCGAGCGCCACCGTGGTGGCTCGGGGTTGGGCGGCGAGCGCCAGGAGCAGGCGCGCGTCGGTGGGGTCGATCCGCTCGGAGCTGGGCACGATGCGCACCTTCCGGGGCTGAGAGGGTGGGTGATTGGGCATTCTGCGTAATTTCCTCGCGGGTTCTTGTGCACCATCCTGACCTGGTGGTCTTCTCGTCTCCAACGATCCCGCCCCTGGCAGCACGCCGCCGACCGTGATCCGCTCGTGAGCCGGCCCGACGCGCGCCGGGGCACACCCGGTGCGCTCTTCACGCCGCCGTGGTACGTCCCAAGTCACAGCCGGTCGCACGTCTGCGAACCGGATGTGCCGAGCGAGGAGACCGTTTCGCCATGACCACCGCACCAGCCGCCCCCCGGCGGACCACGACCGCTGCCCTCGACGTGCTGCACGAGATCGAGGATCGCGTGCTGTGGCTTTCCAGCGCGATCGTGCACCACGCCAACCGGGTGCGCCCCAACCCGTCGGGGCTCAAGGTCGGCGGTCATCAGGCATCGTGCGCCTCGATGGTGTCGATCATGACGGCCCTGTGGTTCCGTCATCTGCGTCCCGAGGACAGGGTCTCGGTCAAGCCGCACGCCTCCCCGGTCCTGCACGCCATCAATCACCTGCTCGGCGAACTGGACGCCTCCTACCTGTCCACGCTGCGCGCCTTCGGCGGTCTCCAGAGCTACCCGAGCCGGTCCAAGGACCCCGACCCGGTCGACTACTCCACCGGGTCGGTGGGCATCGGGGCCACGGCGACGATTTGGGGTGCCATGGCGCGCCGCTACGCGGACAGGAGCGCGGGCGGTGGTTTCGCCGGCCGGCAGTACGCGCTGGTGGGAGACGCGGAGCTGGACGAGGGCGCGGTGTGGGAGGCGGTGCTGGACCCGCAGGTCGCCGAACTCGGCGAACTGGTCTGGATCGTCGACCTCAACCGGCAGTCCCTCGACCGCGTCGTGCCGAACATCGCTGCCGGCCGCCTGCACGGAATGTTCGCCGCGGCCGGGTGGCAGGTGATCACCCTCAAGTGCGGCATGCTCCTGGAGGAGCTGTGCGCGCGCCCCGGCGGCCACGCACTGCGGGCCCGCATCGACGACATGTCCAACCCGGAGTACCAGCGTCTGCTGCGCTGCTCCGCCGGTGAACTGCGTGACCGGCTGCCCGGCACCGGCCCCGAAGCCCCGGTGATCACCGAACTGCTCGCGGAGACCGACGACGCCACCCTGATGGAGGCGGTCCGCAATCTGGGCGGTCACGACCTGTCCGCCCTCGACACCGCGCTGTCCGAGGTGGACGACCGCCGGCCCACGGTGATCTTCGCTTACACCGTCAAGGGCCACGGACTGCCCACCCAGGGGCACCCGCAGAACCACTCCTCTCTGCTGACGGACGAGCAGATGCGGGAGCTGGCCGACGAGTTGCGCGCCGATCTCGACCACCCCTGGGAAGGTTTCGCGGCGGACACGGCGGCGGCCCGTCTCTGCGAGGAAACGGCGGCGAGGCTGCGCCGGGACGCCGTTCCCGAGGCGCGGATCCCGGAGATTCCGACGGACATCGGCCGTACCCCGACGGGCGTGGCGACGACCCAGGCCGCCCTGGGCCGGGTGCTGCTCGACCTGACGCGCAGTGCGCCCGAAGCTGCGCGCCGGGTGGTGACGGTCAGCCCCGACGTCAGCTCGTCGACCAACCTGGGCGGCTGGGTCAACAAAGTCGGAGTCTGGTCGCCCACCGAGCGCGTGGACTGGTTCGCCGACGACGCGGAGACCATCCTGCACTGGCGGGAGCGGCCGACCGGCCAGCACATCGAACTGGGTATCGCCGAGACCAACCTGGTCGGCCTCCTCGGAGAGCTCGGAGCGACCTGGAGCCGCTGGGGCGAGCCACTGCTGCCCATCGGCGTGCTGTACGACCCCTTCGTGCAACGCGCCCTGGAACCCTGGTCCTTCGGTATCTACGCCGGCGGCCGGTCGATCCTCGTCGGGACCCCCTCCGGCGTGACCCTCGCGCCCGAAGGCGGTGCCCACCAGTCCATCACCACACCGTCCCTCGGTATCGAGCAGCCCGGCTGCACGACCTGGGAGCCGGCGTTCGCCCTCGATACGGAATGGGCGCTGCTGGCCGCCCTCTCCGGCCTCGGCGGGCCCGACGGCGGCTCCGCCTACCTGCGACTGTCCACCCGCCCCGTCGACCAGAGCCTCGCTCGGGTCCCCACCGATCCTGCAGCCCGGGAACGCCGTCGCCGGCAGGTCGTCGCCGGCGCCTACACCCTGCGTCGGCAGGACGGTGCCCAGGTCACCATCGCGGCCATGGGCGCCATGGTGACCGAGGCCCTGGCCGCGGCGGACCGTCTCCAGAACCTCGGCGTCCTGGCCGACGTCGTCTGCGTGACGAGCCCGGGACTGCTCTACCGGGCACTCGACGCCCGTGCCGGGCATGGTGAGGCGCCGGACTGGATCCTCGATCATGTCTTCCCCGCGCAGCGGGCCACGCCTCTGGTCACCGTTCTGGACGGTCACCCCCACACCCTCGCCTTCCTTTCCACCATCCACCGAGTGCCGATCCGAAGGCTGGGCGTCACGCGCTTCGGCCAGTCGGGCTCCCTGGACGAGGTCTACCGCTACCACGGGATCGACACCGACAGCATCGTCGGCGCCGCGCTCGACCTCACCGAGTGACGTGCAGTGCCGTACAGGGCCGGTGTCGAGGGTTCGACGCCGGTCCCGTACGGCACTCGGTTCCTTCGGGTGCCGACGCGAGATTCTCGGCCTTCGGCCTCCTCTGATGCCGAGCTGCCGACGGCCGCGGTCATCGGCAGTCCGAACCGCGAGCAGGGCGGGACCCCCCTCGACCGGTCCACGGAGCCCCGGCCGGAGCTGGGAACGTCATGACGCCGCTTCTCCGATGGATGAACGGGGAGCGCCCGCAGGTGCTCGGTGGCCCGTGCTGTGTCCCGTGCTGACGGCGCCCGCGCCGGTGTGCCCTGCGTCGTGCCACGACCCGGTCACCGCCCTCCCGGCCGGATGTCCGGCTGGGAGGGCGGTGGTCCGGTCGAAGGACGTGCCGGCCGCGGTGGTCCGCGAGCCGGTCAGGTGGCGGGGGAGTACTCCACGCCACCGACCCAGACCCGCCGGATGGCACGGGTAGCGGTGATGTCGGCGAGCGGGTCGCCGTCGACGAGGAGGAGGTCGGCGCGATATCCAGGGCGGATGGCGCCGCGGTCCCGCAGTCCGAATGACTCGGCGGGCAGGCTGGTCGTGGCCCGCAGCGCCTCACGGACGGTCAGACCCGCCCGGACCAGCAACTCCAGTTCGTGGTGGAGGCTGGTGCCGAAGGGTGGCTGCACCGGTATTCCCGGGGTGCTGTTGGCGTCCGTGCCCGCGAGGATCCGCGCGCCGGCGCGGCGCAGCGCGGCGACGCTGCCCTCGGCGGCCGCGTAGTCCATCCCGGGTATCCCGAGCCCGGCGAATCCCTCCATCATCGTCAGAGTGGGTACGGCGACGGTGCCCGTGGCGGCGTACCGTGCCGCCACGGCAGCGGGCAGGGCGCTGTCAAGGGGTACGTGGTGGATCATGTCGACGTCCGCGTCCAGCGCACGCTCCGCCATGGCCGTGGTGGTCGCGTGGGCCATCACGAGTTTGCCGAAGGAGTGCGCCACCGTTGTCACGGCCTTGACGGTCTCCGGGCTCAGCCCTGGTTCGTCGATGATGATCTTGATGTAGTCGGACCCTTCGGCGATCCGGGCGCGTACGAACCGGGAGGCCTGGTCCGGGCCGGTCAGGACCGCGTCCGCCGGGAAGATGGGCAGCTGGCTCTGCGGGCTCCCGGGCGCGACCGCCGGAGTGCCCGCACTGCGGATGTCGGGCAGGCCGGGCAGTCTGCGCAGCGAGTCGACGACCGAAGGCGGGAAGCAGGCCATGTCCAGCCCGGTGGTCACGCCGGAACCGGCCAGTTGGTGCAGGGTGTTGACGTCCCGCAGGTGGATGTGAGAGTCGATCAGCCCCGGTAGCAGCACCGCGCCCGCACAGTCGATGCGGCGTGCGCCGAGGGCGCTGATCCCGATCCGTCCGTTGTCGACGACCACGGTGCGCGGCGTGGTGACCCGGTCCCCGTCGAAGACCCTGACATTGGTCAACGCGACCTTGTCGCCGAGGCGGACGGTGTGTTCCTGCGCAAGTGCGGTGGCGGGCGTCGCCAGCGCCTGCACCCCTGCGACGGCGATTCCGGCCGCCGCGGCCGTCTTGAAGAAGTCACGCCGGTTCCTGTCATTGAGGCACATCGTTGTAGGCCTTTCTGCCGGGCGGGTGCGGAAAGTACGGCGTTCGTGCCTCCGGCTCACGAGCGGCGACGGTGATCGGCTGTCGGCGCGGCGTTCCGAGGAAGCGAGACGGCCGGCCGTGCGAGCCCGGGTGTTCCGGGCGCGGGGCGGGCAGTCCTGTGGCGACGCCGGTGGGCTCGGCCCCGTGGCCGCCTCGGCCGCGGGGCCAGTGCCAGGAGGACGCACCGACCGTAGCCGCTATATGTGATAACAGCAACCCTCGGTGCAACCCCACGGCCCAGCCTTTTGGCCACAACGGGATGCCCGTACGAGGACAACGTTCGCGGTAGGTCCGACACAGGCATTGACACGCGCACATGAGGGGCTTCAGCATCACTGCCAGTTCCCCTGCGGCGTGACAATGACGGGACGAGGCCTACCGACCCGGCCGTGCCCGCGCCGCAGTCCGACCGTGACGCCCGGCGACGCGTCCCGGCGACGTAACGCCCCGTGTGGCGCCCATTGTCGGCCACTGGGTGCGCCCTCCCGAGCTGAATTCCCCTGCCACGGCACCCCGTGCCCACGGTGGGGTGCTTGGTCCACGGACGAGCGCTCCGACCCCGGCCCGCCGAGCGCGGCGGGCACCCCCGCGATCGCCCCGATCCTCTGTCATGCCTTCTCCGGCGTCGCCGTGGCCTTCCCACTCGTGCAGTTCCTCATGAGGAGTACGGACATGAACCCCACCCCCGCCACCCCCGTGACCGGGGCCCGCCCCGGTCCAGCGGTGGCCCTCGGGCTCGTCATCCTGTGCATCGAGGGGTACGACCTCTTCATCCTGGGTGCAGTCGGCCCCTCCCTGCTGTCCCACCCCGACTGGGACGTCACCAAGTCGACGCTGGGACTGCTGGGCAGTCTCACCGCGCTGGGCATGCCCCTCGGTTCCATCGCCGCCGGCTGGGCCGGTGACCTCTACGGCCGTCGCCTCCCCATGGTCATCAGCCTGGCCTGGCTTTCTGTGTGCATGCTGCTGAGCGCCGTGGCCGCAGACCTCACCCTCTTCGCGGCGACCCGGTTCCTCACCGGCATGGGCATCGGCGCTCTGATCCCCCTCGTCACCGCGTACGTCAGCGAAGCGGCCACGCCCGCCCGCCACTCCCTCCAGGTGGGCACCGCCACGACGGGACTGGCCATCGGCGGAATCCTCACCGGCGTCGTGGGCCGGACCCTGCTGCCGGAGTGGGACTTCCGTACGCTCTTCCTCTTCGGGGCTGTTCCCCTGGTGCTGATCCCCGTGGTGTGGCGTCTGGTCCCCGCTGTGGTGCGGGACCGTCCAGCGCAGGCTCCGCTCGACGAGGCCAAGGCCGACGCCACGGCTGAGTCCCTCCCGTCCGCAGCCGAGCCGTACGACGACGCCAACCGGCTGCGTCAACTGCTCGCTCCGGGGTACCGCCGCTCCACCCTGCTGTTCTGGGCGGCCACGTTCTCCGGGCTCGTCATCGTCTACGGTGCCAGCACCTGGCTGCCCACGCTGATGGTCGACTCCGGGTACGACCTCGGCTCTTCGCTCGAGTTCTCCATCGCCTTCAACGTCGGAGCCGTCATCGGCACCATCGGCGCCGCCCTGGTCGCCGACCGCGGACTGCTGAAGGCCGCCACGATCGTCAGCTTCCTCCTTGCCGCGGCCGCCATGATCACCCTGAGCACGCCACAGCCGCGCCCGCTGCTCCTCGTCGCCTCCGCCGTCGCCGGTTTCGGGGCGCTCGGTACCCAGGCGCTCGTCAACATCTACGTGGCGCACGCCCACCCTGCGCGCCTGCGCGGCACCGCGCTGGGATTCAGCCTCGGTGTGGGGCGTGTGGGCGCCATTGTCGGCCCCAGCTATCTCGCCGCCGTCACCGTACTGATCAGCTCGTCCAAGGCCGGCTTCTACGCCTTCGTCGTCCCGGCACTCCTCGGCGCGGTCCTGATCGGGCTACTGAGGCCGGGC
Organism: Streptomyces sp. NBC_01460; assembly: GCF_036227405.1. Taxonomy (NCBI): domain Bacteria; kingdom Bacillati; phylum Actinomycetota; class Actinomycetes; order Kitasatosporales; family Streptomycetaceae; genus Streptomyces; species Streptomyces sp. NBC_01460. The sequence continues at coordinate 7,932,194 of NZ_CP109473.1, forward strand.
AGGCGTCCGCCTGCCGCCGAGCCGTCCGGCGTGCCCTCCGAGGCGCCTCTCGTCCGGTGACCGAGCGGCCCGCCGCACGCGTACCACCCCTGGGGGTGTCCCACCGGTGGAGCCGGTCGGACACCCCCAGGGGTGGTCGCGTTCAAGACAGGGCGGAGAAGGCGATCTTCTCGTTGCGGGCGAGGTGCTGCTCGACGGCGGCGGCGACCGTGGCGGGGTCGCGGGTGCGGAATGCCGCCAGGAGGTCCGTGTGTGCCCTGCCCCGCCGCTCGTGCTCGGCGGGATCAGGGTCCAGCTGACCGAAGCCGATGCGGATGTAGCGTTCCCCCGCGCGCCAGAGCGTGGTGAGGACGCGGATGTCCCAGACGGTCGCGGCCGGGGCCAGGAGCGCGAGGTGGAAGGCGTGGTGGTCGTCGTAGATGTCCGCCATGCCGTGCTCCCGGGCACCGAACTCGGCGGCCGAGGACTCCAGTCGGTCCAGTTCCTCGTCCGTCAACAGGGCGCACGAACGCCGGGCGATCTCCGGCTCCAGGGCGCGCCGGAGGCGGTAGATCCCGTGCAGGTCGTCGAGGTCGAGCGGGGCGATGACCGCGCTGCGGCCGGGCCGCATGATGACCAGACCCTCGCTCTCCAGACTGCGCAGCGCCTCGCGGATGGGGATGAAGCTGATGTCGAGCATGCCGGCCAGCTCGCGAAGCGAGTACTCCGCGCTCGGGGCCAGGTCGCCGGTCAGGATCGCGCGTCGCAGTTCCTCGGTGGCCTGCTCCACCACGGACCGTGACGTGATGGGCTGCAGGGCCCCTCGGGGTGTCGCCACGGTGTATCCCTTGCCTCGGCCGTCCGGTGGTCGATATCAACTATAGCGACGCCCTGTGGAAGAGCCGCGCACATGACAAGGGTGGCGCAACCGCCGACGGCGCCCCGCACTGTGGTCGGCGACACGGTGCGGGGCGCCGGGGTCATCTCGGCAGCAGGGTGGTCACAGCTTCAGGATGCGTTCGGCGTTGCGGTGGGCGATCTTCCTGCGGTGGCCGGCCGACAGGTCCGCGCCGCGCAGGAAGCCGACGGCCTGTTCGCTCCTCTCGAAGGGGTAGTCGATGGCGAAGAGCACGTTGTCGATGCCCACCGCTTTGATGGCCGCCTGGAGCATGGTGTCGTCCATGACGCCCGAGGTGGTGATCGCGATGTTGTCGACGAGGTACTCGGAGGGCTTCTTCTTCAGCGGCGCGCGGGTTCTGATGTTCTGGATCTGCACATCGAGGCGCGGCATGTGGAAGGGCAGGAACTCGCCCATGTGACCCACGATGAGCCTGGCTCCCGGGAAGTCGTCGAAGACGCCGCCGAGGATGACCCGCAGGGCGTGGCCCCCGGTCTCGGCCGCCCAGCTGTAGAGGGGACCGACCAGCTCCGGACGGTCCTTCAGGAGGCCCCAGTCGCCGGTGGGGGCCGGAGTGGGGTGGAGGTAGAGCGCGGCGCCCAGTTCCTCCAGCGCGGCCCACACCGGCCGGAACTGCGGCTCGTCCAGGTAGTGGCCGTTGGTGTGGCCGTTGACGAGGAACCCGGCCATCTTGAGGTCGTGGACGGCCCGCCTCGCCTCCCGCACGGCCGCCTGGGGGTCCTGGAGGGGCAGCGCGGCGAGACCACCGAAGCGGGTGGGATGCGCGGCGATGATGCCGGCCAGCGCGTCGTTGGCGACCTGGGCGTCCCGTACGGCGATGGCCGCGTCGGGCTGCATCTGCACCCCGGGCGGGGTGAGGGAGAGAACCTGCATGGTGACGCCGTTCGCGTCCATGTCGGCGAGCCGGTACTCGGTGATGTCCGGAAGTCGCTTGAACCACTCGGCGGTGACCTCGGGCTTGAAGGGAATCGTGCCGTTCAGCGCCGTGCCCTGGGTGATGAGACCCGGCAGCATGACGGCCTCCTCGATGGCGACGATCTTCAGCCGGCCGTGCGGGTCGGGCTTGCCGCCGTGCGCCTGGGCGGACCCGGGGGTCATCAGGGTGGACGCGCCGGCGAGTGCGGCGGTACCCGCCGCGGTGTTGAGGACCTGACGTCTCGTCCATCGGTGAGCGCTCATGTTGCTGCTTCCTTTCGGGACAGGGTGTTCTTCGGCAGGGGTGTGTCTGATGGGGGAAGACGGTGCCGTTGTCCTACCGGCGTGTGTACGGCCGCCCACGTGCCCTGGCGCTCAGGTGGATCGAGGGAAGAGCCGTGCTGCGTGGCCGCGGCCGACTCCCGCACGTTGTGCGGCGCTGAATCCCTCGAAGTCCACGGTTGCCAGTGGTTCGCTCCGGAGTCGCCTCGGGAGCGGCCGGCCCGTCGCTGCCGAACAACACGTGCTCGGAGTCGGTGACTTGGAGGGCGGGCAGCAGGGGGTGGGCGGCGGATCCGGTCGGGGTGGTGTCGTAGTGGAGGCCGCGCAGCGCGGCCGCCACATGCTCGGGGCCGATGCCGGCGTCGTAGTACCCCCTGCCCATGACGGTGTGTTCGGCGATGCGCCGGCCCAGGGTCGGCAGCGCTCCGCCGCAGTGGGGCAGGATCAGCCTCAGTCCGGGGATGGCGCCGGCGTCTGGGTGCCCGCGAAGGGCCACCAGACACCGGGCGGTGTGAACCCGGAGGCGAACAGGGAGTCGACGGAGCCGCCGAGGTGGTGGGCGTGGACGTCGATGCGGCTGCGGGCCATCGGTTTCGCCTTCCCATCGGGTGTCGGTCCGCCCCGGCCGCGAGGCAGGTGCCTCGGACAGGGTGCGGCCGGGGCGGGGTCTGGGTGTCCGGCGCGAGCGCCGGCCAACGGGTGTCCGGCTGACCGCGCTGATGCGAACTGGAGTTGTTCGCGGCACGTTCGTCCGGAGAGGCTCAGGAACTGCGAGGTGCCGCCGTCCCGTCCGGAGAGGCTCAGGAACTGCGAGGTGCCGCAGTCCCGTCCGGCTGCGCGCGGCCGCTCAGGGTGTCGACGAGGGCGAGGACGTCCTCGGGAGCCTCGTCCCCCAGCCAGCCGACGACCTGGTCCGGGCGGACCAGGGCGAGGCGGGCGCCCAGCAGGTCGGCGTAGCCGGCGGGTGCCGACTCCGGCAGATGCACCACGGTGAGCGGCACACCCCGCAGGCGTGCGGCCGCCTCGATGGCCGCCTCCGATGTGCCGTGCCCGACGGAGAGCAGCGTCAGGTGGTCACCGAGCAGGTCGTAGAGGGAACGGCCGTCATCGAGGAACACATGGGGCAGCCGGGCGCCTGCCCATGTGGCGCTCTCCCGTCCCTCCGGCTCCGCAGGGACGATCGGTGAGGTGGCGATACGGAGTCCGAGGACCAGGTCGAGCGAGTGGAACTCCGCCGTCTTGGTCTCCTGGATCCGCGCCCCCGCGGCCCGCCGGGCCAGGGCGCCCGCCTCGTCGTCCGCGTCGAGGTTGTCGGCGAGCAACTCGGTCGAGAGAACCCGCATGTTGGCGGTCGCCTCGCGGATGACGCGTTCCTGGACCGGACGGCGCTCGATCTCGTAGCTGTCGAGGACGTCCGCCCCGCCCCAGCCGGCGAGCACGGCCGCCAGTTTCCAGCCCAGGTCGACCGCGTCCCCGATGCCGGTGTTGAGTCCGTGGCCCCCGAAAGGCGGGTTGAGGTGCGCGGCGTCACCGGCGAGGAACACCCTGCCGTGGCGCATATGGTCGACGATCTGCATCCGGGCGGTCCACGGGTCGGTGGACCGCACCTCGGCCCGCACCGGCCTTCCTGCCACGGCGTCGATGATGTGCTGTGTCTCGCGCTCTCCGGCCGCCCGGTCCACGCCGAAGGCGATCGCCCACCAGGTGTTGGTCCGGTCCAGCGGCCCGACCAGCGCCGGGGCGGCCGGGTTGACGACCCAGTACTGCACGGCCGGCCCGTGGCGCACGTGCTCCCACAGGTCGGGACTCTCGAAGACCATGCCGAAGTTCGGGCGCAGGGCATCCCCGCCGACGTAGTGGGAGCCGATCCGGTCCCGCACCACGCTGCGCGGGCCGTCGCACCCGATCACGTAGTCGGCAGTGACGACGCTCCGGTCCCCTACGCCGTCCTCGACGGTCACGGTCACCAGATCGTCGTCCTGGCTTACGTCGACGACCCTCGAGCCGAGCACGAGCCGGCCCGGGGCGAGTTCCTTGACCGCCTCGCGGAGCACCTCTTCCAGGATGTACTGCGGCGCCTGCTGGCCGATTTCCGGGAAGCGGTCGCCCTCCGGGGCGAGCCCCAGGACGCCGGTGAAACGGGACAGTTCCCTTCCGGTCAGCGAGGTGCAGAACACGATGTCCTGGGACCAGGAGGTGGGCAGCGGCGCGCGTGCCCGCAGCCGCTCGGCCAGCCCCCAGCGGCGCAGATGCTCCATCGTGCGCACGTTGAGCGTCTTGCAGCGGGGGCGGGCTCTGGAGACGGTGACGCGAGGCTCGACGACCAGGCAGTCGACACCGCGCCGACCGAGCTCCACGGCGGCCGCCAGACCGACCGGCCCGCCACCGGCGATAAGAACCTGAACGTGCTGCGGGAGGTGCTTGTGGTCGACGGAGGGCATCAGTTGTCGTTCTCGGCTCTCTGCTGCGTCGTGGCCCAATGTGCACACTCCTCGGCGAACGCCAGCTGCCGCAGGTGCAGTGCGTGGCCGAGCGTGTGGTGGTCGATGCAGTGACCCGTGCCGCGGGCGACGCTCGCGTCGACGAAGGGGGCCGCCGTGAACATCGCGGCGAACCGGGCCACGTTCTCCGAGCCGCTGCTCCACAGGGCGTCGAACTCCGCGAGCGCGTTGTGTACGGGAACGCGGACCTGGCGGGCGACGGTCGGCAGGTGCTCCTTCGGCCATGCCGGAGCCTGGACCAACTCCCGTACCGGCACAGGTGCGTAGGAGCCGTGCGCCTGCCGTACGCCTTCGGCACCGTAGGTGTGCAACGGCCCGAACATCACCCTGTCCCGCTCCTCGTACGGCAGGTCCACCGTCTCGTCCGGAGGCAGGGAACCGAGGGCCTCGGCCGCACCGCCGGCCGGGATGACGGCCCCCATGCCGGTCGCCGAGACACCGACGAGGGGGAGGCGGCGAGCCGAGGCGGCGATCATCAGCGCGATCATGCCCCCGATCGAATGGCCGACGAGGAATACGCTGTCGGCCGCGAGGTGCGTGGCCGCCTGCTCCAGAGCGGCACCGAGCAGTTCCGCGTGCCGCGTGAACGTGTTGGCATCCGGTTCGAGGGGGGTGCTGCCGCCGTAACCTGGGCGGTCGAAGGCCACGACCGGGTAACCGTGTGCGGTGGCGACGTCGAGGAAGGAGCCCTCGGTGGCGCCCGCGACGTCGAAGTAGTGAGCCGTGTACGTGCCGCCGTGGAGGGCGGCGATCAGGGGTTTGCCGGTGGGTTCGGCGGGAGCGGCGGTGAGCGCCGTGATCTTGTGTCCGTCGACCTCGAAGGTCAGAACGTCGCGCTGCTTGGCCATCTGTGGCCTCCTGCCAGGGGTGGGTTCCAGCGTGCCGCGCGGAGCGGACTGCGGCGCGGCGAACGACAACGCACAACTCGCCGGGGAGCCGGTTGCCCCCGGATCCCCGGCACCGGGTACCGGTTCGGGCGCCGCGGGGTGCTGCGAGCCTAAGCGCTATATGTGATAACAGCAAGGGTTGGGGTGCCTTGCGTCAGACAGTCGTGCTGCCATGAGGAGCGCGGTCGCCGGCCAGAGCCCGGACGAGGTCGACCACCGTTCGCTTGAGGTAGTCCGACGCCAGGTCGGCGATGCCGGGCGTAGTGGAGCGGGACCGCACCTGCCGGGGCGTTCTTCAGCTGTGGTGAGGCGTGTAGTCCTGGGTGATCTGCTTGTACTCCAGGAAGTCCTCCACGGATGCCAGGCCCCCAAGCCGGCCCACGCCGCTGGACTTGAAGCCACCCTCCTCGAACTCGACGGTCAGGTTCGCCCAGCTGTTGACGGAGATGAGACCCGCGTCGAGCTGCCGCGCCACGCGTGCGGGCCGGTCGGCGTCCCGGCTCCAGATGCAAGCGCTGAGGCCGTACTCGGTATCGTTGGCGAGGGCGACGGCCTCCGCCTCGGTGTCGAAGACCTGGACCGTCTGCACCGGACCGAACGTCTCCTCCTGAACGATCGGGAGGGAGGAGTCGGGGACCGCGAGCAGGGTGGGGTGGTAGAAGGCGCCCCCCGCCAGTTCGGGGCGGGTACTCGGACCGCCGCGGACGATCGGTTTGGCGCCGGCCGCGATCGCCGCATCCACGGCGGCGTCGACCCGGGCGACCGATGCCTTGTCGATCAGGGGGCCGATCTGGCTGGCCGGGTCGGCGGCCGGACCGGGGCGCACGCTCTCCAGACGCCGGGCCAGAGCCGAGGTGAACTCGTCGGCGATCTCCCGTTGGACGAGGATCCTGCTGCCGGTCATGCAGAACTGTCCGGCGAACACGGTGCACGACTGGACGGCGGTGGCGAGCGCCGCATCCAGGTCGGCGTCGGCGAAGACGAGGTGCGGTGTCTTGCCGCCCAGCTCGAGCCCCACCCGTTTGAAGTGGGCTGCCGCTCCCTGGGCCACGAGTCGCCCGGTGGCGGTGCTGCCGGTGAAGCTGATCACGGGGACCAGGGGGGACTCGACCAGCAGGCGCGCGACGTCCGAGCCGGACTCGACGACGACGTTCACCACGCCCTTCGGCAGCTCGGGAACGGAGGCGAGGATCTCACTCATGAGCGCGGCGGTCCGGGCCGCCTGCCCCGGCACCTTCACCACCGCCGTACAGCCCGCCGCGAGGGCCGGGGCGAGGGCGCGGATACAGAGATACGCGGGGGAGTTCCACGGCACCACGATCCCGGCGACACCCACGGGCTGCCGGATGGACATGGCCTGACGGCCCGGGTGGGTGTCGGTGACCCGGCCGTGCGGCTGCAGGGCCAGACCCGCCGCGAAACGCAGCGCGCGCAGGATGAAGTGCGCCTCGAAGCCCGCCTCGTGCCGGAGCTTGCCGTTCTCCAGGCACAGGGTGCCGATCACCTCGTGCATGCGCGCGTCGTACGCGTCGGCGAGATGGCTCAGCGCCGTGGCCCGCAGCATCGGGTCCAGGCGCCAGGTGCCCTCCTTGAAGGCGCGTGTCGCCGCGTCGACGGCGCTCTGCCCCTCCTCGGTGCCGGCCTCCGCGTACGTACCGATCACTTCACCCGTGGCCGGGTCGACACTGTCGGAGGTTCGGGCGGAACCGACCCATTCGCCGTCGATCCAGTGCCGTGCGGTGTTGTCTCGGGTCATGTCGGCGACTCCTTGCTTGAGAGAGAGGGAGAAGGGAGAGCGGAGAGGGGCGCGTGCGTGGTGACACGCGCCCCGGGGTGCCTCAGAGACCGAGCAGCCGTTCCGCGTTGAGGTGGGCGATCTTCGCCCGGTCGGCCTCGCTGATCGGGGCCGTCTCCAGGAACGCGGTGGCAGCCGCCATCTCCTCGAAGGGGTAGTCGGTGCCGAAGAGGATGTGGTCCGAGCCCAGGGCGAGCAGGGCGCACAGCAGCGGAGGGGCCGAACAGACGCCACTGGTCGTGATGTAGAGGTTGTGCCGAACGTACTCCGACGGGTTTCCCCGGGCGAGTTCGATCCCGTGGTGGTTGTGGTAGTCCCAGCGCGAGTCCAGTCGCCACAGCACGTAGGGCAGGCCCTCGCCCATGTGACCCAACAGCACCTTGGCGTCGGGGAAGTCGTCGAAGACGCCGCCGAACACCAGACGCAGGAAGTGGGTGGCGGTCTCCGATCCCCAGCTCCACATCGGTCCGACGAGTTCGGGATGACCCTCGATGACATGGGGGGTGCCGACGCCGTTGGCGGGGTGCAAATAGAGCGGTACGCCCAGTCCCTCGGCGCGTTCCCACACCACGCGCAGCTGCGGGTCGTCGAGGTAGCGACCCTGGGTGTGCGCGTTCACCAGGGCTCCGCGCATGCCCAGCTCGGACACGGCGCGCTCCAGCTCCTTGGCCGCCGCCTGCGGGTCCTGCAACGGCAGTGCGGCGAATCCTGCGAAGCGGTCGGGGTGGTCCGCCACCACTCCTGCGAGCAGGTCGTTCACCGCCGTCGCCTGGGCGATCGCGGTCGCGGGGTCCGTCTCGGCCTGGATGCCGGGGGAGTTGAGAGACAGCACCTGTACGTCCAGCCCCACCGCGTCCATCTCGGCGAGACGCTCGCCTGTGATGTCGAGCAGTCGCCGGGACGCCTCCCGCCATTTCTCCGGCTGGAGGATCGAGGCCGATGAGGCGCCGTGACCCACCAGCTCCGGTGTGACGAAGTGTTCCTCAAGGCCGATGGTGCGCATCGCGATCCCTCTCGATTTCACTTATATGCATTGACTTCATCGATGGTGAAACGTACGTTCCGTCGGTGTCAACCCTTTGGAAGGTCCGAGAAAGTGGAGGTGCCCGATGACGGGTACGGATGACGCCGTCGGTGGTCCGGTCGCGAACGGGGCCACGGTGGACGTGGTCGTGGTGGGTTACGGGCCCGTGGGTATGGTCACGGCCGCCCTGCTGGCGCAGGCGGGCCACCGGGTCCTGGTCCTCGAGCGGTACGCGGGCCTGTACAACCTGCCTCGGGCGGCCAGCTTCGACGACGAGACCATGCGCACGCTCGCCCGCCTCGGTGTGGCGGAGGATCTGCTGCCCAAGGTGCGCGTGCAGCCCACGTATGAGTGGCGCAACGGCCGTGGCGACCTGCTGATAGAGCAGCATTTCGCCGAAGCCGGACGCAGCGGCTGGGCGGAGTGGAACATGATGTACCAGCCGGACCTCGAAGAGGCGCTCGACGAGGTGTGCCGGTCCATGCCGCAGGTGGAAGTGCGGCACTCCAGCGCCGTCGTCGCGCTGGAGCAGAGCGCGGAGGACGTCACCCTCACTGTCGACGGCCCCGAGGGGCGCCGGACGCTCACCGCGCGCTACGTCATCGGTTGCGACGGGGGCAACAGCTTCGTGCGGTCGGCGCTCGGTGTAGGGCAGTTCGACTACGGCTTCTCCGAGCCGTGGATGGTGTGCGACTTCCGCTTCCGCCGCCCGACGCAGGTCCCGCTCGCACTGCAGCTCGGCGACCCGCTGAGTCCGACCTCGATCATCTCGCTCGGCCCTGCACACCACCGGTTCAGCTTCATGCTCGACTCGGTGGACGCCTTCGAGACCGAGTGCGATCCGCGACGCGTCTGGAAACGGGTCGCGTCCCACCTCACTCCCGAGGACGCCGACCTCATCCGCGTCGCCACGTACACCTTCCGGTCACTCATCGCGGACCACTGGCGTCGTGGCCGCGTCCTGCTCGCGGGCGACGCCGCACACCAGATGCCCCCGTTCCTCGGGCAGGGCATGTGCTCGGGCTTCCGCGACGCGCAGAACCTCGCCTTCAAGCTGGACCTGGTCCTGCGCGGAGCGGCACCGGACGACATCCTCGACACCTACCAGACGGAGCGCGAACCGCATGTGCGCGCGGTGACCGAGAAGGGCATCGAGCTCGGCCACCTCCAGACCCTGCGGGACCCGGAGCGTGCCGCGGAGCGCGACCGAACTCTGCTGGCCCGCCGCGCGAAGTCGGGGACGTCCGAGGCCGTGCGCCTGCCGAGCCTCGTCGACGGCCTGTTCGCCCGGGAACCGGACGTCGGCCGTGGGCAGCTGTCGGTCCAGGGCGTGGTGGACGACGGCACGCGCCGCGGCCTCCTGGACCAGGTCGTGGGTGGCGGATTTCACCTGCTCCTCGAAGAGGGGCTGCTGAACTCCCTGGAACGCTCCGGCCGGCTCGACGACCTGGCCCGGGCGGGCGTGCGCGTCGTCGTCCTCGGGGAACGGGCCGCCGCCCACCCCAAGGCGGCCGTCGTCCAGGACGTACACGGCACCTACCATGACTGGTTCGCCGAACTGGGCTGCTCGGCCGTCGTCATCCGCCCCGACTTCTACGTCTTCGGCACAGCGAGCGGCCCCGAGGCGGTGGCCGGCCTCGCCGGTGAACTGCTGGGCGCGGTGCACGGCGGAACGGCCGCACACGCGGCGCGGGCGGACGCCTGATGTCCCGTTCCCTCCGCCCCGGGACGACGGTGCCGAGCCGGTCACTATGATCGGTGCCGTGAGAAATCAGCCTTCCTCCGAGTCCGGGACCAGCGAGGAATCGCCGGCACGGCAGGGCATCCAGTCCGTCGAACTGGCGATGACGGTCCTGCAGGCCCTCGAAGAGGGGCGGGGCCCCATGAGCCTGACGCAGACAGCCGCGGCCACCGGCATGCAGCCGAGCAAGGTCCACCGTTATCTCGTCAGTCTCGCCCGCGTCGGTCTGGTCGCCCAGTCACCCAGCTCCGGGCGCTACGACATGGGGCCGGCCATGCGTCGGCTCGGCGTCGAGTCGCTGCGCAGGATGGACGAGGTGGCGCTGGTGAGCGAGCACCTGCCGGGACTGCGGGACAGCACTTCGCACGCGGTCAACCTGGCCGTGTGGGGGGACCACGGTCCCGTCGTCGTGCGCTGGGAGTACGGCGCCCACGCGCTGCCGATCACGGTCCGGGTCGGCGCCACCATGCCGCTGCTGAATTCCGCGATGGGCGGAGCGTTCCTTGCGCACCTGCCCGAGCAGCTCACCGAACCGGTGCTGCGCGGGCAGTTGGAGACGGAGACGCTGGACGCGGCCACCCGGGACCGGGTCGACCGGATCAAGGCCGAGGTGCTGCGCGAGGGTGTGGCCACCACGGTCGGCGGCGTCATTCCCGGCGTCACCTCGCTGGCGGCGCCCGTGTTCACCGCGGGTGAGTCCTTCCCGCTCGTCGTCACCCTGGTGATGCCCGCGCGCGGCGTCACGGAGCAGGACGTGGCCCGCTTCTCGGCGGAACTGCTGCGCTCGACCCGGGCCATGTCAGAGGTGCTGGGTCACTCGCCGGACCAGAACCGCCCGTAGGCACCCGAGCCCCGGACGTCAGAAGTGTCGCAGCCTGCCCTACTACTAAGGATTTCTTAGTTACTCAGAAATCAGTAGCATGGATGGTGTCGCTTACGAAGGAGCACATTTTGACTGCGAGCAAGCTGGAAATCATCGTGGCGAGCACGCGCCCCGGACGCGTCGGCCCGAGCGTCGCCCGCTGGATCGAGTCGCAGGCCGCGACGCAGGGGGGCTTCGACGAGATAGAGGTGGTGGACCTCGCCGAGGTGAACCTGCCTTTCATGAACGAACCCCACCACCCGAGGCTCGGCCGCTACACCCATCAGCACACTCGGGACTGGAGCGCCAAAGTCGCCGAAGCGGACGCCTTCGTCTTCGTCATGCCCGAGTACAACTACGGCTACAACGCCGAGCTCAAGAACGCGATCGACTACCTTCACAACGAGTGGAAGTACAAGCCGGTGGGCCTGGTCAGCTACGGCGGCGTGTCCGCGGGCACGCGCGCTGCGCAGATGATCAAGCAGGTGGTGACCACCCTGAAGATGACGCCGGTCTTCGAGGCCGTGTCCATCCCCTTCGTGCAGCAGTTCATCGACGACGACCAGCGCCTGCTGCCCAACGACGTCATGACCAGCTCCGCCAAGGCGATGCTCGACGAACTGGTGCGCTTCACCGATGCCCTGCGCCCGCTGCGCGCCCCCACCGCATCATGACGACCGGCCCGACATCTGGCGGCGAGGACACCCACCCGGTCTGCGTCCGCTTCCACGCGGCGATCGAGATGATCGGCGCGCGCTGGACCGGCGCGATTCTGCGGGCGCTGTTCACCGACCAGTGCCGGTACGCACAGATCAAGGCCGCCGTACCCGGAGTCAGTGACACCATGCTGGCGCAGCGCCTCCGGGAACTGCAGCGCGACGGCCTGATCGAGCGTCACGTCGTACCGGCGACACCCGTGCAGGTGGAGTACCGCCTCACGGCCAGAGGACATGACCTGGAACCGGTCCTCGACGCGATCATCGCGTGGTCGCACACCTGGATCCCCTTGCCCGGCTCAGACCCCGAGACCTGACGCTTCCGGCGCCGACGGCTACTGCGGGTGCGGTCGCCGCCGGAAGGGCGACGGTCCCTCCGTCGGGACGTGATGGGTGCGCCGGCCCATGGTGAGGCGGTGACCACGGGCATGAGCGTAGGCGAGGCGGCCGACGGTGCAGATGGCCTCCGCCCTCGTCGACCGCCGCGGTGTGCGCGGGACGGGATGGTGAACCGCAACCTCAGCGCAGCGAATGGTCGTAAAAGCCGCGACCGGCTTTGCGTCCCAGATGTCCGGCCTCAACCATGCGTGACAACAGGGGCGGCGGTGCGTACAGAGGCTCCTTGAATTCCGCGTACAGGGACTCGGCGATGGCCAGTGTGGTGTCCAGCCCGATGTGATCGGCCAATTGGAGCGGCCCCATGGGATGGGCGCAGCCGCGGACCATGCCGTCGTCGATGTCTTGCGCCAAGGCGAATCCGGACTCGAACATCCGGATGGCGGAGAGCAGGTAGGGGATGAGAAGGGCATTGACGACGAAGCTGGCCCGGTCCTGCGAGACGACGACACGGCGTCCCAGAACGTCAGCGGCGAAGTGGTGGAGGCGCTGCCACGCTGTGTCGTCCGTTTTCAGGGTCGGAACGAGTTCGACCAGGTCGAGTACCGGTGCGGGACTGAAGAAGTGCAGCCCCATGACCTGACCGGGCCGGGTGGTGGCGGAGGCAAGCTTCATGATGGGGATCGACGAGGTGTTGGAGGTCATCAGCGCGTCGGGCTGAACCATGATTCTGTCCAGCGTCGAAAAGATGCCGAGCTTCATCTCCGCGTTCTCGGGCGCGGCCTCCACGGCCAGGTCTCGGTCGGCGAAGGCGTCGAGGTCGGTGGTGAAGCTGAGCGCATCGAGTGCGTTGTCGCGTTCTTGGGCGGTGAGTTTGCCACGGTCCGTGGCTTTGCCCAGTGACTGCTCCACACGGTTGCGGCCGGCTGCCAGGGCCTCCGTTGTCACTTCGTACACCAACGTGTCGAGCCCTGCCCTTGCGCATACTTCCGCGATGCCGGAACCCATGAGCCCGCAGCCGATCACACCGACCTTGCTGATGTCCTGAGGAGTGGTGCTCATCGCTTGGCTCCGTCGGACGGCAGGTTGCGGGCCATGACGATGCGCTGGACCTGGTTGGTGCCCTCGTAGATCTGGGTGATCTTGGCGTCGCGCATCATGCGCTCGACGGGGTAGTCGCGGGTGTAGCCGTAGCCGCCGAGGAGCTGGACGGCGTCGGTGGTGACCTCCATGGCGACGTCGGAGGCGAAGCACTTGGCCGCGGCGCCGAAGAAGGTCAGGTCGCCGTCGAGGCGCTCGGACTTGGCGGCGGCGCTGTAGGTGAGCTGGCGGGCGGCCTCCAGCTTCATGGCCATGTCGGCGAGCATGAACTGGATGCCCTGGAAGTCGCCGATCGGCTTGCCGAACTGCTTGCGCTCCTGGACGTAGCCCTTGGCGTAGTCGAGGGCGCCCTGGGCGATGCCGAGTGCCTGGGCCGCGATCGTGATGCGGGTGTGGTCCAGGGTCTTCATCGCGGTGGCGAAGCCGGTGCCCTCCTCGCCGATCATGCGGTCGGCGGGGATGCGGACGTTGTCGAGGTAGACCTCGCGCGTCGGGGAGCCCTTGATGCCGAGCTTCTTCTCCGGGGCGCCGAAGGAGACGCCCTCGTCGGACTTCTCGACGACGAACGCCGAGATGCCCTTGGAGCGCTTCGTCGGGTCGGTGACGGCCATGACCGTGTAGTACTCGGACTCGCCCGCGTTGGTGATCCAGCGCTTGACGCCGTTGAGGACCCAGAAGTCGCCGTCGCGCACGGCCTTGGTCTTCATGCCGGCCGCGTCGGAGCCGGCGTCCGGCTCGGACAGGGCGTACGAGAACATCGCGTCGCCCTTGGCGAGCGGGCCCAGGTACTTCTTCTTCAGGTCCTCGGAGCCGGAGAGGATCACCGGGAGCGAGCCCAGCTTGTTCACGGCCGGGATCAGGGAGGACGACGCGCAGACGCGGGCCACCTCCTCGATCACGATGACCGTGGCGAGCGCGTCGGCTCCCGCGCCGCCGTACTCCTCCGGGACGTGGACCGCGTGCAGGTCCGAGGCGACCAGCGCGTCCAGCGCCTCCCGCGGGAAGCGCGCCTCCTCGTCCACCGCGGCGGCGTGCGGGGCGATCTTCGCCTCGGCGAGCGAACGGATCGTCTCACGGAGCATCTCGTGCTCCTCGGCCGGACGGTACAGGTCGAAATTAGTCATGTTTCCTTCGGTCGTTCGTCCAGCGGAGTGTGCACCGGGGAGCGGAGACGCGGCCCGGTATGGGCGTGGGTTGGCGTGCGGCGCCGGAGGCAGCGCCGCACGCCGGCCGGGCCTGTGTGGCGGCTGAGGCGATCGGGTCGGGCACACCCTCGAGTGCTCGATCTGCGGAGTGTGCGGCTCCGCATGACTCGCCTCGCGCGCCACACCGGCCCGGTGTCTATGGGCGGACGCCCGTCGATGTGGTGTCCGCGGAGGGCCGTGCGAACCGGGCGAAGTACTCCAGCGCCGAGATGTCGTCGACGGCTTCACGGCCGGCGACCTGACCGATGGCAGCCCCCTGCAGCAGGCGTTTGACGGGGACTTCCAGTTTCTTGCCCGTCCGGGTGTGCGGCAGGGCCGGCACCTCGATGATGGTGTCGGGGACGTGCCTGGGCGAGGCGTGGGTGCGGACGGCGATTCTGATGGTGTCGCGCAGGTCCTCGTCGAGTACGTGGCCGGGCTCCAGGACCACGAACAGGGGCATCCAGTAGCTGCCGTCCGGGAGTTCGGCGCCGATGACGAGGCTTTCGCGGATGCCGGGCAGCTCATCCACGACGGCGTAGATGTCGGCGCTGCCGAGCCGTACTCCGTGCCGGTTGAGGGTGGAGTCGGAGCGGCCCGAGACGATGATGCTGCCGTGCGGGGTGCGGGTCATCCAGTCGCCGTGCCGCCAGACACCGGGGTAGGAGCCAAAGTACGCCTGGTGGTAGCGGGTGCCGTCGGGGTCGTTCCAGAAGTGGATCGGCATGGAAGGCATGGGCCGGGTGACGACGAGTTCACCGACTTCTCCGGTGACGGGGCGGCCATGGCTGTCGAAGGCGTTCAGTGCGACGCCGAGCATGGGGGCGGAGATCTCGCCTGGCCACACCGGTGTGTTGGGGGCGCTGCCGGCGAAGCCGCTGACGATGTCGGTGCCGCCACTGGTCGAGGCGACCTGGATTCGGGAGCCCACGTGGTCACGGACCCAGTAGTACGACTGGGAAGGCAGGGGCGCGCCGGTGGAGCCGAGCACGCGCAGGGCGGACAGCTCCAGGTCGCGTCCGGGCACGAGGCCGGCCTTGGCTGAGCTCTGCAGGTAGCCCGGACTGACGCCCAGGACGGTGGTCCGGTGTTCGGCGGCCAGTTCCCACAGGCGTGCAGGACCGGGGTGGGCCGGGCTTCCGTCGTAGAGCACGACGGTCGCGCCCACCAGGAGGCCGGAGACGACCAGGTTCCACATCATCCAGTTGGTGGTGGTGTACCAGAGGAAGCGGTCCCCGGGCCCGAGGTCGAGGTGCAGGCCGAGGAGTTTGTGGTGGTCGAGCAGAACACCGCCGTGACCGTGGACGATGCCCTTGGGGTTCCCGGTGGTGCCGGAGGAGAAGAGAACCCACAGCGGTGCGTCGAACGGGACCTGCTCGAAGTCACACTCCGCGGGGTCGGCGAGGGCGTCGTCCCAGCTCACCGCAGACCGGTGGGGCAAGATGGGCAGGCCGAGGTTCGGCACCTGCACGGTGACGCGGACGGACGGAAGCGCGGCGCGCAGTGCGGCGGATTCCGCGCGGCGGTCGTGTCCGCGGCCGTTCCATCGGTATCCGTCGGCGGCGAAGAGAACGGCTGGTTCGAGCTGCGCGAAACGAGTGGCTGCGCCCTCGGCGCCGTAGTCCTGGCCGCAGGCCGACCAGATCGCGCCGATGGAGGCAGAGGCCAGGAACGCCACGACGGCATGACGGGAGTTGGGCAGGTAGCCGACCACACGGTCCCCGGCGGTGACTCCCTGACGGCGCAGCCACGCTGCCAGTGCGCCGACCTGGCTGCGCAGTTCGGCCCAGGTGATGTGCTGGGTCGTGCCGTTCTCGTCGACCGATATCAGCGCAGTGCCGGTGGGATCGTCCGTACGCAGGGCGTGCTCGGCGTAGTTCAGTCGGCCGCCGGGGAACCAGCGGGTGGCCGGCATCGGCGCGTCGTCGAGGACCCGGTCCCATGTGCCGGTCATCCGGACGTCGAAGAACTCGCTGACGGCCGCCCAGAAACCAGGCAGGTCCTCGACCGACCACGCCCAGAGGGACTGGTAGTCGGTGTGGGCGACGCCAGTGCGCCGGGCGACGAAGTCGGTGAAACGAGCGATGCGTGAGCCGGCGGTTACCGACGTGTCGGGCACCCAGATCGGCTCGCCGGACGTGGCCGTGTGCGACGTGGTCATGACTCACCTCCAGCGGTGACGACGGGAGTGGGGGATGGGACGGCACTGGTGGAGGAGCGGGGCGATACCAGTTGCTTCTCCAGGTCGTCGACGAGCCGGGCGAGGCCCTCTGGTGTCGCGGCGGTGCCGAAGAGGTAGTGATCGGGGCGGATCACCACGCCTGCCTGCCTCGCTACGGCGAGGTGGGGGAGGTAGAAGCCGTCCAGGTCGACGGCGGCCACCTCCTCGTCGGCGTGTGCCCCCGGCGGTGTCAGGTGCAGAAGGTGCGCCCTGATGCTTTTCAGGAAGGCCAGTTGGCGTGCGGACAGCATCGTGCGGGGGTCGGTGGCGGAGGCGACGACGAAACCGCGGCCGACCACTCCGTTGAGCAGGCCGACGCGCCCGCGGTACGAGATACGTGCCTGCCGGCTCAGCAGCCCTGCGGTTCCCGCTTCGCCGCAGGCGATGAGCCCGTTGCTCAGCACGGTCGGGGGCAGCGGCGGCAGGGCCCGTTCCGGGTCGGCTCCATGACTGATCATGTGAGCGTCCCGCATGGCTGCGTCGCCCGGGTCCGTGACGCAGATGACCTTGCCGAGCTCGACGGACATCCCGATGGCGTGCTGGACGTGGGCGCTGCGCTCGGTGCCGTAGGTGTCCAGGAGGGCCGGGGCTGCGGCGCCGCGCAGGACCAGGTCCAGTTTGAAGGTGAGGTTGGCCGCGTCCCGGATGCCGGAGCACATGCCCTGGCCTGCGAACGGCGGCATCAGGTGGGCCGAGTCGCCGGCCAGCAGCAGGCGACCGGTACGCCAGGTGTCGGCCCACTGGGCCTGGAACGTATAGACGGCATGCCGCTCCAGGTCGCACGTCTCCGGGGTCATTCCGAAGGGCGCGAGCAGCCGCCAGGCGGCGGATTCGGTGTCGAGTTCCTCCACCGACTCACCGGGCATGCGCATGAACTCCCAGCGCCGTCGGCCCGGCCCGCCCGACACCACGGTCGTGGGCCGCTGCGGATCGCAGATCTGCAGGTTGACGGGGTCCCACGTACGCGGGATACGGGGGCGGATGTCGACGATGAGCCAGTCGTAGAAGAAGCCGAGGTCCGTCATGCGGGTGGGCATGTGGGCGCGTACGAAGCTGTTGGCTCCGTCCGCGCCCACGACCCAGTCGGCGCTCAGTTCGTGCTGTCGACCGGTGGTGTCCCGGGCGGTCAGGGTGACGTCCCTTTCGGTCTCGACCAGACCGACGGCCTCGTGACCGCGCAGGACCGACACGTTCGGATGCGTCTCGAGGGCCTCGGCCAGCGCCGTCTCCAGGTCCGGCTGGTACGTCATGGAGGCGCGCGGCCAGCCGGACGGCCCAGGGCCCGACCAGTCGAACGTCAGCAGAGGGGTGCCGTCCGCGTTGCGCCATTCATAGGTGTCGGCCGGTTCCGACAGTGTGCCCAGCCGATCACCGATTCCCGCGTCGGCGAGCAGTCGGGCGACCTCGTCGTCGAAGTGCACGGCGCGCGGCAGAGGGTAGGGGCTGGGCCACTGTTCCAGGATGGTGACCTGCCACCCGTCCCGGGCCAGGAAAAGAGCGGTGGCCAGGCCAACCGGGCCGGCTCCGACGACCAGGACGTCGCTGCGGCTGTGACGGCCGATGGGCTGGTGCATGGTGCTCGTCCTCACTCGGTCGGTGCGTGAGCGCCGGTCATCAAAGCTGCCAGGTCCTCCGGTGCGAGGAACGACGGGGGAGGAGGCGGGCCCCAGGCGTACAGCGACTTCATGCCCTCGAAGACGCCGGGCTTCCAGAGGGCGTCGTCGACGATGCAGTCGAGGTCGGAGTAGTACTCCGAGAAGGTCCCGGCCGGGTCCTTGAGGTACCAGAAGAAGTTCGACCCGATGTAATGGCGTCCGAGCCCCCAGGTGTGCCGGTCGGGATCCGCCTCCAGCATGGTGGTGGCGCCGCGGCCGATCTCGTCGACGTCGTCGACCTGCCACGAGGTGTGGTGCAGGAAGGCGACCGGCGCCTGCTGCACCAGCACGTTGTGATGGTCGCTGGAGCAGCGCATGAACGCGGCCAGGCCCTTGACGGTGTCACTGACCTTGAACCCCAGCCCCTGCTGGAAGAAGCGCTGGGAGGTCTCCTGGTCCGTGGACCCGAGGACCACGTGCCCGAGCTTGCGCGGTCGCACCGGTCCCTCGCGCAGGATGCCCGGAGCGCGGTGCCCGAGTCGGGCGTCGGCGCCCGGGGCGTTGTACAGGGGTGTCGGCGCGGGTGTCTGCCGAAGACGCGGGGCGAGTTCCACACGTACGAGGACCTCGGTGCCCGGATCCACGGCGGTCACGCTGTCGGCTGTGCGGTGGACGGGTACGTCCAGCCCGGTGAGCGAGGCGGAGACCCGGTCCAGGTCGTCGGGGTCGTCGGCACCCACGCCGAGTTCGACGAGGCGGCGCCTGGGGGAGTGCACGATGCGCAACTGCTCGCCGCCGTCGGCGGTCGACAAGGTGTGCGAGGGCTGCGGTGCGGTGGCGTCGCCCGTAGGGCTGCCCGCGGGCGTGAGGCCGAAGTCGGCATAGTAGGCGGCCGTCTGCCTGACGTTCGGCACGCCCATGACGATCTGGGTCAGTCGGTGCAGTGACATGGTGCGGCTCTTTCGGATCGGCGAGGCGGGATCGGGAAGGTGGACCTGGCACGACCTCGTGCGGCCGTCGTCCTACTGCCTCGCGGTCGGTCAGGGGGCGAGCATCGAGTTGCGCAGGGTCCCGATGCCTTCGATCCAGGTGACCAGGACGTCTCCCGGGGCGAGGAACTTCTGCGGGGTGCGGGCGCCGCCGACGCCGGCCGGGGTGCCGGTGAAGATCAGGTCTCCGGGCTCCAGCGGGCACACGGCGGACAGGCGGGTGATGAGTTCCGGGATGTCGAAGACCATCTCGGAGGTCCGGCTCTTCTGCAGAACTTCCCCGCCTTCGAGCCTGCAGCCCAGCTCCAGGTCGTCCGGGTTCGTGAACTCGTCGGTGCTGACGAGCTCCGGGCCGAGCGGGGCGAAGCCCGGGTAGGACTTGCCGAGAGAGAACTGCGGTGCGGGTCCAGTCAGTTGGAGACGACGTTCGGAGAGGTCCTGGCCCACGGTCAGCCCGGCCACGTAGGACCAGGCCGTCTCCCGCGTGGCGTGGTGGCAATGGCGGCCCATGACGGCGACGAGCTCGGCCTCCCAGTCGACAAGTCCTTCAGGGAGGGTGACGGTTGCCTCGTGGCCGGTCAGGGACGTGCGGAACTTGGTGAAGACGGCCGGTTCGGTCGGCACGTCCAGCTTCGACTCCGTGATGTGGTCGAGGTAGTTCAGGCCGACCGCGAAGATCTGGGGGGGCCTGGGAACGGGCGGTCCCCACACCGTGCCGGTGCCCGTGCCGACCGGGGGTGCTGCTGCCGCGTCCGGCGACGCCAGGAACTCCCGGGTCCAGGAGGCGAACGCCTCCCAGTCGGCGTAGGCGGCCTGTGCGTCGGGGCCGAAGCGTCCCCGGCTTGCCTCCTCGGCGTCGAGATAGCCGTTCGGGCCCTTGATGACCAGTCGTCCGTCGAGGTGTGCCAGGCGCATGAGGTTCTCCATACCGTGCGATGTCGTGCGGGTGTCTGCAGGGCGAGTCTTGCTTCATAATCTCACGCATGCAAGAGATTAACGATAATTACCTATGTTGTCGTTTGGCTGCTACGGTGTGTGGTCATGGCTGGTGAGAAGGCAACAAGGGGCGGCGTCGTCTACGCGCAGATTCGCGAGGACATCTTCCAGGGGGTGTTCGAGCCGGGGCAGCGGCTGCGGCTGGTGGAGCTGTCCCAGCGTTTCTCGGTCAGTCAGTCGGTCGTGCGCGAAGCACTCACGCGCCTGTCCGAGCAGGGGCTCGTCCACGCCGCACCGCAGCAGGGCTTCAGCGTGGTCACGGTGTCGCTGGCGGATCTGAACGAACTGACGGAAGCCAGGGTCGAGATCGAGACGCTCGTCCTGCGCCGGTCGATGGAGCGCGGTGGCATCGAGTGGGAGGCGTCCGTGGTCGCGGCCCACCACCACCTGGCCGGCACCCCCGGGATACGGGCCGACGGCACCCTGAACAGCGATTGGTTCCCCGTGCACGAGCGCTTCCACCAGACCCTGCTGGAAGGGTGCGGGAACGCCCGGTTGCTGGCCGCCGCCCTCAGCCTGCGGGACGCGGCCACGCTCTACCGGCGCTGGTCGTGGCCCGTCGGCCATGACACCGAACGCGACGTCGAAGGCGAACACCAGGCGCTCGTCGATGCCGTGCTGGCCAAGGATGCCGACGCGGCGGCCGCACTGTTGGCCCGGCACATCGACCGCACGTCCGAAGCTCTGCGTCTGGTGATCGAGAACGACCCTGCAACGGTGGCGTAGTCGCACCGGGCCACGCCCTGCCTGAATGCGGCCGTGCGGCCCGGACGCGAGGTGCCACGGCCAACGGCACCCCGACCACCGGCAGCCCGGAGACTGCCGACGCGGCAACGCGGCACACACCGCTCTCACGACGGCAAGGACGACGTCATGACCGTTCACCACGAACTCGGCTCCGCCGGCTGGATCCGTCGGCTCACCCCCGACCCCGCGGACGCGTCGCACCCACCCGCCAGTTCGGCGGCCACCATCACCGAAGCAACCGAACGCCTCGGCCCTCATCCCGTGGCCTGGGCGGTCGCCGTCGGTGCCGCCCTGGCCGGCGTCGTCACCCGCGAGGTTCCCGAACTGGGAGGCGGCCCGGCACCTTTCGAAACCCTCCGCATGGGCACCGAGGCCGCGACGCTGCGCGCACTGCTCCTGCTGGCCGACGAGGCGGCCGACCACGCGGTCCCCGAGGAGTCCCTGCTCGGGGACCGCGAGTTCGCACGGCGACGAATCGGCCTGGACAAGGTGCTGCGAGGCATTCGGGTCGCGCACGCGGCGCTCGTACGAGCACTGATGGCCGCCTGTCAGGAACGGACCACCTCGTCCGAACGAGCCGAGCAGTTCCGCCGCATCTCCGAGCTTCTCTTCGGCTTCATGGACGAGTTCTCCTCCCGCATGACAGCCGAATACCTGGCCGAGCACGACCGGTGGCTCACCAGCGGAGCCGCCGCCCGCGAGGAGACCGTCCGAGCGATCCTCGACGGCCGACCGGTCCGGGAGGAAACAGCGCGCGAGCTCCTCGCCTACCGGCTCGAGGGCCGCCAACTGGCCGTCGTCGCCTGGTACGACAGCCCGGCGGTCGACGCCACCAGCGAACTGCAGCGCCTCGCCGCCGAACTGCTGCACCTGCGCGGCTGCTCCTCGACCCTGCTCCTCCCCACCGGCCGGACCACCCTGTGGGCGTGGGGAGACCTGCAAGCCCCGTACCCCGCCGGGTTGCCCGGTGACCACGCCTACCCGGAGGGCATCCGATTCGCCTTCGGCTCGGTACGCGACGGGCTGCCGGGGTTTCGCCAGTCGCACCAGGACGCTCAGCACGTTGCCCGCATCATGCGGATCAGCCCCGGCGGGACGGGCCCGGTCGTCGATCATCCGGATGTGGGACTGGCGGCCCTGCTCTCCACCGACCTGCCCGCCCTGCGCCGCTTCATCAGGGACGAGCTGGGCGACCTGGCGGCGGACAGCCCCCACGCAGAGCAACTGCGCCGCACCCTTCGTCTGTATCTGCGCAACGAGCGCAGTCTGATGGCCGTCGCGGCGCAGCTGCACGTAGCGCGTAACACCGTCACCTACCGGGTCAAGCGTGCCCAGGAGCTGCTCGGGCACCACCTGACGCCGCGGCTGCCCGAGGTGATGGCAGCCCTGGAAGCCGCACGGGCACTGGGCCCGGCCGTGCTTCGGCCGGTGGGCGACGGCACGCATGACGATCCTTTCCACGAGTCCTGACGATCTTCTGCCGTTGCGGATCCAGGCCTGTCAAATAAGGGGCGTGACCTGCTCCTCGATGCCCAGGAGTGCACGCCCGTACAGTTCGCCGGCGATGGCCGGGTTGATGACCGCGTGCCGACTGCCGGTCTCCTGGTCGCGCCAGATCCGCTGCAGCGGGTTGGCCTCTGCGAAGCTGCCGGCACCCTGGATGCTCAGCAGCAGGTCGAGGGCCTCGCGCGAGCGTCGGGCGACGTAGCCGGTGTCCATCCGCACCCGGGCGCGCGTCTCGAAGGGCATGTACTCGCCGCGAGCAGCCCAGGTGTCGATATCGTCGGCGGCGCGCATCAGGTGCAGCCGTGCCGTGTCGATCAGCTGGGCCGCATCGGCCAGCTGGATCTGGGTCGACGGTGCGTCGGCGGCCCGGTCGTAGAACGTGTACGAGATGCCCTTGCCCTTGGCCAGGGAGGTGGTGACCATGTCCATCCCCGCCTGTGCCAGACCGACCTGCGGGCCCGCGAGAACCAGGGCGAGCACTGGGACCAGGGCCGACCGGTACAGGGACTCGTCCTTGTGCTCAGTGGGGTAGTCGCCCTGCACTCCCCTGGTCACGGACAGGATGCGGTGTTCCGGTACGAAGACCTCGTCGGCGACAAGGGTGTTGCTGCCCGTGCCACGCATGCCGGCCACATACCAGGTGTCCTCGATCGTGAGGTCGCTCATCGGGATGAGCGCGGCGCCCTGGTCGGTCTGCTGGCCTGAGGCGTCCACCACGGGAATGCCGACCGTG
The DNA here is from genome assembly GCF_036227405.1 of Streptomyces sp. NBC_01460. NCBI lineage: Bacteria > Bacillati > Actinomycetota > Actinomycetes > Kitasatosporales > Streptomycetaceae > Streptomyces > Streptomyces sp. NBC_01460. The sequence goes on from NZ_CP109473.1 coordinate 7,955,223, forward strand.
GCCCACTGGGAGTGCAGGCTCCCCGAAGCGAAGCCCCAGCGGCCGGTGACGACCAGGCCGCCTTCGACGGCCCGGCTGGTGGCGCTGGGCGCGAGCACACCGCACACCCGGGCGTCGGGGTTCTCGCCCCACACTTCCTGCTGGGCCCGCTCGGGGTACAGGGCGACCATCCAGTTGCAGACGTTGACGAGAGTCGTCACCCAGGCCGTCGACCCGCAGCCGCGGGCGAGTTCCGAGCTGACCTCCAGGAACGTCCGGAAGCCGGCCTCGTGGCCGCCGAAGCGTTTCGGCACCGTCAGCCGGAACAGGCCGGCATCGGCCAGCGCCTCGATGTTCTCCTCGGCGACCCTGCGGTCGGCTTCCGTACGGGCGGCGTTGTCCTTCAGCAGCGGGAGAAGCGCCGTTGCGGCCTCCTTCAGCGCCGCGGCGGACGCGGCGGTCTTCTGGGGCGTGGACGCGAAAGTGGTCATGAAATCCTCCGGGCGTCGTGCGGCTCAAGAGGCGGACCTCGCTTGGCGTGGTGCCGCTGATGGGATTGCACGCCTGGTTCCGCCGACTGTCTTGGGGCCAGGACCGCAGAATTCCGGCCGTCTCTTGCGCTGTCGGACCAGCGGGGCAGCCATTTGCGCCCGACGCCCAAGGCCGTCCGACCGGTTTGGCCCCCCGGCCCAATGCGAGGGCGAGGAGACGATGGGTTGACTGGGACGCAGTCCGTGTCGTCGCTACCGGGTTCCGCCACAGCCAGAACAGAGCGTGGAGTCCGCTCGCCTTGGAGGCCGCCGTGCCCACATCCGCCCCCACCGCAACAGACCAGCCCCTCACCGCGCCCGATCCGACGGCCTTCCGTCATGTCCTCGGCCACGTCCCGACCTCGGTGTGCGTGGTGAGCGCCGAGACTCCGACCGGGCCGGTGGGTGTCACGGTCGGTAGCTTCGTCTCTGTGTCGCTCGACCCACCACTGGTGGCGTTCCACGCCGGCGGGACCTCGGCCAGTGCCGAGGCGATCGTTGACGCCGGGCACTTCTGCGTGAACGTCCTGACCGAGGACCAGCAGGACGTGTGCGCCGCGTTCGCCCGACGGACGGCGGACCGGTTCGCCACCGGAAACTGGGAGTTCGCGCCAAGCACGGCCCCGCGTCTGGTCGGGGCGGCGGCCTGGATCGTGTGCGACGTGGAGGGCAGTGTTCCTGTGGGGGACCATGTGATGGTGGTGGGCCGCGTACGGGAGCTGGCAGCGGCTGACGGACAGCGCAGGCCCCTGCTCTTCCACCGCGGCCGACTGGTCCGCCTGGACCGCGCACACGGCGTGCACGCGCCCACGCACTCCTTCGGCTGGTGGGACCGGTGAATCTCCGGAACGCTCCCGGGACGGACATCGACCTTGTCACTCAGACCGCCCTGCGGGAGCGCCAAGGCCGCGACCGCGGTTGGTGGGGCCAGATGCGGGACTGCTACTGGCCCGACTCCACGGTCAACCTCAGCTGGTATCAGGGCACGGGCCCCGGATTCGTCGACGCCTCCGAAGCCATGGCGGGGCGCGGTGACGCCAGCGTGCACCGGCTGTCTCCGCCCACGGTGCAGATCGCCGGTGACCGGGCCTTCGTCGAGCTGCCCGCAGGTATCGAGGTACGGACCACCGTCGACGACGTCGCCGTCGACCTCGTCTCGTACACCCGCATCGTGCACCGCATGGAGCGTCGCGACGGCCTCTGGCGCATCCTCGGTCTGGACTGCGTCTATGAGCGCGACGGGATCAGCCCGGTCCTGCCTGGCCGGCCGGTTGCGCTCACTCCTGACGACCTCGCACCGAACCGGAGCTCCTACGCGATTCTCACCTGGCACCTGGCCCGGCGCGGCTACGAGGTCTCCGGCGATCTCATGGGCGACGACCAGCCCGAACGGGTGGCGGCCTTCTACGCCGAGACGCTGAAGTGGGTCCACGGTTGACGGAACCGGACACTCCGGTTGCGCCGCGAGCCCGGCCGGGGCCCTCGAACTCACAGGCGGGATTTGCCTGCGGTACAGGGCGAGGCGTCGCATCGTGCTGTGACGGCGGTATCCGTCGCAGGCGGCGAGACGCGTTGAACCGGGGCGGAGGCGGGTGGGGCGCGGACATCCATCGGTCCGACGCGCCCAGACCGCGCGCCGGCCTCACGCAGAGGTGGGGGCGTCGCCGGGACGCGCCGCCCGTCCGCCGTCCTCCCCGAGACGGCGGGAGATCGCACGGGCTGTCGCCCGCACCGCTGGGACGTAGCCTGCCTCTGCGAAGCCGGTACTGGGCGCTACGACCGACAACGCCGCCACCACCTCACTGCCCTCCCGCACCGGCGCGGCCACGGTGTCCAACGGCCAGGGGTGGCTCTGCCGACCGAAAGCGTGATCGCCGCGCCGTACCTCCGCGAGGGCGCGGCGCAGATCAGCCGTGGTGCAGATGTCGTCATGGCCCTGTCGGAGACGGCCCTCGCCGGGCTCGTAGGTGGCGATGGCGTGGTCCTGGACGGCCGTCGGAGCGAAGGCGAGCAGTACCAAGCCGACGCCGGTGGTGGTGAGCGGAAGGCGTCCTCCCACGCGGTAGTGGACGGGGCTGGCGTCGAGCGCTGAGAGCCGCTCGACGAGCAGTGCCTCGCCCTGCTCGCGCACGGCGAGCAGCACATGCTGTCGCGTGACGTGGAAAAGGTCTTCCATGTAGGGCATGGCCACGGATCTCAGCCCGTGGCCCCGCGGCGCCAGGGAAGCGGTCTCCAGCAGGCGCAACCCCACCACGAAGCGGCCGTCGTCGAGACGCTCGAGCGCACCTGCATGGACGAGTGACCGGGCGAGCCGCAGAGCGCTGCTGCGGGGGATGCCGCTCCGCCGGGCGAGCTCGGCGAGAGTCTGCGCACGATGGTCGGCGTCGAACGCACCGAGCAGGGCGAACGCCCGATCGATGACCGGTTGCCCCTCAGCGGGCTTCCCGCCACGACGCAGCGGAGCGCCCTCCCCGGAATTCGATGTTTCATTCATCGGCATCACGCATGCCATCCTACGGCGCCATTCCTACGTTGGTTGAGGTACGGACCCGCTATCAAGGGAGCACAGCATGACCCCCACCGGCCTCATCGATGTCCACGCCCACTTCGTCACCGAGAGCTACGTCGCGGCGGCCCGGTCCGCCGGCATCGAACACCCCGACGGAATGCCCGGCTGGCCCACGTGGAGCGTCGAACAGCACCTCGACCTCATGGACCGCTCTGGAATCGAGAAGTCCTATCTATCGGTCTCCTCCCCGGCGGTGCACTTCGGCGATGACGACGCGGCCCGCGCCCTCGCGCGCGAGGTCAACGAGTTCGGCGCCGGCGTCCGCGTCGAGCGTCCCCAGCGGTTCGGCCACTTCGCCTCCCTGCCCCTGCCCGACGTCGAGGGTGCACTCGCCGAGACCGCCCACGCCCTCGACGTACTCGGCGCGGACGGGGTCGCCGTCGAGACCAACCACCACGGTGTCTACCTCGGCGACCCCCGGTTCGAACCGCTGTGGGAGGACCTCGACCGCCGCGGAGCCGTCGTCTTCGTCCACCCCACGTCACCGCCCCACGCCGACGAACTCGCCCTCGGCCGGCCCCGGCCGATGCTGGAGTTCCTCTTCGACACCGCCCGCACCGCGAGCGACCTGCTCCTGCACGGCGTCCTGACCCGCCACCCCCGGATCCGCTGGGTGCTGACCCACGGCGGGGGAGCGCTGCCGCTGCTCGCCGACCGCATCGACATGTTCAGCGCCGTGTTCCGCGGCGGCTCCGAGGACGACGCGCCCAGCGCCCTGGAGCAGTTCGGCCGCCTCTGGTACGACATGGCCGGGACGCCCTTCCCGCGCCAGATCCCGGCCCTGGACGCCGCGTTCGGCACCGAGCGCCTCCTGTACGGCAGCGACTACTGCTGGACACCCGCCGAAGGCGCGCGCGCCCAGGTCGCGTCCGTCGACGCGGCGACGCAGCCGTCCGCCACCGACACCTGGCGGGACCTCACCACCCGTAACGCGCGGCGCCTGTTCGCCGGATGACAGCCGCCCTGAGCCGTAGCTCGAAGCCCGATGTCGTGATGACACCAGGACACCATCAAGGAGAGACATGAGCAGGTACGTCGAGCCGTCCTCGATCAACGGACGCGTGGTGGTGCGGGACGTCACCGTGGTCGACCCGTTGGATGGTCGGCGCACGCCCGGCCAGGACGCGGTGGTCGAAGGGAGCCGGATCGCGTCCGTGACGGCGACCGGTGCCCCGGTCGCGGACGCGCACCTGGTGGAGGGCCGAGGACGCTTCCTCGTCCCGGCATACATGGACATGCACATGCACGCTCTGAACACGCCGGGGGACGTCGACGGAACCTACGCTCTGATGCTCGCGAACGGCGTCGTCGGATTCCGCCAGATGTCGGGCAACAGGGCGCTGCTGAAGTCCCGCCGCGAAGGCACGTTGCCCAGGCCGACCGGTGCGCCGGCCCTGAAAGCGACCGCTGGTGACCTGCTGACCCCGCTGAACGCCAGCACGGTCGACGGCGCGGTGCAGGCCGTGCGGGAACAGCACCGGGACGGTGCCGACTTCGTCAAGGCGGGCATGACGACGCGGGAGACGTTCCTGGCAGCCCTCAAGGAGGCGAACCGGCTGGGCATCCTCCTGGGTGGCCACCTGCCGGCCGACCTCGACCCTCGTGAGGCCGCGCGTGGCGGAACGTGGTCGATCGAGCACCTCGGCCCGGGCGTCACCGTGTTCGCTGCGGCTTCCTCCAAGGAGGGTGAAGTCCGCGCGAGCAACGCAACCCGCAAGCTGCCACCGATCCCCAAGATCAAGATCCCTGGCGCAGACAAGCTGGCGATGAAGTTGATCAAGGGAATGGTGACGAATCCCGCCACCAGCACGTCCGAGCGGGAGGCGCATGCCTACAACCTCGCCGACGGCTCCTATGACCAGGAGAAGGCCGAGGAGCTGGCGGCTCTGTTCGTCGAACACACCACCTGGCAGTGCCCGACCCTGATCCGGGTCCACACCCAGCAGTTCGGTGACTCCCCCGAACACACCCAGGACCCGCGGCGCCGCTACATGGCCCCCGAGGAACTCCGCGCCTGGGACAAGTCGTCGAAGAAGTTCTCCAAGCTTCCCGAAGCCACCCGCGACGCCCTGCACAACCACTGGGCCGCGCAACTGCGGATGACCAAGACCTTCGCAGACGCCGGAGTCCCGATGGTCGCCGGGACAGACGCCTGCGGAGCCGCAGGAATCATCCCCGGGTTCTCCCTCCACGACGAGTTCGATTACCTGGCGGAAGCCGGTCTCGACCCGTTGACCATCTTGCGGATGACAACGACCGAGCCGGCGCGGTTCCTGGGCGAGGAAGGAGCTTTCGGCCGGGTCGCTCCCGGCATGCCCGCCGATCTGGTGCTCCTGGAGGAGGACCCGCTGGAGGATCACACCGCCCTGCGCAAGATCACGGGAGTGATGAGGGACGGTTCCTGGTGGTCCCGTGCCGACCTGGACGCCGTCCTGGCGCGCATCGCCGCCAAGCCCGGCGCCCACTGACGGCGCCCGAGGGCGCGCCGGTGGAGGGGCCTGCCAGGGGCCGCGCAGCGGCGTCCCATCGCCGCAGTTGCTATGTGGTGGCGGCGGAACTGTAATCGCGAGCACCTCAGGCTGGGCCCTGATTCCGGCACGTGAAGCCCGGCAGACGGCCTTGCCGGGTTTCGCGCGGAGGGTGGGGAGATGCCGGGCAAGCGTAATCCGCAGGTGGTTGGAGTTCGGCCGGCTCAGGCACAGTCCGCCCAACGAAGCTCAACTCCCGCAGGGGTCGGCCGCCGTTGTTCAACGAGGCCGACCAGCACGAGCGCCGTGCAGTGGAGGGTGGCATCAAGCGCCTCAACAGGCATCGGGCCGGGGCCAAGGGAGATGACGGGCCGTCAAGATCGCTCGAGGCTTCCACCACCGGGATCTTCCGGTGGCTGTCCGGCACGCGGCTCAGCAGTCGTGCCGCAGCTCACAGCAGCGTCCACTTCTGGTTGGATCCGCCGTTGCAGTCCCACAACACCAGTCGTGTGCCGTCAGAAGAGGAGCTCGCGGGCAGGTCCAGGCACCGTCCGGACGCCGGGTTGCGATACCCACCGTTGTAGGACTGCCAGACCTGGTTGGTTCCGCTGTTGCAGTCCCACAGGACCGTCTGGGTGCCGTTGGCCATACCCGCACCCTTGGCGTCCAGGCACTTGCCCAGCGCCCGTAGCGTGCCGTCCGCCGGGGCGGACCACCGCTGTGCGTCGGTGTTGTTGCAGGCCCACGACTGCACGGCGGTGCCGTTGTCGGACCTGCCTCCGTCGACGTCCATGCACTTGCCGGCGATCGCGGATCTCACCTGACCACCGATGGGGGCGGGTTCGCCGATCCACCCGGCAGCTTCGGCGGCCGCGATGCCATCGCGGAAGGCGGCGGACATCTTCCGGTAGCCGGCGTCATTCGGGTGCAGACCGTCGGCCAGATCGCCTGTGGTCAGACCACCCATGTCGACGTGGCGCACATGCTTGCCCGCAGCCTGCTTCGTCTGGACCATGCCGGGAATCCGCTGGTTGAACGCGCCTCTGTTCGCCTCGATCGTAGAGTTCGTGGAAACGGTCAGCGACGCGACCAGCACGGTCGCGTCAGGCGCCGTCGTCGTCACCTGGTCGATGAGCGCGCTGAGCCGGTCCGCGGCGGTAGGCACCTGATAATTCTGGCCCAGGTCGTTGGTGCCGATCATGAGGGTCACGACATTGGGCCGGTAGCGGGAGAGCGAGGCGTCCGCGATCGAGGAGATCTGGTCGATCCTCCAGCCGGAGTGGCCTTCGTTGTCGGGGTCCTGCATGGAGCCCGCCCGGGACGATCCCACGAAGTCCAGTGCGTACCCTCCGGCATTTAACTCGCTCCAGAGCGGGCCTCTGTAGCCGTTTCCGGTGCTGCTGCCGATTCCGTCGGTGATCGAGTCACCCAGCGGCATGAGGCGCAGGGCAGACGCCGCAGGCGCCTGCTCCGCCGCGGAGGCGGGCAGCGCGCCGCTCCAGAGCACACCTGCGGCGGTGGTCAACGCCAGGGAAAGAGTTGCGATGAACTTTTTCATCGGCCAGTCCTCACTGTGGGTTCGATTGATCCAGGTCGGTCGGCGTCCGACGCTTCCGGATCGGCGCCGGGCCGTCCATGGCCGTCACCGGCAGCAGTCGACGAGTCTGTCCTCGGTCTATCGGCCCACTGCGGCGTTGTGGAGGTCGAGCACGCTCTGCCGAACAGAACTCAGTGGCTTCATGGAGGAGGCTCCCGAAACGTCTGGTCGCCGTGGGGGCGCTGTGCCATCCGGCTGGGAGCGCTCTCTGAAGCTAGCCAGCATGCATGGTCACGTCAACGCATTGACTGCATCGGGAAATTTTAGGTCCTGTTGATGGACCTTCTTGACAGGCGCCCGTGCCAGCGGTCTTATGTGGTTGCTGTCGTCGCTCCTCAGAAGAGCTTTTGGCGTCCACACGGTAGGCGCGCACGGTTCGCGGCCCTCGTCGGGCCGGACTACGGAACCGGATTGAACAGCAAGCGTCTTCTTCCAGGTCCTCGCCGGCGAGAAGTACGTACATGACCGCCGGCCTCGCCGCCGTCTCCGCCTCCGTGCAGGCGGACGTCAGGGGCGTCGAAGCGCTGACCGTCCGGGCCGCGGACGCTGAGGACGGCAACGCCCTCGACCACACAGAACGGGCCGAGGTGACCGCGCACCGCGAAACCAGGTCCGGGTGCGATGCCCCGGCCTCTCCACCAGCGGTGTCTGCGGACGCTCACGATCTCCGCAGGCACTCCCGCGGGACCAGGTCCACCGCACACACACATAGGAGGACGCACATGATCAGACGTAGAACGTTACTCGCGGCAGCAGCGGCGATCGGTGTCACCGCGGTCGGCGGGACAGCTTCGCGGAGTCCCGCGGAGGCGACGGAGCGTACTTCGGCCGACGCGCCCGGCGCCAGGGTGCTGGGAACTGTCAACACCGATGCGGCCTTCGCCGCGCTGAACAGCGCCTTCCTCATCTCCGACGGAGGGCAGCGGTACTACAAGACGTCCCTCAACAACGCGGAGAAGGACTACTTCTGGCGTCAGGCGCTGGACATCCAAGCGGTACAGGACGTGCACGACAGCGCCCCACGTGCGGAAACCCGTGATCTGGTCACCCGACTTCTCGACACATTCCTGCAGCAGAACCGAGGTTCGGGTGGGTTGTACGACTGGAACTGGAACGAGTACAACGACGATCTGCTCTGGGCCGGACTGGCCTTCGTGAGAGGCCACAAGATCACAGGCAACCAGACCTACCTGAATCAGGCGAGGTACGCCTTCGACCGCGTCTACGACCGGGGCTGGGACAACGCCCTCGGCGGTGGCATCTGGTGGGACATCCGCAGACGCGACAAGAACGCGCTCAGCAACAGCCCGGCGGTCATCCTCGGCTGCCTGATCTACGAGTCCAACGGGGACCGCGGATATCTGGACAAGGCACGAGCGATCTTCGACTGGCTGTGGGCGAGGTTGCTCGACCGCTCGACCGGCGGTGTGTACGAGACCATGTACGCCGACGGAACTCGATCGAGCGGACAGTCGGTGTACTCGGCAGGTGCCTTCGTCGGCGCCGCTCAAGCCCTGTACCGGAACCAAGGCCAAGGAAGCCTGTTCGACGATGCCAGACGGACGGTCGACTGGGTCATCCGGGACCGCACCGCCAACGGGATCATGACCAACGGGCAACGGGAGGGCACGTGGCAGTCGGAGTTCGCCCGAGGGATGGGCGAGTTCGTCCGTGAGAACAACCTCTGGGATCAGTACTACGACTTCATGAAGCGCAACGCGGATGCGGCATGGAGCGCCCGGCGTACCGACCTCAACTTGACCTGGAACCGTTGGGACGCGCAGACACCGCGCGATGACACCAGGGCGATCGAGGCCATCGGTGCGGTGATCATGCAAGCGGTCACTCCGGTCAGCCGGCCGTAGCGACGAGCGTGTGATGGGGACCCGCTGGATGCGACGAGCCGGGTGTGGCTTCGGCATCCGGTGGGTTCACCTCTTGCTTGGTGCGATGCGCCCGAGTGCGTGGTGCACCGCCGAGTTCGAGAGGGGGCGGCCGATCACCGGGTTCGCGCCTTCGAGTGTCCTTCGCGGTCACACGGCCGACGCGTCCGTCGTGAGGGCGCGGTCGATCTGGGCAGGGGACAGGGCGTGCTCGATCGCCAGGATGCCGGCACCGATCGCGCCCGCGTTCTCGCCGATCCGGCTCGGCTCGATCCGCAGGACGTCAGTCGCCAGCGGGTTGGACCGGCGGTAGACCGCCTCGCGGACCCCCGCGAGAAGTTGGTCGTGCACGGCGGCCAGGGCGCCGCCGACGACGACCGTCTCCGGGTTGAAGAAGTTCACCAGCCCGGACAGCACCTCGCCGACCGCGCGGCCGGCCTCGCGGACCATCCGGACGGCCTCGCGATTTCCCTCCCTGACCAACTGCACGATGTCGAGGGTTCCGACAGCCTCCAGTCCCAGTTCCCGCAGCTGTTCGGCCAGTGCGGCACCTCCCGCGATTGCCTCAAGGCAGCCAGAGTTGCCGCACCGGCATGGCTCCTCCCGCTCACCGACGCGGATGTGCCCGATGTCTCCGGCCGACCCCCGCGCGCCCCGGTGGATGCGGCCGTCGGCGACGATGCCGCAGCCGATGCCAGTGCCGACCTTCAGGTACAGCAGATGCAACGTGCTGGAAAAGGCCCGGCGTTGCTCGGCCAAGGCCATTACGTTCACATCGTTGTCCACCAGTGCCCGGACACCGAACCGTTCCTCGAAGAAATCGGGAATGGGGTAGTGGTGCCAACCAGGCATGATCGGCGGATCCACCGGGCGTCCGGTCGAGAACTCCACCGGGCCAGGCACGCCGACGCCGATGGCACGCAGCGTCCGCGAGCCGTTACCGTCACCTGCTTCGAGCAGCATGCGCAGGGTCCGCTCGACGTGGCCGAGGACCGCCTCGGGTCCGTCCTCAATGGTCAACGGCTCCTCGCGGGCTACGAGCAGGGCGCCGCTGATGTCCAGCAGCCCCACCCGGCAGTGCGAGGCCCCGATGTCGACACCGGCGATGGCGTGGTCGTGGGTCCGCAGGGAGAGCCGACGCGGCGGGCGTCCGCCGGTGGAGGGTGCCTCGGAGTCCTCGTCGATGAAGCCGTGGGCGATAAGGGCGTCGACGCGCTGGGAGACGGTGGAGCGGGCGAGTCCGGTACGCCGGGCGATCTCGGCGCGCGTGACGGCGACGCCAGAACCGATCAGAGCCAACACCTCGCCGGGCGTCTGGCCGGGCGGGGTACCCGGGGCGGTGCTGTGATCCGACGACAAAGGCGACGAGAAATATGCGTTCACAGTAGCAACCTTAAGGATCGTCTCGGCTGTGGACCATACTTTGTTCGACGATCGGGCAAAGTCGAGCCTCTGGTGCTGTGAACATTTGTGCTTCAGCTGTTGACAGGACAAAGTTAGCTCGCAATCCTGCCGGACATGCTGACGATGAGCAGTGTCTCGAAGAGCTTCCTCGGGGCGAGGGTGTTACACGGGGTGTCACTCGACCTGGAACCGGGCGAGGTTCACGCCCTGGTCGGGGAGAACGGCGCGGGCAAGTCCACGTTGATGAAGGTGCTCGCCGGGGAGCACGCCCCTGACGAGGGCACCATCACCCTCGACGGCACCACCCGCGCCTTCTCGCACCCCGTACAGGCACAAGCCGCCGGAATCGCTCTCATCCATCAGGAGTTCGCCCTCCTCCCGGACCGCACCGTCGCGGAGAACGTCTTCCTCGGCCGCGAGCCGGTGCGCCGGGGGCTGGTCGACAGGCGGGCGATGGAGCGGCGCACCGCCGAGCTGCTCGCAGAGCTGGACGAAACCGGGATCGACCCCCGTATGCACATCAAGGAACTGTCGGTGGCCCGGCAGCAGACCGTGGAGATCGTCAAGGCGCTGGCCGCCTCCGAGGTCCGCGTCCTGGTCATGGACGAGCCGACCGCCCCCCTGGCCGACCACGAGGTGGAACTGCTCTATGCGCTGATCCGCCGGCTCGCCGCCCGTGGCATCGGGATTCTCTACATCAGCCACCGGCTGCGGGAGGTCTTCGACCTCTCCCAGCGCATCACCGTACTGAAGGACGGCCGCAAGGTTGCCGCCCTCACCACCGCCGAGACCACCCCCGACGAGGTGGTGCGGGCCATGGTCGGCCGTGAGCTGCGCTCCTACTACCCGCCCCGCGCCGAACCCGGAGACATCGGCGGGCCGCTCCTGACCGTCACCGACGCCGGCAACGAGCGCCTCACGGGCATCGGGCTGACCTTGCGCGCCGGCGAGGTCACCGGGGTCGCCGGCTTACAGGGCTCGGGTCGCACCTCGCTGGTGCGGGCCCTGTTCGGCGCCGCGCCCTTCACCCGCGGCCGGATGACCGTATCGGACCGGCCACTGCTGCCCAACAGTCCGCGGCAGGCGATCCGCGGTGGCATCGCACTGGTCACCGAGGACCGCAAGGCCGAGGGCCTGGCGCTGCGTCAGTCCGTACGTGACAACGCCCTGCTCGTCACCCGGGCCGTCTCCGGCGTCGGGAGACAGGACGTCGCCGGGTTGCTGGAGCGGGTCGCGCTGCGCTCCCGCGGCCTGGACCAGGAGGTGCGCTACCTCTCCGGGGGCAACCAGCAGAAGGTGGTCATCGCCAAGTGGCTCGCCGCCCGTCCCCGGGTGCTGCTGTTCGACGAACCGACCCGTGGTGTGGACGTCGGTGCGAAGTCCGCGATCCACACGCTCGTGCGCGAACTCGCCCGGGAGGGGCTCGCCGTGCTCATCGTCTCCTCCGAATTGCCTGAGCTGATCGGCATGAGCGACCGGATCCTGGTGATGGCCGACGGAGCGCTGGTGGGCGAACTGCCCGCGGGCGCCACCGAGGAGGATGTCATGCGGCTGGCGACCGGGGACACCGCCGACCGGTTCGAGGGGAGTGCCGCATGACGGCCGTACCTGGCGGGCCCGCGGCACAGGTCGCGCCCCGCAGGCCGAACCCCCTGTCCCGCATCCGCCTCGGCGACCCCGTGGTCGCCGTGTGGCTGGCCGCGCTCGCGGTCACCCTCGTCGGCTGGATCGTCGTGGCCGCGGACGGCGGCGAGTTCATGACCCGGACGACAGTCACGGGGATACTCCAGAACTCGGTCGCCCTGGGCTTGGTCGCGGTCGGCCAGTCGGTGGTGATCCTCACCGGCTCCCTCGACCTCTCCGTCGCGTACCTCGTCAGCCTCGGGGCCCTGGTGGCCGCGGAGATGATGGAGAGCGGCAGCGTCCTCACCGCGGTCCTGGTGGTCCTTGCGCTGTCCGCCGCCGTCGGCGTCGCGAACGGGCTGATCGTCACCGGGCTGAAGGTCAACGCGTTCATCGCGACGCTCGGCATGGCGTTCATCCTGCGCGGCTACATCGAGGACACCTACACCGGCCCCGCCGGCCACGTGCCCGCCTCCTTCCGGCGTCTGGGCTACGACCGCATCGGTTTCGTGCCCGTCTCCGTTCTCCTGCTGATCGCGGTCGCCGTCGTCGCCTGGCTGATCACCCGGCGCACACGCCTCGGCCACCACATGTACGCCACCGGCGGCGACGAGCACGCCGCCCGGCTGTCCGGCGTGCGCACCGGACGCACCGTCGTCCTGGCGCACGTCCTGTGCTCGCTGTGCGTCGGTGCCGCTGCCCTGTTCCTCGCCGCCCGGCTCGGCGCGGGCGCCCCCTGGGCGGGCACGGACGCACGCTACGACCTGGAGTCGATCGCCGCCGTCGTGCTCGGCGGCACGGCGCTCGCCGGCGGACGCGGCGGAGTGACCGGAACCCTCGGCGGCGTCCTGGTGCTCTCCGTGCTGGACAGCATTTTCAACCAGCTCTCCGTCGACCCGTTCTTCAAGAACGTCGTCCGCGGGGTCGTCATCATCGCCGCCGTCGCCCTCTATGCCCGGCCCCGCTCGGAACGGCCCTCCGGACGGCCGCGCCGCTCTGGCCGGGGACGGGCGAAACAGGGCGGGACGCCGGGCGTCCCGAGGCAGGAGCAGTCCGCATGACCACCACCACGACCGAGACCCACACCCCGAACACCGCCGTCCGGGCGGTCCGGCGCCTGGGCACCGGCGCCCCCGTCTACGGGCTCCTCGTCGTCCTGCTCGCCGCCCTGGCGATCACCGACCCCGGCTTCTACGACCCCGACAGTTTCCTCGCCTTCGTCAAACGCGCAGCCCCGCTGGTGATCCTCGCCGTGGGCCAGTACCTCGTCATCGTCTCCGGTGGCTTCGACCTCTCCGTCGGCGCAGTGGTGACCGCCGGAGTGGTGGCCGGAGCCGAGTTCTACGGCTCCTACCCGGACGCCCCCTGGTTGCTCGTCACCGCCGGGCTCCTGGTGGCCGGGGCGGTGGTGGGGCTGGCCAACGGGCTCATCACCACCAGGTTACGGGTGCCGTCGTTCATCACCACCCTCGGCATGATGCTGATCCTCGAAGGTGCCGTCTTCTACTGGACCGGCGGCTCACCACAGGGCGTACTGCCCCAGAGCTTCCGGGAGTTCGGGCGTGGCACCGCGGGTGGCTGGCTGCCCTGGGCGGTTCCCGCCTGCGTCCTGGTCGGCGCCGCCGCGGTGTGGCTGATGCGTTCCGACTTCGGCCGCACGCTCCTCGCCACCGGGGACAGTGAACGCGCGGCGAACCTTGCGGGCGTTCGCGTCCCCCGCGTTCGCACCCTCGCGTTCGTGCTCTCGGGCACGGCCGCCGCCCTGGCGGCGGTGCTCGTCGCGGGCTTCTCCGGTGTCTCCGCCCAGGCGGGCCGCGGCCTGGAGTTCGAGGCCATCACCGCGGTCGTGCTCGGCGGGGTCCTCCTCGGCGGCGGACGCGGATCCGTCGTGGCCGCCATGGCCGGGGCCTTCTCCCTCCAGGCGCTCTTCACACTGCTCAACCTCCAAGGCGTCTCCGGCGCGCTGGAGTCCACCGTCCAGGGCGTCATCGTCATCGCGGCCGTCGGTCTCGGAGCCACCGGGCGTCCGGGACTGAACCGCTTACGCCGTCACCGATCACAACCATCCGGAGGCACCTCCTCATGAGCCGCGCACTTCGTACCGGACGACCTGGCGGCCACGCCCGTCCAGCCGTCCCACTCGTCGCCCTTCTGACAGCGGCGCTGCTGTCGTCCTGCTCATCCGATGTGCCCCAGGACGACGCGGCGGGCGGCGCCACCGCCTCGGCGCAGTCCCAGAACAGCGGCGAGGAGTCGAAGTTCTTCGATCCGGCGGCGTACGAGCGCCAGCTCGCGCTCGCCGGGACAACACCTCAGGGCCCGGCGGACAAGCCGTGGGAGCAGATGCTGGACCCGGAGATGACCAACACGTCGAAGTACGCCAAGACGGGAGGCGCCAAGGACGTCCACCTCTGCTTCTCCAACGCCGGCGTCTTCAACCCCTGGCGGCAGGTGGGACTCAAGAGCATGAAGGCGGAGGTGGAACTGCACGACGAGATCACTAAGTTCACCGTTCTGGACGCGCAGGGCAAGGACGACAAGCAGATCTCCGACATCCAGGAGCTGTCCGGTCAGGACTGCGACGCGCTCATCGTCTCGCCCAACACCACCGCCACCCTCACCCCGGCGGTGCAGGAGGCCTGCGGCAAGCTACCGGTAATCGTGTTCGACCGGGGCGTGCAGACCGACTGCGGAGTCACCTTCATCAGTCCCATCGGCGGCTATGCCTACGGTGCCGCGGCAGCCGACTTCCTGGTCGACAAGGTGGACAAGGGCGGCAAGATCGTCGCGCTGCGCATCTCGCCCGGTGTGGACGTCCTGGAGAATCGCTGGGCCGCCGCTGAGAAGGCCTTCGACAAGGCCGGACTCGAGGTGGCCGAGGTGAAGTTCACCGACGGCGACCCCTCGAAGACCAAGTCGATCGTCGCGGACGCCCTCTCCAGGCACGGCACGATCGACGGGATCTGGATGGACTCCGGTGCCACCGCCGTCGCGGCGGTCGAGGCCTTCGAGGACGCGGGCAAGGACGTGCCACCGATCACCGGCGAGGACCAGCAGGACTTCCTCCAGGCATGGAAGGACAAGGACCTCACCGCCATCGCACCGGCTTACCCGACCTTCCAGTGGCGCACGCCCGTGATTGCCGCACTGCGCATCCTGGGCGGTAAGGAGGTTCCGAAGCAGTGGACCCTGCCCCAGCCGGTCGTGACCGAGGAAAACTTCGACCAGTACTACAAGGAGGGCATGCCGCCCCTGCACTACGGCGCCTGCGGCTGCGAGAAGCTGCCCGGCTACCCCGGTGACTGGGGTGGCAAGTGAGGCCGGCCGTGCGGCGCGAGATCGGCGCCAACCCCTGGATCTGGCATTCACCGGTCACCGGGGAGGCCCTCGCCGAGGTGCTGCCGCGCCTCGCCGGGTGGGGCTTCGACTGCGTCGAGATCCCGCTGGAACAGCCCGGCGACTGGCAGCCCGCCAACGTCGCCAAGCTCCTGGGCGACCAAGGCCTCACGCCCGCCGCGGTGCTCGCGGTGATGCCGCCGGGACGCGATCTCGTCCGCGCCGACCCCCTCGTGGTCCGCGCTGCCCAGGACTACCTACGGCAGTGCGTCGACGCGGCCGCGCGGATCGGTGCGCCGGTCGTGGCCGGCCCCGTCTACGCTGCCGTCGGCCGCACCTGGCAGATGGACGACGCCGAGCGGACAGCGGCGTACGAGCAGTGGCGGGAGAACATCGCGCCAGTCGTCGCGCACGCCGCCGAGACGGGCGTCCGGATTGCCGTCGAACCACTCAACCGGTACGAGACGAGTCTGTTCAACACCGTCGATCAGACGGTGGCAGCGATGGACGGGCTGCCCGCCCGCACCATCGGCATCGCGCTCGACACGTACCACCAGAACATCGAGGAGCGCTCACTGCCCGACGCTGTACGTCGAGCCACGGGCCGACTCCTCCACGTCCAGGTGTGCGCCAACGACCGGGGCGCACCGGGCGACGACCACCTGGACTGGCCGGGTTTCCTCGACGCCTTGGACGACGAGGGATACCAAGGGCCGCTTTGTATCGAGTCGTTCACCGCGCACAATGCGACGATCGCGGTCGCCGCCTCCGTGTGGCGGCCCCTCGCTCCCAGCCAGGACGCCCTCGCCACCCGGGGCCTGGCCTTCCTCCGGGAGGCTGAACGCCGTCCCGCCCGCCCCGCGCTCTTCAGCCCGCCGCCGGCCTGACACACCGTCCCACAGCTCGTGTCCCACGCACCTCGTCCGGATTCCCCGGGATTTCCCCCTGTCCGATCCACGACTGCAGGAGCCGCACATGAGATCAACGATGACGAGATGGGTGCTGAGCTTAGTCAGCTCCACCCTCCTCGTAACCGGCTTGGCCACACCGGCCACCGCCCATCCGGAGGGCTTCCACGTCCTCCTGTTCACCAAGACCGCGCCGGGCGCCTACCGGCACGACTCCATCCCAGCCGCCACCACGATGTTCGACCAGGTCGCCGTCGAACGCGGATGGGAACTGACCAAGAGCGAGAACGCGGCCGTCTTCAACGACGCCGACCTCGCCGAGTACGACGTGGTCGCCATGGTCCAGACCTCCGGCATGGTCTGGGAGACGGACGCCCAGCGCCAGGCCGTGCAGAAGTACGTGCACAACGGCGGCGGTATCGCGGCAGTCCACAACACGCTCGACATGGGCATCGAGAACGACTTCCCCTGGTGGGACGAACTGGTCAACGGCGGCGCCCACATGCCCGCCCACTCGCCCGGCAGTCTCCAGGGCACCGCCAAGGTCGCCGACCGGGTCCACCCCTCCACCTCGCACCTTCCCGACCGCTGGACACGCACGGAGGAGTGGTACAACTTCGACCCGAACCCGCGCGGCGATGTGCACGTACTGGTCACCGCCGATGAGACCACGTACAACCCGGGCAGCGAAGCCATGGGGCCCGACCACCCGATCTCCTGGTGCCGCGACGCCGAGGGCGGCAGCGTGTGGGCCACTGCCATGGGCCACGACGCGGCCAGCTACTCGGACCCGCAGTTCCGCAACCACGTGGTGGGCGGGGTCGAGACCGCGGGCGGCAAGGTCAAGGCGGACTGCGGCCCGACGACCTGGGGCGCCTACGAGAAGGTCCCGCTGGACGAGAACACCACAGGCCCGGCGGCACTGGACATCGCCGACGACGGCCGGGTGTTCTACGCCGAGTACGGCGGCAAGGTGAAGGTCCACAAGCCCGGCAGCGGCGATGTGGTCACCGCCGCCACGATCGACGTCTACACCGGCGGCGAGGACGGACTGACCGGCCTCGCACTGGACCCGAACTTCGCCACCAACCACTGGATCTACCTGATGTACTCGCCGGCCGGCGGCACCGAGGACATCGCCCGCGTATCGCGGTTCACCGTCAACGGCGACAGTCTCGACAAGGCCAGCGAGAAGGTCGTCATGAAGGTCCCCTCTTCACGCCAGTCACCGGAACCAGGCCACACCGGCGGTTACATCACGTTCGGGCCCAACGGCAACCTCTACATCGGCACCGGTGACGACACCGAGCCGTTCCGCTCCGACGGCTATGCCCCGATCGACGAGCGTGCGGGACGTGCCGACAACGACGTCCAGCGCACCTCGGCCAACACCAACGACCTGCGCGGCAAGATCCTCCGCATCCATCCGGAAGCCAACGGCACCTACACCGTCCCGGCAGGCAACATGTTCGCGCCGGGCACTGCGAAGACCAAGCCCGAGATCTACGTGATGGGCTTCCGTAATCCCTTCAGGTTCTCCGTCGACCCCGCTGACGGCACCCTGTACGCAGCCGACTACGGACCGGACGCCGGCTCCGACAACGCCGCCCGTGGCCCGGCGGCGATCGTCGAGTGGAACATCATCAAGCAACCCGGCTTCTACGGCTGGCCGTACTGCGTCGGCGACAACATTCCCTACCGCGACTACAACTACGCCACCGGCCAGTCCGGCCCCAACTTCAACTGTGCCGCCCCGGTCAACAACTCGCCCAACAACACCGGCCTCACCAACCTCCCGGCGGCCAAGAAGGCGGACGTCTGGTACGGCAACGGCGCCAATGGCGGGAAGTTCCCGGAGATGGGCGACGGCGGTGAGGCGCCCGCCGCCTTCCCCGTGTATCACTACGACCCCGACAACCCGTCGGAGACGAAGTTCCCGGCCTACTTCGACAGGACGCCGTTCTTCGGCGAGTGGTCGCGCAACAACCTGCACGAATTCCGGCTGGACGACGACGGGAAGCTACTCAAGATCAACGACTTCCTGCCGAACCTGAGCTTCAAGTCCCCGATGGACATGAAGTTCGGCCCGGACGGGGCGATGTACCTGCTGGAGTGGGGAAGTGGCTTCGGCCGGGACAACCCGGACGCCGGCCTCTACCGCATCGACTACAGCTCGGGTGACCGGCGTCCCCTCGCTGTGGCCACCGCGACCCCCACGTCCGGGCCCGCACCGCTGACCGTGAAGTTCTCCAGTGACGGATCGCGCGACCCGGAGGGTGGCACACTCACCTACCGCTGGGACTTCGGCGATGGTGCGACCTCCGACCAGGCATCCCCGACGCACACCTATACAGCGAAGGGGCAGTTCACCGCCCAGCTCACGGTCACCGACACCGGCGGCCGTAACGGCACCGCCAACCTCACCGTGACCTCAGGCAACACGGCGCCGACCGTGAAGCTCTCCCTGCCGAACGGCGGCATGTATGACTGGGGCGACCGGATCCCGTACACGGTGAACGTCACCGACCCGGAGGACGGCACGATCGACTGCACCAAAGTCAGAACCGTGCCCTCGCTCGGACATGACGAGCACGCGCACGACACCGACGCGATCACCGGCTGCTCGGGCACCATCGTCCCGGAGACCGACACCGGCCACGCCGACCTGAACGTGTCCTACGTCGCCTCCTCCAGCTACACGGACAAGGGCGCCTCCGGAGCGCCCGCCCTGGCCGGCAGTGCCAAGGCGGTACTCCAGCCCAAGCACAAGCAGGCCGAGTACTACACCCGGCAGTCCGGCGTCCGGGTCGTCTCACAGGGCGGCGCAGAGTCCGGGGGCCGGCTCGGCGACATCAGCAACAACGACTGGGTCTCCTACTCGCCGGTCAACTTCACCGGCATCGACAAGGTCTCGCTGCGGCTGTCCTCACCCTCCGGCGGAGGCACGGTCGAGCTGCGCGACGGCTCACCGACCGGCGCGCTGATCGCCACTGTGCCGGTTCCGAGCACGGCTGGCTGGGACAACTACCAGAGCACACCGGCGGTCGATGTCACCAAGCCCGGCGGGACGACCGAGCTCTACCTGGTCTTCAAGACCGCGCCGGCCGGCTCGTACGACATCGACTCGATGACCTTCGTCGGGAAAGGCGTCGGCCAGGGCGGCGCGTCCGTCCCGGCACAGATCACCGGCATCGGCGGAAAGTGCGTCGACGTCAACGGCCGGAGCGCGACGAATGGCGCCAAGGTCCAACTGTGGGGCTGCAACGGTGGTGACAACCAGAAGTGGCAGGCCGACGGCGCCACACTGCGGTCGATGGGCAAGTGCCTCGACGTCGACACCGGGGCCACGGCCGATGGGACGAAGGTCCAGCTGTGGGACTGTCACGGGGGCGCCAACCAGGACTGGTCCGTGCAGTCGGACGGCACCATCCGTAACCGTGGAGTCTGCCTGGACACGGCCGGTGGCAGTGGGTCGGACGGAACCCAGTTGGTCATCAACCGCTGCGACGGCCGCACGTCGCAGAAGTGGACGGTGACATGACCGGTCAGGGTTGATCAGCAGGCGCGGAACGGGGCCCAGCTCCCGTTCCGCGTCTCCCGATAGCCCTCTCGCCAACGCGCTCCTCTGCTGCCGATGACGCCCGAGTCCTGTTCGTCGCCGCTCCCACGCCTCGTTGCCCGATCTCGATCGTTTTGCGGAAGAGCGTTGGTGGCACGCCCTATTGTCGGTCTTCCAGGCACCACTGTGCGGGGCGTATGGGTGTGGGGCCGAGGGAATCCAAGGGGAGCGGGTACCACTGTGCAGGCCAAAGAGACGCTGTTCGCCGACCTCGTGCAGGGGCGGGCTCAACAGTTCCAGGTGCCGCTCTACCAGCGGACGTACTCCTGGACAGAGAAGCAGTTGGCTCAGCTGTGGAGCGACATCCTCGATCAGGTGGACCTGCTGGAGACCGGGGAGAAAGCGAGCGCGCACTTCCTCGGCTCCGTGGTGCTTGCCCCGTCCCCGCAAAACGAGGCGACGTTCCCTCGCTGGCTGGTGGTCGACGGCCAGCAGCGGCTGACCACGATCTCCCTCGCACTCGCCGCCATCCGGGACCATCTCGCCCAGAGCCGGCCGGACGAGGCCGAGCGGATTGACGAGGAATACCTGATCAACAAGCGGAAGAACGAGAACGACCGGTTCCGTCTCCTGCCCACCCAGGCCGACCGGCCGAATTACGCCGCGCACATCCGAGGCACCCACGAGGGGCAGGCGGCGGGGGACAACGTTTCTGTCGCCTACCGCTTCTTCCGCCGCAAGCTCGTCGAGGCGGAGGACCCCGCCGACCCGCAGGACGTCCTCCGGATCGAGCAGGCGATCACCTCCCGGCTCACCCTGGTCGCGGTGACCGCCGAGGCCGGTGACAACGTCCACCGCATCTTCGAGTCCCTCAACAACACCGGTCTCAAGCTCAGCCAGGCGGACCTGCTGCGCAACTACCTCTTCATGCGGCTGCCGACCCGTGGCGAACTGGTCTACGAGACGTACTGGCTGCCGCTCCAGGCAAGCCTGAGCAACAAAGAGCTCGAACAGCTCATGTGGCTGCAGCTCGTGCTTGACGGCGACGACCGGGTCCGCCGCCAGGACCTGTACGCGGCTCAGCAGCACCGTTTCGAGCAGACCGAGGTCAGGGAAGCGGACATCGAGGCGTACGTAAAAGAACTGCACCGGCGGTCTATGCACTTCCGTAAGGTGGTCCGCCCCGACGAGGAGGGCGATCCGGCCGTCCGTGCCCACCTTCGCCGACTCGACGCCTGGGAGGCCGCGGCCACGTACCCGGCGCTGATGCTGCTGCTCGACCGCCGCGAACGTGGAGAGACCGACTCGGTGGAGACGGCCCGCGCCCTGTCGTACATCGAGAGCTTTCTGGTACGCCGCACCGTGTGTCGCGTACCGCCAAACAACCTCAACCGGATCTTCCAGTCGGTTCCCGCCCAGCTTCCGCTGGACGTCCCCGTCGCCGACGGGCTGCGTCAGCTCCTCTCCGCCAGCAACCGCTACTGGCCCGACGACGACGAACTGCGCGAGAAGTGCAGGACCGCGCCCTTCTATCTGTACGGCCGGCCGGAGCAGCGCAAACTGGTCCTCCAGCGGCTGGAGGAGAGCTACGACCACCCCGAGCCTGTGGACTTCGCCGCCGCGAAACTCACCATCGAGCACGTTCTGCCGCAGTCGGCGGGCGACGACTGGCTCCAAGTTCTCGCCGAGGACGCCACCGACGGCGAGACCCCACAGGACGTGCACGCCCGACTCCAGCACACCCTGGGCAACCTGACCCTCACCGCTCAGAACTCCGAGCTCTCCAACCACCCTTTCGACCGCAAGCAGGACCTGCTGCGTAGCAGCCACCTGGAGATGAACCGCCGCATCGCCGCCACCGACCGCTGGGGCGCTCGCGAGATCGGCGCCCGTGCCGACGAGTTGGCCGAGCGGGCGCTCGCGCTGTGGCCGTCCCCGCTGCGCGGGGTGGGCCGGGCCGAGCGGAGCCGCGACTGGCAGCTCGTCCACCAGGTCCTCGCCGCCCTGCCGCACGGCACCTGGACGTCGTACGGCGACCTCGCCGCGTACATCGGCTCCGGCGCCCAGGCGGTGGGCAACCACCTTGCCCAGACCGCGGGCGTCGTGCAGGCCTACCGCGTCCTCAACGCGGAGGGCCGGATCGCCGACGGCTTTCGCTGGGCCGGCCCGCAGCCGGAGGGTGAGGACGTACGGGCGCGACTGAGCGCCGACGGCATCCACTTCACCCAGACCGGGGCCGCGGACCCCGCGCAACGCTTGACCAGCACCGACCTGGCACTGCTGCTGGCCGATCCCGACCATGAGCAGTCTTCGGAGGGCGCGGTGGCGGCGGGGCGCGACGGAGCGGAGCCAGAGGAGGAAACCCGGGCCGAGCGGTTCTTCCGCCAGCTTGCCGCGGACGACACCCCCGAGACCGTGGGCGCGGTGCGTACTCTCCTCGCCCGGTGGGAGGAGCTGGGCGGCTGGGTCGGCTATGGGGCCGGCCAAGTCACTACCAGCGCCTTCCTGATGCTGGGTGCGGCAGGTCTCCCCGGCGCCGGGATCTGGCCGCTGGTGCTCTACCCCGGTGGTGGACGCGGTGGTTCGGCGGAGGTGGTCTTCCAGTACCTCGCCACCCGCGAGCCCTTCACCGACTGCCTGCTGCGCGCGGAGCTCCTCGGCCGCGTCAACGGTTTGGACGGCGTCGACATCCCGGAGGGGAAGCTGGACTTGCGTCCCAACTTCCGGTTGGCCTTGCTGGAGAAGGACGGGAACCGCGACGCGCTCGCTGAGACTCTGACCTGGTTCCGGGACCGCTGGATCGGCCGGGACGTGTCCTGAGCTCCGACTTCGGCACCGGGACTGGTGGGCGCGCATGTTGATGTGCCGAGTATTCAGGCTGAGATGCGGAGCTCTCTCACTCAGCATTTCCTGCGTTGCCTCTCCAGGGTGAGGACGGCCTTGGCGATTGACGTCATGCGGTTGGGCCTGATTCGGAAGCTGCGGGAGACGCGCCAGGACGGATCTTGAGCAGGCCGGAGGCCTGCGCGGCCAAGAGGCCGATCACCGCGGTGGTGTAGGCGTGTGTCGTGCCGACCGAGAGCTCGACGCCAGCGGCTACCTGAGCCGGGGTGTCGTGCTTACGCAGGCGCACCAGAGCGACGAGCGCGCGTTGGCGCGGCGGGAGCTTGCAGCGGCGATCACCCTCGCGGGCGACGATGGGGGCTTAATTAACCTTGATCTCGAATGACCGTCAAAGCGGATCAAGCCCAGACCCTGGAGGTTCCCTGAATCCGAGGATCAGAGGAGGTGCCGGTTCGGCGCCTGTGCAGCGTTTGCGTACTCAGGCAGTGCAAGAACTGTGACGCCGGCGTCTTCGAGGGTCTCGGTGCCATCGGCGCCGACGACGAACGTATCGGGTTCGCTCCATGCGGTGACGACGCGGCGAAGGCCCACGTCGCGGATGAGCTGGGCGCAGGGGCGGGGTCGGGATGCCCGTCTGGCGCAGGGCTCCAGGGAGCTGTAGATCGTGGCGGTGGCGAGCCGGGCGTCCTCGGCGGGGAGCTTGGCGAGGGCCCCTTCCTCGGCATGGTCGTGGGGGTCGTTCTCACGGGAGTAGCCGCGGGCGAGTTCGGTCCCGTCGGCCGCAACGACGACTGCCCCCACGCTGAAGGCGGTTTCCGAAGGTGGGCAGAGGGCGGCCAGCTCACAGGCGAGGATGAGCCAGTTCCGGTCTGCAGTGTTGGGCTCGCGGCCGGTGCCGGGGGCGCCGGCTGAAGAGGTGGTGCTCATCGGGGCTCCGTCGAGGTGTCCTTGGGGGCGTACCTCAGGAGTACCACGTCACCGATCTGGCGGGTCTCCAGGAGCCGGAGGCGGGCGGCCGGGCCGCGGGGGTAGCTCGCGGGGCCGAGCATCCTTACCGCATCGGACTGGCCGACCAGGAGGGGGGCGATGACGAGTTGGAGTTCGTCGGCAAGAGCTGCCTCGAGGAGCTGTGTGTGGACGGTGCCGCCGCCTTCGACCATGAGCCGCTGGATGGCGTATTCGTCGCCGAGGATGTCGAGCGCGGCCGGCCATACGGCCTCGGCGGGGACGCTCTGAACGGTAGCCAGGTCACCGAGGTTGGCGCGAGCTTTCGCGGTGGCCTCGTGGCCCACGGCCAGGACGAGCTTGTCTCCGCCGTAGTGCCAGAACTTCCAGCCGGGGTCGAGGTTGCCCGTTCCTGTGATGGTGACCTTCAGCGGGTACTCCGGCTCACCGGCGGCGACCCGGGACGCCCTGTGCTCCGCCGAGTTGACGAGGAGGCGGGGGTTGTCGGCGCGGAGTGTGCCGGCGCCGACAAGGATCGCGTCGACACTGGCTCGTACGGAGTCGACGCGCTCGAAGTCCTCCTTGTTGGAGAGCAGGAGCCGGTCCTCGCCCGGGCGGGTGTCGAGGTGGCCGTCGATCGATACAGCTGCGGACAGTAGGACGTACGGGCGGGGCACGGTATCTCCAGGCAGTGTGCGTGGGTGAGTCAGGCTGGATGCAGAACGATGCGGTCGAGTGAGGCACGGAACTCGGCGACGCCGTCCTCGCCGGTGGCGGGGGCCAGTGCCTGGTCGAGCCGGTCGAGCTGTCTGAAGATGCGCGCGGATCCGGTCTCGGCGGCGATCCCGACAGCCTGCCCTCCGATTAGGGCAGCGAGGGTCACGTTGCCTGTGCCCGCGTGGGCACGTGCAGCGCGAGCGAGGTAGACACCGCGGTCCCGTCGATATGTGGGCGGGAGCACTGCGAGGGCGCTGTCGAAGCCTGATGCGGCCTGCTCATACTCGCCGAGTGCGGCGAGGGAGCGGGCTCGGGCGGTGCTGATGTACGCCGCATCGAGCCAGGAACCCCAGACGCCATCGGAGCCCGCGCGACCGAGAAGAGCAAGCGCGGTGTCGTACGCCCTGTGGGCTTCACCGCCTTCACCGAGTACGGCATGCGCGTGGGCCTCGTGCAGAACGGCGATGACTTCGAGGCGGCTCCCAGGCCGGGCGGTGCGTCGGGCGGCTGCGGCGAGGCCGAGAGCGTCGGCAGGATGACCGGTGTCGGCAGCGAGCTGGGCCTTACGGCCGAGGATGTACGCGGTGAGATCGGTGTCGCCGGTGATGTGGGAAGCGTCCAGTGCTTTAGCGGTGTGGCCGTGGGCGGTGCGCTCGTCGCCGATGTCCTGGGCGAACCAGCCCGCCAGCTCTTCGTATCGCGTCTCCAGGGCGAGGAGCTCGATGGCGTCGGCGCCACGAGCGGCTCGGCGTCTCGTGGCAAGGGAGACAAGGTGTTGTTGCAAGGCAGGCAATACGTGCCGGGGGCCGATGAGGTTGTCGGTCTGGATCATCACCCGGCGAAGCTGAGTGAAGTGCTCGAAGGGAGACCCCATGTCTGCGAGTTCGGTGGCAGCCGCCGGTGTCGCGGCCGGCACGGCTGTCGCAGCCAGGCCGGCGATCCCTGAGGCGAGAACAACGCGGCGGGGCACGGGCACGAAGAGGATCCTTCCGTGGATTCGGGCAGGGACGACGACCGTGTCCGTGTCGTCTGCAAGAGAGCCTGCCCGCACGACCGCGCTCATGGCCAGGGTCTCCGGGGCGCTGGCCCCATGGCCCTGTGTACTGGCCCCATGGGTCTCTGTCCCGGCTCTGGACACGGGCACAGAGCAATCCTGGGGAGCCTCGCGCTCCGCGCTGTCCCAGCCACGAACCAATGCGCCGGCGGCATCAAGGACATCGTCGAGAGCGATGGCTGCGTGCTTCGGGACGGGGCGCTCAGCGCGCTCGAAGCGCCCTAGATGTGAACGGTCGATCAACGCCCTGCGAGCCAGAGCCTGCTGCGACAGCTGACGGGCCTCGCGGAACTGGCGTAGCTCGTAACCCCAGCGATGCCATGGGCCGGCGTCCGGAGTCAGCTCGTTCGGCTGCTGCCCCACGCTTCCTCCTCCACCGTGGACTTTCGTTCACCCGCGGTCGATGTCAGCGACAGGGGCGGCTCTCCATGGGGCCTGCGGAGCCAGCGTGTGAGGCTCCATCTAGGGCCTGCCCACCGGGGTTCCGTACCGCTTTCATCGTCGGTACGAGCTGATCACACGGTATCCGAACGGCGCCTGGCACGGACCTGATTCACGTCAGTAGCGAACGTAGTGGTCGGTCGGACCGAACGCATTGCGCAACCGTCGGATGAGCCCTGCGCGGGCTGAGCGCAATCTAGGGGAAGGCGACCATGAAGACACGTAGAAGCCTGGGCGACATGATCGCCGTCTCCAGTCCACGGATCAGCCTGATGGGATCCCGGGACCGAACGGACACCGACACTGCTCGAACCCAGGAGTGGCACCGCAAACCCGCCCCGCTGGAGCGTCCGGCGCGCAGCGGCGAGCTCGTCCGGCTCCGTCAGCAGTTCCGTCGCGAGGCGACCGAAAGGTGCGTCCGCCGCTCCGGTGATCGCCGTCTCCGGGTGTTGGCGTACAGCTTGGTGCTTAGCAGGAGTGCCAGGCCGGATGAGGACTGGAACACCCTCCAGACCGAGGCTGAGCAGCGTGGCTACGCAATGGGAGCGAGGTTTCACGACGTAGCCGTTCCCGTGACCACGACGTGCCTCCCCGGCTCGGGTGCCGGCTGTGGCGTCTACACGCTGCCCTGGAAGCGCCCTGGTTGGGGGGAGGTCGAGCGACTGATCCGAGGCGGCTTCGCGGACGGCGTGATCGTCCTCGACCGGCACAACATCAGCTCCGATGACGACGAGTATCGCGCTGTGATCAAGGAGCTGGGTGAGCGGTACCAGGCATTCATTCACCTCGTGATCCCCGAGGAGCTGTCCGGGCCGACTTGAAGGCGACCGTTGCGGTGGATGGATGCGAAGGGCTGGGGCTGGAGACAGGCCAGCGCTCAGGTTCTTTTCGTCGTCACCGTGTTCGCAGTGCTCGTCACCGTCTACCAATCCGCCTGATCGGAGGGCCGTTTTGACGTTCGAGGGATACACCAACCAGGCAACACATTTCTTGCCGCTCCGTCAGGTGGGACTCGACCTTTGCAGTGTGCCTGCAGGTGACCCGCAGGGCGCGGCATGACCGCGATAAAGAGACCTGCGCGTGCAGTGGTCGTCTCACCCGGATCCCTGCTTCGTTGTCGAGTGGGGGGAGGGAGACCACTCACGCTCGAGGGCGACCGCACTGCCACCACCCTGGGGCGCTTGTACGGCTACAGCGCAGCAGCCATAGCGGCCTTCATGGGGCAGTGCCACATGTCCCCCTCTTCGGCCGTGCCCGAACCGTGTTCCCCCACGGCACCGTAGCTGGCCGAAGAGGGCCCAACTTCCCACCCGAGAGGACGAGCACCATGTGTGCGCACAACCCGCCGTGCCCCACGGCCATGACTCCCGACAGGGAGGCCGCGCGACCCGTCGCGCACCGCCCTGAGCAGGGCTGGAGCCTGCTGTGCAACGGAGTGCTTGTCTTCGAGGACACCGGAGAACTCCTCCCCGACGGCCGTATCGTCGCCCCTCACCGGCCGCTCGCGCTCACGGTCGGAAGCGCGGCATGACGATCACCGCAGCCGACCTGGTCGTTCCGTACATCACCGCTCGTGAAGGCGAAGAGGCGGACTCCCTCCTCAACCTGAACGTACGCATCGGTCCTGACCGGCGCCCGCGGCTCGGGTACAAGGACGAGGCAGGGCCCGACCGAGATCTCCGCGGCGTGCTGTGGGCCCGGTACTCCATGTCACTCGGCTTCGCGGGACAGCCCACCGGGAGCCCGAGGTGGCGGCTGGTGCACCCGATCCGCCAGCGCATCACGATGGCGCTCCTGCGCTGCCAGGTGTGCACGGTCCCGCTGAAGCGTAGCGACGGAATCCTCTTCGTAGAGACGGCCGACGACGGCGACGACCACACCGGGCCGGTGAAGACCGCGCAGCCGCCGGTGTGTCTGGAGCACGCCCGGATGGCGGCCCGGCGGTGCCCCCGGCTCAGGAGCAAGGGACACGTCGCCCTGCTGGCCACGCGGTTCCCGCTCTACGGCGTCATCGGCACCCCGTACCAGTACACCGCCGACGGCATCCAGCCCCTCGCCGCCTCGGACGCTCCCCTGCCCTACAACCACCCCCAGATCGGCTGGTTCCTCGCCTCTCAGCTCGTACGCGAACTGCGGGAATACGAGGTCGTCAGCCTGGACGATCTTGTGCCCGCCGCATAGACGGCTGCTCGACGGTCCTGGGCAAAGGACCGGACCGTCGGGCGGCACCCCAGAGCTTCCCGGCCCGACCATCGGACCGGGATGGCCAGAACCTGACCCCATGGCGTAGCCCCGTCGCTACGCCACGGTCCTCAGTGCGCTGGCAAGCACCACCTGTCCTACACACCAACGAATCACCTGGAGTTGTCATGACGCGAATCGTCACCAAGAGCACCGCCCAGGTCCAGGAGCCGGCGGCCGGCGGCCAGTCGGACGGGTTCGACCTGAACGTCTGCCTCCTGGAGGTGTCCGACGCGGCCGGGCTGACCGTTCTGACCGATGACGGGTGCGGCAGCTCCTGCGGTGCCTGCGTCACCTTCACCGACTGACCCTGACCGTCTGAACCCGGTCATCAGGTCATGAACCGCGGTCGGTGCTGTCGTGCTACTCGGCGCGTCGGCTCCGACCGCCCCTCCAGACGCACGAAGGGACACGTCACGTGGCTATACCCCCAACGTTCAAGGCGGGCACGACCGCCCTGGTGCGCGCAGCCGCTCGACCGTCGGTGACCCAGCTTCCCCTACCGGACTTCGACGACCGGTCCTTCCGGGCCGAGGAGTTGGAGGAGGTCACCACCGGACGCCTCGCCTGGATTCGCAGCATCTGGCACGACCCGGGCATCGCACAGGCCCTCCGCCATGCCAGTCCGGTTCTCGCCGCCGAAGTCGAGGTCCTGGAGAGTGCTAACTCCCCGTCTACCCGCGAAGTCCGCCGCGTTGGAGTGTCGGTGGCGCGCTACCTCCTGCGCGCGCTGCACCGGCCCACACCGTTCGGACTGTTCGCCGGAGTCACCACGGCCACCTTCGACGCCGAGCCCCACTCCCGCTGGGGCCAGAACCACGTGGTCGTGGCCCGCGCCGGTGCGGAGTGGGTGGGGAGGCTGATCGAGCAGTTAGAAAGGAGCGGAGAGCTGCTGCCGCTCCTGTCGGTCGTCGTCAACAACACCACCTTCGAGCGCGACGGCAGTCTCGTCGTCCCCTACCAGGACGACGGGCCGACTGGTCAGCGGCGAGCGGTCGAGGCGTCCGTCGAGCTGTCGGCGCCGGTCCGGCTTATCCTCCGCGCGGCTGACGCGCCGATCCGGATCGGGGAACTCGCCGAGAAGCTGATGGCCGAGTTCCCGGCCGTGGCCCCGGAGCGCGTCAAGCGGCTCCTCGCGGGCCTGGTGCGGCGGCGCGTGCTGATCACCAACCTCCACGCGCCGGCGACCGAGACCGACGCGCTCGGTCACCTCGTCACCCAGCTCGACGGGGTCCGTGCCGAGGACATTCGTCTCCTGGCACCCGTCGTCCGGGAGCTGCGCGCCGTCCACGCCGGGCTGGAGCAGTGCGGCACCACAGAGGGCCGGGACGCCGTAGCGACCCGGATGCGCGATCTGGTGCCGGGCCTCCGGCGTCACCCGCTCGCCCTGGACCTGTGCCTGGACGCCACCATGGTGCTCCCCGATCTGGTCGCCCGCGAGGTCGAGCGCGCCGCCACGATCCTCACCCGTCTCTGCGCCCGCCCGTACGGTACCGAGCCGTGGAACGAGTACCACCAGCGGTTCTACGAACGGTTCGGCGTCGGCACGATGGTGCCGCTGCTGGAGGTCGTCGCGGACAGCGGCATCGGCTACCCCGACGGATACCCGGGCGGGCCGACCGGAGCGAGCCGCCGGCGCCTGTCGCCGCGGGACGACGTGCTGCTCGGCCTCGCCCAGGCCGCCGCGCTCGACGGCCGCGACGAAGTCGTGCTGACCGACGAGACCGTGACCGCCCTGGAGCGGGGACCACAAGAGCCACGGGTACCGCCCCACTTGGAGGTGGGCGTGCGACTGCACGCGGCCAGCCTTGCCGATGCCCGCCGCGGTCGGTTCACCGTGGAAATGACCAGCGTGGCCCGCGGAGCGGGGGTAACCGTCGGACGCTTCCTCGGCGTCCTCCCCACTGCGCAACGCGAGCGCCTACAAGCGGAGCTGGCTGACCTGCCCACGGCCGACGCCGGCACGGTGGCCGCGCAGCTCTCCTTCCCCGCGCTGCTGCCCGACACCGCCCACGTCACCCGAGCCCCGCGTGTGCTGCCGCTGGTGATCAGCCTGCAGGAGCACCGCGCCCCCGACGCCGCGGTGCTCACGCCGGCGGATCTGGCGGTGGCGTGCGACGGGCGCCGGATGTACCTGGCTGCTCCGGACCGCGGGCTGCGCGTCGAGGCCGTCGGCATGCATGCGCTCAACCTTGCCGAGCACACCCCGCCCCTGGCGCGGCTGATCACCGAGGTGTCCCGGGCGCAGAACGCCCAGGTCACCAGGTTCGACTGGGGCGCCGCCGCAGCGATGCCGTTCCTCCCCCGCCTGCGGTACGGCCGCATCGTGCTGGTCGCGGCCCGATGGAGGCTGGAGGCCGGCGACCTCCCCAACCGCCGCTGCCCCGGCGCGGACTGGGACGCCGCGCTGTCCGGCTGGCGGGAGCGCCGACGCCTGGCGCAACACGTGCACCTCGTCCAGGACGACCGGCGCCTGCCGCTCGACCTCGATGAGCCCGGCCACCGGAGCCTGCTGCGCCAACACCTCGACCGCACCGGTACGGCGCTGCTGACGGAAGCCGCTCCGCCCGGGGCGGACGGCTGGAGCGGGGGCCGGGCCCACGAGATCGCGGTGCCCCTCAAAGCGGTCCGGCCTCCGGCCTGGCCTGCGCTGCCCACTCCGACCACCGCCCGCACGCTCTCCCCAGCCCAGATCCAGACGCCGACCGCCTCGCCGGTGCTCCTCGTGGCCCCCCGGCGCATCCATGGTTCCGTGACATCGACCTTGCCCTGCACCTTGCCGCCAGTCTTAGCCGAGACTCCCACACGAAACTGATGACTCTCTCCTTCAACATTTTCCGTTACCATCACGAACGTTCTTCCGGCTGAGGACGGGCACGACTCCGCCGGCGTTCCGGGCCCAAGCCGTCGGGCACGCGCACCGGCTGCCCGTGTCGCCCTGACCAGCGCTATGTGGCCGACCCCGTCCTGCCCCCCGAGGTCCGCCATCAGGTGTGTCCACACCAGAGGCCCCCTTACTCAGCCGCCTGCGTCGTCCCCGGACACGTTTCCACCGCCAGGACCGCCGTCGCGTCGGTGAGGGACACCCTCATCTCGCCCGTCTCCGTCTTCAGCACCACCACGCCGCGCTCGATGCGCTTGGGTTCGCCGCATTCCGTGCCCGCCGGCGTCTTCACCAGGAGTTGGGGCTTCTCCTTCCCCGGCCCGTACCAGCTGAAGGCGACGCCCGCCACCAGCAGCGCGCCGCACACCAGGGTGAGGGTCACGCCCCGGCGCAACGCCCTCAGGGCGCGGCCGGCCTCCACGTGGTCCCCGGCGTACCGGGCCGTGCTCCCGCCCGGCTCCGGGGCCAGCGACGTCGCCACGGGCATGCCGTGCGCGGCGCGCAGAAGATACAGCGCACCTACAGCGCCGCACATCAGGGACAGCAGGAGCATGCCGCCCACCAGCGCGCCGTACGGGGAGGCGAGCTTGCCGACGTCCGTACGTCCCTTGACAAGGCCGAAGCCGAGCAGACCGACGAAAAGACCGGCGAGTCCGTTGCGCCAGGCCAGCGCGGCCTCCCGGACCTTCGGCAGCTCTTCGGCCAGCGCCTGCCGTATCCGGTGGGCCGCCGCGCGGTCCGCGGCGATCGCCGGACGGCCGGGGGTGAGCCGGGGACCGGTCGTCACAGGTTCTCCAGCCTCACGTTCCAGTGGGCCCCGCAGCCCTCTTCGTCGGCCGGCCGCCCCTCGTGTTCAGTGGTGCAGGTGCACATCACCGGGATCTCCCGCGCCCGCGGGCCCCGCCGGGGACTCCGGAACGCCCGGGGCCGGTACGTGAAGGTGAAGGAGCAGCCGCAGCGGGGACAACTCCCGCTGAGAACCGTCGTCTCGTCGTCCACGCACAGCGCCTGCGCCTCCTGGATGAAGTCACGCGCGTAGTGGTCGGCGGTCGTCTCCCGGTACGACACCCGACGTCCTGCCGTCGGGTGGTCGGCGTCGGTACTGGTCGATGCGCTCTCGCCCGGCATGCCCGCCTCCTTGTGTGCGCTCGCACGGACGGAAACAGCATGCCCCCATCTCTCTCCGCCCGACACGCGATCCGGGTGTTACGCGCCCGACGCCCGGAACACGACCGCACGGTGACCGACTTCCACCTCGAGAAGGGCCCCGCCGGGCGGAGTTCGGTCGATATCCGGGTGTGGAGGTGACGGTGTCGCCGGTCCGCCACCAC
The DNA here is from genome assembly GCF_036227405.1 of Streptomyces sp. NBC_01460. NCBI lineage: Bacteria > Bacillati > Actinomycetota > Actinomycetes > Kitasatosporales > Streptomycetaceae > Streptomyces > Streptomyces sp. NBC_01460. The sequence continues at coordinate 7,987,536 of NZ_CP109473.1, forward strand.
CGGAGCCGCGCAGTGGGCATGATGGCACCGGGAGGAACCCAAGATGAGTGACTTCGCCACCGAACCGCTGCTGGTCCGGGCCGAAGCGGTCCTGTCCCGTACGGAGGACTGCTGGGCGCCCGAGGAATCCGAGACGTACGAGGGCCTTCGCGGGGCCGGACTGGACCGGGAGATCGTGGAGATCGACACCCTCCTGGCCGAGGCGACGGCCCTGGGCGGGGCGGGCAGCGGCCGGGCCGTCGCCGGGGCGGCCGACGCGGCCCCGCCCCCTCCGCCTGACGCGAGCTCCTCGGCGGGACATCCGGCCGTGGCCCGGCTGGAGGCCCGGCTGGGTGTGCTGCTCTCGATCAGGGCCGCGCTCGGCGGAGCCGACGAGGACCGGGTCAGGGCGCAGGCCCTGCTGGCGTCGGCACGGCAGTGCGGCGTGCTGAGCGAGCCTGAGCGCCTCAAGGTGCGAAAGCACCTGATCCTGCTGCTCGCCCGCCGCTTGAGCGGGGTGTCGTCGATGTTCTCCGGCTCCCTGGACGAGGCGACCTTCACCGAGATGATGTGGGTGGGCAGACCGGGCAGTCACGGTGGCCCCGGGTACGTCGAGGACCTCCAGCTGCTCCACCGACTTGCCCTCGAAGCCGGCCTCGCCGAGAAGCTCCCGGCCCCCACCGGGGGGCTCATGGACACCCTTGCCCAGCTCACGACGCTCCGGATGGACGACGGGGAAGCGGTGGCCGAGTTCGCGGAGGCGATGCGGAAGAGCTCTGCCCATCTCCCCGCGCCGCTCCGCCATGTCATGGAGACCGCTGTCGTCATGCTGCGCGCCGGCCAGGCTTCCCCCTCCCTCGTCGACGAGCCGAATCGGTCCGAATCGCGGGAGGAGGGCAACGGCCTCGTCATTCCGGAATTCCTGGCACTGATGGAGGCGACATCGCCCCAGGCCGTGCGGGGCGAGGAGATCTCCGGAATCGTCAGCCGGCTCTCACAGCCCGGCTCGCCGCTGTCGTCCCGCATGGTCGCCGCGGTGCTCCAGATCTCGCTGGGCATGCGCACCGGGGACCGCGGACGCCTCCACAGTGCGCTGGGGCAGCTCCAGGAGGCCGCCCGTACCGGAGAGCTCGCCACCGAGGAGCAGACCGAGTGGCTCCATGTCATGGTGTCGATGCTGCTGATGCTCGCGGGCGAGACGGGTGGCAGCCTGCTGGACACGGAGGCGGCCGAAGGTCTCCTGGCGGTCCTCCCACCGTTGCCGGCCGACGGCACCAGCAGCTCGCTGCGTGTCCTCGCCGACTGTCTGCGCGTCCAGCTGCGTCTCACGGAACTGCGGGAAGCGCGGGACCTCGCCGCCACGGACCTGCTCATCGACGAGCTCCACGACCTCGACGCCGGGGCGCTTGCCGCCGACGAGATGCTGGGGGTCCTGGAATACACGCTGGGGTACGCCTATCTGTCCCGCGCCCAGATGTCCCGCTCGCACGCGGACATGCATCAGGCCGTCATGCATATGGAAACCGCGTCGGAGAGCCTCGGGGGGATCGTCGCCTTCGAGACGCTGACCGATGTGAACGCGGCCCCCGTGCACGCCTTGCACACCATGCTCGGGTCGGACCCGGAACACCTGAGGGAGGGCCTCCGGCGTACTCGTTCCGCGCTGGGAAGGCCGGGCGTCACCTTCGACTTCGAGATCAAGACGCGGACCTCCCTGGCGATCGGGCTGGACACCCTCTACCTGCGCACCGGGGCCCCTGACGCCTTGGACGAATCCATCGCCGAGCTGGAGAGTGCGTGCCGACTTCTTCCGCCCGAGGGAGCCCCGGACGCGCAGACCGTGCACTGGCTGCTCGCCTCCCGGCTGGCTGACCGGGCGACCGCCCGCCCCGGCACCCCCCAGGCCGCGGAGGACCTCCCGGGCGCCGTGTCCGCCGCCCGCCGCTCGCTGCGGGCCATCGCGGACGAGGTCCTGCTCCAGCTCGGTGTTCGTCACGGTCTGCGCGCTGCCCGTCGAGGCGCGGACCACGGCTGCACCGCAGCCTCCTGGGCGCTGGGCGCAGGACAGACGGAAGACGCGATCGACTGTCTGGAGGCGGGGCGTTCCCTGGTGCTGGCGGCGACCGCCGAGTCCAGGAGCGTCGCTGACCGGCTCGAGGCTCTGGGCGCCGGGGAGCTCGCGGCCCGGTGGCGCGAGGCTGTCTTGCCCACGGCGCCCGGCACGGGGGAAGCACCACCTCTCGAAGCTGTGTTCGCGCCGGGCGGGGACGGCCCCCGGCTCCCCGGCGATGTGCGGCGGCAGGCCCTCGACCTGCTGCGCTCGGAGCAGCGGGCGACCGACGACCTGACGCCCGCCGACAGGGTGGCCGCGCTGCGGGACGGGCTGGTCCGGGCGGACGTGGACGCCCTCGTCCATCTGCTGCCCGGCGGCGGCACGGACGACGGCGCGGTCCTTCTGGTCACGCCCGAGGGACCTGCCCGGTCCGTGCCCCTGTCCGCGCTCTCCGCCGAGGGGCGCGCACCGGTCTCCGCCTTTGTGGAGGCGCAAGCGGAACGTAAACGGGTGGACGACGACCCCAGTTCATCCCCGCAGGAGACGCGGCGCGCCGAGACACGGTGGCGGGAGGCGTTCGACGAGGTGTGCGCGTGGGCCGGGGAGGTGCTGACACCTGTACTGGACACGTTGCGCGTGTGGCCGCGGGCTCTCGCCGAATCAGGCCTGGCCCCCGCTCCGGCGGGCGACGGCCGGGCTCCCCGGGCGGTGCGGTTGGTCCTCGTGCCGTGCGGCAGCCTCGGCGTGGTGCCCTGGCCGGCGGCGGTGGTGCGTCCCCCGGCGGAGCTGGGCGGCCCCGGGGCGGTGCGGGCCCTCGAGATCGCGGTGATCACGCATGCTGCGTCGGGCCAGGAGTTCCTGCGGGCGTCGGCCCGGGCCCGCATGGCCCCCGGCGAACGTCCCGCGCTGGCCTTCCACGCTGACGACCAACTGGCCTGGGCGGAGGAGGAGATCAAGATCCTGAACGAGATCTACTATCCGCACGCCGAGGTGTACCGGGACGAAAACTCGCCCGCCACCCCGGAGACCGTCCTGTCCCTGCTCGGTGGACGTGCCGAGTCCGCCGCGTCCCTGGTCCATCTCTCCTGCCACGGCACCGCGGGACCCGATCCCACGACGTCCGCTCTCCGGTTGGCGCCCTCCCGCCCGGGCGGCTCCACGGGCGAGGAGGGGGCGGCTCCGGACTGCGACGACGCGCCGCTCACCCTCGCCACCCTGCTGGAAACCCCGCACGACGGTGAGGCCTACCGCTCGCGGGGGCCGCTCGTGGTGTGCGGTGCCTGCGAGACCGATCTCACCACTCGCGACCACGACGAGGCGCTGACCGTGACGTCCGTGCTGGTGCACCGGCTGGCGGCCGACGCCGTCGGAACGCGCTGGGGCGTGGACGACGACGAGTCCGAGATCCTGATGCTGGTGCTGCACGACCGGCTTGCCGCCGGTTCGGCACCGCCGGACGCACTGCGAGCGGCTCAGCGCTGGATGCTCGCCGACCCCGGTGCGCGGCCGCCGGTGCGGGCGCTGGAGCGGGTCCGGGCCCGGCGCTGGAACAGGGACTTCCGCCGCACCGACGTCTGGGCGGCCTTCGTCCATCACGGCAACCCCTCAGGAGGTACGGAGCAGTGACCCCGGAAGACCTGCTGGCGCTCCTGGTGACGCATCAGGAGTCTCTGGCCGCCGATCTGCACGACGAGGAGGACCGGGAGGAGGTGGCTGCCGCGCTGCGCGAGTTGCGCGACGCGGTGACGGCCGGCCGGCCGGTCTCCCCGGCCATGCGGCGACTGCGCCGGGCGCTCTCCGCGCTGCCGCCCGAGCATCCGGTGTCCGACTCGCTGGGAAGCCGCAGGTACGCGGCCGACGGCACGAAGGGCAGAGCGCTGCCGACCGCCGACGCGATCGGGACGGTGCTGAACCTGCTGGAGCCGAGGTCCGCAACAGCCGCACCTGACCCCGGGCCTGAGACATGCGCCGAACCGGCCCGGGATCCGGCGGAGTTGTTGCTGGCGGCCAGGGAGCGACTGCTCCGTGCACCCGCTCTGAGCGAGCGGGAGCACGCCGAACTCCTCATCTCGCACGGGAACCAGCCGGGCCTGATCCGACTCGCCGATCCCCGGCCCGGACGGTCCGGAGCGCGCTGTCCGCGCTTCCAGTTCCGGGCCGGCACCCTGCAGCCGCACCCTGTGGTGCTGCGCATCAACGGCCTGCTCCGCGCCGAAGTGGACCCATGGGGCGCGGCCGACTGGTGGCTGGGCGGCAACAGTTGGCTGCACGGAACTCCCGCTGACCTCCTGGGCACACTGCCCGACGAGGAGCTGGAAGGTGCGGCGCTCGAACTGGTGGAGGCGGACTGATGGCGCTGCAGGCCCCGCCCGAGGGCGTCGTCATGGAACCAATGCTCACCGTGCTCCCGGCCGGCAGCCTCATATGGCGGTGCCACAGCCATCGTTACGGCGGGGCGGAGTTCAACCCCCACCCGGCGCATGAGTACTTCAAGGGAAGCCGCTTCGACGCCACGGAGCGCGATCCCTACCCCTACCTCTACGCCGCACTGGACCCGGTGACCGCGCTGGCCGAGGTCTTCCTGCGGTCCGTGGAGTTCGACAGCGGGTCGGGGGTCCGGCTGATTCCGTGGGCGCAGGCCTCCATGTACCGGCTTTCCGCGCTGCGCACCACCGAGGACGTCACGCTCCTCGACCTGACGACGGCCGAGGGTCTGGCGTCGGTGTGGCAGGACGAATGGCTGATCGACTGCGAGGAACGCGAGTACGACAAGACGCGGTACTGGGTCCAGGTGATGCGCCGGCACTGCACCGCCGCGCAGGGACTGCGGTGGACGTCCAAGAGGTGCCGGCCCCGTGCCGCCGTGCAGTTCTTCGGCGACCGGGGTGCGCCGTGCCCGGCGGACCGGGAGCCGGAGGAGAGCTGGCGGCTGGACTCCCCGGAAGGTCTGGAGAGGGCCAACCGGCTCCTGAGCCCCTTGCGGTCGGTGATCTCCGCACCCCTGAACTGACCTGCGGCATGGTGAGAGCCCGCTGCTCCAGCCCTTCGCAAGGGCTGGAGCAGCGGGCTCCGTGACGTGGGCGGGCGTACGCGGCCCCAGGTCAGGCGGAGACCTCGCTGCGGGTCATCGGGAGGAGGGGCCACTTCTGGGACAGCCGCATCGCCGCCTCCGTCACCGCCGGCTCCTTGGCCGTCATGAGGAACCCGTCGAGGTAGCGGTGGGCCGCCGCCTCGTGGAATTCACGGGCGGCCCGCACCCTGTCCTCCGCCGCGGCCCTGCGCTCCTCGCGCCGGGCGTCGGCCGTGTCCGCGGTGACGCGTCGGCGCTCCGCCTCGACCAGGCTGAGTTCCCGCCGTCGTACCAGCTCGCCGCGGCGTTCGATCGCAGTGCGGTAGGCGTCCAGGTGCGGGTGCTCCTTGCACAGCGCGAGCAGGAAACCGATGCCTCCGGAAAGGACGAGGAGGGCGACGAACAGCCAGGTCACCGTCCACGGTTCCAGGTCCAGCCGCTCGATCAGACTGCCGGCGGCGGTGTCCGTGTCGGCGGGGCGGAACCCGTCGGAGGCAGGCGCGGGCTCCTCGGTCTGCATGACGTACTTGGCGCGGACGACGCCGAGCACGCCGGTCAGGAAGACCCAGACACCCAGCAAGGACAGCGCCGGGAACCAGACTGCCCGGAACGAGCCCGTCTCCGGTCCTCGTCGCAGTACCAGACCAGCCAGGTGAGGCAGCATCACCATCACGACTGCCGTGCCCACCGCGAGCACACCGGTCTGCAGGTCCACATTGACGTTGCCGACGCCGTGGAACGGCTGGTAGGCCACCCAGTAGATGGGCAGCTCGACCGCGAGGATGAGGCCCAACAGACTCCACCTCATCCAGTCCGGGACGGCGGGCCGCTTGTGGAGCCCTTCCCACGCGCGGGCCAGCCCGGTGCCCGTCGACGCCCCGGTCCGGCGCGGCGCCGGAGCCGCAGGGGTGGGGGAGGGCTGTCCCACGTTCACCCACTGCTGGTCACCGGCGTCCGGGGCCCCCCGGGCGCCGGATGTCTCGCCGTCCTCGCCGTCCGTCCCCTCGGCCGGGCCCCGGCCCTGGGGGGCCTGCCCTTCGCGGCCCTCCAGCGCCCTTCTCTCCACGCGTTCGCGCAGTGAGTCACGGAAGCGGTTCCAGGCGGTCGAGCGCATAGCCAGCAGGTCGAGCTGACGGGTGGTGGTGGCGATCTGTTCGTCGGTCCTGGCCACTTCCCTGTCGATCAGCTCCACCTCGGCCCGAAGCCGCGCGGTCTCGGCGAGGGCATGCGCGTCGTCGTATCGCGCCTGTTCCTCGGCGTGGTGCGCCTCCTCACCGAAGCGCCGGATGACCCGGTCCCGCAGCGACGCCAGTTCGGCGAAGAACGGAATCCGGTCGTCGCTCTGCAGCACCAGTGCGTCCAGCGCCCCGCTGCGGGCGGCGGCGGCGCCGCGGTGTTCGGCGTCGTCCAGGAAGCGTCGCTCGGCCCGGATGTCCAGCACCGCCGGGCCGACGGGGACCGGCCGGGTACCGTCCCGCCGCCCCCTGGACACTCCCCGCCGCCGGGAGCCCTGGCCGTCGGTCCGCTGAGCGGACCGGCGCCACCGGCTCGGCCGGGGCGGTTCACCTGTAGTCGTCGTGGACATGGGCCTGCGCCCTCCCTTCCAGCATCTCGGCCCAGAAGGCCTCGAAGTTCTCGCTCTCGCTGGGCTTGCCGTTGTATTGCATGCCGAGGCCGACCGGGTAGACATGCATGCCCTTGAGCCCGGGGAGGCCCCGCTGTTTCACCAGGGTGTCGAGGGCCGTCTCCCGCTTCTGCGCGGTCGACAGGTCGGCCCGGGAGATCTTGAACTCCTTGTCGGCCTGGGCGAAGTCGCTGACGACCAGCAGCTTGGCGTCCGGCCCGTCCCCGGGCATGGTCTCGCTGATGCGGTCCAGCGCCCCCCAGACATCCGACCCGTTCTGAGCTCGTGCGCACTCCAGTTCCTCGAGCGCCTTCCTGCCGGCGACGCCTCGGGACTTGGCGCGTGCGCTGTCCTGGTCGGTGGTCTCGCTGCCGGGCGGGTCGAGATCGACGTCCGACACCTGGCAGGACGAGGCTTTGGAGGAGCGGGTGATGGGTGCGAACTCCACCGTGCCGCACTCCTGTTCTTCGAGGAACGGCATGAGGCTGTTCTTGAGCTTCGCTTCCGCGTCGAACCCCTTCTCGGTCGCTGAACCGGACCCGGATCCGTCGATGACGACACCGCACGGGGTGGTGAGCGGGTCGGGCTGTGAGGTGCAAGAGGCCAGCGCGGCCAGCAGCCCTAGCGCCGGGGCCACAGCGGCCACGCGGCGGAGTCCGGGCGCCCGCCGGCCGTCAGGGACTGAGCGATGCACGGTTCTCTCCTTTCCAGGAGTTGCAGATGTTCCAGGTGTTCCACGGACCTCAGGGACCAGGTGGTACATGGTCATCGGCCTTCCCCTAGGCACGCCGGCCGGCGGCGGCGCCCGGCTGCTGGGTCCGCAGGATGGCAAGCGCCTGGACCACCGGCGGACCGGCCTCGTCCCGGCCGCGCTCCGCGTACCAGGAGTCCGAGTCCAGCCAGTCGTCGATCCGGTGCCACGCCGGGTCCAGCGCCATCGTGCCCGGCAGCCATCCGGCCGGGCGGAGTTCGTCCATCCGCGGCTCGGTGTCCGCAGCCGTGCGGCGGCGTCCCCGCTGCCAGGCCGCGTCCCAGTAGCAGGCCAGCAACTGGTTTCCCTCGTCGACGAGTTCCTGTGCCCTTGTGCGCTGGACGCCGGCCGCAGTGTGCCACTCGGCCACCATCCGGCCGTAGCGGGCCAGCGCGGCCGGGGCCGGCCGGCCCCGTTTCGTGTACTGGGTGACGACGCGGACCGATTCCGAGTGGATCGTCGCGACCAGTCCGCTCCGGCTGTGCAGCAGTCGCCGGAGCAGCTGCGAGCAGCCGCGCTCCACCTCGTTCCTGATCCCGACCACGTAGGGCGGCAGCGCCAGGTCCGCCGGGGCGCTGCCGGTGCGGGCGTCGGTCATGAGGGACACCAGATCCGCCGCATCGCGTCCTCCATGGAACCGGGCGCCGGTCCTGGAGAAGAATCCGAGCTTCGCCCTGCGAGGACGGCCCCCCGTTCGACCGGAGAAGTTCGTCATGGAACAGCCTCCAATTTCCGTCCGCGTGGCTCCCCGAGGGAGATCCACGCATCGAGAGAGTAGCTGAATATCGGAGCGGAACGGGGCTGGTTCCAGGCGGAATTGATCATTCCCCGGCAGGTATCCGAAAAACGCCCGGAGGTCGCCCGGGCAACGGCCGAAGCATGGTGAGAGCGCGGTTGCGCGGGCGGAGTCCGGCCGCCGATACTGCTTTCCGGTGTGACGGAGGGGAGTTCATGAAAGTCCGGATCAGCGGTACGCATTTCCCCCTGGGGACCCTCGGGCCGGGACAACGCCTCGGTATGTGGTTCCAGGGCTGCGGACTGGCCTGTCCGGGCTGCATGTCCCGGCACACCTGGGCTCCCGAGGGGGGAACCGCCGAGGACGTCTCCGGTCTGCTGCGGATGTGGGAGGGGGCTCTGGGCAGGGGGGCCGAGGGGCTCACCGTGAGTGGCGGTGAGCCCCTCGACCAGGCGGACGCGCTGACCGAACTGCTGCTCGGCGCCGCCCGGATCAGGGACCGGGCCGGCGGCGGGGCGGAAGGAGCCGACCTGCTGGTGTACACCGGGTATGAGCCGGACGAACTCACGGCCGCGAGACGCCAGGCGTTGCGCGGCGCCGACGCGGTGATAACCGGCCGGTTCCGGGTGGAGAGGCCGACCCGACTGGTCTGGCGTGGCTCGGCCAACCAGCGTCTGCGCCCGCTGACGCCCCGGGGCGAGACCCGGTACGCCCCTCACCTGGCGCGGGAGAGCACGGGCGGCAGGCTCCAGGCGGTGGTGGAACCGGGGCCGCCCGCCGGTGTGCGGTTCCACGGCGTGCCGCTGCGCGGCGAGCTCAGGGCCGTGGAGCAGGGACTGCGAGAGGCCGGCGTGACGCTCAGGGAGCCGAGTTGGCGTCCCTGAGGAGTTCCGCGAACTCGCGCTTGTGGGTCACCAGCAGCACAGACCAGCTCGGGTCCCGCCGCAGCTCCCCGCGGACCGCCCCGAGTAGCTGTGCCGCGGCGTCGCCGGGTGGGAGGCCGCCGCGCCCGGCGCCCAGCAGCGGGAAGCAGATGCTGGTCAGCGGGAGCGCGAGCGACTGCCGTTCGGCACGTGCCAGTTCGAAGCACCCCCGGACCGCGTCGGTCACGGTGCCGGGGGCGACGTGGTAGCGGTTGCCGTGGTCCACGGGGGTGGCCACGGCAGCGTGGTAGACGCGCCGGATGCCCTGCCGGGAGAGGGCTCCGGCAGAGGTGGGCACCACCGTGCCCGGCTGTACGCCGAGGCCGGTCCGACGGTTGGCGTGCAGCCAGACCGCCAGTTCGCGGGCGAGGACGTCGTCCACCACCTCGCCGTTCGAGCGTTCGGCGGCTGCTCGCCGCAGGACGCCGGAGACGGTCGGCCGGAAGGACTTGGACATCTCCAGGTAGACGTTCTCGGAGGAGACCAGGATGTCCGTGTCCCGTATCCGTTCGATGGGGGTCAGTCGGATCGCGACGCTGCCCAGCACCGGACGGGAGGCGGACGGCACCGGCCTGAGGCCACCCGGCACCGGTCCACCGAGGGGCGTGGTGACCGCGGTCCGCGGCTCCGGCCGGGCGCGGTCAGGGGCGCCGGCCCCGCCGTCACCGACCGCGCCGGACCGGCCGGACCTCGCCAGGGCGAGCACCGCCGAGGCCAGGCCGTCGAGCACTTCGCGCTCCTGGCTCTTACGGAAGCGCTCCGTGCTCACCCCGTACACGCCCGCCGCGGCCTTGCGGCGGTCCGCGGCGGCCACGCCGCGACGGAAGACGAAGAGACCGAAGGAGTGTGCGGCGGCACGGGCCAGCGGATCGCAGTCGTCCGCGTCCCGCAGTTCGCCGCCGCCCAGACGTCGCGCCGCGGACCCGAGCAGGTCCTCTATGCCTTCGAGTTCGTCGTCGGCGTCCGCGCAGAAGCCGGCCGCCACGGCGGCCGCGCGCAGACCGTCCCGGGAGCAGCGCCGCAGCCGCGGAAACCCGAGTCGTCTCAGGCACCTCAACTCCTCGATGAGCTCCTGATGCGAAGGCAATGCGTCCATGGGCTGCATGGTAAACCCGCCCCTTCCGGACTGGAAAATAAGATTATCCGAAAATGGCGTTGCGGTAAGGGTGAAGAACTTGATGATCCACTCAGCCACTGCCCCCAGAACCCGTCCCACGTTCAGTGCCGTGAACCGGCGAATTCCGTGCGGGCGTGTGGGCTACGTGGATAACCTCTTGCTCCCCGCGCCGATTCACGACAGCGGGACGGGCGTATTCACCGGAAGGTCGGGCCGTGTCGACCACTGACCCCACAGATTTCGTTCCCCCCGAGGACGAGGGCTTCTCGCGGGCCCACCGGGTCGAGACCCGGCGGGTCACTTCGGGCGTGCCGCCCGAACTGGCGGACCGCTTCTCCCTGCTCAGGGTCCTCCAGACCGCCGAGCGGCCCTCCCAGGCCGTGGTGTTGAGGGTGCGTGATCTGAGGAGCGGGGACCCCGACGTCCCGCTGGTGCTCAAGTGGTACCACCGCATGCATGCCCCCGGCCCCGATATCGGCCGGACACTGTTCGTGGCCGGGCGGGTCCCGCCAGGGGGGAGCACGCATCTGGAACACCTGCTGGAAACCGGACGTGCCGACGGGCACCCGTACCACCTGTACCGGTCGCACGGTGAGACGCATCTCGGTGACTACCAGCGGGAACACTCCGGTCCGATGGCCTTCGAGCAACTGGAAGCGGTCGTAGCCCAGTTGTACGACGCCGTGTCCTTCCTGCACGACGAGGAGGTCGTGCACCGGGACATCACCCCGGACAACATCATGATCCAGGCGCACGGGGGCAGTCCGGAAATCACGCTGATCGACCTCGGTGCGGCGGTGTACCGGCCCGACGAGTCGACCCGGTACGTCGACTGGCGGGGCAAGCCCCTCTATCTCGCCCCGGAAGCGGCGTCGCGGCTCCAGAGCGTCTCCCCTGAGGCGGACTGGTGGTCGGTGGGCATGGTCGTCGCCCAACTGGCCCTCGGCCGACCTCTCATGGACGAGCGGGAGGACAAGGCCGTCATGGAAGCACTCGCCACCCGGGATCCCGACGTCCACCGCCTGGACCACCGGCGTGTCCGCCTGCTCTGCACCGGGCTCCTGACGCGTGACCCGGAAAACCGGTGGGGCGCCCCGCAGGTGGAAACCTGGCTGGGCGGGGGGTCCCCTGACACCGCGCCCCGTGGGTCCGGGCCGGTGCGGGGGGCGGCGGACCCCGGCCCGGAGCCGGATCCCATCACCCCGTTCCCCTTCGTCGGTGAGCAGTTCATCCTGCGGGAGGCGCTGGCGAGGGCCCTCGACCACTACCACGTCGCTGCGGACCAGCTGCTGGACGACGACGGCCGAAGGTCCGAACTCGCGCGCTGGCTTTCCCAGTTCGCCGCCGAGGAGAGCGAGGCCGGGCGACGCGTCCTCGCCGGACTCCGCGAAGCCCTGGGGAGGGCGCCCACCCCCGATCTCACCACCCGGCTGATCAGCTGGCTGGGCCCCCGGCTCGAGGCCGGCTGCTGGGGGATGCCGCTCACCATCCGCGGCATCCGTGACCTGTCCTGGGCCGTCCGCCAGAACGACGGCGCGGCGGTTCAGCTGGCCGAACACCTGCGCAGGCACCCGGAGGTCCTCACCGCTCTGGCGCACCGCCCCATGGGCGAGGGACTGGACGAAACAGCCGCCCGCTGGCAGTCGCTGCGCACCGGGTGGCCCCATCTGGTCCGCGAACTGCTCGCCGGCCCCGACCTGCGGCGGCTGCCCCGGGTGCGGCACGTCCTGCGGCAGACGACCGCTGTGGACACCCTGCTCCTGGAACTCGCCCGTGAACCTGACCGCGTGGAGGCACGGCTGGCACACCAGGCGGCGAGGTTCGAGGACAGCCTCCCCCGGGGGGTGGAGGTCCCCTGGTTCAGCCGGTTGCTGCGGCCCGTCGACGACGACGGTCTGCACCGCCTGCGGCTCGTCGCCGCCCACCGGCTGACGGACCTGGCCGCCCAGGACGCCGACGCGCGCTACGAGAGACACCTGCAGGACGAGGCCGAACGGCAGCTGCGGGAGGACCAGGACGGAGTGATCGCCGTCCTGCAGTGGCTGGATCTGCCCGCCGCCCTGGGCTGGGCGCTGCTCGGAGCCACGCTGGTCACCTTTCCCTACACCTTCCTGATCGGACTGGCGGACGTGCTCGGCTGGGCATCCCAGGGCCAGGTGGTCGTCGCCTGGCTGTGGAGCCTCGGACTGACGCCCGCCGTCTTCGCCGCCGAACTGTTCACCGCGAACTGGATCCGCCCGCCCGCCTACCACCCGCGCCATTCCCTGGCGGGCTTGATCATCGAGCGTGCGGAGCGCCCTGCTTCCTTCGTCCTGGCCCGCAGGTCCCGCTGGATCCTCGGGGCCCTGGTGCTGCTCGCAGTGTGCGCGCTCGTCGTCGGGACGCTGATGTACGTGCCGTGGCTGTGGCCGGCGGTCTCCGCGGGCGCGGTGGTGGCATGGAGCGTCCGGCGGTGCCTGGCGTGGAGCCGGAGTGGGCGGGGGTACCGACGGCGCCGGGGACGCCACAACGGTGCGGCGGCCGCGGGAGGCCGGACCGTACCGCCGCAGCGGGGCGTCCCCGCAGCACCCGCCCCGTCGAACGGGGACACGTCAGGGGACCGGATGACAGGAGCCGGCCGGTGAGTGAGGCGTTCGCCCAGTTCCTGGAGACCGGGGTCATGCCGGGCCTGGACTTCGTCCCGCCGCCACCCCCACCCCTGCCCGACCCCAACGAGCTCGCCCACACCGGATCACTGCACCTGGACGGCACGGCGGAGGAAGTCGCCTCGCACCTGGGGGACCTGGCCTCCGAGGCCGCTCAGCAGGCGGCCGACGCCGCGCTCCAGGTCTTGGGCGCCCTCAGCGGGGCGCTGCTGGCCGGCCGGGCAGCGCTCGTGACCACCAAGGTGCTGGCCCGTGCGGCCGTTCGCGCGGCCGAGGAACAGCGTTGCCTGGAGCGACAGGAGAAGGCCTCCGCGGACGCGGCGGAGCAGTGGCGGAACGCGGCCTTCGCCGCCGCCCGCGCCAACGCCCGTCGCAGCGCGCTGGGGGCGCGGATCGCCCGGGCCGCGCGGACGGCGCCCGGCGACCCTCCGCCCCGCCCCGATCTGCCCGGCCCGCTGGACCCGGCCGCGAGCCGTCTGGGCGACTTCCGCCTCGAGCTGGTCCGCTTCGACCGGGCGCTGGAGGCCGCCGAGAAGGTCCACGCGGCCTGGGAGGCAGAGGCTCTCCTCGCCTCACTGGCCGGCATGGACGAAGAGGACGCCCCGGACTGGCAGGACGCGCTCCGGGCCCGGCAGGGCGCCATGGCCCGCGACCGGCCGGCCGCCCAGGACGCTCCCCTCCCGGTGCCCGAGCCATCGCGTGCGACCGGTGCGGCGGACGAGACCGCCGTCCGGGACCAGGGCGCCGACATCCTGGCCGCCCTCGACCCCCAGGCCGACGCCGAACTGGTCAGGATGGCCGCGGAGGCGGTGAGCCACGCGGCGGCACACGCCACCCGCCCCCAGCGGTCCCGTCGGCATCTGCGCGAGGCGCGGACCTTCGTGGCCGACGCCAACCGCAAGGCGTGGAAACTGCGCCGCGAGATCGAACAGGCGGCGGTGCAGCTCCACTTCCTGACCCTGCCCCTGCCCGAGGACCAGGACCTTCCCGATCCGGACCCCCAGGCCGTGGCCGCGCTGCGGAAGTGCGTCGACGACCACGTCCTTCCGACCTCCGGCGAGCGGGACCTGGTGGAGCGCAGCACGACAGCACGGTGCGCCGCCCTGGAGGCCCTCTACCTGAAGCGCCAGTGCACCGGCGTCCTGGCCCGGTTGGCCATGGACACGTCCGGCGACCTGCGCGTCAGCCACACCGAGGACCATGCCGTGACGCTCGACTGGACCCCCGGGGGCTGGGGCCCGGACCACTGGCTCAGGATGGAGCTGCGGGGGGAGACCGTCCAGGTTGTCACCATGCGCCTGGCGACCCGGCGGGAGCGGCGGTCCGAGGATCTGGATCGGGACGACCGGCGGTGCGCGGAAGCGGCCGAGCGACTGGACGAGTTCCGGGCACTGGCGGCGGAGGCCGGGCTCCCCCTGGCCTTCGAGATGCAGCGCGGCGAGGTGCTCGCGGGTACCCCCGTCGCACGGTCCGCGGCCGACGCGCGCGGCGGACGCGCCGCGTCCTCTGCTCCTGCGCCCCGGAAACACCGCACGGCGACCGGCCCCGGCGATACGTGACCGCCCGCTCACCCTTGCAGGCCCGCCGGGTCCCGCACTCCACGGAAGGTTCACCCATGGATCTGCAGAAGTCGAAGGTAGACGAACTGCCTCTGTTCGTACAGGAACTGACGGGCACGCTGGGCGTGCACTCCCAGTACGTCCTGTACGGAAACATCCACGATCTGCACCTGGTGCGCAGCAACGGCAGGGACCGGCACCACCCCTTGCTCGACGTGGTGTGGAACCCCCTGCTACGGATGGGCTACCAGGTCCTGGTGGGATGTGACCAGATCAACGGCCTCCGGATCCTCTACGCCGCTCCTGAGGTGGAGGAGGCCGCCAGGACCCTGTTGCCGCCACGGCAGTTCCCCGGGGCCGACGCGGCCCAGCAGGAGAAGGTGAGTGCCGACCTGCGGAACATCGCCTCCGGCTGGGCGGAGGAACGCAGCAGGGCGCGCGGCGACGGTGCGGGACTTCCGCCTCTGCGGGCCGCTCTGGTGGTCGAGCACGCCTCACGGCTGGTCCAGGACGTCACCCGGCTGACCCCGGACGAGCGGGACTTCTTCCTCTCCTGTCTGCAACTCGCCGACCTGGCGAAGCGGGTACGGGACCCGGGGCGCACGGATGGACGTGACCTGTTCAACCCGGTGATCTGGCTGGCCGAAGGGGAGCGTGACCTGCCCAACTGGTTCATCTCAGGGAGCGAGCGCATCCGGCCGATCGCGGTTCCCCAGCCTGACGCCGATGAACGCCGCCGTATGGCCGACCTCCTGCGCCGGGAATTCCGGGCCAGGCAGCGGACGTCAGCGGTGCCCTCCGGCGACGTCCTCCAGGAGGACAAGGAGGCTGTCGAGGCGGTGGCGCGGGCGGCCGGGGGGATGACGCTGAGGGCGATGCGGGAGAGTCTCGATCTGGCGCTGGACAGGGGCCTCGCGTTCCGCTCGATGTCCGACGCGGTCCGGATCTACCGCCTCGGCGTGGAGCGGAACCCCTGGAGCCGGGAGGAGGTTCGCCGGCGCATCCTGCGAGGTGAGGACCCGGACGACGAGCGCTCGGTCCCCCGGCGGGTGCTGGGCCAGGAGGCCGCCGTCGCCAGGACACTCGACATCCTCAAGCGCGCCGCGCTGGGCCTCTCCGGAGCCCAGGCGACCAGTCCCGGTCACCGGCCGCGCGGCGTCCTCTTCTTCGCGGGTCCGACCGGCACGGGCAAGACCGAACTGGCCAAGGCTGTGGCGGCGGTCCTCTTCGACAACGAGCAGGCGTATCTCCGCTTCGACATGAGCGAGTTCTCCTCCTCGCACGCCGCCGACCGGCTCGTCGGGGCGCCCCCTGGTTACGTCGGGTACGAAGCGGGCGGTGAACTCACCGCCGCGGTACGGCAGGATCCCTTCCGGGTCATCCTCTTCGACGAGATCGAGAAGGCCGACAAGGGGGTGCTGGACAAGTTCCTCCAGGTTCTGGAAGACGGCAGGCTCACCGATGGGCAGGGAGTCACCACTTACTTCAGCGAATGCGTGCTGATCTTCACCTCCAACCTCGGGGTGCAGCGCACCGACCCGCAGACCCAGAAGCGGGAGTGGGTCGTCGAGCCGGGCACGGAGTACTCCGAGCTGGAGGCGACGATCAAGAAGAATGTCAAGGAGCACTTCGAGCAGGTCATCGGCCGACCCGAGCTGATGAACCGGATCGGCGGCAACGTCGTGGTGTTCGACTTCATCTCCGAGGAAGTGGCGAAGGAGATCTTCGACCTCCAGGTGAGGAACATCCAGCGGCAGCTCGCGGCCGAGCACCGTGTAGTCCTGGAGCTCCGTGAGGACGCCCGCGCCACGCTGCTGCGCCGCTGCACCAACGACCCCTGGACGGGCGGGCGGGGCATCGGCATGGCGCTGGAGACCGACCTGATCAATCCGCTGGCCCGGGCGCTGTTCGCCGAGCCGGGCCTGGGCGCGGGTACCACCGTGGTGGTGGCCGGTGTCAAAGAGCTCCCGAACGGCCAGGTGGAGCTCCTGGTGGACTTCGGGAAGGAGGCCGTCAACCGGTGACGGCGAACGAACGCGACCAGGACGAGCAGGCCGGACCGGAGTTCGGTGCCGAGTCCGAGGACGACGGCTGGATCTCGCTGTCCGAGGAGCCCTTCACACGGTTCCGGTCCGAGGACGAGGGCCGGGACCGGGGTGCCGAAGGGCGCACCGCACCTCCACCGCCCCCAGGGGCTTCGCCGCCCTCCCCGGAGGACGGCGGCTGGGTCTCCGTCGCCCCCGGGACCGTGTTGCCTCCGCGTCCCGCCCGGGCCGGGAACGCGCATCCAGTCCGGGTGGAGAACGCACAACTTGCCCTCCAGTTCATCGGGTTGAACGGACAGCTGTTTCTGAGCCGCGGGCAGACCGTACGGCTGGGCCGCAGCAACTGGGCGACGCCGGAAGCGGCGGAGATCCTGGCGGACGAGTCCACGGTCTCCGGGCGGCACGCCAGCGTCGAGTACGCCGAGGACGGCACGGTCTGGCTGACCGAGGTGACGGAAGGCTCCACCAACGGCACCCGCGTCAACCAGCATCAGGTCCTCACTCCCGGAGCCGGCCTGCGCATCCGCACCGGGGACACGGTCTGGCTCGGCCCGCACATCAACTTCCTGGTACGTGGTGGCGGCCCCCGGCCCGGCCCGGACGACACCGGCCAGCCGCCCGGCGTCTGAAAGGCCCTCCGGGCCCGGGGAACGGAGGGCGAGCAGTGCGGAGAGCCGGTGAACATGACGAAGCAGGACTCAGCCCCATGTGCAGTGCCGGGACGAGCAGTCGCTCCAACTTCTGATCGTGGGGGCGAGCGAGGTAGGGAGTGAGGGCAGCTTCCTTTCCGAAGTCGGTCCGGACCACGCGCGCTGTGCTCTCAGCGGCGTCGTCCGAGTCGGTCGTCAGGAACGGGGCCTGCTGCACTTCGAGCAGAGCCGGCCCCGCGACCCTGTCGCCGCCCTGACTGACGGACGAGGCCGCAGACGCGCCGGGAGCGGCAACCACCGGTGGTCGCGTGGCTTTGTGCCAAAGATTTCGGAGCTGCTCGCAGGTCTCCGGGTTTGCGTCTGCGGCCGTCGCGATGGCCGTCACGGTTCGCAGGCTCGGTGCCCGGTGCGGTTGATCAGTTGTGGTCCGCCTCGTAGTGTCCAGGTTTTACGGCGGCTGCTGGAGACCTACCGCGGTTGAGTACAAACGGTGGAGGCGTGGGGTGCGCAGATGGAGCTGCGAGCCATGCAGCGCCGCAAGCGTGAAGCGACCATCAAGGCCCGGCAGGCCCGCCGGATGGAAAGCCAAGCCCTTCTACGGCTACGAGTACATACGGCGGGCTCCCACGGCGTCCGTGGCCCTCCACGGCCACGCCTCTACGGTCATTCGGAACGCTGCTCGAAGGATTCTTTCCGACCCCGAACGGATCACGCTGTCTTCGGAGGCGCGGACATCGACCTGCACACGGTGACCAAGAGCCAACTCGTCGAAGGCCTCGCCCGGCACGGCCTGTCGTTCGACCGCCACCTGCGGCACATGGACGAGCCCGTCCTGCCCTGGCACACCCTCAACCACGGCCATATCACTGCCGAGGAACAACTGGCCACCTCCCCCTACGAGCGCGAGAGCACCCGCGGGTGAACGGCTTCCCCCTCCACCCGGGCAAGCACACCCTGCCCGCCGTACCCGCTCGGCCGAACACGCCACGTACGTCCGCACCACCGACCTGGAAGCGGACCTCTCCACGCTCGACGGAGTGGCCCTTCTCCACCAGGGGCGGCTGCTGACCGCACACCCAGGCGGCACCATTCTCGTAGCCGAGCGGGCGAGGCTGTCGAGGTCGGCGCGGTCGGCGCGGTCGGCATCATGAGGATCGGTTCGCGCAGCCCTTGCTCGCTGATCCGGCCGGCATGTGACTCGACGGCCTGTCGGCAATGCGACGCGTACCGGCGATACGTGGCGTACCTGGCTTATATCGCCGTAACGGGCGTGATGTACGTGTCAGTCCACTTCCAGGGCGTCCAGGGCCAGCGTGTGGGCGATCGCGAGGCGGCGGTCGATGTCGGGCGCGAAGATCTCAAGTACGTACCGGGTGTGCAGCCCCAGCTTCTTGGTGACGGTCATCAGAAGCTTGCCGCTCTCGGTGTACTTGAAGCGGTACGGCCAGATGAACGGCACGTATTCGAGATAAGGCACGAACTCCCAGACGAACCGGACGAAGGCCACCACCCGGCTGCGCTCGCGGCCGGTCAGCTTCATCGTCCCCGGCTGCCGCACCTGCCATGTCCTGCGGAGGAAAGACGCGCCCGCGTCCTCGTAGAACGACCCGAAGGACTGGCCCGAAGCGTCCCGCACGTCGTACATGTAGCCCACTTCGTGGTCGCGGCCCTTGAAGGCGGCGAGAACGGACTTCCTGGACGCGTCCGTATAGACGGTCACCTGCCCCCTGAGCGACAGCCGCTTCTCGCGTGCGTAGGCGACGGGCTCGCCCTCGGAGCCGTCCGGCCGGGCCACGCTCACCACGTACTCGCCGGCCGTGAGGCTCAATGTCTTCTTGATGACGAAGGTGTCGTGGGACTGGATGTCCGGTGCTTCCGCGGGGGTGGGGGCCAGGGTTGGGGCGGGGGTGGCCTTGGTGAGGCCGACGGCGGTCTTGTCCTGCTCCGCGCCTGTTCCTGTATTCGACTCCGTGCCCGTGCTGTCCATGTGGCATCTCCCGTTGTCCCCGTGTCCCCGTTTTGGTCCGTCCATCGTCGGCCGCACGACCGGCCCGGCGCAGTCTCCGGAAGTCGCGATCCCGGGCGACGAAAGGTGTCGACTTTCGTCGTACGGTGGCACGACGCTCGGCCGATGCGCGCGTTCTTCCGGGGGCCTACCGTCGGTCCGGTGTATGCGGACAGGGAAGTGGATGTGGATGTGAGGGCGGGTACGGATGTGGGAGATCGACGGGTACGTTCCGCCGGGCTCGCCGTTCGGGGCCTCCGGCGGCGGTTGACCGGCGGTGTGCTCTGGAGCCCCGCCCGCATCGTCGGGGAGGCGGTGCTCGCCGTCACCCTCGCCGGGCTCGCCACGGGCATCGGCGCGTGGGTGGACACGTTCGGGGCGCGCACCGTCCTCCTCGCCGGGGCGATGGCCCTGCTGGCGCCCGCGCGCCACGCGCTGCCCGCGACCGCCCTGATCCTCTCCGCCCCGCTGGCCGGGGGGTGGAATGTCATGGCCTCCGTGCTGCTGGTCTGCGCCGCCTGGTCGGCGGGGCGGCGGATCACGGAACCCTGGCGGGTGGCCGCCGCGTTCGGGGCCGCGTGTGTGCTCCACACCGTCCCGGGCGTGTACCACGACATCACCTCGGGGGCCGCTCCTGTGCTGCCCGTCATCCTCGGGTGGAACGTCGTGACATTCCTGACCCTGGCCGTGGTGCCGGCCCTCGTCGGCCGCTATCGGGACCAACGGCGTCGGCTGCTCGACGCGTTGTGGCAGAACAACGAGCAACTCAGGCGCGAGCAGGCGATGGTGGCCCGCGAGGCGCGGTTGCTGGAGCGCAACCGCATCGCTCATGACATGCACGACAGCCTCGGCCACCAGCTCGCCCTGATCTCCGTGCACGCGGGCGCCCTCCAGGTCGACCCGGAGCTGACCGGGAACCAGCGGGAGGCCGTACGGATCCTCCGGGGTGCCTCCGTCACCGCGATGGCGGAGCTGCGGGCGGCGGTGGGGGTGCTCCACGACGAAGCGGAGTATCGGGAGCAACAGAACGAGCAGCAGTACCAGGGGCATCAGCCCCACCAGGGGAATCAGGGGGAGATTTCCTACCGGGAGTACGGGGAGCACCAGGGGCGCCGGCGGCAGCCGGTGGGCGGCGGTGCCTCGGTGCCGTACGTGCCCCGTACCACCGCCGCCATCGACGGCCTGGTCGAGTCGTCCCGGGGCGCGGGCACGGCGGTGTCGCTGGACCGGAGCGGTGTCCGGCGGCCGTTGGCGCCCGCCGCCGACCACGAGGCGTACCGCATCGTCCAGGAGGGGCTGACCAACGCCCACAAGCACGCGCCGGGCGCCCCGATACGCCTTGCCCTGCGGTACGAACCGGACAGCCTGGTCGTGGAGGTCACCAACGGGCCCGTGCCGGGCGGAGCGCCCGAGGTGCCGCCGGAGATCAGCGGCGGCCAGGGGTTGAAAGGGGTGCGCGAGCGGGTCGGCCGGGTCGGCGGCATGGTGCACACCGGGCCCACCGAGGACGGCGGCTTCCGGATCGCGGGGATGCTGCCGTACGGGGAGGAGAGCAAGGCGGGAAGCGGGGCGGTGAGCCTCGGGGGACACGGGGCGGGGAACGGTGCCCGGGGCGCGGGGCCGTGCGGCGCGACCTCCGTCGTACCGGCTGGCGACGTTCGGGGGCAGCGGCGTCCGGGGGCGGTGGGCGACGGTGGAACGGTCATCAACGGGGCCGATCCACAGAGGGAGTTCACCACCACTATGAGTACCAGGAAGAACGTCGCCATCGGCTGCGCCGTCACCGCCGTCGTCCTCGTCGCGGGCGTCATCGGCCTGGGCGTCTGGGGAGTGGGCGTCATGACGGAAGAGGTGAAGAAGGCGGACATCTCGCCGAGCGTCTACGAGGAGGCGAAGGTCGGGGACGCCGAGGCGGACATCCAGGCCAGGCTCCCCGAAGAGGACTCGTGGCTCACCTCGGACCTGGCGGACCAGGGGCCCAAGCTGCCCGAGGGAGCGACGTGCCGACACTTCACCTCCAAGGACGACCGGGGGGTCGACGCCCTCACCGTCTTCCGGTTCTGCTTCCAGGGCGGGAAGTTGGTCTCCAAGGAGACGTACAAGGCGAAGTGATGCCGGGCTCCGTGCGGCGGGTCGGCCCCTACAGGGCATGATGGCGGGGCCACTCCGTCCGTTCTCCTTGACTACGTCATGATCGACACCGCGCAGGAGGCTGTGTGATCCGGGTCCTCGTCGCCGACGACGAGCCGCTCATCAGGGCCGGCATCAGAATGATCCTCACCTCGGCCGACGACATCGACGTGGTCGCCGAGGCCGGGGACGGCCGCGAGGCGGTGGAGAAGGCCCGGGGCGGCGGGGTCGACGTGGCGCTGCTGGACATTCAGATGCCGGTGATGGACGGGCTGACGGCGCTGGTCGAGCTCGGCCGCGCCACGCCGAAGGTACGGGTCCTGATCCTCACCACCTTCGGCGAGCGGGACAACGTACTGCGGACGCTAGGCCACGGCGGTGCGGGGTTCCTGCTGAAGGACTCCGCGCCCGGCGAGCTGATCCAGGCGGTGCGGGCCGCGGCGGCGGGCAACGCGTATCTCTCACCCGCGGCCACTCGGCATGTGGCGGACGCGCTCTCCGCCACCGGGGCCACCACGCGCGGGGAGGCCGCGCGGCGCCGGCTCGACGGGCTCACCACCCGGGAGCGCGAGGTGTTGGCGCTGCTCGGGGAGGGGCTCTCCAACGCGGACGCGGGGCGGCGGCTGCATATGAGCGAGGCCACGGTGAAGACGTACGTCAGCCGCATCCTCACCAAGCTCGACTGCGACAACCGAGTCCAGGCCGCCCTACTCGCTCGCGACGCAGGGTTCCAGCCGGGGGGACTTCAGCCCGGCGGGCACTGACCGGACGGAGCTACCAAGCCCGTTGACCAAGGGTGAACGCCGTACGGTGGATTCCCGGACGCTCCTGGACCAAGATCAGACAACTCGTAATGCATAGGTCTCGGGTTGGGGCTGAGCCGTGTGTGTCCGACTCATCGGCGGCCGGCGCTGTCGACTGCTTCGGTCAGCCCCTGTGCCCCGTTGAGGAGCAAATCATCCAGGAAGTTGAGGATGTCTGAGCGGCGGGGGCGGTGCCGGCTTGAGCGTAGGCGCGGACCAGTATCTCGCCGATGTGGTGTGCGTCTGCTGCTGCACGGGCGGAGACGCCGAATTTGTCTGCTTCGCCAGCCGGCCTCGGAGCCACCGGTCTCCCTTGCCGCTGGACAGTTCCCCATCCTCGCCGTGTGCGTGATGCGCAGAATGTCGCCGTACTCGCCAGCGCGGACAGCTACGTGCTCGGGGACCTCAGAAACTTGCCGACGGCTCTGGAGCGACCGCTACGGTGTGTCCTTTACGGCGGCTGCTGGAGGCCTACCGCGGTTGAGGACGGACGGCGGAGGCACGCGTGCGTGGTGCGGCGGAGACAGTGATCGAACGGGCCTGCGGCGCATGCGGACGTTGCCTGGCCGGCGTCCGCCGCCTGTCTCAACGTCTTCCCCCGAGCGCCGGCGTGAAGACGTGCTTGCCGCAGTCAAGACTGTGGGCGGGCACGTCATCGCGTGGGCGGACGGCCGGGAGGTATCGGGCGCTACCGACCCGATGACGCGGCTGAAGCCGGGACCTCGGTCCGAGGGGAGAGGGCCCGTACCAGGGCATCGCCGATGCCGCGGCGGACCGTCTCGGCCGTGACGGGCCCTGGAACCTCGACGATCCGAACGACGAGAATCACTCCACCATGGAAGCCGGGGCGCTCGGATGGAGCTGCGTGCCATGCAGCGCCGTAATCGCGATGCGACGGTCACAGCCCGAGCCGCAGGACAGGTCAACCTGGTGCCTGAAGCCGAGCAGTGATTGGCTCGGGATCCTGTCCTAGTTCTGAAGTGGTGTCCCGTACGTGGCATCAAGCACCAGAGCGAGCAGCCGGTCGGGCTGTTGGGCGTCGTGGCCGCGAGCCGTGGACAGCGCAATCCCGACGACAAGTTGGACCAGGTCGTCGGCGGTCAGGTCGGCGCGCGCCGTTCCCCGCCGCTGGGCCTGGGCAAGAAGATCGGCTGCCGTGTCCAGGATCAGCCGATGACAGTCGAGCCCCAGCGCGCCCGACTCTTCGACCAGCAACGCGCCCCCCAGCCCTTGGTTGGCCCTGGCGTGGACGAGGAACGCGCGCAGCCATTGCGTCAGCGCGCCGTCGGCGGATTCCGAGGAGGACAGCGTCTCGGCAAGCTCGCACAGCGTCTCGATCCGGTCCCTGAGGACCGCGGTCAGCAGGGCGGAGCGGTTCGGGAAGTGACGGTACAAGGTCCCCGGGCCGACGCCGGCTCGGCGGGCGACCTCGTTGAGGGACGCCTCTGGCCCGGCTTCGGCGAATACTTCCTGCGCCGTGGCGATGAGACGTTCCCGGTTGAGTCGCGCATCGGTACGCCGCGGTCGTCGCGCGGGGACGTGCCCGTGTGTGGTCGTCATCGTCCCGTCTTCCGGTCGAGTGCAGGGTAGTTGAGCGGAGCGCCTCTCCGTATAGTAGCGTCAGCTAAGCGGAGAGGCTCTCCGGAATTCTTGGACTGAGGAGCACGGATGACGGACAGCCGGCGGATCGAGCTGGGACGAGTCGGGATCTGGACCTTCGCCTACGAGGGGCAGCCTGCCGGGCGGGTACGGGAATCTGCCGCGGAGATCGAGGAGTTGGGTTATGGGGCCATCTGGTACGGGGAGGCGTTCGGCCGCGACACAGTGGGTCAAGCGTGGCTGTTACTGTCGGCGACACAGCGCGTCGTCGTCGCTTCCGGCATCGCCAACATCGCGTTCCGGGACCCGATCGCCACCGCTACCGCGGCACGTGCGCTGGGCGAGGCGTTCCCCGGACGGTACGTACTCGGCCTGGGCGGACACCGCGTCGACGACACCGTCCACGAACTGGACGGCTACCCCGTACCGGCCCGCGGCAGAGCGGTGACCACTATGCGCGCCTACCTGCAGGCCATGGATGCGGTACCGGCCCACGGCCCCATAGCGGATCCGGCTCCGCGCCGCGTACTGGCCGCGCTCGGTCCGAAGATGCTTCAACTGGCCGCCGAACACACCTGGGGCGCACACCCCTACTTCGTGTCCACCGAGCACACCGAACAGGCGCGCCAGATCATGGGACCGAACGCCTTCCTCGCTGTGGAACAGGCAGTGGTGCTCGACACCGACCTGAGCCGTGCCCGCCAGGTGGCCACGGCGCACGTGGCCGGCTACCTTGCAGCACCGCATCAGGAAGCGAACGTTCGACGACTCGGCTTCAACGACGAGGACATCGTCGGCGGGCCGAGCCGCCGACTGGTGGATGCCATCGTTGCCTACGGGGATGTGGAAGCAATCCGCCGACGCGTTCGGGAGCACCTATACGCAGGAGCTGACCACGTCTGCCTGCAAGTGCTCACCGCCGACACCACCTCTCTGCCCGAGCGCGAGTGGCGCGATCTTGCCGCCGCTCTCCTGTCTCACCACACAGCATGAGTGAGTCCCGCCTCTGCAGAAGCGAGCCGTACGTGGGCGCCCACGTGCCTTGACGGGTAGGTGAAACGTGGACTGTGGGCAGGGCCCGTGCCGACTGGGCCTGCTTCTCACACAGGGCATGTCCGGCAGTTCCCCGGTCCCTGGTTTCAGGAGCAACGGAGGGCGTCGTCCGCGAGGCGGACATCTTCGGCGAACGCCGACCGGGACTGTCCTGGCCGGAGCAGGCGGGGCGCAGAGGTCAGCCGCGCGTTCCGGCCGGGCATGGTCGGAGAATCAGGCGTCCGTGTCGGAGTGGGTGGCGGTCAGGACGAGTACGGCCTGGTCGTCGTCGATGTCGCGGCCGCCGGTGAAGGCGTGGACCGCGGCGGTGAGGGCGTCCAGGACGGCTGGGGCTCGCTGCGGTGAAGGGGTGAGGGCTTGGTTGAGACGGTCCTCGTCGAACAGTTCGTCCGCGCCGTTGCGGGCTTCGGTGATGCCGTCGGTGTAGAGGACCAGGCTCTGCCCGGGGGTGAGGCTGATGCGGCGAGAGTCCAGGCGAGGGTCTGGCAGCACACCGAGGAGTGGGCCGTCGCTGTCGACGGGGTGTGTGCCGTCTGCGGTGAGGTGCAGGGGGAGGGTGTGGCCGGCGCGGACGAGTTCGATGTCCAGTCCGGCCTCGGTCGGGGTGAAGTGGCCGTAGACGAGGGTGACGAAGCCGGTGCCGTGGCTGCCGTGCCGTTTGATCAGGGCGTGGTTGACGGCCTGGACGACGGCCTCGGGGCCGGGCAGGAACGAGGCGACGGCCCGCGCGGTGTGGCGGACCAGGGCGGTGGTGGTGGCGGCCAGCGCGCCGCGCCCACAGACGTCACCGAGCATGAAGGCCCAGCTGCCGTCCTCCAGGGGGAAGACGTCGTAGAAGTCCCCGCCGATTTCCAGCCCTTCACCGGCGGGATGATAGTAGGTGGCCAGCTCCGCGCCGGGCAGGGTGGGCAGGTCGGGCAGCAGAAGCCCGGCCTGCAGGTCGCGGGCCAGGGTGGCGCGCTGGGTGTACTGGCGGGCATTGGCGGCGGCGGTGGCGGCGCGGCGGGCGAGTTCCTCCGCCAGGGCGACGGTGTGCCCGTCGAAGACCTGATCGCCGGTGGTCAGCAGGGTCAGGGTGGCGAAGGTCTGGCCGCGATCGGTCAGCGGTACGCACAGGTAGCCGGTGACATCCAGGTCCTGCCAAGGGCCGGGCCCGGTGGGGGTGCGGCGGGCCACTTCGGTCAGCGAGGATGCCAGCACGCGGGCCACCGCGTCGTCGTCGGCGTCGTAGACCGGGATGTGCGCGGCCAGCAGCCGCTGTTCGTCCTCGGTCGGGCCGGCGGTGGCGATACGGCGTACCCGTCCTTGCTCGATGACGTCGACGGCGCACAGCGGGGCCAGGGCCGGCACGCACAGGGCGGCCAGCCGCTCCAGGGTCTGGGCGTAGTGGAGATCGGAGCTCAGGGCGGTGCTGGCCTTGAGGAGGAACGCCAGTTCGTCGCGGGCTGCCTTCTCCCGCGCCTCGGCGGCCAGCCTGGCCTCCTCGGCACGGTGGCGCTCGATGGCCAGTGCAGCGGTGTCGGCGAAGACGCCGGCGAGCGCGAGGTCGGTCTCGACGGGAGCGCGTGGGACGCGGTGGTACATCGCGAAGGTTCCCAGCAGCTGTCCGTCGCGGGCGAGGATGGGGGTGGACCAGCAGGCGGCGAGGTCGGCGCGTTCGGCCAGGTCGCGGAAGTCGTCCCAGTACGGGTCGGTGGCGATGTCGGTGACTATGACCCGCTGCCGGCGATGCGCGGCGGTGCCGCAGGATCCGATGCCGTCACCGGTGGCGATGCCGTCGATGGCCTGGTTGTAGAAGGCGGGCAGGCTCGGGGCGGTGCCGTGGCGCAGGTGAAGACCGTCTTCGTCGGCAAGGAGAACCGAGACCAGCACTCCTGGCGAAAGGTCTTCGATGGCCTTGGCCATGCCCTCCAGGACGTCCTCCAGGGGGGCCTGTCGGGCGATCTGCTCCAGCAGGGCACGGTGTTCGGCGGTCAGCCGCTGGGCGTGGTTGACCTGGGTGGTCTCCACTCCGATCATCCGCACCCCCATGACGTTGCCACCCTCGTCACGGCGGGGCTCGTAGGTGAAGTCGAAGAACGCCTCACGCAGCCGCGTTCCCTCGCCCAGCAGTACCCGTGCGTTGCGTCCTGTGTAGGGCTGGCCGGTGCGGTAGACACGGTCCAGGAGGGTGAAGAAGCCCTGCTCGACGAGCTCGGGCATCAACTGTCCCAGCGGCAGCCCGGTGCGTTCCGCCGCGCGGCCGACAGCGGTGAAGAAGGCCGGGTTCGCGGACTCCAGCAGGTGGGCCGGGCCCGCCATCGAGGCGAACAGGGCGGTCGACTCACCGAACAGCGCGCGCAGATCCGCTTCGTCGGCAGACGCCGCCGCCCCGGGACCTCGCAGTACGGCCGGCAGCTCTGGTGTGCTGGTCATCCCACCCCCCTTCCCCGAACGACGGTTCCCTCACCGGCATCGGCCACCTTGTCACGCCCGCTCCGGGCGACGGCAAGAGCATCCCCGGTGCTGGTGTGCACGGGAATCACCCCGTCCAGCCCGGTGAGGGAGAAGGCCTTGGCCACCGACGCCGGTGCCGCAGCCAGCCGCAGCCGTCCCCCCTGGGCCGACAAGCGCTGGTAAAGACGGACCAGACCGCCGATCCCGGAAGAGTCGCAGAAGGACAGGGAGGCGCAGTCGACCACCACCAATGGCGGCGTGGGCCGCGGGGCCAGCGCCGCATCCGCTGCCTCGTCCAGCTGCACCACGCTCTCGACGTCGAGATCTCCTCGCAGCTGGAGCACCACAGCTCCCGTCGGCACCGGCCTGACCTGAACCGAAAACACCTGCCGCCACGCCTCCCGCCGCCAAGACACTGAGGACCTCATCGTAGAAGCGCCCTTCCCGGCCGGAGAAGCCACCCCGGTCGGCAGGCGGCCGGAATCCGCAGCGTCGGACAAGGCGGAGCTCTCTCACACGTGTTCCTCTGTGAGAGTTCTGCACGCGCGGCTCGGAGAGGTCATCTACGGTGCGCCCGCCGATCGCGCCCTCGATCGCGCCCGCCGATCGCGGCGGACGCGATCGGCGGGCGCGATCTCCTGGACGACATCCTGGCCCGATGTCCATCGCGTCCCGACCGGCATCGTTCCGCTCACCCCTGACCGCGTCGACGGGCTGGTCGACCGATTGCTGTGACCTCGATCGCATGGCGCCCTCGGAGTGAGATGCGGACCGCAGGCTCCGCGCCCCGGTTCATGCTGTCGAGGGGACCGGGGCGCGGTGAACGGGACCAGCAGCCATGATCCACAAGCCCTGACCATGGGTAGAGGGTGAGCCTGCCCTCATGCGGGCGGGGTTGCCGGCATCACGCCCAGGGGCTCCCTGTGGTCACACGAGGACCACGATCTTCCCCCGCACGTGCCCGCCTTCGGAGTGGGCGTGCGCCTGTGCGATGTCTTCCAGCCGGTAGGTCCGATCGATGCGCGGCACGTAGCGACCCTGCTCGCCGAGGGCGCCCGCTTCGGCCAGGAGCGTGGAATCGTTGACCGCGTTGGCCACCCGGACGCCCAGACGCTGTGCGTTCATGTGGTCGGCGACCGTCACCACGCGGTCCGGGGCACCGGCGATCTCGACGAGATCGGACAGGGAGCCGGAAGCGGCGGCATCGAGAACGAGGTCGACCCCGTTCGGGGCCAGGCGGGTGAGACGTTCCGCCAGGCCCGGACCGTAGGCGACGGGAATGGCACCCAGGGACGTGAGATACGCGTGGTTGCGCTCACTGGCCGTCCCGATCACGGTGGCACCCAGAGCGCGAGCGATCTCGACCGCCGCGCCGCCGACTCCTCCGGCAGCCCCCTCGATCAGCAGGGTGCGACCCTCCAGCTGATCGCCGAGGGCCTTGAGTCCGCCCAGCGCCGTCACGGACGCCAGGCCGGCCCCGGCCGCCTCCTCGTCGCTCCAGGCGGCGGGGGCGGGAGCCCAGGCCGAGACCACCGCCAGCTCGGCCGTCGCGCCCGTCACCCCGCACAGACCGAAGACGCGGTCCCCGATCTCGACCGAAGTGGCCCCTTCTCCGATCATGTCCACCAGACCTACGACGTCGCGTCCCGGGATCGCCGGCAGATCGACCGGGAAGAAGTCGCGCACCGATCCGTTACGCACCTTCCAGTCGACGGGATTGACGCCGGCCGCCGCGACACGGACGCGGATCTCTCCGGGCCCCGGCAACGGGTCCGGGGCGTGCTCGACGACGAGGGTGTCCGTACCGCCGTACTCGTGGTAGCGGGCTGCGCGCATGAGGACCTGCCTTGTGTATGCGGTCGGCTTGGTATGCCCTGACGTCGACTACGCTAAAACCTGACGTCGACGTGAGGTGCAAGTCGAGGCGTCCGCCAGGAGGGAGGAGGACGCGTGCGGATCGGTGAGGTGGCTCGCCAGGCCGGGGTGAGCGTGAGAGCACTGCGCTACTACGAGGAGCAGGACCTGCTGCAGGCCGAACGCAGCTCCGGCGGGCAGCGTCGGTATCCGGACTCGGCTGTCGACCGGGTACAGCTGATCCAGCAGTTGTTCGCCGCCGGGCTGCCGAGCAGATCCGTGCGGGAGGTGCTGCGCAGCGTGTACGCCGGCACCGTGGAGCCGGGGCTTCTCGATCAGTTGGAGAGCGAACGCGCACGGATCAGTGAGCGGATCACTGAGCTCCTTGCCGCACGTGACCGGCTCGACGGAGTGATCGCCACCACACGCAACCCTCCGCCCGAGTGCGCCCACGGGCGGGCGCCGGTGCGACCGGCTCGCAGCGCCGCACGCGGTTGACCGGTGTTGCCGTCCTGCCCGGGCGTGCGGTCGACGTCCCCCTCGCGCGCGATCACGTGCCCCCTTCTCGTCACCGGGGACAGGGACCAGTCCCGCAGCGCAGGCACCTGCACGCCCGAAGACGATGCCGGCCGACGAGCGGCCGTACGGGTCAGCTGCCCCGGAGACCGACCGCCAGAGTCAGTTCAAGGACCCGGTGCGGCGATGCGAGATCCGGAAACAGCTCCCGCAGCTGCGACATCCGGTACCGGACCGTCTGCGGATGGACGAACAGCGCAGCCGCCACCTCCTCCCGCCTGCCCTGGTGCAACAGCCATGCCCGCAACGTCTCCTCCAGCCGCCGCGCGGTCGCGACAGGCAAGGTCCGCAACGGTGCGAGGGCTCGGGTACGCAGGTCCGTGAACGCCTCCATGTCGGCGCTCAGCACCAGCTCGGGCAGGTGGTCCTCGGTGTCGCGAATATCGGGGGAGAGGGAGCGCGCGCGTACGGCTCGTGTGTACGAGGCGGACGCACGCGTCCACGTCCGGGCCGGGCCGGCCACGGCGGTGCGGTCGGTCAGCTGTCGCAAGAGGTGTGATCGGTCGGCATCGGGGACGAGCAGCACACCGGTGGAGTCCGGCAGATCGTCGAGGACGAGGGTGCTCGGGTCGAGCTCGCGGTAGGCGGGCCGGGCCTGGGCGGCGGGCAGCAGGACCGCGGTCAACGAAACCGGAGGCTGCCACCCGGCCCGTTGAACAGAGGCCAGCAGCACGTCCGGGCTCGCGCCGGCGAGCAGGTCGCGGGCCAGGTGTTCCAGGTGGCGCTCGTGGGCCCTGCCCCGGGCGGCCAGTTCGTCGGCGTGGCCCGCGGCGCTCGCGGCGGAGAGCTCGTCGATATAGGCGAAGGTCAGCTCGGCGAACTTGGCGACCTCGGCGGCGGGCAGACCTGCGGGTACGGCACCCGCTGCCAGGCATCGCCAGGCCACGCGGGCGCCGACGCGGTAGGCGCTGAGCAGGGCGTCCATCGAACGGCCGTCGCGCACCTCGCCGCGGCCCAGCTCGTAGGCCGCGTCGCCGCCGTCGCCGCCCGTGGCGTTCCCGCTCGCGAGGTCGAGGTAGTGCCCCAGGGCGGTGCGGACGGCTCGGCGGATGGTGGCGCCCATGTGGCCCGACAGGGCGTTCGCGTAGGGAGGCACCTCGTCGATGATCGCCTGGACGACCTCGTCGGCGGTGGTCTTCAGCGCGGCCCGAAGAGCGGTGACCGTCGTCTCGTCCAGGGCCAGCTCGCTGGCCCTCCGGATTGCATGGCTCACGTTTTTATTCCCTGCGAACAAATCAGCCGATCAGATTTACGTCCTGTGGTTAGGACTTTACGCCCAGGGACACAGCAAGCTGGAGTCATGACGAGTACAGCCCTCCGCGGCAGGGCGTGGAAACTGCTGGAGATGGTCACGACGCCGCTGCTGCCGTCGGACTACCTCGACCTGGTCAGCCCGCTGCGTACGGGTGCTGACCTACGGGGGCGCATCGAGGCCGTGCACCCCGAGACGGGTGACGCCGCGACTGTCGTGATCAGGCCGGGGCGGGGCTGGCGCGGCCACACAGCCGGTCAGTACGTGCGGATCGGGGTCGACGTCGACGGGGTGCGCCTGTGGCGTGCCTACTCCATCACCTCGCCGACAAACCGCCAGGACGGCCGCATCACGATCACCGTGAAGGCGGTCCCGGACGGCAAGGTCAGCAACCACCTGGTCCGCAGGGCGAAACCGGGCACGCTGATCCAGCTCGACCAGCCGACCGGTGATTTCGTGCTGCCGCAGGCCAAGCCCGCCAAGGTGCTCTACCTGACGGCCGGCAGCGGCATCACGCCCGTGATGGGCATGCTGCGCGACATCGAGTTCGACGACGTCGTCATGGTCCACTGTGCGCCACAGCCGCAGGACGTGATCTTCCGCCAAGAACTGCACGGTCTGGTCGCGGACAAGAAGCTGCGGCTCACCGAGGTGCACACCGACACGGACGGCCAGCTCGACATCTCCCGTCTCGGCGAACTCGTGCCCGACTGGGCCGAGCGCGAGACCTGGGCCTGCGGGCCCGCGGGCCTGCTCGACGCCGCCGAGGAGCACTGGACCGAGCACGGCTTCCGAGAGCACCTGCACACCGAACGCTTCCGTCCCGGCATCGTCGTCGTCGGGGCCGGCGGCGAGGTCACGTTCAGCGCCACCGGCACGACCGTCGACGCGGACGGCGCCACGCCGTTGCTGGACGTCGGCGAGGAGGCCGGCGTACTCATGCCCTCCGGGTGCCGCATGGGCATCTGCTTCGGCTGCGTCACTCCGCTCAAGGCGGGCGCCGTCCGCGACCTGCGCACCGGCGAGATCACCGAGGCCGAGCCGGGCGTCCTCATCCAGACCTGTGTGTCCGCCGCGGCGGGCCCCTGCGACATCGAACGGTAGGAGCACCTTGACCGCCATCGACCCCACCGCCCACCTGACCGCGGAACAGATCGAGGAGTTGGGCCGCGAGCTGGACGCGATCCGCGACGAGGTGATCGCCGACCGCGGCGAGAAGGACGCCGCCTACATCCGTAAGGTCATCTCGGCGCAGCGCAAGCTCGAGCTGGCCAGCAGGGGCGTACTGCTGTTCTCGTTCTTTCCGCCCGCGTGGCTGCTCGGCACCGCCGGGCTGTCCGTGGCGAAGATCATGGACAACATGGAGATCGGGCACAACGTCCTGCACGGCCAGTGGGACTGGATGCGGGACCCGAAGATCCACTCCACCACCTGGGAGTGGGATCACGTCTCGCCGTCCGAGCAGTGGAAGCACTCGCACAACGAGCTGCACCACACCTACACCAACGTGATCGGCAAGGACAACGACCTCGGCTACGGCATCATGCGCGTCGACGAGGACCAGAAGTGGCACCCCTTCCACCTCGGCCAGCCGCTGTGGAACTTCCTCAACGCCTGCTTCTTCGAGTACGGCATCGCGGCGTACGACCTGGAACTCGGCAAGAACCTCCACAAGCGCCGCCGTAAGAACCCGGAGTTCCGCGCGCGGGCCAAGGCCGTGGGCCGCAAGATCCGCAAGCAGGTGCTCAAGGACTACGTGATCCACCCGCTGCTGTCGGGCCCGTCGTTCCTCACCACACTCGCCGCCACGTTCACCGCGAACCTGGTACGTAACCTCTGGACCCACTCGGTGATCATGTGCGGGCACTTCCCCGAGGGCGTACAGGTCTTCGAGCGCCGGTCGATCAGGGGCGAGACCCGCGGCCAGTGGTACCTGCGCCAGATGATGGGCTCGGCGAACATCAGCGGCAGCAAGGCCATGCACTTCATGACCGGCAACCTGTCGCACCAGATCGAGCACCACCTGTTCCCGGACCTGCCGAGCAACCGGTACGCCGAGGTCGCGGTGAAGGTGCGCGCGCTGTTCGAGAAGTACGAGCTGGAGTACGTCACCGGCCCGCTGCCCAAGCAGGTGTTCTCCGCGTGGCACAAGGTCTTCCGGCTCTCGCTGCCGAACAAGAAGCCCAAGGTCAGGACGCCGGACCGCGAGCAGGAGCTTGTCGCGGCCTGATTCCCGGTACGTCACTCCGCGACGACGGCCGAACCGATGACAGGCCCGCCACTCCGACAGTGTCACGGGCGGCGCCGCGCCCGGAACTCCCGCGGTCGGCAGCCGAATCCGCTCGGCGACGCGATCGCGCTGCTGCCGGTGGGGGAGAGCCGGGACGGGCGCGAACGCGACTGTGTCCACCCGTGGGTCGATGAAGCGCAGGCCCGGCGATCTGCCCTCGGGTGATCCCTGTGAGCAGACGCTTCGGTGACAGCCGTGCCGCCAGGCACCCGGCGCGGGACGACGGGTGCCTGGCGGCACGGCGTGTTTCCGGGGCAGGCGGCTGTCGCGAGATGACCAAGTGACTGCTGCCGTCCGATCGGAAACGGCCGATGCTAGCTCCGGCCGTGCACGGCGCGCGAGAGCGCGCTCACGCTGATGCCGATGACCGTGCGGAGCTGCTCCTGGCTCACCCTGGTCCTGCTCATCACGGCCAGTGACTGGTTGACCGCCGTGAGGTGAACCGCGAAGTCTTCGACATCGCGTTCGGCCAACCGCGCCGCGTGCAAGGCGGTCCGCAGCCGCGCATGCTGAAAGCCCAGAGCTTCGATCGCGCGTGTGGCGATGGTGGGGCTGAGTGCCGGTGCCGCCATCGCGGTCTGCGCGATCAGACATCCATCCGGTACGTCAGGGTCGGCGATGCGCTGCAGGGTGACCTCGAAGAACGCCCGTACCGCCTGGAGCGGTTCCTCGGACGCGTGTGAGAGCGCCTGGTCGTACCTGGTCCCGTACCGCGCGGCGTAGCGGTCCAGGCAGCGCAGGTAGAGCGAGTCCTTGTCGCCGAACGAGGAGTAGAGGGAACTCCGGTTCAGCCCGGTCGTCCTGGAGAGGTCGTCGAGAGACGTGTCGGCGTATCCGGCCCGCCAGAACTGGACCATCGCCGCGTCGAGCGCGATGTCCACGTCGAACTGCTTCTTTCCGGCCATCACGCACGCTCCTCGTTCTCGGACCAGTCGGTGTGGCCCTGCCCAGCCTATCTTGAACTGACCAGTTCAAGATGGCGTAGGGTCGAGACATGACCGACGACACCATGGCCCCGAACCGCTCCGGCGACCAGAACCCGATCCCCGGGTTGCCGCTGTACGACCTTGCGGGGTTCACCCACCGCTGGGTCGACGCGGAAGGAATCCGCCTTCACGCCGTGGAAGGCGGCCGGCCGGCCGGACCCACCGTCGTCCTGCTCGCCGGATTCCCGCAGACCTGGTGGGCATGGCGAAAGGTGATGCCAGGCCTTGCCGAGCGATTCCACGTGATCGCGATCGACCTGCCGGGGCAGGGCCACTCCGACCGCCCTCAGGGGAGTTACGACACGCACACCGTCGCTTCGCGTGTCCAGGCCGCGCTGGCCGCGCTCGACGTGCCGACGTACTGGCTCGTCGCCCACGACATCGGGGCCTGGGTCGCCTTCTCGCTGGCCCTGAAGTACGAAGAGCACCTGCACGGTGTCGCTCTGCTTGACGCCGGCATTCCCGGAATCACCCTCCCGGACTCCATCCCGACGGATCCCGACCGGGCCTGGAAGACCTGGCACTTCGCCTTCCACCTGGTGCCCGAACTGCCCGAGACCCTGCTCACCGGCCGGGAGCGTGACTACGTCGGCTGGTTCCTGAAGGTCAAAGCTCTGGCCCCGAACACCTTCGACAGCGCCGAGATCGACCACTACGCCGCCGCCATCGCGGCCGAGGGAGGTCTTTCAGCGTGTCTCGCCTACTACCGCGACGCCGCGGAATCAGCGCGTAGCAATCATGACGCTCTCGAACGGGGGCACTTGACCGTCCCGATCCTGGGGATCTCCAGCTCCCACGGCTCGATCCCCGACATGGCCGCCTCCCTCGGCCCATGGGCGGAGAACGCGACCGGCGTCTTCATCCCACAGGCCGGACACTTCATTCCCGACGAACAGCCTGGCGCCACTGTGGACGTGTTGACCGCGTTCATCGATCACGAGCGTGTCGAGTAGTTCGCGACGCGCTGGTCGGCCCGGTGACGTCGGCTTATGTCATTCCCTGCGTCGAGGGGCGCACCGAGGGCCTCTCCGTCACCCACCAGGCCGGCACCTGGGGATCGATCCTGCCTGCTGCGTGGAGCTTCATGCCGGCCGCCCGGGAGCGCGGCCTCGGCACCGTGTGGACGACCGGGAACCTCCCGCTGGAAAGGGAGTTCGCCGAGGAGCTGGGTATTCCTTACGCGGAGGTCATGCAGGCTGCCTTCATCCCCGTCGCGTACACCCTCGGCACCGAGTTCCGTCCGGCCCGACGGATCGCGCGCGAGCAGGTCCTGCACTGGGACCGCTGGTGATCACTGCCGAACTCACGGGAACAGCGCCTGGCTGAGCGGGACGATGTCCTTGACGCCGCGGACCCCTCGAGCTCTCAGGACGTGATGCCTGGTGGATCTGTGCCGAGGCTGATGTGGGCGGTGACCCACTTCCCGGGTGGCGCGGAGCGGATGTCCACGGTCCGGGCGAGCGCCGTGATGATTTCCAGGCCGTGCTGCCCGATGCGCTCCGGATCCGCGCTCCGGGCCTCGGGTCGCACAGGAGCACTGTCCCAGACGTGGAGGCGCAGGGTCGGACCGACGATCTGGAGTTTCAGGAGAGCTGGGCCAGGGGCGTACTTGCGTGCGTTGGTCACCAGTTCACTGACGATCAGCTGGGTGATCTCCAGAGCCTCGGTGGTGACATCGACCTTGTGCTGGTCCCTCGACGTCTTCAGGAAGCCGGCTGCGAAGTGGCGGGCCTGAGAGATGCCGGCCCCGTCCTCCTTCAGCACGAGGGAGGCTGTCAGCGGAGGCGGGAAGCCGTCATCAACCGGATCCGCAAGGATTTCATCCATCTTCAACGCTTTCTTCCATAGCATCCCGCCTGCCCGTTGACTCGCCGGCTATACGCTCCGGCACCCGCGCCCGCACCATAGCCCGTGGCGCTGACAACCCTCTGGTACGGGCATGCAGAGCTGCGCAACCGTCGGCCTCGCACCCCCGTGCGGCACGCGCCCGCCCACAGGGCACGGACCCATCCTCCGTACGAACGCTTCGCTCACGCCTGGCGTGGCCGTGCACCACGCCCAGGGCTCCGCAACCGAGGCGACGGCAGAGGGAAGACGTCATCCAGGTCGGGACCATCGGCGCATCAAAGCCATCGACCGCTTCGAGCTCCCCGCGAGGCCGAGTTCGCGACCCTCGTCATCCCCTGCATGGTGGTGAGATCAAGCGCTTCTTCCACGACACCACCTGGGCTGCTGTCCGTGTCCCACGGCGGCTGCGGGAAGCGCTCAGCATCTGCGGTGCCACCACGACAACTCCGGATCTGCCACGGGCTCGTGATGCGTTCGCCCGAGCAGCACCTCATCGAGGCTCTCGACCCGTACCCGGAGCTCGGTGGCGGCGCTCGCCGTGAGCAGGAGCAGAGCTTCTTCCGGCTTGTCCCGAGCCCGGCTTCACCACAGCACGGACAGGCGAACTCGGCCTCCTCACGCCCCCAACGGCGCTTGCTGCCGTGGACACGGACAGACCGGACGCTCAGCGCCACCGACACGATGCCCGGGGTCAAACGTTCCCGTTCGAGGGCGCGGACGGCCGCATTCGCGGCTCCCGACAGTCTCGGGACATCGCGACAGTGCACCCACGGTCGCCCCCAGCCGCGTGGACGCGGCCGAAGTGAAGCCGGTGTTCTACGCGGCACGGGTCCTTCGGACATCAGTCACGAGAAGCATCGTCCCGCGATCCAATATCGACCGGGCACAACCTATTCGCGGCTCAGGGCTTCCCGGGCGGCATCGACATCCGGGTGCACCCGCAGTACCTGGTCGGCCCCGGTTACCTCGAGCAACCGGCGCACAGGGGCAGAGGCTGCGGCGATCCGCAGAGGAGCGGCCTGGTTGGTGCGCAGAAGCAGGTTCAAGAAGGAGGAGTCGGCGAACGTCACCCCGCTCGCCTCGAGCACAATGGCGTCGTGGTCGGCGGCAGCCCGTTCGAGACGTTCCTGCAAGGGGCGTGCGGACTCGACGTCCAGTTCGCCCTCGGCGACGACAAGGGCAATAGCGAGCGGCAAGTCTTCTCCAGACATCGACGTACGTTGCAGCTCCCCCGGTTGAGGCATACACAACCCTGAACAGATACCGAACGCAAGTGCGACACACGGCTTCCTGTTGCCACCGGACCAGCGGACAGTCCCCAGGGCCATGCCCTGGGCGGAGGCGGGTGCAGCCGAGCTCATCGACCGCCGCCAGATCGCGGTCCCGGGGTGGCTTCTTCGACCCGTGGTGGTGCCGCACTGTGCGGGTGACGGTGCCGGGCTCACCCCTCGGCTCTTTCCGGGGCCAGGGCGATGAGTACTTGGCGGATCGAGATGAGGAGGCCACCACTGACCGCCGTGGCCGCCCGGTCCCTCTGGTCGTGCACCTTCCCCAACAGCTGCTCGTAGCGTTTCCAGGACGCCACCGCCCGCTCTTGCTGCTCGTCGCCGCCTTCGTCGTGCCGCGCGATCAGCTCGGCCTGGTCCGCGCAGAGGCAGGCAAGATCATGGGCCAGGGCCGCGTAGTCGTGTGTGAAGGTTTCGGTGGGCGGCGACAGTGTGTGCGACCTGGCTGCGATGCCGGACAGAGTGTGGGTGAGAGCGGTGAGGTGGTGAACGACGTCCTCCCACTGTCGGTCCAGCCAGGGTGGCGGATGGGGAGTGCGGTGACCGCGGCGCATGCGCCGCCCCGGGTTGAGGCGCGTGCTCTCAGCGGCCAGGTGCCGCGCGCGGCCGACGGCCTGGACGCTGCGGTGAAGTCTGCGTGCTGCGCCCTCCCACGCGTCGGCCTGGTCCGGATCCCACGGGTGCTTGAGGCCGTCGCTGATCCCTTGCAGGAGGTCGCCGCATTCCACAGCCAGGGCGTGGAGACCGGCCCGTACGCCGGCGAGGCGCACGGGCGGCAGGACGCATGCGTTGACGGACAGGCCGATCAGCGCTCCGATCAGCGTCTCCAGGAGACGGTGGCCGACCTGCCACGGCTGGTAGGCGCCGTAGGCGATCACGAACAGAGCCGTGGTTGCTCCGTAGACGCCGTGCGCCCCGAGTCTTCGGTAGCCCGCTATGAGCATCAGGGGAGGCAGCGAGACGGCCATGGCCGGCAGGGTGCTGCCATGGGTGAGGTACATGGCCACCGAGGCCCACACCGTGCCGATCGAGATGACGCCCAGTTGCTGCGCACCGGCCCGCAACGACCTGTAGACCGTCGAATCGACGAGGACCAGCGCAGTCCAGGGAGCCATCAGGGCCATGGGGCTCTCGATCCAGAATGCGGCCAGAGCCCAGGCGAGCATCGCCGCCCCCGCCGCCTTGAGCGCCTGGACCGCGGTGGCTCGCTCCGGTCCGGGGTAGCGCACGGCCCGGCTCGCACTTCTTCGCACGGCTGTGACTTCGTACGCCGACCGTCGCCGGACGGCTCTCGTCATGTGCACCGTGGGCACCCCTCCGTACGTCAGCCGCTGGCGCTTTCGCCTCTCAGCCGACCGGGTTACCCGGCAAACGATCTTCATGCTTCCGGCACAAAGGCGTCACGGGGTGATGCTGGTCCGCTACTCCGACCCGATCCTCTTGACGGCACGATCACGTCGCGAGGGAAGAGACGCCCTGACGCACGAGACCCGCCCCGCGAGCAGTCGCGGGGCGGGTCCCAGGAGGATGAAGGGATCAGGCGGGGGTGATGTTCTCCGCCTGGGGGCCCTTCTGGCCCTGGGTGACGTCGAAGTTCACCTTCTGGCCTTCCTGGAGCTCACGGAAGCCGGAGCTGGCGATGTTGGAGTAGTGGGCGAAGACATCGGGGCCGCCGCCGTCCTGCTCGATGAAGCCGAAGCCCTTTTCGGAGTTGAACCACTTCACGGTTCCGCTGGCCATGTTGCCCTCCAAGGCGTTGAGAATCGGTTCCCGCACCCTGCGGGAACCGGAGGTGATCGCCCTGGTCCTTCGAGACTCGCTTGAACAGCACAATCGCCCGCTGACATTCTCGCGGGCGATCTCCTAGGAACCACGACAGCTGGACCTGACGGTACACCGATCTGCCAACTCCCGCCTATGACTGCAGCTGGATGAAGCGTCATTTTCTGAACCGGATCGACCCGACCGCAGGCCAGGGCTCCTCAACCAGACGGTCGTGAGGACGCCTG
Source organism: Streptomyces sp. NBC_01460 (assembly GCF_036227405.1). Classification (NCBI taxonomy): domain Bacteria; kingdom Bacillati; phylum Actinomycetota; class Actinomycetes; order Kitasatosporales; family Streptomycetaceae; genus Streptomyces; species Streptomyces sp. NBC_01460. The sequence goes on from NZ_CP109473.1 coordinate 8,026,815, forward strand.
GCTGCCGTGCCGAGCCCTGCTGCCGGCATGCTGGGCCGCCACGAGCCTCAGGCCGGGGAGCGCCGTACAGCGAAGCTCTTGAAGCGGTGAGTGGGGTGGCCGTGAGGTGGCCTGTCCTTCGCTGCCGAGTGCGCTGGTCGCCTTGCGGCGTTTCACCTTCCGGCGTGTCACCGGCGAGGTGGCGGTCGTCTTCGCCGAGGTGTCGGGACACGGAGCCGATCGCACGTACCGGGCGTGAAGCAGTGCGGCACGCGCGATCCGGCTGCTTCACGGGAGAGAGAGGAAGAACCGTAGCGTGCCACAGTGCCGGCCGGGCCGCGTCGTTCGGCTCACCCGGGTCCAAGGGGCGGCGGTTGGTCACGACGTTCGTCGCAGGGCTCTGCCTGGACCGCTGAACACCCGTTGAGGTGCTGCGCCACGCCCTCGGACTGCGCGCCGCTCCGATGCCGTGGCAGCCGTTGCGTTCCGGACGCGTCTCATCACCGGGGGTGAGTCAGGGTCGGTGAGGGTCGCAGGCTGGGCGTCGTATACCGGTTTCGCCGGTCAGACAGGTCAACTTGCTTGACCGGCACCGCCGTTTACCTGTCGCCCACGATCGTGAAACAGCACCGATATACACCCCGCCTAGCCTCCATCACCGGCTTACGAGATGAGGGGTGCGGCAGATGGGGATGAACCGGCGGCCGTTTCTGGGACTCGCGGCGGCAGCAGGGGCAGGGGCAATGGTCTCTTCCGGAGGGCAGCCGGTCTTCGCGGCGACCGGAGCCGGCAGGGAGCCGACACCGGACCGCCGCATCTCCGGCGAGCCCGATCCCACGGTGTGGAGAGAGTTCGGCGACCCATTGGTGCCGGCGACGGGACGCGGTCCGCTGGACGGAATTACCGTGGCCGTCAAGGACCTGTTCGCTGTCGAGGGGCACCGGGTGGGCGCGGGCAATCCTGCCTGGCTGGCCGGGAGTCGCCCGGAGAGCACCACCGCTTCGGCGGTCGCGGCGTTGCTCGCGGCGGGCGCCGCCGTTGCCGGCATGGCCCGCACCGATGAGTTCGCGTACAGCCTGGCGGGCACGAACGGCCACTATGGCACCCCGCCCAACCCCGCTGCTCCGGAACGCATCTCGGGCGGCTCGACCTCCGGTCCCGCCAGTGCCGTCGCACTGGGCCAGGCCGATATCGGTCTCGGCACCGACACCGGAGGCTCGATCCGCATCCCGTCCTCCTACCAGGGCCTTTACGGAATCCGCCCGAGCCACGGCGCGGTGTCCACCGAGGGGCTGCTGCCGCTCGCACCGTCCTTCGACACGGTCGGCTGGATCACCCGTGACGCCAGGGCACTGCGCGCCGCGGGGCGGGTTCTGCTGCCCGGCGGCGGCCCGGCTCCGTCGGGTGCCGTACTCGCGCAGGAGATCATCGGCGTGGCCTCGCCGGAGGTCGGCGCCGCGGTGCGCCGGGCGGTGGCCGGCTGGCGCGCCGCCGGACTGCCGCGCGTCCAGGGCGTACGGTTCGACGCCGGCGTGCTGCCCGGATGGGTGCGCGCCTTCCAGACCAAGCAGGGCGTGGAGGCCTGGCACCGGTGGGGGCCGTGGGTCTCGCGGCACTGGGAGTCCCTCAACCCGGATGTCCGGTCCCGGTTCGAGACCGCGTCCCAGTACACCCCGGACGATCTCGCCGCGGCCGAGCGGGTTCTGCGCGAGGCGCGAGCCCGCGTCGACGACCTGCTCGGCGACCGGGTACTCATCCTGCCGTCCGCGTCCTCGGTGGCCCCCACCCGTGAGGAGGCCGCACTCGGGGGCCCTGTCATCGAGCAGGCCAGGGCTCAGACCTTCCAGCTCACCTGTCTCGCCGGCCTCACGGGCCGCTGCGCGGTCAGCATCCCCGTACGCAGCCGCACCGCACCCGTGGGCCTGTGTCTGGTGGGCCCGCGCGGAAGCGACCGCCACCTGCTCGATCTCGCGGTCCGCGTGGAGTCAGCCGGGGTGTGAGCGGGTATGCCCGCCGGCGCCGGGTATCGCAGGTCCGGGCGCGGTCAGGCCGTGTGTCGTCAGTGGGTCTTGAGCGGTGGACGATCGCCGCGCATGCGCCGGGGGGATCTCACGGACGAACAGGGGGCGGCGCTGGAGCCGTTGGTGCCGAAGGGCGTGAAGGCAGGCCGGTCGCCTGTCCGGTCGCGGCGGCCTCTCAGCGCCTCTCAGTTCGGTCCGGAACACCGCCTGGGGGCGGCCCGTGGCCGGCTTCCGAATCCCACATTCTGGACGACGATCAACCGGTCCGTGAGATGCGTGAGATCGTCATGGCGCCCGCATGGGTCGCGCGGCCTTGCCACGAGGGGGACCTGCGCCGCCGTGCGGGACCGTCGGCCGGCTACGTCGACGGCCGCTCCATGCCCTCGTGGGAGTTCCAGAGATGTACGCCCCCACCACCGGGCCCGCCCAGGCGCCGCCGCAGTCCCCGGCCGAGGCCGCGCCCGCCAACTCGCGGTCCCGTGTCCTGATCGCCAGCCTCATCGGCACGACGATCGAGTTCTACGACTTCTACGTCTACGCCACCGCCGCGGTCCTGGTCTTCCCGAAACTCTTCTTCCCGAGCAGCGACGCGACCACGGCCCTGCTCTCCTCCTTCGCGGTCTTCGGCGCGGCGATGGTCGCCCGCCCGATCGGCGCGATCGTCTTCGGCCACCTCGGCGACCGCCTCGGCCGCAAGGGCACCCTGGTGGCCTCGCTGCTCACGATGGGCATCGCCACCTTCCTGATCGGCGTTCTGCCGACGTACGCGCAAGTCGGCTGGGTCGCCACGGCACTGCTGGTGCTGATGCGGCTCGCCCAGGGCTTCGCGCTCGGCGGCGAGTGGAGCGGTGCGGCCCTGGTCGCCACCGAGAACGCGCCCGCCGGGAAACGCGCGCTGTGGGGCACGTTCCCGCAGCTGGGCGCCCCGCTCGGGTTCATCATCGGCAACGGCCTCTTCCTGCTCATCGGCGCGCTGCTGCCCTCCGCGGCCGGCGCCGACCCGTCGCAGCCCTCCGAGGCCTTCCAGAGCTGGGGCTGGCGTATCCCGTTCCTGTTCTCGGCCGTCATGGTCGCGATCGGTCTGTGGGTACGCATGCGCCTGGTCGAGTCGCAGGTCTTCGCGAAGACGCAGGAGACCGGCAAGGTCCGCAAGCTGCCGCTCGCCACCGTCTTCCGCCACCACTGGAAGCAGCTGGTCCTCGGCAGCTTCGCGATGCTGGCGACGTACGTCCTCTTCTATCTGATGACGACGTTCTCGCTGAGCTACGGCCGCACCGCCGAGGACGCGGACGTCCCGGGCCTCGGCTACAGCTACACCACGTTCGTCCTGATGATGATCTTCGGTGTGCTGTTCTTCGCCGCGTTCACCCTGATCTCCGGCCCGCTCGCGGACAAGTACGGCCGCCGCAAGACCCTCGCCTGGGTCACCGTCGGCATCATCGTCTTCGGCCTGGTCTGGGTGCCGCTGATCAACCTGGGCACGCTCGGCGTGGTCCTGTGGCTGGTCCTCGGCTTCACGCTGATGGGCACGACGTTCGGCCCGATGGGCGCGATGCTCCCGGAGCTCTTCCCGACCAGCGTCCGCTACACCGGTTCAGGCATCGCCTACAACGTCAGTTCCATCCTCGGCGCGGCCGTCGCCCCGTTCGTCGCGGTCGCCCTCTGGGAGGCCGGCGACGGCTCCCCATGGCTGGTCGGCGTCTACCTCTCCGTGATGGCCGTCCTCACACTGACCGCCCTCCTCATCGGCAAGGAGACGAAGGACGTGGCCCTGGACGAGGGCGAGGTCCCGGCCCCCCTCGCCGGGACCGAGGACCCGTCCGCCTGACGCGGACCAGGAGGGTGTGCCTGATCGTCCACGCATTTTCGTGGTGGTTCCCCGAGGTGTCCGGGCCGAGACACCTGTGGGCGAGGAGCGCCCTCTCTTCCCCGGGTGTCTCGGGTGTCCGACGGGGCAGTGGCGGCGACGCGCGGTGCTTGCCGCATGTCGCCGCCTGTCGGACGGCAGCAGTGGGGCCTGTGGCAAGGCTGGAGAGACGATTGCCCAGGAGCATCATCGGCGCGCTGCCGAGGCGAGGCCGGCCATGCCGAAGCGGGCTTGGATCCGCAGGAGCGTGGTGGACACGGCCATGCCGAAGTATCAGGGCGGGGAAGAGGCCGCCGACGTGGCGGTGTACACGTCGACGCGTTCTTCGGCGACATCGTTCCCACCCGCTGGGAACGTCAACGGCACGGCCCTGGAGCTGTGGACGTGCAACTGGGGCGCCAACCGGCTATGGACCTCACGAGAGCCCCGCATCCGCCGAGCTGAAGCATCCATCAGAGTCGAACGGGAGCGCTCGATGCGGACCGGGCCGGACAGCGGAGGTGCGGACCGGCGCCGCGGGGAGCATCAGCGTCGGCCCTGGCGGTCTCGGCGAGTCAGGCCGCTCTGGAGGCGGGCGAGTGGCGCGGTGCGCTGTCGGCGCAGCGCCGCTCGCGCGGCATTGGCTCCGGGAGCGCCGTGCACGCCTCCGCCCGGGTGCGCGGACGCGGACGCGAGGTACAGCCCGGGTACGGGGGTCTCGGGGCGCCCCGTGCCGGGGGAGGGGCGGAAGACCAGCTGCTGGTGCATGGCTGTGGTCCCACCGTTGATCGCGCCCCCGTGGAGGTTGGCGTCAAGACGTTCCAGCGTGGGCGGGCCGAGGACGCGACGGGATCTGACCAAGGCGCGGAATCCTGGGGCATAGCGCTCCACCTGCGCCTCGACGCGGTCCGCCATCACCTCCTGTTCCCGTGCGTCCCAGACGCCGGTCAGTCCGGCGTCGCCGGCGTCGCCGCGGACGTGCTGCGGTACGTGCGTGTAGGCCCATGCCGACTCGGTGCCCCGGGGTGAGCGGCTGGGATCGGTCGTGGTCATCTGACCGAAGATGGTGAAGGGGGCGTCCGGTACACGTCCCATGGCGATCTGTGCGGCGAACCGGGTGAGCCCGTCCACTCCCTCTGCCAGGTGCACCGTCCCGGCCTGTGATGCCTCGGGACTCGACCAGGGCACCGGGCCGTCGAGCGCCCAGTCGACCTTGAAGGTCGCGAAGTCCCACTGGAAGCGCTTGAGGTCGGCGAGCAGCCGCCCCGGGAGGTGTTCCGCGGCCACCAGGGAACCGTAGAGAGCGGGCGCCGACACGTCGGCCAGCACGGCCCGGCCGGCCGGAACCGTTTCGCCACCGGCGGTACGGACCCCGACGGCCCTGCCGCCGCGCACGACGACCTCGGTGACCCGTTCCCCGCAGCGCACCGCTCCGCCGCGGCGAGCCAGCCGGCGGACGAGGGCGCCGGTGAGCTCTCCCGAGCCGCCCGTGGGCACGGGGAAGCCGTAGGTCTGCCCCAGCATCGACATCAGCCATCCGAAGCCGCCGCTGCCCGCCGCCTCCGGGGCGAGGTCCGCGTGCAGCGCGTTACCGGCGAGCAGCAGCCTGCCGCCCGCGCCCCGGAACTCCTCCTCGCCCAGGCGCCGCACCGGCAGCACCATGGTCCTGGCCATTCTCAGTCCGCCCGCCGCACGCAGCCGCAGCGCCAGCCGCGCCCCGGCGACGACCGGCGGGAACGGGGTGAACAGGGCGTCGAGGATGCCGGGCCGCAGCGTCTCCCAGAGCTCCCGGAGGTCCTTCCACGCGGCACCGTCCCCGGGAGCGAACACGTCCAGGCTCGTGGCGGTCTCCTCCACGTCACGGCTGAGGACCGCGCAGCGCCCGTCCCGCAAGGGGTGGGCGAGCACCTTCGGGGCGTGGCTCCATCCCAGCCCCTCCCGCTCCAGTTCCAGAGCGGCCAGGACGGGGGAAGCCGCGGCCAGGGGATAGAAGGCGCTGAACAGATCACTGGCGAAGTCGGCGTCGACCCCACGATCGTGCCGGCACGCTCCTCCGGGCTCGTTCTGCGCCTCCAGGACCTCCACGCTCCAGCCCGCGTCGGCCAGGAGATTGGCCGCCACCAGCCCGTTGGGTCCGGCTCCGACGACTACGGCGTCCGGCATGGCTCTCTCCCGCCTCGATGGCACCCGGGCAATCGCTGTCCGCTCAGGCCCCGCCTGTCTGCAGCGGTGCGAAGCCCGTGGCCTCGCTGCTCCCTTGCTCGCACAGCCGGGCGAGCCGGCGCAGGACCACGCGGTGACGCACTTGCTGAGCCAGCTCCAGAAGGCCGTTGTGGAGGAGGCCCCCCAGACCGCTGAGCGGGTGTTCGTCGAAGATGACCAGGGTGTGCTCGCCCCACGGGCGCAGTTCCACCGCGATCCGCGCGGTACCCAACGGCCCGCTGTCCGCCTCCAGTTCCAGAGCCTTGAGGGGCTCGCTGCGGCGTACGACCGTCCGGTTGTGCAGGGTGACCGGTCCGAGCTTGATCTCGTAGCGCAGCGAAGCCCCCAGCTCGGGCCACGCGCCCTCGTCGGGCTCGGCGCGGGCGGTGCCGACGACCCAGTTCCCGTACTGCGCGACGTCGGAGAGGACCGTCCACACGTCCTCCGGCGGCTTCCTGATCAACCGGTGTCGTACGGCCACGGGGGCACCTCCGCTGCTCGACGTGATGGTCCTCGTTGCGGCTTCCCACGCTAGATGCACGCGCACGACGTCGCGCGTCGGCGGCCGTGCCGTCAGCGGCGGCCTCCGGGCACCGTCCACCGTGACCGCGTCCCACGACGGCACCCTCGACACCATGCGCGTATTCGTTCACGAGGTGGGCGGTGACTGACAGGGCGCGGAGGGGTGGGGCAGGCCCTGACCTGCCGCTCACCAGCGGTGCCGCGTGGCCGACGGCGCCGGGTCAGGGAATGAGGAGTGTCTTGATCATGCCGTCGGCCTTCTCCTGGAAGGTGCGGTAGGCCTGAGGTCCCTCCTCCAGGGGGAGCCGGTGGGTGGCGAACGAGTCCACGCCCAAGGGGTCCTCGTCGGTGAGGAGCGGCAGGATGTCGTCCACCCAGCGCCACACGTTGGCCTGGCCCATGCGCAACTGGATCTGCTTGTCGAACATGGTCAGCAGGGGCAGCGGGTCGGCGGCGCCCCCGTAGACCCCTGACAGCGAGATCGTTCCGCCGCGGCGCACCGCGTCGATCGCGGCGTAGAGCGCCGAGAGCCGGTCGACGCCCGCCTTCTCCATGAGACGCTCGCCCACCGCGTCGGGCAGCATCCCGACCGCCCAGTGAGCCGCCTTCGCGAGTGGAGCTCCGTGCGCTTCCATCCCGACTGCGTCGATGACCGCGTCGGTTCCCCGGCCCTGTGTGAGGTCTCGGACGGCGTCGCCCAGGTCCTTGCCGTACCTGCGGAGGTCCAAGCACTTCGCTCCGTGAACGGCGGCACGCTCCAGCCGGTCGGGGACCAGGTCCACGCCGATGACCAGCCCAGCTCCCCGGTGCTGCGCGATCCGGGCCGCCATCGCCCCGATCGGTCCCAGGCCGAGGACCGTCACGGAGCCGCCGGGCGGGATCGCCGCGTAGTCGACGGCCTGCCATGCGGTGGGCAGGACGTCCGACAGATAGACGAAGCGGTCATCGGGCGGCCCGTCCGGCACCTTGATCGGCAGGCTGTTGCCGAACGGCACCCTCAGGAACTCGGCCTGCCCTCCGGGCACCTGGCCGTACAGCTTGGTGTACCCGAAGAGCGACGCACCGGTGCCGCGGTCACGGTTCTGGGTGGTCTCGCACTGCGACTGGAGGCCCTGCTTGCACATGAAGCAGTGGTTGCAGGAGACGTTGAACGGGATGACCACACGGTCGCCCGGCGAGAGCGCGGTCACTTCCGCCCCGGTCTCCTCGACGATCCCCATGGGCTCGTGTCCCAGGATGTCTCCGGGATCGAGGAACGGGCCGAGCACTTCGTAGAGGTGCAGGTCCGATCCGCAGATGCCCGTCGAGGTGATCCGCACGATGACGTCGTCGGGCTTCTCGATCTTCGGATCAGGAACCGTCTTCACCTGGACATCCCTCTTGCCCTGGTAGGTGAGTGCGCGCATGTGAGCTCTCCCTGTCTGTCGGGTCTGCATGTCGTTCGCTGTGGTGGGGGCGCCTCTGCCTCCGCGCACCCCGCCGGGGAACGCGGCCAGTGCCTCGGCGGACAGTCGGGGGAGCCCGGCGTCGGCCCGTCCCGCAGACCGGTTCCGGCAGGCGGCCCGACCCCGTCGACTGTTCACTCCAGCATGCCCACGGCGGCGCTCCCGCGCAGATCGGGGGATGGTCCCGTCCGGCTGTCGGCGTCGGACGGCGGCGCGGCGATGGGGCATGATCACTCAGCGGTCCTCGGCGTGCGCAAGGTCGAGGAGGACCTCGGAGGTGTAGCGAAACTCCTCCGTGAGCCTCGTCGCCTCGGTGACGAGGATGCCGTACGGAGAGGCGGGGTCGGAGAGGGACAGGGACAGCCGTTCCGTTTCCCCGATGACCTCGTCGCGGCGAGCCTCGGCTTCATCGGTCAGCCGCTCCAGTCGTTCTGCCTGCTGGGGCAGCGTCGTCTCGTCCAGCGTCGTCAGCACCTCGGCGACCGCGCCGGCGGACTTCAGGAATGCCGCGTACCGCTGCAGGAACGGCCGGACCGCCTCGTCCTTCTCGCGGGACCGGTCGAGTCCCCGGGTGAGCGCGGCCACCTGGTAGAGCGTGCGCTCCAGCGCCCCGAGCACGGCCTCGTACCCCTGGAATCCGGGGTGGCCGCGGTAGCGCCGCATCAGGCGTCGAGGGTTGAACAGGGCGCTCTCCTTGGCGGTCTGCAGTCCCGACCGAGCCTGTCCGATCATCGCTCCGGTGCGGGCCGCGCGGTCCTGCCACCCCCGGGTGACGTCCTGGTGAGGTACTCCCTCGGCGAGGACGGGATACATGTCGGCCAGCAGATCGTGAAGCGTGTGAGCGAGGCTGTGGATCCCGTACTCGGCGCTGCGGTACCGAAGAGGCGGCGCCACGAGCACATTGACCGCTGTGCCGATCACACAGCCGATGAGGACGAGCACCACGATCTCCCCCAGCCGCCAGATCCGCTGGGAGTCCCCCGACGACGAGGCGTATGTGGAGAAGGCGAAGAAGGCGGCGGTGGCCACCTGCGGGCCTTGAACGCCCAGCACGGGCCACCGTCCGATCGCGAGAGCGATGAGAGCCACGACGACGAAGGTCAGCAGGTCAGGGCCGGCGAGGAAGCCGAGGGCGGCCTGCACGAGGACCCCGACGACCACCGCACCGACATAGCGCAGCGACTGTGTGACCGAGCGGTAGACGGTGACCTGCATGATCAGCACTGCCGAGAACGGTGCGAAGGCCGGCGAACGGGAATCGAGGACGTCGTAGGCGACGACCCAGGCCAGCGTGGCCGCGAGCGTGCTCTTCCCCAGCATCAGCAGGGTTTCGCGTTCGTCCCCGGAGTACGCGCGTGCACGCCGCCACCACTGCGCCACGGCCGCGAATCGCCGCCCCGTGCCGGACCCTTCGGTCGTCATGCCATTGGTCATAGGGGCGTGCGCCCTCCCGTCACTCCGTCATGGCCGGCCTGCCGCCACGAGCAACCCGTTCGCGGCGGAAGACCGTCGATCGAGCAGCCGCACGTGTCTCGCGAGGTGGTCGCCGTATCCGAGTCCGGCGCGTGCCGTCAGGCGCGCGGAGGTGAGGACGGGGAACAGTCTCGTGCGGAGCACGCGGTGGCCGCTCGATGCGAGGGTAGCCACCGGCGTGCGGTCCTCACCTGTGGCCGGTGGCGGGTCGCCGCCGCAGCGGAGGTAGGAGTCGGCGCGTACACCGGGGCCCGGCGCCGTGAACGTACGAGTGGACGTCCGCCCGCACGCGCTGCGTCATGCCGCGTCGCAGGGTCCGCATGTGGTCGGGGGCGTGTCGGCGAGCGCGGGAGGCCAGCTCTGAGGGCGGACGTCCTCACCCGCCCACCCGTGCCCGGCAGCTGGGCACGCAGGACCCGCTCAGTGCGGCCTGAGCCGGCTCACGGTTTGAGTACGACCTTGGTCCATCCGTCATCGCGGTCGTCGAAGTGGCGGTACGCGTCCACCGCGGCGTCCAGAGGCAGTTCGTGCGAGACGATGAACGAGGGCTTCGCCCTCCCCTGCTGGATGAGTCGGCCGAGGCGGCGGTTGTACGCCTTCACGTTGGCCTGACCGGTGCCGATGCGCTGGCCCTTGAACCAGAACTGACCGAAGTCGAACGGCAGTTTGCCCTCGCGTGTCAGTGCGGTGGGAGCGCCCTCGTCCTGGGGGAGGAACACACCGACGACGCCTATGGCTCCGGTCGCCTTCACGGAGGCCACCAGGTCGTTCATGGTCCCCTCAGGCTTCTCGTCGCCCTGGGGGTCGTGAGCCTGGTAGCCGACGCATTCACACCCCTTGTCGGCTCCGCCGTCGGTCAGGTCGACGATCCGGTCCACGTGGTCGCCCTCGGAGTCGTCGACCGGCAGGGCTCCGGCTTCCTCGGCCAGTCGCAGCCGGTCGGGGTGACGGTCCACGACCAGGACCTGGGCGGCGCCGCGCAGACGGGCGGAGTACGCCGCCATCAGGCCGACGGGCCCGCCTCCGTAGATCACCACGGATTCACCCGGTGACACGTCGCTCAACTCCGTGGCGTGATAGCCGGTGGGAAATATGTCCGCCAGCATCACGTAGTCGTTCTCCTTCTCCGCCGCGTCCTCGGGCAGTACGAGGCAGTTGAAGTCGGCCCAGGGGACTCTGAGGTACTCCGCCTGGCCGCCGGCGTAGGTGCCCATGGCGGCGAAGCCGTAGGCACCGCCCGGTGTGTCGGAGTCGACGGAGAGGCAGAAACCGGTGAGGCCGCGCTCGCAGTTGGCGCAGAATCCGCAGCCGATGTTGAAGGGCAGGCAGACCCGGTCACCGACCTTCACGCGGTCGACTCCGTCCCCGGTCCCGATGACTTCCCCGAGGTTCTCGTGGCCGAGGATCCGCCCGGTCTCCATCGTGGTCCGACCCTCGTACATGTGAAGGTCGGAGCCGCAGATGTTGGTCGAGGTGATCTTTACCAGTGCGTCCGTGGGACGTTCGATCCTCGCGTCAGGAACGTCGACGACCGCGACATTCTTCGCACCCTGGTAGACGAGTGCTTTCACATGGCTCACCGCCTTCTCCGTCGGCCCGCAGCACGCCGGGCGATCGGCGGCCCGGGGCACGGGGGAAAGCCTTCCCTCCACCATGCCCGCCGACGGCTTTCCACGCAGTTCGGCCAGGAACGGGATCTGCCGCGATGACGCAGTGGTGCGTCGACCGCCATGTCCTCGGGGCGCGCCGTACGGACGCGTGCAGTGAAACAGCGCGCCGAGACCTGTCGACGGAAGCGGGGTCACACTGCATGCCGGTGCTCGCGGCGGCTACCAGGGGGTGTGGCCGGCCGGGTCGTCGTGCAGGGCGACCCGGACACGTATGCGCTTTCCCACAGGTTCTCGGTCCACCGCGAAGCTCTGGCAGACCATGAGCACCAGTTCCAGTCCGTGCCTGCCGATCCGGGCCGCGTCGGCGGGGGACGCGGCAGGCAGGACGGGGCCGGAATCCCACATGACGATGTCGAGGGTGCTGCCGTCCGTCTCCAGGTCCAGCAGGCACGGTCCGGGAGCGTACTTGCAGACGTTCGTCGCCAGCTCGCTCACGACCAGCTGCGCGATCTCCACCGCCCGGGCGGAGACATCCAGCCCGTGCCGCGACCGTGCGACGGTCAGGAACTCTTCGACGAAGCGCCGGGCGAGAGCGATCTCCTCCGAGCCCATGTCGTAGGCGGTGCCGGCCCGCACGGACTCCGTGGCGGCCGCCTCTCGTCGTTCTTGCCCGGTCATGCCGTACATCAGTTGCTCCATGAGCCTTCCCCCGTCGATCTGATCCGCGTTCACCGCGGTTCGGAACACTTCCTGCCTACCCGTCCCGACGTGTTTCAGACAGGACGAGCACACGACGGAGGCGAGAGTGCGGTCGATCAGGCGGCGTGTGGGCCTCAACGGTGGGGGCGCACGGGTGGTGTGCTGGGGCCCGGCGAGGACCAGCCGCAGGAACATCGAGTCGGCGAAGGTGATGCTGCCGGTGTCCGGAACCAGCCGGGGTGCGTGGCCGTCACTGCTGTGATCTGTGGTTCCGGCGAGGGGAGGTCTCCGAGGTCGAACCCGCTGCTGGGCGCGAGCACCGGTAGCCCGGCGCACGGTCGGGCCGCTGTCGATAGTGGTGGCCTGTGTGGTGCGACTCCGTATGCGTGCGATCATGCTGTTCGCCGACACGAGGTGAAGAGGTGGGGGATGGCCGGCCTATGGGTGACGGTCTGTCTGCCGGCTGAGGCCGCAGGTGATGTCGAAGGGGCTCTTGCGGACGCCCTGGCGCCTTTCTACCTGGACACGAGTGACAACCCCGTCGACCGAGGCATGTGGGACCATCGCCGCATCCAGGGGGGCAGCGACGGTCTGGGCTTCGCGGTCGCCGCCGGATACGAGAACGACCCCAGGCTCATCCACGACGATCCGGGATACGGCGGCACCCCCTGCCCCAGCGCCCCAGGTGTCTGCGCCGGAGGGCCGCGCGGCCTGCTCGACTTCTCGCAGCCGCATCGTGCGTCCGAGCGTGCGGTCGCCGCGTCCTGGGATCTGTGGCAGAGCCTGTCCGCCGTACACCCGCCGGCCGTTCCTCTCACGGTCTTCGTCGACCGCTGGCGCAACGATCCGGGCGCGTTTCCCGGCGACCGTCGGGGAGACGAGATGATCTCCGCCTACCGGGCCCAGCCGCTGGTCGAGGCCTACCTCGACCACCCCTTCAGCCTCGGCCTGGGATACCTGGGTTTCATCGGCCCTCACGACCCGGAGGAGCATCCCGTCATGAGCTATGACGGCTCCCGCTCCGCCTATATCCGGGAGTTCACCTCATCGGCCCGGCCGGATACCGACGTACTCACCCTGGACGGCTGGTGGTTGGAGGGCAGGTCTCATGCCGTCCATGCGTCGTGCGAGCCCGCCCTCTGCCCTCATGACCCTCCGAAGCCCGCGGTGTGGCCGGGCAGTGAGGCATACCTTGAGGCTCTTCCCGCTGACACGATCCTCGTCCGGCTCCACTGCCACGCCTGACGCCGCTATCGCGCGGAGTGCGGCGAACCCGAGGTCATCTTGACCTTCGACGGGTCCGGCCCGCTCAACTTCCAGCCCCCGTGCAGGCGATCCCCACCCGCCGCTGGACGCGCGAGGTGGACAGCGAGACCGAGAAAGGCCGTTACGCGGCTGCCCCGGTCCGGTGTGCCGGGGGTCGGTGTGGCGCAGGCTCTGGACCACACCGAACCTCGCGTTTCGGATCAGGAGCCGTCGAACAGTTTCTGCACCTCGGACGGGATGTCTGTTCCCGAGCGAACGGCGAAGAGCGTGGCTGTCTTCGGTGTGTCGGCTGAGTGACCCGCGACGGATACCTCCCGACGACCCACTCCCCAGGATGTGTATCGACTCGCCCTCGATCTTCGGGAGTTGATTTCGGCCTGATCCGGCTGTCTGCCAGGAGGCCCCGCAGGTGCGGCCTGCGAGGATGGGGTCATGCTGCAGGTCTGTCTCAACGGTGCCGGAGTTCATGCCGCTCGAGCAGCCCTACGGCCGAAGCCGCCGACGAGCGTCCTCAAGCCGTCGTTCGTAGTCAGGTGCGAGCAGCTCAGGAAGCGCCTTGCCGTGGACGGCCGCCGAACCTGTCCGTGGCCGGGGTGCGTCCACAGGTTTTCGTCAGGCGTCTGGCGTGAGGACGGAGTGTCGGGGCACAGGACGTGTCGGAGGTTGATAATCATGGTTCCCGTTATTCTTGTTCTTCTGCTCGCCCTACTTCTCTTCGGTGCTGGTTTTGCTCTGAAGGCACTGTGGTGGATCGCGATCATCGTGTTGGTGGTCTGGCTGCTCGGATTCGTTGTCCGGCCGACGGCGAGTGGTGGTAAGCGGGGACGCTGGTATCGATGGTGACGATCGGTGATTGAGTAGAAACTCCTCTTCTGTGCGGGTGGGCCGCGACGAACCGTTGTCGCGGCCCACCCGCATGTCCGGTGCGCCCGCAGGGAATATGGCCGGTCATGCGTCAGGAATCATGTATTTCAGCGACAGGAACTCCGATCGCTGAAGGAGCGGGACCGTTCGGGGTTGCGATGCATGAGCTCAGGAATGCTGGGCACGTGAGGTATTGAGAGAGCGTCACCGGATTTCGGCGACGCCGATCCCGCTCCACGGTTTCGGTCGGGGAGTGGCAGCTATCTGATGAAGGAGCCGTTTTATGAGTGACAACATCTGGGGTTACCAGCCGACCGCCGGCCGCACCGCGAGCACCGATCTGATCGGATACAAGGTCGAGGCCACCGACGGCAGTATCGGCAAGGTCGACAAGCACTCGGACGAAGTCAACTCCTCGTATCTGGTGGTTGACACCGGCGTCTGGATCTTCGGTAAGCACGTTCTGCTGCCGGCCGGAACCGTCCGTACCATCGACGAGTCCGAGCGGAAGATCTTCGTCGACCTGACCAAGGACCAGATCAAGGGCTCCCCGGAGTTCGACAAGGACAAGCATGTCGGCGACACGGGCTACCACGAGCAGGTCGGCGGCTATTACCACAGCCACCGACGCCCGTAACCCCGCAGCACAAGCCAGATGTGGAGGCGCCCGGAGACCTTTCCGGGCGCCTCCTGCGCTGTGTCATGCTGGGCCGCCCCGTGGCGTACCTGCCTTCGGACGAGTGATTCGAGGAATCCATCCCGCATGCCATGTGCGCGGTGCGTTCAGTTCGCGACGGAGCCCCAGTACACCGATCCCGGGGCGGATCCGAGCGTGGTGGTGGTCGCCGTCAGATTGGGACGGTCGGATGACGCCCGAGCTTCGTCGCATCGGACGAGGGTCAGAATATGTAGGACATTCTCATTCGTCCGGAACCGAAAGCGGCCATGACCAGATCACATCGGCATCCTCCCGTTCCCTGATGACCCGCCGATGGCGTGACGCTTCGCGTTTCGTACCCGAGTTGAGAGGCTGGTACCGGACCCAGTCCATCGGAACGATATGGAGAGCCAGGGTTTCCAGGGTTCGTTGCTGGTCGACCGAGTGCACGAGCACCACGGCGAAGCGCTGAATACACCAGAGGCATTCCCAAGGAGGCCCGGTGACGAGGGCTCCGGAATCCACGAGTTTCCGGCCGTACCCGTCCTCGGGATCCAGCTCCATCTCGGCGTGGAAGTCGTCGCCACCGAAGAAATGGACGCAGCTGCGCCGCAGGCCGTGCCGCATGTCCGACAGGGCCTCGGTCATTCCGGAATCACCGTCCTGTGGCGTACCGACCACAGCGAGTGGGAAAATCGCGTACGAGCCCCGGTCGATCACAGGGAAGCCGAGATCTGTCCACCGGGGAGTCTTTTCGGAGTATCGCCGTCCAAGAACACGCTCAAGGGCGTGCATGACGGCGAGGCCGTCCGAGATCAGGGTTCCCTCCTGCTCGATCCCGGTCACCAGGCCCCTTCCCCGGAAGCGGCAGTGCACCGGGTGACGACGAGCCCCTCGACGGAGTCCTCCATGAGATCCCGACCGAGGTGGACCGGTGCGACCTCTTCAGTAGCCGTCAATGATCTCCACATCCTCCGCTCAGGCTTCCGTGGCTCTGTTCTGCCTTGCCAGAAGCCGGACCGATGTCCTCTTCGGTATGAGTAGGTCACACCGATCCGTCAGACCTCCGGCCGCAACCGCCGACGAGCCGCCTCGAGCCGCGTCGTCATCGCGTGCGAACTGCTCAGGCAGCGCCTTGTCCAGCGTCCCCGCAATACGATGGATCGGTGCCCAGACCGCCGGATCGTCGACAACACGACTGAGGTCCGTCATCTGGAGCTTCTCCAGCCAATGTGACAGCACCAGCGCCTCGTCAGCCGTGAGTTCGATCGTGACCTGACTGCAGCCCACGGTTACCCCCACGGCTCGGCTCCCACCCTCGACCCCCGAACCTACTGGCCTCCGACCTTGACCACATACATAGGGGCGCCCTCCCCGCAGGATCGAGGAACTGGTACGGGACAGCCGTGCCGTGGCAGCGGGGGATCGAGCCCGAGATCGCGCGTCCAGGCGAGGAGCGACGACCGATGAGGTTCTCACGTGGCCTGCGGGCGCTCGTTCCCGGGCACGTCCAGATGGCCGAGGAGGTCGTCGAGAGCCTTGTTGAAGGACTCGGAGTTGGCGCTGTCGAACCATGAGGTGCGGATGCGTTCGTTGTTGCCGTTCGGGGTCTCGTGGTCGGCGGCGAGTTGCTGAAACGAACGGGTCTGGTCACTCAGGGTGCGGCCTACCCCCTGGAAGAGGCTGCGCACGTAGCGGTCCGCGTCGTCGGAGGAGATGCCGTGGCGGACGGCCCACTGCGTGAGTGTGGCGAGATACGCGTAGTGGGTGGTCAGTGTCCCCGTCAGGGCGGAGTGGACGTTGAACGCCGCTTCGTCCATGGCTGGGAGCACCCCGCCCAGCTGCTCGAAGAGGGAGTCCACGGCAGGGTGGGACGGCCACGTGACCGTGACGGAGCGCTGTTCGCGTGCCGTGGGCAGGGGGATGGCCCGTACCAGCGGGACATCGGTCGCGAGTGTGCGGCGCAGGTCGTCGTTGCCGACGCCGGCCATCACGTTGACGATCACCTTGTCGCCGTCCACTCTCAGACCGGCCAGTGCGTCGTGCCGGTCCGCTCGGCGTACGGCGATGATCACCACTTCGGAGCGGTCTGCCACCTCCTGGTTGTCGGCGCATGTCTGTACGCTCTCGTAGCGTTCGGACAGCTCTGCGGCTGCACGGGCTCCTCGGGGGGACAGGAAGACTTCCGGCGCGTGGTCGCCTTCGCGGCAGAGGCCCGTCACGACAGCCCGGCCGATCTCGCCCACACCTATGATGCCGATCCGCTTCACTGCCTCTGCCCCTGTCGTTCGTGGCGCGCGTGATGACGGTCTGCGATGTCGGACGTCGCACAGATCGGCCTCCCTGCCTCGTCACGAGGCTTCGTCGTCACAGTCCTCACCTTCTTTTCGGTCATGCGCCGAGGGAGGTCCGGAGGAACTCGACGATCTCCGCTCGTGCGGCCTCCGCCTGCCGTTCCACGCCCGGCAGGGTGAGGAAGGCGTGCCGGGCTCCGGGGTACTCGGTGAGCCGCGCGGGTGTCCCGGCCGCCTGCAGTCGGCCGGCGTAGCGGCGGCCGTGATCGGCCACCGCGTCCTGGGTCGGCACCACCACGAGAGCCGGGGCCAGCCCGCTCAGGTTCTCGGCGTACAGCGGTGAGATGTCACGAGCGTCGACGGCCGGCGGAGCGGAGAGTCGCCGGAAGAGGCGGAGTTGAGGCGCGGCGGGGGTCGGGCTGTACCCGAATTCGGTCATCGAGGCGTAGTCGAACATGGTTCCCGTCACGTCGACCGCTGGGTTGACCAGCACCTGCGCCTTGAGGGTCAGGCCGGCCTCTCTGGCTCGGATCGCCAGGAGGGCGCTGATCAACGCACCGCAGCTCTCGCCGAACACAGCCGTGCGTGCCGGGTCGACGCCCCACCCCGCGGCGTGCCGCACCACATGGCGGAGCACGTCCCAGCCGTCGTCGACGGCATCCGGCAGCGGAGTCCGCAGATCGAGGAGGCGGTGTTCGACCGAGACCACGAGGGCGGGCAGCCGGGCGGCGAGATGGCTGTTGGCCCAGTCGCACTGCGCGGCTGTGCCGACGAAGCTGCCGCCGTGCACGTGGATCACGAGCGGGAGATCGGCCCGTCCGGCGCCTCCGCCGTCGCGCGCGGGGGCCGGACGGTACACCCGGACCGGGACCCTGCGGCCGGACAGCGCCACCTCCTGCCACTCGATCGCGGCGCCGGGATCAGGATGCCCGAGGATCGCCCGCGCCGCGGCGGAGGCCCGCCAGCGGTTTTCCGCGTCGCGATAGGTGACCAGTTCCTCGTGCGTCATCGCCTGCCAGTCCGGCTCCGGCGGCCGTCCTGTGTCAATCGCCTCGCCCATGTCTCCTCCTCGGTCGGCTCCCGTGGAGCCGAGTCCTGAAACCTACGCCGTAGGTTCACGTTCCGTACGATAGTTTCTACGTTGTAGGTTTGACAAGGAACGGAGTTGACGTGGCCAAGCGAACTCAGGGAACTCCGGCGGGACTTGACCGTGCCAGGATCGCCTCCGCCGCCGTTGCGCTGGTCGACCGGGACGGCCTGGAGCGCTTCGGTGTACGACGCCTCGGCCAAGAGCTGGGGGTCGACCCCATGTCGATCTACCACCACGTCAAGGGCAAGGCCGCTCTGCTGGACGCCGTGTCCGAAGCGGTGCTCGCAGAGGTGGCGGCCACCGTGGACGACGACGCAGCCGACGGCTGGGAAGACATCGCGCGCCGGACGGCGCACGGCTACCGGCAGATGGCCTACCGGCATCCGCAGGTTTTTCCCCTGCTGGTGACGCGTGCTCAGACTTCGACGGTGGCCATCTCCGCCCTGGAGAGACTGGTCTCCGCGATGCGCGAGGCCGGACTGCCCGACCAAGTCGTCGCAGACGCGCCCATGGTGTTGTTCAGCTTCCTCAACGGACACCTGCTGGCGCGTATCAGTGCGGCCCCCGGCGAGCCCGGTGCCGTGCCGGCGTTCGATGCCGCCGACCACCCGGCCATGGCCGCTCTCACTCCCCTCATGGCCGACTTCGGATCCCGGACGGAGTTCGACCGGATGCTCGACACCGTGATCGGCGGGATTCGGGAACAGGCCGCCAGTAGCCGGTTCCGACCGCACCCCCTGGGCTGACATGCGGCGCACTCCGAGTCGCACCGGACGGTGCTCACGGAGGTCATGGCCGACCACTGCCGATACTGAGGTCCGCCCGGCGGGTGAATGCGGCATCACCGTGCTTGTTCGCGGCCTGCCGCCGGCCGCACCCGGCACGGCGGAAGAGCCCCGGCACGGTGACGGGGCCCGGACCGCGCGTCGCGGTCCGGGCCCCGTTCTGCCGGTGTCGCCCGGCGGTGGTGCATCAGCTCTGTGCGGTGTCGTCGCCCGTCTGTGCGGCGGCCTCGGCTGCGGCTGCCTTCTCGCGCATCTTGCGCACCAACTCCGCTTTCTTGTCGGCAGCGCCCTGGCGGTCGAGATTGCGGTGCGGACCGTGGTTCTGCCGTTCGGCGCGGGACTGCCTCTTGCGCTGGCCGCCGCCCTGGCCCACGGGGTTGTTGATGTTCTTGCTGTCGGTCACGGGCTCTCCCGGCAATGATGTGAAGTGATCTACGGATTCATCGGTGGGGGACGGGCGCGGCGACGTCGGAGGACGTCGGACAGGGGCCCATCACGCGCTCACTCGTAAACCGGTGTCTGGAAGAACATGCCCGAGAATACCCGGTCCCGTCGGTCCCGCGCACCAAGCCCTGCGGACGACAGCGGCCGGATCCTCCTCACCCGGGCCGCGTCGCTCGTGGATCACAGGGCCACGGCGCGGGCCGTCTGCGACCTGGGACGCCGCGGGCTCACCCAAAACCAGTGGAAGAGCCCGCATGGCGGACGTCCCCTAGCCGTCCCACCTGCTTCTAGCCGGTCGTCCCGTCGAGCATCTCGCGCAGGATGTCCAGGTGGCCGTTGTGGCGGGCCGTCTCCTCGGTGAGGTGGAGGAGGATCCAGCGCAGATTGACGTGGACACCGTTGCGGACGGCTCGCCGGGCCGGCTCGTCCAGGCTGTTCACGGCGACCAGGTCCCGGTGGTCGGCGGCCTGTCCGGCGTATTCGGCGAGCAACTGGGTGAGCGGGAAGTCGACGGCGATTCGCATCTCGCGGTCGGGGTCCTCGTCGGTCCAGGGGCCCTGGTCCTCCTCGCCGAGGAAGACCACGTGGAACCAGTAGTACTCGACCCAGCGGAGGTGGTTGATCACTCCGTTCATGGTCATCAGCGGTGAGCCCGGAAGAAGCGCCCTGCGTGCGTTCTCGGCGGAGACGCCGTCGCACTTGGCGCGGGCGGCGTCGCGTGCGTAGTCGAGGAACGTGGTGAGCTGAGCGCGTTCGTCCCATGAGGGCGGTGTGTCGTCGATTCTGGTCATCGCGCGAAGAATCCCCGATCACGCACCCGATGTCGAGGCATTAACCGACGGTTCGCTCCACCCGCACCCCGCCCCCTGGGGTGTCGGAGCCATCCGACTCCTGGGGGGACTGTCCGGTGTGACCTGCCGGGGCATGCCCCGGTTACCGGAATGCACGCAGCTCGCCGAACGCGCGAGAACGGCGGCGGGGCGCTACGGCTTCGCGCCCCGCCGCCGTCACCGGCCCGGTCCCGCGGCCGGTTCCGTCGTCACCGCCTCCCGCGGTGACGACGGAGTCGGGTGTGTGCTCAGCCGGGCAGGTTCCACTTCTGGTTGGCGCCGGTGTGGCACGACCAGAGGTGGACCTTGGTCCCGTCCGCCGAGGAGGCGCCCGAAGCGTCCAGGCACTTGCCCGACTGCGGGTTCCTGAGCGTGGTGTCGGCCTGCGGTACCCACTTCTGGGCGCCCGAGCCGTTGCAGCCGTAGAGCTGGATCTTCGTGCCGTCGGCCGTGCCGCCGCCGCTGATGTCCAGGCACTTGCCGAGGGCGCGCAGCGTCTGGTCCGTCCCGACCGTCCACTTCTGGGCGGCCGACCCGTTGCAGGTCCACAGCTGGATCTGCGTGCCGTCGGCGCTCGCACCGCTCGCGACGTCGAGGCACTTGCCGCCGACGCCCGTGACGGCGCCCTCCTTGGGGCCGGTCGTGCCGCCGAGCTCCTTGATGCGGATGTTGCGGAACGAGACGTCGTCACCCGTGCCGTGGTTCTGCAGGCCGATGTGGCCCTGCTGGAGGCTGCGCACCGGATCGGTGTTGGTGAAGTCGTTGATCCTGCGGCCGTTGAGGAAGAGCTGGAGGCGCTCGCCCTCGACCCGGATCTCGTAGGTGTTCCACTCTCCCGGCGGGTTCAGCGCCGCGTCGCGGGCGGACAGGTCGGCCGACTTGAAGCCGTAGACGGACCCCGTCGTGCGGTCGGGGGAGTCCGTCGCGTCGATCTGGATCTCATATCCCTTGTCGACGGCCGACCAAGGGTCGTCCGAGGCCGGGAAGCCCACGAACACACCGGAGTTGTCGTCGCCGGCCTGCCGCCAGTCGAGCTTCAGGGAGTACGCCTTGTACTCCTTGGCCTGGTACCACAGCAGGCCGAGGCCGCCCTGGGAGGTGAGAGTGGCGCCCGACTCGGTGAAGGAACCAGGTCCGGCCTGCTTCCATCCGGCGGTGCCCGAGGTGCCGTACAGGGGCGTGTAACCCGTCTCCGGGCTGCAGTCGGCCTCCGTCAGGCGCGCGGCCCAGCGTATGCCCCCGAGCAGATGGCGGCGGAAGGCGGGATCGGTGTACGAGTCCTCGGTGTGGCCGCCGCCCGTGTAGAAGGCGCGCCCGCCCTGGTAGTCCTTGCACCAGGCGATCGGGTGGTCACCTCCCATCGTGCCTCCGCTGTACGTGGACTCGTCGAGGGAGGCCAGGACGTGTGCGGTGGTCCGGGGATTGGTGCGGTAGTCGTACCACTCGTCGGTCCGCTGCCAGGTGGGGCCGAGGTGGGCGGTGGCGTCGTGGGCGCGGTCCTCGACCTTGACCGTGGCCGGCTGGATCTGCGGGTGGGACTTGAACAGCGCCCCGGCGAGGCCGCTGTACCAGGCCCAGTCGTACTCGGTGTCGGCCGCCGCGTGGATGCCGACGTAGCCTCCGCCCGCCGTGATGTAGCCCTCGAAGGCGGTCTGCTGCGCACTGTTGAGCACGTCGCCGGTGGTGGAGAGGAACACGACGGCCTCGTAGCCGGCCAGGTTGGCGGTGGTGAAGGCGGCCGCGTCCTCGGTGGCGGTCACGGTGAAGTTGTTGGCGGCGCCCAGTTCGCGCAGGGCGGTGACGCCCTCGTCGATGGAGGAGTGGCGGAATCCGGCAGTCTTGGAGAAGACCAGGACGTCGTACTGCGGGTCGGCGGCGGCCACCGCGGAGACTCCGGCGGGGGTGGGTGCCCCGGCTTCGGATGCGGCGGTGGAGACCGCCGTGGGGAGGGCGGCCGTGGCGAGCAGGGCGCACGCGGCCCAGGCGGCAACGCGCCCGTGAAGTCGGCTCATGGCAGGATCCACTTCTGGTTGGCACCGGAGTTGCAGGTCCACAGGTGGAGCTTGGTGAGGTCGGCCGAAGACCCACCGGCCGCGTCCAGGCACTTGCCGGACACCGGGTTCTTCAGAGTGCCGTCGGACTGCGGAGCCCACTTCTGGGCTCCGGTGTTGTTGCAGCCGTAGAGCTGGATCTTCGTGCCGTCGGCCGTGGCGCCCCCGCTGATGTCCATGCACTTGCCGAGCGCGCGCAGCGTCTGGTCCGTGCCGACCGTCCAGCTCTGGGCGGTCGTCCCGTTGCAGCCGTAGAGCTGGATCTGCGTCCCGTCGGCCGTGGCGCCGGCAGCGACATCGACGCACTTGCCGCCGATCCCCGTGATCCTGCCGGTCCGGGCGGGCTGCGCACTCGTGGTGACGGTGAAGTCGTCCACGTCGAAGAGGGATCCGCTGCCCCCCTTGAAGACGAGGTGGAGCGTGGTGGTGCCGGCCGGGCGGGCGGTGAGGTTCGTGGAGACGTCCTGGAAGGACTCCCAGCCTCCGGTGGCGGGGACGGCCGCCGACCCGAGCAGGGTGCCGGTGGGCGAGCCCGCTCGTACTTCCAGGGTCCCTCCGGCGCCACCGGAGGCGACGCGGGCCGTCAGCTTGGTGACGTCGGCGAGGAGGTACGGCTTGAACGAGATCCAGTCGCCGTTGTCGATGTAGCCGACGGCCTTCCCGCCGTGTGCCTGGGCCTTGTCGACGATCGTGACGCCGGCGGAGTCCCCGAAGTGCTCGGCCTGGCGCTGGCTGCCCTGGCTGAGGTTCTGGTCATGGGTGGTCAGGGCCGGCTGCCCGTTCGCCCCCTTGTCGGTGTACTCCGCGTCCCAGACGCCGAAGATGTTGGCGTTGGGGTCGTGTTCACCGTCCGCGATGGTCTGCACGGTTCCGGAGCAGCCGGTGGCGGAGGTCTGCGGGTGGCCGTGGCTGTCGTGGCCGATGATGAAGGTGACCTTCACCTTGGAGCAGTCGATCGTGCCGTCCTCGGGGTCGGAGACGGTGACCTTGAAGGGCACGGCGGCACCCGGGTCGATGACGGATCCGTCGACGGGCAGTTCGAGGGTGACGCTGGGCGCCGTGTTGCCGACGGTGATGATCACTGACGCCGTCGCGGTCTTCCCGGTGCCGTCGGAGACCGTCAGCTCCGCGGTGTAGCGCCCGTTGGAGGAGTAGGTGTGGGAGGGGGAAGCGCTGGTGGAGGTCGTGCCGTCACCGAACTTCCAGGCGTAGGTGAGAGGGTCGCCGTCGGGGTCGGAGCTGCCCGCCGAGGAGAACTTCACCGCGAGCGGGGCGCCGCCGGAGGTGCGGTCGGCGGCCGCCTTGGCGAGCGGGGACCGCCCGCCGGTGATGTGCTCGATGCGGTAGACGGCGCTGTTCGCGTCCCCGTTGAAGTAGCCCGTGCCGTAGTCGAGCACGTAGAGGGCGCCGTCCGGCCCGAAGGCCGAGTCCATGACCTGGGTGCCCTGCCAGGGGAAGGCGTTGATCGACTGGACGGCGCCGTCGGTACCCTGTTCGATGCGCTTGATCCACTTGCGGCCGAACTCGCCGGCGAAGAAGTCGCCGTCGTAGCTCTGGGGGAACTTGACGTCCGAGGTCGAGGCCGCGTCGTAGCGGTAGACGGGCCCGCCCATGGGGGACTCGGAGCCGCTGCCGAACTCGGGGACCGATCCGCCGTCGTAGGGGATCCAGGCGGCCTGGGCCGGAGGCAGGTCGGTCAGGCCGGTGTTGTTGGGCGAGGTGTTCCTGGGGGCGGAGCAGGAGAACGCGGCTCCGGACGTCGAGGTGGCGAAGTCGTAGTCGACGTACGCGTTGTTCTTCCCGGTGCAGTAGGGCCAGCCGTAGTTGCCCGCTTTGGTGATGCGGTTGAACTCGACCTGCCCGGCGGGCCCGCGGCTCGCGCTCGCTGTGCCGGCGTCCGGACCGTAGTCACCGAGGTAGACGGTGCCGGTCGGCCTGTCGACGCTCATGCGGAAGGGGTTGCGGAATCCCATGGCGTAGATCTCGGGCCTGGTCTTCGCCGTTCCCGGCGCGAACAGGTTGCCCGACGGGATGGAGTAGTCGCCCGCGGCGTTCACCTTGATGCGCAGGACCTTGCCGCGCAGGTCGTTGGTGTTGCCCGCCGAACGCTGGGCGTCGTAGGCGGGGTTGCGGCCGGACCGCTCGTCGACGGGGGTGAACCCGTCGGAGGCGAAGGGGTTGCTGTCGTCGCCCGTGGAGAGGTACAGGTTGCCCTGGCCGTCGAAGTCGATGTCCCCGCCGACGTGACAGCAGAGACCGCGGCTGGCGGGGACGTCCAGGACCTTCTTCTCGGACGCGGTGTCCAGGGTTCCGTCGGTCCTGAGGACGAACCGTGAGAGCCGGTTGACGCCGTCGAACGGCGCGAAGTCGGCGGCCGACCCGTTCGCGGGGGCGTCCCCCGAAGGAGTCGAGAGCACCGGGGCGTAGTAGAGGTAGACGAAGCGGTTGCTGGTGAAGCCGGGGTCGACGCCGACGCCCTGCAGCCCCTCCTCGTCGTGGGAGTAGACGTTGAGGCGCCCGGAGACCTTGGTGGTGCCTGCCGCGTCGGTGAGGCGCAGGGTGCCGTCCCGTGAGGTGTGCAGGACGGACCTGTCGGGCAGGACGGCGAGCGTCATCGGCTCACCTGTCTCCGCCACTCCCTTGGCCAGGGTGACCTGCTGGAACTCCTCGGCCGCCATGGGGGCGGCCTCGACCGGTCTCTCCTGGGCGGTGAGGACGCCCGCGGTGACGGCCAAGGTGCACGCCAGGGCCGCGAGAGGTCTGATGAGTTTCCTGTGCACGCGAATCCTCCGTGTGGAGACGGGGTCGGGGTGGAGCACAGGCGCGTGCCGTCGCGCCGGGAGCCGGGTGCCCCAGGGGGAGGAGGGCACCCGGTCCTTGCTGTCCGGTTCAGATCAGGAAAGTAATGGCTTTTGCGGCGTCCAGATAGACCTTTGACGTACTGGACCGCAACTTTCTCTAGTCGAGGGACAAAGGGGCTGGGTGCGGGGGGCGGGCCGCCGGCTCGGGGCCGCCGGATCCTGGCCCCCGGCCGCAAGATCACGGTCCGGGGCCGCCCTACTAGGCTGTCCGTCATGAATGCGGCCATGACCAGCGAAGGGGCCACCAAACCCGCCATCCTCGACGCCGGAGAGCTGACGTCCGACCCGGAGTCGGAGGTCCGGTTCGCGGAGTCGGCCCACCGGATCCTCGCGGACCTGGTCGGCGGAGGTGCCGCGCTGGGCTGGGTCGAACCACCGTCGCGGGACGAGGTGGCGGAACTGCTCGGACACGTCCTCTCCGCGGTGCGGGCCGGGGACGCGGCGCTGCGTGCCGCCCATCTCGACGGCCGGCTGGTCGGGTTGGGTTACTGGCTGCGCCACGACCGGCCGACCCAGCGGCCGCACGCCGATCTGGAGAAGATCGCGGTGGACGCTGCTGCCCACGGCTGTGGCATCGGCCGGGCGCTGGCCGGTGCCCTGATCGCTGACGCCCGGGAGGCGGGGATCGAGGTACTCACCCTGGACGCCCGCGGTGACAACACCAACGCCCTGCACCTCTACCGGTCGTTGGGGTTCACCGAGTACGGACGTCTGCCCGACTTCGTCGCGGTCGGCGAACGCCGCTACGACAAGGTGCTCTGCATGCTGGACCTCCGTCGGCGCGGCTGATCAGTTCCCCGCACGATGACCGGCCGCCCGAGTGCGTGCGTGCGGGAGGCCCCGGACCCGGCTGCGGCGGACCGCGAGCACGCCGCGCGCGCCCTGAGACGGGCCGGGGCCGGCCCGGCCCGCGGACAGGCGTCCGGCCCCGGGTCCGGCGATCAGGCGTTCTCGGATGCCAGGCCCGCGCGGATCTCGCGGGCCGCGGCGACGAGATTCTCCAGAGACGTCCGGGTCTCGGGCCAGCCGCGGGTCTTCAGGCCGCAGTCGGGGTTGACCCACAGCCGCTCGGCGGGGATGGCCTCGAGTCCCGTGCGGAGGAGGGCTACCGCCTCTTCGGTGCTCGGGACGCGGGGGGAGTGGATGTCGTAGACGCCGGGACCTGCCTCGCGCGGGTAGCCGTGCTCGGCCAGCTCGTGGGCGACCTGCATGTGGGAGCGGGCGGCCTCCAGGCTGATGACGTCGGCGTCGAGGTCGTCGATGGCCTGGACGATGTCGCCGAACTCCGCGTAGCACATGTGGGTGTGGATCTGTGTGTCCGGCCGCACGCCGCCGGTGGTGAGCCGGAAGGATTCGGTGGCCCAGTCGAGGTAGGCGGCGTGGTCGGCGGTACGCAGCGGCAGGGTCTCGCGCAGGGCCGGTTCGTCGACCTGGATGACCGACGTGCCCGCGGCCTCGAGGTCGGCCACCTCGTCACGCAGGGCGAGGGCGACCTGGCGGGCCGTGTCGCCGAGCGGCTGGTCGTCGCGGACGAACGACCAGGCGAGCATGGTGACCGGCCCGGTGAGCATGCCCTTGACGGGCCGTTCGGTCAGTGACTGCGCGTACGTCGTCCAGCGCACCGTCATCGGCTCGGGGCGTGAGATGTCGCCCGCGAGCACGGGCGGGCGGACGTAGCGGGTGCCGTAGGACTGGACCCAGCCGTGCTGCGTGGCCAGGTAGCCGGTGAGCCGTTCCGCGAAGTACTGGACCATGTCGTTGCGTTCGGGCTCGCCGTGCACCAGGACGTCGAGGCCGGCCTTCTCCTGGAAGGAGACGACCTCGCGGATCTCGTCCTTGATCCGCTCCTCGTACTCTGCGTCGTCGATCCGTCCGGCCCGCAGGTCGGCCCGTGCGGTTCGCAGCTCGGTGGTCTGCGGGAACGACCCGATCGTGGTCGTCGGCAGCAGTGGGAGCCCGAGGTGCGCGCGCTGGGCGGCGGTCCGCTCCGGGTAGGGCTGCGAGCGTCGGCCGTCCGCGTCGGTGATCGCAGCCGTGCGGGCGCGTACGGCGGAGTCCCTGGTCAGCGCGGATCCTGAACGGGACTCCAGATCGGCCCTGTTGGCGGCGAGCTCGGCCGTGATGGCGTCGGTGCCGTCGGCCAGCCCGCGGGCCAGGACCGCGATCTCCGCGGTCTTCTGCTGGGCGAAGGCGAGCCAGCGGGCGATCTGCGGATCGATGTCCTCTTCGGCGGCGGCGTCCAGCGGGACGTGCAGCAGCGAGCAGGACGCGGCGACGTCGACACGCTCGGCGAGCCCCAGGAGGGTGCCGAGCGTGGCGAGGGACTTCTCGTAGTCGTTGATCCAGATGTTGCGGCCGTTCACGACACCTGCCACCAGGCGCTTCCCGGGGAGGCCCCCGGCGGCGGCGAGGTCCTCGAGGTTTCCGGCGGCGGACTCGGTGAAGTCGAGGGCGAGGCCCTCGACGGGGGACTTGGCCAGCACCGGAAGCGCGTCGCCGAGGCGGTCGAAGTACGAGGCGATCAGCAGCTGTGGCCGGTCGGTGCGCCCGCCGAGCTCGCGGTAGGCGCGGGCGACGGCGTCGAGCTCGGCAGGCGTACGGTCCTGGACGAGGGCGGGCTCGTCGAGCTGCACCCACTCGGCGCCGGCCGCGCGGAGATCGGCGAGGATCTCGGCGTAGACGGGAAGGAGCCGGTCCAGCAGGGTCAGCGGTTCGAACTCGGCGGCCACACCGGGAGCGGGTTTGGCGAGCAGCAGGTAGGTGACCGGGCCGACGAGGACCGGGCGGGGTGTGTGGCCGAGGGAGAAGGCCTCCTTGAACTCGGCCACCTGCTTGGTCGAGTCGGGAGTGAAGGCGGTGTCCGGGCCGAGCTCGGGGACCAGGTAGTGGTAGTTCGTGTCGAACCACTTCGTCATCTCGAGGGGTGCGATGTCCTGGTTGCCCCGGGCCATCGCGAAGTAGCCGTCGAGTGCATCGGCCACGACGGCGGCACGGTGGCGCTCGGGGACGGCCCCGACCATGACACTGGTGTCCAGGACATGGTCGTAGTACGAGAAATCACCGGACGGCACCTCATGGAGCCCGGCGTCGGCCAGCCGCCGCCAGTTCGACCGGCGGAGGTCCGCTGCGGTCCCGTCGAGGGCTTCGGCGGTGACGCGGCCCTTCCAGTAGCCCTCGACGGCCTTCTTCAGTTCACGGTCGGGTCCCTGGCGGGGGTAGCCGTACACGGTGGCTCGCGCTGCCGCGGCTGTGGGCTTCGGTGTCGGTGTCATGGAACTCTCCTTCGCGAAGATGTGTCCTGGACATCCCGGAGACGGGACGCGGACGCGAAGGGGCGACGATCGGACGGATCACGCCGGGGATGCACCGTGCGTGCCGCTCGATATCTGCGCCGACCCGCCCACGAGGTCACCGGGATCTCCGCACGCGATCGGTCGCGTGCGGGCAGCGGGCAGGTCTTCGGACTCGTGGGCACGGTCACCTCGGGAGAGGCGTCCTCCTACTGGCCGTCGCTTCCCAGACCCGTCCGGGTCCAGTGCGTATGACGGCGTTCGTTCCCACTCACCGCTGCGGGGCAGTCCCGGATTCCCACCGGGTTCCCTCTTACGACGCATCCCGTCTGGGTGACGGGGCGAACCAGCTGCACCGGACACCCTACGGGGGCGGGCGGAGTCCGCAAACCCGCTCACCGTCCGGGACATGGCCGGAACGCGTCCTCCGACCGGCATCCTGGGGGTCGTGAACGGCCCCGCACGTCTGTGCACCAGGCGGGTCGCGAGCGGGGGGCCGCGTGGCGGCGTCGCGGATACCGGCTGCTGTTCGAGGCCGTACTCCGCCGGCCGCTCACCCGGGCTGACGGAGTCTCGGTACGGCCCCTGCGTACTCTCAGAGGCCGGCGATGACCTCGGCCGACGTCATGGGCAGGGAGAACATCGGGTAGTCGTACGTGATCGCGTTCTCGTGCTCCTCCTGGGAGGTGGCGGCGACACAGTCCGGCAGTGTGATGACCCGGTAGCCGTTCTCGTACCCGGTGCGCATCGTCGACTCGACGCAGCAGTTGGTGAGGAAGCCGCCGAGGATGATCGTGTCGATCCCCTTGTTCCGCAGGATGAAGTCGAGGTTCGTGCTCGCGAAGGTGTCGAGGCCGCGCTTCCCCTCGATCACGATGTCGCCCTGGGCCGGCGCGAGGTCGTCCACGATCGCGGCGCCCCAGGTGCCCTTGACGAAGGCCGAGCCCTCGACGACCCCCTTGAGGATGCCGTACGGGTGCCGGGACAACTCGCCGTAGCCGGGGGCGAAGGTGATGGGCGCGTGCATGACGGTGACGCCCGCGGCGCGGGCGGCGGCGGCGAGGGCCACGGTGTTCGTGAGCATGGAGGTCTTCTCCATCACTCCCGCCACAGCCCCGTTGAGCGCCCCGCCCTCGCTGGTGAAGTCGTTCTGGTACTCGATCAGGATGAGTGCGGTCTTCGCCGGATCAAGGTGGAAGGTCTCGGACATGACGGCTCCTTAGCGATGTCGGTCACACCGGTGGCAGGGATATCTTGCCCGACAAGGGGAGCAACCGGACGGTGATGACCAGGATCGGCGGCTCCCCGTCGTGGACCGGCCGCCGCCGACCGACCGGTCCCGGCGGACGGCTGACCGTCGAGCCGGGCCGCGTGGCGGGAAGGATCAGAGCCAGCCGTTGCGGCGGAAACCCCTGTGCACGGTGAAACAGGCGACGGCGATGACCCCGAGGGCCAGGGGATAGCCGTAGGTCCAGCCGAGCTCGGGCATGTGCTCGAAGTTCATCCCGTAGACCCCGCACACCATGGTCGGCACGGCGATGATCGCGGCCCATGCCGTGATCTTGCGCATGTCCTCGTTCTGAGCGACGGTCACCTGGGCGAGATGGGCCTGGAGGATCGAGTCGAGAAGTGTGTCGAACGACGTGATCTGGTCCCGGGCATGGGTCAGGTGGTCGGCCACGTCCCGGAAGTAGGCACGGAGGTCGGGCCCGACAGCGGGCATGGGCTGGGTGGCGAGCTGGTGCAGGGGCCGGTCCAACGGCGCCGCCGCGCGCTTCAGTTCCAGCAGCTCCCGCTTGAGCTGGTAGATCCACCCGGCGTCGCCCCGGCCGCTGCTGCCGCTGAAGACGGCGGTCTCCACGGCGTCGATGTCGTTCTGCACCGCGTCGGCGACGGCCAGGTACTCGTCGACCACATGGTCGGCTATCGCGTGCAGGACCATGGCCGGCCCCTGGGCCAGCCGCGCCGGCATGTCCTCGAGGGCCTCCCGCAACGGGCCCAGGGAGCCGTGCCGGCCGTGCCGGACGGTGATGACGAAGTCGGTACCGACGAACGCCATGACCTGGCCGGTGTCGACCACCTCGCTGGTGGCCGTCAGCTCCGCGTGCTCGACGTAGCAGACCGTCTTGAAGACGGCGAACAGGATGTCGTCGTACCGCTCCACCTTGGGCCGCTGATGGGCGTGCACGGCGTCCTCGATCGCGAGCGGGTGGAGACCGAACAGCTCGGCGAGATCGGTGAACTCGTCCGGTTGCGGCTCGTGCAGCCCGATCCAGACGAATCCTTCTCCGGACCTGCGGACCCGCCGCAGCGCCTCTGCGGCGTCGGCGGTCCCGTCCTGTCGTGCACCCTCGCGGTAGACCACGCAGTTCACCACCGAGCTGCCCAGGGGCGAGCGTGCCGGGTGGCTGAGATCCACGGCACGCCGGTAGCCGCGGCGGACCGCTCGTCGGATGGTGCTGAACGTGGACACGGTGGCTCCTTCGGGCGGATCAGCAGCCAGTGTGCCATCCCCGGGCCAGGCCATGACCATGGGTGATCGCGCGCGGTCTCATCCCTGAGAAGTCCTGCGCGGCCAGGCGGAGAGGCCCTCCGAGCGGACCGGTCCGTCCGATCCACCGGGCGGCTCGTGCCCCCGCCCACGTGCCGAAGGCATGCGCGCGGGGAGGGGCGGCGTGGCCGGGCGGCAAGGATCGGTGGGTGGGGCAGCATGACCCGGATGGGACCCCCACCGAAGCCGAGCCCGAGCCCGAAGCCGAGCCCGAAGCCGAAGCGGAAGCAGGAGCCGAAGCCGAAGTCTGAGCCCGAGCGGACGCCCGACGGCCGGTACCTCGTGGTGGGCGGACGCAGATGGCGCGCGACGGATCCTGAGATTCCCGAGGACGTCGCCGCCCGCCTGCGCCGTCACCTCATGGCGGCCCGGCGCGCGGTGGCGGCCTCGCACCGGAACGAGGACCCGGAGGCCGAGAGGGTGGCCCGAAGCCGTGTGCAGACGGCGAAGGTGGCGCTCGGTGAACGCGGCACCCCGTGGTGGGAACAGTCCGTCGGCGAGCGTCGCCGGCGCTGGGAGGACGGCGCCACCGCACTCGACGCCGACCCGCCGGACGCGGGCCGGACCGATCCGTAGACAGGCCGTCCGGGGCACGGTGCGTGGTGCCGCGCCCGGCGTACGTCGTCCCTCCGGAGACCCCCGTAGCCCCCGGAGACCCCCCGGAGACCGGGGACCCTGGGCGAGCCGGGCACGTTAGTCCAACAGCCTCTCCTCCTTTGTCCATGGGCGCGTTCATCCCGCGCGGCGCATCTTGGCGAGCACAGATGCCGTCAAGCGTCAGGAGAGCGCGCATGCACGCACAGGACCCCGGGCCGAGCCGCAGGACCGTGGTGGCGGCCACCGCACTGGCAGGGGCGGGACTGGCTCTCACGGGACCCGGCGCCGCACTCGCGGCGCAGCGGGAGACGGCGCGGCGGGAAACGGTGCTGCGCTCCCGCGAGTTGGAGGTTCGCGTCGATCCGGACTTCCCGCGCATCGTCTCGTACGCCGACCGTGCCGACGGCGCCGTACTCCACGGTCAGGAGGATCCGGTCGCCTCGGTGGTGATCGACGGGACCGCCCGGACCCCCAGGGTGACCTCGCGCGCCGGCCGGGACCGGGCGTCGTACACCCTCACCTTCGACGGCGGCACGGAGATCCGGGTCGAGATCGGTGTCACCGGCCGCCGGGTCGACTGGTGCGTCACCCGCATCGCCGACACACCCGCCCTGCGCGTCGGCACACTTCAGTTCCCGTCCCTGGCGTTCCTGTCGGTACGCAGCGATCAGCCGGGCGCCGCCCTCCTTGCCGCGCGGATCCAGCTCGACAAGGCCACGAGCGGCGACACCCTGGTCGAGCTCACCTCCGACACCGTGCCCGACGCCTCGCCGACGGGTTGTGCGTACGCCGTCGTCGCCCACGACCGGCTCGGCGGCGCCCTGGAGACCAACACGACGTACGACAAGCCCGACAGTGTGCCCGGCGCCACCTGGGAGAACGGGCGTCTCTGGCGGCAGACCCTCGGGAGGGACGGCTACGTCAAGGCGCAGCTCACCTGTGGGCAGTGGACGCACCGTGCCGCGACCGCGCCCCTGGACGCCACCGAGCCGCTCCCGTACGCCACCGTGATCATCACCGGTGACCGCAACGGCGACGGTGTGGTGGACTGGCAGGACGCCGCCATCGCCTTCCGCGACATCATGGTCGACCCGCTGGGCGCCGACGAACAGCACCTGCGCGTCGTCCCGCACATCCCCTTCAACTTCGCGAGCCAGGCCACCAACCCGTTCCTCGCGACGCTCGACAACGTCAAGCGGATCTCCCTGGCGACGGACGGCCTGCGCCAGTACACGCTCCTCAAGGGATACCAGTCGGAGGGCCACGACTCCGCCCACCCCGACTACGCGGGCAACCACAACGAGCGCGCGGGTGGTCTCGAGGACCTCAACACGCTCGTACGCGAGGGGCGCGGGTGGGGAAGCGACTTCGGTGTCCACGTGAACGCCACCGAGTCGTACCCCGTCGCGAACGCGTTCTCCGAGACGCTCGTCGACAAGAACGACGAACAGTGGGACTGGCTCGACCAGAGCTACCGCATCGACCAGCGTCGGGATCTCGTGTCCGGCGACATCGTCACGCGCTTCCAGGACCTCAGGGACGAGACGGACCCGGCGCTGAACATGCTGTACATCGATGTCTTCCGCGAGTCCGGCTGGACCTCGGACCGGCTCCAGCGGGCACTGCGGGAGCAGGGCTGGCAGGTCACCACCGAGTGGGGCCACGGCCTCGAACGCTCCTCTCTCTGGTCCCACTGGGCGACCGAGACCGACTACGGCGGCGACACGTCCCGGGGCATCAACTCGCGGCTGATCCGCTTCATCCGCAACCACCAGAAGGACGTCTTCGCCGACAAGTGGCCGACACTCCTCGGTATCCCGCGCACCGGCAACTTCGAGGGCTGGGTCAACAAGACCGACTGGAACACCTTCTACCAGCAGATCTGGACCGACAGCCTGCCCGCCAAGTACCTCCAGGCGTATCCCGTCAGAACCTGGGGCGCCCACGAGATCACGTTCTCCGGTCCGACGAAGACGTCCGTGGACGACGTCGACGGCACCCGACGCATCACCACGGACGGCCGGGTCGTGTACGAGGAGGGACGCTATCTGCTGCCTTGGGAGCCACGGGAGGCCACCGACCCGGACCGGCTCTACCACTACAACCCGGCAGGGGGCAGCAGCACCTGGCGGGTGCCGCGCGGCTGGGCCGGCCGGGCGGCACTCGCCCTGTACCGGCTCACCGACCAGGGACGGGTGTACGTCCGTGAGGTACCCGTCCGCTCCGGCCGCGTCACCATCGAGGCCGAGGCGAAGCAACCGTACGTCGTCCACCGCACCCGTGTGGCGAACCCGGACCCGGAGTGGGGACAGGGGACACCGCTCCACGACCCGGGCTTCCACTCCGGTTCCCTGGCCGGCTGGAACGTCAGCGGCCCGGCGTCGGTCGAGCTGAGCGCCCTCGGTGACTACGAGTTGGTCGTCGGCGCCGGACCCGCGGTGGCGGTCGGGCAGCGAGCGGCCCGCCTGGCACCAGGCACCTATGCCGCATCCGTACAGGTGGAGGTGGGCAGGAACGCGGGGGAGCGGCGACGGGCCGCTCTCACCGTGCGCACCGCCGACGGAACCACCACCGAGAACTGGACCGACTCCTCGACCGCCGTCAACTTCGTCGCGGCGGACCGCAAGCACGGCACCCGCTTCCAGCGGATGTTCACGTACTTCACCGTGCCGGACGGCGGAGGCGCCGTGGACCTCACCCTGCGCGCCGGGGAAGGGGACGCCAGGGTCCGCTTCGACAACGTACGGATCGTCGCCGCGCAGCGCACCACCAAGGCCGGAGCCGTCGCCTTCGAGG
The DNA here is from genome assembly GCF_036227405.1 of Streptomyces sp. NBC_01460. NCBI lineage: Bacteria > Bacillati > Actinomycetota > Actinomycetes > Kitasatosporales > Streptomycetaceae > Streptomyces > Streptomyces sp. NBC_01460. The sequence goes on from NZ_CP109473.1 coordinate 8,060,989, forward strand.
ACTTCGAGCACGTGCCGCAGGGCTGGGGAGCCTTCGTGAAGGGGGACGCGGGCGGCTCGACGGACCCGCGCACCCACATCGCGCAACGGCACGCCCCGTTCACCGGGCGCGGCTGGAACGGCAAGGCGATCGACGACGTCGTCGACGGAACCCAGTCGCTCAAATCGCGCGGGGAGAACAGCGGCCTGGTCCACCGCACCGTGCAGCACACCGTCCGCTTCGAGGCGGGCAAGCGCTACCGGGTCACCTTCCGGTACGAGAACGAGAAGGCCGGGGAGTACGCGTGGATCACCGCGGTCGACGCGCCCGCCACGCGCGAACTCGACCGCAGAGACCTCCCCGTCGCGACCTCACCGGCCGTGCTGACCTACGAGTTCACCGCGCCGTCCGCGGGTGAGACCTGGGTCGGCCTGCGCAAGACCGGGGACGACGGGACGGCGGAGTTCGTCCTCGACTCCTTCGAGGTCCGCGAGGTGTGACGGGCGGCTGAGAGGAGCCGCCGGCAAGGGGTGACGACGAGGGGGCCGGTCCTGACCGAAGGACCGGCCCCCTCCTCCTCAGGACACGTCCTCAGCCGACGGTCAGCAGGTGCTCGCCCGAGCGCTCCAGCTCCAGGACCCACACCTCGTTCACACCCTCGCGCAGCACGGGCCCGGGGACGTACAAGGACTCCTGCGGTCCCACGTTCCAGTAGCGACCCAGGCAGAAGCCGTTGACCCACACGAAGCCGCGCTCCCACCCCGGCAGGGAGACCTCGGCGTCACCCGCACCGCGCACGTCGAAGGAGCCCCGGAACAGCCCGGGAGCGCCCGCTTCCGGTGAACGGAACGGCACCTTCCCGAGTGCGTCCTCGCTCTCGAACGCGTCCAGAGCGAGCCCCTGTGCCCGCACACCGTGCAGGTACTGGCGCTCGTGCAGCACACCCCCCGTGATCCCCTTCGGTTCGGCGAGACGCGGCCCGTAGTTGACCCGCCCCAGTGACTCCACCCACAGCTCCACCACCGCCGGCCCCGCGACGGGCCGGTCCAGCGCCGTGTACGAGTTCGCCTCGGCCGGGCCACCGCCCAGCACCCCCGCTTTCACCCCGTCGACGTACACGACCGCCCGGTCCCGCAGCCCGGTCACTCCCAGCGGATACGGCGGGCGCGGCCCCGGCACCTCCACCCGGTAGCGGACCACCCCCCTGTCCACCCCCAGTTCCTCGAAGGCCGGCGGCATCGCCCACTCTGCCTCCGGGCCGCCGAGGCCGTCCATGACGTCGCCCAGCGGTGCCCACCCCGTGAGCTCGGCCCGCACCGGCTCTGCCAGCGTCGGAGGCCGAGCCGGTACGTCGGGAAGCGGGGCGCCGACCTCCCCGTGCCGCGCGAGGACCTCCCGGAACAGCCAGAACTTCTCCGTCGGGCGGCCGTACTCGTCGATGGGGGCGTCGTAGTCGTACGAGGTCACGGTCGACCGGAGCTCCCCGCCGTGGAGCTCCCCGGAACGGTTCGCCCCCGACCAGCCGCCGAAGTTCGTCCCGCCGTGCGCCATGTAGAGGTTGACGGACGCGCCGCACCCGAGGATCTCCTCCAACGCCGCCGCGGCGTCGGCGGGCTCCCGGAGCACCGGCTCCGACCCCCAGTGGACGAACCACCCGCACCAGAACTCCATGCACATCAGCGGGCCGTCCGGACGGTGACGGCGCAGGGTCCTGAAGCTCTCCCGCGCCCCCGAACCGAAGTTCGCCGTCGCGAGTACTCCCGGCACGGACCCGCCCGTCAGCATGTGGTCCTCGGGCCCGTCGGACGTGAACAGCGGCACCGTCGTCCCGAGCTCGCGCAGCACCTCCACGAGACGGCCCAGGTAGACCTGGTCGGAGCCGTAACTGCCGTACTCGTTCTCGGCCTGCACCATGATCACCGGACCGCCCCGGTCGATCTGCCGCCGCACGACCTGCGGCAGCAGGTGCCGGAACCACCGCTCCACCTGCCCGACGAACTCCGGATCACGGGTCCGTACCCGAGCTCCCAGGGCGCCCGTCAGCCAGTGCGGCAGACCGCCGTTCTCCCACTCGGCGCAGATGTACGGCCCCGGCCGCACGATCGCCCACAGCCCCGCCGCCTCCGCGGCGTCCAGGAACCGTCCCAACGCCTCCACGTCGCGGTACCGCCCCGGCTCCGGCTCGTGCAGGTTCCACGGGACGTACGTCTCCACACAGTTCAGCCCCATGGCCCGCAGCATCGCCAGCCGGTGCCCCCAGTGGCCCTCGTGCACGCGGAAGTAGTGCAGAGCACCCGACAACAGCCGTACGGGCCGCCCGTCCAGCTCGAAATCCCGCTCGCCGACCGTGAACTCAGGCACCGTCGCCCACCTCTCGTCGCACCGGCCCCCACCTCACACCCTGGCGGCGGAGCGGTCCATGGACAAAGATCGGCAGTGTTTGGACACAAGGGAACGCAGACCGGACGGGCGAGGAGGAGACGGAAGCGATGTACCACACCTGGATGCGCTATTTCACGCCCGGCCCCACCCATCACAGGCTGGGTCTGGTCTGCCTGGGAGTCGGCCTCCAGCACGGCGCACTGCCCGTCGTCGGCCCCCGCACCCTCGACCACCACGTCGCCGTCGTCATCAGCGCGGGCGCCGGCTGGTACCGCTGCCCCGACGGCACACGCACATCCGTGACCGCCCCCGCACTGATCTGGCTCGTACCGGGCATCCCGCACCACTACGGTCCCGACCCCGCTACCGGATGGGACGAGAGCTTCGTCGACTTCACCGGCCCGGCCACCGCCCCGTACACCGAGCTCGGCTACATCGAACCCGAGCGCCCGGTCGTCCCCCTCGCCGACACCGCGTCCGCCCGCGCCGCCGTGAGCCGCATCGCCCGGGCCGCCCGCCTCGGCAACCCCCTCCTCGAGGTGGAGACCGGTGCCGCCGTGCACGAACTCCTCGTCGCCCTGCGCCGCGCCCGCGCCGACGTGGGGGCCGACGGAGATCCCGTACTCCACGCCCTCGCGCGCGACGCCTTCCAGCCCCTGTCCGTCGCCGAACACGCCTCCCGCCACGGTATGACCCCCGCCGAGCTGCGCATCGCCGTACGGCGCGCCGCAGGGTGCAGCCCCAAGGACTACCTCCTCGGCATCCGCCTCGGCCGCGCCAAGGAGCTCCTCGCCGCCACCGAGCTCCCCGTCGCCGCGGTGGCCCGCCGCGTCGGCTACGACGACCCCGCCTACTTCTCGCGGCTCTTCACCCGCCGGGTCGGGACGGCCCCCATCCGCTTCCGCGACCAGCAGGGCCGGACGGTCCCCGGCGGCTGGAGCGACCGGATCCCCGATCCCGAACACCCCCCGACCATCGCCGCCCCGCCGGAGAGCCGGTGAGGGCCGGCCCCCGCCCGGCGAACACGCCACGCGCCGCGGGTGCCGGTGCGGACGAGTCGCTGATCGTCCGCACCGGCACCCTCCGGGCACCCTGGTGCCCGGAGCGTCAGCCCGCCCGGTTCACCAGGTCGAAGAAGGTGTCGCCGCGGACGATGTCGAACGGGTCGCCCAGCAGGGCGGCGAGTTCGGCGATGTCACCGGGCGTCCAGCTCCAGGCGTTGACGGCGCCGGCGATGAACAGCGGCGCGGTGCCGTCCCAGTCCTCGATGTGCCGGAGCAGGCCGTCCCGGTACTCCGCGGCCTTCCCCTGCGGGAAGAAGTTGCCGATCACCGGGATGCCGGCCGGGCGGATCCGCAGGTCTCCGGTCTCCCAGGACTGGATGATCCCGCGCAGCGGGGTGTTCTCCCGGTAGGAGCGCACGACGCGCTCCTCGAACGGGACCCATCCGTCCCCTGCCGCGTTGCGGGGGTTGTACGCGTAGACCAGGTCCATGCCGGTGCGGCGCAGGAAGCGTCCGGTGAGGTCGGTGTACGCGTCCAGGGCCTCCTCGGGCCAGGAGCCCGGATAGGTGTAGCCGGCGCCGGAAGGGCCCGCGATCAGCAGGTCGTTGTCGGTGGCGGTGGCCTGGTAGTGCGCCAGCAGCGCGGGACCGATGTCCGCGAGCAGCGGGCTGACGGTCCAGTTGACGGGTACACGCCCTCGCGCGGGGTCGTCCCAGATGGTCCGCATGCGGCGCTGGCAGTACTGGATGTTGTCACCCTCGCCGACGGTGAGGGTGAGGTAGACGCGGTCGCGGAGCGGCGCCTTCGGTCTCGGCCGGACCTTGTCCGAGATCTTCGCGGGGACGCCGGCGTGCACCGTGCCGTTCATGTAGAAGTCGGCGGGCACCACTTCGATGCCGTGCCGGGACGCGCGGTCCACCCCTCCCCACTCGCCCGCCACGTCGTTGGAGAACCAGCCCGTGTAGGGGGTGGTGGGCCCGACCCGGCCGAAGACCTCGTCCAGGAGCGCCCCCGTCCCGCCGGACGGGGGCAGCCACACGACCATGGCCCGGGCGGCGACCGCGTAGTCCCGGAAGTAGGGGAACGGCTCGACCCTGGTCGGCGCGGTGGTGGTGGCGGACACGAGGAACTGGTTCCACACGTCGGCCTCGACCAGCAGGTGCCGCGTACCTGACGGAGGGGTGAAGCGGTAGGTGAAGTACCCGCTTCCGTCGCAGAAACGGTGGGCGTTGTCGCCGATGGAGGAGCCGGAGCTGTCGAAGAGGTACGGCTTCTCTCCGGCCGTGCCGGGTGCGAAGGCCGCGATCACCTGTCCGCCGTCGGCCGTCACCTTGACCGAACCCACCGAGGCTCCCCAGCCGTCGTCGCCGAACGAGTCCTGGAAGCGCAGGTACACGCCGTCCCCGCCGGCGAGCTCCGCGCTCAGGTCGAAGGTGCGGACCTGCCGGTTCGACGCGTCGCGGACGCGCCCGGCCTCCCGGGCGATCTCGCGCCACCGCACGCCCTCCGCGCGTACGGTCCGGGTGGGCGGCAGCCCTGCCAGCAGGGTGTGGGCGCAGCGTGGGAACAGACGGTCCAGCTGCCAGCGGTAGGTGGCGACCACGTCGTCCGCGTCGAACCGCCCCCGCAGGTCGACGACGGTCCTCAGACGGTGCTCACGCGCCTGCTCGGCCGTGGCGGCGACGGCGTTCTCCAGCCCGGCCAGCGTGGTCGCCACGTTCACCGAGTCCGGGACGTCGGGGTCGTGCAGGATCGCGCCGCGCACGTCGTCCCGGTGGAGGGCGACCAGGTCCAGGGCGTTGTCGTGGCGGGTGACCGAGGCGCCCGTGCCGGGCAGCCAGCGGAGGTCGACATCGCCCTCGTCGAAATTGAAGTAGAGGCGTGGGCGCCCACGGTTGACCACCCCCTGAAGGGTCGTCAGCAACAGCTGGTCGTTCCCGTCGAGCGAGCTGACGTCGGCGACGTCGAGCCGGGAGGGACGGCCGAAGGACGGCAGCAGAGGGACCGCTCGTCCGGCCGGAGCCGCGTCGGCCCGACCGGGCAGGGAGATTCCGAGCCCGCCGGCCGCCAGGGCCGCCCCGCCCGCTTGCAGAAGAGTTCTCCGGGACACCATTCGCGATCACCGCTCCTTGGGAGAAGAAGGGAATGACATCGTTGTCAAACAATCGCTGAAGGTAGCGGCAGGGGGAGGAGTTGTCCATGGTGCGTACAAGAAACCCGGCCGGGCCCGCCGAAGGAGGCTGCGCCCCGACCACCGTCTCCGTGCATAGGGTGGCCCGACGAGCGGCACATCCCGGCCGCTTCCCACGGCCCTGGAGCGTGCCCGTGCGCCTGCTGCTGACCTCGGACACGCACCTGCCCAAGCGGGCCCGGCGACTGCCCGCGCCCCTGCTCGCGGAGATGGAGGCGGCCGATGTCGTCCTCCACGCCGGTGACTGGGTGGACGAGGCGACCCTGGACCTCTTCGAGGCCCGTGCGCGGCGTTTCGTCGGCGTCTTCGGCAACAACGACGGCCCGGAACTGAGGTCCAGGCTGCCCGAGTTCGCACCCCTGGAGTGCGAAGGGCTCCGCTTCGGCGTCGTGCACGAGACGGGGGCGTCGCAGGGGCGGGAGAAGCGGTGCGCGGACCGCTACCCCGATCTCGACGTCCTGGTGTTCGGCCACAGCCACATCCCCTGGGACACCACCGCTCCCGGAGGCCTGCGCCTGCTCAACCCGGGTTCGCCGACCGACCGACGCCGGCAGCCGTACTGCACGTACATGACCGCCGAGGTCGCGGACGCGCGCCTCGACGTGCGACTGCACCGCCTTCCGCGCCCGGCCTGACGCAGGACCGGGCCGCGAAAGGCGGCGGGGGAGACGGCAGGGGAAGCGCTACCCGGGTTCCAAGGGACGGTTCACCGCGGGCAGGTCACCAGTCGTGGACCGTCCCGTCGTGCAGACGGTTGACCGGGAGGTACGCCGCCTCGTACGGGTGCGCCGCCGCCAGGTCCTCGTCCAGCTCGACCCCGATGCCCGGCGCCTCGCCCGGGTGCAGGTGGCCGTCCTCGAAGGTGTACGCGTGGCGGAACACCTCGTTCGTGAGCGGGGTGTGGCCCGAGTACTCCTGGATGCCGAAGTTGTGCACGGCGAGGTCGAGATGGACGGCGGCCGCCATGCCGACCGGGGAGATGTCCTCCGGGCCGTGGATCGCGCTCTTGATCTGGTACTGCGCGGCGAAGTCGAAGAGCTTGCGCAGCGGGGTGACGCCTCCGAAGTGGGTCACGGCGGAACGTACGTAGTCGATCAACTGCTCGGTGATCAGGGACTGGTAGTCGTACACCGTGTTGAAGACCTCGCCGATGGCCAGCGGCGTGGTGGTGTGGCGGCGGACCAGGCGCAGAGCCTCCTGGTTCTCGGCGGGCGTGCAGTCCTCGAGCCAGAAGAGGCGGTACGGCTCCAGGTCCTTGCCGAGGCGGGCGGCCTGGATGGGGGTGAGCCGGTGGTGCGCGTCGTGCAGGAGGGGGAGGTCGGGGCCGAACTCGGCCCGCACTGCCTCCAGCACGGACGGCATGTGACGCAGATAGGCGTCGGTGTCCCAGTCCTCCACCAGCGGCCTGGCCTGCTGGTGCAGGACGGGGGAGCCGGTGCCGTCCGTACTCGACACGCCGTAGACGGCTTTCAGTCCGGGGATGCCGGTCTGCACGCGGACGGCGGGGTAACCCTCGTCGAGCCGGGCCCGGACCGAGTCGAGGAGTTCGGGGATGTCACGGCCGTTGGCGTGGCCGTAGGTCCCCACCCGGGTGCGGCTGGCGCCGCCGAGGAGCTGGTAGAGGGGGAGTCCCGCGGCCTTCGCCTTGATGTCCCACAGCGCGACGTCGACGGCGGCGATCGCCGCCATCGTCACCGGACCGCGCCGCCAGTAGGCACCCCGGTAGAGGGACTGCCAGGTGTCCTCGACGCGGTGCGGGTCGAGTCCGACGAGAAGCGGTGCGACGTGGTCCTCGAGATAGCTGACCACGGCCAGCTCCCGGCCGTTGAGCGTGGCGTCGCCGAGGCCGGTGATCCCCTCGTCGGTCGTCAGTTTCAGGGTGACGAAGTTACGGCCGGGGCTGGTGACGAGGACTTTCGCGTCGACAATTTTCATGGGGGTACTTTCTTCCGAATGCGGTGGTGAGGGGCGTTCAGCCCTTGGTGGCGCCGGAGGTCAGACCGGCCACCAGGTACTTCTGGCCGAGCACGGCGGCGAGGACCACGGGGACGGTGATGAGCGTCGCCGCGGCCATCAGCCCGCCCCAGTCGGTGCTCGCGTACGAGATGAAGTTGAAGAGGGTCACCGGCACCGTCTGGGTGCGGTCGTCGGCGAAGATCAGCGCGAACATGAAGTTGTTCCAGCTGAAGACGAAGGCCAGCAGGGAGGCCGTCGCCGTCCCGGGCGCCGCGAGCGGCAGCGAGATGCGCCAGAACGCTCCGAAGGCGCTCAGTCCGTCGGTGCGCGCGGCCTCCTCCAGCTCCACCGGAAGGCCGGCGAAGAAGCTGATCATGATCCACATGATGAGCGGGACGGAGACGAACATCTGACTGAGGATCAGCACGGTGTAGGAGCCGACGAGGCCCATCCGCGCGAACAGGTAGTACCAGGGGACGAGGAGCGAGATCGCCGGCACGATGCGGGCGACCAGGATCAGCGATCCGGTGCGGCGCATGTCGAACCGTCCGACCGCCCAGGCGGCGGGCACCGCGATGACGGCGGAGAGCACGGTGGAGACCACGCCGACCAGCAGGGAGTTGCCCATCGACCGCAGGATCTGCCCGGCCTCGACGATGCTGCGGAAGTTCTCCAGGGTGGGGTTGAACCACAGGCCCACCGACGGGTCGGTCACCTGGACGTTGGTCTTGAAGGCCGCCGCGAACATCCACACCAGGGGCAGCGCGAAGACGAGCGTCACGGCGGCGATGGTGATCCCGCGCAGCCACGAGAGCGCCGTGCGCCGGCGCAGGTGTGCCCGGACGGGTACGGGGGTGACGGTGGCACTCATGCGGTCTTCCTTCCGCCCCGGCGGCGCAGCAGCACCACGACGCCGACGATGAAGAGCGTGAACAGGACCAGGACGGCGGCGGCCAGGCCGTACTCCTGGTAGTCGAAGGTCAGCCCGTAGGCGTAGACGTTCAGGGTCTCCACCTCGAAGTCCGAGCCGCCGCCGGCACCCTTGGTGGCGTAGAGGATGTCGAAGGTCTTGAGTGCGTCGACCGCGCGCAGCACCAGGGCGGTGGCCAGCGTCGGCCCGAGCATGGGCAGCACGACGTGCCGGAAGCGCTGCCAGCCGTTCGCACCGTCGACGCGCGCCGCCTCCTCCGGCTCCTCGGGCAGCGTGGTGAGCCCGGCGAGCAGCAGCAGGGTCATCATGGGCGTCCACTGCCATACGTCGATGAGCATGAGCGTCGGCAGGGACTGGCTCACCGAGCCGAGGAACTCCTGCCGGGGCAGGCCGACCCCGGCGAGCAGGTGGTTGGCTATGCCGTTGGTGGGGTCGAGGATCAGCAGCCAGAGGATGCCGATCGCCACCGGAGTGGTGAGCAGCGGGATGATCAGGACCGTACGCACCCACCGCATGCCCCGGAACGGCTTGCGCATGAGCATCGCGAGGGCGAGGCCGAGCACGGTCTCCAGGATCACCGCGCCGACCGTGAAGACGAGCGTGCGCTGCGCGGCGGGCCAGAACCGGCGGGTGTCGCCGAGGGCGTCGGTGAAGTTCTGCAGGCCGACGTACGTCCTGCCCGCGTTCACCGCGCCGAAGGCGTCGGTCAGGCTGAGGTCGAGGGTGTAGACCAGCGGGAAGACGATCATCAGCCCGACGAACAGCAGCGCCGGGGCCAGCATCGTCCACTTCAGCCGCCGGTTGGCCTGCTCGAAGGTGCGGGGACGGCGCGCGGGGGCCGGTCCCTCACCCGGCACGGTGGCCGGGCGGGCGGTCGGGGAGACCTCCGTGGTGGACATCAGGACTCCTTGTGGCGGTTGTCGCGGACGAGGAAATCGGCGAACTCCGCATCGGCGTCGCGGGCCACGGGCCGTACGTCGTTGCCGAGGATGCCCGCGACCAGGGGCCGTCCCACGATGTCCCTGGCGCGGCCGACCTGGAGGACGCGGGGCCTGTCGTAGCCGAGCCCCCGCTCGGCGTTGAGCCGCATGGCCTCGGCGAGGTCCGGCGGGAAGGAGGCCAGGGACTCGGGGTCGGACCACACCGAGCCGCGTGCTCCGGGGATGCCGTCCTTCTGGAGGTCCGCGGTCACCTCGGGCCCCGCGGCCCACTTGACGAACTCCCAGGCGTCGTCGCGCAGCAGGGAGAACTCGCTGATGCCGAGACTCCAGGACGGGATGTTGTGCGGCCGGGCGCCGGCCGGTCCCGCGGGGAAGGGGGCGAAGCCGACGGTCTCCCGCACGGTCGACACCTTCGGGTCGAGGAAGCTGCTGTAGATCGCGTCCGCGTCGATGTAGAAGGCGGCCTTGCCCTGCGCGAAGATCGGCATCGCCTGTTCGAGGCTCATGTTGGTCGCGCCGGGCGGGCCCGTCCTCGACAGGAGCCTGCCGTAGTACGCGTACGCGGCGAGAGCCTCGGGCGAGCCGATGCCGGACCTGCCCCCTACGACGAAGTCCCCGCCGTGCGAGTACAGGAAGCTCGACCACTGGGACACGGCGCCGCTGCGCTGGCCCCGGCCGACGAAGCCGTAGAAGCCCTTCTTCTTCTCGGTGAGTTCCTGGGCCGCCGACATCAGCGCCTCCAGGGTGCGGGGCGGTCCGCCGACGCCCTCCACGAGGTCCTTGCGGTAGTACAGTGCCGGGCGCTCGGTGACCACGGGGACGCTCAGCACCTTGCCCGCCGTCAAGGAGGCCTCGCGCGGGGCCTTCTGGAAGTCCGGCCAGGCGAAGTCCTCGTCCTGGGTGACACGGTCGCTCAGGTCGGCCAGCCAGCCGTTGTGCGCGAAGAGCAGCTGCTCCTGGAGCGCGCGGACCATCATGACGTCCACGTCGGTGCCCGAGGCGTTGAGCTTCACGTTGTAGCTGCTGGCCAGCTGGTCCGCGGTGAGCAGCGTCATCGAGACCCGCCGCCCGATCCGCTCCTCGAACTCCTTCGTCCGGCGCCGGATCGCCTGCGACCACACGTGGTTGATCGCCATGATCCGCAACGGGGTGTCGGCGGAAGGCCGGCCGCCCCTGGTCGTACACGCGCCGAGCGCCCCCATCCCGGCGGCTCCCGCGACCCCTGCCGCCAGCCTGCCGAAGGAGCGCCGGCTGAGGAGCTGGCTGCTCGTGGACATCGTCGTCCTCGTCTCTCTGCGCTGTCGTGCGTCATGCTCACGCGGGGGCGTGCGGCCTCCGCGTGAGATCCGGTCCGTCTGGCCCAACTGGTAGGACCAGTTGAACCAGACGGACGTTAGCAGGAGGAAGACGTGCCGAACAGCCCCTGCACGGATCGGATCCGCGTCGGACCTCTGCGGGGCGCGCGCCCCGGTCCGCCCTGGGCGGCCGGCCCCGAAAGGCCGCTCGCCGATCTTTCCGTGGCCCTAGCGGTTCCCGGTGTCGTCCAGCAGCGCTTCGATGTGGTTGCGCGCCATGATGTCGACCTGGACGTCGAGATCCTTGCCGTAGGTGCGCAGCCCGAGCATCAGGTGCTCCCGCATCCGCTCACCGGCCAGGTCCACGTCACGCGCCTCGATCGCCTCGAAGATCTCGGGGTGGTGCGGAACGCCGGGCTCGCCGATCGAGGGGTCGGAATTGGAGCGGAGCATCATCTCGAACATCATCCCGCTGATCGACGAGAGCATGATCCGCAGGACCGGGTTCTTGCTCGCCTCGGCGACGGCATCGTGGAACGCCATGTCGGCCCGGGCCTTGACGACGACGTCGTTCGCCGATTCGAGGGCGTCCCGTGCCGCTCTCATCGCCTCGATGTCCTCGTCCGTCGCGCGCTCGGTCGCCAGCCGCACCGTCTCGACCTCCAGCGGCAGCCGGGCCTCGATCAACTGCCGGACGGTCGGCCGCCCGGCGCGGTACAACGCGTCGTAGCCCCTCGCCTGCCCCGAGCTCTGCTCGCGGACGAACGAGCCGCGACCCGGTGCGACCTCGATCAGGTGCTGGGTCTCCAGGCGCCGCAGAACCTCCCGCACGACGTTCCTGCTGGCACCGAACTGGGCCGCGAGCTCGCGCTCGGAGGGGAGTTTCGTCCCGACGGGGATGTCACCGGACCGGATGTCGTGCTCGAGGTCCCGTGCGATCCGCTCCGTGAGGAGCCCACGCTGGGCGGGGGCCGCGGACTGGCCGGACCGCGCGGAGGAGGAAGAGGCGGACGGCTGCATCCCCGCAGCGTACAGGCTGGTACAGGACGTCACCCGGCCGATCCGGCACCGCCCGGCGTCCCGGCTCGCCCCGGCGGCGGCTCGCCGGCCGGACGACGCGGGGGGGACGACCGGGTCTACTGCATCCCGGGAGCGGACGACCCCGCCCGTGTCGCGTCCGTGCCCCAGCTCGCCAGCAGCCGCAGGGCCTCGGCGGACGCGGAGTCCGGCTCCGCGTGGTAGGCGACCACCGACTGTTCCGCGTCGTCGGGCAGGGTGAACGTCTCGAAGGAGAGCGACAGTTCACCGACCAGCGGGTGGTGCAGCCGCTTGACGCCGTGGCTCTTCTCCCTGACGTCGTGCCGCGCCCACAGCCGTCGGAACTCCTCGCTCTTCACGGACAGTTCACCGACGAGCGCGGAGAGACGGGGGTCGTCGGGGTGGCAGCCCGCGTCCATCCGCAGGTAGCTGACGATGTCCGACGCCTTCTGGTCCCAGTCCACGTACAGGTCCTGGTAGTCCGGGTTCAGGAACACCAGTCGCGCCCAGTTCCGCTCCTGCGCCGGCAGCTGCGACCAGTCGCCGAACACCGCCGCCGCCATCCGGTTCCAGGCCAGGATCTCCGAACGCCGCCCGACGACGTAGGCGGGCACACCGTCCATGGTGTCGAGCAGCCGGCACAGGGCACCCCGCACCCGCTGCTGCCGCGGCGACGGCTTCTTCCGGTGCTGCTTCGGCTTCGCGAGGTGGGTGAGATGCGCCTGCTCGGCATCCGTCAGCCGCAGCGCGGACGCGATCGCGCCGAGCACCTCACCGGACACGTTCTGTCCGTTGCCCTGCTCGAGGCGGGTGTAGTACGCCACGGACACACCGGCCAGCTGGGCCAGCTCCTCGCGGCGCAGCCCCGGGACCCGGCGGTGACGCCCGAAGTCGGGCAGACCCACGTCCTCCGGCTTCAGGCGGGCACGCCGGCTGCGCAGGAACTCGCTGAGCTCGGCGCGCCGGTCGATGGCGGGGCCCGTGCCGGCACCGGGGCCGCGGGGGCCGGCCGGCCGGCGTTCGGATACAGGCTGCTCCTCCATGTCTCCAGTATCCACGGTCGTACGCACACCATCCTGTCCCCGCCAGTAGTAGGACCACTGGACGTAGGCACAACTGTGGCCTGGGTGAATGCCGTGAGGTGGGGCAGGCTGGATGCTGTGCCCGGACCGAAGGCTGCCGGGCGCAGGACCACTCCTTAGGAGCATTCCCGCATGACCACTGTCGCTGCGTACGCCGCCCCCTCCGCCAAGGCCCCGCTCGAGCGCACCACCATCGAACGGCGCGCGGTCGGCGAGTTCGACGTCCTGATCGACATCAAGTTCGCCGGCATCTGCCACTCGGACATCCATCAGGCCCGCGACGGGTGGAGCGAGGGCATATTCCCGATGGTCCCCGGCCATGAGATCGCCGGGGTCGTCACCGAGACCGGCTCCGGCGTCACCAGGTTCGCCGTGGGCGACCGGGTGGGCGTCGGCTGCATGGTCGACTCCTGCCGCGAGTGCGACAACTGCAAGGCCGGCCTCGAGCAGTACTGCGTCAAGGGCAACACCGGCACGTACAACGCCCTCGACAAGAACGGCGAGCCCACCTACGGCGGCTACTCCACGCACATCGTCGTGGACGAGAACTACACCGTTCGCATCCCCGACGGCCTGTCGCTGGACGAGGCCGCGCCGCTGCTCTGCGCGGGCATCACCACGTACTCCCCGCTGAAGCACTGGAAGGCCGGCCCCGGCAAGAAGGTCGCCGTCCTCGGCATGGGCGGCCTCGGACACGTGGGCGTCAAGATCGCCCACGCGCTCGGTGCGGAGGTGACCGTGCTCTCGCAGTCCCTGCGCAAGCGGGACGACGGGCTGAAGCTGGGCGCCGACCACTACTACGCCACCAGCGACCCGAAGACCTTCGAGGACCTGGCCGGCACGTTCGACATCATCCTGTCCACGGTGTCGGCGCCCCTGGACTTCGGCGCCTACCTCGCCCTCCTGAAGACGGACGGCGCGCTGGTCAACGTCGGCGCCCCCGAGGAGCCCATCTCCGTCAACCTCTTCTCCCTGATCGGCGGACGCAAGTCCCTCTCGGGCTCCGGCATCGGGGGCATTCAGGAGACCCAGGAGATGCTGGACTTCTGCGCCGAGCACGGATTCGGCGCGGAGATCGAGCTGATCGGCGCGTCCGAGATCAACGAGGCGTACGAGCGTGTGCTGAACAGCGACGTCCGCTACCGGTTCGTGATCGACGCGGCGACCATCTGAGGCCCGCCGTCTGACCGCCCTGCCTGACCGCCCCGCCTGCTCAGCCGTCGTTGCGCAGGTGGGGCGGCGGCGTCGTGGCGGTGTCGAGGAAGAAGGAGTCGATGCTCTGGACCGTCTCCATGAAGTCGTCGAGGTTGACGGGCTTGGTGACGTACGCGTTGGCGTGCTGGCGGTAGGCGTCCTCGACGTCGTCCGGCGCGGCGGACGTGGTCAGTACGACGATGGGGATGCTCGCCAGATCGCTGTCGTTCTTGAGGACGTTCAGCAGCTCCCGGCCGTTCATTCGGGGCATGTTCAGGTCGAGCACGATCAGGTCCGGCCGGTCGGTCTGCGGGTCACGGAGGTACTCCAGCGCCGCGACGCCGTCGTCGGCCCGCTGGATCCCGCGTGCCATGCCGTGCTCCGTCAGCGCCTCCTCGATCAGCATGGCGTCCGCCATGTCGTCCTCGACGAGCAGGACGGTGTAGGTGCGGGGGGCGAGGCCGTTCATGAGCGAGCTCCGGGTCTTGTGGTGGGGTAGCGGGCGTGATGCCGGGCGAGTGGTGAAGACGAGTCCGGGCCAGCGTTTGCGGGCCCCCTGGCGGCTGACGCCCCAGGCTCTCCCCAGCTGGGGGTAGCCGGCGCCCTCCAGGGCGGCGGCCCGCGCGGCCAGAGCCGCGCACTCCTCCACCGCCCGGCCCAGGTAGGCCAGGGCGCGCAGCGAGGCCAGTGCGTCGCTCGGGGGCTGGTCGGTGCCCTCCTCGCCGACGTCCGGCACCGGCGAGCCGAGGGTGAGCAGCCGGGCGGCTTCGGCGACGGCCGCACGTGCCCGTTCGGCCAGCTCCTCCTGTTCGGCGCTCGTCTGCGTCTCTACTGCCATGGATGCACCGTAGACGCCGGGGCACCCCGTCGACAACCATGGTTGTCCTCGCGGGTAAGGTGGCGCCGCCCGGTGCGCCACCGGGCCCAGGGAGGGTGGACCGACGTGCAGACCGACACCGTTCAGCAGACCTCGGTCACACCGCCGCGGTCCGCCCAGGACGGCTGGACCACGCGTGGCTGGCTGAGCGCCGGTTCCGCGGCGGCGCTGGTGCTCCTGCTCGTCCTGACCGGGTGCGGCGTCTGGGTCCTGGCCCACGCCACCGACGTGAACAGGCGGCTCACCGATCGCTGGTCGCCCGCCCTGATCGCCTCCGTGCGGATGGAAAGCGCCCTGATCAACCAGGAGACGGGCATCCGCGGATACGGGATGACGGGGAAGCGTGAATTCCTCGAGCCCTATCGGGAGGGCGTGGCCCAGGAGAGAGCCGCGGCCAGGGAACTGGCACGGCTGACCGGCGGCGACGAGCAGTCGACGGCCGACCTCGCCCGGGTGCGCGAGCGGTCCGAGCGCTGGCAGGCCGCGACCGCCCGCCCCGTGAGCGAGGCGGGCGACCCCGTGGCCTCGGCCAGGGAGCGCGTCGAGTCGGGCAAGGACACGTTCGACGCCCTTCGTGCCTCACTGACCGAGCAGCAGACCCACATCGAGGCCGCACGGGACGCGGCGCGCAGCGACCTGGACGGTGCGCGCTCCCTGCGCAACACGGTCTTCACCACGATCGCGTGCGTGGTCCTCGCCCTCATCGCTCTCGCCTTCGCCGGGCTGCGCCGCGGCGTCCAACTGCCCCTGGACCAGCTGCGCACGGACGTCCGGAAGATCGCGGACGGCAGGTTCGGACACTCCATCGTCCCCTCCGGCCCCGCCGACCTCCGGGCGCTCGCCACCGACGTGGACGGCATGCGCCGGCGCCTCTCCGGTGAACTGGAGTTCAGCGACCGGGCGCGGGCCCAGCTCGACGAACAGGCCACGGAGCTGCGCCGCTCCAACGAGGAGCTCGAACAATTCGCCTACGTGGCGTCCCACGACCTCCAGGAGCCGCTGCGCAAGGTCGCCAGCTTCTGCCAGCTCCTGGAACGCCGCTACGCGGAGCAGCTCGACGACCGCGCCAAGCAGTACATCTCCTTCGCGGTCGACGGTGCCAACCGTATGCAGACCCTCATCGGCGACCTCCTCGCGTTCTCCCGCGTCGGACGTCTGCACGCCGAGGACGCCGACGTCGCACTCGAACCCGTGCTGCGCCGCACCACCAGCTCCCTGGGCCTGGTCATCGAGGAGAGCGGGGCCATCCTCACCCACGACCCGCTCCCCTCGGTCCACGGCGACCCGACCCAGCTCGGCGTCCTGCTGCAGAACCTGATCTCCAACGCCATCAAGTTCCGTGCCCCGGGCGTCGTGCCCCGCATCCACGTCAGCGCGCACGAAACGGTGGCCGCCCCGGACGGTCCCGAGGACGCCGGCCCCCGCTGGGAGTTCGCCGTGAGCGACAACGGGATCGGGGTCGGCCCGGAGTACGCCGAGCGGATCTTCGTCATCTTCCAGCGCCTCCACACCCGTGACACCTATCCGGGGAACGGCATCGGCCTCGCCCTCTGCAAGAAGATCGTCGAGTACCACGGCGGGACGATCACCCTGGACACGGACCACACCCCCGGTACCCGCTTCGTCTTCACCCTTCCCGCGGCGCACGAGGACGCGTCCGCCGCAGATGCCGAGAGCTAGGCAGTCTCGCTACGCTGTCTACTCGGCTGTCCGCTCGACCATTGGCTCCTCTGCCAGGCGCGCTCGGTCTCGCGGATCTTGCGTGCATTCGCTCGCGCACCGCATCGGTCGAAGACGTAAAGACGGACGCCCTTCGCCTTCACCGGGCAGCGGTGGCCGGCCGAGTCCAGGTCCTCGATGTTCACGTCCGGGATCTGACCGCGGAGGGCACGGCCTAGAGTTGTCGCTGTCGGCGTGGTCAGCAGCTCGCACGAGCTGATGCGTCCCGGACCGCAGGGCGATGGGAGACACAGATGGGCTCGTTCGATGTGCTGTTGGACGACGAACGCGCCCAGCTCGATGCGTTCGTGGAGGAGTACCGGGGTGCCGTCGAGGCGACCCTCGACGGCCTCACCGAAGAGCAGGCCCGCCGGCGCCTCGTCTCATCGGCAACAACGTTGCTCGGACTGCTCAAGCACGTCACGTGGATGCAGCGGGTGTGGTTCGAGGAATGCGTCGGCGGCACATCCCGTCGGGAACTCGGCTTGGTCCAGAACCCGGACGAGTCCTTCCGGCTCGCCGACGACGACACCGTCGCCTCTGTCACGGCGGCCCACCAGGAGGCCTGCGCGCGAGCCCTGGCGGCGGTCGCCGAGCTGCCGCTGGACAAGGTCGTGACCGGCCACCGAACCGGCCCACGCACTCTGCGTTGGGTGTACCTGCAAGTCCTGCGCGAACTGGCCCATCACTGCGGGCACGCGGACATCCTGCGTGAGCAGCTACGTGCCGCCGGCCCCGGTCCGAAGCCGGACCCAACGGCGTAGTAGCCGGAGCGGTGACAGGCGTGGCCTCGTCCAAGGCAGAGCCTCCCACTTCGTGAAGCAGCAGGAGCGACCGGGCCGGGTTCAGGCTCGCAGGAATGCCTCCAGCGCCGTTGCCAGCGCCACCGGGGTCTCGTGCATCGGGTAGTGGCCGCTGTTGGCGATCTCCTCGAGTTCGGCGTTCGGGTAGTGGCTGAGCCACGTTCCCCGCATCACCTCGGCTGTCAGGGCGAGATCGTGCTCGCCGACGATGACCTTGACCGGGATGCGGCTGCCGACGATCCTCTCGGTCAGGTCGGCGGAGACCCAGTCCTTGACGTAACCGCCGAATGCCTCGCGGGTCGAGAGTTGGAGGGAGCGGTCGACCATCAGATCGACCCATACCCGGCTGGCGCGTTGACCGGTGACGAGGTCCATGATCGCCAGCCGCTTGTCACGGTCCTGTGCAGCACCGTAGAAGAGCGCCTCGCCGTCAGCGTCGAGCGGGTACGCCCCGGCGGGGACGGGTGCGAGCCCGACCATTTTGCGCACCCGCTGCGGGGCTTGCGCCAGTACCTGCTGAACGGCCTTGCCGCCCATGGAGTGGCCGACGAGGGAGAAGCGCTGCCAGCCGAGTTCGTCGGCCAGAGTGAGGGCGTCATCGGCGATCTCGGCGAGTGTGTACGCACCGGTCACGGCCTTGCGGTCGCCGTAGCCGCGGTAGTCGAGGAAGGCGTAGCTGAAGGTGTCGCCGTCGAGGTAGTCCAGGAAGGATCCCCACCCGGCGCTGGTGCCGAACCAGTCGTGAAGCACCAGGACCCTGTGGTCACCGGATCCGAGCAGACGGTGCGCAGTGCTCATGGCGTGGGTTCCTCCTGTGATGAGTGTTCGGACGTGCGCATGAGTGGTGTCCGATCCTGCTGCTGAAGGGCGCGCGGTCCTGGTCCGCCTGCGGCCCCCACACACCCCGCGATCTCGAACCAGTACGTTCGCCCTCGTCCAGGCTGCGGAGACCTGTGCCGATGAACGCGTGGGAGCGGACGAACACGTGCGCGTCTCTCACGTCCACCGAGAGGGAACCGAAGCCCTTCCCACCGTCGAACCACCTCGCGGTGTCCCGCGTCATACGTGGGCGTCCTTCGTTCACACCACGGCGCGCACACGCGCGTCGGCCGTGGCCCCGCGACCCGGCTCCTGCATCCATTCCCCTCGGAGGGACCTGCGAACCGGCGACGCCGCTGCCGCTCCCGAGCCGCCCCCTGCGCACCGGGACACCTGGGCTGAGCGGCTTCCGCCACATGTTGCTCGATGACTGGTCGGCCTGGCTGGTTCGACCGGCCAGGCCTCTCGTCCGCCCTGCTCCGCGCGCGCCCAGCGCTGTCGACGACGCCGACCGGCCCCGGCCCGGGGGAGGGGGCGGCGGAACTTTCGACTCGCAGATGACAAAGTATGGACTTCTTCAGCAGAAGTCCCCTAGCGTGGCGGCGCCACCGCAGCCCCTTGCGTAGTCGCGGATCCGTACAGCCCCGCCGGAGTGCCACCACCCTGCTGGAGGACCGATGCAGTTACGGCTGTTCCCACGTGCCCGAAGAAGGCTCACGACTCTGTTCGTCGCGGGTTCTCTCGCCGGAGGTGTCCTCTCCGGCTCGCCGGCCGCCGCCCTCTCCGCCGACATCCCGCTCCAGGAGCCAGGCGTCACCCTGCGCGTCTTCGACACCCAGGTGCCACTCAGCACCCTGTGCACACTCAAACCGGGTCAGACGCCGAACGTGGACAAGCTGATGCCGACCGTGGACTGGTCCGCGACAGGCGATTTCGGCGGCTACGCGGACAACTTCGTGGCCGAGGTCTCCGGATACCTGGTGATTCCCGCCGACGGGACCTACACCTTCCGCCTCAACAGCGACGACGGCTCGCGGCTCACCGTCGACGGCCGGGAGGTCATCGACCACGACGGTCTGCACGGTGCCGAGCCCAAGGACGGTTCCGTCCAACTCACCGCCGGATCGCATCCGTTCACGGTCGACTACTTCGAGCGGGGCGGCGAGCAGCAGCTGACCCTGGCGTGGAGGCCGCCGGGTGCGGACGGCTTCGCCGTCGTCCCGAGCGCGGCCCTGAGCACCGACGCCGGGGTCGTCCGCGTGACCGCGCCGGGCCGCAAGGAGTGCGAGTCGGGCGCGGACAGCCCCGGCGACGGCCTGCCGCTCGCCGACGTACGCCCCGACCTCGACCTCACCGAGCTGCGCCCGGACGGCTTCGAACCGCAGGTCACCGGCATGGACTGGCTGCCGGACGGCCGGCTGGCCCTCTCCACCTGGGGCGGCTCCGAGAACCGGACGGGAGAGGTGTACCTCCTCGACCACGTCACCGGTGACACCAGCCGCGACAAGGTGACGGTGAAGAAGGTCGCGGAGGGTCTGCGCGAGCCGATGGGCATCGCGTACGTCGACGGGTCGCTGTACGTCTCGCAGAAGCACGAGCTGACGCAACTCGTCGACAAGGACGAGGACTTCGTCACCGACGAGTACCGCACGGTCGCGACATGGCCGTACGGCGGGAACTTCCACGAGTTCGCGTTCGGGCTGCTGTACCGGGACGGCTCCTTCTACGTGAACCTGTCCGTCGCCATCGACTACGGCGGTGCGACCACCACTCCGCAGCCGGCGGAGGGCCGCGGCACGACGTACAAGGTCAACAAGAAGACGGGGAAGATCCGGGCGATCGCGGGCGGACTGCGGACCCCGAACGGCATCGGCTGGGGCCCCGGCGGCTCGCTCTTCACCACGGACAACCAGGGCGGCTGGCTGCCGGCGTCGAAGCTCGTCCAGATCAAGCAGGACCGCTTCTTCAACCACTACACCCAGCCCTCGGGCGGATTCGACAACCGCCCCGTCACCCAGCCGGTGCTCTGGCTCCCGCAGAACGAGATAGGCAACTCTCCCAGCACCCCGCTGTACCTGACCGAGGGCCGGTTCGCCGGCCAGATGCTGATCGGCGACGTCACCTACGGCGGACTCCAGCGCGCCTACCTGGAAAAGGTGAAGGGGGAGTACCAGGGCGCCGTGTTCCGCTACACGCAGGGACTCGAAGCCGGCGTCAACCGCATCACCATGGGGCCCGACGGGGCGATATACGCCGGCGGCCTCGGCGCCGACGGCAACTGGGGACAGGAGGGGAAGCTGAAGTTCGGCCTGCAGAAGCTCACACCGAACGGCGGTAACACCTTCGACATCCAGGAGATGCGCGCGGTCCCCGGCGGCTTCGACCTGGAGTACACCCAGCCGCTGTCGGAGGCCACCGCGGAGAATCTGACCTCCCGTTACCAGGCGGAGCAGTGGCGTTACACCCCCACCTCCGACTACGGCGGCCCGAAGATCGGTGAGGAGCGGCTCACCGTGCGCACCGCGACCCTCGCCGACGACGGCCGTACGGTCCAGCTGCGGTTCGACGGCCTCAAGCCCGGCCGGGTCGTGCACCTGCGCTCACCGCGTCCCTTCGCCTCCGCGTCCGGCGAGGCGCTGTGGAGCACGGAGGCCTGGTACACGCTCAACGCCCTGCCCGGGAAGCAGCCCCCGGCGGCGACGCTGTACGAGGCGGAGGAGGCGCGGCTCACCGGCACGGCGGGGATCCACACCGACCACACCGGGTATGCGGGCAGCGGCTTCGTCGACCGTTACGACACGGAGGGCAAGGCCGCCACGACCTTCGACGTGACGGTCCCCGAGGCCGGCGCGTACGACGTGAACCTGCGCTACTCCAACGGCCCCAACCCCTTCCAGGGCACGAAATCGCTCTCCCTCCACGTCAACGGGGAGAAGCTCAGGCAGACGAGACTCCCCTCGACCGGGACCTGGGACGCCTGGTCGACGCAGACCGAGCGGGTCTCCCTGCACGCGGGGCCCAACACGGTCTCGTACCGCTTCGACCCCGGTGACACCGGTCATGTGAACCTCGACCTGATCACCGTGCGTCCTCATGGCGCCGCCGTCTCCCTCTTCGACGGCACCACCGCCTCCCAGGAGCAGTGGCAGCACACGGACGGCCGGCGCCTCGAATGGCCGACGGCCGCCGAGAAGTCGATGGAGGTGTGCTGCGGCGACATCCGGACCAAGGAGGCCTACCAGGACTTCAAGCTGAGCCTGGAGTTCAGGGTGCCTCTGCTGCCGGACGACGTGACCGGCCAGGACCGGGGCAACAGCGGTGTCTATCTCCAGGACCGCTACGAGCTCCAGATCCTCGACTCCTTCGGTGACACCACCCTCGACACGAACGAGGCGGGGGCGATCTACCAGAAGAAGGCACCGGACGCCAACGCGGCCACTGCTCCGGAGACGTGGCAGACGTACGACGTCACGTTCCGCGCGGCGCGCTTCGACGCAGGCGGCACCAAGACCGCCGACGCCCGGGTGACGGTGGTGTGGAACGGCCGCACGGTCCACGACGACATCGCGATCGACGGGCCGACCGGCGCGGGTCTGCCGGAGAGCCCGGCGGCCGGAGCGATCCGCCTCCAGGACCACGGGAACAAGGTGCGGTTCCGCACCATCCGGATCGAACCGCTGAGCTGAGGCTCGGGACCGGAACCGTGGCGCGGTCTCCCCACGAACTGTGGGGGGCCCGCGCCGCAGGCATGTCCGTCACCGAGGACGGCGGCCGGTGTCCGACACCCCGTACGACCGGTTCCGGTATCAGCCCGCCGTTCCCTCCGACGCGTGCCAGGCCTTCGAGAGACCCTCGAGCCATGCCGGAGGCAGTTCCGCCTGCTCCCACTCCACCCGCAGCGCCGACGGTGCGCTGATCAGCCGCTCGAGCACGGCGACGCTCGAAGGGGAGTGGAGGAGGGAGTAGCGGCCGTGGACGGCGATGCGGCTGCGCGGCCCGTACTGCGTGTACAGCCGTTCCAGCCGCTGCCGATGGGAGTCGGTGAACTGCTCCAGCCGGCCGGCGTAACGGGCCCGTCCCACGACACTCATCGTGCCGAGCACCGCCGTGAGGACGTCGTCCGACACCTCCGGATCAAGGTCCGAGGCGTCGCTGAAGGCGAGATAGAGCGGCGTCACGGCGACCTTCGCACGCTCCACATCCATCCTTCCGACCGGGTGATGGCCTCCTGCGGCCCCTCCTGCGGCTTCACCGACGGCCCGGTCGACGGCACGCTCGGCGACGCGGACGAGTTCGTCGCCGAGGGCCCGGGCCCCGTCCTGCCAGCCGACGGCATACGGTTCTTCTCTCCCGGCCGGGACACCCGCCGCCTTCTCCGCTTCGCCGTGCGCCTCGGCGATCGCCCCGGCCTCCACCAGGGCGATCAGCTCTTCGGCGTCGTCCCGGAAGACTCCCGCACGGTGCAGCAGTTCGAAGATGGTGTTCTTCGCGTTCCTCACGTTGGCGGGGTCCAGCGCGTGCCGGCCCCTCTCGGCGGTGTTGATCGCGTCCCCCTCGTCGGCCCGTGGTCTGGTGCTTCACCATAGTTCGGGTCGGCGGTGCGCGGTGGGTGCCGCGGGTCGTCGCCACCGGGTCGTCGTTCCCGCCCGGTTCGAGCCGGACCGTCGACGGGGTCGTGGCGCCGACGGGCCGCGCCCTCACCGTGTGCGTGGTGAGGGCGCAGGCAGCTGCGGGGGCGTACGGGAGGCCGGTCACCGGCCGAGGGGCGTTCCGGCGACTGTCCGGACCGTGCGCGGAGGGGCGCGGTCAGAAGGTGAAGACCGCTCCTTCGGCCAGGCTCGCCCGCATTTCGCACGTGTTGCCGAAGGTGGCCGACCAGGAGACGCTGCGGCCCTGCCACACGCCGGTCGCGGAGAGGACGACGGGGTCCCACTGGCGCGTGCACCGTCCCTGCGGAAGCGGAGTGGTCAGCTGGGTGAACTCGCCCTCGACCTGCCGCAGTTCCGTGCAGGCCGCCTCCGGCGAGGGGTGGGTGCCGCTGGGGCGGGGCGCGCAGCTCAGGGTGACGGCGCGCTGGACGGTGGCCGGCGCGGTACCGCCCTTGCCGAGCGAGAGGACGAGGGCCGACGGTGCGTAGAGGCCGGCCGACTGCGAGGGCAGGGCGTGGGCGGTACCCATCGCGACGGTGCCGGAGACCAGAAGTGTCGACAGCGTGGTGAATGCGAGGGATCTGCGCATCGCGTGAAGCATTGGTGTGTCTCCTTGAATTCGGGGGGTGGTTGCGGTGAGGAGTCTGATGCCTGCGCGCAGTGACCGCACATCGATCAGCCCTTTCCGGCCCGACCGGTGTGCGGTTTGCCTACCGAATGGCCGTTCGGCCAGCTCGGAGGTGGTGCGTTCGACGCTCGCACGGTGTCCGGCATGTGGACAGAAGCGAGTGGTACAACCGCGAACTACCTTCTGACCTGCGTCGATCCTGAATTGGTCTCCGAGGGAAAAACCTGGCTTCGGCCGGAAAGCGGTGCCTGCGGCGAGCCGGTGAAGGGGCGCCGTGGCCCCATCGTGCGAGCCTCCTGCCGCGCGAGCGGGGTCATGCGGGCTTACTTTGGGTGGCGAGCTCGGCACGGTCGGCTACACCGCCTCCCCCTTCCTCGTGCGAGCCCGGAGGGACGCCATGCCTGAGCTGTTCATCGGTGGCCGGTGGAGCGCTGCCCTCGAGGGCGGAACGCGCGAGATCCGCTGCCCCGCCGACGGTGAGCTGGTCGCCGTCGTCGACGAGGCGGGAGAACGTGACGCGGCCGCGGCGGTGGCCGCCGCGCGCGAGGCCTTCGACCGGGGGCCGTGGCCGCGCACGCCCGCCGCCGAGCGCGGCCGGCTGCTGCTGCGTGTGGCCGACCTGCTCGAACGGGACAAGGACGCGTTCGCCAGAGCCGAGACCCTGGACACGGGGAAGCGGCTCGTGGAGAGCGAGTACGACATGGACGACATCGCGAACTGCTTCCGGTACTTCGGCAACCTGGTCGCCTCCGGCGGTACCGACCGCGTCGTCGACACGGGTGATCCCGGGATCGACAGCAGGGTGGTCCACGAACCGGTAGGGGTCTGCTCGTTGATCACGCCGTGGAACTACCCGCTGCTGCAGACGGCCTGGAAGGTGGCCCCTGCCGTCGCCGCGGGCAACACGTTCGTCCTCAAACCGAGCGAGCTCACGCCCCACACCTCGATCCTCCTGATGCACGCGCTCACCGAGGCCGGACTGCCGCCCGGTGTGGCCAATCTGGTGCTCGGCGCCGGGGCGACCGCCGGCGCGCCCCTGAGCTCGGACCCGCGCGTGGACATGGTCTCCTTCACCGGTGGCCTGGTCACCGGCCGGCTCATCATGGCGGCGGCCGCACCCACCGTGAAGAAGATCGCGCTCGAACTGGGCGGTAAGAACCCCAATATCGTGTTCGCCGACACCGAGTTCGACACCGCGGTCGACTACGCGCTGATGGCGGTGTTCCTGCACGCCGGGCAGGTCTGCTCGGCCGGCGCCCGGCTGCTCGTGCAGGACGACCTGCACGACGCCTTCGTCGACGAGCTCGTACGGCGCGCCCAGGACATCCGGCTCGGCGGACCGTTCGACGAGGACGCCCGCAGCGGGCCGCTGATCTCGGCTGCGCACCGCGACAAGGTCGAGGCATACGTGGCCGCTGGTCTGGCGGAGGGCGCCGTACTGCGCTGCGGCGGCGCCCGCCCGGACGACCCGGCGCTGCGGAACGGCTTCTACTACCTGCCCACCGTTCTCGACGAGTGCACGCCGGACATGACCGTCGTGCGCGACGAGTCCTTCGGCCCGGTCCTGACCGTCGAGCGCTTCCGGGAGGAGGCGGAGGCCGTCGCCCTCGCCAACGACACCGTCTACGGTCTGGCCGGGGCGGTCTGGACGCAGGACGCCGAGCGGGCTCACCGGGTGGCCGCCGGGCTGCGCGCGGGGACCGTCTGGATCAACGACTTCCATCCGTACGTACCGCAGGCCGAGTGGGGCGGAATGAAGCAGTCCGGCGTCGGCCGCGAGCTCGGCCCGGCCGGTCTCGCGGAGTACCAGGAGGCCAAGCACATCTGGCGCAACACCGCGGCGAGGCCGCAGAGGTGGTTCGAATGAGCAATTCCGCCCCCACGGGCCCCGACCCGGCGAGCACCCCGCCGCCCGGCACCGGGGCCGACGGCATCCACGACGACGACTCACTCGCCGAACTCGGCTACAAGCCCGAGCTCAAGCGGACCCTGGGCAACTTCCACACCTTCGCCGCGGGCATCAGCTACATCTCGATCCTGACCGGCACCTTCCAGCTGTTCTACTTCGGCGTGAGCTTCGGCGGACCGGCCTACTGGTGGTCCTGGCCCATGGTCTTCGTCGGCCAGCTGATGGTCGCCCTGTGCTTCTGCGAGCTCGCCGCCCGCTACCCGGTGGCCGGCTCGATCTACAACTGGGCCAAGTGCATGGGCGGCCCGCACGTCGGCTGGCTCGGCGGCTGGATGATGATGACCGCCACCATGGTCTCGCTCTCCGCCGTGGCGCTCGCGTACCAGATCACGCTTCCGCAGATCGACAGCTGGTTCCAGTTCGTCGGCGACGGCACCGGCAAGAACGACGCGGCGACGAACGCCGTACTCCTCGGCACCGTCCTGATCCTCTTCTCCACCCTGGTCAACGCCTTCGGTGTCCAGCTCATGGCCCGGATCAACTCCGCGGGCGTGTTCATCGAGCTGATCGCCGCCGTCGCGCTGATCATCTTCCTCGCCGCACACATCACCCGCGGTCCCAGCAGCGTCCTGACGGACACGTACGGGCTGGGTGAGGGCCGGACCCTCGGCTACTTCGGCGCCTTCCTCACCGCCTCACTCGCGTCCGCATACGTGATGTACGGCTTCGACACCGCGTCGTCGCTCGGCGAGGAGTCGCACAATCCGGGCCGCAACGCACCCCGCGCGATCCTGCGGGCGCTCATCGCGTCGTTCCTCATCGGAGGGCTCATCCTGCTCTTCGCACTGCTGGCGGTGCCGGACCTGGCCGCGAAGGAGCTGTCGACCGGTGGTCTGCAGTACGTGGTGCTGGAGACGCTCGGTTCGACCATCGGCGAGATCTTCCTGTGGTGCGTGGTCGTGGCCATCACCGTCTGCGTGCTCGCCGTGCAGGCCGCCGGCATCCGGCTGATGTTCGCCATGGCACGGGACAACAACCTTCCCGCAGGCTCGGTACTGGCCAAGGTCAGCCCCCGCTTCCAGACCCCGGTGGTGCCCGCCGTCGTGATCGGCGTGGTGGGCGTCGTCATCCTGGTGATCAACATCAACCAGCCGCAGATCTTCTCGGTGATCACCAGCATCGCCGTCATCATGATCTACCTGGCCTATCTGATGGTCACGGCTCCCATGCTGATCCGCCGGCTGCGCGGAGCCTGGCACCCGGCCGAAGGCAGCTTCTCGCTGGGCCGGTTCGGGCTGCCGGTCAACATCCTCGCCGTCCTGTGGGGGGCGGGCATGGCGCTCAACCTCGCCTGGCCCCGCGCCGAGGTCTACAACGCGACGGGCCCCCAGCACTGGTACCTGCGCTGGGGCGCGTTCGTCTTCATCGGCATCGTCGCCGTCGGGGGCTTCACCTACTACTGGTTCGTACAACGGCACAGGACCGGTGTCCTCGAGAGCCACCGCACCGAGGTGAACGACCCGACGGGCTCCGCACCGCCGCCCGCCTAGCCGCGACGCCCGCACCGCCGCGGTCCGTCCCTCCCAAGGATTCCGGAGAACAGAGATGCCCGCTGAGACCCGACCGCAGGACGAGTTCGACTACGTGGTGGTCGGCGGGGGAACAGCCGGTGCGGTCGTCGCCGCCCGGCTGTCCGAGGACCCCTCCGTCACCGTCTGCGTCCTGGAGGCCGGTCCCTCCGACGTGGGGGACGACAACATCCTGCAGCTCGACCGGTGGATGGGGCTGCTGGAATCCGGTTACGACTGGGACTACCCGGTGGAGCCGCAGGACAACGGCAACAGCTTCATGCGGCACGCCCGCGCCAAGGTCCTCGGCGGCTGTTCGTCCCACAACTCCTGCATCGCCTTCTGGGCACCGGCCGAGGACCTCGACGAGTGGGGCGCCCTGGGGTGCGAGGGCTGGAGCGCCGCGGACTGCTTCCCGCTCTACCAACGGCTGGAGACCAACGACGCACCCGGCGACCACCACGGGCGCAACGGGCCGGTGACCATCCGCACGATCCCGCCGAGCGACCCGTGCGGAGCGGCCCTGCTGGAGGCCTGTGCCGAAGCCGGAATCCCCACCACACCGTTCAACACCGGTACGACGGTGACCCGCGGGGCGCACTGGTTCCAGATCAACGCCCGCCCCGACGGGACGCGTTCGTCCGCCTCCGTCTCCTACCTGCACCCGGTCCTCGGCCGGCGGCCCAACCTCGAGGTGCGGACCGGACTGCAGGCCAAGCGGCTGGTCCTCGACGCCGGACAGCGCTGCACCGGTGTCGAATACCTGACGCCCGACCTCATCCACACGCGCACAGTCGGCGCGCGGCGCGAAGTGGTCGTGTCCTGCGGCTCCATCGACGCCCCGAAACTGCTGATGCTCTCGGGGATCGGCCCGGCGGAGCATCTGCGCGAGACCGGGGTGGACGTCCGGGTCGACTCACCGGCGGTCGGCTCCCACCTCCAGGACCACCCGGAGGGCGTGATCATGTGGGAGGCGCGGCAGCCCATGGTCACCTCGTCCACCCAGTGGTGGGAGATCGGCATCTTCGCCGACACCGAACCCGGCCTGGACCGCCCCGACCTGATGTTCCACTACGGATCCGTGCCCTTCGACATGAACACCTACCGGCGCGGATACCCGACCTCCGAGAACGCCTTCTGCCTCACACCCAACGTCACCCGCGCCCGGTCCATGGGAACCGTCCGGCTCCGCACCCGCGACTTCCGGGACAAGCCGCGGGTCGACCCCCGCTACTTCACGGACGAGCACGACGTACGCGTGATGACCCACGGGCTGCGGCTCGCCCGGGACATCGTCGGCCGGGCACCGATGGCCGCCTGGGCCGGCCGGGAACTGGCGCCGGGGACCGGTGCCGGAAGCGACGCGGAGCTCCTCGACTACATCCGGCAGACCCACAACACCGTCTACCACCCGGCCGGCACGGTGCGGATGGGAGCCGCGGACGACCCGGAGGCGGCCCTCGACCCGCAGCTGCGGGTGAAGGGGGTGCAAGGGCTGCGCGTGGCGGACGCGTCGGTGATGCCGTTCCTGCCCGCCGTCAACCCCTGCATCACCACGATGATGATCGGCGAGAAGTGCGCGGACATGATCAGGGGGGCCCGGGGCTGAGGCCGGGGGACGAGGAGTGCGGCGCGGGCGGCGCCGCACTCCTCGTCGTCGCCCCTCAACGGAACGCCGCGTCCTGCGGCCGAGGGCCGGTCACACGTCAGCGGACGCGCTTGCCGGTGGCCGCCTTCTTGGCCGTCCGCCCGGCGTTGGCCGTCTTCTTCGCCGGGACCGCACGCGACGCACCGGCCTTCGCGGCGGCCTGCGTCTCGCTTCCCGCGTCCGCCGTGGTGAGGGCCCCCGCACTGTTCTCCAGGTGGGCGCGGACGAACCACTGGAACTGTTCCAGGGAACGGAGGTGCTCGATGAGCAGGTCCTCGGTGACCGGGTCGATGGAGGCGGCCTTCGCGGCTGCCTTCCGGTGGTCCTCGATGATTCCCGTGTAGACGAGGTCGAGGGCGCCGAGGTGGGCGATCGCGTCCGCCCTGCCCACGCTGTAGTCGTCCCACGTCCGCTCGGCCACCAGCACTCCCGCCGTGCCCTGCGGCACGCCGCCCAGCGCCGAGATGCGTTCGGCGGTGGCGTCCGCCATGTCCCGGACCGCCAGCGTCTGCGGGTCGAGCATTTCGTGCACGGCGATGAAGTGCGGGCCGATCACGTTCCAGTGGATGTGCTTCAGGGTGAGCGCCAGGTCGTTGAGCGAGTGCAGACGCATCTTCAGCAGTTCGATCACCCGCCCGCCGTCCTTGGTGCTGAGGCCGGGAACGGTGTAGCGGGGGGTGGGGGTCTGAGGCGGCATGATGCTCCTGGGAGGAGGGGACGGTCTACCGCTGTTCATCTGCCACCAGGACGTGCGGGGTCACGCGTCCCGGCGCCCGATTCCACTTGACCGGCCCTGCCGGAACGGCGAAGACGCGGCCCGCACGACGCGTGGAGGAAGGCCGAGCGGCGCCGGCCGACCGGTACGGGTGCCCAGCGGCCCCGCTCATGTCCGCCGCGCGGCAGGCCTACGCGGTGAGAGCGGGAGCCGATTCCGTACCGCGCGGGCGGCGGTTGCCCAGGGCCAGCGGGACCAGGGAGATCGCCACCGCCCCGAGCACGGCCGCCACGGCGAACGTCGTGAAGCCGAGGCCCGCGTTCCCGCCGGCGAGCACCGCGCCGCCGAGGGTCGGGCCGACCACGGCGCCCGTGCGCCCGACGCCGGTGACCCAGCCCAGGCCGGTGGCGCGTTCACGGGGTCCGTAGACGCGGGAGGTGGCCGCGTAGACCATCACCTGGGCGCTGAACAGCCAGATGCCGGTGATGAAGACGATGACGTACGCGGCGCCGAGCGGCAGCTGCGCCCTGAGCAGGAACGTGCCCACGGCGGTCAGCACGAACCACAGGGCGGAGACCTTCACCGGACCGAACCTGTCCGCCGTGCGACCGGCTATCAGCATGCCCACGATGCCACCCGCGTTGATCACCATGAGGAAGGTGACCGAGGAGGAGAGGGAGTACCCGGTGGCGCGCATCAGCTCGGGGAGCCAGGTGGAGACCCCGTAGACGAGGAGAAGGCCCGCGAAGGACGCGGTCCAGAGCAGCGGGGTCGCCCAGCGCGTACCGGGGGCGAACAGGGCGGTGATCGCCGCCACGCGGCCCTTGGCGCCGGCGTGCGGGGCCTGTTGCGCGCTCGGGCGTTCCAGCCGGTAGCGGTCGGCGACGGCGTACGCCTGCTCTGCGCGTCCCCGGGCGAAGAGCACTCCCGGGGACTCCGGGAGCCACTTCAGCACCAGAGGGACAGCGATCAGGGCCGGGAGCACGCCTGCCCAGAACACCCAGCGCCAGCCGTGCTCGGGGGCCACGACGAGGCCGATGCCGGTGGCCGCCATGCCGCCCGCGTGGTACGAGGTCATCATCAGGCCGGTGGCGAGGGCCGCCCGGCGGGGTGGTGCGAACTCGGCGACGATCGCGAGGCCGATCGGCATGAGTCCGCCCAGGCCGAGTCCGGAGACGAAGCGTCCGGCGCCGAACACGGTGGCGCCGGTCGCGACCGCGCACAGGGCGGATCCGACCGAGAACAGCACGACGCTGCCCGTGACCAGGGGCTTCCGGCCGAGCCAGTCGGTCGACGTGCCTGCGGCCAGGGCGCCGAGCAGCATGCCGAAGGTGGTCCAGCTGCCGATGGAGCCCGCCAGCGCGGGCGTGAAGCCGAGACTCTCGTCGGCCAGGAGGTGCGGCATCGTCGCACCGTAGATGTTGACGTCCATGCCGTCGAAGAACACGGCGAGCCAGCACAGGGCGATGACCGGAGCGACGACCCTGAAGGAGCGGCCGTCCGGGGACGTGGTCGGGGCAGGCACGGGGCACTCGCTTTCTGCCACGGCTTTGTGGCGGGTGGACCGTCCCGTTCTCAGGGCGGAACTCCACGATCGGGGAGTGGGTGTTCGCCAGGTGAAAATAACTCCACTCTCGACGAGGCCGTGTGAGTTTCTCCCCGGCCTCCGCCGGTGTCAATGGGGGGCGCGGGACGGCTTTCCGGCGCCCGAACCCACGACGGGTGAGCCCGCAGGCGTGCGCCTGCGGGCTCCGGGGTCCTCGCGCCCCGGGCCGGTGAAGCCGCGAAGGGCGTATGTCGACTCGCCCCGCCGCACCTGCTCCTGTGAGGTCACGGCAGCGGCAACCCCGCGTAGTTCATGGCGAGTTCGGCCGCCGCGTGCGGAGAGGTGGCGATGCGGTCGAGCTGAGCGGTCTGGAGCCGCGTGTCGAAGGAGCTCTGGTCCGGATCGGTGTGCAGCGTCGTGGTCATGAAGTACGAGAAGTGCTCGGCCCGCCAGACGCGGCGCAGACAGGTGTCGGAATAGGCGTCCAGCAGATCGGTCTCACCGGCCGTGTGTCGCCGGATCAGCGCCCGCCCCAGCACGATCACGTCGGCCGCGGCCAGGTTGAGCCCCTTCGCGCCGGTGGGCGGCACGATGTGCGCCGCGTCCCCGGCCAGGAAGACGCGGCCGTACTGCATGGGCTCGGTGACCGAACTCCGCATCGGCAGAACGCTCTTGGAGGTGATGGGGCCGCGCTCCAGCTTCCACCCGTCGAGCGCGAACCGGGCGTCCAGCTCGTCCCAGATCCGCTCGTCGGACCAGTCCGCCGGATTCGTTCCGTTGGGTACCTGGAGGTACAGGCGGCTGACCTCGGGTGACCGCATGCTGTGCAGGGCGAAGCCGCGCGGTGAGTGGGCGTAGACCAACTCGTCGCAGGAGGGCGCCACATCGGCCAGGATGCCGAACCACGAATAGGGGTAGACCCGTTCGTAGGTCCGCCGGATGTGCTCGGGCACGGCCGTCCGGGTCACTCCGTGGAAGCCGTCGCAGCCCACGACGTAGTCGCACGTCAGGGTCTTGTCCTGGCCCTCGTGCGTGTAGTGGATCGCCGGGCGGTCGGTGTCCGCTCCTTCGACCGAGCGGACCTCGGCCCCGAAGTGGAGGGCGGCGCCGTCGGCCGACTGGAGGGCTATGAGGTCCTTGACGACCTCGGTCTGCGCGTACACCCAGACACGGCGACCGCCCGTCAGCGAGGGGAAGTCGATCCGGTGCGCCCGACCCTCCCAGCGCAGCTCCACGCCGTCGTGGACCAGCCCTTCGGCCTCCAGCCGCTCGGCCGCCTCCACCTCGCGCAGGGCGTCGACGGTGGACTGTTCGAGGATGCCCGCCCGTTGCCGCTGCTCGACATAGGCGCGATCGCGGCTCTCCAGGACGACGCAGTCGACGCCCGCCCGGTGGAGCAGCCGCGACAGCAGCAGTCCGGCCGGGCCGCCCCCGACGATTCCTACGGTCGTGTGCACCGTTCGTTCTCCTTCGTACGGGGGCTTCCCTGAGGTCGGCCACGCCGGCCCGGATGTCCAGGGGCGGCCTTGTCGCCCCCCAGGCCGCGCCTCATCGGTTCCGTTGTTCGCATGGTGAAGTTTCCTTCACTCGATGCGGTGAGTTTGCCGCCCGCATCGAAGCCCTGTCAATGGTTGGGCATGTGGAGAAGGAGGGGCGGCGCGTCAGTTCGCGGCGAGCCTTGCCGGCGTCGGCCGTGCGACGCGGGCGGCGAGGAGGAGAGCGGTGAGGGCGGTGAAGGTGATGCCCCGCCAGCCGAGAGTGTTGAGCAGCGGCGCGGCGAGCGAGGTGCCGACCGCTCCGATCGTGAAGTACAGCACGAGGTAGACGCTGCTGAGGCTGCCGGACTGCTGCGGGGCGAGAGCGATGATGCGGCTCTGGTTGGCGGCCTGGGCGGCGAAGCATCCCGCGTCGAACACGGCGAGCCCGAGCGCCGTGACCGGCGGGGTGTCCAGGCCGCAGGCCAGCAGGGCGGCACCGGCCGCGGCGGCCAGGATGCCCGCGCTGATCAGGACGTGCGGGGCGTACCGGTCGGTGAGGCGTCCGGTGAGGGGGAGCACCGCGAAGCCGAGGAGTCCGGCCAGGCTGTACAGGCCGATGGCGGTCGGCCCGAGGTGGTAGGGACCCTGGGCCAGGGCGAGGGCCAGCGCGACCCAGATGAGGTTGAAGGTGAAGTACCAGAGCCCGCCGGTGGCCACCGCGCGGCGCAGCTGCGGGTGCCGATGCAGGAGCGGGGGCAGCGACGCGAGGGTGGCACGGTAGGTGCGGCGGGCGAGCGGCCGCTGTCCGGGGAGGAACCTGGCGGCGGCGAGTGCGCCGAGCAGGGCGAGGACCGAGAAGACGAGCAGCATGCGCCGCCACCCGAGGGCGTCCGTGAGCGCTCCTCCCGCAACGCGGCTGAGCAGGATGCCCGCCGACATGCCGGCGGCCACGGTGGCGACCCCGGTCCCGCGGCGTCCGGGCAGGGCGTCGCGGCCGGCGATGTTGCCGGCCTGGGCCGCGACTCCCGCCGCCGCGCCGATGAGCAGGTACGCGGTCAGCAGGACGGGCGCGCCGGGTGCGGCTGCCGCCAGGGTGAGTGCGGCTGCCAGGGCGGCGAGCTGGGCCGGGATCAGGCGGTTGGGGGCCAGGCGGTCGGTGAGGGGGAGCAGGAAGGCGAAGCCGAGCACGCAGCCGCCGAGCGCCGCCGCCGGGACGAGGCCGATCACGGAGAGCGGTGCGCCCAGGTCGGCGGCGACCGTCGCGAGCGCGGGCTGGAGGGCGTAGTTGTTCGCTATCGCCGTCCCCGCTATGGCGGCGAGAAGGAAGGTGCCGCCGCGGGAGAGGGGACGGGTCACGGCTGGGTGCCGCGGGAGAGGACGACGGCGTAGCGGCACTCGGCGTCGGTGGTGTTGGCGAAGACGCGGGGGGTGGGCTCGCCGAGCTCGATGGTGTCGCCCGCGTCGAGTTCGTGGACGGTGTCGCCCTCGTGGAAGGTCAGGTGGCCGTCCAGGACCCAGACGACCTGCCGCACGAAGGCGAAGGCCGCGGCCGGATAGGGCACACGGGTCCTCGCGGGCAGACGGATCTCGGCGATCTCCGCCGGGAAGTGCGGGCCGGTGATCTGACGGCGCCGGTATCCGGTGTCGGGGTCACGCCACTCCGACGCGTCGGCCAGGCGGCGTACCCCGGCGGTTCCGGTCGCCGTGTCCTCCTGTGTCTCCTCCGGCAGGGCGACCAGGGAGGCGATGCTGAGCTGGAAGGCGGCGGACAGTTTGCCGACGACGACGGCGGTGGGACTGCTCTCGCCGCGCTCGATCCGGCTGATCATGGCCTGGGAGACGCCGGAGGCCTCGGCCAGCTGTGCCAGCGTCCACCGGCGTCGCTCCCGCTCGGTACGCACACGTGCCGCGATCCGGAGAACCAGAGGATCTACTATGTTGGACATGAATCCAATATACGAGAGGGGTGGAGCGGTGGCGGTGCGTCCGGCACACTCGGGCGACACGGAAGCCATCCGCGAGATCCGTAACCACGCGGTGGAGCACTCGACGGCTCTGTGGACGGGCTGCAGGCTGTCCTCGGCCGAGGGTGTCGCCTGGCTCGCCGCGCACCTGGAGCGCGGTTCCGCGTTCGTGGCCGAGGTGGACGGCGAGGTGGCCGGGTACGGCGCGTACGCCCCGTGGCGGGAGCTGGACGGGTTCCGCCACACCATGGAGAACTCGGTCTACGTCCGCGACGGCCGGCACGGGCTCGGCATCGGCTCCGCGCTGCTCGGTGCCCTCGTCGTCTCCGCCCGTGAGGCCGGTCATCACAGCTTGATCGCCGGTATCGAAGCCGGGAACGCCGCGTCGATCCGGCTGCACGAGCGGTTCGGGTTCCGCGCTGTCGGCACGGTGCCGGAGGCCGGTACCAAATTCGGCCGCTGGCTGGATCTGACGCTGATGCAGCTGTCGCTGACCTGAGGCGCCGGCGCTCCTGCGTCGGCCGGGCCGGCCGGCCGCGGCCCACCGGGGCCGCCCGTGCATCGACGCTGCTCACGGAGGCGCGGCGGGGAGTCCGGCCCGACCTGCGGACCAGCGAAGTATGCCGCGGTGTCCGAGATGTCCCCTCTTGCCGCCCGAAAGGATGAACCGGCTCCCGAACCCGGTGTGTCCCGGCGGGGGAAGCCGCACTCTGCGTCGGGGGACGAGCGGTGCCGTACCCCGGGCGCGGTGCGCGGCGGTCGAGGGGAGTGGCAGTGGAAACAGTCAAGGGGCGGTCGCGGGTGCCTCTGCGGAGCCGGGCACGCTACCGGTTCGACCGCACGCTGGCACGCTCCACCGGAACCTTGATGGGCTGGCTGGTGATCACCTGCCTGGCCGTCGTCGTCCCGGTGAGCACCCTCCTGGTGTGGACGGATCCCGGCTCGCCCCCCTCGCTCTCGGGGCGGATCGCGGCGGCCTGGCGGACCAGCGCGGAGACGCTGCGCCTGGGCGCCGCCACCGGCACGCCGATCCGGCTGGTGCTCTCGGCCGTGCTCGGGCTGGTCGCCCTGCTCTGCGTGTCGACCCTCGTCGGGGTGATCACGACGGGGCTGGCGGACCGGATGGCGGAGCTGAGCCGAGGACGGTCGACGGTCCTGGAACAGGGGCACGTCGTCGTGCTCGGCTGGTCGGACCAGGTGACCACCGTGGTGAGTGAGCTGGTGGCCGCCCAGGCACCGCAGCGGCCGCGGGCCGTCGTGCTGCTCGCCGACCGGGACAAGCTCGAGATGGAGCGCGTGCTGACCGCCCACGTGCCGCCCGCCGCACGAGCCCGGATCATCTGCCGCAGCGGCCCCCCGAGCGACCCGGACGTGCTCGCGCTCGTCAGCCCGCGGACCGCGAGCACCGTCCTGGTGCTGCCGTCGGCGGGACAGTCCGCCGACGCCGAGGTGTTGCGCGTCCTGCTGGCGCTGGGTGCGGTTCTCGGCGAGGGAGCGGACGGGCCACCGGTGCTCGCCGCGGTCCGGGACGACCGGTACCGCGCTCCGGCCCGGCTGGCCGCCGGTCCCCGCGGCACGGTCCTGGAGACCGACATGGTCACGGCCCGGCTGATCGCCCAGTGCGTCGGCCGGCCCGGCCTCTCCCTCGTCCTGCACGACCTCCTCGACTTCGCGGGCGACGAGTTCCATCTGGCCGACGCCACGACGTTCCATCACCGATCCTTCGGGACGACCCTGCTGGGCCACCCCGGCTCCTGCGTGGTCGGGCTGCTCACCCCCGAGGGCCGTACGCTGCTGAACCCGCCCGCCGACACCGTCGTCGTCCCGGGAAGCCGCCTGATCGTGCTCGCCCTCGATGGCGACAGCACCCGGGTCGACGCCTGCGGACACCTCGTCGACCCCTCGGTGATCGCTGCGGCCCCCTCCGAGCCGGACGGCCCGACACGCCTGCTGCTGCTCGGCTGGAACCGGCGGGCTCCCCTTGTCGTCGACCAGCTGAGGCTCGCGGCCCGCCCGGGATCCGTCCTCGACGTCGTCACCGACAGCGCCGTGCCCCGGCCCAGGGGGCCGGAGCCGGAGCCCGGGTCGGCGGCGGGGCCGGACGTGCGCTTCCGGTCGGCGGCCCTGTCGCGGCCCGAGACCATGCTGGGCCTCGACCTCGGCCCGTACGACGGCCTCGTCGTCCTCGGCCCGGACCCGGGGGACGGCCCGGACCACCCCGACGACTGGACCCTGGTCACGCTGTTGGCCCTTCGGCTGCTGGAGGAACGCAGCGGACGTGAGGTTCCCGTCGTCACCGAGCTCACCGATGACCGGAACAGGCCCTTGGCACCGGTCAACACAGGCTCCGACGTCATCGTCAGCGGAAAGCTGACCGGGCTCCTCATGGCGCAGATCGCGCAGAACCGGCACCTGGCACCGGTCTTCGACGAACTGTTCTCCGCGGGCGGCAGCAGCATCTGCCTGCGCTTCGCCGGTTCGTACGTCCGCCCGGGTGCCGAAGCCACCTTCGCCACGGTCGTCGCCGCCGCGCGCGACCGGGGCGAATGCGCGATCGGCTACCGCAGCCACGACGGTCTCACGGAACCCACGAGCCGTGGGGTGCGCCTCAACCCGCCGAAGGAGGAGCGGCGCGTCTGGAGCGCCGAGGACCACGTGGTGGTGGTGGCCACGACGGCCGGCGGCGCCTCCGTGACTCCGAGCCCGGCAGGCTCCTCCGGCGAGGCGACTTCCTGTGCGCCACAAGGGCCTGGTGAGCCGGGCGTCTGACAGGAGGGTTGCTTCCATGCCCTGACGCGGTCCTGCTTCTTGGCGGCCTGGCTGACGGGGCTGGAGTGACGTGTCCTCGATTCGTGACCTCTGCGTCAACCATCGTTGCGAGACACGCCGTTGATGGGTCCTTTATCGGGTGGAGATGCCTGCCCGGACGGCAGTACGAGGTGCGGAAGGAGCCAGACATGTTCCGGCCATCACCAGGTGCGGGGGCAGCCGGCCGCGCATTCCGACGTGGTGGTGTCCTTCGCGGTCACCGGCCCTGCTGCCGAGCATGAGCGGCATCGTCGGCGGCGGCTCGGACGGCTCCGACTACTCGCCTACATCCGGCTGATGACCGGAAACAGCGCGATGTCCCTGATCCTTCTGCCCCTCGTCTCCAGCGCCTTCACCCCGGTCGACGCCGTGCCGGGCTGGTTCCGTCCGACCGCCGAGTACCAGCTGCTCGCCCCCGCCATCGAAAGCCTCTGCGGTCTCCTCGTGGGCACCGAGATCGGCCACAACGGCTGGCTCGCCCTCGCCTGGACCGTGGCCCTGACCGCACTCGGCTACACCTGGTCGACCAGCGCGTTCACACGCGGCCCGAAGTAACCGGCATGAGCACGCGGGCCGGGAGACCGCGTAACGCCCACCCGAACGCGACGAGCCCCCGTCCGGCCGGAGTTCTCCGGCCGGACGGGGGCGAAGCGGCGGCTCGGCCGGTCGGTCCCGGACGAGCCGCTCCTGGCGCCGGGGATCAGACCTTGTCGGCGGCGATCAGCAGGTACTGGAAGCTGCCGTCCTTGTACGCGTCGAGGAAGGCCTTCTCGATGCCCGTGGCCAGCGGCGACTTGGCGCGGAGTTCCCAGTAGGGGATCGTGGCCGCGGTGAGGTCGACGACGCTGACGGGGACGAGGCGGTTGGCAGCCATCTCCTTGAAGTAGGTGCTGCGGGGGTGGATGTTGCAGATGTAGTGGGCGTTGATCTCGCTGACGGCCCGGGAAGGCAGTCCGTACGCGTCGTTGTAGCACCCGGTGATGGTGACGTAGCGGCCCCCGTGCTTGAGGAGCCTCGCGTACTCGGGGAACAGGAGCGAGAGGTCCACGTACATGGTGCTCTCATTGTTCCAGATGCCCTGGAAGCTGTCGCTCTCGAATCCGGTGTGGAGCATGTTCTTGAGGTGGAAGCTGACCTTGTGGTCCACTCCGCGTTCCTTGGCCTGACCGTTGGCGAAGGCGACCTGGGTCTCGGAGATCGAGACACCGTCGACGCGCGCGCCGAAGCGGCTGTGAGCGACGAAACTGCTGCCGCCGCGGCCCGATCCCGAGTCCATGAGGCGGTCCTCGGGGGTGATGTCGCCGAGGTGTGACATCAGCAGGTCGGACTGGGCGCACTCCAGACGGTGGAGCTCGGCCGTGAGACGCTGCTCCCGGGTCTCCTCAGGACCTTCGAGCACGGACCAGTCCGCGTCGCCGATGCCGTAGTGGTGGTGGTAGATGCCGTCGACCTCGCCCAGGCGGAGGTTGACCGGGTTCTTCTCCTGGTTCCAGTAGTTGGCGACGGACTTCTGGTACAGGCTGCGCAGGGGATGGGCGGCGGTGTCCTGGGCGGTCATAGCATTCTCCTTGGCTACGGAATTCATGATTTCTCGCTACGGGTTCAGTCGGCTTGCTGATATCGGGGGCTGGTCGCGTGCCACTCCTTGCTCCCGCCCATCCACGCCCACAGGCCGGCCAAATAACGGCGCAGCTGGGGTGATCCGGCCGTTGCCAGGACCGCGCAGTCGGCCTCGACGGTGTGCATGAGTTCGTCGTGGATGGCCGCTGTGCGGTCGACGGCCTCCTGGAGGGAACAGTTGTCCTCGGCGGCGATGAGGTTGGGCAGGTTGGTGTCTCCGGGGTCCTCCTTGGCCATCGAATAGACGTCGTTGAGCAGGACGTTGGCCATGCCCGCGTAGAGATAGGTGCGGCGCACGGTGGGGTCGGCGAGCTCGGTGGCGGGTACTTCGTAGCCGCCCACCGAGTCGATCAGCGCCATGCACGGGTAGAAGGCGTTCTCGTAGCGGTGCAGGAGGTACTCCCACACCGCGGGCCTGCGCCCGCTGCCGCGCCACTGGGCCTCCTGCCCGTAGCCGACGAACATGACGGCGAGCTCATGGCGCAGCCGGGCCACCTGGGTGGTGCTGGCGAACCGGGAGAGGTGACCGAGGCTGGACCGGAAGGCGCGGAGCACGGGCTGTCGCCGGACGAGTTCCTCGAACTGCGCCTGATAGCGCGCGGGCAGGCGGACGGGGTCGATCACCGCATGGGCCATCGCGAGCCGTGCGCCGAGGAGCTCCGGCTCCGTGTCCTCGCCCTCGTCGACCCAGTGGTCGTCCACGGACCATTCCGCTAGCCCGCAGCGGGCCGCGGCCAGCAGCCGGTCGGGGTCGTCGCAGTCGGGGTGCGCGAGCATGAACAGGCGCCCGAACTGGTGTGAGCGGAGGCGTTCGAGGCGACCGGTGAAGATGCCGGTCTCCGCGGCCCATTCGACCAGGCGGTTGTTGACCTCCTCGCCCAGAGCGGGGTCGTCCCGCACCGCGTCGGGGCAGTACAGGGCCGGGATCCGCACGGCCGTGGCCCGTCCCTCTGCGGACTGGTCCCCGCCCGTCGCCGGCGAGCCTTCCTCCTGAGGCTCCTTCCGTGCCGCCGCGGGCGGGGTGGGGGAGCTGAACAGGCGGGCCGCGGACGTGCCCAGGCCGGCCGGGCCGGCCAGGAGACGCTCCAGCACGAGGGGTGGGGGAGGGGGTGGTGAGGCCCGATCGACGGTTCGAGGCGGGGGAGTCGGCAGCCGGGCGGTCGGGGACCCGTTCCGTGTCCACGGGGGGTCTTCGGCACCACTGGTCGAGGTCATGGCGAAGCGTGCCTTTCGGCTGGGAACGGGGAGGAACGCCTGCCGAGGCCCCGTCTGCGGGCATGCCGGCGGCAGGCGTCGGGAGGCAGGCGTCGGGTGCGTCCGCCGCACGGGGGCGCGGGCCCGGCCGGACGCGGGCGGCGCGAGGCCGGCCGCGCCCGGAACAAGGGTGATCGGCGGTCCGGTGCCTGGAGGCTCCGGTCAGCGCCAGCGGCCCACTTCGACGTTCTCCAGGACACCGAGAGCGTCGGGGACGAGGACGGCGGCCGAGTAGTAGGCGGTGACGAGGTAGGAGATGAGCGCCTGCTCGTCGATGCCCATGAACCGTACGGACAGACTGGGCTCGATCTCGTCAGGGATCCCCGACTGCCGCAGGCCGATCACGCCCTGGTCGTCCTCACCCGTACGCATGCACAGGATCGAGGTCGTACGGGCATCGGTCACCGGGATCTTTCCGCACGGGTAGATCGGCACGCCGCGCCAGGCGGGAATGCGATGCCCGCCGACGTCCACCGGGTCCAGCGTCAGGCCACGTTTGTTGCACTCCCGGCCGAACGCGGCGATGGCGCGGGGATGGGCGAGGAAGAACTTGTTGCCACGCCTGCGTGAGAGCAGCTCGTCCATGTCGTCGGGGCTCGGCACCCCGTCGTGGGGCTGGAGGCGCTGCCCGTAGTCGCAGTTGCTGAGCAGCCCGAACTCCGGGTTGTTGACGAGCTCGTGTTCCTGACGCTCGCGCAGGGCCTCCAGCGTGAGGCGGAGCTGCTGCTCGGTCTGGTTCATCGGGTCGTTGTAGAGATCGGCGACGCGGCTGTGGATCTTCAGCACCGTCTGGGCGACGGAGAGTTCGTACTCGCGCGGCGAGGCTTCGTAGTCGACGTAGGTGTGCGGGATCCGGGACTCGCCCACGTGGCCGGCCGAGAGGTCGACCGCTGATTCGCCGTACGAGTTGGTGCGCTGCTGGGGGAGGGCCGCGACGGTCTCCAGATGCGTGCCCAACGACCGCGCGCGTTCCGCGAGGTTCTCGACGTCGCTCCGGGGCAGGACCAGCACGGTGCACGCCGTGGTGGCGCGGAAGGTGGACTCCCAGGCGGCCTCCGGCTCGGTCAGGCACTGTTCGCCGAAGTAAGCGCCGTCGGCCAGGACTTCGAGGACGGTCTCTCCGCCGTACGCCCCGGTGCCGATCTTTTCGACGCGGCCGTGCGCCAACAGGAACACACGGTCCTTCGAGTCTCCCGCGGCGGCCAGCACGGCGCCCTGGGCGAAGTCCACCTGCTCGCAACGGCCGGCCAGTTCGCCGAGCACCTCCTCGTCGGTGAATCCCCTGAGGGCGGGGAGCTCGCCCAGCTCCGCCGGGATGACGGAGACCCGCCCGCCGGTCTGGACGAAGGTCACCCTCCCGTCTCCCACGGCATAGCTGAGCCGCCGGTTCACCCGGTAGGTCCCACCCCGGACGTCCACCCAGGGAAGCATCCGGAGGAGCCACCGCGAGGAGGTCTCCTGCGTCTGCGGAACGGACTTCGATGTCGTCGCCAGGTTCCGTGCGGCGGATGTGGCCAGACTCTGCTGTCCGGTCGTCCGTGCCTGTACGGCTTCCCGGTCGGCTTCAACGGTCATATGTGGTTCTCAGCCCTTCGGTAGGTGCGCCTGCTCACCCTCCCCCCTCGTCACATGACGTGTCATCACACGAAAGAAGGTGAATGTCTGCCTTCCGTATGGGTAGTTGGGCGCATGAATCGTTTCTTCGCCCGCATGTTCGTACGTGGTCCGGATTCGCCGCCGCAGGCCCCGCACGATCCCGCCCGGTCACCCCCACGGTGCGCGGTGGTCGCGCCGCAGGGCACCCGGAGCGCGGCCCGCCCTGCGCAGCGGAAGGTCGCCGAAGGCCGCGTCGTTGGGTGTGAGTTCCACCGCCCGCGCGCTCTTGTACTCGTGGATCAGGATGGAGCGGTGCCGGTCCGTGGTGTTGCTGCTGGCTCGGTGAGCGGTGAGGCAGTGCAGGAACAGCACCGACCCGGGGCGGGTCCGCACCGGCACCACCTCGTCGTCCGGGGGCACGGGCTCGTGGCGGAGATGGCTCCCCGGCCAGACGAGCGTCGCACCGGACTCCGCGTCCATGTCGTCCAGGTAGATCAGCGCCGTGACCAGCTCGGGCCGGGTGTGCCGGTCGGTGTCGAGGTCGCGGTGCCACCCCTCCTCGGCCGACAGCCGGGAGGGGCGCAGCCGTGCGAACCCCATGTGGAAGTTGATGTCCGGCCCCAGCAGCTCGTCCACGACGTCCAGGACCCGATCGTCGTGGATGAGCGCGTACCAGTCGTCCCCGGCCAGCGGCGTGTTGACGATCTTCCACACGGCGTACGGGTTGTAGGGGTCGAGGTGGTGAAGAGGCGTGGTGGACGCGGCGTGGACGTACAGCCGGGGATGCCCGGAGGCCGGAGGGTCGATGAGGCCGGAGAGCATCCTCTTCAGCGCCGCCACCTCGTCCTCGGAGTAGAGATCGGCCAGCAGGTATCCGTCGCGCTCGAAGGCTTCGCGGTTGTTCATCGCGGGGGCTCCTCATGAACCGGTGCCGGCGTAGCGGTCGAGCCCGCCTCGCCACAGCAGGACAGCGGGCAGGAACAGCAGGGGGCCCGCGAGAGGCAGGGCCCAGACGAACGGGGAGTCGGTCCTGCCGAGGATGTAGAGGCAGGGGAAGTAGCCGACGAAGGCGAACGGCACGACCGTGGAGAACACGGTCAGCAGCCACCTCGGATAGAAGCTCATCGGCAGCTGCGCGAAGCTGTCCAGGCGCCAGATCAGCATGCTCAGCATCGCGTCCTGGCGCAGCCAGAAGGACAGGGCCGTGACGGCGAGGTGCATGGCCGCGAACACCAGGGCTGAGCCGATCAGTGCCAGCGGGATGAAGACCAGGACCGGGCCGGAGACGTCCGCCCCGCTGACGTGGAGGGCGCCGAACAGCATGCCTGTGCCGACGACGATCTCGATCCAGACGTCCGTGTCGACCTTCGAGAACAGAATCAGCGCCAACGGGCTCGTGGGACGGACCAGATAGTGGTCGAGCTCTCCGCTGCGCACCATGTCCGGGATGTCGAGCGTGCCGAAGAAGACGGTGTTCCACAGCGCACGGGCCACAGTGGTGAATCCCGTCAGCGCCGCCCACTCGGCGAGCGTCCAGCCGTGGATGCCGCCCGACGCGGAGAGGGCCAGCATGAGGACGGCCGCCCCGGACAGCGCCTGGACCAGAGCCCCGACGTTGGCGAGCGCGACCTCGCCCGGGTGCACGAGGTGGCTCCGGAAGTTCATCCGGGTGGCGAGCAGCGCGATGCCCGCGGACTTCCGCAGTCCGGCCAGGGCGTCAGCCACCCGCGATCACCAGCTTCCTCAGGGCGGCGCGGGTGCACAGCACCGAGGCACCGGACAGCACGACCGCCCAGCAGCCTCCCAGGGCGATGATCCGGCCGTCGACGAAGGGATCCCGGACCAGGGTGCCGAGCGGGGTGTAGAAGCCGTGCACGAACGGGGTCCAGACCGCGACGTCACGCAGCCCCTGCGGGTACAGCGAGATGGGCATCATCGAGCCGCCGAGCAGGAGGAGCAGGGCCTCGCGGACCTCGTTGAGGCCCTCGACACGGCGGATGAAGAACGCCGACAGGCCGATGAGGTAGCTGAAGTCGAAGAGGACGACGAAGGCGATGACGGTCGTCAGCACCAGGCGGCCGACGTAGGCGGGATCGAGGGAGAAGGGGTACAGCAGCGCCCCTCCGACGAGCACCGCGGGCACGCCCACGAGGGCGGTGACGCCCAGCGTGCGGCCCAGGGCGGCGGAGAACCACTGGGACTGGAATCCGGTGGGCAGCAGCAGCTCGGTCACGATCCTCCCGTCCCTGATCCTCGCCTCCAACTGCCGGGCGAGCGCGAGGCCGGGGACGCAGAGCACCCAGACGGTCCCGGCCGCCGCGTAGAGCGTCGTCTGGTGCAGGGTCAGCCAGCCGGCCCGCGCGGAGCCGTCGCCACCCGCGTAGACGGCGCTCCACAGCGCCACCTGGAGGCCGATCAGCAGCAGGGCGCCGATCCCTTGCGCGAGCGCTCTCGTCCGGTAGTGGAAGGCCAGCTTCACCTGCATGCCGGCGACGGCCCGGTGGGTCTGCCACCCCCGGCGCACGGCGGCCATCAGGCACCCTCCAGGTACATGCCCTTGATGAGGCTCTCCAGGCTCGGGGCCTCGATCCGTACGTCGTCGACCCGGGGGTCGGCGAACAGCGCCGCGAGGAGTTCGCCGGGCAGCTCACCCTGGGTGAATCCGTAGGTGGTGATCATGCCGGTCCGTTCCTCGACGTGCGCGGGGCCGGGCAGCAGGGGCAGCCGGTGCCCCGCCGCGTGATGGATCACCAGCGTGCGGCGGCCGCCGCCGAGCGCGCGCAGTTCGTCGATCTTCCCGTCATGGACCAGCCGGCCGTCGTCGATCATGACGATCCGGTCGCAGATCGCCTCGACGTCCCGCAGGTCGTGGCTGGCTACGAGGACGGTCGGCGCGGTGTCCTGGCGGAGGTCGCGCAGGACGCCGCAGATGGCCTCCCGCGCGAAGATGTCGAGTCCGATGGTCGGCTCGTCGAGCAGCAGCAGGCGGGGAGCGTGGAGCAGCGTGCCCACCAGCTCCGCCCTGGTCCGGTTGCCGAGGGAGAGTTCGCGCACCGGGGTGTCGAGGTACCGGCCGATGCCGAGGCGGTCCACCAGGTGCTCGCGGCGGCGCCGGAAGACGGCCGGCTCGATGTCGTAGACCCGCCGGAGCAGCTCGTAGGAGTCCTTCACGGGCAGGTCCCACCAGAGACTGGCCCGCTGTGCCGCGAGATACCCCAGCCGGGCGGAGAGACGCCGGCGGTCGGCGTGCGGATCGCGGCCGTCCACCGTGACCCGGCCCGTGGTCGGGGTCAGGATGCCGGCGAT
Organism: Streptomyces sp. NBC_01460; assembly: GCF_036227405.1. Taxonomy (NCBI): domain Bacteria; kingdom Bacillati; phylum Actinomycetota; class Actinomycetes; order Kitasatosporales; family Streptomycetaceae; genus Streptomyces; species Streptomyces sp. NBC_01460. Next base: position 8,105,889 of record NZ_CP109473.1, read on the forward strand.
GAGCTTCATGGTGGTGGACTTGCCGGCTCCGTTGAGCCCGATGTAGCCGACCGCCTCGCCCTCGTCGACCCGCAGGTCGACGCCCTTGAGCGCCTCCACCTCGCTGCTGACCCTGCGGAACAGGCGGCCGAGGCGTCCGCCGGTCTCCGGGGGCCGCCGAACCCGGTAGGAGCGGTGCACGGATTCCAGGTGGACCCTCACGAGACCACGTCCGTCCGCGCGCCGTCGGCGATGCGGTCGATCGCCGCCACTTCGGCGGGGGCCAGGGAGAAATTGCGGACCGTGAGGTTCCCGGCGAGGTGGGCGGGCGAGACCGCCTTCGCCACGGTGGGGACCCCGTGCTCGAGGTGCCAGCGCAGCAGGACCTGGTGGACGCTGCGGCCGTGACGCTCGGCGGTCGCCCGCAGCACGGGGTGCCCGAGGTCGTTCTCACTGAACGGGCTGTGTCCTTGCACGACGATCCCGAGCGCGGCGTGGTGCGGGGCGAGAGCGGGGTCGAAGTACCGGGGGCCGAAGGCGACCTGGTTCACGGCGGGGACGACGCCGGAACGGGCGACGAGGTCGTCCACCTGGGCCGGCCGGAAGTTGCTCACCCCGATGTCACGGACCAGGCCCGCCTCCCGCGCCTCGATGAACCGTCGCCACACGGCCAGGGACCCCTCGGCGTCCAACGGTCCGTGCATCAGCCAGAGGTCCACGTACTCCACCCCGAGCAGCTCCAGGCTGCGCGCCAGCGTCTCGCGTTCACGTCCGGCGTCCTCCTCCGGGAACTTGGTGACGATCAGCAGTTCGTCACGCCGGATGCCGGAGGCGCGGATCCCCGCGCCGACCGCCTGTTCGTTGCGGTATCCGGTGGCGGTGTCGACACAGCGGTATCCGAGGTCGAGGGCCTCCCGCACGCCACGGATCGCCTCCCCGCCCCACATCTGCCAGGTGCCCAGGCTGACCGGGGGGAGACCGCCGGCGGGCAGGGTCCGCCCGCTCACCGGGCACGGCTCCCGTCGTGGCCGCCGGTCGCGTCGTCGAGCAGGTCGAACGTCGCGCCGACCGCCGTGAGCAGTTCGTGGTTCTCCCGGTCCCCGAGGACCTCGAAGTACCTCTTCGCGAAGCCGAGGTTGGACCGGTTGACGAAGTTGGCGGTGAGGGAGACGGTGCCGGTGGGATTCCGCACCTCGTGGGCCCATCCGCTGGGGGTCACCACGATGTCTCCCGGTTCCTGGACCAGCGTGACGCCCTCTTCGTCCTCGGCCCCCGGAGCGCCGGCACAGCCAGGGGGCAGCAGACGCCACGCCTCAGCCCGCCAGGGTGGGTGGAAGCTCCACTCCTTGCGCCCCGAACAGAGCAGGTTCCACGCGGAGCTCGCCATCGTGTCGACGTGCAGGGGGGAGCTGGTGTCGGCCCCGCCGATCATCAGCCACACCCAGTCCGGGCGTACGTCCGCGGGCAGCGCCAGAAGCCAGTTCAGCCGGCGGATGTCGCGCGGGACGAGGTTCCACAGCCCCGGTTCGAACTCCGAGACCAGCTGGTCGCGGAGGTACAGCCCCCGTGGACGTCCCGACCGCAGCTCGTCGAGGATCTCCCGAAACCGCACGGTCACCGCCTGCCGCCGAGAGTCCTCGGCCATTACCGGACGGTCGTCGAGCTCCCGCAGCCGTGCCTCATGCAGGGCGGCGTACACCGGCCACTCCCGGCCGGCTCCGCGCAGGACGACGGGCCGGTCGCCGCAGATCCGGGCCGCCGTGACCGAGTCGTCAGCCGTTGAAGTAGTCAACGCGGCTGCCCCCCTCCGCCTGGCGGGCCCAGTCCTCCCGGTGCCCCCGCAGCGCGTGGGGTCCGAAGGCGGCCTCGATGTCGGCCCGCGCGCGCAGGCCCTGCACGAGGTTCTCCCGCTCGGACATGCAGCGCGCCTGCTTCGCCGCCACCTTCTCGCGTACGGTCCCGGCCGGATCCGACGCCCGGAAGGGCGCCTCCGGGACGGTCACCGTGCACATCGGAGCCGCCCAGCAGGTCCGGCAGGAACCGGCCTGCACGGCGTCGCGGAACATGCCGAGCTGCTCGACCCCTGCCAGCGGGTCGACGCCCCGGTCGGTGTGGCCGACAGCGAAGTCCGGGGACTGGTACTCGTACGAGGAGTAGAGCGTGCCGTCCGAGCCGAGCACGAGGTACTCGTTCCCCGGGACGAGCTGGACGCCCAGCAGATGTCCGAGCTGCGGACCGCCGTCCCGCTCGGGCTGGTTCAGGGCGCGGTGGAAGGACCGGTGCAGGAAGCCGTGGCTGAACGCGAAGCGGTAGCGGCCCGACTGCTCCCGCTCGTCGTACGGCAGCCGGTGGGACGCCACGAAGAGGTCCCAGACCCTTCGCTGCTCGGCGAACATCTGCTGGAAGTCCGCGTACGACTCCTCACCGCCTGGCAGCAGCAGGTCGAAGTCCCAGGCCAGCGCCCTCAGCGCGGCCGGCCACTCGCTGAAGTACCGGTACAGCGTGCCCTCGTCGAGCGGCGCCGACAGGACGCAGATGATCGCGACGCGCGAGGCGAAGTAGTCGGGCCAGTTCTCCGCGAGCCAGTCGGCCCGCTCCCGCACGCGGTCATGGGTCCCCTTCCCGCGCCGGTCGATCCGGTAGCGGTCGTGGTTGGGACCGTCGACGGAGATGTTGAGGTAGATGTCGTGCTCGACCAGGAAGCCGACGATCTCCGGTGTCAGCAGCATGCCGTTGGTGTTGACCTGGACGATGAGGTTCTCCAGCCGGGAGCCGACCTCCCTCTTCCGCTCCTCCAGGGCCAGCACGGACTCCTTCAGCTGGTCGAACGCCATCAACGGCTCACCCCCGAAGAAGTAGACCGCCCGTTGTGCGGGCTCCAGCCGCTCCTCACCGGTGACGAACAGGTCGATCGCGGCCCTCACCATGTCCTTCTCCGGGGAGGCGGTCCGGTGCGGGCGCGTCCCCGGGTAGGCACCGCCGTAATAGCAGTACGTGCACCGGATGTTGCACTGCTCCGTGGGATTGAGCATGAGCACCCGGACCCGCGGCTGCTCGAGGCGCGCGTCGGGCGGCAGATCCGGGAACTGCCAGCCGGGACCGTCGAAGGGCATGATCAGGGAGGCGAGTCCGTCGATCTCGGCCTCGGAGACACTCGCCCCGTCCGGTGCTCCCGGCCCCTCGGGCGCCGACACGCCTGACGGGTCCCAGCGAGCGGCCCGCAGCAGCACCGCCTGACGAGAGGTGATCTCGTGAACCCTGCCGGTGGCCGGCGTGTACAGATGGAAACGCCCGGGCCTTCGGTCGCTCTCCCACATCCTGTACAGCCACGTGAGTCCTCGATCCTGACGGATCGACACCTCGTTCTCCCCCTGATTGACGCCGGTGACGGACCCCGCGAGACTCCGGACATCTGGCCGGTCCGTCCGCTCGATCAGCTCGATCTGCCATGCGTGCAGGCGGTGGGCCCGCTGCTGTTCTGCCGTGTCCGTACTCATCTGCCCCTCGCTCGTCCCTGGTGGTCGTCCAGCAGTGCCCGCAGGCAGCTCATGACGAGCGCGGAGATCGTCGCGCTCGTCGCGCGGTTCTCACGGTCGTCCTGAAGGGCCTCCACGATGTCGACCGCGACCACGCGCCGCGTACGGCAGACGTGCTCGACGGCGGCCAGCAGCTCCCGCAGGCGGTAGCCGCCCGCCTCCGGGTGCCCTGTTGCCGGGAATTCCGTGGGGTCGATCACGTCGAGGTCGACCGACAGATACGTCGGTTCGTCGTGCGGCTCATCCAGGTCGTCCGTGTCGTCCACGTGGTCCGCCGGTTCCGGGAAGCCGTACGCGTAGGCGCAGCGCAGAGCCGGCGGCAGCGGACCGCAGGAGGCCGGCAGATAGGTCCGTACGCCGTACAGCTCTGCTCCGGCCACCACGCCCGCCCCGAGCAGATGGCCGAGGAAATCGCCGTGGGTGATGTCCGTGAGAGCGGGCATCGGCCTGATGCTGAAGTCGCAGTGGGCGTCGAAGCACACCACGCGCACCGGTCCGTGCACCGCCGCCAGCCCCGTCGCCACCGGAGCGGAGAGGCTGTGGTCCCCTCCGACGAACAAGGGGATCGTCCCCACCCCGGCCAGGCGTTCCGTGAGACCGGTCAGCGCCCGGTAGTACGCGGCCCTGCCCACCCGGGGATCGATCGGCACCGCCCCGAGGTCGCCGAGGTCGAACACCCGACGGCCGGCGAGCACCGGCCCCCCGGTCAGCGGATCGATCAGTCCGCCCAGCGCCCCGTCGTGAGTGACGCTCCAGTCATGGCCAGGGCTCAGCTTCCGGAAGATCTCCGGCCCGTGGCGCTGCCCCGGCACACCCGTCACCCCGGCGTCGAACGGCAGCCCCATGAGCACCGCGTCGGCGGCCAGGGACCCTGACACCACGGAGTCGACATCGGCCGCGGGCAGCCCCAGCGCACCCGCACCGGCCCGGATCGAGGCGGACGTCACGACACCCGCCACCCCTCGGTCCGCTCCGCCCGGCGGTCGGTCACGGTGACCAGACGCACCCTCAGCAACGCGGAGACCAGAGCGGACACGGATGCCTCGGAGGCGCCCGACCGTTCGGCCAGCTCCCCGATGCCGGCACGACGCAGCCGGAGAAGCGTCTCGCACGCCGCGCGGTGCACGGCGGGCAGGACGAACTCCCGGTCCGCGGCGGTGAGCACCACGCTCTCGCCCCTGACGTCGAGCAGTGGGGGCAGCACGGTCGCCAGCTCGACGACCGCCTCGGCGGACGGCCGCGCCCTCAGCACGTCCCAGGGCAGGCCCGCGATGTCCCGCCCACCGCTCCGGCGCCGCTCGGCGTCGAAGAAGTCGGGCAGCGTCAAGCCCTTCGCCTCGGTCACGAACGCCGTGACGAGCCGCTCGGCCTGCGCCCGCTGCTCCTCCGGAGTCCCCGCGCGGGACAGGCTCTCCCGCACGTCGACGTTGTCGAGCGCCCGGTACGCCACCCAGCGCAGCCAGTCGTAACCGGTGCGCCGGGTGAAGGCGAAGGTCAGGTGCAGGCTGGATTCGCCGCCCCCGCGCACGGTGTGCCACCAGCCGCGGGGCACGTGGATCACGTCGCCCGGATCCAGCGTCCTCTCGAACAGCACCGTCTCCGGGCAACGGGCCGGGTCGCTGTCCCCGTACTCCGGAAGCGGATGTTCCTCCGACGGCCCGTGCACCTGCCAGCTCTTGGTGCCGTGCACCTGGAGGACGAAGGTGTCCACCTCGTCGAAGTGGCTGGCGAAGGCCTGCGCGTCGTCGAAGGTGACGAAGAGATTGCAGGAGGCGGTCTCGCCGACCATCCGCATGACATCGTCGGTCGCGGCGCGGACGGCGGGGTGGATACGGTCGAGGGAGTCGACGACGAGGCTGGCGCCGTTCCGCATGAGCGAGAACGTCTTGGCCAGGTCGACGACGCGATGTCCTGCTCGCATGACGGTGTACTCGTGCTCGGGCAGGGATCTGCCCCCGGTGCACAGCTTCAGCTCCGCGGGCTCCACGCGACCCCGGGAGAGGATCTCGTTCAGGTCGTGCCAGGAGAAGTGCTCCCGCACCAGCTGCGGGTCGAGCTTGCGGAGCACCACGTCGGTGCTGAGGTGTTTCACCACGAAGTCGGGGCCGAATGCGGCCGCCAGCGCCCGGCCGAGTCCCGAGGCGGATCCCGTCATGATTCCGATGTCTCCCTCGTCGCCGCCATAATTCCCGAAAAGAGGCCGCGAAAAGGGGTCCCGCGTTTGCCGGTGCCTTGCGGAGCGGTAGGCGCGGGACCCCGGTTCGCTACTTCGCCGAGTCGCCGAACATCTGGGTGAAGTCCGGAACACCAGCGCGGTTGTGGGTCTTGGCGAAGGTTGCCCGTGCCCTCTCGGCCACGGGGGAAACCTTTACCTCCACCTCGGGGAATTCCTGCTCGGGAGTGTTCCGTGCAGTGTTGTCAGCCATGTTCGCCTCCAAAGCGACGTTGCCGGCAGTTCTCGGTGAGAGTACGACAGGCTTTGCCGGGCGAACAAGAGGTGATATTCGGACGGTCGATTCCCGGATGCGGTCATGAAGTCATATCGAAAGAATATGTTCTAGTCGAATGGCTCGTCGTTCCACTGCGGGACGGTCACTTCTCCGGACGTCCAGTCCCGGCGCAGGACCGCGTACCCGACCGCGTCGTGAACCGCCCCGCCCGACGACGGCCACCCGTCCCGGTAGTGCGCTTCCTTGACGTAGCCGCAGCGCCTGAGTACGCGTCGCATCGCGAGGTTGTCCTGACGTGTGTGGGCCTCGATGCGGCGTGCGTCCGGAAACTCCTCGAAGACGTACCTGGTCAGCCAGGTCACGGCCAGAGTGCCGATCCCGCGACCGCGGTCCTCGGCCCGAAGCCGCAGGTCGAACAGGGGTGTCTGGTCCCCCAGGTCCATGAGCCGGAGCAGGCCTGCGGCCGCCCCGCCGGCGACGATCCAGAAGGTCCTGTTCCCCGCGCTCTCGAAGCGGTCTTCCACGATCCACCCGCCCACGGTTTCGCGGTCCAGCTCGCTGGTGCCGTGGAAAGGCCAGTTCTCGCTGGTCAGAAAGCGGATGAGGGGCTCGGTTTCGGTGGTGGCGAGGCGCCGGAAGATAATATCCACGGTCGCTACCTTACGGTCTGCGACCACCCCTCGTTGCTCAATGGCAGGAAGTTCTGGGCAGGGATTCAGCAGGTGATGCCGGGCTGGTTTTCGACGGTGAATGACCTTCACGGCGGGGAACAATGCGTCGGGCGGTTTCCGGTGACCCCGGTGGTGATCCACTCGCTCCACTCGGGAGGGGCGTCCGAAGTCTTCTGTGTGATGAGGAAAGGATTCACCTCCCATAGAGAGTGTGCTTCCGCTGATTTCCGCTCCCGCGAAGGTCGACATGGTGTGGCGTTCCCCAGTCGATGCGATCAGGAAAAGACGTCTCGAGAGATATGGGGAAGGCCGGTCGAGGGGCGGTCGACCTGGGCGGGAATCGGCCAATTCAAGCGCAGGCGGATATTCCGTCGGTTACGGATCGGTGCGCTCCGGCGCGCGCGCCGCGAATTCGCCCTGCGCGCCGGGTCGTTGTCATCTCTCGGCGGACGGACGGAATGAGCTCAGCGGGGGACACGTTCACCGAAGAGCCTCCCGGCCGTGGGCACCCGAGGAAGCGGGGGAGCGGGGACAGCCGGGAGGGTGGGTGTGTGACCGTCCGGGCCCGACCAGGGCGCGACGGGCTCGCCCACATGCTGGGCTGCGGTGCGCCACGCGGCAGTGACGGCGCGGTGCGCGGCCTCGCTCGCCGCCTCCACCTCGGCCGGCAGGCGAAGGGGTGCGCCGACGTGCACGTGGAGCCGGGGGCGTCGGACGGGGGCGGTGAGGATTCCAGCCAGCTGCTTGAGCCCGCTGCCGGAGGCAAGGCGCCTGGCCCCCGCCTGGCCCACCGGGATGAGGCACGCCCCGGAAGCGGCGGCCAGCCGAGCGGGACCGCTGCGGAAGGCCTCCGGGGCCGCTTCTGAGGCATCACGGCGTGGAGGGATGCGCCCCTCGCCGTAGATGAGCACGTGCCGTCCTGCTGCCAGTGCGGCGGCGGCGGTCTCCAGGGCTTCGGCGGCACGGCTGGTCCGGCGGTGGACGGGGACATGGCCGTCGCGGTTCAGGAGATGGCTCAGGACGGGAACGCGCCACAGGCCTGCTGTGGCGAGGACGACGGGCTCGATGTCCATGCGTCGCAGAGCGGCAAGGACGACGCCGGGGTCCGCCAGTGAGGTGTGGTTGGCGACGAGGATGCCGGGGGCGGGGACGGCGGTCAGGTCCGCCGAGGTCGTCAGGCGTCCGAACGCGGGGACGAGGGCTGTGGCCATCTGGCTGAGCACGGGACTCCTGAGATCGGGCTTCGAGGTGAGGCTCATCGTCACGCGGTTGCCGTGCCGGTGGCCTGAGCTTCCGTACTCACCTCGGTAGGTGGGTGAGGGCCGCACGTGCTCAGCACAGCATGGCTACGGGCTGGTCAGGGCCGCCGGGACGCCTGCCCTCGTCATCGCCGAACGCGGCGTCGGGCCGGACCCGTTGTCCTGGTGCCTACCCTTGGCGCGGCCTTCACCGGCTTCCGCGGCCTGTACGGCTTCGCCGGACAGCTGGGCGACCGTCCTGGCGCCCGCTGGACGCCCCGGTGTCTGCCCAGGGGCAACGCGGACGGTGCATCACGCGCAGTGGCGCCGACCGCGCGCCCGCTCCCGGGGCTGGACAGCTGTGCGGTCGGCGTGCCGTTTCACCGGGCCAGGGACCCGGTGGGCGTCCCCCTCGTGGCCGGGGCCGTCCTCCGGTCAGCCGGTGCCTTCGACGTACGACGCCAGGTTGGCCAGCGAGGAGGCGATCCCGGCCTCGTGCACAGCCTGGTCGATGCCGGGCGGCACGTCCGTGGCCGTGACGGTCACCTCGGCCCCGTCGCCGGTGGCGACGATCTGCCAGGTCATCGTCATGGTGCCCGCGTACGCGGGGTCGTCGGCCTCGAACACCGCCCGCTGCACCACGCGTTCCGCCGGCACGAGCTCGGCGAACCCGACCTCGACGACATCGGTCCCCTCGGTCGTCTTGCCGGGGCTTCCGGTCGGGTCGAGGTAGGTGAGGACCATCCGGAACCCGCCTCCGGGCCGGGGATCCCACCGCTCGACACGCCCCCGCATTCCGTCCGGCGGCAACCACGTCTCGAGGGAGTCCCGGTCGAGGAGGGCGCGGTACACGGCCGCCGGTGGTGCCGCGATCACCCGCCCGGCCCGGTCGGTCCTGGCGGGCTTCACCTGGATCCACCGGCAGACGGGCCGACCACCAGCACGAGCTTCCCGCGCACCCGGCCCTCCTCGCCGGCGCGGTGCGCCTCGGCGATCCCGGAGAGCGGGAACGTCCGCGCGACCGGGAGGGAGAAGCGCGCCGACTCGATCAACTCGCCGATCTCCGCCAGCGCGTGGACCGCGCGGTCGGCGTCCCCACTGCTGAACGCCACGCCGTGATCCTGTGCCCCGCGGAAGTCGGCGATCGTCACGACGTGCTCCGAGCCGCCGGCCAGGTCGATGAGCTCGGGCAGGATGCCGCTCCCGGCGACGTCGAGCGCGGTGTCGACACCGTCGGGCGCGAGCGCACGCACGCGCTCGGTGAGGCCCTCGCCGTAGGAGACGGGCTCGGCCCCCAGCGCGCGCAGGTACGCGTGACGTCCTGGACCTGACGTGCCGATCACGCGCGCGCCGCGGACCACGGCGAGCTGCACCGCGGCGCTGCCGACGCTTCCGGAGGCGCCGCTGATCAGCAGGGTGCCGCCGCTCGTGACGCCGAGCCGGTCGAGCGCGCGCGTGGCCGTCTCGACCGCGGCCGGCAGCGCCGCGGCGGCGGGGAAGCCGAGTGAGGGCGGGACCGGCGCGTAGTGGGAGAGCACCGCCAGCTCGGCCTGGGCGGCTCCCTCGGTGCAGAAGCCGAAGACGCGATCGCCGACAGCCACGTCGGCGACGCCCTCGCCGAGCTCGTCGACGACGCCCGCCGCCTCATGACCCAAGGTCTGCGGGAGCTCCTCGTCCATGAGGCCCCTGCGCTTCTTCCAGTCGCTCGGGTTGATCCCGGCCGCGCGCACGGCGATCCTGACCTCGCCCGGACCCGGATGAGGATCGGGGAGATCCACGATCTCGAGGACCTCCGGGCCCCCGAACGTCTGGAAACGGACTGCCTTCATCACTCGCTCCGAACTCGCCCCGGGTGTCGCGGCCGCCCCGCGGACGGACAGTCTCTCAGCCTCGGGTGTCGCGCCGGAGCTCACCGCGCCACGCGGGCCCCGGCGGGTCCGTGCGCAAGGGGCCCGCGCCTCCCTTCCCGTTCCAGGTTCGGCGCGCTCATGCCTGTGTGCTGCCGCATCGCGGTGCGGCAGCACACAGGGGGGTACGAGCCGGGGTCAGCCGGTGTACTGGGCGAGGACGCGGGTGAAGTCCCACGGCTGCTGGGAGACACCCGAGCAGGTGTCCGCCCCACCGCCGGTGCAGGGCCGGTCACGATTGACCGACCAGAAGGTCAGCCGTGCCAGATGACGCTGCTGGGCATAGCCGAGGATGGTACGGAAGTCGTCGACGGTTACTGTCTCGCCGTTGTCGGTGACGCCGTTCATCGACGAGATGCCCGTGTGCCGGTAGGCCTGGTCGTCCGAGTACCCGTAGGCGCTCTTGACCGTGTTCTTCAGCCCCTCGGCGGCGCGGACGGTGAGCTGACCCATGTTCTGACCGCTGCCGCCGAAGTTGAACGGCATGATCGTCCAGCTGTCCACCGTGAGCCCGGACGCGGCCGCCTTGCTGATCAGGCTGCTGTCCGGACCGTTCTGGCCGGTGCCGAAGGTGACGTACAGCTTGATCCCCGGGTTGTTCGCCCGGACGGTCTTCAGCGCATCGACCGTGCGCTGCTGGACGGTCGGGCTGTCGTAGGCCGCCGCCTCGATGTCGATGTCGATGGCCTTGAGCCCGTAGGCGTTGATGACCTTCTGGTAGGCGGCGGCCAGCTCCGCGGCGCTGCCGCAGGAGCTCTCCAGCTTGTTGCCGCTCCAGCCGCCGAACGACGGGATCACGTCACCCCCGGCGGCTCGGACGGTGTTGACCGTCTGCTGGTCGACGCCGCCTGTGAGGGGACGGCTCCCGTCCCACTGCGGGTTGCAGTAGCCGTTGCTGAGGACGAACGCGAGCGTGAACCACTTCACCCCGGTCGCGTTCATCACCGTGGTGGGGCTCGGCGGGCTGCCCCAGCCGTTGTAGAGGTACGGCGCCACGGCCATCGCACCCGGCCCGGGCGGGGTGGTGCCACCGCTCGGCGCCGTCCACTTCTGGTTCGCGGCGCCGGTACAGGTCCAGATCTGCAGCCGTGTGCCGTTCGCGGACGTGTTGCCGGTCACGTCCAGGCACTTGTCGGCCTGCGGGTTGACGATGTCGCGCGCGGCGCTGAGGGACCACCGCTGGGCGGCGCTCCCGTTGCAGCTCCACAGCTGGGTCCGGGTGCCGTCGGCCGTCCCGCCGGACGCGACGTCGAGGCACTTGCCGAGGGCGCGGAGGGTTCCGTCGCTCCCGGTGGTCCACTGCTGTGCCGCGCTGCCGTTGCAGTCGTAGAGCTGCACCGGCGTGCCGTCCGCCGTGGCGGCCCCGGCGACGTCGACGCACTTCCCGCCCAGCCCCGTGATCTGTCCGGTGGCCGCCGCGGCCCCGCTCGCGGGGGTGACGACCAGGCCGGTGAGCAGAGCGGCCGCGGCTGCCGCGCCCAGGCCACGCCGCAGGGCGCGGCCGAGCGGAAGGCGTGTCACCGGGTCACCGTCCACTTCTGGTTCGCGGCGCCGGTGCAGGTCCAGATCTGGAGCCGTGTGCCGTTCGCCGAGCTGCTGCCGATGGCGTCGAGACACTTGTTGGCCTGGGGGTTGACGATGTCACGCGCCGCGGGGACGGCCCACTGCTGGGCGGCGGTGCCGTTGCAGTCCCACAACTGGACGGGCGTGCCGTCGGCCGTACCGGCGGACGCGACGTCGAGGCACTTGCCGAGGGCGCGGAGAGTGCCGTCGCTGCCGACGGTCCACCGCTGCGCCGTCGTGCCGTTGCAGTCGTAGAGCTGCACGGGTGTGCCGTTGGCACTGTTGGCGCTCGGTACGTCGAGGCACTTGCCGCCGATGCCGGTGACGGGCCCGCCGCCGCTCGGCTGCCCGGTGTCGGTGCTGACGCGGACGTAGTCGACCACGAGTTGCTGGGGGAAGGACGTGCTGCCGTCGGGGTCACCGGGCCAGTAGCCGCCGACCGCCAGGTTCAGGATCACGAAGAAGGGCTTGTCGAAGACCCACTGCTTGCCGCCGAGGTCGGCGGGGGTGCGCCGCTGGTAGACGGTGCCGTCCACGGACCAGGTGATGGCGTTGGGGCTCCAGTCGACGGCGAAGGTGTGGAACGCGTCGGCGAACGCCTGCCCGCCGGGCAGCGAGTACCCCGCGCCGATTCCTCCGGAGCCGGAGTAGCCGGGGCCGTGCAGGGTGCCGTGGACGGTGCCGGGTTCGAAGCCGACGTTCTCCATGATGTCGATCTCGCCGCTGTTGGGCCAGCCGACGCTGCCGATGTCGGCGCCCAGCATCCAGAAGGCGGGCCAGATGCCCTGACCGCGCGGGATCTTCATCCGGGACTCGACACGACCGTAGGTGGTCGTGAACTTGCCGGACGTGTTCAGCCGGGCGGAGGTGTACTCGCACCGTCCGTACCAGCACTGGTAGTTGCCCGGGTTCTCCTTGCGGGCGGTGATGACCAGATTGCCCTGCCCGTCGAGGGCAGCGTTGCGGTTCCCCGCGGTGTAGTACTGCCGCTCGTGGTTGTTGACGTTGTCGCCGGTCTCGATCTGCCACTTCGCGCCGTTCACGGCAGAGCCGGCGGCACCGTCGAACTCGTCGGAGAACGTCACGGCGGTCGGCGCGGCCGCCGCGGCGGCGGTGCGTGCGGACGGTTCGGCGGTGGGTGTGGGCGCACCTTGAGCCAGTCCTGCTGACAACGAGGTGAGCGTGAGCGCCGAGACGAGCAGGAGGAGCAGACGTCTGGGCAGACGCGCGGGATCCATGACGTTCCCTTCGAGGGACATGACGAGGACGTGAAATGGCATGCGCATGACATTCAGTGAGGCGGGTCGATGCCTGGTCGAATGATGGAAGGGGGTGACGCGGTGTGGGGGACTTACTTCACTACGTGATTTAAGAAGTGAACGATTGGCCTGTCAAGGGTCTGGTATGGACCAAACGCTTTGAACGGGGCCCGCAGGGCGTGGATACGCCACCGGCGACAGGCCTGCCGGACTCGGGTACGGGGACTGCTGGGCCCAGTTGGTCCGTCGAACCTCGGCATGCCCTGGGTGGGCGGAGGTTGCCCGGGGTGGATCGGGGGCGCGCCGAAGTGCCTGAGTCCGGGCACTGGTCGGGTCGGCGGCGGCCCCGAGCGCCGGGTCCCGCGCAGAACCTTTTCGGCCGTCCCGTGCGGCGGGGGTGGGAGCGCTCCCTTCGATGTCGGCAGACTCGACCGCGCACCACGGAAGGAGATCCCCGACGACGCACGGCAGGAGATCTCCTGCACCGCACCGCACATCAGGAGTTCCCACGACAACGACCCGACATCGAAAGGAACGCACATGCGCATACCCCGCCCCGTCTCCCGTAGGGCCGTACTCACCGCGGTTGCCGCGGGTGCAGTCGCCGCGACTTCTCCCTCCTATGCGTCCGTCGCCCACCCCTTCCGGTCACCCCGCCCCTCGTCGACCTTCCGGACCGTGGGCCGAGTGAGGAAGGCCGCCGATGGATCCGTGCAGTACGCCTGGCCCGGCATCGCCTTCGAAGGGCGATTCAGGGGCACCGGTGTCGGGGTCGTGCTTGCCGACTCGGACAACGACTACGACGTCCAGATCGACGGACGGACCGTCAGCACGCTGGTGACGCCAGGTCGGAGCACGTCCTGGGTCGACGGCCTCACCGATACGGAGCACGAAGTGCGGCTCGTCAAGCGGACGGAGAGCCCCTGGGCCGTCGGCCGGTTCGGCGGCTTCGTCGCTGCGGCCGGCGGCGCGGTCCTCCCGCCTCCGGCACCGCGCCGCAGACAGATCGAGTTCATCGGTGACTCCTACACAGCCGGGTACGGAAACGTCTCGGGTACACGCGACTGTTCAGGAAACGGAGGGGTCAACCGCAACAGCAACGCCGATCTGGCGTTCGGTGCCCTCACCGCCAAGAGGCTCGGTGCCGACCACCAGCAGAACGCCTTCTCCGGCCGTGGCATGGTCCGCAACTACGCCGGCGGCGAGCCCGGCACCGATTACCGCACCTACTACGACCGGGCCCTGCTGAACGTGGACGGCGACGTCTGGCGCAGGCCGGGCACCTGGCACCCGCAACTCGTCGTCATCGGACTGGGTATCAACGACTTCTCCACCCCGCTCGGCCCGGACGAGCCCTGGGCGACCGAGGACGACCTGGTCGCCGCATACGCGAGCGCCTACCAGGGCTTCCTCGACACACTGCGTACGCGCTACGGCACCCGGACGTTCCTGCTGGTCAGCAGCACCCCCGTGTCCCGTACCACCGCATTCGCGGACACCGCCAGGCGTATCGTCGAGGAGCGGAGCGCGCGGGGCGACAGGCGGATCGGGCACTGGCACTACGACGATCCGGGCCTGGACCGCCTCGGCTGCGACTGGCACCCCTCGCTCCAGGACCATCGGATCATCTCGGCTCTGCTCGACCAGAAGATCGCCGCTCTTCCGCTGAACTGGTGACCGGGCGGACGGCCCGGGCCTCCCGGGGCCCCGGCCGTCCGTGCGTGGCCGGGTCGATCCCTCGGACGGCAGGGGGATCGGGGCCCCCGGATGGTGGCGTCACGCCGCTTCCGGTGCCGGCTCGCCCCCGAAGTCGGCGGCGGTATTGCGCAGCTGTGCACGAGGCCCGGAGCGCTTCTCCCGGCCCTGGCCACGGAGGGGTCACCGACCTCCGAGGGGATCCTCGCCTCCGCGCGCGCCGTGTCGACGCCCGGTGGCTGACCCCCTGGCGTCCGCCGGCTGACCGTGCGGGCCACTGCCGGGCTCCCCCTGAGACGACTGCCGGGCTCCGCCCTGAGGTGGCTGCCTGGCTCCGCCCTGAGACGGCTGTCGGTGTGGAGGTGTCACGTCCGGGGCCGGGCCGCCGGGCCGGGCCGGGCGCTGACGTCGGCGGGGGAGAGGGCGGTGTGCCCGTGCTCGCACTCGACCGCCACGCGCACGGGGGCTCCGCACGGGTCGTGCCGGAGATCGAGGACCGGCCCCTCCGCGTCGTCGCCCGTGTACGTCTCGCCCCACTGCTTCAACGCCACCAGCACCGGCCACAGGTCCCAGCCCTTGCGGGTCAGGCGGTACTCGTTGCGGGCGCGACTGCCGGGCTCCTGATACGCGACGGTCCTCAGGACGCCCGCCGCGGTCAGCTTCCTGAGCCGGTCGCTGAGAATCGCCTCCGACAGCCCGATGTGGCGGCGGAACTCGTCGAACCGCCGTACGCCGTTACTCGCGTCGCGCAGGATCAGAAGCGTCCACTTCTCCCCGACCAGGTCGAGCGTGAGCTGGACCGGGCAGTTCTCCGTGCTCATCTCAAGCCACTCCATGGCGGCATTCTAGGACGCTGACTGCGTGATTGACAGTCAGGTGGGGCAGGGCTAACTTCGTTCTTCGAAGCCAGATCGGGAGGAGCGGCATCATGGGACGGACGCGCACGTACGAGTGGGAGGACCCCGCGCTCACAGCGGCGGCCGTGGGGCGGTCCTCCGGGCTGGACTTCCTGCGTGAGATCCAGGAGGGCCGCCTCGCCCCGGCGCCCGTGAGCGCCACCGTCGGCTTCGCCCTCGACGAGGTCGAGAAGGGGCGCGTGGTGTTCACGCTGGTGCCGGGGGAGGAGCACTACAACCCCATCGGCAGTGTGCACGGGGGGATCTATGCCACCCTGCTCGACTCCGCGGCCGGCTGCGCGGTCCAGTCGACCCTGCCGCCGGGCATGGCGTACACCTCGCTCGACCTGACCGTGAAGTTCCTGCGGCGGATCACCGTGGACACGGGCGCGGTCCGCGCCGTCGGCACCGTCGTCAGCGCGGGGCGCCAGACCGCCCTCGCCCAGGCCCAGTTGGTGGACGTGACGGGTCGCGTACTCGCCCACGCGACCAGTACCTGCATGCTGTTCCCGCTGCCCGCCGGCTGAGCGTGCCGGGCTCGGGGTCCGCGTGCGGGAGCGCCCGCGCACCTGTGTCGGGCTCCCCGGCCGACCGGACGATTCCTGTCGCGGGATCGACCGATGTGTCCCCTTTCGCTCGTACGCTGTCGGTCCTGACCGACTTTCACGAAAGGGGAACGCGGTGGCATCTCAGCTCAATCCGTACCTCAGCTTCGCCGGCGACGCACGGCAAGCCTTGGAGTTCTACAAGAACGTCCTCGGCGGCACCCTGACGCTGCACACCTACGGCTACATCGACGGGGGCGGTGCCGGGCAGAGCGACAAGATCATGCACGGAACGCTCGAGACGGCCGGCGGGTTCACGCTGATGGGCGCCGACAACCCTCCCGGGACCGAACATGAACCGGGGAACAACTTCGCCGTGAGTCTGAGCGGCGACGACCCGGACGAGCTGCGCGGCTACTGGGACAAGCTGTCCGACGGAGCCACCGTGACGGTCCCCCTGGAGAAGCAGATGTGGGGGGATGTGTTCGGTATGTGTACGGACACGTTCGGCATCCCATGGATGGTCAACATCAGCGGCCGGTAGGGCCGGCCCGAAGGCCCGAAGGCCCGAAGGCGGGCGAGCGCCTCGGCAGCCGACGGCCTGCACGTGCCGGCGGACGTGCCCGCTCACGGTCGTGACCGTCCGTGGGTCCGTCCGCCTGCGAGGCGTCCGGCCGACGGGCTCGCCGGTGAGGCGTCGTCCCCCTGGCGGCTGATCGCGCCCTGATCGGGGGTGCCGGGGTGTCCGAGTGCTGGTCCGTCTCTCCTTCGTGTGCCTCTTGCGTGAATATGTGATGGTTGGCGCTCAGGTGGCGCGGGAACGGGGCAGAAGACCGGTGTGGCCGGGAGGGCCGCTGTCCGTGCAGGGAACCGCGCGCCTCCAGCAGTGGACCTCCCGGCCACTCCCGTACGCCCGCGGCCGGCCCCGCCGTCGGCGCTACCCTCCGGCGGGCGGCGGTGCGGTGCTGTCGCGCACCACCAGCCGTGTGGGCACGAGTGTTGTGCCGTGGTCCGCCTCGTCGTGCCGCATCCGCCGTAGTACGCCCTCGACGCACAGCCGCCCCACCTCGGCGAAGTCCTGGTGAACGGTCGTCAGGGGAGGCATGAAGGATCCGGCTTCGGGGATGTCGTCGAAGCCGATGACGCTGACGTCGCCGGGGATGGCGCGTCCCCGCTCGCGGAGTGCCCTCAGGAGTCCCAGCGCCATCTGGTCGTTGGCGGCGAACACGGCCGTGCAGTTCTCCTCGTCGGCGATGCGGAGCCCGGCGCGGTAGCCGGATTCGGCCGACCAGTCCCCACGCGCCACGGGTGGTACGGAGCAGCCCGCGTCGGTGAGTTCGGCCTGCCACGCGTCCGCGCGGCGCTGGGCGGCGAAGGACTCCTCGGGCCCGGCCAGGTGCCACACCGTGCGGTGGCCGAGGTCCAGGAGGTGCCGGACGGCTGCCCGTGCGCCACCGGCCTGGTCGGTGTCGACCACGGTGTAGCGGTCACCGGCGTCCGAGTCGGCGACGACGACCTGCACGTGCGGGGGGAGTGAGAGCGTCGCCACGTCGAGCAGATGGACCTCCATGATGACGATGACGGCGTCGACCGCCAGCTCCCCCAGCCGGGAGAAGGCGCCGCGCACCTCGTCCTGCGTGGGCACGGCCACGGGCAGGAGCGTGACGGCGTATCCCTCCAGTGCGGCGGAGGTGGCGATCGCCTCCAGCGTGCGCATGTTGCCCGTGGTGGAGAGGTTGAACGTGATGACGCCGATCGTGCGGAACTCGCCGCGCTTGAGCGCCCGTGCGGCGCTGTTCGGCCGGTAGCCCAGCTCCTTCATGGCGGCCAGCACCTGGCGTCTGGTCTCCTCGGTGACTCCCTCGTACCCGTTGGAGACGCGGGAGACGGTCTGGGACGAGACGCCGGCCAGATGGGCGACGTCCGCCATCGAGGCCGTCCGCGACTGACGGGCGGCCGGTGCGCCCCTGCGGGCCTCCGCCCGTGGCGTGTTCGTCGAACCGCTGCCCGCCCCGCCCGTCCTGTCCACCCGTCTCCTCCGCCGTGCGATCCGCCGGATCGCCCGACGACTCTTGACCGTCCACATCATGCCGGTGTAAACATTCGGCCGTCAGATGTTTACGCAAACATAGCAGCCCTGACCTCGGTCGGAACGCGATGTTCACGCAACCATCCCGACGCTGTGTGCCGCCGGTTCCGAGATGGACGAGCGAGGGACAACATGACAACGCTTGAAACCGTTGCGGGTGCCGACCGGCGCCCGGACCGGCCACCCGCGAGGCGGGACCGCCGGTCATGGGCGGGATGGGGCTTCATCGGGCCGTTCGTGCTGGTCTTCGCGTTCGTCTTCCTGGCGCCGATCGTCTACTCGGTCCACCTCAGCCTCTTCCGGGACCAGCTCATCGGCGGCACGACCTTCGTGGGCCTGGACAACTACCAACAGGCCCTTCAGGACGAGCAGTTCTGGTCGTCGCTGAGCCGGGTGTCGCTCTTCCTGCTCATCCAGGTGCCGATCATGCTGGGCATCGCCCTGCTCGTCGCCCTCGCGCTGGACAGCGGGCGGCTCTACGGCAGGGACTTCTTCCGGATATCGATCTTCCTGCCGTACGCGGTGCCGGCCGTGGTCGCCACGCTCATGTGGGGCTTCATGTACGGCACCCGCTTCGGTCTCGTCAGCGACGTCAACGACGCGCTGGGCGTCTCGCTGCCGGACCCGCTCTCACCGGGCCTCGTCCTGGCGTCGATCGGGAACATCGTCACCTGGGAGTTCGTCGGCTACAACATGCTGATCTTCTACTCCGCGCTCCGCGTCATCCCGAACTCGCTGTACGAGGCCGCGGAGATGGACGGCGCCGGACAGATCCGCGTGATCACGGCCATCAAACTCCCTGCCATCCGAGGCGCCCTGGTCATCGCGACGATCTTCTCGATCATCGGCAGCTTCCAGCTGTTCAACGAGCCGAGCATCCTGCAGAAGCTGGCGCCCAACGCCATCACCACCTCGTACACCCCCAACTTCTACACCTACTCGTTGTCCTTCTCCGGTCAGCAGCACAACTACTCGGCGACGGTCGCCATCGTCATGGGACTGATCACCATGGTCATCGCCTATGTCGTCCAGCTGCGCGGCATGCGCAAGGAGTCGTGAAGCGATGAGCAGCCCCTCCACCACACTCCCGCCCGTGCCCGCCCCGGCCGGCCGGCCCGGCACCGTCCCCCGCCTCCGCAGGCGGGCCGGACACACTCCGTCCCGCCCCCGGCGCAGCCTGCTGCTGACCGTGCTCACCGGACTGGTCCTGCTCTACTCGCTCGTCCCGCTCGCCTGGCTGGTCATCAGCGCCACCAAGACCCAGCAGGGGCTGGCCGATTCGTTCGGCCTGTGGTTCAGCGGGGACTTCGCCCTGTGGGACAACATCACCGAGACCTTCGGCTACCACGACGGCGTCTTCACCCGGTGGCTGCTGAACACGGTGATGTACGTCGTGGTCGGGGCGGGCGGGGCGACGCTCCTGGCGGTCCTCGGCGGCTACGCCCTGGCGAAGTTCGCCTTCCCGGGCAAGCGCGCCGTCTTCGCCGTCGTCATCGGCGCCGTCGCGGTACCCGGCACCGCGCTGGCCGTCCCCACCTTCCTGATGTTCAGCACGATGGGGCTGACCGACACGCCGTGGGCCGTCATCATCCCCTCCCTCATCTCGCCCTTCGGCCTCTACCTCATGTGGGTGTTCGCCTCCCAGGCCGTACCGGACGAACTGCTGGAAGCCGCCCGCATCGACGGGGCGGGCGAGATCCGTACGTTCTTCCAGGTGGTCCTGCCGCTGCTCGCACCCGGCATCGTCACGGTCCTGCTGTTCACCGTGGTCGCGACGTGGAACAACTACTTCCTGCCGCTGATCATGCTCAAGGACCCGGACTGGTACCCGCTCACCCTGGGTCTCAACAGCTGGAACGCCCAGGCCGCCACGGCCGGCGGAGAGCCCGTCTTCCACCTGGTGATCACCGGATCCCTGATCACCGTCCTCCCGCTGATCGCCGCGTTCCTCCTGCTGCAGAAGTACTGGCAGTCCGGGCTCGCCGCCGGAAGCGTCAAGGAGTAACCGGGCGCGCCCGCACCGGACGCGCCCTCACCGTCCAGCCACCCCTCATCAGGCACGGTCCCGGCCACGAAGAAGTGGAAGCCACATCCATGCGTATGAGCACACGCCGCCTGCTGCGCGGCATCGCCCTGATCTCCGCCCTCACCCTGGGTGCCACCGCCTGCGGCGGTTCCGACGACGGCTCCGACCGGAAGCAGGTCGGGGCGGGGGACATCGACGCCGCCCTGAAGAAGGGAGGCACCCTCACCGTCTGGGCGTGGGAGCCGACCCTGAAGCAGGTCGCCGCGGACTTCGAGAAGGCGCACCCCGCTGTCCACGTCGAGCTCGTCAACGCGGGCACCGGCAACGACCAGTACAAGGCCCTCCAGAACGCCATCTCGGCGAAGAAGGGCGTCCCCGACGTCGCGCAGATCGAGTACTACGCGCTCGGGCAGTACGCCCTGACCAAGGGCCTGGACGACCTCGCCCCCTACGGCGCCGACGAGCTGGCCGGGAAGTACACCCCGGGGCCGTGGAACGCCGTGAAGTCGGAGAAGAACGTGTACGCCCTTCCCATGGACTCCGGGCCCATGGCGCTGTTCTTCAACAAGAAGGTCTTCGACCGGTACAAGATCGCCGTCCCCACCACCTGGGACGAGTACCTCCAGGCCGCCAGGGATCTGCACAAGGCCGATCCCAAGGCCTACATCACCAACGACACCGGGGACGCCGGAGCCACCACCAGCCTGCTGTGGCAGGCGGGATCCCGCCCCTACACCGTCGACGGCACCGAGGTGAAGATCGACTTCTCCGACGCGGGCGCCGCGAAGTACACCGAGGTCTGGCAGAAGCTGCTCGACGAGAAGCTCGTCGCGCCGATCACCAGCTGGAGCGACGAGTGGTACAAGGGCATGGGCGACGGCACGATCGCCACCCTGGCCATCGGGGCCTGGATGCCCGCCAACCTCGCCTCCGGAGTGAAGGAGGGGACCGGCCAGTGGCGGGTGGCCCCGCTGCCGCAGTGGAAGGCGGGGGAGACGGCCAGCTCCGAGAACGGCGGCAGCTCCCTGGCCCTGCCCGCACTCGGTGCGAACAAGGAACTCGCCTACGCCTTCACGGAGTACGCGAATGCGGGTGACGGCGTCCAGACCCGCATCAAGGCCGGCGCCTTCCCGGCCACCACCGCGGACCTGCGGTCCGAGGCCTTCCAGAACACCGCATTCCCCTACTTCGGCGGCCAGAAGGCCAACCAGGTCTTCGCCGAGTCGGCCGCGAACGTCGCCCCGGGATGGTCGTACCTCCCGTACCAGGTCTACGCCAACTCCATCTTCAACGACACCGCCGGGCAGGCCTACGTGTCCGGGACCAAGCTGGCCGACGGCCTCAAGCGCTGGCAGGACGCCTCCGTCACGTACGGGACCGAGCAGGGTTTCACCGTCAAGAAGTAGGCACGCGTTCCGTCCCGAAGCAAGCACGCGCTCCGTCCCGCCCCGTGCGGTACACCGGAAGGACCGACATGATCTCCACCCTTCTGTCCCAGGTACGGCAGGGGCCGGACGGTGACGCCGCTCCGTGCCTCGCCTTCGGCGCCGACTACAACCCCGAGCAGTGGCCCCGGGAGGTGTGGGAGGAGGACGTACGGCTGATGAGGGAGGCCGGGGTGAACATCGTCTCCCTCGCGATCTTCTCCTGGGCCCGCATCCAGCCCGCCCGCGACGCGTGGGACTTCGCCTGGCTCGACGAGGTGATGGACCTCCTGCACGCGGGCGGGATCGGCGTCGACCTGGCCACCGCCACCGCGTCCCCGCCGCCCTGGCTGACCACGGAGCACCCGGAGATCCTCCCGGTGACCGCGTCCGGCGAGACGGTCTGGCCCGGCGCCCGGCAGCACTGGCGCCCCACGTCGCCGGTCTTCCGCGAGCACGCCCTGCGGCTGGTCCGCGCGATGGCCGAACGCTATGCGGACCACCCCGCGCTGGTCGCCTGGCACGTCTCCAACGAGCTGGGCTGCCACAACGTCTACGACTACTCCGACGATGCCGCGCGTGCCTTCCGTGCCTGGCTGCGCACCCGCTACACCACGCTCGATTCCCTCAACCACGCCTGGGGCACCGCGTTCTGGGCGCAGCGCTACAGCGCCTGGGAACAGATCCTGCCGCCCCGGCTGGCCGCCTCCCACCCCAACCCGACGCAGCAGCTGGACTTCAAGCGCTTCTCGTCCGACGCGCTGAAGGACCATCTGCGACTGGAACGCGACCTGTTGCGTACGATCACTCCCTCCGTCCCCGTCACCACGAACTTCATGGTCATGAGCGGGACCAAGGGGATGGACTACGCAGACTGGGCCGGGGAGGTCGACTTCGTCTCCAACGACCACTACGTCGTGCCCGGTCCGCAGTGCCGCGAGGAGCTGTCCTTCTCCGCCAGTCTCTCCGGCGGCATCTCCGGAGGGCGTCCGTGGTTCCTCATGGAGCACTCCACCAGCGCCGTCAACTGGCAGCCGGTCAACCTGGCCAAGCTGCCCGGCGACCTCGCCCGCGACTCGCTCCTGCACGTCGCGCACGGGGCCGACGCCGTGTGCTTCTTCCAGTGGCGCCAGTCGGCCGCCGGGGCCGAGAAGTACCACTCGGCGATGCTCCCGCACGCCGGAGCGGACAGCGATCTCTTCCGGGCGGTGACCGGACTCGGGCAGGACCTCCGCGCACTGGCGCCGGTCGCGGGCTCGGAGCGTGAACCGGCCCAGGTCGGCATCGTCTTCGACTGGGACTCGTGGTGGGCGAGCGAGCAGGACTCCCATCCCACCGCCCGCCTCGACTACCACCAGGAGGCGCTCGACTGGTACTCCGCCCTCCTCGACCTGGGCATCCGGGCCGACGTGGTCCCGGCCCGCTCGGACCTGAGCCGCTACCGGCTCGTCATCGCCCCCGTGCTGCACGTCGTCCCCGCGGCGCTGGCCAAGGAGCTGACGCGGTACACCGAGAACGGCGGCCATCTGGTCACGACGTACTTCTCCGGTGTCGTCGACGAGAACGACCACATCTGGCTCGGCGGCTATCCCGGAGCACTGCGGGACCTGCTCGGGATCCGCATCGAGGAGTTCGGCCCGCTCCTCGACGGGGACACGGTCGAGGTGGACGGCGGCGCCACGGGCAGCATGTGGACCGACCGGATCACCGTCAGCGCGCCGGATGTGGAGGTGCTGGCCCACTACCGCAGCGGTGTGTACGCGGGCCGCCCCGCCGTCACCCGCCGGGCCGTGGGCGCCGGCTCGGCCGCGTACGTCTCCACCCGCCTGGGCGCCGACGGTCTCGGCGGACTGCTGCCGCGGCTGCTGGCCCCCGCCGGGGTCACCGGTGAGCTGCCTGCCGACGCGGCCGGCAGGGTCGAACTGGCCGTGCGCCGCGACGCCGGTCACCGCTACCTGTTCCTGGTCAACCGCACCGACGGGCCGGTGCCGGTGGCCGGGCTCGCCGGAGATCTCCTGATCGGCACGGCCGAGGCGGGCGCTGTCGTCCTCCCGCCGAGGGGGGTCGCCGTCCTGCGGCAGCCCGCCGCCTGACGTCCTCGGACCGCTCGGACAGCGCACCCTCGTGACCTGCCGGTCGCGAGGGTGCCGGCGTGGGGAGCGCTGCCCGCCGTCTCAGAACCCTTCCGCATGGCGAGACGGCCGGGCATCCGGAGTGATCCAGTCCGTATATTCGCACGCATGTCTGCATCGGCCCCGCCTCTGTGCCTCGCGCTGTTCGCGCACTCGGCGTGGTGCGTCGACGACGGGCTCTGTCGCGGCTGAATCCCGTGTCGGCCCGCGTCCCGCGCCGTCGACCGCCCACGCCGCCGTCCGCCGAGCATCACCCGGAGACCTTCCGTGACCACCGCGCCACCTGCCGGGCCGGCCGCGCCGCCGCGCGCCCTGCCCGCCCTCTTCGTCCCTTCCCCCACCTCGGCGCCGCAGCCCGAGGCGCCCGCCCTGCCCCCGGTGCGCAGGACACCCCTCGTCGTGTCCGGGCTGCTCGCAGCGGCCCTGACCGCGTACGTGTGGTCCGCGCACGGGGCCAAGCCGGGCGTGCTGCTCCTGCTGGGGCTCGGCCTGGGCGTCGCGCTGTTCCACTCCCGGTTCGGCTTCACCTCCGCCTGGCGTCAGCTCATCGCCGTCGGCAACGGCACCGGGCTGCGGGCGCACGCGCTGCTGCTCGGCACCACCGCCACGCTCTTCGCCCTGATCATCGGCACGAGCACCGGGCTGTTCGGCTCACAGCCCGCGCCCTCCGCCGGGACCCTCGGGGTCGGTCTCGTCGTCGGCTCCCTGCTCTTCGCCATCGGGATGCAGCTCGGCGGGGCCTGCGCCTCCGGAACACTCTTCGCCGTGGGCTCCGGGCAGACCTCCGTACTCCTGACCCTCGGCGGGTTCATCGCCGGAGCCACGCTCGCGGCCTGGCAGTTCGACCTGTGGAAGGACCTCCCCGCCTGGGAGCCGGTCGTCCTCTCCGAACACATCGGCTGGTTCGGCTCCTGGGCCGTGACGATTGCCGCGCTGCTCCTGGTGGTCGTGGTCACGCGGCGCGTGCAGGCCCGCCGCAACCCCCCGCCCCTCGGCGCCGTACCGTCGGCGCGCACGGCGGCGGTGCGGGCCCTGCGCGGCTCCTGGCCACTGGCCGCGGGCGCCCTGGTGCTGGCCGTGCTCGGCGCGGGCGTCCTGCTGGTGTCCGGCGGGGCCTGGGGCGTTACCAGCGCGTTCAGCCTGTGGGGTTCCGAGCTGGTGGGCGCCCTCGGAGGCCATCCGGAGAACTGGACGTGGTGGCGGCAGGCGGGCAACGCGGAGATGCTCGCCGGGCCGGTCCTGGCCGACAAGACCAGCCTCACCGACATCGGCATCATGATCGGTGCCGCGGTGGCGGCGGCGCTCGGCGGGACCTGGGCCCTGCACCGCGGGATTCCGTGGCGCACGGCCGTCGCGTCGGTGCTCGGCGGTGTGCTGATGGGCATCGGTGCCCGGCTGGCCGGAGGCTGCAACATCGGGGCCTACCTGGCGGGCGTCGCCTCGGGCAGTCTGAGCGGCTGGCTGTGGGGTGCCGTCGCCCTGGGCGGCACCTGGATCGGGCTCAAGCTGCGCCCGCTGTTCGGCCTGGGCAACCCGAAGCCGGGCGACGGGGTCTGCTGACCGGTCTGCCGACCTGTCCGGCTCGCAGCCGGCGCGGCGGCCGCCCGCCCGCCCGGGGTCCCGCCCCACCGCATCCGACGCGTCCAACCCATGCGTCCGACGCATCCACTGCATCCGACGCCTTCACGGCGGGCCCGCCCGGCCCGCCGTGAAGGCGTTGTCCGTGTCAGGCGAAGCGCCGGAGGTGGTCGGCGGTGCCGTTGTCCACCCCGGTGGTGGGGCACTGTGCCGCCGGGTGAACGTCCAGAGCGTCAGCCCGAGGAAGCTGAACGCGGCACCCAGCCCGCACACGGCGCCCCAGCCGGCCACCGTGTAGAGGGTGGTCGCGGCGATGGCACCGGTGGCGCTGCCGATGGAGTAGAAGACCATGTACCCGCCGATCAGCCGACTGCCCGCGTCCGGGTGCAGCGCGTGGATCAGGGTCTGGTTGGTGACATGGACCGCCTGTACGGCGAGGTCGAGAAGGATGATGCCGACGACCAGCGCCCAGAGCGAGCCGCGCGTGAACGCCAAAGGCAGCCACGAGGCTGTGAGCAGTGCGAGGGCGGTGCCGGTGGTCCGGCGGGAGAGCCCACGGTCGTTCAGGCGGCCCGCCGCGGTCGCGGCCACAGCCCCGGCGGCACCGATCAGCCCCAACGCCCCGATCTTGCTGTGGGACAGGAAGTACGGGGCCTCGCTGAGGGGCAGTGCGACGCTGCTCCACAGTGTGCTGAAGGCGGCGAAGATCAGCAGACCGAAGAGGGCCCGGAGCCGCAACAGGCGTTCCCGTGCGAAGAGGGTGAGGGTGGAGCGCAGGAGTTCCCCGTAGCGCAGGGGTGTCGTCGGGACGCCGGTGTGACGTGGCAGCACTCGGTGGAGGACCAGGGCGAGCAGGGCGGTGAGCGCCGCCGAAGCGAGGTAGACGGAGCGCCAGCCCGCGAGATCGGCCACGAAGCCGGACGCGGTGCGGGCCAGCAGGATGCCGATGACCACGCCGCTGGTGACCAGGCCGACGACCCGTCCGCGCTCCGCGGGCGCGGCCATCGACGCGGCGAAGGCCACCAGTGTCTGCGTCACCACCGCGAGAAGTCCCAGCGCGGCCATGGCCGCGAGCAGGACCACCGCCGTGTGCGCGGTGGCCACCACGGCCAGCGCCACCACCAGGAGCAGCAACTGACCCACGACGAGCCGCCTGCGGTCGGCCACATCGCCCAGCGGTACGAGGAGGAAGAGCCCCAGCCCGTATCCGACATGGGTCAGGGTGACGACGCCGCCCACAAGAGCCGGGCTCATGCCGAGGTCGTGGCCCATGGTCACGAGGAGCGGCTGGGAGAAGTAGACGTTGGCCACTGCGGCCCCGCAGGCGACGGCGAACAGGGCGACGACGCCCCTGGACAGGGCTGACGCGGACCCCTCCCCGTTCCGGGCCTCGGTCCGTGGTTCCACAGCTTCGCTGTCGCCCGGCATCAGCACTCCTCCGCACAGCTGGTTTCATCTTGCTACCGATGGGGACGCTAGCGCGCTTTGGTAGCATGTTGCAACCGTGGTGAGAGTGAGGACGCAATGGTGGCCAGGACGCGCTTCGACGACAGTGAATGTCCGGTCGCCCGGTCGGTGGACGCGATCGGCGACTGGTGGTCCCTGCTGATCGTGCGGGACGCCTTCGACGGAAGCCGGCGGTTCGGGGAGTTCCAGCGCAGCCTCGGCGTGGCGAAGAACATCCTCACCGCTCGTCTGCGCGCGCTGGTCGCCGGTGGAGTGCTCGCTTCGGTCCCCGCCTCGGACGGCAGCGCCTACCGCGAGTACGTACTGACTCCGAAGGGCGAAGCGCTCTTCCCCGTCATCGTCGCGCTCCGGCAGTGGGGTGAGCAGAACTTCTTCGTCCCCGGCGAGCCCCACTCGGAGTTGGTCGACCGCCGTCAGGGGAATCGCCTCCGCGCCCTGGAAGTGCTGTCCGAGGACGGGCGACGGCTGAGTCCCGACGACACCACCGTCCACAAGGTCGCTCCCCGGTGAGCCCGGCGCCCGTCACTCGCCGTTCTCCGCGACGATGGCCCCGGAAGCCCACGCGGCGGGCCGAGAAGCGCGCCATCGCCGAGTACGGCATCAACCGCTTCGAGCGGCGCAGCGCGGTCGCGACCGCCACGACGGGCCCGTCGTCCATCGCGAAGCCGCCGTGTTGATCCCAGCCGTCCAGGAACCGCTCTGACCAGCACCGCAACAACGGGCCTCATGCGACGTCGAATTCGTGGACCGTGCTCAGTCCGTCCAGGTCAAAACTGCCAGCCCACGTCGGCCGGCGACGAGATAGAAACTCTGCAGCAGCCCGAAATGCTCAACAAGGTACTCGCGTGGGTGTCCGCCGAACCCTCGGAATCCGCATGCTTCGGCGGCTTCCACGTGGTCCGCAGGCAGGCACCTGAGTATGTCGTCGACGTCCAGAGCGGCCAGTTCGCGGGCCAGTTCGGCCACTACTGCAGGAGCGAGAAGGGCTGGAGGGGAGTCGAAGCCGTCATGGACCCCGGGATGATCAAGGAACTCGACATCGCCACCTGGGTCTCCCGAGATGCTCCGCCTGAGGAGCTGGACACACGGACCCTCGACAGGCATGCGCTGACAGAACCAGATCAAGCCCCAGATCGCCCAGTCGAGATCCACCGTGTCCTCCACGGGTGGATCCCAATCGGGGTCGCCGTCCGGAGACGCCTCCGCAATCGCACGGCACTGAGCCAGGTACTGCGGGGTCACCCGTGCGAGTTGCTGGGTCAGTGCCATACGGTGAAGTGACCCCTTTCCCACCTGGGAGCGCGGTGGTGGCTGCCTTGTTCCACTGCGTCATGCGCCTTCGGTGCCCAAGCGCTCCGCCGACCGGAGAAGGTACTGGGGCAGTTTTGAACTGGCCGCCAGGACCTCGACACCGATCAGCCGTCCCTGTTCGTCGAAGTCAAGGTTGATCATGCCGTCGACGTCCACCGGATCGCAGGGATACGTGTGCGCTGACTTCACGCGATCCTGCGGATCGGTGAAGTACACGTATGCTGCGTCCACAGCCCTGTCGTACGTAACCCTCACAGTGAACTGGCTCCCTCGGTGTCGTCGATGACTGCGCTGTCCATGTCTGTGGCGGCCCCATGCCACCGCGGCGAGCCGCAGAGCCAGGACCGCCTTGACGATGCCGGTGGTGCGAGTGCTGCCGCAACAGGGTTTGTGCAGGAGGCGTCAGATCTTGAGGGCTCCGCAGGCTCCCTGGTAACCCTTGTCGGCCCAGGTCTGCATGTCGGCTTCGGTGAGTGCGCCGATCACACGCCCACGACGGCAGGTAGTCCTTCCAGGGCCGTCGGCCGGAGACCTGGATGTTCTTGCCGTTGTGCTGGGCCGACCAACAACTCGATCGGACTTCGGGACCACTCGCCTAGAACACCGTGGCAGCCGGTGGCGTCCACCGCTTGGAGCGGGGGACCGAGCCGGGGACGTCGTAGTCCTTCTTGAGCTGCTCGGGGATCGCGTAGTGCATGACGCGTCCCCGGGTCAGGGAGGACAGCTCGAGGGAGGTCGTCAGCCGGCCGATGTGGTCCAAGGCCCAGGCACCGAGCGGGGAACGGTCCTCGATGCTCTCCAGGGCCCCCAGCAGGTGGGGCACTGTCCTGACCAGGGTGTCCCACGAGGAGCGGGGCACCTGGAGCCAGTCCGCGCAGGTGTCGCCGACCAGGTGGCGGATGAGGGCGGAGACGACCGGGTCGAGGAAGGTCCCCGGTACGACCTCCTCGTACAGGTCGATGAGCTGGCGCGTCAGGTGCGCTCCCTCCGGGGAAGGCCCCATGTGCCGGACCATGTACAGGTCGAGGAAGCGGCGGGCGTCCTCGAGCGTCCGGGGCACGGTGTCCTGGTCCACTCCGAGCATCGCACCGACCACGCGCCAGGCGTAGTAGTACGACTCGGCGCCGTCCGTCGACATGTGGATGCCGAGACGATGCAGGCTGTCGAGAACCAGCAGGGAGAAGAACATCTGCCCGCCGATCATGTCCTCCTGGCAGATCGGCGTCCCGAGCGCCCCGGTGTCCCAGCGGTTCTCGCGTGTCAGGTGGTGACGGATGGAGGCATGGAGGAGCCGGACCTTCTGGGCCGCGGGGATGAAGGGACTGCCCGCCTCGAACGCCCCTGGCTGCATCAGGTAGACGGTGAACTGCCCGGTCTCCGCCATCCGTCTGGAGGGGTAGTCGAGCCCGTGGGTGGCCGACAGCAGCTTCGCCACGTGGGGGACGAGGTAGCAGGCGGGCATCGAGGCGAAGGACAGCGCGGTGGAGATGTGCACGTTGTTGTCGGCGAAGAACAGCCGTGCCTTCTCCATCTCGCCCCAGTCGACCCAGGCCGGTGGTGCGCCGGTGGCCTCGAGGTACTCGCGTGCTACGTCGGGCAGCCCGTCCGGCAAGGGGGAGCCGGCGGTGGAGACGTACCGCATCAGGGAGTTGAACTTGCCCACCTCCCCGCGTTCGAAGAGTGCGGCGACGGTGGCGTCGGCGAGTTCGTCCCCGGCCAGGCGAAGGGAGTTCAACGACGACTCGGTGTAGCTCATGGCAAGGCTCCTTGTACTGAGGGAGGTGTGTTCCGTACGAGGCCGTGACGCACGCCGTTCCAGGCCGAGCTGCCCGGCGCGCCTGCGCGGTCAGGACACGCGGACGGTCACCGACCGTGCCAGCGTGGTCAGGGCCGAGGCGGCCGGGGCGGGCACACCGAGCCCGGCCAGGGCGCCGAGAGCCTCCTCCACCCGTGCGCTGATCATCTCCTCGACGCGGTCGGGTGCGTGGAGCCGGCACATCAGCTCACGCACCGCGCGCAGACCCTCCGCGTCCAGATCCCGCCGGCCCAGGAGGGCCCGCAAATGCTGCCGCTCGGCCTCGCCTGCGAGGCGCCAGGTCTCCGCCAGCAGGGTCGTGGGCCGGTGTCCCCGCAGGTCGTCGGTGTTGGCCTTCCCCGTCCGCTCGGGGTTCCCGAACAGGCCGAGCAGGTCGTCCCGGAGCTGGAACGCCTCGCCGAGCGGGAGCCCGTACGCCGAGAAGCCCTCGCGTATCCGGTCGCCGGCCCCGGCCAGGGCACCGCCGATCAGCAGGGGCTGCTCGACGGTGTACTTGGCCGTCTTGAACCGGATCACCTTGAGCGATTCGGTGGTGTCCGGGGGTGCTCCGGTACGGAGGATCTCCAGGCACTCACCGGCGATCAGGTCCCGGGCCAGGTCCGACCACAAGGGGCGGGCCCGGGCAAGATACGCGGCCGGCAGACCGCTGGTGGCGAACAACTGCCCGGCCAGCCCCATCAGCAGGTCTCCCACCAGCATCGCCAGCGACCTGCCGGCGGCGACGGAACGCGGCCGGCGGCGTACCGCACCACGCAGGGCGATCTGTGCGGTGGGCCGGCCATGGCGCAGCGGGCTGTCGTCGATGAGGTCGTCGTGGACGACAGCGGCGGCGTGCACCAGTTCCATCGAGGCCGCGGCGCGCACCAGCGCGTCGTTGTCCGGCTGGCCCACGGCTCGCCAGCCCCAGTAGCAGAACGCTGCCCGCAGCCGCTTCCCGTCCGCGACCGAGGTCTCCAGCTGGTCCGCCACGGGCCGCAGGGCCGGGTCCACGTCCGCGAACAGTTGCGCCTCCTCGGCGACGAAGCGGCGCAGCACGCCGTCGACCCGGGCCTTGAAGACGGCCGGCTCCCACCGGTCAGACGCCATCGGCGGACTTCCTGGCCAGCGCCTCCTGGGCGAGGGTCTCCAGGTGGGCCGGTGGTGTGTCGGCGTACCTGTCCAGGACCAGGCGGCCCCGAGCCTTCAGATCGCGCTCGGCCTCCACCACCAACTCCGCGCCGTCCGAACGGCGCAGCAGCCCTCGTACCGTCCCCAGGACCGAACCCACGGTGCTCACCGCCAGATCGGCCAGCCCCGCCGCCAGCAGCACTGCCTGTCCCTCCGGGCTCGTGCCCCGCCCCGCATCCTTCGCCATCGCTCCGTCTCCCCTCGCGCACCGCGCATCGGACGGCGCCGGTCGCGCGCCGCTCTCCTCAGGATCCCGGCGGGCGGAGGGGCGGGCGGAGGAAGTCACGATAGAGTGAGGGCGTCGCCCAGCCGTACGGATCGCACAGGTCACGCCCCCTTCCAGCTCAAACGTCGGCCGTCGGCGATCCGCTGACGGAGGAGCGTCTGGGCGGGCTCACACGGGCTCGCCCGGGGGATTCGGTGCCGGGCTCGACCCGGGCGGTCACACGGCCGGACGCGAGGACGCCGTGCGCGCGGCCCGCGTGGAGACGGTGGCGGGCGCCGGCACACCCACCGACCGTGAGCGGGAGGCGCCCGACCTGGCGGTCGCGCCGGCCCCCGATCTTCCCCGAAGGGGTGATGGCACACCCATCATGACAGGTCAGAGGGCATTTTCGTAGGACGAACAGCACGCTCTCCAAGCCTTGTTGAGGGGCTGCCGCACCTTTCAGAATCACCGTCATGAATCACTGGGAGAGCGTCGATCACCATGCGGTACTGCGGGCACGGACACTTCTGCTCGGATCCGGCACCATCAACATCCACGAGGCCGTCGACGCCTATCGCCTGCTCGCCGTGGTGAGCCCGGCGGTGTACCTGCCGCGCCTGGCCCAGGCACTCCTGGAGTACGGGACGGCGGACCCCCGGAACCCCGGGACCCGCCTGGCGGTCGTGACGGAGGCCGCATCCGCGGCCCGGCGGATGGAGGCGGCCGAGCCGAGGCGCGCGGCGCTGCTCCGGAAGGCGCTGGAGGCGTGCGAGCAGGAGCTGACCGTGCTGGGGCGGACGGAGGAAGCCCGGTCGGTGAGGGCGGAGTTGGACGGGACAGCCGGCGGGGAGGAGGGGACCCGGTGAGCCGCGCCCGCTGACGGCGGGGCGCGGTCGGGGCGGAGGGCACCGAGCCGTCCGCCCCGACGGCCCGCCCCCCGGCCCGGAGGGATCACGGCCGTCGGGGAGGCACCGGCCGCGCCCCTGGCGGACCGTCGTGGCGCGGGGCTCGCTTACGATCCTCTCCGTGTGTGCAAACGTCATAGTCGCCGAAGACGACGCGAAACAGGCCGAGCTGGTCCGCCGTTACCTCGAACGCGAGGGCCATACCGTCACCGTGGTGTCGGACGGCCTCTCCGCCCTGGAGGAGGCCCGGCGGGGGGAGCCGGACCTCCTCGTCCTCGACGTGATGATGCCGAGGGCCGACGGACTCGACGTCGTACGCATACTGCGCGCCGAGGAGCGGGAGGTGGCGGTCCTCATGCTCACCGCGCGGGCCGCGGAGGACGACCTGCTGCTCGGCCTCGACCTCGGCGCGGACGACTACATGACCAAGCCCTACAGTCCCCGCGAGCTCATGGCGCGCGTGCGGACGCTCCTGCGGCGCACCCGGCGGGGCGTGGGGCGCGAGGACGGCCACGTGCTGCGGGTGGGAACCCTTGCCGTCGATCCCGTACGCCACGAGGTGGCGGTCGACGGTGTCGGGGTCGAGTGCACACCCGGGGAGTTCCGCCTCCTCTCGACGATGGCCGCCGAACCCGAGAGGGTCTTCACCCGTGAGCAGCTCCTGGCCGAACTGCACGGCTTCGACCGGTACATCAGCAGCCGTACGGTCGACGTGCACATCATGAACCTCCGCAAGAAGATCGAGCGAGCACCCCGGCGCCCGGTCCGCCTGCTCACCGTCTTCGGCGTCGGCTACAAACTCCTGGACCCGGAGAAGGGTGCCTCGCGTGCTCCGGCGCGCTGAGCGCGCCGGACAGCGTCTGCGGCTGCCCCTGCGCAAGAGTCTGCTCGGCAGGCTGCTGGCGGTGTCGGCGCTGGTCGCGGCCTGCTCGGTAGCCGCCACGGCATGGCTGGCCGTGCAGACCACGTCCGGCGCGATCGAGCAGGAGCAGGGCCGCAACCTCGCCGCCGACACCCGGGTCCTCGACGGTCTCCTCGCCTACGCGGCCGAACACCCCACCTGGGACGGCGTGGGGACCACCGTCGACGAGCTGGCCGACGCGTCCGACCGGCGCATCACGCTGACGACGCAGAGCCGGGAGATCCTCGCGGACTCCGCCGGTTCGTCCCCGCCCCCACCGGCCCTGCCCCCGCAGGCCTCGGCGGTCGTGGACCCGCTGTCGGTCGCCGCCGTCCCCTCCGAGGCGGAGCCGGGTGCGGGGTCCGTGACCGTCGCGGTACCCGGCACCGACGCGGCACAGCGCTCCGGCAACGATCGAGTGGACCCGCGTGCCGTCGGCCCGTTCAAGCTGCCCGAGGCCGAGCGGGCGTCGTTGCGGCGCACCGCCGAGGAGACGGTGCGGTGCCTCAGCCGGTCGGGGATCGCCTCGGACGTCATCGAGAGCCCGAGCGGCCGGCCCCGTATCCAGGTCGTGGGCAACGATCCGGCCCGCATGCAGAACAGCAGGTGTTCGACGGACGACCTGGACAGTCCCACCGGAACCGAGACGAAGGCACTCACCGCGCTCAACGGGCTGGTCAACGCGTGCCTCGACCGGCAGGGCCGCGAAGCCGTACGGCTCGATCTCGACCTCTCGTGGAACACGCGGGAGGAGCCCGAGGCAGCAACGGCCGTACCCCGGCCCGTGCCCGGTGTCACCGTTCCGCAGGAGGCCCGGCCGACCGCCCTCCCCACCCCGGCGTCCCTGGACAGCGAGAACGACCGCGACATCGCCTCGTGCGTCGGCATCGCCCGTCAGGAGCAGCTCAGTTCGTACGTCGCCTCGCCCGCGCTGCTGTTCATCAGCGACCCGGGCGGGGGCGCCGTCCCCGCCTTCGAGCTGTCCTCCGGCAACACCGCGAAGATCACCGGCGTCGCGGCGCTCGTCCTCGCGCTCACGGTCGGGGCCTCGGTCCTGGCCGGTGCCCGGCTCGTACGTCCGCTGCACGCGCTCACGGGTGCGGCCCAGCGCATGCGGGACGGAGAGAACCCCTCCCATGTGGTGGTCGCGGCGGACAACGAGATCGGCCGGCTGGCCGCCGCCTTCAACGACATGACGGAACACCGGGCACGGCTGGAGGAGCAGCGCAAGGCGCTGGTCAGCGACGTGGCGCACGAGCTGCGCACACCGCTGAGCAACATCCGGGGATGGCTGGAGGGTGCCCAGGACGGAATCGCCGAGCTGGACGCGTCGTTCGTCTCCTCGCTCCTCGAGGAGGCGGTGCAGCTGCAGCACATCATCGACGACCTCCAGGACCTGGCGGCGGCGGACGCCGGTGTCCTCCGTCTCCACCCCGAACCCCTGAGGATCGAGGAGTTGCTCACCTACGTCGTCGCGGCCCACCAGGCAGAGGCGGATGCCGCAGGGGTCGGCCTGACCGTGGCCGACCCGGAAGGGCGCGAACCGCCCCCTGACCTGGCCGCGGACCCGGTACGCATGCGGCAGGCCATCAGCAACCTGGTGTCCAACGCCGTGCGCCACACCCCGCCCGGAGGGCGGGTGACGTTGCGCGTCTACGCCACCGGGTCCGGGGGCGACGAGACGGTGGTGGAGGTCGCGGACACCGGCTGCGGCATAGCGCAGGAGGACCTGCCGCACGTCTTCGACCGTTTCTGGCGCGCCGAGAAGTCCCGCAGCCGCCGCACCGGCGGGAGCGGTCTGGGGCTGGCGATCGTACGCAAGCTCGTCGAGGCGCACGGTGGCACGACGGGGGTGGCCAGCACGGTGGGCCACGGCTCGGTGTTCACCCTGCGGTTGCCGTCGGCCGGCCCTGATCCGATGCGAACGCTGGTCTGACAGTTTCCTCACAACTTCACTCCAGACTCACGGCAAGCCCGGCGCCCGACACGCACCCGTGTGCGGGCACCACAACAGCCGAGCTGGAATCGGAGTTCTCCATGTCCCTTCGTCCCACCCTGCGCACCGCGGTCCTCGTTGCCGCCGCCATCGGCGCGGTCCTGCTCCCGTCCGCCGCGGCCGTCGCCGACGGCACTCCGGCAGTGAAGCCGCCGGCCGAGAAGACCGAGAGCCCCACCCCCGCGCCCGAGGGCGCCGAAGCCGGTGCCGCGACGCCGGCCCCCGCCCCCGAGGGAGCGGAACAGTCCGCCACCGCGGCACCGGTCCCCGCCGACTCCGTGCGGCCGGGCACGGTCCCGCGGGGCGGTGTGGCCGCCGGGGAGCTTCCGGCCGGAGACACCGGAAGCGCGAGTGACACCGTTCCTTACGGCTCCGCGGCGGGCATCGCGCTGCTCGCGGGCGCCGGTGTCCTCGTCCTGCGCCGCCGGTCCGCCGCCCAGCGCAACGGCTGATCCGCAGGGGTGGCGCCGCTCCCGGCACAGGGGGCGGCGCCACCCGCTCTCGCTGTTCCCCCTCGCGTTCGCCCACCGCACCGGAGTACCCATGTCCTGCACAACGAAGACGTCGCGACGCACCGCCGTGACCGTGGCGGCGGCCTGCCTGCTGCTGGCCCCCGTCACCGGTTGCGGCGCTACCGATACGCCTGACCCCTCCGTCAAGGTGGCCACACACGCCCCCGGGACCCGGGACGAACCCAAGGCACCGGCTCCGACGCGGCTGGTGGTCCCGTCGCTCGGCATAGACACCGCACTGTTGCGGTTGGGACTCAACGAGGACGGCACGGTCGAGGTCCCGCCCGCGGAGAAGGGCATGACGGCCGGCTGGTACGCGGGCGGGGCCGTCCCCGGCGAGCCCGGCGCCGCCGTGCTCATCGGACACAACGACACCCGGTTCGGCGAGGCCGTCTTCCACGACCTGCACCGCATCACCAAGGGCGCGGACATCGCCGTCTCCGACGGGAGCGGCGAGGAAGCCCATTTCACGGTCACCGGCACCGAGAGCGTGAGCAAGAAGGCCTTCCCCACCCAGAAGGTCTACGGTGCCACCGGCGAGCGTGTTCTCCGCCTCATCACGTGCGACGGAGCCTTCGACGCCGAGGGCCACCCAGTGGACAACCTGATCGTCTACGCGGCACTGCGCTGACGGGAAACCGCTTCTGATGGGCGTGGGCCGGCAGCGCGGTCTGGGCCAGCGGGATGGTCAGTGCGGCGCCGCATCCGGCACACGCGAAAACGAACACATGTCCTCCGCCAGTGAATCGG
Source organism: Streptomyces sp. NBC_01460 (assembly GCF_036227405.1). Taxonomy (NCBI): domain Bacteria; kingdom Bacillati; phylum Actinomycetota; class Actinomycetes; order Kitasatosporales; family Streptomycetaceae; genus Streptomyces; species Streptomyces sp. NBC_01460. The sequence goes on from NZ_CP109473.1 coordinate 8,141,910, forward strand.
AGGGCATCGTCGCAGCTCCGCGGGCGGGCAGGGCAGCGCTTCTCCGTCCGTTCGTTCAGGCCGCGCACCGCCGTGGCCGGAAGCCTCACGCACCCCACGGTGCCGAGTCGCACCGTCGGCAGGCACGCCCGGCGAATCACGGAACGGGCGTGTCCGTTCCGCCCCGGGGGAGGGCGTGCTCCGCACGGGTGACAGCGACGAGCGCCAGGTCGTCGGTCAGGACCCCGCCGGTATGACGGTGGACCGCCTGGGCGAGCTTCTCCACGACGGCCGGCGGCCCCTGGTGCCAGGACTGCCGCAGTTCCCTGTCCGGTGTGTAGAAGTGTCCGTCGGCGTCACGGGCCTCGAGAAGGCCGTCCGTGCACAGCAGGAGCAGATGTCCGGGGCCGAAGGGGCGGGCCTCGTCGGTCCACGGGCCGGTGTCGAGCTCACCGAGCCCCAGAGGCAGCCCCGGGTGCTCCGGTTCCCAGGCGAGAAGGGTGCTCCCGTCCACGAGGTAGGCCGGACAGTGGCCCCGGTTGATGAGGCGGACCTCCGTGCCGTCGTCCGGGATCTGCGCGATGGCAGCCGTGATGAAGTGCTCACTGCTCGCGGTGGCGCCACCGCCCACCGCCGCGGTCTCCCGGGTGTGACGGGTCACCGCCTCGTCGAGGTGGCGGGCCAGCTCGGGCAGGGTGGGAGTGTGGTGGGCGGCCTCGTGGAAGCTTCCCACGAGTGCGGCGACGCTCGGAATGGCGTTCAACCCCTTGCCGCGCACGTCACCGATGAGCAGGCGCACGCCGTACGGGGTGTGCTCCGCCGCGTAGAGGTCTCCTCCGACAGCGGCAGCGGCGGAGGCGGCTTCGTAGCGCACCGCGATCCAGGTGTCCCCCCACCAGGCCCGTACGGGCGGCAGGACGGCGCGCTGGGCGCTCTCCGCCACCCGCTCGGCGCCCTGGAGCCGGCGTCGCAGGGAGAGCCGCAGCCGGCACAGGGGCACGGACGCCCAGGCGAGGACCACCATGGCGACGTAGTCGACCACCGCGTGACGGCCGTCGGACGACAGATGACTCGCGAACAGCAGGACCAGCCCGGCGAGACTGTTGAGGACGGCCACCCCGACGACGGCACGGAGCGAGTACACACACGCCGCCATCATCGAGCTGAGGATCAGGAACACGTCCCCGCTGAACTCCCCCGGCCAGGGCAGGTCGACCGCCAGTGCGAGAACCACCAGGGCCAGCGGTGCGAGCCGCGTCCACCACGGGAGGAGGTCGCTCTCGTCCTGCGGCACGTGCGAGACCAGCCCCGTCGTGGTGCGGTTCGGGCTCACTGCATCGCCTCCGGTGCGGCGGGCGGGCCTCGGCCGGACAGGCTCCGCGTCCTCTACCGACCTTGGAGCCGGAAGCCCCGCCCCGCACGCGGAAGCGGCCCCCGGCGAGCGGGCCGGCGGCGTCGGAGGCGTACTCCGTCCGGGTTCTCCGGCGTGCGGACATCGGGTCACCCGGCACGTCGCACCCGCGTTCCGGTGGGGACGCGGGGGTGCGTGGCGGGCGGGCGCCATGAACGCCGAGGTGCGCCGCACCCCTTGACGGGCACACATGTGCGGGCCAAGAATGATCGCGCAGTGCGCATGACAACGTTGTCTACGTTTTTCGAGAGGCGCTCATCCCATGAGATGGACCCACTGGATTCGCGGCGCGGGGGCGGCGGCCGCCACGGCAGCCCTCCTCGGCGGGGCCGTCGCCGCACCCGCCGCGGCGGACGGAGGGGGCCACGCCGAGCGCGGTCGTCTCACCGATCTCGTCAACCCGTTCATCGGAACCGAGAACGAGGGCAACACCTATCCGGGCGCCGCGGTGCCGTTCGGCATGGTCCAGTTCTCGCCCGACACCGGCCACAACACCGGCTACGACTACTCCGAGACCCACATCCGGGGCTTCTCCACCGTTCACATATCCGGCGTGGGCTGCGGCCTCGGCGGAGACCTCCCGGTGCTTCCGACCACCGGTGACATCACGTCGACGGACAACGCCACGTACGCGGCCGAATTCAGCCACGACGACGAGAAGGCGAGCCCCGGCACCTACGAGGTCGGCCTCAAGACGGGCATCAAGGCCGAGCTGAGCGCCACCGAGCGCACCGGTGTGCAGCGCTACACCTTCCCCGCCACGGACAAGGCCAACGTCCTCATCAACGCGGGCCAGTCGCTGCACAAGACCGTGAACACCGACGTCGAGATCATCGACGACCGGACCGTGCGTACGGCCATCACCGGCAGCGGCTTCTGCCAGGACACCAAGCCGTACACGGTGTACACGATCACCCGCTTCGACCGGCCCTTCACGACTTCCGGTACCTGGAAGGGAGACGCGGTCACCGAGGGCTCGAAGTCCTCGTCGGCGGCCTCCGAGCGCAACGGCGCCTTCCTGCGCTTCGACACCACGAAGGACCGCACCGTCGAGGCGACGACCGCGATCTCGTACGTGGACGCGAAGGGCGCGGCCCTCAACCTCCGCGCCGAGGGCGGCCGTTCGTACGACCGTGTCGCCCGCGCCGCACAGGCGGCGTGGGAGGACCGGCTCGACGACGTCGAGGCGAAGGGCGGCAGCGAGACCCTGCGCCGGACCTTCTACTCGTCCCTCTACCGCTCGTTCCTCGCGCCGAACATCGGCAGCGACGTCGACGGCCGCTACACCGGCTGGGACCAGAAGATCCACCGGGCCAAGGGCTTCACCTACTACCAGAACTGGTCGCTCTGGGACACCTACCGGACCCAGGCCCAGCTCCTGTCACTCCTCGCACCCCACGAGTCCCGTGACATGGCGATCTCCGTCCTCAAGATCGACCAGGACAGCGGCTGGCTGCCCAAGTGGGGCTACGGCACGGTCGAGACGAACATCATGACCGGCGACCCCGTCACGCCGTTCCTCACCAACGCCTACCAGCAGGGCCTCCTCAAGGGATACGAGGAGCAGGCCTACCGGGCTCTGAAGAAGAACGCCGACGGTGTGCCCCCGGCCGACTCCGCCCCCGTGGGCCGTGAGGCCAACAAGGAGTACCTCGCCGACGGCTTCGCGCCGTACATCAAGGGTCGCGCCCATGTGAAGCCGGGCGACTCCGACTACGACCACGGCGCCTCCGCGACCCTGGAGTACGCGCTCTCCGACGCGATGCTCGGACAGATGGCGAAGGAACTGGGGCACAAGGACGACGCCGCCCGGTACGCGGAGCGTGCCCAGAACTACCGGAAGATCTTCGACAGCTCGACCGGCTTCTTCCGCGCACGGGACGTGAACGGCGACTTCACCGGCCCCGTCGACCCGGCCCAGAGCGAGGGCTTCCACGAGGGCACGTCCTGGCAGTACCAGTGGCTCGTCCCGCAGGACCTGCCCGGCATGGTGTCCCTGATCGGCGGCACCCGGTCCGCCAACGAACGCCTCGACTCGTTCTTCGCCTACGAGCAGCTGCTCCAGGACCCGGCGAAGACCGCCCGCGAGGTGTGGGTGAACGGGCCGTACGAGTACTACAACGCGGACAAGTACAACCCGCAGAACGAGCCCGACCTGATCGCCCCCTACACCTACCTCTCCACGGGGCAGCCCTGGAAGACGACGGACGTGGTGCACGCCGCGCTCACCCTCTTCACCGATGCTCCCACCGGCATGACGGGCAACGACGACCTGGGCACGATGTCCGCCTGGAACGTCCTGTCCTCGATCGGGATCTTCCCGGTCCAGCCGGGCACGGACACCTGGGGCCTCTCGACCCCGGTCTTCGAGCGGGTGGACCTCACCCTGGACCGGCGGTACTACCCCGAGGGGAAGCTGACCGTGAAGGCTCAGGGCACCTCCGACTCGGCGCGCTACATCCGGTCCGCGAAGACGGACGGGAAGGCGTACGGGAAGACCTACCTCACCACCGAGGACATCCGAGGCACGCGTGACCTGACCTTCGAGGTCGGCTCGGAGCCCTCGACGTGGGGCACCTCGGCGGACGCGGCACCGCCCGCCCTGAAGTAGGGCACTGCTCCCTTCCGCGCACACCGGAGGACCCGCCCCTCGACGAGGGGCGGGTCCTCTCTCCTGTGCCGGCCGTGACGGGACTCAGCCGTTGAACCGGTCGGGGTCGAGTCCGGTGCGCTCGTCGCGGTTCAGGGAGTTGATCTCGCCGATGTCCCCCTCGGTGAGCTCGAAGTCGAAGAGGTCGAAGTTCTCCTCGATGCGCCGCTGCGTCACCGACTTGGGGAACACGATGTCCCCGCGCTGCAGGTGCCAGCGCAGGGTGACCTGCGCCGTCGACCTGCCGACCCGCTCCGCGATCCGGGTGAGCGTCGGATCGTCGAGCACCTTGCCCTGGGCGATCGGTGACCAGGCCTCGGTGGCGATGCCGTGCTCGGCGCCGAAGGACCTCACGGCGTCCTGGGTGAGATACGGGTGTACCTCGATCTGGTTGACGGCGGGCACCACCACACTGCTGTCCAGCAGGCGGCGCAGGTGGTGCGGCTGGAAGTTGGAGACCCCGATCGCCTTGACGCGGCCCGAGCGGTAGATCTCCTCCAGCGCCTTCCAGGTCTCGACGAAGTCGCCCCTGTCGGGCAGCGGCCAGTGGATGAGGAAGAGGTCCAGGTAGTCCAGCCGCACCTTCTCCATGGTGCCCTCGAACGCCTGGAGGGCGTCGTCGTACGCATGGGCGCCGTTGTCCAGCTTGCTGGTGACGAAGACGTCCGCCCGGTCGAGGCCGGAGTCCAGGACCGCCTGGCCGACCTCCTTCTCGTTGCCGTACATCTGCGCCGTGTCGATGTGCCGGTAGCCGGCCTTCAGGGCAGCCAGCGTGGTCTCGCGGGTGTCCTCCGGAGGGATCTGGAAGGTCCCGAAGCCGAGCTGCGGGATCTCCACACCGTTGTTGAGCGTGAGGGCGGGTACTGAGGGCACGAAACGACTCCTTACGTCGGTGTGTCGGGTGGTGGGGATTCGGTGTTCCGGCGCCGGAGGACGGGCATGCCGCCGGACTCCGGCCCCGGAACGCGGCTCGCGGTTCGGAGCTCAGCCGGCGATGCCGTGCAGCTCGTGGTTGACCCGGACCATGCCGGTCTCCACGCGCTCGGCCACGCGCCGGGCCCGCTCCGCGTCCGCGCAGCGCTCGATCGAGGGGAACTCCGCGAGTGTCCCTCCCGTGGCGGGGTTGACGGTGGCGAAGGCGCTCCTGCGCTGATCCGACATGAAGACTCCAGAACGACGTGTGAGGTGACAGGGCACGACGCGCGGTGGCGACAGGCGGGGTCGTGCGGCGGAGTGCTGGATTCCGCCCTCTCTGCGGGGTACCCGACATCAATCGGGGCAAACAGGCCGATACGCCTCAATGGCTGCACATGTGCGAGTCGTGTGCGAACCCGCACTCTCCGCAAGGTCTCACAGGTGGCGAAGTGCCTGCCCCTGGGGGGCGTACGTCGAGGAGTCCGGAATCAGCGCCCCCAAGGCGCGTGTCCGTCCTGCCCCTCGACGAAACCCTGAGCCGGGGTACGCCGGGCCCAGACCTGTTGGAGGGCCCGGTGGTCGAGCACCGTGATGTCTTCCCGGGCCACGGCTTCCCGGGCCTCCGGCGAGGTGAGGAACGCGTGGTCCGTGTGCCGCACCTGCCAGCCGCTGTCGAGGGCCCGCGCCTCCGGGGTGCCGAGCCCGGGATGGACGGCCCACTCGCTGAGCCCGGCCGGCAGGTCGCGCAGCAGCCGGTCGTACCGGGCCGGCTTGTCCTCGGTCCCGAGGGAGAAACTGTCCAGGAAGGCGTGGTCGATGACGGGCAGACCTCGCCGGCGCATCGCGCTCAGGCCGGGCTCCAGCCAGACGCGTACGGCGAGGCCGTACTCCGCGGCCAGCCCCACGGTGAGGTCGAGGATGTCGTCTCGTCCCCCGTCCGCCAGGCAGTGGAAATCCAGGTGTGTCGGGGAGAGCCCCGCGTCGGCCACGGCGTCGATCTGTGCGCGGAACTCGGTCTCGACCTCGTCGGTCCGGGCCCGGCCGAGCAGCGCGGCCCGCCCGACGGGGGTCGGCTCGAAGAACTCGCCGGAGGGGTCCAGCAAAGAGGGCACCTTCTCCCTCGCGGTCAGGGGACCCCAGGGGAAGCTGGGCGTCTCGCAGACGAGGGTCAGGTGGATCCCGAACGGAATCCCGGGCCTCCGACGGAGCAGCCGCATGGCGTCCGCTGCCGCCGGACACACGGTCATGAGGCTGCAGGACGCGGCGATCCCCTCCTCGATCGACTCGATCACCGCGGCGTTGACAGCGGGGTACATCCCGAAGTCGTCGCAGTTGACGAGGAGGAGGCGGGCATCGGGCGGGAACCCCGGGATGCCGTGCGAGGGCGAGGGCGAGGTCAGGGCTGAGGCTTCGCCGGCTTGTCCATCCATGCCCGCAGTCTGGGCCTCTCCCCGGCGATCGCGCACGCGCATTCCCGTGCCCGGCGGCTCCGGCGCTGGGCGTGGGCCGCGTCGTGGCGAGGGCGTGGACCGGTAAGGAGTGATCAGTGGGGGTGGCCCCGTCGGACAACCGTAAACCGCCGGTCTACGGTTTCCGAATGACGACTCAGCTCCGGTTGGAACCGGTCACCACCGCCAACATCGACACGGCGATCGGCCTGAAGGTCCGCCCCGACCAGGAGCACTTGGTCGCTCCGGTCGTGAAATCCCTTGCCGAGGCGTACGTGTACCCGGACATCGCCTGGCCCCGTCTCCTCTTCGACGGAGACCGGGCCGTCGGCTTCCTCATGGCCTTCCATGACATCGACTTCGCGGGCGACGGCACGGGCACCGACATCCGCTCGGGCCTGTGGCGGCTCAACATCGCAGCCGGCGAACAGGGCCGGGGCTACGGCCGCTTCGCGGTCGAGGCCGTGGCCGCCGAGATCCGCCGCCGCGGCGGCACCCGCCTGACCACGACCTGGCACCCGGGCGAGGACGGCCCCGAGGGCTTCTACCTGGGACTCGGATTCCGGCCGACGGGGGAGACGAGCGGGGACCAGACGGTGGGGGAGCTGGAGCTGCGCTGACGGCTGTCCCGTACGGAGCTGGGGGCTGTCCCGCAGGAGACCGGCCGGTGGGCCGGCCTCCGGAGCGGAGTCCGGACGGCAGGGTGGTCCGCTCATCTCCCGATCGGCGACGTCACCGGAACCACGGTGGCGGGGCCGGGGCGGCTCGGCGTACGAGACGAGGTTCTCTTCTCGCCACGCGACGTGCCGAGCTGGATCTGCTGGAAGGGGAGCTGGTCGAGCAGGTCGATGTGCGGGTCGAGCGTGAATCCGACCAAGTACATAAGCTGTGAATATAAAATTGCTATGCTTCGAACATGAGTCGTCAAGACACCACGCCTGGCGCGTCCGCCGCCATCGGGGCAGCCCTCTACGGCCTGGCCACCAGGGCCGTGAGACGCCTGCCCCGGGACATGAGCCTGACGTCCGCCGCCACCCTGGCCACCCTGGACCGGACCGGCCCACGGCGCATCACCGATCTGGCCGCGATCGAGGGTGTCACCCAGCCCGCGATGACCGCCCTGGTCAGGGTGATGGAGGAGTCCGGCCTGGTCGAGCGGCGGGGCGACGCGTCCGACAAGCGGGTCACGCTGGTGTGCCTGACCGAGGCCGGCGCCTCCTACGTCCGGACGCGGCGCCAGGCGGGCGTCCACGCGTTCGAGCGGTTGATCGGCGAGCTCACCGGCGACGAGGTCGAGGCGCTGGTGGCGGCCCTTCCGGCGCTGAAGCATCTGGCAGAGCTCGAGAGCCAGGACCGCGAAGGGCCGAAGCGGTCACCGGGCGGCCGGTCGGCGGGGTCGCGGTGAAGACGTTCCCCGTGGCGAGTTCCGAGGCGCGGACGCTGGTCCCCACCCTGATATTCGTCGCTCTCGTCGTGGCGGCGGTAGCCAGCCTGGGGACGCCGCTCATCACCAGCGTGGCGACGTCGTTCCATGTCTCGCTCGGCAGCGCGCAGTGGACGCTGACCGTCGCGCTGCTCAGCGGTGCCGTCGCCACGCCGGTCCTCGGCCGGCTCGGAGCCGGCCCGCACCGGCGGGCCACGATCCTCGCGACGCTGGCGGTCGTCGTCGCCGGCGGCGCGCTCACCGTGCTGCCGCTGCCGTTCGCGTGGCTGCTGGCCGGCCGGGCGGCCCAGGGCGTCGGGCTCGGTCTGACGGCGCTGATGATGGGCGTGGCCCGGGACCACCTCCCGGACGAGCGCAGCACGTCCGTGATCGCCCTGATCTCGGTGGTCTCGATCATCGGGGCCGGCGTCGGCTACCCGCTGGCCGCACTGCTCGCCGAGCTCGGCGGGGTGCGGGCCGCCTACGGCCTCGGCCTGGTCGTCACCACCGCCGCCCTCCTAGCCGCGTGGCGCTCCATGCCCGAAGCCCCCGAAGGCCGCTCCGCCCACGTGGACGTGGCGGGCGCGGTCGTCCTGGCCGCTGCGCTGTTCCTGGTGCTGTTCCTCGCCGGCGAACGGATTCTGTGGAGCCGTCACCTCGCCGTGGCGGTGGGCCTCGCCGTCGTCGCGGTGGTGCTGCTCTGCGTCTGGGCCGTCATGGAACTGCGCAGCACGACGCCCCTGGTCGACGTGCGGGCGGTGCGGCACCCGGCGGTCGCCGGGGCGAACCTCGCCATGTTCGTCGGCGGGATCGGCATGTACCTCCTGCTCACGCTCATCACCCGGTACGCGCAGACGCCGCACGGCGCCGGCTACGGCTTCGGGCTGACGACCTTCGTCGCCGGGCTGGTCCTCATCCCGTTCTCGGTGCTGGGGTTCGTCGCCGGCAAGCTCACGCCGCGGGTCCGGACGCATGTCGCCGGCCCTCTGCTCCTGGCCGGCAGCGCCGTCGTGGTCGGCGGCGGGTTCGTCCTGTTCGCGGCGGCCCGGTCGGACCTGGCCGAACTGTTCGTGGCGATGGGCGTGCTCGGCTTCGGCGTAGGGGGCTTCTCGGCCGCGATGCCCGGCGTCATCCTGGCCGTCACCCCCAAGAGTGAGACGTCGAGTGCCATGAGCTTCAACTACGTCGTCCGCAGCGTCGGGTACTCCCTGGGCAGCGCCATCGGCGGCCTGATCCTCGCCGCGGGCACCGGCCCCGGCCACCTCTTCCCCGACGACAGCGCCTACACCACCGCGGCGCTGGTCGGTATCGGCGCCGTGGCGATCACGACGCTGACGAGCCTCGCTCTCGCCCGCCGACGCTCGTCCGAGACCGGTCCGTAAGTCGGATGCACTCATCCTCACACCGGAGGTTCCATGCCCAAGGGCTACTGGGTCAGCGCCTACCGCACCATTGCAGACCCTGAGAAGCTGGCTGCCTACAACGAGCTGGCTGCTCCGGCCGTCAAGGCCGGGGGCGGTCGGATCCTCGTCCGTGGCGGTCGGGCCGTGGCGCATGACGCCGGAATCGCCGAGCGCACCGTCCTGGTCGAGTTCGACAGCTTCGAGCAGGCCGTCGCGGCGTACGGGAGTGCGGCCTACCAGGAGGCGCTGGCAGCCCTCTCCGACGGCGTCGAGCGCGACTTCCGCATCGTCGAAGGCATCGGCTGACCGAGGCCCGGTCGGGTCGGATGTTCACCGACGATCCACCATCGTGGCTTTCGCCGGCGTGGCGGGGTTCGTGGGTGCTCGTGCTGGTCTCGGGCCGCTGTGGTACACGTCCTGACGACGCGTCGGGGGATTCGTACGTGCTCGATTCCGGACGACCCAGAGCTCTTGCGCGGCAAGGCCTCAGCGTCCTCTCAGCTGTGTCGGGGGCCGTTGTCGAGCGGTGCGAGTCGGCCGAAACGCCGGTGCGTGAAACGCCTGAGGAGTACGGGGTTTTCGGCGGCGGAGTCTCCGTGGCCTGGGGTGAGTTGAAGCGCTTCGATCCGACGCGCCTCGTCGCTGTCGATCCGGCGGGTCCAACTCCGCCTGAGTCTCTTCCTGCACGTGGGGGCCTCAACTCCAGCAGGCCTATTGACACTCCCGCACCCCGGTGCCATCGTCGAAGCGCTTCAACGATCATGACCGCGGGACCCGGTCCTGGCTCCCCGAACTCTGAGGACAGAGCATGGTGTTCTTCGACAATCCCGTGATCCCCGGCTTCAGTCCGGACCCCAGCATCTGCCGCGTGGGGGAGGACTACTACGTCGCCACCTCCAGCTTCGAGTACGTCCCCGGGGTGCCGCTGTGGCACAGCCGGGACCTCGTCAACTGGAGGCTGATCGGCCACGCCCTGGACCGGCCGTCGCAGTTGTCACTGCCCGACACGGCCCCGTCCTCGTGCGGGGTGTACGCCCCCACGCTGCGGCACCATGACGGCCGCTTCTGGATGATCACGACGGTCGTGGCCGGCGAGGGCAACATCCTGGTGACCGCCGACGATCCCGCCGGCCCGTGGTCGGACCCCGTGCCGGTCGGTATCCCCGGCATCGATCCCGATCTGGCCTGGGACGACGAGGGGACCTGCTGGTGCGTGTACTCCCACGACGGGATCCGCGCCGTGCGCATCGAACCGGAGACGGGCGTCGTACTCGGTGAGCCGGTGGAGATGTGGTCGGGGAGCGGCCTGCAGTACCCCGAGGGCCCGCACCTCTACAGGATCGACGACTGGTGGTACCTGCTGCTGTCGGAGGGCGGGACGGAGCGCGGGCACGCGATGTCGGTGGCCAGGGCGCGCACACTCACCGGCCCCTTCGAGCCGCACCCGGACAATCCCGTCCTGTCGCACCGCAGCACCGGTCACCCGGTGCAGAACACGGGCCACGGCGATCTGGTGCGGGCGCACGACGGCACGTGGTGGATGGTGCTGCTCGGTACCCGGCCGCGCGGTGACACCCCGAAGTTCCACGGCATGGGCCGGGAGACGTTCCTGGTGCCGGTGCGGTGGGAGGACGAGTGGCCGCTGCCGGGCCCGCTGGAGCTCCGCGCCCCGGCGCCGGGACTGGATCCGCACCCCTGGCCCGCGGAGCCGGACCGCGACGACTTCGACACCCCGGTGCTCGCCCCGTGCTGGGTCTCGCTGCGGCGGCACGACCCGGTGGCCGTACGCCTGGACGAGCGGCCGGGTCACCTGGTGCTGCACGCCCGCGCGGACGCGATGGACAAGCCCGGCGTGCTGTTCGTGGGGCGGCGGCAGTCGGAACCCGACTGCGCCGCGCGGACGCGGGTCGACGTCGGCGAGGACGGCCGGGGCGGCATCGCCGTACGGCTGGACGAGGCGCATCACTACCAGGTGGAGACGGAGGGCGGCCTGGTGCGCGCCGTCGCCCGCATCGGCCCGCTGCGCCGGACGCTGGCCGAACGGTCCGTGGAGCCGGGCCCCGTGACACTGCGGATCGACGTGACCACCACGGACGTCCTGCCGCCCACCGTCACCGTACGACCCGGGGATGCCGACACCGCGGCGCTGTCCGGGCTCCGTACCGGGGGGCCCGACACCCTCCGCCTGGGGTACGAGACCGGTGACGGAGCCTTCGAGGTCCTCGCCGAACTCGACGGCCGTTACCTCACCACGGAGGTCGCCGGTGGCTTCACCGGCCGTGTCATCGGCATGTACGCGACTCGGGGGGCCGCGGCCTTCGACTGGTTCGAGCTGCGGCCGGCCTGACGGAGCCGTGCGGGTCCCCGGCCACCGCACCGGTGGCCGGGGACCCGCATGGGGTGACGTCTCAGCGAGCCAGGGCGGTCTCCAGCCACTGCAGGATCTGCGGCGTGACCGGGTCGGTGATGTCGGCGAACTCCTCGTGCTTCTTGAGGAACTTCGCCACGTAGGGGCAGACCGGCACGATGCGCTTGCCCGTGGACCGTACGTGGCTCAGCGCCTGCTCCACGAGGACGGAGGCCAGTCCCCGGCCCGCGAAGGCGTCGTCGATCTCCGTGTGGAAGAAGACGCGCTGCCCGTCGCGATCGCGGTAGGCGGTGAACCCGGCGGACACCTCCTCGACCAGGATCTCGTAGCGGTGCCTGGCGTCCACGTTCCGGACGATCGGGTCGGCGGCCTGCGTCATCGTGTGCTGCCTTTCGGGCGTGTGGGGTTGCCCCGCGGTGCGAGGGCGGCGTTGGGGAGTGCGGGGGCGGGGATGCGGTCGCCGGGGTAGCCGTCGACCCGGCCGAAGCGGTCGGAGGCGGCCTCCCAGTCCTCGCGCGCCTCGACGATGTCCTGATGGCTGCGGCCCACGAAATTCCACCACATGACGATTTGTTCCTCGAACGGGGTTCCGCCCACGAGGACCGCCCGGGCGGGTGCGTCCGTCTCGTTGGTCAGGGTCACCGTGCCCCTGCCAGGCGCCAGGTAGCCCAGTTCCGCCGGGTTCAGCAGGGCTCCGTCCACGCGGATGCGCCCCTGGTCGACCAGGAGTCCGTGCTCGAAGGCGGCGTCCGTGCCGAGTGTCGTCGTCGCACGCGGATCCAGGACGATCTCGGCGCCGAGCAGAGGGGTGAAGGTGGGCACCGGCGAGGTGTCGCCGGCGAGCGAGCCGAGGAAGACCCTGATCGCGGCGCCGTCCCGGTGGACGGGGTCCGGCGCGTGGTGCCGGAAGTCGCGTCCGGTGTCCCGGTGCTCCTCGGGGAGGGCCACCCACAGCTGGACGCCGTGCAGGATCGTGGTGCCGGGGGTGGACACCTCCGTATGGCTGATCCCATGGCCCCCGGTCATCAGGTTCAGCTCGCCGGGACGTACGAAGGCGTGGCTGCCCAGGCTGTCGCGGTGCTCGATCTCCCCGCTGAACAGCCAGCTGACGGTCTGCAGGCCGATGTGCGGATGCGGGGCCACGTCCATCCCGCCCGTCCCGGCGACGTCGTCGGGGCCGTAGTGGTCGATGAAGCACCACGCGCCGATGAGGGTGCGGGCCCTCTGCGGAAGCGTGCGCCGCACCGTCATCGCCCGGGGGCCGCCCAGAGGTACGTCACGCGCCGTCAGCACCTCGACAGAGGTGTCCGGCTCCGGCCCCCCTCGGCCGTCGGCGTCCGCCTGCGGGGGGACGCTGCCCGTGTCGGCGACGCTCATCGAGGGGCCCCCTGCACGACAATGATGCTTTCATGTTCAACAATCATGCTCAATGGTAAGCCGTGGTCCGTTCGGGCGCACGGTGCGGTGAGGGGCGGAACGTCCCGGTGAGGAGTCCAGGGTGAACGGCACGGAGACGGGACATGGGGAGACGCGGGTCTACGTCGACAAGCAGAGCCCGAAGGCGTACCACGCCATGACCGCCACGGCCGAAGCCGTGCGTACGGCCGCCCAGGAGGCCGGGCTGCCCCGGACCCTGGTCGAGCTGGTCAACCTCCGGGTGTCACAGATCAACGGCTGCGCCTTCTGCCTGGACGTCCACACCCGGGCGGCTCTGCGCGCGGGCGAGACGACCCAGCGGCTGGGCGTACTCCCCGCCTGGCGCGACACCGAGGTGTTCACCGACCAGGAGCGTGCCGCCCTGGCCCTCGCCGAGGCGACGACGCACCCCGCCGACGCCGCCTTGCAGGAGGACGCCTACGCCACGGCGCGCCGGACCCTCTCCGACGACGAGATCTCGGCGGTGATCTGGGTGGCCATCGCCATCAACGCGTTCAACCGGGTCTCCGTCATGAGCAAGCACCCCGTGCGTGGAGTGCCCCGGCAGTGACGCGGCCGGGCCGACGTCCCTGCGGCCCGGATCCGCCCTCCCGCCCCTTCTCCCGCCGTCCTTTCCGCCCGCCGTCCGGGTGAACTCCGCTCCGACAGGGCCGTGCGCCGGGCAGGGATAGGCGCATCCGCGGTTCTCGCGGCCGGCAGCACCGGTGGACGCGGAAGCGGACAGGCGGGCGAAAGGGGATCTCCATGCTCGGTCCACGGGCGACGCGGGCGGGGACCGGTCCCGGCGGACGTACCGGCTCCGGCGGACCGATCGACACGGGCGCACCGGCCGGCCCGGGCGGGGTGTCGAGCGCGGCAGCCGTCGACGCCCTTCTCGCGGAGCACCTGGACGGGCGACTGCGGGAAGCACGGCGGGTGGACACCGTGTTCGCCGACGAGGTGGCCTCCAGAGTGGCCGCGTTCGTCCTGAGCGGTGGCAAGCGGCTGCGGACGGCCTTCGTCCGGTGCGGGTGGATGGCCGCGGGCGGAACGGGGGACGCCGGGACCCCCCTGCGCATCGGCGCCGCTCTCGAGCTGCTGCAGGCCTGTGCACTGGTGCACGACGACGTCATGGACGAATCGCCGGTACGCCGGGGCGCACCCGCCGTCCACGCCGACTTCGCCCGCATGCACCGTGCGGGCCGGCTGCGCGGCTCCGCAGCGTCCTGGTCGGCCAACGCCGCGGTGCTCGCCGGGGACCTGGCGCTGGCATGGGCCGACGACCTGTTCACCGAGACCGCGCTGTCCTCCCCGTACGGGGAGCGGCTGCACCGCGAGTGGCAGGCGATGCGCGTCGAGATGGCCGCAGGCCAGTACCTCGACGTCCGTGCCCAGGCGACCGGTTCCTCCGACCCCGCCCAGGCCCGGCACATCGCGACGCTCAAGAGCGCCCTCTACACCGTGGAGCGGCCCCTCGCCCTGGGGGCCTCCCTGGCCGGGGCCGACGCCCGCACCATGGAGGCGCTGCGGTCCGCCGGGCAGTGTGTGGGACTCGCCTTCCAGCTCCGTGACGACCTGCTGGGCGCGTTCGGGGACCCCGACGTCACGGGAAAGCCCACGGGCGAGGACCTGCGGGCGCGCAAACTCACCTATCTCCTGGCGGTCGCGGTCGGCCGCGCCACCGAGTCCGGTGACACCGACGCCCTGGCCGTCCTCGGCGCCGAGGGCGCCCCGCCCGGGGGAGAGGCGGTCCCCCGCATGCGGGCCGCTCTGGAGCGAACGGGGGCCCGGGCCGCCGTGGAGAAGGAGATCGCCGGTCTCTCGGCATCCGGTCTGCGTCACTTCGCCTCCTCCGGAGCCGATGAGGGAGCCCGGCGGGAGTTCGCCTCGCTCGTGGCCCGGGCCGTGGGCACCGAACCCGCCCTGAGCGGGGAGGACGCATGAGGACGGTACCGGGGCCCACGGACCATGTGGTGGTGGTCGGCGCCGGCCTGTCCGGCCTCGCCACCGCCCTCCACCTGCTCGGTGCCGGCCGGAGCGTGACCGTCGTCGAACGGGACACCGGGCCCGGCGGCCGGGCGGGACGGGTGGAACTCGGCGGCTACCGCATCGACACCGGGCCCACGGTGCTCACCATGCCGCACCTCGCCGACGAGGCGTTCGCAGCCGTCGGGGACAGCCTCCACCGCAGGGTGGAACTGATCCCGCTGCACCCCGCCTACCGCGCCCGCTTCGCGGACGGCAGCGGGCTCGACGTCCACACGGACGGCGACGCGATGGAGGCCGAGGTGCGGCGGTTCGCGGGGCCGGCGGAGGCCGCGGGGTACCGCCGGATGCGGATCTGGCTGGAGCGGCTGTACCAGGCCCAGATGCACCGGTTCATCGACACCAACTTCGACTCGCCCTTCCAGCTGCTGCACCCGGACCTGGCACGGCTGGCCGCCCTCGGGGGCTTCGGCCGGCTCGACCCGCGGATCGGTACGTTCCTCTCGGACCCGCGGCTGCGCCGGGTCTTCTCCTTCCAGTCGCTGTACGCGGGCGTCGCCCCGGCCCGCGCCCTCGCCGCCTACGCCGTCATCGCCTACATGGACACCGTCGCGGGCGTCTGGTTCCCGAAGGGCGGCATGCACGCCCTTCCCCGGGCCATGGCGGACGCGGCGGCCGACGCCGGGGGCCGGTTCCGATGGTCCTCCGAGGTGAGCGCGCTGGAACGGTCGGCGGGCCGCGTACGGGCCGTCCGGCTGGCGTCCGGCGAACGGATCACCTGCGACGCCGTCGTCCTGACACCGGACCTCCCCGTCGTCCACCGCCTCCTGGGCCGCGCGCCGCGCCGCCCCGTGCCGCTGCGCCACGCACCGTCGGCCGTGGTCCTGCACGCCGGCACGGACCGCACCTGGCCGGAACTGGCCCACCACACCCTCTCCTTCGGCGCCGCCTGGGAGGGCACCTTCGACGAACTCACCCGCACCGGACGCCTGATGAGCGACCCGTCACTGCTCATCACCCGGCCGACGACCCACGACCCGTCACTCGCGCCGCGGGGCAGACACCTGCACTACGTCCTGGCCCCGTGTCCCAACACCACGACGGGCCCGTCGGCTTCCACCTGGCGCGACCTGGGCCCCCGCTACCGGGACAGCCTGCTCGCCGAGCTCGAACGCCGGGGGCTCGACGGCTTCGAGGCGTCCATGGAGCAGGAGCTGCTGGTCACCCCGGTCGACTGGACGGCCCAGGGACACGCGGCGGGCACCCCGTTCTCCGTGGCGCACACGTTCGCGCAGACCGGCCCCTTCCGGCCCCGCAACCTCGTACGCGGCTACGACAACGTCGTCCTCGCCGGCTGCGGGACCACACCCGGAGTCGGCGTACCGACCGTCCTCGTCAGCGGCAAGCTCGCCGCCGCCCGCATCACGGGCACCACCAGCGCGAGAGGCGTGCGCCGTCGTCCCCCCGTCCTCGAGAGGCAGAGCCGATGAACCGCCGTGAACTGGACGCCGCCGGGATCACCGGGCCCGCCCTGCGCGCCGCGTACGCCCGGTGCAGGCGGCTCAACGCCCAGCACGGGCGGACGTACTTCCTGGCCACCCGGCTGCTGCCGGTGGAACGCCGGCCCGCCGTGCACGCCCTGTACGGCTTCGCACGGTGGGCGGACGACATCGTGGACGACCTGGACCGCCGGCAGCCCCCGGCGGAGCGCGACCGTCTGCTGCGCCTGCTGGAGAGCGACCTGGCCGACGGGCTCCGTACGGGAGGCGGCGACGAGCCCGTGGTCAGGGCCGTCGCGGACACCGCAGGGCGCTACGCCATCGACCACGGCCTCTTCGCCGACTTCCTGGCATCCATGCGCAGCGACCTGACGGTCACCGACTATCCGACGTACGAGGACCTGCGGGGCTACATGCACGGTTCGGCGGCGGTGATCGGGCTGCAGATGCTGCCGGTGCTCGGGACGGTCGTGGACCGCGAGGTGGCCGCTCCGCACGCGGCCGCCCTCGGAGTGGCCTTCCAGCTGACCAACTTCCTGCGGGACGTCGGCGAGGACCTGGACCGCGGACGCGTCTACCTGCCCGCGGACCTGCTCGCCGCCCACGGGGTGGACCGCCGCCTGCTGGAGTGGAGCCGACGCACCGGACGCCACGACCCGCGCGTCCGGGCCGCGTTCGCCGAGGCCGACACGATGATCCGCGCCGTCTACCGGGAGGCGGAGCCCGGCATCGCCATGCTGGAGCCGCGGGTACGGCCCTGCATCCGCACGGCGTTCGTCCTGTACCGGGGGATCCTCGACGCGATCGCCGCCGACGGCTACCGGGTGCTGCACCGCCGCGCCGTGGTGCCGCGCCGGCGGCGGGCCGTCACCGCCGCCGGCGGGCTCGTACGGATCCTGGGCGCGCGGATGCGGACCGGCCCGCCCGTCTCGGTGCCGGACGCCGCCGCCGGAGCGGAGGGTTCCCTGCGATGAGCGGACGACGGAGAAGGACGACCTGGACCCCGCCGCTGCGCCTGCGGCGCACCCCCCGCTGGGAGGGGCAGACGCCGACCTGGCGCCAGGCGAGGCCCGCCGTGATCGCCGGAGCGCTGAAGCGGGCCGCGGCACGGCCGTCGGGCAACTGGTACGTCGTCGGGTCCTCCCGCGCGACCCTGGCGCGGGACCGCCCGTACGGCAGGACGGTCGCCGGCGTGGAGGTCGTCCTGTGGCGTTCCCAGGACGGCACGCTGCGCGCCGGCCCGGGGGAGTGCCCCCACCTGGGCGCACCGTTGCGCGACAGCCGGGTGACGTGCGGGACACTCCGGTGCCACTGGCACGGCCTCGCCCTGGACGGGACGCCGTTCGCCGGGTGGGAGCCCTATCCGGTGCACGACGACGGGGTCCTGGTCTGGGTGAGGCTCGACGCCGTCGGAGGCGAACCCCCTCTGGAGCACCCGGTCGTGCCGGTGCGACCGGAGGGGGAGGGCGCGGTGGACGCCGTGTTCACCGGCGCCGGCCGGTGCGAGCCCGAGGACGTGGTCGCCAACCGGCTCGATCCGTGGCACGGATCCTGGTTCCATCCGTACGCGTTCGTCGGCCTGGAGGTGGCGGGCACTCCCGAGGACGGCGGGGACGACGCGTTCGCGGTCGACGTCTCGTTCAAGGTCGCGCGCAGGCTGGTGGTGCCGGTGCGGGCGGTGTTCACCGCCCCCGGACCGCGCACGGTGGTCATGCACATCACGGACGGCGAGGGCGCCGGTTCGGTGGTGGAGACCCACGCGACCCCGCTCACCGCGCCCGGCGCCACGGATCCCCGGACCGCGGTGGTCGAGGCCGTCGTCGCCTCCTCGGACCGGCGGGGCTTCGCCCTCGCGCGCGCCGCCGCGCCGGCCCTGCGGCCTCTGATGCGCCGGACGGCGGGCCGGCTCTGGCGTGACGATCTCGCCTACGCGGAGCGCCGCTGGTCACTGCGGAGCACCGGGCGCTTCCCGGGCTGAGACCCCGCCGCCGGCCAGGCCCGCGAGGGCGCGCAGGACCCGGGACCGCCCGGCCCGCGGGACGGTCCAGAGCACCTGCCCCCGGACGCCCCAGCCGGCGAGGAGCGCGTTGGCCGCCAGGAACCCCGAGGTCGCCGCGCGCTCCATCAGGGCGACGGGAAGCCCCGTGCGCACCAGATCGCCCGCCAGCGTGACGCGAGGATGGGAGGTGCGTACGCCCGGCCGGCGGCGGTAGCCGCCCACGGGGAAGACGGGGCAGTCCGCGCGCCACTCGTGGAGGGCGTCGACGACACGGGCGTCCGAGGTCTCGGGGTAGACCTCGTGCAGCCGGTCGAGCATCTTGCGCCGGACCTCCTTCCGCTCCTGGCGCCCGTCGACGGCGTAGGCGTGGAGTTCGACCACGGACCCACCCGTGCGGGCGGCCCAGCGGGCCGATTCGCCCTCCCAGCGGTCGAGGACGCTGACGTTGTCGAGGCCGTCGTATCCGCTGGTCCCCAGGAACCCCGGACGGTCCGCGCGGACGGGACGGTCGAGCCACAGCCGGGAGACGAGGAACGGCGGCGCGGTGCGCAGGGCCGCGATGTCCGCGCGCCAGGACGCTTCCCCCAACTGCTCGGACGCGCCGACGACATGACGGAGCCCGTCCGTGTCCAGAGCCAGGACCACGGCCTGGTGGCGGTCGGCCGCGCCCTCGGTCTCCACCGTCAGATCACCGTCGGCGGCGGGGCGCACGCGCAGGACGGGCGTGCCGGTGCGCACCTGGGCGCCGAGCCGCCGCAGATAGCCGTCCAGCGGCTCCCAGAGCGCCTGCGGGAACGGCTCCCCCGGCACGTCGAAGAGGAGGCCCTCGGAGGACCCGAGGAAGTAGATGTGGAACATCAGCAGGAGTTCGGCGGAGGACAGTTCGCGCGGGTCGGCGAAGAAGCTGCGGGAGAACACCTCGAAGGCCAGGTGACGGGCCGCCTCGGGGAAGTTGATCCGGCGCAGGAAGTCCTCGGCGCTCACCCCGTCGAACCGCTCGTATACCTCGGGGACCCGCACGTCGAGGAGGGGCAGGGCCTCGCGGGGGTTCATCGCGGCGAGGTCGCGCCAGCCGAACGCCGGGCTGAGCGCGACGAATCCGAGCGCGCTCCACGGCGGGGTCCTCGGGACCCGGGCGAAACTGTCCGACAGACCGCTGCGGTGCCGCAGAGGGTAGTCCGGCAACGGGGTGAGCGACGCGAGGCCGGGATCCGTACGCCGCAACAGGCCGCGCAGGTTGTAGTACTGGCGGAAGAAGGCGTGGAAGCCCCGGCTCATCGTGGCCTGGGACCCGTCGGCGAGGCGGACGGGCCACCCGGCGAGCCGGCCGCCGAGGCTCTCGCCCTGTTCGTACAGGGTGACACGGACACCCCGTTCGGCCAGGGCCGTCGCCGCCGCGATGCCGGCGATGCCGCCACCGATCACCGCGGCCGAGGGCGCGTCGCCGGTGAAGCGCTCACGGCCCGGTTCCGGCAGGAGGACCTCCGCCCGGCGGTCGCGTCCGTGCCGGCCCGCGTCCGGGCGGAACCCGCGCGCACTCATGACGCCGGGGACCCGGCGGGCCCCGTGCCGCTCCGGGCCAGGAAGACATGGACGATGCCGTTCTGCCAGCCGCCGACGGGGGCGGTCCGTACGAACGGGAACCCGGCCCGGGCGATCCGCTCCGCGAACGCGGGCGCGGTGTCGAACGCCAGGACGCTGCGCCACAGATGGTGGTACAGCTCGCGGTCACCGGTCAGGGTGCCCGCGGGGACGATGACACCCCGGCAGACCGTGTTCCACACGGCCCGGTGCAGGGGGGAACCGCTGAGGCTGTACTCGTGGACCAGCAGACGGCCACCGGGCCGCAGCAGCGCGCGCACGGCATCGAGGACCACCGCCGGTTCGGCGACGTTGCGGAAGAGGTAGGCGGCGAAGACGGCGTCGTAGGAACCGTCGTCGTCGGTGGTGGCGAGCTCCTCGGCGGACCGGTGCAGGAAGCGGACGTTCCGGGGCCAGCGCTTCGCGCGCGCCCGCTCCAGCATCCCGGCGGACGCGTCGACCGCCGTGATCCTCGCGTACGGGGCCGCCCGCAGCAGCGCCCGCGTGGACGCGCCCGTCCCGCAGCCGAGATCGAGCACCCTCAACCCCCGTCCGCCGCGGGGCAGCCGGAGGCGGTGCGCCGAGCGGAGCAGGTCCGAGCGGTAGCCCGGGTTCAGCCCCGTGAGCCGGTCGTAGCTGTGCGACGCGCGATCGAAGGCGCGTGCCAGGTCGTGGTCCCGCAGCAGGGTCATCGAGAGCTCTCTTCGGATCGGCCGGTGGCCCGGCGGGCGAGGAAGGGCAGTTCGGCCGCGGTGCGGAGCATCGGGCCCACGGGCGTCCGCAGTCCGATGCCGAACTCCTCCCACGGCGTGCTCCCGCCGTCGAGGAAGCGCAGCAGCCGCTCCATGGGGACGCGGCGGAAGAGGTCGGTGAGGAAGCGCGGGCCGTCCACCCGCCCGGTGTCCAGGGCACGCAGGAGTACGGCGTCCATGGCGAGCGCACGGCGGCCGTGCGGCGGCGGCACGCCCGGCCGGCCCCGCTGC
The DNA here is from genome assembly GCF_036227405.1 of Streptomyces sp. NBC_01460. Taxonomy (NCBI): domain Bacteria; kingdom Bacillati; phylum Actinomycetota; class Actinomycetes; order Kitasatosporales; family Streptomycetaceae; genus Streptomyces; species Streptomyces sp. NBC_01460. The sequence goes on from NZ_CP109473.1 coordinate 8,162,971, forward strand.
AGCGCCGCCGCGACGGCCCGGCTCTGGCGCTGCACGGCGGCGAAGGTGTAACCGGTCGCCGGACGGGTGGCGCCCCCGGCCGCCCCGATACGGAAGACGGCGCGCCCGGTCCTGCGGGGGAACCGCGCGTCGGTCATGGGGATGACCCCCTGTTCGGCCGACTCCACGTCGAACCCGCCCAGCCCCAGGACGTCGCCGGTGTACCGCCGCAGGGCGGTGTCGTACGCGGCCGTCGAGAGCGGGGCACGGGAGAACTCGGTGTACTCCACCAGCGCCCGGTCCGGTGCGAGGGGCAGGACGTAGCCGAACGCGAGCCCGTGGCGGGGCTGCGGGACACGGAAGTCCATGAGGTCGGCCACCCCGGGATCGAAGCGGGGAGCGGAGGTGCGCACGAACCAGCCCCGGAAGTGCTGCAGCAACAGCGTGCGGTGCGGCGGGGTGACCCGCACGGGACGCGAGTCGAAGACGTACCTGCCGCGCAGCTCCAGCGGCTGCCCACCCGGCGTCGTGCAGCGCACCTCGCCGCCGTACCGCGTCTCGCGCACCTCGTGGGCGGTGGCCCGCACCAGACGGCCGGCGGGGGAGGCCGCCAGGCGGGAGTGCACCAACTGTTCGAACGGGCCCGAACGCACCATGCGGTACCGCAGCGGCGCGGGGTCCGACTCGATCACGACGCCGTCCGGCCCGCGCACGCGCAGCCGCTGCCAGGAGGCGGTGACGGCCTCCTCGAACGCGCCGCTGCCCGCCTCCCAGTAGCACCAGGTGCGCTCCGCCGGGCGCAGCGGTCCTTCCGGGGCCTCGACCAGCGTCACCCCCGTACCGGCCCTGGTGAGCCAGTGGGCGAGGCAGAGCCCGGCGGCGCCGCCGCCCACGATCACGGCGTCGTCCACCGGCTCCCGGACGCCGCCGGTCCGGGCCTGCCCCGTCACGCGTCGTCCCGTCACGTCCTGGGGGTCCGTGCGGCCGCCCGGTCGGCGAGCACCTCACGGGCGGCCCTGCTGCCGGAGGCCAGCGCGCCCTGCACCGACCCGGTCGCCCGGTGGTCCCCGCAGACGTGGCGGCCCCGTGCGAAGCGGGTCGTACGGCTCAGCGGCCAGGGGGGCCGCATGGCGGGCAGGGCGCCCTCCACGGTGTAGGCGGAGACCGTCTCCCAGTCGCTCGTGTCCATGTCGTACAGCTCGGCCAGCCGGGCGCGGACCGTCTTCTCGCCGCCGGGCGGGCCCGCGCCGAGGACGGACGTCGAGACCAGCGCCGTGCCCGGGGGAGCGTAGCCGGGCACGACCTCGGTGAGGACACAGCTGTTCAGGACGGCGAGCCCGCTGTCGACGACCAGGGTCGGCTCGCTCAGCGGTGACCGTGCGGACGCGTGGTAGTACGTCGTCACCGTCCGGCCGTCCGGCACGGCCAGACCGGGCAGCAGACGGGCGGCCGTGACGGCGTCCGTGGCCACGACGACGGAGGCGGCGGGCCGCTCCACGCCGTCGGCCAGCAGCACGCCGGCATCCGTGACCTCGGCGACAGGAGAACCGAGCCGGAGGGCCCCTTCCGGGAGCCGGGCGGCGAGCTGGGCCGGTACGGCGCCGATGCCGCCCGAGGGCAGACAGAGCGTCCCGCGCACCATGCTCCGCCACACCAGGTGCAGGAAGCGCGCGGAGGTCTCCAGCCCCTCCTCCAGGAACACCCCGGACAGGAACGGCCGCAGGAGGTCCTCGACCGTGCGCGGCGACAGCCCGGCGCGGACGAGCGCCTCCGACGCGGTGCGGTCGGTCATGCGTCCCAGCCGCTTCGCCGGGAGCAGGACGTCACGGGCGGTGAGCGCGGCGAGCGCGGCGAGATCCCGCGCCGGGAGCACGCGTCCCGGGAGCAGCTGGGCCGCGTCCCCCGGGCGCCTGGTGGGGTCGGTGACGCGCACCCGCCCCGAGGACGTCCGGGCGATCAGGCCGGGGGTGAACGGCCGCAGCCGCAGCGCGCGCAGGTCGACACGCTTCTTCACCTGCGGGTAGGAGGTGTTGAAGACCTGGAAGCCGCGGTCCAGGAGGAAACCGTCCTTGCGGTCGGTGCGCATCCGGCCCCCCACCCCGTCGGAGGCCTCCAGCACGTCCACGCGCAGGCCTTCGGCGCTGAGGTCGAGTGCGCAGGCCAGTCCCGCGAGGCCGGCGCCCACGACGACGACGTCCGGCGCCGGTCGGTGCTGTCGGTTCGTCATCCGCGTCCCTCGGCTCGGTCCCGTACGGCTGACGGGTTGTCAAGCCGATCACGTTCCGGGGTCCGAATCCAGCAGCCGCCACGGAATCGCCTTTACGGGTGACCCGTCCGCCGGATCAGGACACGGGCTGTCCGCACGCTCTCCCCGTGGTCAGGACGTGCCGCGCTTCTTCTTCAGCGAGTCCGGCTTGTGCACGGCGGAACGCCCGGAGCCGTCGCTCTCCACCTCGTACTGCGGCTCCTCCGCCGAGGCGTCGACGGTCCGCCCGGCGGCACGGGTGCGGTCCGTGTGTTTCTTGGTGACCTTGCCCGTCACGTCATGGCCGTGGCTCTTCCAGGAGACCTCGTCACCCTTGCTCAGGCTGTCGTCCTTCTTCGTCACCACACCCTCCTCCGGGGGGCCTGCGGCAGGCTCCGCCCCTTCCAGCGTCGTGCGGATCGCTCCGCCGCGCACCCCCTGCGCGGCGGAGCCGGTGGGGAGCGACAGCTCAGCCGGTCAGGTGGTGCAGCACGGCGCGCATCGCGCGGTGGACGGCGTCACGCGACGCGTCCGTCGGGTCGACCGTCTCGAAGGTGTGGTGGCCGTCCTGCACGTCGACCACCTCGATGTCCGCCCCGCACGCGTCCGCCGCGGCCAGGAACTCCTCCACGGTGGCCGAGATGTCGGCCGTCTCCAGCCCCGCCCGGACGAGTACGAGAGGCAGGGAACCCGCCCGGGCGACCGCCTCCGCCGGGCTGAAGCGGCTGCCGAGGCGCCCCCAGTTCGGCAGGGGCGCCATGATGGGGTAGTTGGCCGCCAGGCAGCGCAGCCACGGCGGGGGCTTCGCCATCCAGTCCGCGGTGAGCGGGCCGCTGCCCGAGAAGAACCACAGGGCGACGCGGTCCGCGTCCACCCGCTGGTCGGCCCGGACCTGTTCCACCGCGTCCGCCACATCGGCGGCGGCCCGCGCGTAGTCGTTCACGGAGTGAAGGCCGTGGTCGAGGGTCACGCCCACCACCCCGTGGCCGGCGGCGAACCGGGCGTAACCGGTCAGGAGCGGCCAGTCCCGGGGGGTCGGACGGGCCCCGGCCGGAACGGGACCACCGTGCACGAAGACCACCGCGGGGCGGGGCTCCTGGGCGGAGGGCGGCACGTACAGGTCGACGCCGCCGGCCCGCTCGCGGGGAACCTCGGGGACCTCCAGCAGGAACGGCCGCAGGTGCGCGGGCGGCCGCGCCGTGTCCACGGGGGTCAGCCGCTGTCCTTCGCCCGCGGCCGCCCTCAGCAGCACCACGGCCAGCTCGGAGGGGCTGGACAGCATCGGCCAGTGACCCGTGGGCAGTTCGAAGAAGGCCACCCGGGAGTCGGCCAGCGCCCGGAGGGTGGGTTCGCCCATGTCCGCACGGGCCTGCACCACCGCGATGCTCGCCCCGTTGCCGGTGCACAGCACTCCGGTCATCGGCACCGCGGCCGCCGCACCGGTCAGCCGCAGCGGCTGGAACAGTGTGCCCAGCGGCTGCGGGGAGGCGAGAGCGGTGAGCCGGTCGAGTGCGGCATCGGGGACGCCGGCGGTGCTGCCCCAGAGCCGCCACCCGTCACGGGCAGGGGGCGGCAGTGACGCGCCCGGCCCGTGCGCGGCGTCCATCGCCTCCTCGCGCAGCCCCTGGTCGGCCACCGCCGCAAGGGCAGGGGCACCGTCCTGAGGGAGCCCGGAGTCGAGGTAGACGATCCGGGCGATCGACTCGGACCGCCGGTCGGCGGCTCCGAGGGCCGGGTGGATGCCGTAGTCGTGGCCGACCAGCACGATCCCGTCGTCCGCTGTGCGCCGGGCCGAGTCGATCACCGCGAGGACGTCCGCGATGTGTGTCTCCAGATCGATGCCCGTACCGGTGGGAGGACTGGCTCCTCCCAGTCCGGTCAGCGCCACCGCGTGGACGTCGGCCCCCACCGCGGCAAGGCGCGCGGCCGTCTCCTCCCACACGTGGGGGCCGGTGAACATTCCGGACACCAGGATGAATGTGCGCATGGTCTCTCCTCGGTACGCCGTTGTCCGCTGGCAGGCCCGGACACCCGGTCCTGTCGCGGGTACCGTAGGAACTCCCCCTGAGGGAGGTTCAAGTGTTCACGTCGCACGACGGGCTGTGGGGCATCGGCGAGCTCGCCGCGCGCGCGGGAGTCGGTGTCAAGACGGTCCGCTTCTACTCCGACGGCGGCCTGCTTCCCGAGGCGGCCCGCAGCGTCGGCGGGCACCGCAGATACGGCCCCGGCTCCCTCGAGCGGCTCCGGATGATCCGCTCCCTGCGCGCCATGGACCTGCCGGTCTCCGCGGTGCGCCGCGTCCTCGACGAGGACGACGGCGAGGACACGGCCGGGCGCGTGGGCGGGGCCCTGGAGGACGCCGTCGCCGGGCAGTTGCGCACCCTCGGATCCCAACTGCGCGCCCTGCGCTGGAGAGAGGCGGCCCTCCGCTCGGTGCAGGAGTGCCCGCCGGCCGAACGCCCCGCCAGGCTGCTCCTGGTCGGCGCGGTGACGTCGCCGCCCGACACGGCGCCCCTGGCCCGGTTCTGGCGCGGCTGGCTGCCACCGCGGATGCCCGCCCGCTCCGTCACCGCGTTCCTCGAGGTCGCCGTTCCGCAGCCGCCCGAGGATCCCGATCCGGGCCAGGTGCTCGCCTTCGCCCAGCTGTACGCCATGGTGTCCCGCCCGTGCGACGGGAGCGCCGGGCAACCCCAGCCCCACGCGCACCGGGCTGCGGGCGCCCGGGAGTCGGCCATCCTCTATGCGGGGCTGGCCGAGGCGTACGGCCTGGCGGCGACCGAGATGCGCCGGGACGGGGAGCCGTGTCCGGGGGAGGCCCTGGACGGCTTCGTCGACGCCTACGCGAGCGCGCGCACCACCGCGGACACGCCCGACTTCCGCCGGACCCTCTCCCGGCAGCTCGCGGGCGACCCGCGTATCGACCGCTACTGGGAGCTGACGGCCGAGCTGACCGGCCTGCCCGAGCCGACTCCCGGGGCCGCGCACGAATGGCTCTGCGCCGCACTGGACGCCGACACGGGAACCACGCTGCCCGCGTAGACCCGGCCCTCCGGCTGCCGCCCGCACGTCGTAGGGCTGGTGGGGGCGCACCCGGAACTGGGCGGTTGGCCCGCGCCGGAAGGTCGGCCGGACAGCGGGGAGCCGACGGGCCGGTGATCAGCACCCGTCGGCTCTCCCGTCCTGCGTCCTACCTCACTGCGGGCGTCCCAGCGCCCACCCCGACACATCGGCCAGGCGTCCGCGCCACAGGGGCAGCCGCAGGGATCCTGTCCCGCCGAAGACCAGCGTGGAGTCTCTGAGGTGGATCCAGCGCGGCAGGTGCCCGGCATCCTCCTCACCGGCCCCCAGCTCCCTGATCCCCTGGTCCACCGTCTCCGGGAACTCCGCGATCAGGTTGGCCCCCTCACCCTCCACCTGGCGGAGGCTCCGCGCCCAGTCGGCCTTCCACGCCTCGTGGCCGATCACGTCTCCGTGGAGAACGGCACCGGACAGAGCGAGGGTGATCGGCAGACTGGAGCGCAGCTCCCTGTCCAGCAGCTGGATCAGCAACTGGAGCTGCAGGTCGGGCACGGGCTCCGTCACCACCGGGATCGTCTCCGGCCGTGTTTCGACAGACTCGCTCATGGTCCACTCCCTTCACCTGACAAGCGGCAGGTGACAGCCCGTATGCCCCCGGTCGGGGCCGTCACACTTCCCGGGTACCGCGTCATGGTGGCAGGGGCGAGGGTGGCCCCCTGGGTCGCCGCACACACGGACGCGGATGTCACAGCCAGCGCCGGATCGGCAGGACCGCTGCTTCCCGCGCCCGCTGCACGACCGAGCGGCGCTTCCACCGGCTCCCGTCGATCAGGGTGCTCTTCTTCATGTCATCCTCGAAGTGGCCGTCCAGCGTGGCGGTGAACTCCGGGTCAAGCACCGCGAGCATCACTTCCTCGTCGTGCTCGAGCGAGCGGCGGTTGAAGTTCGTCGATCCGATCAGCGAGCCGATACCGTCCACCGTCAGCACCTTGGTGTGCATCATGGTCGGCTGGTACTGGTAGATCTTCACGCCGCAAGCGGTCAGATCCTCGTAGAAGTTCTGGCCTGCCAGTTGGCACACCCGCTTGTCCGTGTGCGGTCCGGGAAGCAGTATCTCCACCGACACGCCCCGGCGGGCGGCGGCGCACAGCACCTCGACGAAGTACGCGTCGGGCGAGAAGTACGCCGTGGTGAGCCGGACCCGCTCCTCCGCGGACTCCAGCACGACACGGAGCAGGGTCTGCATGTCCTGCCAGCCGAAGCTGGACGATCCGCGCACCACCTGGACGACCGAGTCGCCCTGCCGTGTGGAGTCCACGAACCGGTCGCGGTCGGTGAAGAGCTCGTCGTGGCACTCGGCCCAGTTCTGTGCGAACGCGGCTGCCAGACCGTCCACCGCGGGGCCCTGCACCCGCACATGGGTGTCCCGCCACTCGTTCTCGTCACGGGCGTCGCCGCACCACTCCTCGGCGATCCCCACCCCGCCGGTGTACGCGGTCTCCTCGTCGGTGATCAGGACCTTGCGGTGGCAGCGGTGGTTCTGCTTGAGCGGAGAGAGGTACAGCGGCTTCCGGAACCACGCGACCTCCACCCCCGCCTCGTCCATCAGCGCCAGCTGGTCCTTCTCGATCAGCCGGGACCCGAAGCCGTCCAGCAGGAGTCGCACCCGTACTCCGGCGCGAGCCCGCTCGGCCAGCGCCTCGGCGAACTCGCAGGCGATGTCCCCGCGCCAGTACACGAACGTCATCATGTCCACGGTGTGTTCGGCGCCACGGATGGATTCCAGCATCGCGGGGAAGATCTGGTCCCCGTTGCGGAGCGGGACGAGCTTGTTGCCCTCGGTCGCGGCGATGCCGATCAGGCGCTCCAGCCGCCGCCGCAGACGCTTCGCGCGCTCCTCGTGGACGGCTTCGTCGGGTCTGTCGAGCGTGGATCTCTCATCTATGTGGCTGGACAAATCTCTCACCTGGTGACTTGTGGGCAAACGGGCATGGCGACCTTACTCTCGTGGCCCTCTACCCCCAGGAGCCGCCGGTATGACTTTCGGGCCGGGGCGGGTGGCCGGTGGCGCCCGCCGTGAGACCGACGCCGCCCGTCGGATGCCCGTACGCCGGACCTGCGGCCCCGCCCCGAGCCGATCGTCCAGCAGTCCCCGGCGCCTCTTGCTCGTCCCGGGCGACATGCTCCGCCCGCCCCGGGCGTGGCTGGAGCGCATGACGAACCCGGTTCGCCTGACCGAGCCCGCACGCGGTGGGCACGTCGCGCCGTTCGAGGAACCCCGGCTCCACGCAGAGGACTCCCTCTTGACCTCAACCACGCTTCAGGTATCAGAGTGGTCCGCATGAACACCGAAACCGCAGACATGAAGGCCATCGAAGAAGTGGTCGCGGCCGTGGAGCGCAGCCAGCGGGCCAAGGACGCCGAAGGCTTCCTCGCGCTCTTCCACCCCGATGCCCTCTGGACGACCGCCCACGGCAAGGTCCTGATCGGCTTCGACGCGATCGCCGAGTTCACCCGTTCGGTGCTGCCGCGCTCCGACTGGGACGGTGAGGTGACGTACGAGGTCGTTCACACCCAGTTCCTGCGGCCCGATGTGGCGGCCGTCAAGGTCCGTCAGGTCTACCGCTCGGACGAGGGTGGATCGGAGGGAGCCCCGCTCTACGTCATGACGAAGAGCGACGACGGGGCATGGCTGCTCCACGCCTGCCAGAACACGGGGGTCCAGGCCGCTTGACCGGTCGGACCTCAGGGGCGGCGCACACTCGGATCACCCTCCGACGTCGGCCGGCCGGCTGCCACGGCGCCTTCGGCCAGGGCATGCCGGCCGGACCGGGCCAGGGCTGCCGCGGCGGTCAGGGCGAGGAGAGGGACGGCGAAGCCGGCGCGGGGGCCGCCCGGTCCGTCGACGAGTCGGCCGACCGCGGCGGCTGAGACGGCGATGCCTGCCGCACTCGCGGAGTTTGTCCAGGTGAACGCCTGGGTCAGGACCGACCGGTCCATGACCGACTCGACGAGCGCCGAGGAGACGATGACGCACGGCGCCACCCCCGCACCGGCGAGCAGGAGGGCGAGGGAGAGTTGCCAGGGGGAGCCCGCCAGCAGGGGCAGCAGCGAGCAACAGGCCAGAAAGGCCAGGATGACGGGCAGTTGAGCGGCAGATGTGGTGTGCCGCCGGAGTCGTCCGTAGGCGAGGCCGGTCAGCAGACTTGCCGCGCTCATCAGCCCGTACAGGAACCCGGCCGCCGTGGCGGCGTGGTGGACGCCGGCGAAGGCGGTCACCGAGACCTGCATCGATCCGAAGAAGACGCCCAGGGCCAGATTGACCGTCAGCAGGACGGCGAAGTTCCGGGACAACAGGCCCCCGGGCCCCCGGGCGGCCGTCAGGCCCGGTGCGGACGTCACGGCGGGAGCCGGGGCCGTGCGACGCAGCATCGCGAACACCAGCCCGGCGCCGACGACGAGCGCCCCCGCCAGCACCGTACCGGCGGCCGGGTGTACCTGGGCCGCCATCAGCACCGCGAGGGTGGGCCCGAGCAGGAAGGCGGCCTCGTTGCTCAACGTTTCGAGCGCGAGGGCCGGAGAGAGCTCGGGTCTGCCGCGCAGCAGGGCCGACCAGCGGGCCGCGGAGAGAGCACCGAACTGGGGAACGGTGGCCCCGGCCGCGAGGCCGGCCGCCATCAGCGGCGCCGAGGACGCCCCTGTCAGGACCAGCGCGATCAGGGCGGCGATCGCTCCGGCGTGGGCGCACAGGAGAGGCACGAGGACGCGCGGCTGCCCGAAGCGGTCCATGAGGCGGGCCGTCTGCGGCCCGGCCAGCGTCTCCGCGACCGCGAACGAGCCGGTTACCAGGCCGGCCACCCCGAAGGAACCGGTCTCGGCATGGACCAGCTGGACGATGCCGAGACCGGCCATGGCCACCCCGACCCGGGCCGGCGCCGAGGCCAGGAAGAAGGCCGCCGCGCCGGGAACGCGCAGGGCCGACCGGTAGGAGCTGGTTCCCCTCCGTGCCGGGACGGCGGTGCCGAACCCTCGGGTGGTACGACGAATCCAGTGCCGCGACGTCACGGCATACCTTCCGCTGCGCGGTGGGACGGTCCGGGAGTGCGACGCCCCGTGACGGGCACCGGCCCCCGCCCGCCAGGAGTCGTCCATGGTGACGCGGACGGGGCGGAGGTACGGCCCGCGTCGGCGTCGGCTCCCGCGCCGGCAGATGCGTTGAGTGCGGAGATCGGGTCTTCGGGATCGAAGAGCGGATCCGGTGGAGGACGACACTACCGGTCGGGCCTCCCGGTAACACCGTTCGGGTTCACCGGTGTTGGTCCCGGCCTTCGGTACGGTGACGGAAACCGGTCTCCTCGTGGGTGGCGACGGTCTACGGCCTCGGTGCCCCGAGCGAGAACTCGACGGTCCGTGCCTTCCGGACGGACGCGTTCATGTTGCGCTCCATCATCTGGAGGGACGCCTGCGCCAGGTCCTCGTGGATGTGTGCGACGGCGTCGTCGGGAACGGTCACCCGGAGATGGCGGATATGCGCGTCGAGGGCCGAGTACAGGACGCACTGCTCGGTGACCTGGCCGCAGAGGACCACATGGCGGACGTCCAGCTGCGAAAGGAGGTAGCTGAGCGGGGTCTCGTAGAAGATCGAGTGCCGTGCCTTCACGACGAACAGTGATGCGGCGTCCGGCAGCACGGGCTCCACCAGGTCGCGGTGCGCCCCCGCCAGGGTCGTCTCGATGATCTCGCCGTGGTGGGACCGCCATTCACCGAAGTTGTCGTTCACGTAGATCACCGGAACGCCGTCGTTCCGGGCTCGTTCGATGAGCCCCACGACGTGGGGGAGCGCCTCGCGCACGGACGGGATGAGGCGATCGGCGTCGGGGTGGTCGTAGGTGTTGAGCATGTCGATGACAATGAGGGCACTTCTGCTCATGGCCCCGCATTCTCCCCGCGTCGTCATGCCAGGCACGTGGGCGACACGGACGACGCGGCATGGCGTGAGGGCATGGACGACGCGGCACGGGGTGAACGAGGCCGCTCCCGTGCGGGGCCTGCTGCCCTACGGCATCACGCATCGGCCGCGAGTCACTGACTGCAGAGGCAGAACGGATGACCCGCCGGGTCGGCATACACACGGAATCCCCGCTCGCCGCCCTGGTCGTCGAGGTCCAGAGGCGTCGCACCGAGGGCGAGCACCTGCTCCTGCGCGTGCTCGATGTCGGTCACGTCGAAGTCCAGATGCTCCTGCTGGGAATTGCGGTCCCCCCGGGGCCACTCAGGCGGTCGGTGGTCCGCCGCCCTCTGGAAGGCGATCCGTGCGCCGCCCGGGACGTAGAGGTCGTACCAGTCCTCGTCGTACTTCCTGATCTCGCCACCGAGAACCGCCTGGTAGAAGGCAGCCAGCGACGGGGGATCGGGGCAGTCGAGGGCGACGAGGCTGTAGGTGGCGACAGGCATCTCCGGTCCTTTCGTCAGGTGCCGAGCGGAACCTACTGGGAGCGTCCCGGCTACCGGTCGTCGCGTTCCCCTGCGGCGGTGGGTCAATCATCCCGGGCGGGTGAACGGTGGGCACGTCGGGCGATGAGCACCGGACCGCGTCATCGAGAGGCTAGATTCGAACAATGAGTTCCCCGACCGGGCCCGCCGCTCAGCCGCCGAACGGCCGGCTCCTCGCAGTCAGCGATCTCCACGTCGGCATCGCCGACAACCGTCCCCTCGCCGAAGGGCTGCACCCGTCCTCCGACGAGGACTGGCTCATCGTCGCCGGGGACGTGGCGGAGCAGGCGGAGGAGGTGGAACGCACGCTGGAGCTGCTTGCCGGTCGCTTCGCCCACGTGGTGTGGACGCCCGGCAACCACGAGCTGTGGACGGTGGACAAGGACCCCGTACGCCTGCGTGGCCTCGCGCGGTACGAGCACCTCGTCCGGGTCTGCCGAGAGCTCGGTGTGACCACGCCCGAGGATCCCTTCCCCCTGTGGCAGGGTGCGGACGGCCCGGTGGCCGTGGCCCCGGTGTTCCTGCTGTACGACTACACCTTCCGGGCACCGGGAACGGCGACCAAGGAGGAGTCCCTGGCACGCGCCCATGAGGCCGGCGTCGTCTGCACCGACGAATACCTGCTGCACCCCGACCCCTATCCGACCCGGGACGACTGGTGCCGGGCGCGGGTGGAACTCACCGAACAGCGCCTGGCCGCACACGACCCGGGCATCCCCCTCGTGGTCGCCGGGCACTGGCCCCTGCTGCGCGAGCCCACCTCGGTGATGTGGTACCCGGAGTTCGCCCAGTGGTGCGGCACGGAACTCACCGCCGACTGGCACCGTCGCTTCAACGTCGCCGCCGTCGTCTACGGCCACCTCCACATCCCGCGGACCACCTGGCACGACGGCGTCCGGTTCGAGGAGGTATCGATCGGCTACCCCAGGGAGTGGCGCAAGCGAGGACACCCGCGCGGGCTGCTGCGCCAGATCCTCCCGTACGAGGGCCTGGAGCCCGAGGCCCCGGAGGGCGACGCCGCGTGATCGAACGGCTCCTTCCCGCGAACGTCGCCTGCGCGGACACCTACGAGGCGGACGGACCGCCGGGCAGCCTCTACCCGGAGGAGGCCCTGCTGGTGGCCAACAGCGTTGACAAACGCAGACATGAGTTCGCGGCGGCACGCGCCTGCGCGAGACGCGCCATGGGCGACCTCGGGCTGCCCCCGGCACCGGTGTTGCGCGGTCACCGGGGCATGCCGCTGTGGCCGGAAGGCACCGTCGGCAGCATGACGCACTGCGACGGCTACCGTGCGGCGGCGCTGGCCTGGTCGTCCGAGATACGCGCGGTCGGGATCGACGCCGAGCCGAACGAGCCCCTGCCGCCCGGCGTGTGGGAGATGATCTCGCTGCCCTCGGAACGAGCGCGGCTGTCCACGGGCGTGCACGACACGGCGGTCCACTGGGGCCGGCTGCTGTTCAGCGCCAAGGAGAGCGTCTTCAAGACCTGGTATCCGCTCACCCGGACGGAACTCGACTTCGACGAGGCAGACGTCACCTTCCGCAGCCGACCGGGAAACGCCACGGAGGGCACGTTCACCGCTGAACTCTCCCTGACCGTGCCCGGGATGCCGACGTCGTACGAGGGCAGGTGGCTGGTCGACGACGGCTTCGCGGTGACGGCGATCGTGCTCCCCGCGGACCGCGCCGCCTGACGCCGGCGGGGTGGTGCGGCTCGGCCCGGCGGGCGCCAGGGTTCGGCGACGATTCGCACGACCGCTGCCGGATCGGCTCCGTCCCTCAAGGTCCCGGCGTGTGGAAGCGCTGCTACCACTCCGAGGTAGCGTTGATACCGTTGCGGTGTTAGCGTTGCTTACGACAGGGTTCGTGGAACCGACGGCATCTCTTGCCACAGGAGCAGCGTCATGACCGATGAGCAGCACGCCACCACCACCGCACGCAGGGTTGCCCTCGTCACCGGGGGCTCGCGAGGTATCGGCCGCGAGAGTGTCGAACGGCTGGCGGCGGACGGGTTCGCGGTCGTCATCAACTACGCGGGAAACAGGACCGAGGCGGAAGCGGCGGTCGCGGCAGTCGTCGCCGCGGGCGGCGAAGCCGTCGCGCACCAGGCGGACGTCGCGGACGAGGTGGCGGTCGCCGCGCTCTTCGACACCGCGGAGGAAGCCTTCGGCGGAGTCGACGTGCTCGTTCATGCCGCCGGTGTCATGTCGCTCTCCCCGCTGGTCGACCTCGACCTGGAAGACCTGGACCGGATGTTCCGCACCAATGTCCGCGGCACGTTCGTCGTCGGCCAGCAGGCGGCCCGCCGTCTGCGCGACGGCGGGGCGATCATCAACTTCTCGAGCTCGGTCCTGGGCTTGGCCATCCCCGGATACACGGCGTACGCCGCGACCAAGGGGGCCGTCGAGGCGATGACGCTGATCCTGGCCCGTGAGCTGCGGGGCCGGGACATCACGGTCAACGCCGTCGCTCCCGGACCGACCGCCACCGCCCTGTTCCTCGACGGCAAGGACGAGGAGACAGTCGCGAGGATGGCCGCTCAGCCGCCCCTCGAGCGCCTGGGAGCCCCCGAGGACATCGCGGAGGTCGTCTCCTTCCTCGCCGGTCCCGCCCGCTGGATCAACGGCCAGGTGCTGCGTGCCAACGGGGGCATCGTCTGACCGGCCAGGCTCGCTGCGGCCGCCGATCCGCCGCCGGCGAAGGAGCGCGGCCATGAGCGGGGATGTCGTAGGTCGCCTGACCGAAGCGCTGGGAGGTGCGGCGCGGAGGGCTGTCGGTCCACGCGGCTGCCGTCGGGTGGGCCGGGCGTGCCCCTTGATAGCGTCCGTCCGATGAGTACACGAGCACGCATCCTCGAAGTCGCGGCCCGGCTGGTCGCGGAGTCCCCCGACGGGGACATCTCCACGCGCGCCGTGTGCGAGGCCGCCCAGGTCGGGGCGCCCGCCCTCTACCGGCACTTCGGGGACAAGGAAGGGTTGCTCTCGGCAGTCGTCGACCACGGCTTCGACGCCTATCTGGCGACCAAGCGGGAGAGGGGCGGGACCACCGATCCCGTCCAGGATCTCCGCGACGGCTGGGACAGTCACGTCGACTTCGCCCTACGGAACCCCAACCTCTACCGGCTGATGAACTCACCGGCGATGCGGACACCGCCGGCGGCAGCCCTCGAGTCGCACCGCATCCTGACGAGCGATCTGGAGCGGGCGGCCGAGCAGGGGAAGCTGCGCGTCGCGCCCGAGCTGGCCGCCCAGATGATCATGTCGGCCACGACCGGCGTCGCACTGATGCTGGTCTCCCGGTCCGCCACGTTCCCGGACGCCGGGGTGTCGGCGCGCGTGCGGGACGCTGTGCACGCTGCCGTCTTCACGCCGGACGTGCGGGTGAGCGAGCCGGTGGACACCGAAGTGCCCTCCGCCGCGGCCAGGCTGGGTGCGCTGCTGCGCCGGTCGCACGGAACCGGGCTCAGTACGGCCGAGTCGGCGCTGATGACGGAATGGCTCGACCGGGTGTCGAACGCGGAGCAGTGACCCGGCCGAGGGCCGGGGCGCGGCCGGGGGCAGGGGTGCGGCCGGGGGAGCGGTGCTCGCTGCTTCGCTCTCCCTCGGCCGCCGGCCCGCCTGTCACTCCTGGTTCTGTCGCTCCTGCGCGCTCGGCTCGGATTCCGCGAACTCACCGGCCATGGCCTGGGCCATGCGCAGGTGAGGGGCAGCCTCCGAGTGTCGGCCCTGACGTTCGAGGGTGCGTCCGAGCATCAGTCGCGCGTAGTCCTCGACGGGGTCGAGCTCCAGTACCTCACGCAGCTCCGTCTCGGCCTTGACGAGCCGCGCCGAGTGGTAATAGGCGCGGGCGAGCAGCAGCCGCGGCCCCACCTGCTCCGGAGCCTCCTGGACCAGGCCGCCCAGGATCCGGGCCGCCGTCAGGTACTCCTTCGCTTCGAAGAACAGCTGCGCCCGGTCCCAGCGGTCGGCGGGCGTGCCGAACTCGTAGTAGGTGTCGTTCACTTCTCCTCCTCGGCCGACATGTGTACAGCCACGTCAACACGTCGATGTAGTTAAACATTCCACTAAATTTTCGGCGTGGGGACCGGCGCTCGCCGACCGCCCGGGAATAGGTTGTGCGCCATGAGCAATCTCGATCGCCAGCCCACTCCCTCCCTCTGCGGGGGACGCGGCTTCGTCGTCGCCGAACCGGTGCGTGAGCTCCTCACCCCGCGGCGCGTCCAGCTCGGCGAGTCCACCGAGGTGCGCAGACTGCTGCCCAATCTGGGGCGCCGCATGGTCGGCGCCTGGGCGTTCGTGGACCACTACGGCCCGGACGACATCGCCGACGAGCCCGGGATGCAGGTACCGCCGCACCCGCACATGGGTCTGCAGACGGTCAGCTGGCTGCACGAGGGGGAGGTGCTGCACCGCGACAGCCTGGGCAGCCTCCAGCGGATCCGCCCACGCGAACTGGGCCTGATGACGTCCGGGAGGGCCATCAGTCACTCCGAGGAGAGCCCCGAGCCGCACGGGAGGATTCTGCACGGAGCCCAGCTCTGGGTTGCCCTGCCCGACGCCGACCGGCACGTCGAGCCGCACTTCCAGCACCACACCGACCTCCCCGCGGTCACAGCGCCCGGCCTCACGGCGACCGTGATCCTCGGCGAACTCGACGGTGCCAGGTCACCGGGGCGGGCCTACACCCCCATCGTCGGAGCGGACCTGACCCTGGCGGACGGCGCCGAGGCCCGGCTGCCACTGGATCCCGGCTACGAGTACGCCGTGCTGTCGATGTCCGGAGAGGCCGAGGTCGACGGTGTTCCGGTTCTGCCCGGCTCGATGCTCTACCTCGGCTGCGGCCGCAGCGAACTGCCGCTGCGCGCCACCTCCGACGCGGGGCTGATGCTCCTCGGCGGCGAGCCGTTCGAGGAGGAGATCATCATGTGGTGGAACTTCGTGGCCAGGACCCAGGACGAGATCAGGCAGGCCCGCGAGGACTGGATGACCGGTGATCGGTTCGGTGCCGTACATGGCTACGACGGTGCACCGCTCCCTGCGCCGGCACTGCCCGATGTGCCCCTGAAGCCGCGTGGACGTGTGCGCTGAGCTGAGGGTTCTCGCGGGTTCTACGCTTTCGAGGCGCGCCCGATCATGTCTGCGTCGTACGGTGGGCGGGGGAGTGCGGAAGCGGCTGACAGCGCCTCAGGGGAAGTCCTCCGCTGGACCCGTTCCCATCTGCGCCAGCGTCCGATCGTGTCTGCCAGGACGGATGCTGTCCTTCCTGATTGAGTATCAGGTACGTCAGCGGCTCCCGCCGCCCGTCCAAGTGGCCGTGGCCTGCCGTGATGATTCCGCAGCCCTCAGGCAGAGCCGCCGATCGTCAGCTCGACCCCGTCTCCCGTTCGGGCGAACTCCCGGATCAGCCACTTGCGCCCGGCGATGCGAGTACCGGCGCCGGTGGTGTAGGCCGGGACGGTGAGCACGGGGTCCGCCGGGTCTTCGATGCGCAACTCTGCCTCGACGACCACGTCGTCGGAGAGGCGCAGGTCCAGGTCGACCGGCCATGGGTCTGCCGCGAAGGCATGGAGGTCCGGAAGCCCTGTGACCCGGCAACGGGCACCAGGAAACAGGTGAGTGTGGCCGCATACAGCCAGATAGGTATCCGAATCGGTCGGTCCGGTGGAGGGCTTGGACATGAGGGAGCTCCGGGTGTGCGAGTGCCGACGGTCCCTGGGCAGTCTGGCGTCCTGAGCGGCCGAGCTTCGGCTTCCGCACCCGCGCTGCTCCGCCGGTCACCCTGTCGGAGGCGGACCATGTGGTTGGCCGCCTGCGACTTCCCCGGGCAGCTGACCGGTGAGTCGGCGCGCAGGTACACCGTGACGGCCGCGATGATGTCCTCCGACCAGCGGATGACCAGGTCGCGGAACTGCGCGGGGAAACCGGCGACGTGATGCTCGTGGACAGGGATGTGACGGCCCATTGAACTGCTCGGGCACCGATCGATGAGTCTCGGGTCGTATGGAGGTCACCACCTGCAGGACCTCCGGTAGACGTACGCGCGCACCCTGAGGAGACTGGCATGGCAAAGCTCATCTACTCGATGATCACCTCCCTCGACGGCTACGCCGAGGCTGCGGAGGGCGACCTCGGCGCCGGGGCCGAGGATCAGGAGGTGCATACCTTCGTCGGAGACCTCTTCCGCCCCGTCGGCACGTACCTCTACGGCCGGCGGATGTACGAGACGATGGTCTACTGGGAGACCGCGCACACCGAGCCGGGCCAGCCGCCGCACATCCTGCAGTACGCCCGCGACTGGCAGGCGGCGGAGAAGGTCGTCTACTCCACGACGCTCAAGTCGGTGTCCAGCGCGAGAACCAGGATCGAGCGGACCTTCGACCCGGAGGCGGTGCGCAAGCTCAAGGCCGAGGCCGATCACGACCTCACCGTCGACGGACCGAACCTGGCGGCCCAGGCGATCGCAGCCGGCCTGGTGGACGAGTACCACCTGTTCATCACCACGAGCGTGGTCGGTGGCGGCAAGCGATTCTTCCCCGACGGCGTGCGCCTCGATCTCGACCTGGTCGAGGAGCGTGCCTTCGACAGCGGACTGATCTACGCGCGCTACCGGACCGCTGCTGAGCCGCTCCGGTAGGTCTCCCTGCCGGCTGCCGAGCCGGGGCAGCCGGTGAGTGCGGGCGCGGGAGACCGCCGCGACAGGCTACTCGGAGACCTGTTCGCGGATCATGCTTGGCATCCGGGCGGACTTCACGGAGGCGGTGCGGTCTACGCCGGCATCGGCGATCCCACCTTTTGGTGCCCGTACGTACTGGCGCGGCAGCCGATGCCGCCAGGGAATTTCCAGGACTTCGGCAACTGGTCGAAGTCCTCGACGTGGACCTGCATGTGGGCACCGCGCGCGCCGCCATTGCCGACACCCGACCGCTGTCACCCAGTGCGCCGACAGCTGTGAGCTCTCGGTGGCCGCACGCCGTCCCTCAGGCGTATACCACCTCGAAGACGGGCTCGTCGAGTATCAACTGACGCGACCGGGACCGGCGCTGCGACTGTCCTCGGACCGATTCAGCCCGATCGACCGTCACCCGGGCCGGGAAGAAACCCTGCGCGTCTGCCTGCGTAATCGCTGCGACAGAAGGCTGACCGCGGCCGAGCTCCACCTTCACCCCGACAGCCTCGACTACCGGCTTGCCGAGGCGTGCGGGTTCGACGCGACCGACCCCGGGCAGCATGCCCTCGCCCGTACCGCCATGTGCGCACGAGACGTCGCCGCCCACCGGGCCGGCGGACGAGCCTGAGTCGCCCGCCCCGACGCCTACCGGCTCACGCCTCCGACCGAGCGTGCGTCGGCGGACGGTGATGGTCCGGTGAACCGTTTACGTGACCGGGGTCAGGGGAGTGGGGAGTGGTGGAGAACTTGGGGCCGCTGCGCCACAGCTGCCCCAAGAGCGCGCGCCAGTTCTTCGGGCAGCTGTGCCGTGGCGGCTTCCCCCGTCGTCCTAGTTGAACGGGTCCAGTGTGATGTACGCCTGCTGAGGGTCGCCGTCGTGCACCAACGACTCGTGTGCCCCGACATCGTCGAACGCGAAGCCGTAGGCCTTGCCGTCGGCCATCTGGGCGTGGATCTTGGCGGAGTAGTGGTTGGTGACCCCGTCCTTGTAGAAGTTCGCGTTGTTCGCGTCGGGCTGGTTGGGGTTGCTCAGCAGCGTCGACCGGTTGTATCCGGCGCACAGCGTGCGTGAGATGGGCCCGCGGACCAGGTCGTTGGGGGCGTCGAGGAGTTTGTAGCAGCCGAAGATGCTGTCGGAGTCAGGCTTCTGGAAGCTGGTGACGACCGCCCCGGAACTGTTGGTGAAGTTCATGGTGTTGCCCTGGACCCGGCCGAAGTACTTCGTGTTCGGCTGGTCCTTGAACGGCTGGACGGTCAGCGTCTGCGAGGAGTACTTGCTCCATACCCGGTTGACGTAGTCGTTCATGACGGAGGCCGGCAGTGCCCCCGCCTCGATGCCGTGGCCAGGGGCGAGCGCCCGCAGGATCGTGCCGTCGGAGCGGGTCCTGATCAGCCCGCCCCAGCCGCCGGGCTGGCTGCGCAGGGAGTCGAAGAACGCCTTGTAGCCGCCGGGCTTGAGGTGACCGGTGGTCAGGGTGGTGCCGTTCGGGCGCTTCACTCCGACCGCATACGGCGCGGAGAACATGTCGACCTGCGTGCTGTTGATCCACAGCCCGGCGTCGTTGAGCGTGTACTCGGTCCAGTTGAAGAGGATATTCGCGTTCGGGTCGCTCGGGTTCTGGACCGCAGGCTGCACCAGACCGCCGGTGGTGAGCTTGAAGACGAGCTTCTGCCCGTAGGAGAAGTAGACCCGGCCGGAGAACTTCGGCATCCGGATCGTCTTCGACTGTCCGTTGGCCGGGCCCGCGATCGACGCGTCGGGAGCGGGAGTCGGCGGGTTGCCGCCGACGGGCCACGGATGGAAGGTGCCGTTCGCGTCGGCCCAGCCCTGGCGCCCGGACGAGAGCTCGGTACCGATCACGTAGACGTGCACCTGCTCGCCGCGCCCGGAGCTGTTGGTCAGCGTGAGCGGGATGGTGGCGGGGACGGCAGCCGCCTCGGTGGCGGCGGTGACCTGGGTGACGACGAGGCAGCCGCCGGCCAGCGCGAGCGCAGCGACCAGGGCGGCAGGTCTGCGGCGGGAGCGGTGGGTGGGTCGAGCGGAAGGAAAGGTGGCAGACAAGCTCTTCTCCTCATCGGGAAGGGCGTGCGGTGGGGGTAGCTCGTGCGAGCCCTCTCGAAGGGATGATGAGAGCGCTCTCAAGAGGCTGATTGGAGCGTATCGATCGGTCAGGGACGCGTCAACGTCCTGGTCTGGACCATCGCGATTCCCTCGCGAACGGTAGCGAGAGCGCGGGCGTCGGGCGGCCGGCCGGGTGATGATCCCCGCGTCCGCTGCGAGGCTTCGCCCCCACTCCGCCAAGACAGCCTCGTTGTCGGCGTTCCAAGGTCGGCTCGCAGTCCACAGCTCGTTCCAGACCTCCACCACGTCGAAGCCCCGGAAGGGGAACATGAAGTCGCCTGACAGATAGGGCGCATGCGGGTGTGCGCGGACGCGGTGCTGATTGTGGACGGGACACTGGCACCCACACGCGACCACAGTCGCCGAGCAGTCGAAGAACTATCGCTACTCGACCAACCACCAGGTGGTCATCGACGCCGACACACGCTTGGTTGTGGTGGTCGGCCGGCCTCCGCCGGGGAACCGCAACGACTGCCGGGCATGGGCCGAGTCCGGTGCCAAGCAGGCAGTCGGCGGCACTACAACGATCGCGGACGGTGGCTACCTGGGCGCCGGGCTGATCATGCCGCACCGCCGACGCAAGGGCGAGGAACTGCCGACCGGAAGCAGGCTCACAACAAGAGCCATAAACGGGTCCGCGCCCGCGTCGAGCACGCCTTCGCCCGTATGAAGACCTGGAAGATCCTGCGCGACTGCCGCCTGAGAGGAGACGGTGTGCGCCACGCGATGCACGGCATCGCACGCCCACCCAACCTCACTCTCACCGGCTAACTCCCGCCGCATGCGGGACCTGAGAGGTCCAGGGGAGAGGGCTCGCCGCGTCGCAGTCTCCGAGGAGATTCAGTCGAGGCAGAACTCGTTGCCCTCGATGTCCTGCATCACAATGCAGGACTCGTTCTCTCCATCGGCACGCATCGTGCGTACATGTGTCGCGCCGAGCGCGACAAGCCGTGCGCATTCGGACTCGAGTGCGAACAGGCGCTCCTCCCCCACGAGTCCCAGGCCGGCCCGCACGTCGAGATGCACGCGGTTCTTGACCATCTTCCCCTCGGGAACGCGCTGGAAGAGCACGCGGGGCCCGGCACCCGAGGGATCGCTGCACCCGAAGTAGACGACCTGCTCCTCCGTCGGCAGCGAACGGTCGTGCTCCTCCCAGGTGGCGAACCCCTCCGGGACCGGAGGTACGACGTACCCAAGGACTTCGCACCAGAATGCGGCGAGGCGCGTGGGTTCCGCGCAGTCGATGGTCACCTGGAGCTGCTTGATCATTGACATCGGCGCACGATAGCAGGGTCCCTGCTCATCTCCCCAGGTGGGAAGGTTCGCACGTTACCGGGAGGAGGGCCCCGATTATCCGCTGCTGTGTAGTACGGCGGGGGTGAACCGAGGTCGGTGCCTTTCCAAGAAGGGGAGACTTGGGAAGCGATCCCGGCCAGCCACTCGCGTGCTGCCAAAGATCAGTTACGGGACAACCCTTCGGGACGATCCAGATTGTTCTGCAGCAGTCACGCCCGCAGATCCTGGGGGAGGGGGAGACCCATCCGTTCCTCGGCGGCCGCGAGCATCTGTTCCGTAGCGGGCCCAGGCAGATCCTCGTGATCGACCGGGGCGTGCTGCTCCAGCAGATTCATCACGCGGGACCAGCTCTCCACCACACTCATTCCCCTCTGCCCTTCTTCACGGATGCTTTCTGCGGCTGCGCCACCAAGCCTCCTGCCCCCACCCGCACACCCAGGTTCTTGGTTGGTCCGCCACGGAACAGCGGCCGTGTCCTACGTGGTTCCCGCAAGCAGCTCAGGGCAGCGCCCATGGCCAGGCTTCTGCTCCGCCGGTCACCGTCCACGTGCGGGATCTTGAGGTCACAAGCTGCCCATGGCAGGCTCATGTCGCATGATCGATGACTTCGCGAAGGGCAACCTGCACGGGAGACTGCGACGGGACCGCGAGGCTCTGCTCTGGAAACTCGACGGCCTGTCCGAATACGATGCCCGCCGACCTTTGACCGCGACCGGGACCAACCTCCTCGGCCTGGTCAAACACGTGGCCGGTGTCGAGGCCAGGTACTTCGGCGAGGTCTTCGGTCGGCCGTCTCCTGAACCGCTGTCCCGGTGGCAGGACCACGACGGCAGCGATCTGTGGGCGGCTGAGGATGAGGCGCGCGATCAGATTCTCGATTCCTACCGGCGCACGTGGGAACACTCGGACGCGACGATCAACGAGTTTGCCCTCGATGCCCCCGGCCATGTGCCGTGGTGGCCGGAGCCCTATTCCAGTACGAACCTGTTCGCCATCCTGGTCCATGTCCTCGGTGAGACCAACCGTCATGCCGGGCACGCCGACATCCTGCGTGAAGGCGTCGACGGCCGAACCGGGATGCGCCCCGAACACGAGATGCAGATCGATGAGGACGCACGCACCGCCTACTGCGCGAAGATCGAGCAGGCCGCCAGATCGGTCTCATCAGGCACGGCATAGAAGGCTGTCCCACGTGACTGGGTGTTCGAGCGGAATGATGCCAGCCGTGCGTGCTGATCCGTCGAAGCGCTTCGGTTCCGATGAACTCGAGTAGCTGCTCGCCCCGCTACTGCCGTCGTTCGCGGCCCCACCGTAAGAGTGAGTCGTGTTCACCGTAGAGGTGTAGTTGCTGACCAGAGGCTGTGCCTGGTGGTATCTGCCGCCGACGTTCGGCGCGTCCTCCGCCACCACGCTTCGCCCCTTCACGGGACCGAGGTCGGCCTGTGGTGCTCACTGCAGGAGGCAGTGCTGGACGGACTTGGGGACCACGACGGCGCAGGCCCGTCAAACTCCGTGCGCCTGAGGTGTACTTCTCCGCCGAACACCTCAGCCGATTGCGCGAGCGTGGGCTCGTCGCGCGCATCGCGCGGCCGGCCATCGAGTCCGGTGAACGCCTCGGTCGGCACGGTCAATTGCCTGGCTCTTCGGCTGCCGCCGCCGGGGACCATCCGATACGTACGAAAGGGCTCGCACTCCTCGGCGCGGCCGCTGCCCTGCTTGTACGGCAAGACTGCGACTCCTCTGAGGGCCGCGTACGTGCGTGCCGTCGACGGCACGGTCGTCCCCCTCCACCAGCCCGACCGCCCGCAGCTCGGGAGGAATTGTCAGACTCCGTCGATTGAGCAGGGGCTTCAGGACGGTGCCTGCGTTGGGTGTGTGGCGTCGTAGCTGTTTCGGTTGTCGTTGATCTCCTGGCGGTGTGTGGTGGCCCATTCTCCGAGAGCGACGACGGATTCCAGTAGTGTCGCGCCGAGTCCGGTGAGCGTGTAGTCCACACGTGGGGGAACGCTGGGGTGGACGGTACGGGTCAACAAGCCATCGCGTTCAAGTTGGCGCAGTGTCAGCGTGAGCATGCGCTGGGAGATGCCGTTTACGGTTCGGTGCAGTTCACCGAAGCGCAGGGTGCGGTCGCGGAGTTGCCCAATGATCAGGATGCTCCACTTGCTGCCGATCAACCCGAGGATCTGGAGCACCTGCCTGCACGCTTCCTCATCCGGCTCGCTGCCGGTGCCTTCTGTCGGAGGCTGCGTGGAGCTTCGGTGCTGCGGGGCGGGGGAAATGTTCCTGCTAGGCGCCAACGGTTACCTCCGTGTGTGTCACCGACATAAATGTGCCGTCTTGCCGCGGCCCTCCCAGTAACAAATCATGGGGCCACTCACAAACAGTAAGTGACCGGCGCGGAGTCGAGGTAGCACCGCTCCGATCGCGGTGATCGGAGAGGCTTCTTCGTGGTGAAGACGCTCGTTGTTGTCGGTGCCGGCCCGGGGCTGGGGATGGGGGTGGCTCGTGCGTTCGGCCTCAAGGGATTCCAGGTCGGGTTGATCGCCCGTACCAAGGAGAAGCTGGACACCCTGGTCAGTGAGCTGACCGAACTGGGTATCACCGCTGCCGCGTTTCCCGCCGATATCCGTCATCGTGACGCGCTCACCACCGCCCTCGGTGCGGCCAGGGACATGCTGGGACCGATCGACGTGCTCGAGTACAGTCCCAGCCCGACCGGGCCCATCACCCATGCCGCACAGACCACGGTCGACTCCGTCGCCGCGCAGTTCGAGCTGCATGTACTGGGCGCGGTCACGGTCGTGGGCCAGGTGTTGCCGGAGATGCTGGCCCGTGGAGAGGGTGCGCTGCTGCTGACCACCGGCGTCTCCTCGACGGTCCCCGCAGCCTTTCTGGCCAACGTGGGCATGGCCATGGCCGGCCTGCGCAATTGGGCACACACTCTGCACGCTGAACTCACGCCGCAGGGAATCTACGTGGGCACGGTGACGATCGCTTCCGGGGTCGTCCCCGGCGGCGGCGAGGCCGACCCTGACGCCATCGGCGCCCGCTACTACAGCATGTATGAGCAGCGCAACCGCGTCGAAGAGGTTATCGGCGACCTGGATGCTTTCCGCTCTCTCGTCGCCAGGACAGGTGGGTGCGAAACTCCGGCCAGACCTGTCAGCACAGCACGCTAGTGCCGCATCCTCGCCGTGGGGATAGGGCAGCGGGAGGACCTCGCTGATCATCGGGGACTTGCGGCACCAGGGCGGCAGGATCGCCGAGGAGAACCGCTTGCGCTCGCCGGTGGACACATCGATCCGCTTGTCGGGTTGAAGGAGGGTGCCCCTGGGTGCGGGAAGTCGTGACAGGCTCACCGAATGGATCAGACATGTGACGGCCCTCCCGCTGATCGAGAGCTCCTCGACTTCGCTGTCGACCTGGCCGCGCGGGCCGGCCAGGTATCCGCGCAGGGTTTCTTCGGAGAGTGGGGGAGCCGCCGTAAGGAAGACGGCAGTGAGGTCACCGAAATCGACCTCGCAGTCGAAGAGCTGGTCAGGGACGAGTTGGCCCGCCATATGCCGGAGGACGGCATCTAGGGTGAGGAGAAGGGCTCGACCGCCGGGGTGTCAGGGAGACGATGGATCATTGACCCCATCAACGGCACCACGTCGTTCACCCGCCGGTGGCCACTGTTCTCGAACGACATCGCCTACGAGGACGAGTACGGTCCCGCTGTCGGGGTGATCAACATGCCCATGAGCCGACAGATGGTCGTAGCCGGGCGGGGCCTGGGCTGCTGGGTGCTGACCGGGGAGAGCCCGGCCCTGAAGTCGGGCCACCGCGCCCGAGTCACCCGGCGGACCAGCGCGCGCGGAGCGAGGACTCAGGCACTCAATCCGGCCGGCTGGCCGGAGGAACTCCTCACCGCTCTCCACCGTCAGGTGTTCCTGATGGCATCGATGGGCTGCATCGTTGACCTTGTCACCGGCCGCGCGGACGCCGTCGTGATCGCTGGCCCGCCCATGGGTTACGAGGACGTGGCGCCCATGCCCGTCATCGTGTCGGAAGCCGGCGGCCGGGTGACGGACCTCAGCGGCGGACCCGTGCTGGAGGGAGACATGACGGTGCCGGCCACCAACGGCCTACTCCACGAGGCCATCCTGGCCCTGGTCAACGGCCTGCCGCACAGCCGCGACCTGTATGCACTCGACGACGGCGTGTAACTCGACAGGGCGCCGGCGCTGATGTTCATTCTGAACTGGTCAGTAAATCGCCGAGAATGGAGGCGATCGCATCCACCGCCTCCTGCAGGCCGAGCGGGTGCAGTGTTCCGGGGACAAGAGGCGTGGTCCAACCCGGGCCGACGGTGAGCACCGCCGGGTGGCGGCGTGCCCCCCTCACACCCCAGGTCATCTGCGCGACGTGCTGGGCCAACGGGCGGCTCTCGGTCGGCCGCGACTGTGCCCAGAGGACGACCACGCTCGGGCCCGTCCTGCGGACAGCCGCCAACAAGGACTCGGCGGGCAGGGCGGCACCGAACATGCGTACAGGCAGTCCCTGCTCGTCGAGCGCGGCGGAGAGGGCCTCCAGAGGCAGGGTGTGAATGTCACCGGGGACACAGGCGAGGACCACCGGATCCGCAGTGGATGCTTCATCAGGGACGACCTGGCGGCGGTGCAGGGCACTGGAGACGTGCCACGACAGCAGGTGCTCCACCTCGATGTACCTCTCGCCCGAGCTCTCCCACTTCCGCCCGACGGCTCTCAGTGTGGGCACGAGAACCTCTGTCCAGGCCTCTACGAGGCCGTGCCCGGTGATCACGGACTCCAGGATCCTGTCCACCGCCTGCGAGTCCAGACGCAGCGCCGCTCGGGCGAGCCCTTTGCACTCCACCCGGGGGTTTCCCCGTCGCAGCCTGCTTCCGGCCCGGTCGTGTGGAGCGGAGCGCCGAGTTGCAGGTGGGGGCCGACGAGCGGATGGGGTGCTGGGCACCCCTTCTGCACCAGGACCTCCACGCTTCGGCGGGGTGGGCGTTTCGGCGGCGGCCACGCGGGCGGCTTCAGCCGGCGGCACGCCCGAGTTCGTGAGAGCGCACATGCGCTCGAGGAGCGCCAGATCCGCGCTGCCCCACCGGCGGTGAGTGCCACCCTCATGGGCGGCGGGCCCGATGCCGTACCTCCGGTCCCATGAGCGCAGGGTCGTCGGCGCGACGCCGAAGCGACGGGCCACTGCGCCGGTGGTGAGGCCACCCTTTCTGGGCGGCGAGTCGTCGGTACCCTCCACACCTCCACCGTACGATGCGCGATCGGTGCACGCGGGCTTCGGCGATCTCAGCCGCCCTTGATTGATTCCGCTGCGCCATCGAGCGAACACACGGAGCCATGGCGGCGCATCGAGGCCGCCCGGCGCGACCAGCCATGTATGACTGGAAGAGTCCGTTCGGGACAGGGCGCCGCACCGGTGGCCTAACTGCTGGAGAGGGGATGCATGGTGCACTGGAAAGTGGCGTTCGATGCCGGCCGTCCGGAAGGCGGCACGTGTTCCCATGTCGGGGACGACGTGCCGGACGTGCCTCCGACGAGCACCGTCGGATGTGAGGACTGCCTGAGAGAGGGCACCCGCTGGGTGCACCTGCGCTCCTGCCTGGCCTGTGGTCATGTCGGCTGCTGCGACAGCTCGGCCCGGAAGCATGCCGCGTCGCATGCCGAGCACGCGAAGCACGCGCTGGCCCGGTCGCTCGAGAAGGGTGAGACATGGGCGTGGTGCTACGAGGACGACGTCTTCCTCACCCCTGACCGAGGCTGATGGACCACCCGCAGCCGGGCCGCGGGCCGGGACGCCGCAGGTGCCATGGATGCGGTGCGCCCCCATCGGTGTGGCTTGCCGCTGCCGCTGCCGGTCAGAAGGCGTAACGGACTCGCATCCAGGGGGCATGGGTGCCGATGAGGGCGCGCATGGTCTCCACACCCGAGGCTTTGATGCCATCGCGGTACCGCACGTTCCAACTCTCGTTCTGCGAGCGCTTCGGCTGCTGGAGGTCCGGGCGCCAGAGGGTGTCCTCGGCTCGGGGATGCCACGCCATGTTGACCTCGTGCAGCTCTCTGTTGTGAGTCAGCATGATGACCTCGGCCGAGGCCTGCCCCTTCACCCGTTGCGGCAGGACGTCGTCCAAGTGGCGCAGCAACTCTGTCCAGGCCTGCACCCAGCCGGGTCTGATGACGACGGGGGACAGGTTGAAGTGCACTTCGTAGCCGGCATCGAGGAAGTCCGCGGCGGCGGCGATCCGGTCCTCGACGGGGCTGGTGCGGATGTCGAGAAGCCGCGAGTCGTCAGGGGGCATCACGGAGAACCGGACGCGGGTCCGGCCTCTGGGCTCGAGGAGCAGCAGGTCCGGGTTGACGAACTTGGTGGCGAACGACGCCTTGGCGGTGGGCCACCGGGAGAAGGCGTGCACCAGATCGGCGGTGTTGTCGCTGATCAGTGCGTCGACCGAGCAGTCGTTGTTCTCGCCGATGTCGTAGACCCAGGCGTCGGGGTCGCACTGATTGGGTTCCCGCTTGGGGCCTTGGCCGACGACGTGGTGCCCGATACGCGAGATGATGCGGTCGATGTTGGTGAAGACGGTGATGGGGTTGGCGAAGCCCTTCCGCCGGGGAACGTAGCAGTACGAACAGGCCATGGCGCACCCGTTGGCCGCTCCGGGAGCGATCCAGTCAGCCGAGCGGCCGTTGGGTCGGACGGTCAGGGTCTTCCGTTCGCCCAGAACCAGGACCGTGCGCTTGATCCGCACCCAGCGTTCGGCGTTCCCCTCGTTGCCGTGAAGCTGGGGAATGCGCCAGTGGGAGTCGGCGTGCACCACCTCGGCGTCGGGGAACGCCGCGAGGATCTGCCTGCCCCGCGGTGACAGGGCGGACCTGGGCTCCGCGTGGATCCGCCGCACCGACAGCATCCGCCGGGCCTCGGGGGAGCTGCGGAACGCGGATCCCGGCGTCGTGCGCCCGGGGCCGACCGGAATGTCATCGAGGCCGAACAGTGCCTCAGGACCGTCGTCGTCCGGCAGGGCGGACGGGTAGGACCAGCTCATACCTCTCCTGAGTCCGCCGAGTCGTTCACCACTCTAAGCCGAAGCTCGGACGGAACCCGCGCTGCGCGCTTCCCCAGCCATGCGGGGGTGTGGCTCAGCGGGGCGGCTTTCATCCGGAGTACGGACCTCGACGCGGTTGCCGCGCCGAGGTCCGGCTGCTCCGTCGGATCGACGACCGAGCGCGTCCGGCTGGTGAGCCGCCGTGAGCGGTCAGTCACGCCGGCGGTTGACCTTGTTGGCGACCAGGACACCAGTCACCGTTATCGCGCCGACTGCTGCTGCCCAGGCGAGCCACTGGTCGGAGAAGTTCGTCGTGGCGGCAGCGGCGCCGCTCCCTCCTCCGCGGACGGCGTTCGGCGCCGACTCCTCAGTGCTGAGCGTCTGAGTCGCCAGAGCCAGGTTCTTGTCCTCGGCGCTGCCCCATGCGTACACGACGTTGCTCGTGCCTTCCTTCAGATTCAGATCGGCCGGGCCGATCGCCACGGTGCTCGTGCCGGCGAGTACGACATCGGCGCTCACCGTGCCCGCCTTCACCTCGGTGGTGTCCTCCTTCGGGTTCTCCAACCCGGTGAAGACCGGCTGACCGTCCGCGCGTACGTCGACCGCGGGGGCGGCAGCGACATGACGCACCGTCAGGCGTGACTCGCCGGCGTCCACCTTCGACACGTCGTTGACGAAGGCCGTCAACTGAGGTTTGCCGCCGGCGCTGAGGTGGGCGGCGACCGTGGCGTTCGCACCGTCGGGCACCTTGATCTTCTTCTCCAGGGCCGGCGTCCCGTCGGGGCTCTGGCCGGCTTCGAAGATCTGGATGTCATAGGTGCCGGCATCGAGAGCCTGCGGGTCGGTCACCGTTCCGGGTTTGAAGTCGCTGAGCAACTCGTCGCCGTTGGCGTAGACGTCGACGGTCATTCCGGGGATGCCGTGGAAGACGGACACCATGGCCTTGTCGTCCTCGGCCGCGGAAGCCGCGGTGGCGGGTGCGGCGATCCCCAGTGCCAGGCCACAGACACCGGCTGCGGCGGCGATCGAGAGGGGGGTTCGAGAGATCATCAGGATCATCCTTTTCGGGCTGGTTCTTCGCAGAGCGCGAAGCCTCGCTCCATTCCCCGGCCGGGTGCCGCAGTGGATGTGCGGGCGGCGCCTCCAGCCACGCGCGAAGACCTGGGCCCATCTGCCGGTCGCGTCCATGTGGCGGACCGTGGGGAGTCGTGCGCGTACTCCAGTCTGGCGACGGACGAAAACGGGTGCAACACGCGTCGTTTGTGCGTCGTACGGCGGACGCACGACGACGGGACGTGTAGGCCGGGGCGACGAAGCGGTGCGACGCTGCGCCGGGCGGGCTGCCCACCGGCGAGCGCTGACCTGATCTGAGGGCCGCTACGCTTCCTCCGTGATCAAGGGCGGGGACGGAGAGCAACTCGATGGCGATCCCGGGGCGCGGGGCTGGGACGCCACGCGCTCCTGGGTGGAGAAGCGACTCGGTGACGGGCAACGGATACAAGCCGTCGAGCGTCTGCGCGGTGGGTGGACGTCGGACATGCGCAAACTTCGCGTCGAGGGCCCGGAGGGTCGTGAGCACCTGGTGCTGCGGTCCTTCGTGAAGCCCTTCTGGGTCCGGCACGCAGACGGTCTGCTGTCCCGCGAAGCCGGGGTTCTGCGTCTGCTCGAGGGGACGGACGTGCCTGCGGCGACGCTCGTGGACGTGGACCCGACCGCGATGCACTGCGACCACCCGTCCCTGCTGATGTCGTTGTTGCCCGGGTCCGTCCGGCTGGACGACCGTGACGCCGAGCGCCGGGCCGATGCGCTCGCCGAACACCTGGTGCGCATCCATCAGGTCGACGTCTCGGCCGGCACGAGGCCGCGGGCCTGGCAGGCATGGACGTCGCCGGAGCGGGTGACGCTCCCGCCGTACACGGCGCGTCCGGAGCTCTGGCACCGGGCCGTTGACGTGATCCGGCAGGATCCGCCCGCCGCGCGTCCTTGTTTCCTGCACCGGGACTTCCATCCGGGCAACGTCCTCTTCCAGGGCGAGGGGGACGACGTCCGCATCAGTGGGGTGGTCGACTGGGTGGAGACCTCGTGGGGACCCGCCGACCTCGATGTCGCTCACTGCTCGACGGCCCTGTCCCTGCTCCACGGTGTTCCTCTGGGGATGACCTTCGCGGACCGGTATGCAGCCGCCGGCGGGCGTCTCGCCGAGGAGCGTGCGGCGCACTTGTACTGGCGGATCATCGACGCTCTGGCCTTCGCCCCGGACGCGGAGAAGGTCGCCGTCCCCTGGCGTGAACTCGGCCGCACGGATCTGACCCCCGATCTTCTGAGCAGCAGGATCGAGGACTACCTCCACGCTCTGTTCGCACGCTACGCGTAGATTGCGGAGACCCGCGGCCTCCGGAGGCGGAGGCTCGCGCCGGGAGGGACCCGGGTTCCTGCGTGTGGCACGTCCAGTCGCCCGCCTCGGCCAGTGGACCATTCGTCAACTCGGAGCTCACGGTGGGGTGTCACCACGGGTGCGCTCCTTTCGGCGTACGTCCTCGAGGTCGCCGAGCCGGTCCATCTGCTGTACCGCTCGTGAGGTCCGGTGATTGCTCGCGAGCCGATCCCGGTGCCGGTCGACGAAGGTCCAGTAGCCCGTGGTGTAGGGGCAGGCGTGTTCGCCGGTCCGGTCACCGGGCTTGTACGCGCATGCCCCGCACAAGTCGCTCATACGGTTGATGTAGGCGCCGCCCGACGTGTAGGGCTTGGTCGTCATCCTGCCGCCGTCCGCGTACTGGGACATACCGATGACGTTGGGGACCATGACCCAGTCGTAGCCGTCCACGAAGCTGCGGTGGAACCAGTCGGTGAGTTCGGCGGGGTCCCAGCCCCGTTGGAGCGCGTACCCGCCCAGGACCATCAGCCGGGGGATGTGATGGGTCCACCCGGTGTCGCGCACCTGAGCCAGGACGGTCCGCAGGCAGTGCGCGTGGACGGCGTCCGCGTCCAGGTCATTCCACCAGCCGGGTAGCGGGGCGGCGTGCCGCAGGACGTTGGAGTGCCGGTATTCCTCGCCGAAGTACCAGTAGAGCTGCCACACGTACTCCCGCCAGCCGGCGACCTGCCGGATGAACCCCTCCACGCTGTTGATCGGCGCCCGGCCGGCCCGCCACTCCTCT
Organism: Streptomyces sp. NBC_01460; assembly: GCF_036227405.1. Classification (NCBI taxonomy): domain Bacteria; kingdom Bacillati; phylum Actinomycetota; class Actinomycetes; order Kitasatosporales; family Streptomycetaceae; genus Streptomyces; species Streptomyces sp. NBC_01460. The sequence goes on from NZ_CP109473.1 coordinate 8,194,016, forward strand.
TCCGCTCGTTCCACGCATTCGGCGGGGTCGAGGAGGCCGAGGTTGAGCGAGGTCGACAGGAGGCTGTGGCTCATGACCGGGTCGGCGGCGAGCATGGCGTCCTCGTACGGGCCGAAGGCGTTCAGCCGGTGTGAGAGGAAGCGCTTCAGAGCTGCCCGGGCCTCGGCGCGGGTCGCCGGGAACCGGCGAGGCCCGTCACGCCCGACGAAGGACACGTCACCGTCCTTCTCCCAGCGGTCGAGGTCGCGTCGGACCTCGTCGTCGATGGCGTCCTCGCGGGGCCGGTAGGGCCGGCCGACGGGGAGAGTGGCGCTCCCGCGCGGCGGGCGCTCCCGGTTGTCGTGGTCGTGGTTCCAACGGCCGCCCGCCGGCTGGTCGCCGTCCATCAGCAGATCGTGGTCGCGCCGGAGCCAGCGGTAGAAGTCCTCCTGACGCAGACTCTTCCCGCCGTGGCCGTCCGCCCACGACGAGAAGTCCTCCATGGGCACCAGGAACCCGCGCGCAGGCAGGACGGACACCTGCGGAAGAGCACGCACCAGGCCGGCAGCCGCGAACGAGGTCGGGTGGTACACGGTGACAGGGCGTCCACCGGCCGCCTTCTCCAGGCCGGCCCGGTAGGTGTCGGCGCGCACATAGGTCAGGCGGTCACCGAGCTCCGCCGCGCGGTGGCGCATCGCGGACAGGATCAGATGGGCCTTGGCCCGGTGGAAGCGGCGTCGCCGGAACACCGACCGTGCCTCGATCATGAGTAGAGGGGTGTCGCGACCGGGCCCGTCACCGTCACCCGCAGTGAGGAAGTGAGGGCCGAGCTGGTCGCCGAAGAGCCAGTGCATGACGTGTGCCTCCCCAGTCGCAGCCCGCGGCGTGCTCCCAGTGTGCTGCCGGTCGGTGAGGTCGAAAAGCGGAGCGGGACAGCCGGGTGAGGCGCGTCGGTCGGTCGGCAGCGGTCCGGGCGACTGCCCCGGTGCCCGGACGGAGGGAGCCGGGACCGGGTAGCGATTGGCTGGTGTGGGCATGCTGCAGCCAGGCGGAGCAGTGCCGACGATCGGGGGCTGGACGTGCACGGAAGGTTCAGGTACAAGCTCGGACGATCTGCGGACGCGTTCGGGTATTACCTCCACGGTCCCAGTGCGTTCGTCCTGGTGGGCGTCACGGCTCAGCTGTTCTGTGCCGCAGCGGGGGTCGTGTACTTCTGGCAGCAGGAGATGACGTTCGCGGGGTACGCCGTGCTGCAGGGGGTCTTTCTGCTCTGCCAGGCAGTGTCTCTGATCCCGGTGTTGTGGGGCACGGTCCCTGACCTCCACCACAACGCGACGCTGGCCGTCGTGTGTGGCACGGGGGTCGGCATGGGCCCGGGCCTCATGGCGCTGATGCTCACGGGCAACGGGAACGGGCCCCCGGCCGCGGCCGTGCTGCTGACCGGGTCGGCCCTTGTGCTGGCGGGCACCGTGGGGCTGATCAGCGGGACGTTCCTTTCCGGCTGGCAGGGCGTGGTGGGTGCCGGGTCCGCCGGTTACGGCGGTGACCTGGACGTCGGGGACTTCGGCAGCGGCGACGACTGAGCCGCGTCGGCTTCTTCCAGCCGCCCCGGGGCGCGCCGGCGTGCGGTGCCGTGTGCCGGTGTCCGTCCGAGCGAGAGGGATCCGCCGTCGCGCCGCACACCCGCACGGGTGGACGGCACGGACGAACGATGACGGCAGGGGCGAAGTGCGTGTCCTGCCGGGGGTGGGCCGCGTTGTATCGATCATGAACGTACGTCGTATTCTCACCGCCGCCGCGGCCGGATCCGCCCTGCTGGCCGCCGCCGCTCCCGCTGCCCAGGCCGACGCCTTCGCCTCCACCCTCACCGACACCGCCCTGACCGCCAGCACGGTCGGGGAGCAGGTCGGTTCCGCCGGCTCCGCGGTTCTGCAGAAGCCCGCGATCGCGAAGCGGGTCTCCGCCGTAGGGGACCTGGCTCAGGCCGGAGAGGACACGGTGAGCGCGGGCGACCAACTCGTCAACGGCTGACCGTGTGGTCGCCCCCTCGGGGCGACCGGTAGGCCAGGAGAGCACCGCCACCCTGCCCTACGGTTCCGGTGGACGCCCGCGACCACTGTGCGGGAACGGTGTCCTGGACACCTCTGCCGGAACCGGAGCGGCGCGGTGGCCGAGACGTGGATTCACGTCAGGGCCGGTGCGACACTGGCACCGTGACAGACGCTGAACGCCGTACGGGGCGGCTCCTGGAACGGGCCATTCTGGAGCTGCTGGAGCGTCGTGGCCCGACTGCGACGATCTGTCCTTCCGACGCCGCGCGAGCGGTGTACGACGGGGACGACGACGGCTGGCGCGCGCTCATGGAGCCCGCCCGCCGCGCCGCCGGTCGGCTGGTGACGGCCGGTGACGTGGAAATCACCCAGGCGGGCCGTGCCGTCGAGCCGGCACGGGCACGCGGCCCGATCCGTATCCGCCGCACTCGCTGATCCATCGGGGCGGCGCGTCCCCCGGATGCACGGCTGTCCGCATCCCGCCCTTGCTGACGGTGCGCACCACCTCCGCTGCGGGTTCGGGGCCGGTCCGGTACAGACGGCCCGTCCGTGCCCGCGCGCACGCGGGGATCACTGGAGGGCGCCGCTTCGCCTGCCCTCGTCGAGCACCGCCTGCACCAGGGCGGACTTCGCTCCCGGCGCCACGAACCACAGTGGCCTGGCGGAGTTGCTCCGGTGGATTTCGACGCGGTGGCAACCCATGACGAGACCCACCACTGCCGTCTGCTGCACCCCGGTCACCTGGCCCCACCTCACGGAGTCCCGTACCCGGCCGAGCCGGCCCGTGACCGCCACTCCGTCCGTGCACAGGTAGCACCTGTTCACACCGAGCCGGGCCGTGAGCCAGCGCCATCCGAGCTTCAGGGCGTACACCGCGGCCACCACGGCTGTCGTCACAGCGGCATTGCCGTCGACCGCGTCCGGGTTGACGAACGTGGTGACGATCATGGCGATCCAGAGAATCAGCAGGAATCCCCTCAGCACCTGCATCATGGAGCCGATCGTCGGGTTGATGACGGCGTAGTCGCCGCGGATCGTACCGAGTCCCAGACCAGCCACTGTGTGACGCACGGACGCTCCCTCGCTGGAAACCGAATGCGCGCGGAGGGCGCGCGCCCTGGTGCACGGCACACCTGCGCCGCTGGTGCCTCGAACCGGCCTTCGCGGCTCTTCCGGTGCCCCGGGCCTCCGGGTGACGGGAGGTCAGAGGACGTGAGGGACGCGGACGTGGATGTGACACGTGGAGCGCCTTCCACCGGACCGGTACGCGGTGGGCGCGTCCCTGGAGTTCTGTCCAGGTGTGGCGCGACCCGGAGGACGATGCTTCCAGGATTTGCCCCGGCGGGCGTCGGTGGAATCACGTACTTCCCCACGTAGAGGTGCCGGGCGTGGGTGTCCGTCGCCCTCCGGACAACGCGCCGGGTACGCGCGTGCACCGGGGCCGGATGTACGTAGCGCATGTACGGGAAACCACGGACGCGCGGCACCGTGCGGGCTGGAAAGGTGGTTGTCGGGGGCGGGCCGGTGCGGGGGACCGGCCCGGGGGCGAGGGTCGTCGCGGCGATCAGCTCCGGAGGGGGAGAAGACGTGGCGAGGAAGAAGTGGGGCCGGTGGGGACGGGGGGCGGCCGTCACCGGGTCGGTGCTGAGTCTTGCCGTGGCCGGGTGGTTGTCCTGGCTGCTTCCCCTGCCCCGCCTGGCGGCCGTGGTGGGGGTCGGACCCGTGGACGGGACCCTGAGAGTAACCCGGTGTTATGAGACGTCCATGGCGGACGACAGCTTCCAGGGCTTCGGTTGTACAGGTGTGTACGCACCGCGGACAGGAGGGAAGCCGCAGCGGGACATGGTCCTGCACGAGGCACGCAGGGAGTACCGGGCCGGCAGTGTTGTGGAGGTGCGGACGGTGGCGGGAGAGGCATACGAACTGTCGGGCGTCGCCTTCGTGCGGTGGACGCTGAGTACGTGGGGTCTCTTCGCGCCGTTCCTCAGCCTGACCATCTGGCTCCTCGTGTGCGCACGTGAGTCCGGATGGGCGGTGGGGCACGGCTCGATAGCCTTCGTGTTCACCTTGCCCCTCGTCGCGGCCGTCCTTTTCGCGATCGTCGCGGTGGTGGACGTGGTGATGACCTGGTCCGGCTGAAGGGGCGGTTCCGCCGCTGACGGAGGCGCTGTCGGAGACGCCGACGGAGGCGTTCCGGCGGCTTCGTTCCCGTACCGCGCTTGCGGGGCCGGATGGACGTCTCCACGGGTGGCTGCCCAACGTGGTAGACATTGCCGTGAAGTTCGCCAGAGGGATCACACCGGCGGGAGTGGCGGCCGGTGCCGCGACGGGCCGCGCAGGCGGCAACCCGCTCGTCGGTCGCACGGCCGAAATCGCCCAGCTCGATGCCGTGTTCGATCGCTTGGGCCGGGGGAGTCCGGCGGTCGTCGACCTCACCGGCGCGGCGGGAATCGGTAAGAGCCGACTGGTCGGAGAGCTCTGCCTGCGTGCGGAGCGACGCGGTGTGACGGTGCTGCGAGGCCGGGCCACGGAGTACGAACAGCACCTCCCCTTCCAGCCGTTCGCCGAGGCGATCGCCGACGCCGACGACCGCGGTCCGAGCGCGGCGACCGAGCTGCTCGCCGCGCTGTCCCCGGCGATGGGCGGCCGGGCCACGGGGCCGTCCCCCGTGACGGCCCCAGCCGTCGACCGCTTCGCCCTCCACCGGTCGACGGCACGGCTGTTGGCGCAGCTCGGCACGGAGGGCCTGCTGGTCGCGCTGGACGACATGCACTGGGCGGACCCGGCGTCCCTGGAACTCCTGGACCATCTCGTCCGGCACCCGGTTCCCGGCCCGGTCGTCCTCGTCGTCGCACGTCGCGACCGGCAGACCCCACCTGCGCTCACCGTGGCGCTCACCCGCGGTCTCGACACCGGGGCGGTGATCCGGATCGGTCTGGGACCGCTCCCCGAGCAGGAATGCGTCGAAGGGCTCGCCCCCGACCTGCCGCGTGTCCGGGCGGCGCGGCTCCACGCCGCCAGCGGGGGCAACCCCCTGTACTTCCTCTCCCTGCTGCACGCCCACCGCGAAGGGGCCACCCTCAGTGGCACCTCCTCCGCGGCCTCTCCCTCGACCGGGGACGGTGCCGACGGACTGCCGGTCGGCCTCGGACCGCTGCTGCTCAACGAGCTGACGCCGCTCACGCCGTCGCAGCGCCTGACCCTGGAGGTGGTCGCCGTGCTCGGCGACCACGCCACACCCTCCGTCCTGGGCACGACGGCTTCCCGCACCGACGCGGAGCTCGACGGCGATCTGGAGGCCCTGGCCCGGCGCGATCTCGTGCGCGCGGGTCCGGGCGGCCGGCTGATGCTGCGCCACCCGGTACTCCGGACGCTGGTGTACGAGTCCATCCCCTCGTGGCGCCGCGTCGACATCCATCGCCGGGCCGCCGTCGAGCTGGCTCGCACGGGCGCCCCGGCGATCGAGCGGGCCCCTCACATCGAACGTTCGGTGACCGCCTGGGACACCGAGGCGACAGCCGTCCTGAGGCAGGCCGCCGAGGAGACCGCGTCGACGGCCCCGACGAGCTGCGCGCACTGGCTGGGTACCGTGCTCCGGCTCCTTCCGGACACCGCCGAACACGCCGCCGAGCGGCGCCGGCTGATGCTGAGGCGCGCACGTGCGCTCGGCGTCGCCGGCGGACTGCGGGAGAGCCGGGAGCTGCTGCACCACGTCATCAGCACCTCGGGTCCGGACGAGGCCGCCGTCAGGGCGTCGGCCGTCGTGCTGTGCGCCCTGGTGGAGCGGCACCTCGGAAGGTACCCCGAGGCGATCGCCCTGCTGCGCCACGAGCTGACGAGGAAGGTCGGGCCATCGGCGGCCGAGAGGGTTTCGATCGGACTCGAACTGGGCTCCTCCGCCCCCCACAACACCCCGTATCCGCAGGTGCGGGACGAGATGGCCCGGACCCTCTCGGCTGCCCGCTCCCTCGAGGACGTACCGGGCGAAGCCGGCGCCCTGGCGCTCGCCGCGTTCGGTGAGGCCTACGAGGGCGGCACGGCCACGGCAGCCGGGTTCGCCGGGCAGGCGGCAGACCTGATGGACGGTCTGCCCGACGGAGACCTCACCTCACTGTGCGAGCCCCTGGCCAGGCTCGGCTGGGCGGAGGCGTTCCTGGGCCGCTTCACCGACGCCGAGCGCCACGCCGACCGGGGCCTCGAGATCGCCCGGCGCAGCGGCCAGGTCTACCTGCTGCCGCTCCTGCTGCTGTGCAAGGCGCATGTCCGGATCCAGACCTGCCGACTGCCGTCGGCGCGCCAACTTGCCGACGAGGCGGAGGACATCGCACGAGGCATCGGGAGCAGCGAGCTGCTCTCCTTCGTCCTGGCCAACAAGGCGCAGGTTCTGGTGGTGGCCTCCGCACCCGGTGACCCGGAGGCGCTGGCCGCCGCCGAGGAAGCGGTCTCCTGCATGGGACCGAGCGCCAACTGGCGGGCGTCCATGGCCTGGTGCATGCTCGGCTACGCGGCGCTCACCGGTGGCGACCCGCACCGCGCCCGGGACGCCCTGCTCCGGGCGGGTGGCGACGACCTGCACGGCCTGCAGCCCTCGATGCGCCCCCTGTTCCTGGAACTGCTCGTCACCGCGGCCCTGCTCACGGGGGATGCCGGTTCCGCGTCCGCCTGGGCCGAGCGGGCGCACAAGGAGGCCGATCGGCTCGGCCTGCCCCTGCAACGGTCGTCCGCCCTGCGCAGCGCGGCTCAGCTGGCGCTGCACGGTGGCGACCCGGTGACGGCGGCGGCCCTGCTCTCCGAGGCGGTCGAGGAGTGCGCACGGTCCGGTGCCGTCTTCTGGGAGGCGCGATCGCTGCTGCTCGCCGCCCCGGTCCTGACGGCCGCCGGGCAGCAGGCACGAGGTGAGGCGATGCGTGAGAGGGGTCGCCGGCTGGCCGCTACCGGGGGAGCACACCTGCTGGCCGGTCTGGCGGCGGCGGGAGCGGCGGCATCCCCGGGGGGTTCCGGTATTCCCCCGCAGCGGCTGGCGTCGTTGACGGCTCGTGAACGGGAGGTCGCCGAGCTCGTCGCCGAGGGCCTCACGAACCAGGCGATCGCCGACAGGCTGTACCTCAGTCCGCGCACCGTCGAGACCCACCTCTCCCGGGTGTACCGCAAGACGGATGTCGCCTCCCGTGCGGCCCTCGCCGCGCTGATGGCCCGCGGCTGACTGCGGGCCGCATGTCCTGAGCGCGCCCGAGCCCACCGGTCTGCCGCACAGGCACTGTCAGGCCAGGTCGGTGCAGTACGTGATCGTCGCGTCGTCCGCCGCCAGCGCCTGGCGGGTCTCCTCCTGCCGGACGCGTCGGATGGTCTCGGCCGCTCCGCCCGACGCGAGGACCGTCATCACCTGCGGCCAGGTGGCGAGCCCGAACCGGTCCACGAGGCGGCCGGCTCCGTTGCTGAGCAGGGCGGCTCCGGTGACCTCGGCGACCGGACACCTGCCGGTGATCGCCTCGTCCGCCGCCCGCGGGTCGTCCTTGGCCACCCAGAAGCCGCCCGGCGCATTCCGGTTGGCACGCAGCTCGCGGAGGATGCGGTGGTGCGCGTCACTGCCCTTGGCGACGGCGGCGAGCGCGGGTTCGTACCGTCGGCTGATGACCACCTCTCGGGGATCGGTCACCACGAGCGGCATACGGTCCGCCCGGTCCAGCACGAGGACGGAATCACCGAGTACCAGGTATTCGGCCCAGCCTTCGGAGACGCGGAGGACGGCAACGGTCGCCGACGGGCTGATGGGGTCGGCGACGGCGCAGGTGTCGCGGTGCTCGTCGGTCACCAGCTCGACGGCTTCGGCGAGCAGCGCCGCGAGACCGCGGTCCTGTGCGAGCGCAAGGAGACCGAGGAGGCTTCCTCCCAGACGACCGGCGTACCAGGCGACGCCGTGCAGGCAGGTGTGGTCGCTGCCGGGGATGCCGGCGCCGTCGATCAGCACCGCTGCCGTCGGCACGGCACCGGTGAAGTCCTCGTTCACCCGGCCGGGCCGCTTCGGAACGCTCGTCATCGACACCCGCATGCCCTGCCACCCCATCCGGCCTGTGAGAGCGTCGACCTTACAACCGCCCCCGTGCCGGGGCAGCTACTTCCGCAGTCGCGAGGAAAGAGTGGTGAACCGGTCGTGCGCGAGTGACTCCCGACGACCCCGCCCGGACCGAGTGCTCCGCCGCAGCCGGAAGGACCGCCGAGAGCCGCCTGCGAGGGACCTGACCGGCTGCCGGCCCTCGGACCCGGTGTGCGCCGGGTCCGAGAACGGGTGGTGTGCGGTCAGCCGAGGCCGAGGACGGTCATCGCACGTTCGGCCATGCGGCGCTCTCCCAAGGCGTTGGGGTGGACGGGGACGATGTTCTGACCGAACAGGAGCGGCTCGATCCACCGGGTCCCGGAGGCCTTGCAGGCGTCGTGGCCTTCGGAGGCCGCGGAGAAGTCCACGTACGTCGCACCGGTCTCCTCGGCGGCGCGTTCGACGACGTCGTTGAGATGGGCCTGGATGGCGCGCAGGTAGGGCACGTCACCGGAGGCGATCGGAAGCTTGACGAAGCAGGACGGGTCCGCGGTGGCGGGTGTGATCCAGGGGTATCCCAGGGCGGCGATGCGTGCGTTGGGGGCCTTGGCCCGGAGCGTCTGCAGAGCGGACTTGAGGGCGGGGTAGGTGTTCGCCTCGATCTGGTTGTCGAAGGAGGCGCCGTTCTTGTCCTTGCAGGGGCTGCCCTTGCCGCCGCTGAGGACACCCGCCGTGCCGCACGTGGTGAGGGCGTTGATGAAGGTGCTGTTGTCGTTGCCGCCCATCGTGAACGTCACCAGGTCGGTGTCCGCGCTGAGCGCGTCGGCCTGGGGCGCCACCCCCGGGTACTGGGACCGGGTGAAGTCCTTGGTCTGGGCGGCGCCGCAGGTGACGTCCTTGAGGCGGGCGCCCGTCGCCGAGGCGATGACGTGGGGGTAGTTCGCGGTGGAGCGCAGACACAACAGATTGGACAGGTCCACGGGCAGGACGCCCGATCCGGCGCTGTAGCTGTCACCCAGGGCGACGTAGTCCAGTGGCGTCGCAGCGTGCGCAGTGGTGGTTCCGGCGGCGGTGAGGGCCAGTGCACAGGTCAGAGCTGACGCGGCCATGACACTACGGGTTCTGGTCATGTGCTCTCTCTTCTCGATGGCGGTGCGGGAGGGGTTCCGGCCCCTTCGCGGCAGCCGGTCCCGCGGTGAAGGAGCGGCTCGAGCGGGGTGGTGCCGACGCCGGTGGGGTGGTCTGCGGAACGCGCGCCGGATCCCGTCGGACGTCACGGGCGCGGTTACCGCCCGGTGCTACCCCTAGGTAATGTGGGCCACCTCCGCAGCGACGTCAACTAAGTTGACACAACTTTCCCGGACTGCCGGCGCGCCGCCGCGTACCCCTTCTGTTCCGCCGGGATCCCCGCCCGCGCCGGCGCCGTCGTCGGGCCTACTCTGGGCACATGGCGCAGCCCGGTACAGGAACCACGACGCGCGAAGCCATCCGCACCGCCGCCACCCGGCTGTTCCAGGAGCGGGGGTACGCCGGTGCGACCGTCCGTCAGATCGCCGCGGCGGCCGGCGCCGACCCGGCGCTGGTGATCCGTCATTTCAAGAACAAGGAACTGCTGTTCCTGGAGACGATGCATCTGACCATCGACGACGAACCGCTCCTGGACGTCCCCGTGGAGGTGCTGGGTGAGCGCCTCGTCGATCTCGTCCTCGGTCTCGACGGTGGCGCCCAGGGCGTGTTCCTCGCCCTGGTGCGCGGCAGTAACGAGCCGGAGATCCTGCGACGGCTCAAGGACACCCACGAGAAGGTCCTGATCGAACCGCTGCGCGCCCGCCTGTCAGGACCCGATGCCGACATCCGCGCGCGCCTGGCGGCCTCGGTCGCCGCGGGACTGCTCCACTCCCTGTGGGTGGCGCGCGACGAGACGCTGCTCGGAACCGACCGTGCCACCCTCGTGACCCGCTACGGCGCACTGATCCAGCACGTCCTTACGCCTCCCCTCTCCGGTGCCCGCCCTGTGGGAACTCCCTCCGTGACAGGCTCCTCGTTCCTGTGACCGATTCCGGTCGCCCGGCGCATGGGAGACCGACAGCAGGGTGGGTCGTGCGGTACATGCCGATCCGGCGGTCGACGGGCAGGTGGCCCGCCGGTGGACCCGCCTGCCGAGGGCGGACGAAAGGGCTTGGCGGCCACAGTCGAGGCAGCCGACGTCGCCGGCCACCCCTGGGCCTCACCCGGTGCGCTCACCTATCCGGGGCACGACGGGCCGTGCCGACCGCAGCAGCACCGGTCGCAGCCTGCTGTACCCGCGCACCGATACGGGGCGGAGCACCTTCAGTTCGTACGGCGCCATGCCGGCCAGCTCGCCCGCCAGCACCGTGTTGACCAGTACGGTGCCGGGGCGGGCCACCGCGGTGAGCCGCGCCGCGATGTTCACCGCCGCCCCGTAGACGTCGCCGAACCGGCTGAGCACGGCGCCGTGGGCCAGCCCGGTCCGCATCCGCGGCAGTCCCTCTTCCGTCTCGGCGCGGGCGGCGAGCTCCAGGGCGATGTCCGCGGCCGCCTGTGCCGACTCGCACACGAAGAGCACCTCGTCGCCGATGGTCTTCACCACGCGGCCCCGGCCCTCGGTGACCACGTCACCGGTCAGGCTCTCGAACCGGTCGAGCACCTGCACGAGTTCGGCGCTGTCCAGTCCGCGGGTCATCCGGGTGTAGCCGACCATGTCCGTGAATCCCACGGCCCGGTCGCGGACGTCGGCACCCTCCCGGGGCGGCACCGGCCCGCTCGCAGCCTTCCCCGCACGGCCCTTTCCCGGCTCCTGACCGGCGAGCGCGTCCCCCTGCGTCTCGGCCAGGAGCCGTCCTGTCGACGCGGCCAGATGCCGGCGCCAGACATGCCGCTGGAGGAGCTCGATCTCTGGCAGCAGTGCCGCGGCGTGGCCCATCAACTCCTCGTCGTCCCAGGGGGCGGCCGAGTCGTTGTTCATCCAGGCCCAGAGTGTGTGTACCTGCCACTCGGCGAGCCGGGACAGATGGTGCCCGAGAGCGCGCGCCATCATCGTCTCGCTCTCCTCGGTGATGAGGCCGGCCTCGATGAGCCGTTCGCCCGCGCGCAGTGCCTCGACGTCGGCGTCGGTGAACACCCTGGCGTCCTCATCGGCCACCGGAAACCCCAGCGCACGCCAGATCTGCGCGGTCCGCTCGGGCCCGACCCCGGACCGTTCGGCGATGTCCCTCCTCGTCCAGACGCGGCCGCCACCGAGCAGTACCTCCTCGACGGTCCTGCGCGGATCGCCGGGGCCGGACGGGTCAGCCGCGTTCTCCGCCTGACCTGTCGCACTCATGTGGTGTGCACGATCAGCACGTCGAGGCCGGCCTTCCTCGCGATGTCCGCCGGTACGGAGCCGAGGATGCGCCCGGCGAGCGAGCGAAGCCCTCGGTTGCCGACGACCAGGAGGTCGGCCGAGCACTCCTCGGCGATCCGCACGAGTGCGGGAACCGGTTCGTCCTGCACGGCGACCGACCGGACGTTCGACGCGCCCTGCGCGCGGGCGCGGTCCTTGGCGGTCCGCAGGGTGTCCTCGGCGGGTGCCGAGCCCACCACCTGATAGGCCTCGGAACCCAGTTGGTCCTGGGCCAGGGCGAGCTCGGGGCCGCGCATCGGTGCGTAGGCACAGGCGATCACGAGTTCGGCCCCGCAGACGGCGGCGAGCCGGGCAGCCCCCTCGACCGCTGCGAACGACGACTCCGAGCCGTCGGTGCCGACCATGACAGTCCGGTAGGCGATCACGTCACCCTCCTTACCAGGGAGTAAACTTACTCCGGAGTAAGATAGAGGGCTGTGAGCCTGCCGGACAAGGGGCAGGACAAGCCGCTCCTGTCCGGTCGTCCGTCCGGAAACCGCCGCTTCACCGCACCCGTCGTCGAGTCCGACGACCTGCGAGCGCCGGGTCGTCTCATCAGGACACAGGACAGCCGCCCCGTGTTCGGGTCTTCTGCCCATACGGCACCACGACCGGCGAGAGGGAGACTTCCCGCCAGGGGCGTCGGCCCGTCAGGGAGGCCGACGCCGAGGATCGAAGGGGGAGACACGCGATGAGTGGTCAGCTGTACGACGGGATCGGCGAGGCGTTCGAGGGCTTCAAGACCCTCCCGCTCGCGCGCTACGCGGAGGTACCCGGATTCCTCGCCCTCGTCGGCGACGTCAGCGGAAGGTCCGTCCTCGACCTGGCTTCCGGAACCGGCTTCTACAGCCGGGAGTTCAAGCGCCGTGGCGCGACCCGAGTGCTCGGCGTCGACATCTCCTCCGCGATGGTCGACGCGGCACGGGCCCTGGAGGACCGTGACCCACTGGGCGTCCGCTACGAGGTCGCTGACGTCGCCGCGCTGCGCGCCTTCGAACAGCGCTTCGACCTCGCGATCGCGGTCCAGCTGTTCAACTACGCCGAGGACGTCGCGACCATCGAGCGGATGTGCCGCACCATCCACCGCAGCATCGAGGACGGAGCAGAACTCTTCGCATTCATGCAGAACCCGGACTTCCGCTTCGACGGGCCCTCGCTGGCCAAGTACGGCTTCCTGTGTGAGTCGCTCGGCGAGGAGACCGCGATCGGGCCGCGCGTGCGGATCACCGCACTCCTCGACCCGCCGATCTCGTTCGAGGCGAACCCGCCCGGTCGGGCCGTCTACGAGAAGTGCCTGCGGGCGGCCGGATTCAGCGAGATCACGTGGGTTCCGCCGGCAGTCTCCGCCGAGGGCATCCGCGCGTACGGGAAGGAGTTCTGGGACGACTGCACAGCCAACCCTCCGCTGACGATGCTGCGCTGCCGGGCCTGATGCCCAGTGGCCCGGTCCTTTTCGGCCGGGACAGTGGTCCGGAAGCCGGTCACGGCACCGGTCGAGGAGGACGGGGTGGTCGCGGTGACCCCCGTCCGCCTCACCGTCCGGCGCCACGGACCGCGCTGCGCCGCTGCCGCTAGGGTCGGGTGCCATGACTGACTGGACCGGGGTGCGTGAGAGGGTTCTGGGGCTGGCCGCAGCGCCGGGCAGCGACAAGGTGTTCGGAGCCTCGGGGCACGGCTTCGGCCTCGAGGTGCCCTTGACGGCCGCCGAGGTGGCCGACATGGAGAGATGGCTCGGCGCCGAGCTGCCCGAGCAGTACCGCTCGTTCCTGCTGTACGTCGGAGCCGGGGGAGCGGGGCCTGCCTACGGCGTCCTCCCGGTACGGCGCGACGGCGCCGGTGGCTGGCGCTGGGCCGGCGACGTCCCCGAGGAGATCGAGCCGGCTGCGCTCGCCGAGCCGTTCCCGGGAGGCGCGGACCCGACGGCAGCGGCACGGATCCTGGCCGAGCGGCCGAGCGAGGAGGAGTTCGACGACCTCGCCGACCTCGATGTGGCCCTGGAACTGTGGGAGGAGCGCATGGCCGAGACGCAGTACGACCCACGCTTCACCGCCGGGGCGCTCTGCCTGTGCGACGAGGGCTGCGGGCTGAAGACCTGGCTCGTCGTCACAGGTCCGGAACGGGGGCGAATATGGCGTGATCCGCGCTGTGACGGCACGGATCTGCATCCGATGCGCGACGACGACGGTTCCCCGCTGGACTTCGCCGGTTGGTACCTGGGGTGGCTCACCGCCGCAGAAGCCTCCTGCGGCATGGGCTGAGAGGAAGAGTCGCGCACCCTTTCCGCTGGGCCGGATTTTTTTCGGACGGCGATGTCGAGAAGACGCGACCGGCTCCGTCCCCGTGGTGAAGGTGACCGAACGGGTCGCACCAGCACCGAGGAGAACACCATGGCCAAGTACCTGCTTCTGAAGCACTACCGCGGCGCCCCGGCCCCGGTCAACGACGTACCCATGACGGAGTGGACGCCCGAGGAGATCTCGGCCCACATGCGGTACATGAGCGACTTCGCCGACCGGCTCGAGAAGACCGGCGAGTTCGTCGACGGCCAGGCGCTCGCACCCGAGGGGACGTTCGTCCAGTACGGCGGTGAGGGGCGTCCGCCCGTGACCGACGGGCCGTTCGCGGAGACCAAGGACCTCATCGCCGGCTGGATGGTGATCGACGTCGACAGCTACGAGCGTGCCGTCGAGCTCGCCGGAGAGCTGTCAGCCGCTCCCGGGGCGGGCGGCAGGCCGATCCACGAGTGGCTCGAGCTGCGCCCGTTCCTCAGCGCGCAGCCGGCCGTCACCGAGTGCCCTCACTGATGAACGAGGCTCTGATCCGGAGCCTCACGCCGAGCGTGCTCGGGATCCTCGTCCGCCGCGGAGCCGACTTCGCGGCGGCCGAGGACGCCGTGCAGGACGCCCTGGTCGAGGCGGTCCGCGTCTGGCCGGCCGACCCTCCGCGGGATGCGAAGGGCTGGCTGGTCACCGCGGCCTGGCGCAAGTTCCTCGACGCCACCCGCTCGGACGCCGCCCGCCGCCGGCGTGAGGACCGCGTGGACGAGGAGCCGGCACCAGGGCCGGCTCCCGCGACGGACGACACGCTCCAGCTCTACTTCCTGTGCGCCCACCCCACGCTGACCCCCTCCTCCGCCGTCGCGCTCACGCTGCGCGCCGTCGGCGGACTGACCACCCGGCAGATCGCCCAGGCCTACCTGGTGCCCGAGGCGACCATGGCGCAGCGCATCAGCCGGGCCAAGCGCACGGTCTCCGGCGTGCGGTTCGAGCAGTCCGGCGACGTCGCCACGGTGCTGCGCGTCCTCTACCTGGTCTTCAACGAGGGCTACTCCGGCGACGTCGACCTCGCCGCCGAGGCCATCCGGCTCACCCGGCAGCTCGCCGCCGCGATCGACCACCCCGAAGTAGCCGGGCTGCTCGCTCTCATGCTGCTCCACTACGCCCGCCGTGCGTCCCGGACCTCGTCCGACGGCAGGCTGGTGCCGCTCGCCGAGCAGGACCGCGGCCGGTGGGACACCGCGTCGATCGCCGCGGGCGTGGAGATCCTGCAGACGGCCCTCGCCCGCGACCGGCTGGGGGAATTCCAGGCACAGGCCGCCATCGCGGCGCTGCACGCCGACGCGCCCACCGCGGAGGAGACCGACTGGGTGCAGATCGTCGAGTGGTACGACGAGCTCGCCCGCCTGACCGACAGCCCGGTCGTCCGGCTCAACCGCGCGGTGGCCGTCGGTGAGGCCGACGGACCGCGCGCCGGTCTGAAAGCGCTCGCCGCCGTGGACGCCGCACTGCCTCGCCACGCGGCGGTGGCGGCCTACCTCCATGAGCGCGACGGCGACCTGGCGACGGCGGCGCAGCTGTACGCCGAGGCGGCCCACAAGGCACCCAACCTCGCGGAGCGCGACCATCTGACACGGCAGGCCGCCCGTCTCCATGCCCGACGGAGCCGCTGACGGGTCACGCACATCCGGCACGGACCTCACGCCACGGGACGGTACGGGTGGGCGCCCCGGCCGAGGTCTGCGGCCACGTCCGGTCCGCCCCCGCGTGCCCGTCGCCGTACAGGGGTGGTTCGCCCCGGCGCGGGCCGACCCTCGGCGAAGCGAAGTGGAGGGAAAAGTGGGTGGGAGGAGGAATCCGGTCGTGATTGCATGAGCGCCATGGTGACTCCTGAGCGTCTGCTCGCCTTCGCGGCCATGTCGTTCCTGCTGATCGTGATCCCCGGGCCGAGTGTGCTGTTCGTGATCGGCCGGGCGCTGGCCCAGGGGCGCCGCGCCGCTCTGACCACGGTCGTGGGCAACACACTGGGCGGATACGTGCTCGTCGTGGCCGTGGCGCTCGGGGTCGGGGCGATCGTGGAGCGCTCCGTCCTCGTCTTCACGGTGCTGAAGCTGGCCGGTGCCGCATACCTCGTGCATCTGGGGGTCAAGGCGTGGCGGCAACGCGGTGCGCTGCAGGCCGCCTTCACCGGTGACACGGCCGCGCGGGGAGGCCTGCGCACGCTGTCGGAGGGTTTCATGGTCGGTGTGGCCAACCCCAAGACCATCGTGTTCTTCGCGGCCGTGCTGCCCCAGTTCGTCGACCGCGCCCACGGGCACGTCGTCGTCCAGATGATGCTGCTGGGGCTCGTCTTCAACATCATCGCACTGGCCAGCGACAGCGTGTGGGGGCTGGCCGCGGCCACCGGCCGGGAGTGGTTCGCCCGCTCGCCCCAGCGGCTCTCCCTGGTCGGAGGCGTCGGCGGAATCACGATGATCGGCCTCGGCCTGACCGTCGCGACGACGGGCCGCAAGGACTGACGGCGCGTTCCGCCGTGATGACCCGCGCGGTCGACGAGCTGCGGTGGCTCCGTCGTCCCGCCCACACGGACACCACCGGACGGGCTCCCCGCATGAGAGATGTCATGTGAACCGATGACAGACCGCACTGCCGCCCGGCTCGCCACGCCGGGAGCCTGGAGTACATGAACGCAATCATCGAGAGCGTCGGACTGAGGCGGAGCTATCGGGGGTTCGACGCCGTACGTGGTATCGACTTCACCGTGGCCCGCGCAGAGGTGTTCGCCCTGCTCGGGACCAACGGTGCGGGGAAGACCTCCACGCTGGAACTCCTGGAGGGACAGGCCGTGCCCACCGGCGGAACCGTCCGGGTGCTGGGCCGGGACCCGTACCACGAGCGGGCGGCTGTACGGCCCCGTGTCGGAGTGATGCTGCAGGAAGGCGGCTTCCCGACGGAACTGACGGTCCTGGAGACCGTGCGGATGTGGGCGGGCTGCACCAGCGGAGCCCGGCCCGCCGACGAGGCGCTCGAACTGACCGGCCTGGACGACCGGCGCACCGTACGGGTCAAGCAGCTCTCCGGTGGGGAACGCCGTCGTCTCGACCTCACCCTCGCCCTGCTGGGGCGCCCCGAGGTGCTGTTCCTCGACGAACCCACGACCGGGCTCGACGCGCAGTCCCGCCGCGACACCTGGGAGCTGATCCGGGAGCTGAAGGCCCAGGGAACGACCGTGCTGCTCACCACCCACTACCTGGAGGAGGCGGAGGAGCTGGCCGACCGGCTGGCGATCATGCACCGGGGGCTGATCGCCACGACCGGTCGGGTGGCCGACGTCGTCGCCGAACGGCCCTCCCGCATCAGCTTCGACCTGCCCGTCGACCGCTTCCTGGGCGAACTGCCGCCGCTCGCGGCGATGGGCGTGACCCGGCACGACACGGAGGGCCGGACCGTCCGGCTGGAGACCAGGGACCTGCAGCGCACCGCGACCGGGCTCCTGTCGTGGGCCCACCACGCCGGGGTGGAGCTCCGGGGCCTGGACGCCCGGTCGGCCTCGCTGGAAGAGGCGTTCATGGAGATCGCCGAGGGCCTGGAGAAGGGGGAGACACGATGACCACGACCGCGGGTACGACACGACCGGAGGCCGCAGCGCCCGCACGGAGCGGTGCCGCGGCCCGGCTGACCGCACTCGGCCGCGCGGAGCTCACCCTGCTGCTGCGCAGCAGAGCGGCGCTGATCACCGCGCTCCTCGTGCCGGCCGTCACGGCCTTCTCGATGCGGGGCATGGTCAGGAGCCTGGAACTCGATGGCACCGGACTC
Source organism: Streptomyces sp. NBC_01460 (assembly GCF_036227405.1). Classification (NCBI taxonomy): domain Bacteria; kingdom Bacillati; phylum Actinomycetota; class Actinomycetes; order Kitasatosporales; family Streptomycetaceae; genus Streptomyces; species Streptomyces sp. NBC_01460. The sequence goes on from NZ_CP109473.1 coordinate 8,211,575, forward strand.
TCGATCGCCACCGTCCTGCTCCCCGGTTCGATGGGGCTGGCGCTGATCTTCTCCGTGTACGCGAACCTGGTCGGTGTCTACGTCACCCGGCGCGAAAGCCTGGTGCTCAAGCGGCTGCGTACGGGTGAGGTGCGCGACTGGGAGATCTTCGCCGGAGGCGCGCTCCCGGCACTGCTGCTGGCGCTGGTGCAGTGCGTACTGCTGATCATCGGCCTCACCGTGACCCTGGACGCGCCCGCACCCGCGGCACCCCACCTGGTGGTCATCGGTCTGCTGAGCGGCGTGGCGCTCCTCGTGGCCGCAGGGGCGCTCACGGCGGCGGTCACCCGGACGGCAGAGAGCGCACAGCTGACGTTCCTGCCGTTCTGGCTGCTGAGCATGGCCGGCTCCGGGATGTTCGTCCCGCGTGAGGTACTGCCCGGCGTGGTGGCCGACATCAGTGCCTGGCTACCCTTCTCACCGGTGATGGATCTCCTGCGGGGCGCCTGGACGGGCGACCTCGGCGTCATGGACCAGGGCCGCCTGGTGCTCGCCGTGCTGGCCTGGACAGGTGTGGCGGCCCTCGGCGTGCGGCAGTGGTTCCGCTGGGGCCCGCGCCATTGAGCACGGCGGCCCCGGGACGGGAGAGCTGAGACCATGAGCGTGAACGACTGGGTGGAACGCCTCGGTGGCCCGGACGGCCTCCGCCGGTACCGCCGCTCCGCACTGGCCAGCGTCGGGTTCTTCCCCGTCTGCGAGGTGGGGCTCTGGGCGCTCTGGGCGGCGACCACGGACGCCGGCGCTTCCACACGGGCATCGGTCGCCGTACTCGGCGTGGCACACGCCGTGATCCAGGCGCTGCTCAGCCGCGCGGCCCTCAGCCACTACCTCGCCGCCGGACCACGGCCCGTCCGGCTCGTGGTGCTGTACGCGGCTCTGACCGCGGCGATCTCCGCCCTGGGATGCGCGCTGCTGTCGTCCGGCCGCATCGACGACCGCGAACTGGCCTCCTGCCTGCTGTGGTTGCTCATGTTCTACTCCGGACCGACCGTCCTGGCACTGCCGCCCCGCGTGGGCGCCGTCCTCGTGGCCGCCGTCACCGTCGGGACCCTGGCAGGGGCCGTCGTGGCAGGCCTCAGTGGCTCGCCCCTGGCCGTCGTCATCAGCGGCACCGTGCTGCTCGTACCGTTCCTCGGCGCCGCGTTCCGGGCCACCGGCTGGGGCGTCAGGCTGGTCGAGGAACTGGCCGCCGCGCGCGAGACACAGGCACGGCTCGCCGTGGCCGAGGAGCGGCTGCGCTTCGGCCGCGACCTGCACGACGTACTGGGCCGCAACCTCGCGGTCGTGGCGCTCACGAGTGAGCTCGCGGCACAACTGGCACGGCGCGGTCGTCCCGAGGCGGTCGAGCACATGGAGGAGGTGCAACGGATCGCGCGGGAATCGCAGCGGGAGATCCGGTCGGTGGTCCGCGGGTACCGCACCGCCGACCTCCACACCGAACTCGCCGGAGCGCGCTCCGTCCTGGAAGCCGCGGGCATCGACTGCCGCATCGCGTACGGACCGGCGGCCCGCCTCCCCGCCGACGTACAGGCGGCCATCGGCTGGGTGGTCCGCGAGGCGACGACGAACGTGCTGCGCCACGCGCAGGGCGCTTCCCGCTGCACCGTGTCGCTGCGCACGGCGGGTCCGCCCGCGGCCCTGCTGGTGATGGAGAACGACGGCGCGGCCGACGCGCCACCCGGCACGGGCACAGGCACCGGCCTGACCGGGCTGCGGGAGCGCCTGACCGCACTCGGCGGCACCCTGACCACCGCACGCGAGCACGGCGGGATCTTCCGCCTCACCGCACACATCCCGTGGGAGGAAGGCGAATGATCAGGGTCCTGCTCGCCGACGACGAGCACCTCATCCGGGGAGCTCTCGCCTCCCTCCTCGCCCTGGAGGACGACATCACCGTCGTCGCGCAGGCCGGCACCGGCGACGAAGCCCTGGCCATGGCCAGGGCGCACCATCCCGACATCGCCGTCCTCGACCTCCAGATGCCCGGCCCCGACGGGGTGACCGTCGCGGCGGAACTGCGCGATGACCTGCCCGGCTGCGTCTCCATGATCGTCACCAGCCACGCCCGGGCCGGCGCCCTCAAGCGCGCACTGAACGCCGGGGTGCGCGGCTTCGTCCCCAAGACGGTGTCCGCGCACCACCTGGCGGAGATCATCCGCACCGTCCACACCGGTGGCCGCTACATCGACCCGGAACTGGCGGCCGACGCCATCGCCGCGGGCGAGTCACCGCTGACGGCGCGCGAGGCGGAACTCCTGTCGTACGCGGCGGACGGGGCGCCCGTCAGCGACATCGCCTCCCGCGCCCAGCTGTCCGCCGGAACGGTCCGGAACTACCTCTCCTCCGCGGCGATGAAACTGGGCGCGGAGAACCGCCATGTCGCCGCCCGGACGGCCCGCGAACGCGGATGGCTCTGAGGTGGTCCCGGAGATGCGGCACGCGGTGACGTCGCTCCGACCCCTGGCCGGCCGCCTGGAACCCGCCCGGTGTTGTGAGCCGACCCATAGGGCGCAGATCACATACGAGGAGCGGTAGTAGGGCCGGCGGTACGGCCCCGCGCCGCACGAGCGCGTCGACCGGCCTTCGGGCCTCGTCCTACGTAGACACGTAGTAACAGGGGGCATTGCCCTCTCCCCGGCGTGCCGCTAACCATGGTTGCAAGCCCGGGAGCCGACCCCGCGAACCGGTCGAGCGCCGCACGTTTCCGTACGTACGGACCTCGCCGCGCACGTCCGCTCCGCCGCCGGTCCCGTGGCCGCCCTGTCATCGCCGCAAGGAGTGTTTCTATCCGTACGTCCGCTCAGTCCCTCGCCCCCGTCACCCGTGCCGCCCGGATCCGCAGGTACTCCGTATCCGGCCTCTGCGCCGCCGGAGCCGCAGCAGCGGCCCTGACCCTCGCTCCGTCCCCGGCGCACGCCGCCGAGCCGGCTTCGCACGGTGTGACCACGGCCGGGGTCTCGGCAACCGGAGTGTCCGCGCAGGCCGACGCCCTCGCCAAGAAGGCCGGCAAGGCGGCGTCGGACTCGGACAAGCTCGACCACTGGATCCGCAAGTCCCTCAAGATCATGAAGGCCGAGGGGATCCCGGGCACCTACGAGGGCCTGCACCGCAACATCATGCGTGAGTCGGGCGGCGACCCCGACGCGGCCAACGGCTGGGACGTCAACGCGCAGAACGGGACGCCCTCCAAGGGGCTCCTGCAGGTGATCCAGCCGACGTTCGAGGCGTTTCACGTCGACGGTACGTCCAAGGACCTGACCGACCCGATCGCCAACATCACCGCGGCAGCCAACTACGCCGCCGACAAGTACGGCTCCATCGACAACGTCGACTCCGCCTACTGATCACAGGCAGCGAAGGCGGCACGGCCCTTCCCCCACGGGGGTCGGGCCGCACCGCACAGACTCCGCCCACACGCGTCACCGCCCCGGCCGGTCACCCGACCAGCCGGGGCTTCGCTGTGCTCGGAGGCCGCCGCGGCTACCCAGGCCCGTCTGCGGCGTGCAGATCTGGCACGCCTCGATGTCCGGTTCCGCCAGTGCCACGAGTGCGTCGTGTCGGTCGATGTAGCCGAAGTCGTTCTTGTACAAGGTGCACGACCCCCGGTGCAGCAGCGCGCTGCCGCTGGAACGCTGCGGCTGGATCTTCCACGACTGCTCGGCCCGCGCCTGGTCCCGCTGGCGTCTGTCCGCCTTCTCCTGGCCCTCGAGCTCCCGGACCTTCTGATCCGCACACCTCAGCTGCCACGCGAGGTACTCCCGCGTGGCCCGCCACTTCTCGAGCCGTGATATCCCGCCGGGATCCGACATCGGACTCAGACCGCCTCGTCCGTCGCCGCGGCCTCATGGGTGTGCTTGAGCGCCATACGCCCCGCCACCACCGCTCCCCGCTCCAGCGTCGCCCAGAACGGATGCGTCGACACCGTGATGCCCAGTTCGAGGAAGCGCGCCCGGAACGCCGCGAGCTCCCGGTGCTGGTCCTCGGTGTAGCCGGGACTGTCGGGCTTGGAGGACCGGTAATCGCTGTGCAGCTGCTTGTCGCCCTCCCACCCGGGCATGGGCTCGGCCGACCACGGCAGGGTCCGGGCGTACTGCTCGTAGGCGGCGCGGGTCTGGTGCAGGGCGAGCTGGGCGTCGCACAGGTCCTGAGGAAAGTCGTACGTGGTCACCCGTGAATGGTACGTCTGTTCGAATTGTTGGCGCGAGGGCTCGCCGGGGCGGAGGTGCAGTGGTGGCCTGGCGCCGCAGTCGGCCGGTCGGTGGTGCTCACGCCGCCTCCGGGGCGATCTCCTCGATGAGGCCCTCGACGAGGGTCTTGATCGCGTCGCGGATCGGGCGCACGGCGGCCACGCCCTGGCCGGCCGGGTCGTCCAGCGTCCAGTCGAGGTAGCGCTTGCCCGGGAAGACGGGGCAGGTGTCGCCGCAGCCCATCGTGACGCAGACATCGGACTCGTGGACCGCGGCGATCGTGAGCACCTTGGGGGTCTCGGCGGAGAGGTCGATGCCGACCTCGGCCATCGCCTCCACGGCGGCGGGGTTCACGGCCTCGCCCGGGTCCGAGCCCGCAGATCGGACCTCCACCCGGTCTCCGGCCAGGTGGCTCAGCCAGGCGGCGGCCATCTGGGACCGGCCGGCGTTGTGGACGCAGACGAACAGGACGGACGGCTTGTCGGCCATGATGATCGATCGCTCTCTCTCGTCGCGCGACGGCGTCAGCCGCCAGCGACTTCGGGCTCGCTGATATCAGCGAGCGGTGATGTGAAAGTATCAGTGCATGCTGACTTCAGTCGATCCTGATGTGATGCGGGTACTGGGCGATCCGCTCCGCCTGAAAATCGTGACCCTGCTGGCCCGCGAGACGCTCTGCACCACCCACCTCGTCGAGGAGACCGGAGCCAGGCAGACCAATCTCTCCAACCACATGAAGGTCCTGCGCGAGGCCGGAATCGTGGAGACCGAGCCCTGCGGCCGGTACACCTACTACAGGCTCAGGCCCGAGGTCCTGGCCGGACTGTCCGAGCAGTTCGCCGCGCTCGCCGACTCCGCCCGTACCGCCGACCGGAACAAGAGGTCCTGCCCGTGACCTCCACCTCCACGCCCCATGGCGGAGTGCGGGACGATTCGGTCGTGAGGAAGCTGTCCACCCTGGACCGCTACCTCGCGGTGTGGATCCTGCTCGCCATGGCCGGCGGCCTGGGCCTGGGCCGCCTCGTTCCCGGGATGGACGACGCTCTCGCGCAGATCGAGGTCGGCGGGATCTCCCTGCCGATCACGCTCGGTCTGCTGGTGATGATGTACCCGGTCCTCGCGAAGGTCCGCTACGACCGGCTCGACCGTGTGACGAGCGACAAGAAGCTGATGGTCTCCTCGCTGGTCATCAACTGGATCGTCGGGCCCGCGGTCATGTTCGCCCTGGCGTGGATCTTCCTGTCGGACCTGCCCGAGTACCGCACCGGCCTGATCGTCGTCGGCCTGGCCCGGTGCATCGCCATGGTCATCATCTGGAACGATCTCGCCTGCGGCGACCGGGAAGCAGCCGCCGTCCTCGTCGCCCTCAACAGCGTGTTCCAGGTCGTCGCGTTCGGCCTGCTCGGCTGGTTCTACCTCGACCTGCTGCCCCGGTGGCTCGGCCTGGGTGACGGCCGGGGCCTCGACGTGCCTGTCCGGCACATCGTGCTGAACGTCGTCGTCTTCCTCGGCATCCCGCTGCTGGCCGGGTTCCTCACCCGCCGGATCGGCGAGCGGAAGCTGGGTCGCGAGACCTACGAGGCGACGTTCCTGCCGAAGATCGGTCCGTGGGCGCTCTACGGGCTGCTGTTCACGATCGTCGTGCTGTTCGCCCTCCAGGGGAGGGCGGTCACCTCGCAGCCGCTGGACGTCGTGCGGATCGCGCTGCCGCTGCTCGTCTACTTCACGATCATGTTCTTCGGCGCGTTCCTCCTCGGCAAGGGCCTCGGCCTCGCGTACGACCGCACCGCCACCCTCGCGTTCACGGCTGCGGGCAACAACTTCGAACTGGCCATCGCCGTCGCCATCGCCACGTTCGGAGTCACCTCCGGCCAGGCGCTCTCCGGCGTCGTCGGCCCGCTGATCGAGGTGCCGGTCCTGATCGGGCTCGTGTACGTCGCGCTCGCCTGGCGCAAGAGGTTCGAGCCCGGGGCGGTGGGGACTCCCGGTGGGGGGCGCTGAGGGGGACCGGCCGCGGCGGTCGGCGGTGGAGCCGCGCCGCCCGGCCGCCGGCAGCGCCTGAGGCTGCCCGGCCTCAGGCGCTGCCGGCGGCCGGGCGGAGGTCGAGCATGGCGGACATGGCGGCCACGACGGAGGGCGCGACCTGGTAGTAGACCCAGGTCCCGCGCCGCTCCGAGGTCAGGAGTCCGGCCTCGCGGAGCTTCTTCAGGTGGTGGGAGACGGTCGGCTGGGAGACGCCGACGTCCTGGATGTCGCACACGCACGCCTCTCCTCCCGGATGCGAGGCGACCTTGGAGAACAGCCGCAGCCGCACCGGGTCGGAGAGCGCCTTGAACGTCGCGGCCATCCGCTCCGCGTCCTCCGCGGACAGCTCCCCGGCGGTGAGGGGCGGGCAGCACGGCACAACCGCCTCCGGGTCCAGGACCGGCAGCTCGGCACTCTCATATTTCGACATGCGTCTATGTTGACACTCATCGATAACCGGTGCAAGCTCCAGACATAGACAGTAATCGAAACAGCGGCCGGATCTGCCGCCTCTTCCCCGGAGGACATCACCGCCATGACCACCACCACTGCGTATCTGCCGGTCGTCGTGATCGGAGCGGGCCCGGCCGGACTCGCCGCCGCGGCCCACCTCACCGAGCGCGGCCTCATCCCGCTCGTCCTGGAAGCCGGGCCCGCCGCCGCCACGGCCGTACGGGAATGGGCGCACGTACGCCTCTTCTCCACCTGGGGCGAGCTCATCGACCCGGCCGCGGAGAAGCTGCTGGCCCCCACCGGCTGGATCCGCCCCGACCCGGCGGCCTACCCCTCCGGCGGGGACTGGGCCGAGCAGTATCTGCAGCCGCTCGCCGACGTGCTCGGCGACCGGGTCCGGCTCGGTGCCCGGGTCACCGGCGTCTCGCGCTCCGGCCGCGACCGGATCGTGGACGCCGACCGCGACCAGCAGCCGTTCGTCGTACACATCGCGCACACCGACGGCCGTGAGGAGCGGGTCCTCGCCCGCGCCGTCATCGACGCCTCCGGCACCTGGAGCACTCCGAACACGGCCGGTGCCTCTGGCCTGCCCGCGCTCGGCGAGAAGGGCGCCGGCGACCGGATCACCTACCGCGTCCCTGACTTCGACGACCCGGCCGTGCGTGCCCGCTACGCAGGTCGCCGCACCGCCGTCATCGGCTCCGGCGCCTCCGCCTTCACCGCCCTGGCGTACCTCGCCGGCCTCGCCACGTCCGACGACGGCGCGGGCACGAAGGGGGTGTGGGTCCTGCGCCGGGGTATCTCCGGCTCGACCTTCGGCGGGGGCAGCGCCGACCAGCTCCCCGCCCGCGGTGCGCTCGGGCTCGCGGCGAGGGCTGCTGTCGACGAGGGGCACGCCGACGCGGTCACCGGATTCCGCACCGAAGCGATCGAGCGCGACACCGACGGCCGCCTGGTCCTGGTGGGCGAGGACGGGCGCCGTCTGGACGCGGTCGACGAAGTCATCGTGCTGACCGGCCTCCGCCCCGACCTCGGCTTCCTCGACGAGCTCCGCCTCGGCCTGGACGAGCGGCTCCAGGCTCCGGCCGGGCTGGCTCCGCTCATCGACCCCAACCAGCACTCCTGCGGCACCGTCCCCCCGCACGGGCACCGGGAGCTCTCCCACCCGGAATCCGGGGTCTACCTGGTCGGCATGAAGTCCTACGGCCGCGCCCCGACCTTCCTCGCCATGACCGGTTACGAGCAGGTCCGCTCCGTGGCCGCCGCGCTCGCCGGCGACCTGGAGGCGGCCGACCGCGTCGAACTCACCCTCCCCGAAACCGGGGTCTGCGGCGGAGCCGGGCTGTTCGACGACCCGGCCACCGCACAGACCGACGCCGCGGGCTGCTGCGCGACCCCGGAGACGGCCCTGGTGCAGCTCGGTGTCCGCGCACCGGCCGCTGCCGCAGCCGTGGACGAAGCGCCGGCGGGCGGTTGCTGCGGCTCGTGACCGACCTCGACGCCGCTGAGCGTGGCGTCCCGGCCGGTTGGCAGCACCCGCTGACCTCCGCCGGCCCGGCCCACTTCAAGGGACGGTGAGAACGATCTTTCCGTGGGCCTGGTGGGAGCGCAGCCGTTCCACGGCCTCGGCGGCCGTGTCGAAGGACAGCGTGGTGTCGACCACTGGCCGGACCCGCGCGTCGGCGACGGCCTGCAACAGGTGTCTTCCCGCAGTGGCGATGACGTCGCCGAGTTCGGCGGGCCGGGTGAAGCCGAAGGAGACGCCCGAGACGCTCAGGTGGCGGTAGGAGAGGGCGTCGAGGTCGATGGTGGCCTCGGCCGTGTCGAGGCGGCCGATGTTGACCACGGCGCCGTCGGTGCGGGTGGCCGGCAGACAGGCGGCGAAGACGCGGCCGCCGACGTGGTCGAGGGCCACATCGACGCCCTCGCCGCCGGTGGCCTCCAGCACTGCCCGGGCGAGGTCCTGGCCACCGGTGAGCACGACGGTGTCGGCCCCCGCGCCGATGAGCAGGTCGCGCTTGGCCGCGCCGCGAGTGGTGGCGATGATCTGTCCCGCGCCGAGGGCCTTGGCGATCTGCACGCCGATCAGGCCGATGCCGGAGGTGGCCCCGGTGATCAGCACCGACTGCCCGGCCCGGAACCCGGCGGCCATGAGGGCGCCGTGCTCGGTGAGCAGCCCGGTGGGCAGCGCGCATGCCTCCTCGTAGCCGAGTTCGTCGGGGACGGGCAGGACGTGGCGGTGATCGGCCAGGACGTACTGGGCGAAGCTGCCCGGCGTGGTGCCCATCACCCGCTCGCCCACGGCGGGTGTGTCGACGCCCTCGCCGACGGCGGTGACCTCGCCGGCGAACTCGTAGCCGGCCTGGTACTCCTCGCCGGTGCCGCCGGAGGCCGGGTCGGCGGCGGCGAGCATGGAGGCGTCGGCGTTGTTCAGGGCCGTCGCACGGGCGCGTACGACGATCTGCCCGGGACCGGGCTCGGGTACGGGGATCCGGCGGGCGGCCCAGTCAGGTCCGGTGCCGCCGAACAGGGCGGTCATCATCTCGGGCATGCGCGGGGCTCCTTTCGCGGGTGGCGCGGGGTCAGTGGCTGTTGCGGGTGCGCTCGGTGCGGTACTGCGCGTCGGTGACGTGCTCCAGCCAGGTGGTCTCGGGCCGGTCGTCGCCGGGGGCGACGGCGTCCCACAGGGCGAGGTGCTGCATGAAGCGGTCCTCGGTCGCCCCGTGCCAGTGCTCCTCGCCGGGCGGACAGGTCACGGTCTCGCCGGGGTTGGCTTCATAGACGCTGCCGTCACGGGTGCCGATCAGGGCGGTGCCGGCGACGACGTGGAGGGTCTGGCCGACAGCGTGGTGGTGCCACGCCGTGCGGGCGCCGGGGGCGAAGCGCACCATGTTGGCGCGGATACGGGACGGTTCCTCCCCTGCGTGGATGACGTCGAACCAGACGTCTCCGTCGAACCATTCAGCAGGTCCCTTGCCGGTGGGCCGGGGATTGACGAATTCCATGACGAGCGCTCCTCGAACGGGTGAAGTGTCAGCGGCGGGTGTGGTGCCGCGGGTGAAGGACGGTGCCCGCTGCGGCCCCAGAGCTGTCGGGGCCGCAGCCGTCAGGCCGCGTCAGCGTGGGAGAGAGCGGTGCCCAGAGCGCGCGACGCTCGGGCCTGGTCGGCGATCTCCTTGCCCTTGGCCTCGATGGCAGGCACGGCGTCGTCGCCCGCGACGAACCGCAGCGGAGGCTCCTCCAGGTCGACGACGCTCAGCAGGGCATCGGCGAGCTTGGAGGGGTCGCCGGGCTGCCGGCCGTTCATCGACTGCCACATCTTCTTGGTCTCCGCGGTGCGCGCGGCGTAGTCCTCGATCGAGTTCTCCGCCCAGCTGGTGGAGGCGTCCACGAGGAGCTCGGTGCGGAAGAAGCCGGGTTCGACGACCGTCGTCCTGATGCCGTAGGGCTCCAGGTCGAAGCGCAGGGACTCCATCCAGCCCTCGACGCCGAACTTGGCCGCTGCGTAGGCGACGCAGAACTCCTGGCCGATCACGCCGGCCGGCGAGGAGATCGTGACGACGTGCCCGGCACGCCGGCCGCGCATGACGGGCAGGACGGCGCGGGTGACGTTCATGGGACCGAACAGATTCGTCTCGATCTGTGCCCGCATCTGCGCCTCGGAGATCTCCTCGAAGTAGCCGGCCTGGAAGGTGGCTGCGTTGTTGATCAGCACGTCGATGCGGCCGAAGCGGGCCACGGCCGCATCGACGGCGGCTCGGGCGGCGGAGGTGCTGGTGATGTCCAGTGCGGTGGCCAGCAGGTTGTCCTGCGCGCCACCGAGCGCGTCGAGCACGCGCTCGGGGCGGCGGCCGGTGGCGACGACCTGGTGGCCCGCGGCCAGGGCCCGGCGGGCGATGTCGGTGCCCAGGCCGCGGCCCGCACCGGTGACGAAGATGACCCTGCTCATGAGAGAAAAGCTCCTGCGTAGTCGGGGTGTCAGTCCTGGTCCGCGTCTGAACCTGAGCCTGCGTCGGCGGACGCCAGGACGGCCTTCAGCTGACCGGCGGCGCCCATGGCGTTCGGCCAGCCGGCGTAGAACGCCAGATGGGTGATGGCCTCACTCAGCTCCGCCTCGGACAGTCCGTTCTCCAGCGCCAGCTTCAGATGGAAGCCGAGCTGCTCGGAGCGGTACAGGGCGATCAGCACGGTGACGGTGACCAGGCCGCCGCTCCGAGCTGAGCCCGCGAGCCGTGGGCCTGGCCGACAGCGGCGGGCAGCGCCGGGTCGCCGGGCTGCGCAGGGAAGAGGTGGCCCAGCTCGCTTCGATCTCCACCGACTACTACACGCGCGTCGAGCAGGGCCGGCTGCCACCGTCGTCACCGGTGCTGGAGGCTGTGGCCCAGGCCCTGCACCTCGATGACGACCAGCGGCGCTACGTGTTCGGCCTGGCCGGGAAGGAGGCCGCCCGGCCCCGCCGCCGGGCCCGGCAGAAGGTGCAGCCGCAGCTCCGCAGGGTCCTGGACGACCTCACCTCCACGCCCGCCGTCGTGATGGGCCGCCGGATGGACGTCATCGCCTGGAATCCCCTTGCGGCGGCACTGGTGGCCGACTTCGGAGCGGTACCGGAAAAGCACCGCAATTACGTGCGCATTCTTTTCACCGACCCCACGATGCGTACCCTCTATGCCGACTGGAAGGGCGTCGCGCGTACTGCGGTCGCGCAATTGCGCATGGAGGCGGCGAAGTATCCGGACGATCCCCGACTGACCGCTCTGGTCGGCGAGTTGTGCGTTCAGGACGAGGACTTCCGTCAGTGGTGGGCCGCGCACCATGTCGCCACGCTCGGCGTGGGCACGAAGGTTCTCCACCACCCGGTCGCCGGTGAGCTCTCCCTGGACTGGGACACCCTGACGGCCAGCACCGATCCCGATCAGCAGCTGGTCGTCTGGACTGCCGAAGTCGGCTCGTCCACCCACGACGGCCTGCGGATCCTTGCGTCGTGGGCAGCCGACCGGCACCGCACGCCCACCGGACCCACCGGCTGAACGCCCGGCGCGGTCAGTCCCGGGGGAACTCCTGCCCGGTGGCTCTCGGAGCGGGCGACGAGCGTTCCGCCGGCTGCGGTGCGGTCATGTCGAGCAGGAGCAGGGCGTCGTGGTCGGGGGTGCCGGGTTCGGCGGTGTAGACGCCGATGCGCTGGCCGGGAGTGCCCTCCACGTGCAGGGACTGCGAGGTGAGGGTGACCGTGCCGACCTGCGGGTGCTGGAAGGTCTTGTGGGCGGGCTTGCGCCCGGTCACCTCGTAGCGCTCCCACAGGCCTGCGAAGTCGGAGCTCTTGAGAAGCAGCTCGCCGACGAGGTTGGTGAGATCGGGGGCGTCGGGGGCGGTGCCGGCGATGGCCCGCAGGCGGGCGACGCACGCGGTGATCTGCCGGTCCCAGTCACCGAACAGATCACGGGCCGCGGGATGCAGGAACAGGTAGCGGGCGAGATTGCGGTGCTTGACGGGCCAGTCGTCCAGGCCCGCGTACAGGGCGAGGCCCCCGGGGTTCCAGGCGAGCACGTCCATGCTGCGGCTGATCACGTACGCGGGGTTCGGCCGCAGCGATTCCAGGAGCAGCTTCAGATGCGGGCGTACGGTGCGGCTGGGCGCGGGTGGCGGCTCCGGGGCGTAGCGGGCGGCGCGGGCGGCGAGCTCGCGCAGGTGCTGGTGCTCCTGGTCGTCCATGCGCAGGGCACGGGCGAGGGCGTCGAGGACGGCGGGGCTGGGGCGGGTCTCCTTGCCGCGCTCCATGCGCACGTAGTAGTCGATGCTGATGCCGGCCAGGGTGGCCAGCTCCTCGCGGCGCAGGCCGGGCGTGCGGCGGATGCCGGCGCCGACGGTGAGACCGACGTGTCCGGGGCTGGTCTGGGTGCGGCGGGCGCGCAGGTAGCGGCCCAGCTCGGCGCCTTCACCGTGCGCGTTCTCGGATGCCATGACTCCAGTCTGACTCCCGCATGACCTGGTCCGCAGGTGGGAGAGGGGCCCTGTCATTACCCCCGAAGAGCCCGCCCTGCCACACCAGCGCCATCCGGGCGAAGGTGGAGGGGCACAACGCCGACACCCCGGATCCCACCGGTGGGCCGCGCGGGCACGGCCCGCCGGACCGGGCGAGAGTGAGGTGCCGGGCGGTGCCACGACGTGGAGAGGACGACATGCGTTACATCAAGCTGCGTGACCTGGAGGTGTCCCGGATCGGGCTGGGAGCGATGGGGATGTCCCATGGCTACACCGGATCCGGCACGGACGACGCGGAGTCGGTCAGGACCGTGCACCGTGCGCTGGAGCTGGGCGTCACGCTCATCGACACCGCCGAGATCTACGGCCCCTACACCAACGAGGAACTCCTCGGAAAGGCCCTGAAGGGGCACCGCGACCAAGTGGTGCTGGCCACCAAGTTCGGCCTGGTCTCCCACGGCGGAGAGGGCGCCTGGAACCTGGATTCCAGCCCGGCCAACATCCGCGCGGCCGTGGAGGGCTCGCTGGAGCGGCTGGGCACCGACCACATCGACCTGTACTACCAGCACCGAGTGGACCCGAACACCCCGATCGAGGAGACCGCGGGCGCGGTGGCCGAGCTGATCGCCGAGGGCAAGGTACGCGCCTTCGGCCTCTCGGAAGCCGGGCCGGACACCATCCGGCGCGCGCACGCCGTCCAGCCGGTCACCGCGGTCCAGTCCGAGTACTCCCTGTTCACCCGCGGCATCGAGGAGCGCGTCCTGCCCGTCCTGCGGGAGCTCGGCATCGGCCTGGTGCCGTTCTCCCCGCTCGGACGCGGCGTCCTGACGGGCACGGTCCGCTCCACCGACCAGTTCGACGAGAACGACTTCCGGCGCGACAACCCGCGCTTCACCGGCGAGAACTTCCGTCGCAACCTCGCTCTCGCCGACGAGGTCGAGGCACTGGCCCGCCAGGTCGGCGCCACGCCCGGTCAGGTGGCGCTGGCCTGGCTGCTCGCCCAGGGTGACGACATCGCCCCGATCCCCGGCACCAAGCGTGTCAGCCGGGTCGAGGAGAACACCGCCGCCGACGCCGTCACCCTGACCGCCGAGCACCTCGACCAGCTCTCCAGCCTGCCGCCCGCCGCCGGTGACACGCACACCGAGGCTCAGGCACGGATGCTCGAACGCTGACCTCCCGAGCCCCCCTGATCCCGCTCCGCCCACTCAGTCAAGGACGCCCCCCATGCAGTACGTAACCCTGAACAACAGCGTGCAGATGCCGCTTCTCGGCTTCGGCGTCTACCAGATCCCCGCCGAGGAGACCGAGCGCGCCGTCTCCGACGCACTCGCCGCCGGCTACCGCCTCCTCGACACCGCCGCCGCGTACGCCAACGAAGAGGCGGTGGGACGCGCGATCAGGTCCAGCGGGCTCGCCCGCGACGAGCTGTTCGTCACTACCAAGCTGTGGGTCCAGGACGCCCCCGCCCAGGACAACACCCGCCGCGCGTTCGAGACATCGCTGACCAAGCTGGGCCTGGACCACCTCGACCTGTACCTGATGCACCAGCCCTTCGGCGACGTCTACGGCCAGTGGCGCACCATGGAAGCCCTCAACCGCGAGGGCCTCGCGAAGGCGATCGGCGTCGCGAATTTCTACCCCGACCGGCTGCTCGACCTGATCGTCAACAACGAGATCACCCCGCAGGTCAACCAGATCGAGACCCACCCCTTCTTCCAGCGCGCCGACTACCAGGACCTCATGCGCGAGCACGGCGTGCAGATCCAGTCCTGGGGCGGCTTCGCCGAAGGCAGGAACGACCTGTTCACCAACCCGCTCCTGGCCGGGATCGGCGAGGAGTACGGCAAGTCGGTCGCCCAGGTCGTCCTGCGCTGGCTGACCCAGCGCGGTGTCATCGCCATCCCCAAGTCCGTCCGCGCCGAGCGCATGGCCGAGAACATCGACGTCTTCGACTTCCGGCTCACCGACGAGCAGATGGCCCGGATCGCCACCCTCGACACCGGCAGCTCGCTCTTCTTCGACCACCACGACCCCGAGATCGTCGCCTGGCTCGCCCAGCGCCGCCTGGACGCCTGACCCGAAACCCGCCGCCCTCCCCAGGGGCGAGCGGCCCCTCGCCGGTCGTTCGCCCCTCCGCTGCCGGATCCCTCGCGAAGGGCCTCTCTGTGAACCAGCCGAACCACAGCTCAGCCCGGCGCCGAACGATCCTGCGCGCCGCTCTGTTCACCGGAGTCACCGCCATGGCCGCACCCCACCTCAGCAGTTGCTCACCCGCGAACGATCAGCCAGCCTCCGACGAGAAGTCGTCGCCGAGGCCCGCAGCGAGCGGTGCGGTGCGGGGGAAGGTGCTGCTCGCGTACTTCTCGCGGCCCGGCGAGAACTACCACTACGGCGGTCGGACCGATCTGAAGGTCGGCAACACCGAGGTCATGGCCCGTACGATCCGCGCCCTCATCGGCTGTGACCTGTACCGGATCGAGCCCGTCGAGCCCTATCCGGCGAACTACGACGCGACGGTCAAGCGCAATGCCGGCGAGCAGGAGGCCGACGCCCGCCCCGCCGTCAAGGGCGCGCTGCCCGAGCTGAACGGGTACGGCACCGTGCTGCTGGGCAGCCCCATCTGGAACGTCCGCGCGCCCATGATCATGACGACCTTCACTGAGCGGCTCGACTTCTCCGGCAAGACCGTTGTTCCCTTCACCACCCATGCCATGAGTGGCCTGGGTACCACCGCACGCGATTACGCGGCCTCCTGTAGGGGCGCGGCCTTTGCCGACGGCCTGGCGGTCCAGGGTGAAGAAGTCGCACAAGCGGACACCGTCCTCAGGGCCTGGCTGGAACGACTTGGCCTCGGCGGCTCCCAGGGTGTCGCCACGCGTACCTAAATGGTTGGTCACGCGGTCGGCGTCGACGATGATCACCTCATGACGACCGGAAAGGGCCGTGCCGTCCAGGAGCCCCGCTCATCTCTCCACCGCTCGCGCGCCGCCCACCGCAGCGCCCGAAGGCCGTGACCGCCCACTCAGGAGAGCCCGCCCGTGCAGACGACCGCCCTCGTTCCCTACGCCCACCTTCCCCGAGCGCACCACGAGCGCCACGTCCTGACCAGTACCGTCGATGTCTTCGGCACCGCACACTGGCTGCTCGGTGAACGCCCTCCGCAGCCCCGCGGCGAGATCCGGCCCTTCGACGCCCTGGTCGTCTCCGTCCATCAGGACGGCAGCGTCGAACACACCGAACTGAGCGCCGTGCGGGCCCGCTGGCCGCACCTGGACCGACTGCCCGACGGCCGGTTCGTCGTCGCCGCCTCTCGCGCCCGCCGGTCCAAGGACTCGAACCAGGTCCAGGTCTTCGACGCGCACGGCCACGAGACCTCGTCCTTCTCCGTCGGGGACGCCATCGAGCATCTGCTCGTGGACGAGGCCGGCCACGTCTGGGTCGGGCACTTCGACGAGAACCCGCTCGGAATCCGCCGCTGGAGCGCCACCGGCCGGCTCGCCTGGACGTCGGACGACGCCCGCATCCCCGGTCTCTTCGACTGCTACGCCCTGAACGTGTCGGGCACCGCCGCCTGGGCGTGCCCGTACACGGACTTCCCGCTCGTCGAGATACGCCCCGACCGCCCCGAGCGGCCCGTGAGGGTGTGGGCGAACCGTATACGGGGTTCCCATGCGGTGGCGGTTCACGGCGATCGGGTGGTCTTCTACGGTGGTTACGGCGAGGAGCGGCACCGACTCGCCCACGGAGAGCTCACCGAAGCGTCCGTCGAGCCGACGGGCGCCGGCGTGCTCGCCCTGCCCGATGGCGCTGCCTCCGGTCGCTGGCGGGCCGTCGGCCGAGGAAGCAGGATCTACGTCCAGGCCGAACCGTGCACCGCCTGGGGTGTGTTCGACCTCAGCAACTGACACCCGGCACGGGAAGGACCACGGCTGCCGGCCTGGTGCCGCTCGCCGCTGGGGTGGCGTTCGTCGACGGCGTGACGGGGCCGTCGTACGTGTCGTGCGCGCCTCACCGCCCACCGTCGTGGTCGCCCTGTGCGGGGCCGGCAGGAGGACGCCCGGGCTCGCGGGGTTCGACGGTCAGGCCGAGCAGGCGCAGTTCCCGGGTGGACCTGCCGGCGATCTTGCGGCCGAGAAGCGGGCGGCCGTCGTCGTGGCGGTAGACACCCACCGGTTCGGTGGCCAGGGGTTCCTCCCAGCCCCGGTACAGGGCGGTGGGGCGGACGGTGAAGCCGACCAGGAACGCGAGCGGCGCGCTCGCGGCGCGGGGGAGCCCCGCCTGGCCGAGGGCGGTCCACACCGCGCCGGTCAGCGCGGCGACGGCGACGAACCACTCGCCCCGGACGAACTGCTTGGGCGGGACGCCGCAGGAGACGTCGATGAGGAAGCGCCCCGCCGTGGGGCCCACGACGGCGAGGACGAGAGACCCCACGACCGGCAGGCCGACGTCCGCCCCGGTCTGCGCCCCGACGACGGCGTACCAGGGCAGGGCGAAGGACGTGACGAACTGGAAGAGCCCCTCGCGGAACAACTGCCCCTCGGAATAGGCCAGGCGGTGGCCGATGTACCCGGCGATCAGGCACAGCACGACGTACGAGGAATTGGTCAGTGCGGCCGGGACGCGACCGACCATGACGTCGCGGCTGACTCCGCCGCCGATGCCGCCGAGCAGGGCCATCAGCAGGATGCCGACCACGGTGAAGTTCTTGTAGTGGTCGGGGCGGCGGGCCGGCAGCGCCCCGTTCAGAGCGTTGGTGGTCGCCGCGACCAGGTTGATGAAGGTGCCGCCGCCGGTGAGTTCGAACGACCCGAGACCGACGGTCCCGATCGCCAGCTGCGCCGCGCTCACCGCCCTGATTCCCCGGGCGTGCGGGGTGAGGGCACTTCACCCTGGCCGCGGGCGGTGACCGGAGCGTGTGTGGCGTGCAGGGTCACGGCGTGACGATGGCGAAGTCGGGATCGGGGGTGTCGAGCAGGCCGGTGAGGGTCGCGAAGACCTGTGGGTCGCCCTGCACGCCCACCCCGTCCAGTCCGTTCCCGGCCAGGACGCCGAGCAGTTGCGGCTTCGTCAGCGTCAAGGTCAGGTCGGCGGCCCGGGGCGCTCCTTGGGCCTCCGGGGCGGCGTCGGCGCTCCGGTAGGTGAGGGCACCGTTGGACAGCAGGAGGTGCCAGGTGCGGCCCTCGTCCGTGACGTTCCAGGTCATGGAGAGCGTCTCGTCCCATGCACGGGGACCGTCGATGCGGATGGCGAGCGAGTCGATGAGCATGTCGACGGTCAGGGCCATCGCCATCTCCGGGTTGGTCGTCACCAGCGAGGTGTGTGCGATGCTGCCGCGCAGCTCCTGGGCGCCCATCAGGTAGAAGTTGCGCCACGTGGCGTTCTCCGCGCCGAAGCCGAGCTTCTCGTACACCGAGGCCAGCGCCTGCTTGGCGAGCGGGTCCTGCGGGGCGGCGAAGACCGCGTGCCCCAGCAGCGTCGCCGCGAACCGCAGATCCCCGGAGGCCGCGTACTCCTCACCCTTGGCGATCAGCGCCGGCACGCCGCCGTAGTCGGCGGCGAACCGCTCGGCCTGCTCGACGGGCGGGTGCTCCCACAGGTGGGCGGGGTTGCCGTCGAACCAGCCCATGTAGCGCTGGTAGACGGCCTTGGCGTTGTGGCTGACGGAGCCGTAGTAGCCGCGGTTCGCCCACCGGTTCGCGATCGCCGGCGGGAGCACGAGCTGCTCGGCGATCTCCGTCCCGTTGAGTCCCCGGTTGGTCAGGCGCAGGGTCTGGTCGTGGAGGTACGCCCACATGTCCCGCTGGCCCGCCAGGTGCTCGACGATGCGCTCCCGGCCCCAGGTGGGCCAGTGGTGGGAGGCGAAGGCGACCTCGACACCCTCGCCGAACAGGGTGATCGCCTCACCCAGGTAGTGCGCCCAGATCCGGGTGTCGCGGACCAGCGCCCCGCGCAGGGTCAGGATGTTGTGCATGTTGTGGGTCGCGTTCTCCGCCATGCACAGGGCGCGTCGGTCGGGGAAGTAGAAGTTCATCTCCGAGGGCGCCTCGGTGTCCGGTGTCATCTGGAACACGATCCGCACGCCGTCGACGGTCTCCTCCTGACCGGTGCGGGTGATGTCCAGGGTCGGCGGGACGAGGGTGATCGTGCCCGTGGACGTCGTCATGCCCAGCCCGGCGCTGATCTGCCCGGCGGGTCCCTTGTCCAGTTCGGCGCCGTACATGTAGACCGCACGGCGGGTCATCGCGCCGCCGGCGTACACGTTCTCCGCCACCGCGTGCTCGAGGAAGCCGGCCGGGGCGATCACCGGCACGGGGGCGTGGCCGTGAGGCAGGACACCGCGGGAGCCGCCGAAGTGGTCGCCGTGCGAGTGGGTGTAGATCAGCCCGGTGACCGGGCGGTCGCCGCGGTGCTCGCGGTACAGCGCGAGCGCGGCGGCCGCGGTCTCGGCGGAGATCAGCGGATCGATGACGATGACGCCGGTGTCGCCCTCGACCAGTGTCATGTTCGACAGGTCGAGGTTCCGGACCTGGTAGATCCCCTCGGTCACCTCGAACAGGCCCTGTGTGTTGCAGAGCCGGCTCTGTCGCCACAGGCTCGGGTGCGCGGTGCCGGGACAGTCCTCGTCCAGGAACGCGTACGCATCCCCGTCCCAGATCACCCGGCCGTCCTGCGTCCGGACCACCGCGGGGGAGAGGGCGGCGACGAAGCCCCGCTCGGCGTCCTCGAAATCGGACCTGTCGGCATAGTCGAGATCGCTCATGGAAAACAAATAGCCTAAATGCGCCCATATTCCACACATGCGCGTCACGCGTCTCGTGGTGCCGGGCGCAGGCTCGTGTCGAGCGACCGCTCCACCGGCAGGACAGGTGAGGCTCCGTCACGACGGCCGGTCCGGCAGCCCTGCGACCACCGGTTCGTGACGGCGGCCGAGGGAGCGGTCCGCGGAGGGAGTTTCGGCCAATAGGGTGATCGCATGTCTGTCATGCTGAGCTCAACCAGGACCCGGGCCGCCCTCCGTACCTCGGCGCGCGTCTCGGTCGAGTTGCTCCTCGTTCTTGTCATGGCTGCGACGGCCATGTGGCTTCTGGGCCGCATGTGGTCGGTCGTCTGGCCCCTCATCGTCGGCCTGCTGCTCACCACCCTGACCTGGCCCGCAGCGCGCTACCTGCGTCGGCGGGGCTGGCCCCCGGCCCTCGCGGCCTCGGTCGTGACCGTGCTGTTCCTCCTGGTCGCGGGGGGAGTCGTGGCGCTGATCGCGGTGCCGGTCGCCTCCCAGTCGGGGGAGCTGGGCGACGGTGTGGTCGAAGGCATCCAGAAGCTGCGCGAATGGGCTTCGGGGCCGCCGCTCAACATCGGTGACGACCAGATCAACGGGGCTTTCGATTCCGCGACCGCCCGCATCCAGGACAGCGTCGGCAGTATGGTCACCACGGTCGTCACGGGCGTGAGCACCGTGGTCAACGGTGTGGTCACCGCCGTCCTGGCGCTCTTCCTGATGTTCTTCATGCTCAAGGACGGCCCCCGTTTCCTGCCCTGGCTCGAACGTCAGCTGCCCGGACGCCTGGCCACCGACGTTCCGACCGTGGCCGCGCGCGGCTGGACGACCCTGGGTGAGTTCGTGCGTTCCCAGGCATACGTCGGCCTCCTCGACGCGGTCCTCATCGGCATCGGCCTGTGGGTCGTCGGAGTGCCGCTGGTGCTTCCGCTGGCGGTCCTCACGTTCGTCTCCGCGTTCGTGCCGATCGTCGGAGCCCTGTTCGCCGGCTTCGTCGCGGTGCTGATCGCCCTGGTGTCGAACGGGCCGACCGACGCGCTGATCGTGCTGGCGATCATCATCGTGGTGCAGCAGCTCGAGGGCAATGTGTTCCAGCCCATGATCCAGAGCCGTGGGCTCGGCCTGCACGCCGCGGTCGTCCTCCTCGCGGTGACGCTGGGCGGCAGCCTCGCGGGGATCGTGGGCAGTCTCCTCGCCGTGCCCGCCGCCGCGCTGATCGCGGTGGTCTGGAACTACGTGCGCGAGCAGCTCAGCGAGCCGGGGCCGGAATCGGACCCGGCCGCACACGCTGACCCGGCTCCGGACACCGACCCGGAGAACCCGCGCGTCGCTGTGTGACATCGCCCGCCAGGTCCTCGGGGAGAGCCGAGCCTGTCCGTGATCTGCCCCGGCTCCGGCAGATCACGGACAGGCGCCGGGCGGCGCGGCCGGCGGTGCTCAGGTGTACTTCCGTGCGGCTTCGCGGCGCTGCCGCTTGCCCGGAGCCGCCTGGGAGAGGTCCTCGGCCTGGGACCGGAGATTCTTGTAGCCGTAACGGCGCTGCGCCAGCCACGCCTTCGCCGCTTCCTCGGCCCGCTCGGTCGCCTCGAGGATGTCCTCCTCTTCCTCCCCGGAGTCCTGGAAGCGGAAGGTGAAGGCGGATCGTGCGGCGATGTCGTAGCTGAGGTGTCCTTCGGGGGTGAACGCGGCGCGCAGCACGTCGTGCTCCGCGGCCCGGGCCAGGAGCTCGGCGCGCTGGTCGGTGGTGAGCCCGTCGAAGACACCGCGGACAGTGATACGGAACGTACGCGTACTCATCCCAGGACCCTAGCCAGCGGGTGCGGCAGGAATCCACCGGGTTTCCGGCGACGCGGGGCTCGGGCCCCGCGTCGCCGGTTCGAGGCCCCGGGGCCGGGTGCCCCGTCGGTCACCTCGGTGCGAGCTGTGCGCGCACCCACGCGGGATCGGGATTGACGTGCGGCACGCCCGCCACGACGACGGTCGGCACGGTCTCGTCGCCGTCGTTGGCCGCCCTTACCACCGAGGCGCCGGCCGGATCGCGCCAGATGTTCACCCAGTGCACCCGTCGGGCCTTGCGGCCCAGACGGAACCGGAGGCGCATGCAGAACGCGCAGCCCGGCCGCCAGTAGACGACCGGCCGGCCGTCGACCGCGCTACGGCCCTGCGCCTCCTCGGCGCCGATCGACCGCGGGAACGCCAGCGGCGAATACATCCCTGCGAGCACGACGAACCCCAGCAGGAGCGCGACGGCGGTGCCGGACGGCCCTCCGGTGAACAGCGGTGCCGCGACGAGTGCGCCGCAGAGTACGAACAGCATCGGCAGCATCCAGGCGCGCATCATGAGGACGCATGCTAGCGGTGGCCCGCGCGCCATGGCCCGGTGCCCCGGGCGGATGGGACCCGGGGGCACCGGACCACGGCGGCCCTCACCCGTGCCCGCCGCGCTCCAGGGGGATCTTCTCGCCGGTCTCGATCGCGACCGGCAGCCGGTTCTCCGCCGGAGGCAGCGGGCAGGTCGCCAGATCCGTATAGGCGCAGGGCAGGTTGGCGGCGCGGTTGAAGTCGAGGATCACCCCGCCCTCCGCGTCGGGAGGACCGATCTGCAGGGAGCGGTTCGCCGCGTACGTGGTCACGCCTGAGGTTGTGTCCGTGAACAGCACCGTCAGGCTGCCGGGGCGTCCGCCGTTGAACGCCGTGAGCCGGTGCACCGTGCCGTCCAGTTCGAACTCGACCTGTCCGGGGGAGTCGTAGACGTGCTCCAGGCCCTCGACCGCGGCCCCGACGGTCACCGCGCGCGGGTGGTCGAAGGGGAGGAACCGGCCGGTACGGACCCAGCGGGGGTCGGGTGCGTAGGCAGGGGTCCGGGTGAATCCGGCCCGCAGTGCGTTCCCGGGATGGCGGGGGCGCAGGATGTCGTGCCCACAGCGCTTGGCGACCTCGATGACCGCGTCGCCGAAGCCGGGGTAGAGGCTGTCCCTCTCGCCGATGACACCGAACGCGTACCGGCCCCTGACCACCGTGCCGTCGACGGTCAGTTCCTCGCCCTCCGCGAGCTCGACCACCACGCCCTCCGGCGTGCTCGACCAGGCACCCGGGGCGTCCTCGAAGCGGGTCGGTTCGGCGTTCAGCCAGTGCAGACTCGTGATCGCGAGGAACCCGTGCGGGCCGGCGAGGACCTCCTCGTGTTCGCGGTGCCACTGCTCCCAGTCCCGGACGAAAGCCGCCCGGTCGATGTCCTGGACCGTCATGTTCGCTCCCTGGTGTGGTGTGGTGCTCGTGGGTGGGGGCCGTTCACAGGTGCTTGCCGTAGCAGACGCTGAACGGGTCGGTGTCGTAGGGCGGGTAGCACGCGACGCGGTGCCAGCCCTGCCGTTCGTAGAGCCCCATGGCCTCCGGCTGCAGCTTTCCGGTCTGTAGGGAGAGCCGGGTCACGCCGAGGGCCCAGGCGCTGTCCTCCACGGCGTCGAGGGCGGCCCTGGCCAAGCCGCGCCCGCGGTGCTCCTCATGTACGTAGACGCGTTTGACCTCGTACCGGTCCTCGGTGCCGGCCTCGTGGAGCAGTCTCAGGGAAGCCGTCGCCAGCGGTGCGTCTCCCCCGTAGGCGATCCAGGTGACGACGATCTCCTCCGCGGCCGGCGGCCCGGGACGCCGGCCGGCGCGCTCGGCGTCGAACGGCGCGTATCGGGGCCGCAGTTCGGCGTCCATCCGGGTCCGCAGGGCGAGCGCGTCGGGATGGTCCCAGCCGGTCGACGCCCAGCGTACGGAGTCGTCCCCGCGGCTCGCTGCGTCGGGACGGGTGACGCCGGTGATCCCATCCCTGCGGTCAGGGCCGGTACTCCCGCGCGGAGTCGGGAAGAGGGCGGCCCGGGCGTGCGAGGGGGTCATGGTGGGGGTGCCTTCCATGCGATGCGAGGTGGTGCAGCCGGTGCCGGTTCCGGCGACGTTCACGGGTGGGTGCGCGGCAGCGCGGGGGCGGCGTCCGGGTGGGGGAGCCCGGAGGGAACCTCGTCCAGGAAGCCGAGCCGGCCGAGCCATGCGTCGTCGAAGACCTTGGAGAGATAGTTGCGGCCGGAGTCCGGCAGCATGACCACGACGAGGTCGTCCGGATCCAGACGGGCCGCCACACGCAGTGCGGCGGCCACCGCGGTCCCCGCGGAGCCGCCGACCAGCAGCCCCTCCTCCCGCGCCAGGCGCCGTGCGGTCAGCAGCGAGTCACGGTCGCTGATCCGCTCGAACCGGTCCACGACCTCCGGCTGGTAGGACCGCGGCCACGTGTCGACCACCGTCTCGGGGTGGCGGTAACGGCCGATGCTCTCCACGGAGTACGGGCTCCCGTCGCCTCCGGAGTAGAGCGAGGCCTCCGGGTCCGCGCCGACGACGGTCACCCGGCCGCCGCTCACGTCCTTGAGGTAGGCGCCGGTCCCGGTGATGGTGCCGCCGGTGCCGATGCCCGACACCAGGTGGGTGACCCGCCCGTCGGTCTGGCGCCAGATCTCCGGCCCCGTGGTCCGGTAGTGGGCCTGTGGATTGGCCGGGTTGTCGTACTGGTCGGCCAGCCAGCCGCCCGGCGTCTCCGTGGCGACACGGGCGGCCACGGAGTGCACGTGGTCGGGGTGTTCGCGCGGCACATCGCTCGGGCAGACGATGACCTCGGCACCGTAGGCGCGCAGCACGGCGATCTTCTCCGTGCTGCTCTTGTCCGGGATCGCGAAGACGCAGCGGTAGCCGCGCTGTGCCGCGACCATGGCCAGGCCGACCCCCGTGTTGCCCGACGTCCCCTCGACGACGGTGCCACCGGGGAGCAGCAGCCCGGCCTCCTCGGCCGCCTCCACCATCGAGAGAGCGATGCGGTCCTTCACGCTGCCACCTGGATTGACGTACTCCAGTTTCACGTAGACGGGTGCGGGAGCTCCGCCGGTGACCCGGTTGAGCCGCACCAGCGGAGTGTTGCCGACCACGTCGGTCAGGGATCCGTGGACGTCCAATGCAGTGCTCCTTGCGTCGAGTCCGGCCTTGCCCGTCGATCCGGATCATCCGCCCTGCCGCGGCGCGGGGACCGGACATCAGTGATTCTCCGCAAGAGGGGAGGAGGTCGGCCACGGCGGTGGGTTACCTGGGCGGACAGGGCCGCGTACGGGAGCGGGCCAGGCCGTCACACGGGCCGGTGGTCAAGCGGTGAGGGACGTCAGGCCTGACAGATCGCGCTGGAGAAGCGGTGCAGATCGATGTGCCGGCGGGCGGCGAAGCGCGGACGGAAGAATCCCGAGCGGCGTGTACCAGCGGCCCGGCCCGGAGGCGTGGCCCCGGCGGCATTCGGCTGGTACGGCATGAGTGGCACGGTCCCTTCCGGCACGTGGCATCGCCCCGGAGGGACGATGCCACGCAACGTACCAGCTCGAACACCGGTAGGAGAAGGAAGCTTCGGCGCGATGAACGGTGCTCCCCGGGGCGGAGCGCCCGCAGCGCTCCCGAGGCGTGGGAGGTGTCCGGGCGGCGAACGGGGCGGCATTGTTCAACGGGTGGCGAACGGTTAACGTGAGCAGCGATCGTACGAGTCAGCAGTCGTCCTGGACCAGCTGGCCGATCCGACGGCTGTGAGGTGACCGGCATGCAGGCGCAATCCTCCGACGAGCGCGACGACCTCGTGCCGCACCGCGCCGGATCTGCCGCCCTGCTGGTCGCCCGACGCCACGTCGACCTGCTCCGGGTGAGCAGCGCGCTGTGTACAGGGACGTCTCCGCGCCGCTGAGCGCGTCCGCACCGCACGTCCCGGCCGGCGCCGATGGCCAGGCGTCATCCGCGCGCCCCGAGCGCTTCCTTCCTCCAGCGGCTGTCGCGACACCTGTGCCCGGCGGCCCTGTGTGCGGCTGCCCGCACGGCTGACCCGCGAGCCACAGGACTGAACCCGGCCACCGGCGCCCCGATGCGCTCGACGGGCGCCACGCCCGGCGACCCGGTGACCCCGTGAGCGACCTGATCGCCCGGCAGGCCGCGGCCGGCCGGGACCGCGGGCCGGGTTCAGACCCCGGCACCGGGGCGGGCGCGCGCCGACCTGACGCCGAGGCCGTACGCCCACTCCTCGCCCCTCGTCAACTCGCTTCTCCAGCACTCCACTTCGACCGGAGGCACCTCACATGACCGACCGCAGAACCGGGCTGTCCGGCCTGCATCTCGCCCTGGAAGCCGACGGCGACGGCGCGCACCCCGCGGCCTGGCGCCACTCGGGGCGCCCACCAGGCGCCGTGCTGACCTCGGGCGCCCTGCGGGACGTGGTCTCCGGGGCCGAGGACGCGGGCTTCGCCCTCGTCACCTTCGCCGACTCGCCCCTGCCGCCGGACGCGGGTACAGGCGTCGCCGGACGCATGGACGCCGGAACCCGTGCGGCGTACGTGGCCCCCCTGACCGACCGGATCGGCCTCGCACCCACCCTGCACGTCGCGACCACGGAACCGTTCCATCTGGCCACGCAGCTGGCGAGCCTGGACCACGCCTCGCACGGAAGGGCCGGCTGGGTGGTCGGAGCGGCTGCGGGCGAGGACGAACTCGCCACCGTCGGGGGAGCGGCGCTCCCCGCCGCCGCGCTGGCCCGCGAGGCGGCCGACGTCATCGACGCCGCCCGCGCCCTGTGGGACTCGTGGGACGACGACGCCGTCATCAAGGATGTGGCGACCGGCAGGTTCCTGGACTCGCGGCGGGTGCACCACATCGACTTCGAGGGTGCCTCCTTCACCGTCAAAGGGCCCTTGATCACGCCGCGTCCGCCCCAGGGCCAGGTGGTGGTCCTCGCCTCCGACGCCCTGGCCGTCGACGCGCGGGCCGACGTCGTGCTCGTCGGGCGACCCGGTCTCGCGGCGATCGCGGCGAGATCGCGCGCGGCCAGGGAGGCGGGCGCGCCCCTGGTCTTCGCCGAAGTGGAGGTCGTCCTTGACGCGGAGGTCCCGGCCGCCGACCGGCTCGCGGAGCTGGACGGAGCCGCCGCCCGGCCGGAATCCGGACGCCTGCGTCACACCGGCTCCCCGGAGTCCCTGCTGGAACTGCTCCGCGAACTGGCCGAATCGGTCGACGGCGTCAGGCTGCACCCGGCCGTACTCGCCGTGGACCTCCCCGTCCTGGCCCGGCAGGTCCTCCCGAAGGTCGGCGGGGCGCCCCGGGCCGGCGGAACCCTGCGCGAGACGCTCGGCCTTCCCCGTCCCGCCGGCCGATTCGCCGCCGCGGCGGCCACGAACGCCTGAGGTGAGTGCCATGACCGAACAGAATCCCCGTCCGCAGATCCACCTCGGTGTCTTCTTCACCGGCGTCGGGCCCCAGCTGATCTGGACCGACCCCGACGCGCCGTCGCACACGGAGTTCGAGACGTTCGCCGAGACCGCGCGGATCCTGGAACGCGGCTTGTTCGACGCGTTCTTCCTCGGTGAAGGGCTGCGCGTACGGGAGAACCGCGGCAAGGTCTTCGATCTCGACATCGCCGGCCGGCCCGACGCGATCACCCAGCTGTCCGCGCTCGCCGCGGTGACCGAACGCATCGGCCTCGTCGCGACCCAGAACACCACCTACAACTATCCGGCCGACCTGGCCCGACGGCTGGCCGGCCTGGACCTGCTGTCCGACGGCCGGGCGGGCTGGAACATCGTCACCACCGACAACGCCTGGACCGGGGAGAACTTCCGCCACGGGGGCTGGCTGGAGCACGAGCGCCGCTACGAGCGCGCGGCACAGTTCGTCGAAGCGGCCCAGGAGCTGTGGGCGTCCTGGGCCCCGGACACCGTCGCGCCCGACGGCCGTGCCGCGAACTGGGCGCGGCCCGGCGCGATCCGTCCGGTCCACCGGGACGGCGACCTGGTGCGACTGCGCGCGACCGCCACCCTGCCGGGCAGCCGCCAGGGCCGTCCCGTGCTGTTCCAGGCCGGTGACTCGGACGGCGGCCGTGAGCTCGCCGCCCGCCACGCCGACGTGGTCTTCTCCGCCAACACCGAGTACGGCAAGGCCGTCGCCTACGCCGCGGATCTGCGTGACCGGCTGGCCCGCCACGGCCGGACGCCCGATTCGCTGCGGATCCTGCCGGGCGCGAGCGTCGTCCTCGGCGACACGGCTGCCGACGCTGAGGAGAAAGCGCGCTGGGTGCGCCGCGAGCAGGTCAACGGGCCCCGCGCGATCGCCTACCTCGAGCAGTACTGGGGCACCGACCTGTCCGCCTACGACCCGGACGGTCCGCTGCCCGACATCGAGCCCGGTGCCGAAGAGCTCGATCCGTCCCGAGGCACGATCTCCATCGAGCTCCGCAGCGGGAAGGCGGCCCTGATCCGGAAGTGGCGGGAGCTGGCGGAGGAACGCTCCCTCTCCATAAGGGAACTGGTGCTGGAGGTGTCCCCGGGGCACCCGTCCTTCGTCGGCACGCCCGCCGCGATCGCCGACGAGTGGACGCGCTATGTCAGCACCCGCGCCGTCGACGGCTTCAACCTCCTGCCGCACCTGCTTCCGGCCTCTCTCACGGACATCGTCGACAAGCTCGTCCCCGAACTCCAGGAGCGCGGCGTCCACCGCACCGCGTACCAGGGCACCACCCTGCGCGAACACCTGGACCTGCCCCCTCTGGGGTGAGGGTGCCCCTGTCGTACGACGGGACCGGCCCGCCGTGGAGACGACCTCCGTGGCGGTCCGGTCCCGGCCCGGTGCGTGACCGTTCATCCCTTCCTCAGGAGCGGGCGCTTCCCGCCCCCACCAGTGCGGAGGAGCCGTCCGGAGAAGCCGCGGCCGGGAAGGCGCGTCCCGTCGGCACGTGCTGGTCCCCGTCCCGCAGCCGGCCGGTCGCCCACACACTGACCAGCCCGGTCAGCACCAGATAGCCGCACGCCCACCAGGGGCTCCCTGTCCCGAGCGCCAGCAGCGCGGTCATGATGAGCGGAGTGATACCGGACGCGAAGATGCCGGACATCTGATAGACGAACGACATGCCCGTGTACCGGACCGGCGTCGCGAACAGGGCTGCGAACAGGGTGCCTTGGGCCCCGTAGAACGAGCCGTGCACGAGGCCCAGCGTCACGACGAGCGCCGCCGCGAAGGCCCAGGTCCCGCCGATGCCGAAGAGCCAGAAGGCGGGGAAGACCGAAACGGTGAAGGCGGCCATGCCCACGAGGTAGACCCGGCGGGCCCCGTAGCGGTCCACGGCGGATCCGGACAACGGGATCATCGCGGCCATGACGACCGCCGCCGCCGTGACCGCGAGCAGGACCGGGGTGCGGTCCAGCGCGAGCGTCCCCGTCGCGTAGGTGATGGCGAAGACGGCCCAGGTGTTGAAGGCGGCCCCCTCGCCCCACCGGGCGAGCATGCCGAGCACGACGTGTCGGCGCGCGGCCGGCTCACGCACCAGCTCCACCAGCGGCGCCGCACGCGGCAGTTCCTGGAGGCGGCGGGCGGCACGGAACGCGGGTGTCTCGTCGATCTTCAGACGGACGGTCAGCCCGACGACGACGAGAACCAGGCTGATCAGAAAGGCGATCCGCCACCCGTGGTCGAGGAACGCCGACTCGCTGAGCACGTTGCTCAGCAGGGCGAACACCCCGGTGCCCAGCGCCAGTCCGAGGGCCAGTCCGATCTGCGGATAGCTGCCGAAGCGGCCTTTGCGTCCCGCCGGCCCGTACTCCACGGCCAGCAGCACCGCCCCGGCCCATTCCCCACCGAGCGCCACGCCCTGGGCGACGCGCAGGACCAGGAGCAGCGCGGGGGCGAGGAGTCCGACCTGCTGGTACGTGGGCAGCAGACCGATGAGGGCGGTGGAGACACCCATCAGCCCCATGGTGAAGGCCAGGGTGTGTTTACGGCCGATCCGGTCGCCGAGGTGCCCGAAGAGCAGACCGCCCACGGGCCGGGCGACGAAGCCCACCGCGAACGTCGCGAAGGACAGCATCGTGCCGACCGTGCCGTCGGCTGTGGGGAAGAACAGCTTGTTGAAGACCAGCCCGGCGGCCGTGCTGTAGAGGAAGAAGTCGTACCACTCCACCGTGGTGCCCAGCAGACTGGCGAACACCACCGTCCTCAGCCGCCGGGGAGTCGTGGCACCCGGCTCCGGTTCCGGGAGTTCCGGAGCTTCCGGGGCGTTCCGCGGTGCCTCCGAGGGCACGGGCACGGCGCTCACCGGCCGGCGAACGGGACGATGCCCGCCTCGACGGGACGCGGACCGGCCGGGTGGCGCCACAGACCGCGCTTCTCCAGCAGCGGCAGCACCCCTTCACCGAACCAGTAGGCCTCCTCCAGATGCGGGACTCCGGACAGGACGAACTCGTCGATGCCGAGCCGGTGGTACTCCTCGATGAGGTCCGCGACCTCCGTGTGGCTGCCGACCAGCGCCGTGCCCGCGCCGCCGCGGACGAGCCCGACACCCGCCCAGAGGTTCGGGTAGATCTCCAGGTTCGTGGTGTCGCCGCTGTGGTGCAGTTCGCGCATCCGCCGCTGCCCCTCGGACTCGCTGGTCGCCAGCCCTTCCTGCACCGCCTTGACGCGCTCCGGGTCCATGGCCGCGAGCAGCCGCTCCGCCTCGGCCCAGGCCTGTGCGGAGGTGTCCCGGGTGATGGTGTGCAGGCGGATGCCGAACCGCACGGTGCGGCCCTGCGCGGTGGCCAGCGAGCGCACCCAGTCGATCTTCTGCTTCACCTGCTGAGGCGGTTCGCCCCAGGTCAGATACACATCGGTGTACCGCGCCGCGACCTCTCCGGCGGCGGGCGACGAGCCGCCGAAGTAGATCTGCGGTGCCGGTTCGGGCAGCCGGCTCAGCCTGGCCGCCTCGACCCGCAGGTGCTCGCCGTGATGGTCGACGGTCTCGCCCGTCCAGAGCCTGCGTACGACGTCCAGGAACTCCCCGGTACGGGCGTACCGCTGGTCCTTGTCGAGGAAGTCGCCGTACGCGCGCTGCTCCGCGGACTCGCCTCCCGTGACGACGTTGAGTAGCAGCCGCCCGTGCGACTGCCGTTGGTAGGTCGCGGCCATCTGCGCCGACAGCGTCGGGCTGATCTGGCCGGGGCGGAAGGCGACCAGGAACTTCAGCCGCTCGGTGACCTGGGTGAGCATGGCGGTCGTGATCCAGGCGTCCTCGCACCACGCGCCCGTGGGGGTGAGGGCACCGACGAAGCCGAGCTGCTCCGCCGTGCGGGCTATCTGGCCGAGGTACTCGACGGAGGCCGGACGGTCCCCGCCGGCGGCGCCGGGCGTCGAACCGTGGCCACCGCCCACGACGTGCCGGCTGTCACCGGTCGTGGGCAGGAACCAATGGAAGGTCAGGGCAGACATGGGTGCTCCGGAGGTGGGTGCGGAGGATGACGTGCCGGCCACGCCCTTCAGGGCATGGCCCAGCGGCCCGACGGCGTACGTTCGGGAACGCGTCGAGGCACGCGAGACACGAGGCGAGAACGGCGGCGATGCGCGGCGCCGTGGGAATGCGGATGCGTCGGAAGAGGGAGGGCGCAGGCCCTACGGCCCCGGGGCCCGACAGGCGTCAGCGGCGACAGGTCGCGCTGGACTGGCGACACAGGTCGACGTGCAGGCGCGCCACGAGGAGGTCGGCAGCAGCGGTCATGTCAGGCATTGTGGGGGAGAGGCACCGCCCGGCTCAAGTACGGACCGGCCACTGTTTCAGCAGGTGAGACCGGAAACGGTGGCATCCGCATCCACGGCATGCCGCACCCCGGAACCCGGCCCGGGTTCCGGGGTGCGCGGACGCCGGCCGTGGCTCCCGGTGGAATCAGGGAGCCACGGCCGGCGCGGGACGTGGGTCAGAGGCGCCCGCCGGGGACCACCGTGAACGTGCCGGGGCCGGCCGGCAGGTCCACCGTGTACTGGCTCAGGTAGGTGTCCAGATACGGAGACCGGGCACCACCGGTCGCGACGTCGTCGGACGGGTCGTCCAGGGCCAGCCGGAGTCGCGCCCCCTTGACCTCGATCGTCTCGCCGGAAGGTGTGTCGCGCCAGGAGCCGGTCCGGATGGAACCGACCTCCACGGCCAGCACGTGCCCGGCCCCCAGGGTCCAGTCGGTCGCCTTGAGGTCGACGGTGAGCCTGCCCGTGGTCAGCAGCGAGACCTGCTCGTCGAACATGACGGCGGTGCCGTCCGGGGCGACGTCGTACAGCTTGAGCATCACATTGCCCTCACCCTCGGCGCTCAGGCTCACCTGCGGGGTCCCTGTGACCCGCACGGCCTTCCTGAGCGCCTCGGACCACACGAAGAAGCTCGACGTGACCTGGCCGGTCTCCTGGAGCCGTGCCAGCCCGCCGGCCAGGCCTCTCGGTGCCGTCGGGTCCGTCCTCGGCGCGTTCTCCATGTCCCACGCGCCGGAGCTCCCCGAGTGGCCCCGGGGCGCCGGTCCGCCTGACGGGCCCAGGGCCGCGATCCCGGAGAGGCCGCCGTCGTCCACGTACGAGCCGCCGCCGAGGGGCAGCGTGACGTGCCGCTCGACGACCGGCCAGGTCCGCTGGGCCCGCCACGCGCCGGTGGAGTCCTCCACGGAGTACGCGGGATAGCGTGCCGCCGGCCTGATGCCCTTGAGGTACTGGTCGTAGAAGGAGAGGGTCTCGTCGTACCAGCCCTCACGCCCCATGGACAGACGGCCGTCGGACGTGCGGTCACCTCCGCGTACGTGCTCCCACTGTCCGACCCAGCCGCGCTCCGGGCCCTTGTGGTTGTCGAGGTACTCCTGCATCTCCTCGGGCTTGGTGTTGTTCTCGATGAACCCCTGGGTGACGAAGAGCGGGGTGTCGGTGCCCCTGGCCGCGTTCGCGAGGTCGCGGGACACCCAGTGAGGGTCGTCCTGGTCGGCGATCCGGTACCCGGCCGAGTTCTGCGTCAGGCACTCGGGATGGCCTTCCTCGTAACGGGAGTTGGCCAGGTAGTGCGCGTCGTCGTCCGGCAGCTGGCGGAGCGTCGCTATGGAGTTGTAGGCGTTGGCGGTCCCGGAGACGTTCGGGCGGGGCACGCCGTTCGAATAGATGTACTGGTACATGTCCCAGACGGGCTCCTGCGCGACGACGGCCTTGAGCGCCCGCTGGTCCAGGTTGTTGCCGATGAGGCCCGTCAGCGCGTCGTAGGACTTGCCGTAGAGACCGACCGAGCCCGTGGACCAGGGCTGTCTCGCGGCCCAGTCGACGGCCGCCTTCACGTCCGCCTGTTCACCCGGCCCGCCCCAGTCGAGGCAGCCGGTCGAGCCGCCGAAGCCGCGCAGGTCCACCATCACGAAGGCGTAGCCCTCGTCGAAGAGGTCGGTGCCCTCGATGAAGTCCTGGAAGCGGGTGGAGGGGCCGGTGTGCGTCCAGCCCTCGGCGCCGGACTGCCCGGAGTGACCGAAGTACGGCCCGACCGACAGGATGACGGGCACCTCGGCCTTCTCCGGCAGCCCTTCGGGCAGCAGGACGTCCGCGTGCAGTTCGGTACCGGAGTTGTCCGAGGACGGGAAGTAGTGCTGCGTCCAGCGCGCCCCCTCCGGCACGCGGTCGTTCTCCTGATGGGTGACGGGGCCGGCCGGCCGTTGCTCCGCGGCCGGCCCGGAGGCGGCGGCGGGGCCGGCGAGTACGCCGGTCAGAGCGAGGCTCGTGACGAGTGCAGAGGCGGCCCATCCGGCCGTGCGACGTGCTCTCACATGCTTCTCCCGGCTCGTGGGTACGGGGTTACGCAGTGGTGCAGGCCGAGCAGCGGCCCCCGGCCCGCCGTGACGGGTGCGACGGTGGTCGCGCGCACGTCCGCGGAACTGGGTCACAGGCGCGGATACGGACCGGAGCCGACGGCGACGAAGTCTATGATCGTTCCGGGATGGGTTCAATACGCAGGTGTGTCACGTGTGTTACTGATGCCGCCCGGCCTCGCGGGCCGCGGAACCTGTCAGCACCTGGTCAGGCACGACGTGATCCGGCCGCATGAAGGGCCCGTCGAAGTTCCTCCCGCGGATAGGGGGTGGTCCTGCTCACGTCCTGGACCTTGAGGTAGAAGTCCGTCAGCACCCCGGCGAGCGGTGCATGGCGAGCGAGGAACGCCCTGACCCCTCGCGGACCGCGCGGCGGCTCCCTCCCTTCCGCACAGGCGCGGATGAGTGCCAGGCGTTCCGTCCGTTCGTATCCGTACAGAGCCGTGATCAGCCAGTTCACCAGCCAACTGACCGTGTAGCAGCGGTCGTAGGTCGCGTGGAGTCCGAAGAAGCGGATCTCGGACGGTGACAGATCGAACCGGGACGAGAGGGCGAGGCCGTAGTCGGCGAAGTAGAGGCGCCGGCCGTCGGTCAGGATGTTCTCGAAGTGCGCGTCGAAGTGCAGAAGCCCATGAGCGTTCATGAAGGACGTACCGGCCTCCAGCTCGTTCTCGACCAGGGAACAGGCCCGGTCGGCGGTGTCGGCATCAGCCTGGACCTGCTCGGTGAGCCACTCGTGGAGCGTTCGAGGGATGTACTCCAGGAACAACGTGAGGCTCGCCGAAGCCTGTTGGAGCGCCTCGATGCGACGGCGCACCTCCGGGCCACCTCCCCAGAAGGCCACGGCCCGCTCCACATCGGCGAGTTCCCCGGGAAGCACGGCCGTGTCCGGCAGCACACGCCAGTGGTACATCAGCGGAAATCCCTGGTACTGCCCTGACAGCACCCAGTCCGTCGTCATGGTGTGAACGGCGAGCTCCCGCCATGCCCCGAAGCCGGGCCCGCCGACGCCGTACTGACAGAAGGTGGGAAGCTCGAAGACGTTGGCCGTGGACCGCACGTGCTCCGGCAGCCGCTCAAGATCCGTGAGTGGCACCCGCTTCACGAAGACGGGTCTTCCGGCGACCTCCAGCAGTGCGGACCTCCCGCCGATACCTGAGCCCAGCGGCACGGCGGAATCCACCTGCTCGGCCAGTCGGCGATCGCTGAGCAGGGCGAGAGACGTGGAGACGGCGCTGTACGAGGCCAGGCGTTCGCCGTCCCGCCCGTCGGGGCCACCGCAACCCACGTCCATCGGAACGCCGCCCCCGATTCCCCTCGCACGCGTGTGCACACCAGTCCGCCCACCCTACGGCCGCCCGGCGGGCCGCGTCGCGTCGGTGACGCGGTCGATCCGGTAGTAGTCCGCGACGCACCCTCCGGGCCAGTAGGTGCGGCCCCGTCGGCTGAACGGCTCCAGCATCTGGCTGATCACCAGCCGCTCGTAGGGGAGGACTTCCACGCCGGCGCTCGCCCCCGTGCGCAGCCGCCGGTCCTGGGCGTCCCACTTCACGGCCCGTGCGCGCAGGTCCGCGTCGAGGCCGAGCAGTCCGACGGCCGGGCCGACGCAGGCCAGGACGCAGAGCACCGCGCACACCGCGCGCAGAGGGCCGGCCGCCGTACGCGTACGGCTCCTCGCGGCAAGCCCCAGCAGCGCGCCGGCACCGATCAGCAGGACCACGAACAGCAGGAGGTAGTCGTTCCAGAGACGGGCGGCGCTGGGCGCGCTCACACGGTCCTGGAACACCGGGTAGGTGATGACCGTGCAGACGTAGCCGGACACCAGGAACGCGACGACTCCGGCACACGCCGTCAGAGGCCATCCGGCGGGCGGACGCGGCGGGTTCCCGTCCTGGCGTCGGCACAGCAGGCCCAGGAGCACGCCCACGGCGACCGCCCCGATGTACGGCCACGTGGTGATCACGGTGAGGACGATCTCCGTGAACCCGCGCAGGGAGGCGGCGAGCGACTCCGGGGCGACCATGGACGTCGTGCCCGCCCCGAACCGCTCCCGCCGGTGGTTCGAGCCGGGGGACGTGACCAGGACGACGGCCCCGGCCCCGACCCCGGCGATCCCCGCCACGCACCACAGGCGGAGGAACTTCCGGGACGGCCCCGCGGCGGCACGGATGCTGAGGAGGAGGGTGGTCGCCAGCAGCACCGCCACCACGAGCGCGGTCTCCTCCGACAGGGTGCCGATGACCGGACCGGCGAACGCCGCGACGGCGAGGGCCACACCCCTCCCGCGACGCGAACGGGCCGCCAGGAACGGCAGCAGGGCGGCGCAGGCCAGCACGGGCGGCAGGGTGTGCGAGACCGACGCGGCCGGCCAGTAGAAGGTCTTGTACGTGTTGGGCGTGGCGAACAGGAAGAGGGCGGTCGCCATGGCGGCGAGCAGCAGCGGCAGCCCGCGCGGCACGGTGAGCCCGGCGCGCCGCAGGGCGAGGACCGCCACGGCCCGGAGCACCACGAGTGTCAGCACGCCGCTGATCAGGCCGAACCACTGGTGGCCGGGGACCTGGAACGTCGCGTAGGCGCCGACGAGCAGGGCGTTGGCGACCCGCCCGTTGTCCTCGAAGTAGAACTGCCCGATGAGGCCCGTGAGCCCGTCGTCCCGCACCACGGGAAGGAAGCACCAGTCGTCCGCGCCGGGCCTGACCGACCGTCCGAACCACGCGGCGGCGGCGAGCAGGGCGAGGGGCGGGAGGGAGAGGGCCGTCACCCAGAGCCGTGCCCGTGAGCGAGGGCTCCGTCCGCCGGCCGGAACACCCCGCGGTTCATCGGCCTCCGGTCGCCGCCCCGCGTCCGGGGGGCCGGGGAGCGCGGATTCCGGAGTGCCGTCGGACATCCCGGCTCACCGGTCCTCTGACGAGTGGAGGGGGTGCTCGGGGAGCGGGGCGATCACCGGCCGTTCGGCAGCCCCGGCCGGCGCGGAGCCGTCACGCCGGCCCGACATGATCGCCCACCGGGCCAGCAGGAAGGAGACGGGGGTGACGAGGACACCCGCCAGAAGGGCAGCCAGGTTCTTGTCCATGCCGAGCCCGCCGACCGCGGCGTACAGCAGCGCGCCCGATGCCACGAGGTTGACGGCGCTCGACACGGGATAGCGAACGAAGGCGCGCCACGTCGGCTTCGTCCGGCAGGTGACGTAGGAGTTGAGCAGGAACGAGCACACGATGCTGACCGCGTACCCGAGGACATGTGCCACCAGATAGGGGATCCACCGGTTCAGGACGGCGTAGACGCCGAGGTACACGGCCGTGTTCACGCACCCGACGAGGACGAAACTGCCGAACTGGCGGGCGGTGCGGGCCCGGGGAGTGACGTGCTCCCGCAGATCCACGGTGACCGGTGGCCCCGGACGGACCGACAGCGCGGGACCGTTCTCGTCGGTCTCCCGCACCACGTAGGGCGGGCGGTGCTTGGCCTCGTGGTAGATGCGGCCCACGTATTCGCCGATGACTCCGAGGGTGACCAGCTGGATGCCGCTGAGCGCCACCACCGCGGTGAGCAGAGTGGCGTAGCCCGGTGTGTCCGCGCCGTGCAGCACGACCTTCACCACGGTCCACGCAGCGTAGGCCAGTGCTGACAGGAAGACCCAGAAGCCGGTGTAGATGGCCAGGCGGAGCGGACGGTTGTTGAAGGACAGGAGCCCGTCGATGCCGTAGTTCAGCAGCCGCCTGCTCCCCCATTTCGACCGGCCCGCCACGCGTTCGCTGTTCCGGTAGCGGAAGCTGACGGTGTCGAAGCCGATCCAGGAGAAGATCCCCTTCGAGAACCGGTTGCTCTCCGGCAGGGACAGGACGCTCCGGACCGCCCGCCGGGACAGCAGCCGGAAGTCGCCCGTCCCGTCGAGGAGTTCCACGTCCACACAGTGGCGCACGACCGCGTAGTAGGCGTGGCTGAGGGTGCTGCGCACCAGGCCTTCGCCCGAGCGGTCGCGACGCGGGACGACCTGGTCGTAGCCGTGGCGGTGCAGTTCGAGCATGCGGGGGATGAGCCCGGGCGGGTGCTGGAGGTCGGCGTCCATGATCACCACGGCGGCCCCCCTCGCCATGCGGAGCCCGGCGAGCATGGCGGCCTCCTTGCCGAAGTTCCGGCTGAACGCCGTGTAGCGCGTCCGTTCGTCCTGCGCGGCGAAGGCGTTGAGCAGGAGCCGTGTGCTGTCGCGGCTGCCGTCGTCCACGTAACAGATCTCGAAGGTCTCCCCGAGCCCGTCGAGGACGGCCGTCAGGGCTGCGTGGAAGGAACCGATCCCCTCGGCCTCGTTGAAGCAGGGCACGACGACCGACAGCTGAAGGCCGGTCACACGGCACCTCCGGACGTCTCGGGACCGGACCCGGGATCCCGGGTCGCTCCGGCCCACACGATGCGTACCAGTGGCCCATCCAACGGCGAGGCGGTCCCGGCGCCGCTTCGAACGCGCGGGCCACGGTCTTCTTTCGCACGAACGGCGCACACTCCGGGGCGCGACGTCTGCCTCCGCCCCGCGAGACCGGTGGCCTCAGGCGGGGCGCGGAGGTCCGGGGCGCGGAGGTCGGGCGCGTGAAACGCCGGGGCGGGTCACCGATGGCTCAGCACGTTGACGACGCGGCCGTCGGGATCACGGACGAAGAACTGGCGCGCGGTGGCGGGCCCCGGCCGGCGAGGGCCCGCCACCCCGCTCAGCGCCGGGTACGGACCAGCAGGTAGACGAAGTACGGCGCACCGATGACGGCCGTCATCAGGCCCGCGCCGAGCTGCGCCGGTGCGATCACCGTGCGCCCCGCCAGGTCCGCGAGGCAGACCAGGAGCCCTCCGAGGAGGAGGGCGACCGGGACCACCCGTACGTGCCGGCGCCCGACGAGGGCGCGTGCCGCGTGCGGGGCGACGAGCCCGACGAAAGCGATCGTGCCGGCGGCCGAGACCGCGGTGGCGGCGAGCAGGACGGACGTGACGAGGAAGCCGAGACGCGCCCGGGGGAGACCGAGGCCGAGAAGCCTCGGGGTGTCCTCGTCGAGTGCGACGAGGTCCAGCTCCCGGCGACGGGTCACCGCCACGACGACGCCGACGGCGAGTACGACGGCGACCGGCACCACGTCGGGCATGGTCCGCCCGTACGTCGAACCGGACAGCCAGGTCAGGGCCTTCGTCGTGTCGAAGGGGTCGCTGAGCACGATGACCAGGCTGATCAGGGCCGCCGCGGCGGAGGACACCCCGAATCCGAGCAGGACCAGCCTGTTCTGCCGGAAACCGCCCCGCGCGGCCAGTCCGAAGACGAGCGTCGCGGTGACGGCCGCCCCGCCGAACGCCGCTCCCGCGATCTCCCACGAGCCGGGGGCCTGCGCGGTGGTGACCAGGAGGACCGCGCCGAGACCGGCGCCTCCGGAGACTCCCAGGATGCCCGGTTCCGCGAGCGGGTTGCGGGTCACCGCCTGCACCAGGGTGCCGGACAGGGCGAGCGCACCACCGGCGAGGAGCGCCGCCGTCACCCGGGGGACCCGGGTGTCGAGGACGAAGGTGACGACCCGGCCCGCCCGGCCCTGGGCCCAGTTCACGACGTCGCCCAGCAGCAGCTTCGAGTCGCCGAGGAGGACGGCCGCGAGCAGCACGCCCACCAGGACGGCGGCGAGCGCGACCACGGTGACGACGAAGGCCCTCCGCCCGGGGATGCGCAGGCGGTCCGGCGCGTCGGCCGAGGCGGTGTCCCGGGTGCGGAGTGCCATCACGACGAGGAACACGCCACCGACCACGGTCGTGACGACGCCCGTGGGGACCTCCACGGCGGTGTCGGCGGGCACGATCGCGCGCAGCGCGACGTCCGAGAGGAGCACGAGCGCGGCCCCGACGAGCCCTGCCACGGGCATGCCCACCCGGGAGCGGACGAGCCCCCGGAACCGGCGGGTGAGAGGGCGTACGAGCGCGGGCGCGCAGAGACCGACGAAGCCGATCGGGCCGGCGAGCGTGACCGCCGCCGCGGAGAGCAGGGTGGCGAGCACGACCGTGGTGACGCGGGTCCCGCGGACGGAGACACCCAGCCCCTGGGCGGCGTCGTCGCCCAGGGCCAAGGCGTCGACCCGGCGGGCGACCAGGAGCAGCCCGACCAGGCCGACGGCCACGACGGGAGCCATCTGGACGACGCCGTCGAACCCGTTCTGGCCGACGCTTCCCTGGTTCCACCGGTAGAGGCCCTCGGTCTGCTGAGGGAAGAGGAGCAGCAGCGCGTCGGTCACCGCGTTCAGCCCCAGGGCGAGGGCGGTGCCCGCGAGGACCAGGCGGACGGTGCCCTTGCCGAGCCCGGACAGCCCGAGCACCACGGCCGCGGCGGCGAGTCCGCCGACGAACGCGGCGCCCGACGAGGCGAGGAGCGGGAGGGAGGTCCCGGTGACGGCGAGCACCCCGAGCGCCAGGTAGGAACCGGCGTTCACGGCGAGGGTGTCGGGCGCGGCGAGCACGTTCCGGCTGACGGCCTGGAGGGCGGCGCCGGCCATGCCGAGGGCCACACCGACGAGGACGGCGGCGACCATCCTCGGGAGCCGGGACGCGATGACGACGGACGCGTCGCCGGCCTCGGCGTTGCCGGTGAGAGCGTTCCAGACCTGCGAGGCGCCGACGTCGGCCGTGCCCTGGGTGATGTCGACGGCGGCGAGTGCCGCGATCAGCAGCACGAGCGTGGCCGTCACGGCGACCGCGCCCGTCGTGGCCGCGGCGGTGCGGTCACGGCCGACCGCGGTCTTGTCGATGACGGCCACGGCGCGCTACTTCGTCAGCGCGTCGACGAGGGAGTCGATGTACGCCTCCATCGAGCGGGGACCACCGAACATCCAGACGCCGTCGGGCAGCCGGTGCACGTTGCCGTCCTTCACGAAGGGCAGCGACTTCCACACGGCGTTCTTCGCGAGCGGCCCGGTGAACGTGTCACCGTCGGCGTCGTTGGCGACATAGGTGAACTGGACGTCGCCGAGACCGGTGAGGCCTTCGA
This sequence comes from Streptomyces sp. NBC_01460, assembly GCF_036227405.1. NCBI lineage: Bacteria > Bacillati > Actinomycetota > Actinomycetes > Kitasatosporales > Streptomycetaceae > Streptomyces > Streptomyces sp. NBC_01460. Next base: position 8,251,697 of record NZ_CP109473.1, read on the forward strand.
CGTCGGTGGTGGCGAGGCCGTAGCTGGCGTCACCCTTCACCTTCCAGGCGTTCTTCAGGCCGAGCTTCTCGTTGACGGCGCCCAGGAGGGACGTGCCGGTGTAGGCACGGATGGAGACCTGGTTCGACGCCTCGTAACCGTCGGCGGAGGCGATCTCGGCGCCGCCGAGACCGGCGTCCTCGAGGGCCTTCTTCCCGTCGGCGAGACTCGCCTCGAAGTCCTTCTTGAGGGCCTCCGCCTCGGTCTCCTTGCCGGTGGCCTTCGCTATGAGGTCGACGCTCTCCGTCATGGAGCCGATCTGATCGGCGCCGTCGGCGGCCGTCAGCTCCAGGACGGGCGCGACCTTGCGGAGCTGCTTCACGACGGCCGGGGCCAGGTCGGTGGTGGCGACCACGAGGTCCGGTGCGAGCGCGGCGACGGTGTCGATGCTCGGCTCGCCGCGGGTCCCGATGTCCTTGGGGTCACCGGTGAGCGGGGCCGCGGTGTTCCACGCGGTGTAGCCCTTCACGTCCGCGACACCCACGGGGGCGACCCCGAGAGCGACCAGGTCCTCGACCACGTTCCACTCGGTGGCGACGACCTTCGTGGCGGGGCCGTCGAGGGTCACCTTCGTGCCCTTGGCATCGGTGAGGGTGATCTTCCCGGCGGGCTTCTTCGAGGCCGCGGCGTCGTCGGAGGACGGCTCCGTGGTCCCGCAGGCTGCCAGGGAGAGGGCGGCGACGGCGACGGTGGCCGTGGCGAGGAGGTGGCGTCTCATGAGGAGGTGCTGAGCCTTTCGGATCTGGAGTGGTGGCGGCCGATCGCGCGGGTGCGCAGCCGGCCGGTGGAGGGGTCGGTGCCCACGTCGATGCGGATGCCGTAGACGTCCGACAGGAGGTCGGGGGTGAACACGTCCTCGGGCACACCGTCGGCGACGATGCGTCCTGCCCGCAGCAGGGCGACACGGTCGGCGACGGCCGCGGCCTGGTCGAGGTCGTGGAGGACGACGCCCACGGCGATGCCCTGGTCGTCGGCGAGATCGCGGATCAGGTCGAGAAGTTCGACCTGGTAGCGGAGGTCGAGGTAGGTGGTCGGTTCGTCCAGGAGCAGGACCCCCGTCTCCTGCGCGAGGCAGCTCGCCAGCCATACGCGTTGGAGCTGACCGCCGGAGAGCTGTTCTACGCCCCGGTCGGCGAGGTCAGCGACACCGGTGAGGCCGAGCGCCCGGTCCACCGCGGCGGTGCCGTGGGGGTCGGGACGGCCCCAGCGCCCCCGGTAGGGGTAGCGGCCGAAGTCGACCACGTCGCGGACGGTGAGTCCGCCCGGCGTCGAGCGGGACTGTGTCAGCAGCGCGACGCGGCGCGCGAACTCGCGTGCGCCGAGCGCGAAGCCGTCCGCTGCCTCGTCCGTGCCCGCGTCGACCGTGAGCGAGCCGGTGCGCGGGGTCTGCAGCCGGGCGAGGGTACGCAGCAGCGTGGACTTCCCGCTGCCGTTGGGGCCCACCAGGGCGGTCACCTCGGCGGGCCGCAGGGTGATGGCCGCTTCGTGTACGACGTCGACGCGGCCGTACGCCACGGTGACCCCGTCGGCGGACAGACCGTGTCCACGTGTACGCGGCACGGCGACCCCCACAGGGGTGCCCGAAGCAGCACTGGAAGTGCTCTCACCAGCTCTCATGGGCGTTAGGTTAGCCTGCCCTTATGTGTGCTGGTGACCAGGGCCCCCGCTCGGCTCGGGCGGACGATGCCGCGGACAGCGGACCGGCCGGGCCGGAGCCGTGGGCGCGGAGCGCCCGGAGGCCGCGCAGGTCAGGCGGGGCGGGGCCGTGGCCGGATCACCCTGCTCTGTGGCGAATGCGTTGACGGATGGTCAGGAATACCTGGGGGCAAGTGAGTTGACGCCTGTGCCCGGTCTTCGGGTGTGTCACGGCATTCCTGGGAACCGCTGCCGAGGAGGTGTGAGCGGCAGGCGCACGCCTGGGGCGACGGCGGGTCGGGCACCTCGGAGGCGTCGCCCCGATCCGCCCGGGCCGACGTGGGCGGACCTCCCGGTGGGCAGCTGTCCAGGCAGCGCAACGGCCGTTCCGGTCGCCGCTACCGCCCGCACGGGCGTGTGCGGGCCGGATGCGACGACAGGGACGGCCGGCAGGGGTGAGAGGTCAGCCGTGAGGGGTCAGGGCCGGCTGGTCAGGTAGCCGCCCATGGTGGTGAAGTGCTCCGTCGCCGGCACCTCCCGGCCGTCCTCGGTGCGTACCCGCGTGATGGCCAGACCGTGGTTGCGGCCGGTGCGGGCGTCCGCGCCGGCCACGATCACCACGCCCTCGCCCTCGCGGTAGAAGACGCGGCCGGGCGTCCCGCCGTATCGGCCCTCGGAGACCACCGCGGCGACGACCTCGATGCGCTTGCCCCGGTGGTAGGTGAAGGCGCTGGGGTACGGCTCGGACTGGGCGCGGATCAGGCGCTCGAGGTCCTCGGCGGGCCAGGTCCAGTCGATGCGGATGTCCTCGGCGGCCCGCTTGTGGAAGAAGGTCGCCTGGGTGCGGTCCTGCCGGGTGAACTCGGTCTCCCCGGCCGCGATGCGGCCGAGTGCCCCGATGGTGACCGGGCCGATCAGGTCGACGGTCTTGTGGAAGAGGTCGGTCGCGGTGTCCTTCGGGCCGACGGCAACCGCCTCCTGGCCGACGATGTCGCCTGCGTCGAGCTCGTCGTTCATCATGTGCGCGGTGACGCCCACCTCGGACTCGCCGTTGATCAGGGCCCAGATCAGGGGCGAGAACCCGGCGTACTTCGGCAGCAGCGAGTCGTGGATGTTCAGCGTGCCGTGGCGCGGGAGCCCGAAGATGCGCGGGGGGATCCAGGTCCGCCAGTTGTTGGCCACGATGATGTCCGGGGCGGCCTCCTGGAGGCGCGCGAACAGCTCGTCGTCGTCGGGACGGTTCCGGATCACCACCGGCACGCCCCGCGCCTCGGCGAGGTCGGCGACGGAGTCGCTCCAGATCTTCTCGTACGCGTGCTCGCTCCTGGGGTGGGTCACCACCAGCACCACGTCGTGCTCGGAGTCCAGGAGGGCTTGAAGGGTTCGGTGCCCCCAGGTCTGGTACCCGAACATGACGACCCGCATGGGTTCCTCCTTGGTGCAGGGACTGACGAACAGACAGTAAAGCGAGGCTTACCTTACTGTGCAACAGGGCGTCATGGGAGTCGTGTTGACGGACACGCACTGTCCCGCCGTTCTTGCTGTGGGCTATCGACAGCTCCGCTAGATGAGCTTAGGCTCACCTAAATAGCAACGGGCCGCCGTGTCGGTGTGCCCGCTCGTCTCTGCTTCCCCCACGCCATTTCTCGGCGGCTTCACCGCACGATGGGAGTGACATGTCTCAGGTCCTGCCTGGCGACACAGCATCACCGGTCCTCGACCTCATCGGCATCGGCTTCGGACCGTCCAACGTGGCCATGGCGATCGCGCTCAGCGAGCACAACGCGGGCGTCGACGCGAACGAGGCGGTGTCCGCCCACTTCTTCGAGCAGCAGCCGCGCTTCGGCTGGCATCGAGGGATGCTGATCGACGACGCGACCATGCAGGTGTCCTTCCTCAAGGACCTGGTGACACTGCGGAACCCGACCAGTGAGTACAGCTTCCTCTGCTACCTGAAGAGCAGGGGCCGCCTGGTCGACTTCATCAACCACAAGAACCTCTTCCCCCTGCGGGTCGAGTTCCACGACTACTTCGAGTGGGCCGCCGCCAAGGTCGGCGGCATGGTCTCCTACGGCCACGAGGTCGTCGGCGTCACGCCCGTCGTCCAGGACGGGGTCGTGGACCACCTCGACGTGACGGTCCGTTCGGGGGAGGGGCTCGTGGTGCACCGGGCCCGCAACGTCGTCATAGGGACCGGGTTGCGCCCCCTGATGCCCGAGGGCGTGGAGCGGGGCGACCGCGTCTGGCACAACTCCGACCTGCTGGCCAAGGTCGAGGAACTGGACGGGACTTCACCCTCCCGGTTCGTCGTCGTGGGCGCCGGGCAGAGCGCAGCGGAGAACGTCGCCTACCTGCACCGGCGCTTCCCCCGGGCCGAGGTGTGCGCGGTCTTCTCCCGCTACGGCTACAGCCCCGCCGACGACAGCAGCTTCGCCAACCGGATCTTCGACCCCGGGGCGGTCGACGAGTACTTCGCGGCCCCCGGGAACGTCAAGCGCCGGCTGATGGACTACCACGGCAACACCAACTACTCCGTGGTGGACATCGACCTGATCGACGACCTGTACCGGCAGATGTACCAGGAGAAGGTCCTCGGCACCGAGCGGCTCCGCTTCATCAACGTGTCCCGGCTCGAAGCCGTCGAGGAGAAGCCGGACACGGTCCACGCCACGGTGAAGTCCCTCGTCACCGGGGAGGAGACCGTGCTGGACGCCGACGTCGTGGTGTTCGCCACCGGTTACAGCCCCGTGGACCCCCTCGGCCTCCTAGGCGAGGCCGCGGACCACTGCCTCCGCGACGAGGACGGCCGTGTCCGCGTCGAGCGCGACTACCGCATCTCGACAGGACCCGAACTGCGCTGCGGGCTCTACCTGCAGGGCGGAACGGAGCACACGCACGGCATCACGTCCGCCCTGCTGTCCAACACCGCGATCCGCGTCGGCGAGATCCTGGACTCGCTGCTCGGCCGCGGCGTCAAGGCCGCGTCGGACGAGGCCCGGCTGGTCGCCGACCGGTCCGGTGGTGCGGCCGGCTAGCCCGCACGGGCGGACCTGTTCCGGGGCTTGCCACCCGGTGAGAGGGAGGAGCAGCACCGCGCGGCTGCCCAACTGGCCGCGCGTTCCCCGAAGATCAAAGGGATATCGTACGTCGACATGAGCACGACTGCAGTGGAGCGCTCCGCTCCCCGGGGCACGGAAGAGGCCCGTCGGAGACGGGTGGTGGGTCTGGGTGCGCTGGTGGCGGTCCTCCTGATCGGGGCGGCTGTCTCGCTCGCCGTCGGTGCGCGCGCGCTGAGTCCCGCCGAGGTGTGGCACGGGCTGTTCGCCGCGCCGGACGCCGACGGCCGCCTCACCGAGACCAGGCTCATCGTGCAGACGGTGCGGGTGCCCCGGACGGTGCTCGCGGTCGTGGCGGGTCTGTCCCTGGGGGTCGGCGGTGCGCTGATCCAGGGGTTCACGCGCAACCCCATCGCCGACACCGGGCTGCTGGGTGTGAACTCCGGCGCCTCGTTCGCCGTGGTGACCGCGATCGCGCTCCTCGGGCTGGCGGACCCCTTGCACTACGTCTGGTTCGCCTTCCTGGGGGCGGGGGTCGCCGGTGTCGTCGTGTTCGGGCTGTCGAGCATAGGCAGGGGGGCCGGGAACCCCCTGACCCTCGCCCTGGCCGGCCAGGGCGTGACGGTGTTCCTCGCCGCGATGACCACGGCGGTAGCCCTGTCGGACCTGAAGTCGCTGAACGTGCTGCGGTTCTGGAACACGGGATCCGTCGCCGGTGTCGGGTTCGACGTCATCCGGCCGGTGGCCGTGTTCATCCTGGTGGGGCTGGTGCTGGCGCTGACGACGCTGCCCTCCCTCAACCTGCTCAACCTGGGTGACGACGTCGCACGGGGGCTGGGCGTGAACATCGCGCTGAGCCGGACCGTCGGGATCGTCGCCATCACCCTGCTGGCCGGGGCGGCGACGGCGGCCTGCGGTCCCATCGCCTTCCTCGGGCTGATGGTGGCCCACGTCGCCCGTTACCTGACCGGGCCGGACTACCGCTGGCTCGTGCCGTACGCGGGGCTCCTCGGAGCGGTGGTACTCCTGGTCTGCGACATCGTCGGCCGCCTGGTGGTGCGGCCCGGCGAACTGGACGCGGGAGTCGTCGTCGCCCTTCTCGGCGCCCCGTTCTTCGCGGTTCTGGTGTGGCGAGGAAAGTTCAGGAGCGCATGAACGCGACCGAGGTGAAGCGACCCGTGACCCCCGGAGTGCGGGTCGGGCAGATGTCGTTCGTCTGGCGGCCCTGGATGGTCTGCGTCACGCTGCTGCTCGCGGCGGCCGCCTTCCTGGTGTTCTGTCTGTCCCTCGCCGTCGGCGACTTCCCGCTCGGACTGGACCGGGTGATCGCCACGATCGTGGGGCGGGGCGAGCAGGTCGACGAGTTCGTGGTCCTGGACCTGCGGATGCCGAGGGCACTGGCCGGGCTCCTCGTGGGCATCGCCCTGGGGGTCTCCGGGGCCATCACCCAGTCCGTCGCGCGCAATCCGCTGGCCAGCCCGGACATCCTGGGGATCACCGGGGGCGCCACCACCGTCGCGGTGTTCCTGGTGACGGTGTCGGGCGGGACCACGGCCGCCGTCGTCAGCTCCGTGGGCCTCTCGGCCGCGGCGCTCGCCGGCGGCCTCGGCACGGGGCTGCTGGTGTACTTCCTGGCGTGGCGGCGCGGGATCGACGGATTCCGGCTCATCCTCATCGGGATCTCGGTGACCGCGGTGATGCAGGCCCTCACGACCTGGCTCCTGGCCACGGCCGACATCAGGGATGTGGCCAGGGCCCAGGCCTGGCTGGTCGGTTCGCTGGACAACCGCTCGTGGGACGAGGTCCGGGTGGTGTTCTGGTGCACGCTCGTCCTCGTGGTGGTCGTGACGGGCGCCGCGTTCCAGTTCAAACCGATGCACCTCGGTGACGACGTCGCGGCGGGCCTGGGCGTCCGCTTCACGCGGGTGCGGGCCGTTCTCCTGCTGTGCGCGGTGCTGCTGGCCGCCGCGGCGGTGAGCGCGGCGGGCCCGGTCCCCTTCGTGGCACTGGTGGCGCCGCAGGTGGCCATGCGCCTGGCGCGCTGTCCGACCCCGCCCCTGGTGGCCTCCGGGCTGGTGGGCGCGCTGCTGCTGATCGGCGCGGACCTGATCGCGCGCTCGGCGCTGCCGATCACCCTCCCGGTCGGCGTGGTCACCGCGGCGATCGGCGGGCCCTTCCTTGTATACCTGCTGGTGCGGGCGAACCTCAGATAGATGACCGAAGAGACCGTACGAACCGGACAACCGGGGGGACCTGTGGGCGTTCAGCACATCACCGAGACCGAGAACGATCCCGCGGCCCAGGACGCCCCCCGGCTCGCCGCCCGGGGTGTCTCCGTCGGCTACGGGGGCCGGACCGTCATCGACGGCCTCGACGTGGCCGTCCCCTCAGGGCTGATCACCACGATCATCGGCCCCAACGGCTGCGGGAAGTCGACCCTGTTGCGCACGCTGACCCGGCTGCTCAAGCCGACCGCGGGAGCGGTCGTGCTGGACGGCGAGGACATCGTCACGCTCAGGACCAGGGAGGTGGCCAGGAAGCTCGGCCTCCTCCCGCAGGCCCCGGTCGCGCCGGAGGGGCTGACGGTCGCCGATCTGGTCGCCAGGGGACGGCATCCGCACCAGAGCTGGCTGCGGCAGTGGTCGTCGGACGACGCCGCCGTCGTGGAGCGCGCCCTGGCCATGACGGGGGTGTCGGACCTGGCCGACCGGCCGGTCGACTCGCTGTCCGGCGGACAGCGCCAGCGCGTCTGGATATCGATGACGCTGGCTCAGGGCACCGACCTGCTCCTGCTGGACGAGCCGACGACGTATCTGGACCTGGCCCACGCGATCGACGTCCTCGACCTCGTGGACGACCTGCACGAGTCGGGGCGCACCGTGGTGATGGTGCTGCACGACCTCAACCTGGCGACCCGGTACAGCGACAACCTCGTCGTCATGCGTGAGGGGGCGATCCTGGCGCAGGGCCACCCGCGTGACGTCGTCACGGCCGAGCTGCTGGAGGAGGCGTTCGGGCTGCGGGCCATGGTGATCGACGACCCGGTGGGCGACCGCCCCCTCATCGTGCCGATCGGCCGCACCCATGTGCGTCTCAACTGATGCCTCTCCAAAGGAAATAGCAATAGTTAGGCTAGGCTAACCTCATTCCGCATGGGTAAGGTTAGGCTGCCCTCGTTCGGGTGTAGCTGACAGCGTGAAAGCAGGGGAATCAAGGATGCTCTTCCACAGATCGACGTTTCTGAAGCCACGGCGGCGACTGGTGGCGACCCTCTCCGCCGTGACCCTCGGCGTCGGCCTCCTCGCGGGATGCGGCTCCGACCCCGCGGAGGAAGGGACGAAGGACAAGGCCCCGGCCGCCGAGGCCGGCGCGTTCCCGGTCACCGTGGAGCACGCCTTCGGATCGACGAAGATCACCAAGGCCCCCGAGCGGGTCGTCACCGTGGGCTACACCGACGACCAGGCGGTCCTGGCGCTCGGCACCAAGCCCGTCGGCATGGTCGACCAGTACCCGAACCCGGCAGGAACGTCCCCCGACATCAACACCCAGTGGCCCTGGGTGAAGGACAAGTGGGGCGACGCCAAGCCTGAAGTCATCATGAGCAACGGCGACACGGGCCCCAACTACGAGAAGATCGCCGCCCTGCGGCCGGATCTGATCGTCGCGGTCTACTCCGAGGTCGACCAGGCCGCCTACGACAAGCTCTCGAAGATCGCCCCGACCGTGGGCCGCACCAAGGCCGAGAAGGAACTCTTCAGCGCGCCGTGGCAGGACAACGCCGTCCACATCGCCAAGGCACTCGGCAAGGAGTCCGAGGGCGCCGCACTGGTCAAGGGCATCCAGGACAAGCTCGACGCCGCCAAGGAGGCGCACCCGGAGTTCGCGGACCAGACCGCCGTCCCGCTGTCCTGGTACGAGGGCAAGGTGGCGCCGTTCACCACCACGGACGTACGCGGACGCCTGGTGACGGGCATCGGCTTCAAGGGCAACACGAAGATCGACGAGATCGCCGGCGACAAGTTCTACACCCAGCTCTCGCCCGAGCGCATCGACCTGATCGACGTCGACCGCATCTTCGTCATCAACGACAAGGCCGACCAGGACGCGCTGAAGAAGTTCGAACTCTTCGCGAACCTGCCCGCGGTCAAGGCGGGCAAGGTGTCCTACCTCCTGGACAGCGAGGGCCCGGCCGTGGGCGCCGCGATGTCCCAGGGCACCCTGCTGTCCCTGCCGTACGCGATCGACGAGCTCGTCAAGTCGGTCGACCAGTGACGGCGACAGCCCCGCCCCGCCACCGGCACGTCCCGGCCTCTGCGTGAGCACCACCGACACGCGCGTCGCCCCGGCCACCCTGCGCACAGCCGCCGGAGGCGAGTCCACCCGCTGGGTCGCCGCGCGCTGCCGCGAGCTGCCGTGGCTCACTTCGGCCACCGTGCTCACCACGGTGGCCGGGGCGGCGCTCCAGGTGCTCCCCGTGCTCCTGCTCGGCCGGGTCGTCGACGGTGTCGTCCAGGGCGACGACCGCTCGGTCCTGGTCACGATCGGCATCCTGATGGGAGCCGCCGCGCTGCTCGGCGCGGCGGCCACCGCGGTCTCGACCTACCTGATCGGGCGGTTGGGCGCGGATCTCCTGGCCCAGCTGCGGGAAGCCGCGGTCCGGGCGGTGCTGGGGATGCCGAGCGCACGGATCGAACAGGTCGGCCGGGGAGACGTGCTGTCCCGGGTCGGCGACGACGTGGCCGTGCTCTCCAGGGGCATCCGCACGGCCATCCCCACGGTGTTCTCCGCCGGTGTGCTGGTCGCCATCGCGACGGTCGGCATGTTCGGACTGGACTGGAGGCTCGGCCTGGCGGGCGCCGGGGCGCTGCCCGCCTACGCGCTGGCCCTGCGCTGGTACCTGCCCCGGTCGGCGCCGCTCTACCGGCGGCAGCGGGTGGCCCAGGCCGACCGCGCACAGGCGTTGATCAGCGGACTGAACGGGATCGACACCGTCCGGGCGTACGGCCTGGAGTCCGCCTTCCGTGAGAAGGTCACCGACCGGTCCTGGCGGGTGCGCGAGTTCGGCATCGAGGTCTTCCGGATCTTCGGCCGGTTCGTCGGCAGGGAGAACCGCGCCGAGTTCATCGGGCTGGTCCTGATCCTGGTGGTCGGCTACGTCCTCCTGGAGAACGGTGCCGCGAGCCTGGGCGAGGTGTCGGCGGCACCGCTCATGTTCCACCGGCTGTTCACCCCGCTGGGCGCCATCATGTTCACCTTCGACGAGGCGCAGAAGTCGGGCGCGAGCCTCACGAGGCTCGTCGGGGTGCTGGGGGAGTCCGCGGACGACCGGCTGGTCGGCGACGCCTCGGTGGCGGCCGCGGACGCCGTGCCCTACCCCGTGACGGTGGAGGGGCTCACCTTCCGCTATCCCGGCGCCGAGGACCCGGTCCTGCGGGACGTCGACCTGACGATCCCGGCGGGCGGCTCGCTCGCCCTGGTGGGAGCGACCGGCGCGGGCAAGTCGACGCTGGCCGCCCTGATCGCGGGCATCGGGACTCCGGACGCCGGATCCGTGCGCATCGGGCCGCACGACCTCGCGGACATGGACGAGGCGGGCGCGCGGGCCCTCGTGAGCATCCTGACGCAGGAGACACACGTGTTCTCCGGTCCGCTCGCCGACGACCTGCGGCTGGCCGCGCCACGCGCGACCGACGCCGAGCTGACGGACGCACTGCGCACGGTCGGCGCGGTCGGCTGGGTCGAAGCGCTGCCCGACGGACCGGCCACCCCGGTCGGCGAGGGCGGCGAACGCCTGGACGTCACCAAGGTCGCCCAGATCGCCCTGGCCCGGCTGGTGCTCAACCGGGCTCCGGTGGTCGTGCTCGACGAGTCGACCGCCGAAGCGGGCAGCGAGGGCGCGGCCGAGCTGGAGCGGTCCGTGCGGGCCGCGTGCGCCGGCCGGACCACGCTGTTCGTGGCCCACCGGCTGACCCAGGCGATGGCCGCCGACCGGATCGCGGTACTGGACGCGGGGCGCGTCGTGGAACAGGGAACGCACGAGGAGCTGGTGGCTCTCGGCGGTCGGTACGCACGACTGTGGCGGGCCTGGCGCGAGGGCAGTTAGGCACACCCGGGCCGAGGTCGGTCCCACTCTCATACGCTGGAAGGACGATGGGTCTTCGATGACGGATCAGACTGCTCGCCTCGTGCTGCTTTCCCCCACGAGCCTGGACGACATACGCAGGCGGACCGGCGGATACCCGGACAGGACCATCGCCGGGGCGTGCGCCATCGGCCTGTCGTACTGGGCGACGGGCCGCAGCCCCGAGGGCATCGACCTCACCCCGGGCACCCTGTTCGCCGACGTCCTGCGCTGGGTCGACAACGGCGGTGCCGCACCCGCCGGCTGGGAGACCGGCGCCGACGGCAGGAGCATCACCACCCCCGACGGCGTCGAGCCGGCCGCAGCACAGCTCGCGCTGGACGACCTCGCGGACTTCCCGGACCGGCCCGTCGGCACCATCGGCCCGACCGGAGCGGCGGAGAGGGCCGGCGCCCTGGCCCGATGGAACGACACCGAGGCCGACCGGGTCCGCCCGACCCTGGTGGAGATGTTCCGCGAGCAGGTCCGGAGCAGGCCGGACGCCGTCGCCATCGTCGACGAGCACCGGACACTGACCTACCGTGAGGCAGCGGAACTCTCCGGCCACCTGGCCCACCACCTGATCGCGCGCGGACTCACCGCCGAACAGGTCGTGGGCGTCTCGCTGGGCCGCTCCGCCGACATGGTGATCGGGCTGCTCGGCGTGCTCCAGGCGGGGTGTGCGTTCGTGCCCCTCGACCCGCAGTGGCCGGCCGCGCGGCGCGCCGTCGTCATCCAGGACGCCCGGGTCGTCCTGCAGCTCGACGACTCGGGCCGCGGGCGCGACGGAGAGCCGGAGGCCGTCGCGGTCGACCTCTCCGACTGGGGCCACGGCTCCTGGCCCGCCGAGGGGCCCGAGGTCGACGTGCCCGGCGCCGCCCTGGCCTACGTGATCTTCACGTCCGGATCGACCGGCCGGCCCAAGGGCGCCATGATCCGGCACGAAGCGATCAGCGAGCGCCTGCTGTGGCAGTCCGAGGAGATCCTCGGCTTCGGCCATGACGACGCGTCACTCTTCAAGGCGCCGCTGTCCTTCGACATCTCCATCAACGAGATCTTCCTGCCCCTGGTGCGCGGCGGCCGGCTGATCGTCCTGCGCCCCGGCGGCGAACGCGACCCCCAGCACCTCCTGAGCGTGCTGGCCGAGCAGCGTGTGACCTTCACCTACCTGGTGTCGTCCATGCTGGACGTGCTGCTGGAGATGGCGGGAGACTCCGGGCGGCTCGACAGCCTGCGGCACGTGTGGTGCGGCGGGGAGGTGCTGACCCCGGAGCTGTACGAACGCTTCCGGACCCGGCTCGACATCCCCCTGTACCACGGCTACGGCCCCGCGGAGACGACGATCGGTGTCTCGCACGTCATCTACCGGGGTGAGGCGGAGCGCCTGTCGACGTCCATAGGCAGGGCGAACCCCAACACCCAGCTGTACGTGCTCGACGACGAGCTGCGCCCGGTCCCCGTCGGGGTCGGCGGCGAGCTGTACGTCGGAGGGTTCCTCCTGGGGCGCGGGTACGTCAACGCCGCCGGACTCACGGCGTCCCGGTTCGTCGCGAACCCGTTCGCGGGGGACGGCTCCCGGCTGTACCGGACCGGCGACCTCGCGCGGTTCGCCCCGGACGGGTCACTGGACTTCCTCGGCCGGGCCGACAACCAGATCAAGATCCGCGGCATGCGTCTGGAGATCGAGGACGTCGAGATCGGTCTCGCGGAGCACCCCGCGGTCCGGCACACCTGCGTCGTCGCGAAGAAGAACACGGCGGGCGGCACCTACCTGGTGGGGTACGTCATCCCGGCCGCCGGCAGCGAGGAACTGCACGGCGACGAGGTCAGGGCGTGGGCCGACGAGCACATGGTGGAGTACATGGTGCCCACCCACATCGTCGTGCTGGACGCGTTCCCCCTCACCGCGAACGGCAAGATCGACCGGGTCGCCCTGCCGGAACCCCGTATCGGGACGGGCTCGCTCGTCCTGCCCACCACCGACGACGAGCGCCTGGTGTGCGAAGCCGTCGCCACCGTGCTGCGCCTGGACCAGGTCGGCGTCGACCAGGACTTCTTCCGGCTCGGCGGGGACAGCATCCTGGCCATCTCGCTGCTCGGCGCACTCCGCGGGGCCGGCCTCTACGTGACGGCACGGCAGATCTTCACCCACAGCGTCGTCGGCGCCCTGGCGGCGGTCGTGAGCCGCGAGGACGCCTCCGCCGCGGAACACGGCGACGAGGCGACCGGCACCGTCGTCGGCTCGCCCGTCGTGCAATGGCTCGGCGAGACCACGGACGCGATCGACGGCTTCGTGCAGTCGGTCGTCCTGAACACCCCCGCGGAGCTCACCGCGGAGGCCCTGGACGAGATCCTCACCGCCGTGGTGGAGCGGCACGACATGCTGCGCGCCGCACTGGTGCGCGGCGACCGCTGGAGCTTCGACATCCCGGAGGCGGACCGGACCTGCGGGACCGTCGCCCGGTGGCAGGAGAGCGACCTCCCGCTGGACGCCTGCGTCGAGCGCGCCACGGAGGGGCTCGACCCGGACGGCGGCGTCATGCTGCGGGCCGTCTGGCGCCGCGAGGCACGGCAACTGGTCCTGGTCGCCCACCACGTGGTGATCGACGGTGTGTCCTGGCGGATCCTCATGGAGGACCTGGCCACCGCCTGGAACGGCCTCACCTCCGGTGCGGGTGTGGAGCTCCCGCCGGTGGGGACCTCGTTCCGCCGCTGGACCCAGCTGCTGGAGGGCGCGGGATTCGAGGCGGACCGTGCGGCCTGGGAACGTCCGCTGCCGGGCACGGACGCGCCCCTGGGCCGGCGCGCCCTGGCGGAGACCGACACCGTGGCCGGGGAACGGACCCACGTCGTACGGGTCGGACCCGAGGCCACGGCCGCGCTGCTGGGAGAGATCCCCGGCCTGTTCCACGCGGGCGTCAACGACGTGCTGCTGACCGCGCTCGCCGTCGCGCTGGCCCGGTGGCGCCGCGACCTCGGTCAGGACCAGACCTTCGCGCACATCGAACTCGAAGGACACGGCCGCGAAGGGCGGTTCGTGGCGGAGAGCGCCGGCTTCGAGCCGGAACTGTCACGGACCGTCGGCTGGTTCACCACCCTGTTCCCGGTGGTCGTGGACCCCGGCGCGGCGGCCGACCTCACCTCCCCGGACTACCTGGCCGCCGCCCTCAAGGCGGTCAAGGACGATCTCGGACGCGTGCCGGGCAACGGCCTCTCCTACGGCGCCCTGCGCTATCTGACCGACGCCGGGCTGGAGACCCCGGCGCCCCAGGTGCTCTTCAACTACCTGGGCCGCTTCGACTCGGGCACGTCGGGGGACTGGGAGTTCGCCGGCGCCACCGGGCAGCTGGGCGAGAAGCGCGACCCCGCGATGCGTCTGCCGCGCGTCCTGGAGTTCAACGCGGTCGCCGAACCCGCGTCGAGCGGCGCGTACGAACTGACCACCACCCTCTCCTGGCCCGACGGGGTGTTCGCCGACGCGGACGCCACGGCCATCGGCGCCTACCTCCGGGAGGCCCTGACCGGCCTCGCCGGCCTCGACCGGGGCGGCCACTCTCCCGGCGACTTCCCCCTGGTGGCCCTCGTCCAGACCGACGTCGACGCCCTGGACGGACCGGGGCTCCGGGACATCCTTCCCCTGACCCCGTTGCAGGAGGGCCTCTACTTCCACTCGGTCTTCGACGACGACTCGGCGGGCAGCTACGTCGAACAGCAACTGCTCACGCTCGAGGGCGAGGTGGACGCCGACAGACTCGCGGCGGCGGCCACCCGGCTCCTCACGCTGTACCCGAATCTCGCCGCCCGCTTCACCGCCCTCGCCGACGGACGCGTCGTCTCCGTGCTGGAGAGCGGGGTGGCGGCACCCTTCACCACACTGGACCGCCCCGGCATCAGTGACGCCGAGATCCGCGACCACGCCGAGCGTGACCGTCGCGCGGGGTTCGACCTGGCCACGGGCCCGTTGATGCGGTACACCCTCATCCGGGCGGGCTCCGGCAGGAACATCCTGGTGCAGACCGTGCACCACATCATCGCCGACGGCTGGTCGGTGCCGCCGATGCTCCGGGCCCTGCTCGCCGAGTACCACGCGCCGGGCAGCCTCTACCCGCTCGGCGGCTTCACCGACTACGTGCACCGGCTCGCCGGACTCGACGACGAGGAGAGCGACCGGGTCTGGCGCGAGCAGCTCGCCGGTCTGCCCGGCCCCTCCCTCGTCGCCGACGGACACACCCCGTCCGACCGGTTCGACGACACCGCGGTCGAGCCGGAGGACGACGTCGAGGCGGCAGCCCGGTCGGCGGGCGTGCCGCTGAGCGTGGCCGTGCACAGCGCCTGGGCGGTGACGCTGGGAGGCATCCTGCACAGCGACGACGTCGTGTTCGGCTCCACCGTCTCCGGCCGTGACGCCGAGGTGCCCGGCATCGAGGACATGGTCGGCCTCTTCATCAACACGATCCCCCTCAGGGCCCGCTGGGACGGATCCACCACCGCCGGCGACCTCCTCGCCTCCGTGCGGGAGCACCAGAGCGCGGTGCTGGCGCACCAGCACGTCTCCCTGGCGGCGATCGGCCGGCAGGCCGGCGGCGGCTCCCTCTTCGACACCCTGGTGGTCTTCGACGTCGCGACCGACGTGGAGGCCCTGCGGCAGCCCGGCGACGAGCTGGCCGTCACCGGCATCGTCAACGAGGGAGCCCCCCACTACCCGCTGACCCTGGTCGTGGAGCGGACCTCCGCCGGCCGCCCGCGCTTCAACCTGATCCACGACGGCGAGCTGCTCCGGGAGCCGGGCGCCCGGGCGGTCCTGGGCACGTTCACCCGGACGCTCACCGGCCTGCTCACCCGGCCGGACACCCGCGTGGAGGAGCTGGGCCACGACGAGGCCCGGCGTCCCGCGCCGGTCGCCCCCACCTCCCTGGGCGCCCTGTTCGACGCCGCCGCGGCCCGTGCCCCGCAGGCGACGGCCGTCACCCACTGCGCTCTCGACGGCGGGACCCGGTCACTGACCTACGGCGAGCTGGCCGAGGCGAAGGACGAGCTGGCAGCGGCGTTGCGCGCGGCCGGCGTCGGGCCGGGCAAGCGCGTCGCCGTCGCCGTACCGCGTTCCCCGGAGCAGGTCGTCGCCCTTCTCGCGATCGTGAGCGCGGGCGGGGCCTACGTACCCCTCGACCTGGCCTACCCGGACGAACGGCTGGAGTACATCCTGACCGACGCCGCGCCGCAGGTCGTGCTCGTCGACCATGAGCAGCGGGCCCGGTTCACGGACCTGCTGAACCGGGCCGCGGGGGCGCCGCGGGCGCGCCTGCTCGTTCTGGGGGAGGAGCTGCCGCAGGAGGCCGCGCCGACGGCGGCGACCGCCGAAGCCGGCTGGCACGATCCCGCCTACGTGATCTACACGTCCGGGTCGACCGGCCGGCCCAAGGGCGTCGTCGTCCCGCACTCCGGTGTGGTGTCGCTGCTCGCGAACACCCGGCCCGACATGGGCTTCGGCCCCGACGACGTCTGGGTCCAGTTCCACTCGTACTCCTTCGACTTCGCGGTCTGGGAGCTGTGGGGCGCCCTCGTGCACGGCGGTGAACTCCTGGTGCCGGAGTACGCGCTGACCCGCTCCCCGGTGGACTTCCACCGGCTGGTCCGTGAGCGCGGGGTGACCGTGCTCAACCAGACCCCGTCGGCGTTCTACCGGTTCGTCGAGGCCGACCAGCACGCCGGCGAGCCCCTCCCCGCGCTGCGCCGGATCATCTTCGGGGGCGAGGCGCTGGACCTCGCCCGGCTCCGCGGCTGGACCGAGCGCCACGGCACCGGTTCGCCGGAGCTGGTCAACATGTACGGCATCACCGAGACCACCGTCCACGTCACCCACCGGGTGCTCACCGACGAGGACTTCGCCGCCGACGTCAGCCCCATCGGCGGCCCCGTCCCCGGCCTGACCACCTATCTGCTCGACGACCGGCTGCGCCCCGTACCGCCCGGCAGGGTGGGCGCGATCTACGTCGCCGGGGACCAGGTGTCGCTCGGCTACCTGGGCAGGCCGGGGCTCACCGCGGGCCGTTTCGTGGCGAACCCGTTCGCCGGCGACGGATCCCGGATGTACCACACGGGCGACCTCGCGCGCCGCACGCTCGACGGCGAGCTGGAGTTCGCCGGCCGCGCCGACGACCAGGTGCAGCTCAAGGGGTTCCGCATCGAGCTCGGCGAGGTGGAGACCGCCGTCCGTGAGCTCGACGGCGTGACCGACGTGGCGGTGACCGTCGCGGACGACGGCGACCACCTCGTCGCCCACGTCGTGGGCCGGGTGCCGGGCGACCTCACCGGTCTCCTGTCCGCGAAGCTGCCCGTGCACATGGTGCCCGGCCGGGTGCTGACGGTCGACGCCCTGCCCCTGACGGTCAACGGCAAGCTGGACCGGAAGGCCCTGACCGAGCGCGCCGCACAGGACGGCACGCCGCCGGTCACCGCGAGCGACTCCGCGCTCGCCGAACTGGTCGGGATCTTCGCGGAGACGCTGCCCGGCTCGCCCGACGTGGACGGTGACACCGACTTCTTCTCGGCGGGGGGCGACAGCATCGTCGCCATCACCGTCATCAACCGGGCCAGGGCGCTCGGCCTGCCGATCACCCCGCGGGACGTGTTCCTCCTCAAGACGCCCCGAGCGCTCGCCGAGCACCTGGGAGCAGGGGCGCCCCGGGCCGAGGTGCCCGGGCCCGCCCTCCGCGAGGACGGCCCGCTCATGCCCACGCCGATCATCCTGCGCCAGCGGGAACTGGGCAGCTCACTCGCACGGTTCGTCCAGGCCAGGGCCCTGATGGCCGCCGAGGGCACCGGTCTCGCCGACGCGCAGCGGGCGGCGGAGGCCGTCGTGGCGGCTCACCCGGCGCTCCGGCTGCGCCTGCACGTGAGGCACGGCGTGTGGAACCTCAGCACCGAGGCCTCCCGCCCGGTCACCGTCGTACCGGTGGACACCGACGCGACGGCCGCGGCGAACGAGGCGGCCGGACGACTCGACCCCGAGTCCGGCGACGTCATCGCGTTCTCCTGGCTGGAGGCCTGCCGGACCCTGGTGGTCACCGTGCACCACCTGGCCGTCGACTCCGTGTCCTGGCTGGTCCTGCTGGACGACCTCACCACCGCACTGCGCGGCGGGACGCTCCCGCCGCCGACCACGTCCTACGCCGAGTACGCCGAAGCCCTGAACCTCACGCCCGCCGGCGGGAGCGACGACCTCGGCCACTGGATCACCACGCTCCAGGCCCCCGCTCTCCTGCCGGTGGCCGAGAGGCCGCGGGGGACCACGGTCGTGCTCACCCCCGAGGTCAGCGACCGGGTGACGCGCACCGCGCCCGCCGCGCTCGGCATCGGGCTCACCGAGCTGCTGTGCGGCGCGCTCCGGACCGCGCTGACCCACGTCCAGCCGGTGCCCACCGATCTCGCCGTCGAGCTGGAGCGGCACGGCCGGGTCCCCGCGCGGGAGCACCACGACTACACCCGCACGGTCGGCTGGTTCACCTCGATCGCCCCGGTGCGCCTCACCGCGCACACCGACCCCGTCGCCGCGGCCCGCGAGGTCGCCGCACGGCAGCCCGACGAGCACGGACACGTCGCCTACGGCCGGCTCCGGTATCTCGACCCGCAGACCGCCCTCCTGCTGACGGCCCGTCCGCAGGTGCTGTTCAACTACCTCGGCCGGGGCAGCGAGTCCCAGGCGCTGCACATCACCGGCGGGGACCAGGGAACCCCGTACGCCGTCGAGGTCAACGCGTGGATCGACGAGCCCACCGGGAGCCTGCACGCGGCGTTCACGCTCGCCGACGGCATCCCCGACGAGGTGACCGTTCACTGGCGCAGGGCACTCGAACACATCGCGGACGCCTCCTCCACCGCCGAGCGCACCGCCCCGGTCACCCCGCTCCAACGGGGCCTGTACTTCCAGGCCCAGATGGCCGGGGCGGCCGGACACTACGTCGCGCAGAGCTACTTCACCTTCGACCGGCGCCTGGACGCCGACGCGCTGTCCGAGGCGATGGCCCACGTCATCGCACGGCACCCGGTCGTGGGCGCCGGCTTCACCACCGACGACGACGGCAACCCCGTCCAGGTCCTCAAGGCGGGCCGGCGGGTCGGCGTCCGTACGGTCGCCCTGCGGACGGACGCGGACGTCGACGCCCTGCGGGCCGAGGACCGCGACACGGGATTCGACCCGGGCGAGCCGCCCCTGATCCGGCTGACCCTCGTCCGTCTCCCCGGCGGAGGCGACGGCCTGCTGCTCAGCTACCACCTGCTGCTGTGGGACGGCTGGTCCCGCGAGATCCTGCTGCGGGACCTGTTCGACGCCTACCGGACCGTCCTCGCGGGCGGGACACCGGACCCGGCCCCGGCCGTACCGAGCTTCGAGGAGTACGCCCGCGGGCTCGACGCCAGGGATCCCGCGGTGTCGGAGCGCTTCTGGGCCGAGCACCTGACCGGCCTCACCGGCCCGACGCTCCTCGCCGGACCGGCGCCGTCCCTCCCCGACGAGCTGCCGCGCGCGCTCGTGCACACTCTCTCCGCCGAGCGGTCGGACCTCCTGCGGGAGGCGGCCAAGGCGCACGGAGTCACCCTGAACACGGTGCTGACCGGCGCGTTCGGTCTGTTGTTGGGCGCGCACACGGGACGGAGCGACGCCGTGTTCGGCGTGACCGTCTCCGGCCGGGAGGGTGAGGGCCTGTCCGGCATCGTCGGCGTGCTCCTCAACACCGTGCCCATGTGGACACGGGCACGGCCGGACGCCACGGTCCGGGAGTACCTGTCCGCCGTCCAGACCGCCCGGGTCGAGGCGATGGAGCACGAGCACCTGGGGCTCGGCGAGATCCAGCGGGCCAGCGGCCACGACACCCTCTTCGACAACCTCTTCGTGCTCCAGAACTTCCTCGACCTGGACGCGTTCGCCGAGATGAACGCCAGGCACGGCATCACGGCGGTGAAGGCCGACGACTCGACGCACTACCCGTTCACCTGGGTCGTCACCCCCGGCGACCGGCTCACGGTCAAGCTGGAGCACCGCGACGACGACTCCGCGAAGGCCCGCCGCCTCGTCGACGACTACCTGCGTGTGCTCGAGGACCTGGCCCGCTCCACAGGGCCGGTCGGCGCGCTGCCCGGCCTCGGCCGGGCCCCCGAGCCCGGCGGGCGTACGGACATCGGCATCGACACCGTCGTCGACCGCTTCGACGAAGCCGCCGGCCGGGCCCCGGAGCGGACCGCCCTCGTCGCCGACGGCGCGACGATGACCTTCGCCCAGCTCAGGGACCGCAGCCGTGCCGTGGCGGGGGTACTCGCCCGGCGGGGCATCGGCCCGGAGACGACCGTGGGCCTCGCGATCCCGCGCTCCCTCGACTCGATCGTGGCCCTCTTCGCCGTACTGCGCACCGGGGCCGCCTATGTCCCGCTGGAGCTGGACCACCCGGACGAGCGGATCGCCGCGATCGTCGACGCGGCGCGGCCGGACGTGATCCTCACGGTGAGCGCCGTGTCACCCCGGCTGACCGGCGACCTGATCGAACTCGACCGGCCCCTGCCGGCGGCCGAGCCGGTCGTCACCTTCGCGCCGGGCGCCCCGCACCGCCTGCGGCACCCCGCCTACACCATCTACACCTCCGGATCGACCGGCAGGCCCAAGGGCGTGGTGACCGAGTACGCAGGGCTCACCAACATGCTGATCAACCATCAGCGCCGCATCTTCGAACCGGTGCTGGCGGAGCACGGGCACCGGATCTTCAGGATCGCGCACACCGTGTCGTTCGCGTTCGACATGTCGTGGGAGGAGCTGCTGTGGCTCGCCGACGGCCATGAGGTGCACATCTGCGACGAGGAACTGCGCCGCGACGCACCCCGGCTGGTCGCGTACTGCCTGGAGCACGGGATCGACGTCATCAACGTGACCCCGACCTACGCGCAGCAACTGGTCGCCGAGGGACTGCTCGACGACCCGGGGCGACGGCCCGCGCTGGTCCTGCTCGGCGGCGAGGCCGTCACCCCCACCCTGTGGCAGCGGCTCGCGGAGACCGGGGGGACCGCCGGGTACAACCTGTACGGGCCCACCGAGTACACCATCAACACCCTCGGCGTCGGCACCTTCGAGTGCCAGGACCCGGTGGTGGGCGTGGCGATCGACAACACCGACGTGTACGTGCTGGACCCCTGGCTGCGCCCGCTGCCGGACGGGGTCCCCGGCGAGCTGTACGTGTCGGGCATCGGCATCGCACGGGGCTACCTCGGGCAGCCCGCCCAGACCGCGGACCGCTTCGTCGCGTGCCCCTTCGGTGAACCCGGCGAGCGCATGTACCGCACCGGTGACCTGGTCGTCCGGCGGCCCGACGGCAACCTGATGTATCTCGGCCGCACCGACCAGCAGGTCAAGATCCGGGGACACCGCGTCGAACTCGGCGAGGTCGAGGCGGCGTTCGCGGCCCACCCCGCCGTGCGGTTCGCCGCCGCGGTCGCCCAGCCCGACCCGCAGGTCGACGGCGCGTACCGGCTGGCGGCCTACCTGGTGCTGGACGGTTCGGACCTGGCGGCCGTCGCCGCCGAGGTGGGCACGGCGCTGCCGGACTTCCTGCGCCCGACCCACTACGCCCAGGTCGACAGCATCCCGCTCACCGTGAACGGCAAGGCCGACACGAAGGCGCTGCCGGAGGCCAAGCCGCTCGGTGTGCTGACCACCGGAGCCGAGCGCGGTCCCGGCACGGAGACGGAGACCGTGGTCTGCGAGTTCTTCGCCGAGGCACTGGACCTCGACGACGACGAGGTCAGCGCGGTCAGCGACTTCGTGTCCCTCGGCGGGCACTCCATGCTGGCGGTGCGGCTGATCGGTCTGCTCCGCAGGGAGTACGGTCCTGTGATCACCATCCGTGATCTGCTCACCCTTCGAACCCCGGAAGCGATTGCGCGCCACCTTGAAGACAACATCTGACGTGCACAGGCCCCGCCCGGGGGCCGACATCCTCCGGACCGCCCTGCGCCGCAACGCCGGCGCGGTGGCCCGGGGCACAGCCCTCATGGGCCTCTACCAGGCGGGAGAGACGGCCTTCCCCATCGCGCTCGGCCTGATCGTGGAACACACGATGCGGGACCGGAGCCTCGGCTCGCTGGGTCTGTCGATCGCCTCGCTCGCCGTGATCATCACGACGGTCTCGCTGTCGTGGCGGTTCGGTATGCGGGTCCTGCAGAAGGCCAACACGACCGAGGCGCACCGCTGGCGGGTGCGCGTGGCGGCCTGCGGTCTCCAGCCGGTGGCCAGGGACGTCGACCTGAAGTCCGGCGAGGTGCTGACCATCGCCACCGAGGACGCCGACCAGACGGCCGACATCGTCGAGGTGGTGCCGCTGCTCGTCAGCTCGCTGGTCGCGGTGGTGGTCGCGTCGGTCGCCCTCGGTCTCGCCGACATCCGGCTCGGCCTGCTGGTGATCGTGGGTACCGTGGCGATCCTGTCGGTGCTGAGCGTGATGTCCCGGCGGATCGGGGCCAGTACCCGTGAACAGCAGGCCAGGGTGGCACGGGCGGGGGCCAAGGTCGCCGACCTGATCACCGGCCTGCGTCCGCTGCACGGCTTCGGCGGCAACCACGCGGCGTTCGTGTCGTACCGGAAGGTCAGTACGGAGGCGAGACACCAGGCGATCACCGTCGCCCGGGTGAACGGCGTGTACGCGGGAACCGCGCTGGCCCTCAACGCCGTGCTGGCCGCGACGGTGACACTGACGGCGGGCTGGCTGGCGTACGGAGGCCGGATCACCATCGGCGAGCTCGTCATGGCCGTCGGGCTGGCGCAGTTCATCATGGAACCGCTGAAGATGTTCTCGGAGATGCCCAAGTACGTGATGATGGCGCGCGCCTCGGCCGACCGGATGGCACTCGTTCTCTCCGCGCCGCCCCTGACGGACCCGGGCCACGAGCAGCCCGAGGCGGGCGGGGACCTGGAGATCGACTGCGTCCGGTACGGCACCCTGCAGGCACTCAAGTTCCACGTGCGCTCCGGGGAGTTCGTGGCGATCGCCTCCTACCAGCCACGCTCGGCGGCCGATCTCGCGTCGGTCCTGGGCGCGAACGTGCCACCCCGGGCGTACGGGGGCGTGGTGCGGGTCGGCGGGCGGGAGATCGCGGACCTCTCGGTCGAGGCGCTGCGCGCGCACATGCTGGTGAACCCCTACGACGGGGAGATCTTCGAGGGCAGTCTCCGCACGAACATCGACCCGTCGGGCACCAGCCGGCTGGTCGACGAGGCCGTCGAGGCGTCGCTGCTGACCGATGTCGTCGCCCTCCACCGCGAGGGCCTCGACCACGGTGTGCGTGACCGCGGCGCGAACCTCTCCGGGGGACAGCGCCAGCGGCTGTCCCTGGCCCGTGCCCTCGCCGCGGACTCGGAGGTCCTCGTCCTGCACGACCCGACGACGGCGGTCGACGCGGTCACCGAACAGCTCATCGCGCGGAACATCGCGAAGCTGCGCAAGGGCCGCACCACCGTCGTGCTCACCAGCAGCCCCGCCCTGCTGGACGCGGCCGACCGTGTCCTCGTCCTGGACGACGGGGTCGTCACGGCCGAGGACACCCATCGCCGTCTCCTCGCCGCCGACGAGGACTACTGCCGGGCCGTGGCGCGGTAGCCCTCCGCGCACCTGCCGGTCCTTCGGGCCGTGGTGCGTACTGCCCCGGCGCCATCGTTCGAGGCGGTCAGCGTGTCCGGCCGGCTGCCTCCAGGGAGTCGAGCCACCGGAGGAGGCGGGCTCCCTCGCGGGTCATGATGTCCGGGTCCCGAAGGGCGTTCGCCAGAAGCGACATGCCCTGGTAGCCGGAGACGAGGGTGACGGCGAGGCCCTCCGGATCGGTCAGCCCCATGGCGCGGAACTGCAGCCCGACCCAGTCGAGCAGCCGCTGGATCACCGCTCCGGCCTCCGCGTCGAGGGTGCCCTCGGCCCGCTTGTCGAGCTCGGCGGCGAGGGTGCCGGTAGGGCAGCCGTGGCGGGCGGCGACGTCACGCCGGCCGACCCAGGCCTCGATCAGGGTCTTCAGGCGTTCGCGCGGGTCGGTCAGCTGGTCCAACGCCCCGGTGAGTTCGTCGAGGTGTGCGCTGTGCTCGGACAACGCGGCCCGGACCAGTTCGTCCTTGGTCTTGAAGTAGTAGTAGACGTTCCCGACGGGAACTCCGGCCGCGCCCGCGATGTCGGCGAGCGTGGTGCGTTCGACGCCCTGCTCGTGGAGGACCTGGGCCGCCGCGGCGGTGAGCCGTAGGCGCTTGTCGGCTGCGCGCGCCGCGGGATTCACTGAGTCAGTCACCTGAATAACTCTAGCCGCCCATGGAGGGCGTGCTACGGTCACGGAACTTAGTTAGTCAACTAACTCATGGGAGACACTCGTGATCGCAGTGACCGGGGCCACCGGAAACGTCGGCCGTGAACTGATCCGCATCCTCGACGAGGCCGGAGAGGCGATGACCACGATCTCGCGCGGCGAGGCGCAGGGCGTGCCCGCCGGCGGCCGGCATGTGCGGGCCGATCTCGCCGATCCCGACAGCCTGCGTTCCGCATTCGACGGTGCGGACGCGCTGTTCCTCCTGGTGGCCGGTGACGACCCGCAGGGCGTCCTCGACTCCGCCGAGGCGGCCGGCATCCGCCGGGTCGTCATGGTCTCCTCCCTCGGCGTCGCCACCCGGCCGGACGCCTACCGCCACCCCGCGGCCTTCGAGGCGGCGCTCCGCGGCTCGGGGCTCGACCGGACCGTGCTGCGCTGCGGCGGGCTGAACTCCAACGCCTTCGCGTGGGCCGGGTCGATCCGTGCCGACCGGGTGGCTGCCGCCCCGTTCGGCGACGTGGGCCTGCCGATGGTCGACCCGGCGGACGTCGCGGAGGTCGCCGCGGCCGCGCTGCTGCGACCCGGCCACGCCGACGCCGTCTACGAGCTCACCGGCCCGGCCCCGACCACCCCGCGCGAGCGGGCGGCGGCGATCGGCGCCGTGCTGGGCGAGCCGGTCCGCTTCGTCGAGCAGAGCCGCGAGGAGGCACGGGAGCAGATGCTCGCGTTCATGCCCGAACCTGTCGCCGAAGGCACCCTCGCGATCCTCGGAGAGCCGCTGGCCGCCGAGCGCCGGGTGAGTCCCGACGTCGAGCGGGTCCTGGGCCGTGCGCCGCGCCCCTTCGCGGACTGGGCCGCCCGCAGTGCCGCCGCCTTCCGCTGAACCGACGACACGTCATACACCTCATCGCACCCCTGGGAGAACACATGCCGACCACTCCTGTCCTCTCCACCACGATCTTCCACCGCGAGTCGGGCTCGGGCACGCCGATCGTCTTCCTGCACGGCAACCCCACCTCCTCGTATCTGTGGCGGAACGTTCTGCCGGCCGTCGGCCGGGGCCGCCTGCTCGCCCCCGACCTGATCGGCATGGGCGACTCCGGCAAGCCCGACATCGACTACACCTTCGACGACCACGCCCGCCATCTCGATGCCTGGTTCGAGGCGCTCGGCCTCGACGGAGTCGTCCTGGTCGGCCACGACTGGGGCGGCTCGCTCGCCTTCGACTTCGCCGCCCGCCACCCCGGCCGGGTCCGCGGCATCGCCTTCACCGAGACCATCGTCAAACCGATGACCTGGGAGGAGTTCCCCGAGGGCGGCCGTGAGCTGTTCTCGGCCATCAAGACCGAGGGAGTGGGGGAGTCCATGATTCTCGACGACAACGTCATGATCGAGAAGGGCCTGCCGGGAACCGTCGCCACCCCGCTCGACCGCGAGGATCTGGCGGCCTACCTGCTGCCCTACCCCACCCGGGAGAGCCGCAGGCCGCTGCTGCAGTGGCCGCGCGCCATGCCGCTCGGGGGCGAGCCCGCCGACGTGGTGGCCCGCATCGAGGCGTACGACGCCTGGCTCGCGGCCAGCGTGGACGTCCCCAAGCTGCTGATCGACTTCGCTCCGGGCCCCGGCGCCATGATGGGCCCCGAGACCGTCGCCTGGTGCGAGCGGCACATGGCGGCCCTGGAGGTCGAGCGCCATGACGTCGTGGCTGGGCACCACACCCCGGAGGACCGCCCCGCCGAGATCGCCGCGGCGGTTTCCGCCTGGGCGGACCGGCACGGGCTGCGCCATGACGCCCCGGCCCGGCGGGTGCGGACGCGCGAGGCGGCCTGACGGTACATCAGCCGCTCGTTCACGCGAGTGCCCAGGCCACGTCCCTGAGCAGGGCGTGGCGCCAGCCCGCCCGGTCGTGACCGGACGGCGACCGTGATACGCGTACGGTCGCCCCGGCCTGCCGGGTGAGGGCCTCGGCCGCCTCGCAGTGGGAGAGCATCCTCGTCTCGTGCTCCCCGACGTCGAACGCGATCCGCAGCCCTGACAGATCGGGAGTCTCCGCCAGACGTGCGGCGATCGCGCCGCCGACCACCCCACCCAGGGGGTCCGCCCGCTCCGGGGCCCCCGGGGCCCACCAGAACGACGGGGACTGACAGGCGACGCGCGACACGAGGTCAGGGAACTCCAGTGCCGCGTACATCGCGCTCAGCCCGCCGAGGCTCTGCCCGGCGACCACCAGCCGGTCCCAGTCGGCGGGCACACCGGATGCCTCGACCAGGGAAGGCAGTTCGTCCCGGACCGCCTCCCACAGGGCGGGCTCGCACCCGAATTCGGCCTCCCGGTCCACGGCCGGCACGAAGACGAGGGTGACGGGCGGCATGTCGCCGGCGGCGACGGCCGAGTCGAACGCGGTCATGGCCGGATGGAGGTACAGCCAGTCGTCCCCGTCGAGCAGCAGGACCACGGGCCCGCCGCCCCCCGAAGGATGGACGCGTACGGTCCTTCGCCCGCCGAGCCGCCCGCCTGCCCACCGGACCCGGGTGCGCGGGACGGGCAGGACGTCGTCGGCCCCGATGCCGGGCCAGTGCGGCTGGGGCGGGGTGTCCGGCGTCGCGACGACGGACCGGTCACCGCCCGCCCCGTCGGGGTTGAACGGGTCGGCGTACGCGCCGTCGTCCGCGAGGAACTGATAGGTCACCCGCAGGCGTGCGGGCATCCGTACCTCCGCGTACCAGCAGTCGGTGTCGCCCCGGCGGCGCAGGGGGACGGCTTCCGACCAGCTCTCGAAGCCGATGCTCGCCGGCGACCCCCGCCACAGGAACAGCGTCACCCAGCCGCCGTCGTCGGCCGGTACCGACACGGGAGTTCGTACGGCCGACCAGAAGGCGTCGGTGCCGGGGCTGCCGGACACCCCGAACGCGGAGAACGGCTCGACCGCACCGGTAGCGAGGTCGTCGGCGGTGGTGCCGACCCGGTCCGTGACCCGGCGCATGAACGACTCCTTGAACACGTAGGGGGAAAGACGCAGGGGCCCGTCGATCAGGTGACGGCGACCTGGCGTCGTGGGGTGCGGGGGGCCCGGATGGTGCGGGTCCCGAGGTCGTCGCAGCCGTCACCGCCGCTCGACGGGAACACGGTGGTGCCGGGGGCCGTCTCGTCGAGCAGGCAGCGCAGGACGGCGTGCGGCACGCGGCCGTCGAGCACGTGCGCCCGCCGCACACCGCCGCGGACGGCCCGCAGACAGCCCTCCATCTTCGGCAGCATGCCGCTGGTCAGCGTCGGCAGCATCGTGTGCAGGGCGTCGGCGGTCATCCGCTCGATCACGTCGGTGCTGCGCGGCCAGTCCGCGTACAACCCCTCCACGTCGGTCAGCATGACGAGGCGTTCGGCCCCCAGGGCCACGGCCAGGGCCGACGCGGCGAGATCGGCGTTGACGTTGTAGACCTGCCCGTCCTCGCCGCGCGCCACAGGGGAGACCACCGGGATGTGACCCTGCGCCAGGAGCGCGCGCAGCATGGCCGGATCCACGTCCACGACGTCCCCGACGAGGCCTATGTCCACGGGGCGGCCGTCCACCCAGGCCGGACGCCGGACCGCTGTCATCGAGTGCGCGTCCTCACCCGTCAGGCCCACGGCGTACGGTCCATGGGCGTTGATGTGGCCGACCAGCTCACGCTGGACGCGCCCGGCCAGCACCATCCGCACCACGTCCATGGTCTCCGGTGTGGTCACCCGGAGTCCTGCCTCGAAGCGGGTCTCCAGGCCCAGCCGGTCGAGCATGGCGCTGATCTGGGGACCCCCGCCGTGTACGACGACAGGGCGCAGGCCCGCGTGCCACAGCTCCACGACGTCCTGCGCGAACGACCGCTGCAGGCTCGCGTCCACCATGGCGTTCCCGCCGAACTTGACGACGACCGTGCCGTGCGCGGGTTCCTCCGGACGGTGGGGTGACCCGGCGGGTGGATCCGCGTCCGCCTGTTCCATGAAGGCCGGTCCCATCCCTGTCCCCACCCCGTTCGGTTGTCCAACTGGCATGCGAGCGGCCGAGGTTCCTTCTCGTGAAGCCCACCCGGCGCGGTGGAGGTAAGCCTAACCTAATCAGTGTGGAGTCAGGAGTGGGCCTGCTCGTCCCAGCGGCGTCCGGAGACGTGCACCAGGTCCCTCGGGCTGGTCGCCGAACGGCGTATGACGGGCAGTCGGCCGTGCGAAGCCCGCTGTCAGAGGGCACGCATGGGCTCCTGGGCATGACCACCTGGATGCTTCACTCGTTCCCCGGACACGAGGTGAACCTCGTCTTCGCCCGGGGATGTTCCCCGGTGCCCTTGCCGAGGGGCTGCGCACCCGTCTGCGCGAGCTTCTTGCCCACCGAGAGGCGGACGGGTGGGAGTGGGCGGTGCACGAGATGCTGAACGGCGAGTGGTCGCGGAGTTCTTCGTGCTGCCCTGGCCTCCGCTGCTCGGGCAGGTCGCCTCCACGGCGTGACGCGAGGGCCGGAAGTGTGGCGGGGAGGCGCACTCTCCTGCCCGCCACACACTCCTCACTGCGCGGTGATGCGCAGCACTCCGGTCACCGTGCCCTGGAGGTAGGCGCCGTCCGGTGCGATCGTGCCCGCCATCTGCAGGGTGTCGTACAGCGACCCCACGCCGACCTTCGTGGAGCGGGTGACCTGTCCGCTGTCGGGGTCGATCTGCACATAGCGGTACGGGTCGAGCAGGCTCGTCCCCTTGGTGCCCGGGATCAACGGGTCGCGCACCACCGTGTGGAGGCGTCCGTCGGCCGTCGAGAGCTTCGGGACGGCCGCCGATCGCAGCGCGTTGTCCCATACGAGGCCGCACCCCGTGCCGTCCGCCCGTACGTCGACCCTCGACAGGCCGCCGGCGAAGTCGGCGGAGGCCGGCACACTGGTGCCCGCACCCTCGGGGACCGCCGGGTAGGGGTAGCCGTAGGTCCCCGCGACGAAGACACTGCGCCCGATGCCCACCGGGGAGTTCTCGCTCCCGGGACCGTTCGCCGCCCTGAGCACCGGGACCGAGCAGACGTCCGACCCGTCGGCCGTGCGGTACACCTTCAGGTTGGCCGCGGTGTCCGCGTTGTCGACGACGGCGACGTACTCCGTGCCCCGTGCCGGACCGAAGAACGTGGGCGTCGATCCGCTGCCCCAGCTCAGCAGACCGGGCTTGCGGGCGGAGCCGCGGTCGTACGCCGTGCGCCAGAGGACCTCGGGAACCCCGGCCCTGGCGGTCAGCAGATAGGTCGCGTGGGTGGTGGTGACCGCGGTGCCCTCCGGGGCCGTGGAGATGCTGTTGGCGACGCGCTCCCCGGCGGGCAGGGAGAGGGCCTTCACCGTGCCGGTGGTGTCGTCGGCGGTCCCGACCACGCCGCCACCGGTGGCGAACCAGACGCGGCCGTCCCAGTCGGGTGCCAGGCCGGTGACCGCGTCGTCCTGCGGTATGACGGAGGCCAGGGACAGGCTCCGGTCGATCCTCAGGCTCCAGTCGCCCTCGGCGTCCCGGTGGTGCCCGATCCGGAGCAGGCTCCGGCTCCCGTCTGCGACGACCAGCCGGTCCTGGTGGTCGATGTAGGCGTAGACACCGCCCAGCAGCGAACCCTTGGTCAGTTTCAGCGTGGTCAGGGAGGAACCGTCGTCCGGGTCGAGCAGATGGACCGTGGGCACCTGGCCGAAGATCGGGGTGCACAGGGCGACGGGGTAGCCGTCGGCCCCCACGAGGATCGTCGGGCACGCCGAGGCGAGGGCGGTGCGTGAGGACGACAGGGTGCCGGCGCCGGGCCCGGCGAGCGGCGTGGTGTCGGAGGAACCCGCGTCCCCGTGCATGGTGGCGGTGCCGTCGGGTCCCACATAGGGATTGTGCGGGGGCGTCGGGCCGAAGGACGCGGGAGAGACGGCCGAGGCGGAGCCCGCGCAGCCGAGGACGAAGGCCGCGAGCAGGGCACCGATGGGCTTCCACCGGGCGGATCGCCGGGGAGCGGGGGAGAGGGACACGGCGGGACGGTCCTTTCGGGTACGGATGTACCAGGAGGGCGGGATGCGGCACGCACAGACAACTCCCGGTGGGACACGGCATGTCGACCGGGAGGGGCGCGGTGGTACCGCGAGCGGGGGAAGCGGAGTGCGGGCGGACGGAAGCGCGCCCTGCGGAGGAGGGTGCGGCGCCGGGTCAGGCCGGGACGCCCACGCGTTCAGCGACGGGTGAACGGCGGCGGAGCCGGTGTGCGGCGGACGGGGGAGTGCATCCCGCCCACGTCGTCAGCCCGCGTGGAGACAGAGAGCGCCGGCGGTACGCACGAGATCGACATGGCGTCGTCGCGTGAGGTCCCGGCAGTACTTCATGCGGGTGATCCAAACAGCACTGCTGACACTTGGTCAAGACAGCGCAGAGGCAGCGGAACCGGCCGACGCGCCTCGGGGGAGAGGGACCGGGGACCCGTCCCCGCCTTCCGGTGCGCCCCCCTGTCCCGGGAGTGGTCGCCGGCCGGCTCCAGCCGCATCACTGTCCGGGGGTCAGGCCGCTGCCTCGTACGCCGCGCTGATGGCGATGTCGACCCCGGGGTGGACGACGAGCCGCGCGCCCCCGGAGTCGGCGGCGGAGGCCTCCAGGATGCGCCGCACGGGCGCGCTGTGCGTGGCGGCGGACATCAGCACGCCCCAGGTGCCGCACTGGCGGTGCGCGCGCAGGACCGCGCTGGCCGTGGCCGGTGTGGCGGCCGGTTCCTCGATGACCACCAGCACCGGCGCCGGCCGGTGCGCCTGCACGAACGCCACGATGTCGGCAGCCAGTTCGGCCCGCCCTCCGATGCCGGGATCCTCCTGCACGGTGAGGACCAGGACACCATGGTCAAGTCTGTGGGACAGCATCACGACCTCCGCTTCCGGCCCACCGGTGGGCTCTGGTGAACTCCGTCTTCCCCACTCGGCGGACTCTCAAGCGACGTGTTCGCGCCCCGCTCCGCGACCGGCGCAGAACCGGCGGACGGACGGCGGTCGTCCACCCGCGGGACCGGCCCGGAATCATAGGGGCGCGGGTGCCGCACCGGAACACGGCGCCAGTGACGCGACCGAGAGGACCCCGTGGCCGATCCCAAGAGCTACATCATCGAGTCATTGGACACCGGGCTGCGCCTGATGCGCCTCTTCCTCACCCACGACACCCTGTCGGTCACCGACGCCGCCAGGGAGCTGGACGTGGCACGCTCCACCGCGCACCGTGTGCTCAGTACGCTCGAAGCACGCGGCTTCGCCACCCGTGACACCTCCGGCCGCGGCTACTCCGCAGGGCCCGAACTCGTCACGCTGGGCCGCCCGGCGGGTTACGGCCCCGGGATCGGGGCACGGCTGCGCGTGGTGCTGGACGCGGCCGCCACCGCCACGGGGGAGACGGTCAGTACCGCCGCCCTGATCGGCGACCAGGTGATCATCACGGACGGCCGTGAGTCGCCGCACCCCGTGCGTGCCGTCCTGGAGACCGGCCGGGCCCAGCCGGCGCACGCCACCTCGGCGGGCAAGGTGCTGCTGGCCCAGCTGACCGCGGAACAGGTCTGCGCCCTCTACCCGGAGGAACGGCTGCCCGGGCTCACCAGCCGCACGCTGGTCTCCCGTACCGCGCTCCTGTCCGAGCTGGCCGCGATCCGCGCCCTCGGCCGCGCCGACAGCGCCGGCGAGTCGGTGCGGGGAATGAACGCCGTCGCGGTGCCGCTGGCCGGAAACAGCTGGCGCGACCGGCTCGCCCTGATGGCATCGATGCCTGCGGACCGGGGCGGCGAACCCGAGCTCGCCCGGCATGCCGCGGCACTCCGGAAGGCGGCGGCGCTCCTTCCGCCACCTTCCTCCTGAGCGGAGCTCCGGCAGGTTGGGCGGCACCGGGGCGCGGCGGCTCACCCAGGTGCACACCCGTACCACCACGCCCGAACTCCCCGACAGGAGTGGGCTGATGTCCTGTTTCGACGGCGGCCCAACTTGCGCAAGGTGATGAAAGGCCTTGCGGAAATCCTTGACGACGGGACGGACCGGGCGGCAGGCTCCCAGACGTTCCCCCACGGCGGTCTGACGTGTGGCTGCCTTCGAGGGCACAGCCGTGCCCTGTCGTCGAAGGAGCCGCACATGCAGCACCGATTCCATCTGATCACGGAACGCCGGCCGGAGTCATGACCGTCACCGGCTTCGTGATCCCCCTGGCTTTCGGAGACACCGCCGGGCGGGAAGACCGCCGCCGACGGGCGGGACGGAGCACGGCCCGTGCGCCGACGGTGACGGCCGCCGGGCCGCGAACCGCATGAGAACGTCCTGAACCGAGAGGTACGACCACCTTCATGCGCCGGCAGACCGATGTCCTCGTCCTGGGCGGAGCGGGCGTGGACACCATCGTCCATGTCCCCGAACTCCCGCTCCCCTTCGCCGACAGCTACATGATCCGGCCGGGCATCGTGACCCGGGGAGGGCAGAGCGGGGACTTCGCCGCGATGGGACTGCACGCCCTCGGCCTGCGGACCCACCACCTCGACATGATCGGCGACGACCACGAGGGAGATCTTGTCCGCGCGCTCCACCGCGACCGGGGCATCCCGCTCACCGCGTTCCCGTCACCCGGCGGCACCAAGCGCGCCGTCAACCTCGTGGGCCCGGACGGACGGAGGCTCTCGCTGTACGACGCGGACCGGGCGCGGGACTCGGACCGGTTCGACGAGGCGACGGTCCGTGAGCTCGCCGCCGAGGCCCGCCACGCCCACGTCGTCATCACCCAGCCGTGCGTGTTCACCCTGCCGTTGCTCCGTGAGGCCGGGCTGACCATCTCCACCGATCTGCACAACTGGGACGGCGTCGACACCTACCACGAACCGTTCGCCCTCCAGGCCGACGTCGTGTTCCTCTCCACCGCCGATCTGTCCGATCCCGAGCGGACCATGCGCGACATCACCGAACGGGGAAGGGCCCGGACCGTCGTCGCCACGGCGGGCGCCGAGGGGGCGTACCTGCTCCACGAGGGCGAACTCACGCACGTGCCCGCTGTCACCCCGCCGGTCCCGGTGGTGGACACCAACGGCGCCGGCGACGCGTTCGCCTCAGCCTTCCTGTTCGGCCGGCTGAACGGCGAACGCCCCGACCGCTGCGCCCTGTACGGGACGGTGGCCGGCGCCCACGCCTGCACCGTGCCGTCGACGCGCACGGATTCCATCGGGAGGGAGGACCTGCTCGCCCGGGTCGCCGAGGTGGAGAAGGAGCAAGCGGCGCAGGGGGTGCAGGCCACCTGAGACACGGCCTGGACGCCGACAACCGGGGCACCTGCCGGCCCGAGTCCGGCAGTCGGAGCGGACGGGCGGAAGGATCACTGCCCGCAACCACTTCGACGCATGGGCCCGCTGCTGCATGCCCCTGGGAAGCTTCAGCCACTACATGATCATGGCGGCCGAGCATTACCGGAGCAGTGGCAGTTCCAGCAGCCGGGTGAGCTGACGCACGGGTGGGCGCGCGTCAGGGGCACGACAGCCGTCAGGATGCCGTGTCACCGATGCCGGTCCCACCCGTAGGGCCCCACCGCTCACCGAGGGGAGCGGTGACGGAGAATGTGCAGATCCCCTTCCGGAGCCCAGACACCTGGAGTACGTGTGGCCGGCCGCGCCCCTTCCTTGTCCCTCCACCGCAGGCGCGTGGCGAGAGGTCTCGCCTCCGTCCTCTGCACAGGCGTGCTGACGGGCTGCACCGTCGCGAGCGGAGCGCCCGAGGACACCGGGCCCGGGCCGGGAACGCGGGCCGCCGATGTGCTCCCTCCGACCGCGGGCATGGGGTTCGACTACCAGATCGGCGGGGCCTACACGCCGCCCGACGGGGTGCGCGCGGTGTCCCGCGACCGTGAGGACGAACCGGCCGCCGGCCTGTACAACGTCTGTTACGTCAACGCCTTCCAGACCCAGCCCGGCGCACTGGAGTGGTGGCAGGACGCCCACCCCGACCTCCTCCTGCGTGACGAGGACGGGAAGCCGATCATCGACGAGGGGTGGGACGAGGTGCTCCTGGACACCTCGACGCCCGCCAAGCGCACCCGGCTCGCGGAGATCGTCGGGGAGTGGATCGACGGCTGCGAGGAGAGCGGCTTCCAGGCCGTGGAGCCCGACAACCTCGACTCCTTCGAACGTTCCAAGGGCAGGCTGACGGCGGCACACAACGCCGCCTTCGCCACCGCCTTGGCCGAACGGGCGCACGGCGACGGCCTCGCGATCGGGCAGAAGAACACCACCGACCTGCTCGACCGGCACACAGCGATCGGCTTCGACTTCGCGGTGGCGGAGGAGTGCGCCCAGTTCGACGAATGCGGCGCGTACGCCGAGGCCTACGACGACCGGGTCCTCGCCATCGAGTACGAGGGCGAGGGCGATGTGAGCTTCGACGAGGCCTGCTCCCGCTGGGGCGACAGGATCTCCCTCGTCCTGCGGGATCTCGATGTTCTCCCGGCGGGCGAGAAGGAGTACGTGTACCGGTCCTGCTGAAGCACCCGACGCCGATGGTCTCCACGGCGTCAGGAAGCCCGGTGCGCCCCAGCGGCTCTCGTGGTCCCCGCGCGCATCCGCCGCGACACGGCGGTCCCCACCGACGTTCGCGCGGTCCCATCGGAGGGGGTTCCGCGTACGCCGGTGACGCGCCGTCAGCCGTTGGCGGAGGCGGGACGAGAGGTGGGCGGGGACGCGTTCGTGCCGTGCCCGGCGGCGCGGTGCCAGGCCGATTCGCGCAGCAGCCGGAGGCCGTTGAGGCCCACGATGACGGTGGAGCCCTCGTGTCCCAGAACGCCCAGGGGGAGCGGCAGATGGCCGACGAGGTCCCAGACGACGAGGGCGGTGATGAACACGCCGGCGACGACCAGGTTCTGCACGACCAGTCGGCGGGTCGCCCGGGAGAGGGCCACCACTGCGGGCACGGTGGCCAGTTCGTCGCGGATGAGGACCGCGTCCGCGGTCTCCAGGGCGAGATCGGAGCCCGCCCGCCCCATCGCGATCCCGACGTGTGCGGCGGCCAGCGCGGGCGCGTCGTTGACGCCGTCGCCCACGACCAGGACCCGGCGCCCGGCCTGCTCCTGTGCGCGTACGGCCGCCGCCTTGTCCTCGGGGAGGAGCTCCGCCCTGACGTCGGTGATGCCGGCCTCGGAGGCCAGCCGGGCAGCGGCGCGGGGGTTGTCGCCGGTCAGCAGCACCGGTGATCCGCCTGTCAGGCGGGCCAGTGAGGCGACGGTCGCGGCGGCGTCCCGCCGGATGCGGTCGGCGATCCCCAGGACTCCGACCGGCAGCCCGTCGCGCAGGACGAGCACGGCGGTGTGTCCCGTCTCCTCCAGCCCGCCGGCCACGGCGGCAGCCCGGGCGCCCGCCGGGGTGGCGTCGTCGCGCAGGAGGCGGGCGGGGGAGCCGACCGCGATCAGGTGTCCGTCGACGGTGGCCGCGACGCCGGTGCCGGGCGCCGAGGTGAAGTCCGACGCCGTGGACAGGGCCGGCCCGCGCTCCTGGGCGGCGCTCACGACGGCACGGGCCAGCGGGTGCTCGCTGGGGTGTTCGGCGGCGGCCGCCAGCGCGAGCAGTCCGTCCTCGGACAGTCCGGCGCCGGGCAACGGGCGGATCCCGGTGACCCGGGGAGTGCCCTCGGTCAGAGTTCCCGTCTTGTCCAGCGCCACCGCGTCGGTCTGCCCGAGGCGCTCCATGACCACGGCTGACTTGACGAGGACGCCGTGGCGTCCCGCATTGGCCATCGCCGAGAGGAGGGGCGGCATGGTGGCCAGCACCACCGCGCAGGGGGAGGCCACGATCATGAACGTCATGGCGCGCAGCAGGCTGCCGGTCACGTCGCCGCCGAAGGCGAGGGGGACGAGGAAGACGGCCAGGGTGGCGGCCACCATGCCGAGCGAGTAGCGCTGCTCGACCTTCTCGATGAACAGCTGCGTGGGGGCCTTCGTCCGGGAGGCCTCCTCGGTCATCGCCACGATGCGCGCGATGACCGACTCGGCGGCGTCCCGCTCGACGGTGACCCGCAGCGTGCCCGTGCCGTTCAGCGTCCCGGCGAACACCTCGTCCCCGGGCTCCTTGGGCGCGGGGAGCGGCTCGCCGGTGATGGTCGCCTGGTCGACGTCGCTCGCGCCGTCGAGGACCCGGCCGTCCGCGCCGACCCGTTCGCCCGGCCGGATCCTGATGACGTCGCCGATCACCAGTTCCTCGGTGGCGACGGTCTCCTCGCCGGCGGGGGTGATGCGGGAGGCGGTGGCCGGGGCCAGGTCGAGGAGACCACGGACCGCGTCCTGCGTGCGCGCGGTGGCCAGCGCCTCCAGCGCGCCGGAGGTCGCGAAGATGACGATGAGCAGGGCCCCGTCCATCACCTGCCCGATCGAAGCGGCGCCGAGCGCCGCCACGATCATCAGCAGGTCCAC
The DNA here is from genome assembly GCF_036227405.1 of Streptomyces sp. NBC_01460. Classification (NCBI taxonomy): domain Bacteria; kingdom Bacillati; phylum Actinomycetota; class Actinomycetes; order Kitasatosporales; family Streptomycetaceae; genus Streptomyces; species Streptomyces sp. NBC_01460. The sequence continues at coordinate 8,288,269 of NZ_CP109473.1, forward strand.
GTCGAGGACCTTCTCCCGGAGCTCCCGCAGTCCCGACAGGGCCGGCTCCCACCCTCCGGCGGCGTACACGAGGGCGTACAACGGCCCCCAGACCCAAGCCGGGGCGCCGGTGAGCTCCAAGAGGAGCGCGAGCAGGAAGAGCGCCAGAGCCGCGCCCGCCCAGCGGGCCTCGGTCAGGGCGAGGACGCGCGTGCGGCGCCGGGGGACGCCGCCGTCACCGGCGGAAGCGGTGCGCGAGGGGCGTGGGAGGACGGCGGTGGGCATGACGGAACGACCCCTCACGGGCGGCGGGAACGACGACGCCATCACCGTACAGGAATATATGAACAGGTCTTCATGTGTCATCCGTAGAATGGCTTCCATGGGTCACGGACGCGACGAGCAGAGCACCGCCACCACCCGCGAGCGCCTGGACGCCGTGGGGGCAGCGGGTGTCGCCGCGACCCTCCAGGCGCTGGCCACCCCCTCCAGGCTGCGGATTCTGGCGCACCTCCAGGAAGGCCCCTGCGCGGTCGGTGATCTCGCCGAAGCGGTGGAGATGGAGCCTTCCGCCTGCTCCCACCAGCTGCGTCTGCTGCGGAACCTCGGTCTGGTCGCCGGTGAGCGCCAGGGTCGTTCCATCGTGTACTCCCTGTACGACCATCACGTCGCCGAACTCCTCGACCAGGCGCTCTACCACGTCGAGCACCTCCGCCTCGGGCTCCGCGACACGCCCTCCGAGACCGCTGCGGCGGCCCGGGGCGCTGAGGGTCACCCGGAGCCGGGAATCCGGGAGCGCGCGCGGCGTTGAACCATGCGTGAGCTCTTCCACCGCACCGACCAGGTTCTCCTTCCTCGACCGCTCCCGCACCCGCGAGGGGTACGACGGCCCGCAGGCGCTGCGGGACACCGTCGCGCTGGCACGCACGGCCGAGGCCCTCGGCTACCACCGCTTCTGGGTGTCCGAACACCACAGCGTCCCCGGTGTGGCCGGCTCGGCGCCGACGGTACTGGCCGCCGCGGTCGCGGCAGCCACCTCCACCATCAGGGTGGGAACCGGCGGGGTGATGCTCCCGAACCATCAGCCCTTCGTCGTGGCCGAGCAGTTCGGGGTGCTCGCCTCGCTCTTCCCCGGCCGGATCGACATGGGGCTGGGGCGCTCGGTCGGCTTCACCGACGGGATACGCAAGGCCCTCGGCCGGGACAAGGAGGACGCCGACGCCTTCGCCGGGCAGCTCACCGAGCTCCTCGGATGGATGGACGGCACACAGCGCGCCCACCCGCAGGTCCACGCCCGTCCCGCCGAGGGGCTGCGCATCCCCCCGTACGTACTGGCGACCGGCAAGGGGGCGGCCATCGCCGCGGCCGCCGGTCTGCCGCTCGTCGTGGGCGATCTCCGCGGCCGCGACAAGCTGATGCGGGCGGTCGAGGAGTACCGCGCCGCCTTCCGCCCCTCCGCGTGGGCGCGGGACCCCTATGTGATCGTGGCGGGCACCGTCGCCGTCGCCGCCACGGAGGAGGACGCCCGGCGGCTGCTGGTCCCCGAGGCCTGGTCCATGGCGTACTCGCGCACCCACGGCTCCTTCCCGCCGCTGGCACCCGCCGAGCGGATCGAGGCCCTGACCATGACGGAGAAGGAGCGGGGGCTCTTCGAGGGCGGGCTGCGTGGACACCTCGCCGGCACCGAGGAGACGGTGAAGTCAGGGCTGGAGCTGGTGATCAAGGAGACCGGTGCGGACGAGGTGCTGGTCACCACGAGCACGTACGACCGTGAGGCGCTGGTGGACTCGATGCGGCGGCTCGCGAGGATCGCGGGCCCGGGCTGAGCCTCAGCCGCGTTCGGGCCTCAGCTGCTCTCCGGGTGGCCGAACAAGAGGTCGTAGCCGGGCGGAAGTTGCAGCAGTACACGCTCCAGCAGTTCCTCGCCGGAGGCGTCGGCCACCACGCTGAGAACGGCACTCGTGTCCCAGGCCGCGGTCTGCTCGTTCGCACCCTCGATCCAGGCCGAGACCGCGCGCACGAACCGCTCGGAGCTGAGGGGCTCGGCGGCCTGCAGCGGGTTGAGGAGAATCATGGCGAACGTCTCCGGCAGCCGGGCCGCCAGATCGTTCCGCTCCTCGCCGACCACGTGTGCGCCGAGCAGCGCGAGCACCACGCGTGACGCGCGCTCCGCCTCCAGGGCCGATGGGTATGCGCCGCGTTCCTGAACGGCTTCCAGGAACGGCTGCCATCTCATGTACGTCACGGGTTCCCCTTCGCGGAGCGCGGGCGGAGAGCGGGGCGGGGGAGGGGAAGCCCGTGCCCCGCCCTCCGCGTATCCACCGCATGTCACCTCAGTTCCGGTGGTAACACGCCCTTCCGGTGAGGGCAAGCCGGGGCCGGGTCCTCCGCCTCCGGAGCCACGCCCGCGCCTACTGCATGGGGTAGATGTCTCCGCTCGCCATCCCGCTGACCTGCACGCTCCGTGACTCGAGCTGGTGTGCCTCGTCCTTCAGACGTTGTCGTTCCGCGGGGTCGGTGGCCTGCTCGGCGGCCTTCTCGAGGTCCTCGGCCCGGCCGCGCATCTGCTGGAGACTGGCCCTGACGTCTTCTGACTCGCTCATGATCACTCCCTGGCAATGGGCGGAGCGGACCCCTCCACCGAACCAGGCACCCGGGGGTGCGCGCATCTCAGCGGGGGGTACCGGAAGCGCGGAGTGCCCGTGAGCGGGGCGTGACCGTGAGCGGGGCGTGACCGTGAGTCGGACCGTGACCGTGAGCGGGCGTCCTACTCGAAGCGGGTCAGGTCGCCTGCTCCTCGCCGTACGACCTCCAGCTCCCCGCCGGAGAAGTCGATGACGGTGGTCGGCTCGGTGCCGCAGTCGCCGGAGTCGAGTACGACGTCCACGACATGGTCGAGCCGCTCCTTGATCTCCCAGCCCTGCGTCAGCGGCTCCTCCTCGTCCGGCAGGAGCAGCGTGCTGGACAGCAGCGGCTCACCGAGCTCGGCCAGAAGTGCCTGCGTGACGGTGTGGTCCGGGATGCGGACGCCGACGGTCTTCTTCTTCGGGTGCAGCAGCTGGCGCGGCACCTCCTTGGTGGCGGGAAGGATGAAGGTGTAACTGCCTGGCGTGGCGGCCTTGATCGCCCGGAAGACGTCGTTGTCGACCTGGACGAACTGGCCGAGCTGCGCGAAGTTCTGGCACACCAGGGTGAAGTGGTGGCGGTCGTCGAGGTTCCGGATCGACCGGATGCGGTCGATCCCGTCGCGGCTGCCCAGCTGGCATCCCAGGGCGTAACAGGAGTCGGTCGGATACGCGACGAGGGCGCCCGACCTGATGCTCTCGGCCACGCTGGTGATGGTGCGGCGCTGGGGGTTCTCGGGGTGCACGTCGAAGTACTTGGCCATTCGGCGAGTCTACGGCCTGGAGGCACACGCGTTCCGCTTGTGGCGGGTGCACGGCGCCGCGCCCGGGCGCCCGTCGGGGAGAGACTGGGGCATGCGTGCACGGGAAGAGGAAGTGCCCTTGCGGGGAGGCCGGATGACGCCGGGGGTGGTCCGCGTGGGCGACACCGTCCGGCGGCCGGTCACCGACCGTTCCGCCTTCGTCGCCGATCTGCTCCATCACTTCGAGCGGCGCGGATTCGCCGGCGCTCCACGCCACCTCGGCGTCGACGAGGCCGGCCGTGACACGTTCAGCCATCTGCCCGGCGAGGTGCCGTCCCGGTTCCGTCGCTGGGGCGACGGCCAGGTCGCCGCAGCCGGTGGGCTGCTGAGGTCGTTCCACGAAGCCACCCGTGGCAGCTGTCTCGCGGGAGCGCATCCGGTCGTCTGCCATCACGATCCCGGCCCGAACAGCACCGTCTTCCGCGACGGCCTGCCGGTCGCCTTCATCGACTTCGACATGGCGAGGCCCGGCGACCCGCTCGAAGACCTCGGCTACATGGCATGGACCTGGTGTGTCTCCTCCAAGCCGCAGGCCCCGTCCGTCCGTGCGCAAGCGGCACAGCTGCGGGTACTCGCCGACGCATACGGCCTGGACGTCCCCGCCCGGGGCCGTCTCCTCGACGCGGTGCTCGACCGGCAGACCGGCAACGCCCTCCGGTGGCATGGGCTGCTCGGCGACTCCACGTGGACGATGGCCGACGGTCCGCAGATCCGCGCCCGGATCGACTGGTCCCGGCGGGAACACGCCTTCACGGCCGACCACCACGACGTCTTCACGGACGCCCTGCTCCGGCCGTTCCCTCGCAGCACCTCCTCCTCACGCCGCGTCCCCACGGGCGAAGAGGGCGGACGGGCCGCTGCACCGCCGGACGTGCCGTTCACCGCGCGTCGGCCCGCCGGCGCCGGGCCCGGATGAACTGATGCGTCACAGGGCTGTCCTGCTCCGGGTGTACCGACCGGACCGCCGTCCGTCCAGGCCTGCGGGGAAAGTGGTGAGCGAGGGCCGGTTCTGTCCGTCCGCCTCCGTTCGCACGACCCCGGACAGCACCGCGCCCCCGGACCTTCCTTCGGCGGAGGTTCCGGGGGCGCGGTGCTGCCTGCGGCTCAGGCTCCGGACGCGTCCAGCATGGCCGCGCGGTCGACGACCTTGACGCGCTCGCGGCCCTGCTCGGCGCCGAGCGCCTGCTCGTGGGCGTCGAGGCGGTGCCAGCCTTCCTTGGTGGTGTACCGGACACCACGCTGCTCCAGGAAGTCGACGATCGCGTCGGACCCCGGCTGCGCCGGCTCGGGGAGCCGGCCGGCGGCGTGGTCCTCCAGCAGGCAGGCCACCGTCTCGTTGGCGTCGCCCTTGGTGTGCCCGATCAGGCCGATCGGGCCGCGCTTGATCCACCCCGTGACGTACACCGAGGGCATCGGCTCGTCGCCGGTCAGCACGCGTCCCGCGGCGTGGGGGACGGTGCCGGAGACCACGTCGAAGGGGAGCTTCGCGAGCTCCTCCGAGTAGTAGCCGACCGCGCGGTAGACGCTCTGCACGTCCCAGTCCGTGTGGCGGCCCGTGCCCTTGACGTTGCCCGTGCCGTCCAGTTCCGTGCGCTCGGTGCGCAGGGCGACGACGCGGCCGTCCTCGCCGACGACCTCCACCGGGGACTCGAAGAAGTGCAGGAACAGCTTGTGTCGGCGGTCGCCCACGTCCCGGATCGCCCAGTTCTCCAGCGTGGAGGCGACCATGTTGGCCTGCTTGTTCTCCCGGCGGGTGGCGATCGAGCCCTCGTCGTAGTCGATGTCCTCGGGGTTGACGATGACCTCGATGTTCGGCGAGTGGTCCAGCTCGCGCAGCTCCATCGGGCTGAACTTCGCCTGTGCCGGCCCACGACGGCCGAAGACGTGCACCTCGAGCGCCTTGTTCGCCTTGAGACCGTCGTAGACGTTCGCGGGGATCTCGGTCGGGAGCAGCTCGTCCGCCGTCTTGGCGAGGATGCGCGCGACGTCCAGCGCGACGTTGCCGACACCGAGCACCGCGACCTTCTCGGCCTCCAGCGGCCAGGTGCGCGGAACCTCCGGGTGCCCGTCGTACCAGGCGACGAAGTCCGCCGCGCCGTAGGAACCCTCGAGCTCGATCCCGGGTATGTCCAGGGCGCGGTCGGCGTCGGCGCCGGTCGAGAAGATCACGGCGTCGTAGAAGGACCGGAGGTCGTCCAGGCCGATGTCGTTCGGGTAGTCGACATTGCCGAACAGCCGCAGCTGCGGCTTGTCCAGGACCTGGTGCAGCGCCTTGACTATGCCCTTGATCCGCGGGTGGTCGGGGGCCACCCCGTACCGGATCAGGCCGAAGGGAGCGGGCATGCGCTCGAACAGGTCGATCGATACGCCCGGCTCCTGGGCGGCCTCGGACTTGAGAAGCGCGTCCGCTGCGTAGATTCCGGCGGGACCGGCTCCGACGATGGCGACGCGGACGGGGCGTGTCATGGAGTGTTGTTCCTTAGGGCGGACGAGCACGGGCAGAGTGCAGCGGGGTAAGGCTTGGCTTACTCCGCTGCACCCACGGTACGGCCTGTCCCCGGAAGTCCCGGGAGCGGGGCGAGAGGATATTTCGGAAATAAAGGGACGTATGAGTCTTAAAAGGCTCGATTTCTGTGAGCGGAACCGGCCTCCGCCGTCTCACGTGGTTCCAGGGAGTGAGACGGCGGAGGGCGGGCAGGCTGTACGCCGGTGTCATGGCGCGCCGCGGTTCGCCGACGGAGCCATGATGGGCGTACGACCGAAGCACTCCGACGAGAGGACGCGAGACATGCCGATCGAGGGCGAGTACGAGCCGAGCCCGACGACGTGGGTCCGTGAGCAGGTCGAGCTGATCGAGAGCTCCGGCGGGACACAGGGCACCACCATGCGCGGCATGCCCGTCATCCTCCTCACGACGCGCGGTGCCAAGAGCGGCAAGATCCGCAAGACCCCGCTCATGCGGGTCGAGCACGGCGGGGAGTACGCCGTCGTCGCCTCCCTCGGCGGAGCTCCCAAGCACCCCGTCTGGTACCACAACGTGCAGGCCGATCCCGAGGTGGAGCTGCGGGACGGGACCGTACGGCAGGACATGGTCGCCCGCGAGGTCACGGGCGAGGAGAAGGCTCTGTGGTGGGATCGCGCCGTCAAGGCGTTCCCCGACTACGCCGACTACCAGACCAAGACCGACCGGGAGATCCCGGTGTTCGTCCTCACGCCGTCCGCAAAGAGCTGAGGCGACGACCGCGACAGGGTCGGAGGGGCGGGCATGAAAATGCCCGCCCCTCCGGCCCTGTCCCGCCGGGCCGCTACCAGGAGAGTCCGCCGACCACGGCCGCGATCCGGTCGCGTTCCCACGCACCGTCCGCCACCACCACCCGGTAGCGCCGCGTCAGCGTCGCGCCCGGGTCGAGCACCAGCTCGTCGTGGAAGGCGAGCGACGGGGCGACGGCCGCGAAGGACGTATTACGCACGAACCAGTGCGCCGGATGCTCGCCGTTCGCCCCGGCGTGGTCGTTCTCGGGGGCGTGGACGAAGACGAGCGTCGCGTGCCCGTCCGTCTCGTCGTGCTCCCCGCCGTACGCGAGCCAGGGTGCCTGCTGCCCCATCAGCTCCGGCCCCTCCGCGTGCGGTGCGACGATCCGCCCGTCCCGGAAGGCGCGCGGCCCTCGCCAGAACAGTCCGGTGTACCCCGCCGCGGGGCGGCCGTGCGTCGTCGGGCTGCCGAACCGCAGCGGCTCCGCACGGCGGTTGGTGATCGCGGACGACCAGGTCAGCGCCCAGCTGCCGTTCGCCCCGTCGACGTCGTGGACCTCGATGCGCCGCGTCTCCTCGGCCCAGAGGGCGCCGCTGTGCGGATGCCAGGTCAGCCGCTCCGTGAAGCGGACGCCGTCGTCGTGCGCCGACACCTCGTCGAACCCCGTGTGTGCCATGGAACCCACGCGTTCGGGCAGTGCGAGGTACCCCTCACCGTGCACATAGCTGTTGCCGCCCCACAGGTTCGCGCCCGACAGGTGCGAGGCGGTCATCTGCAGACCCTTGTGCCAGCGGTGGTCGTTGGGCCGGTATCCGGTCACGACCCGGCCGGACAGGGTGCGCAGGGGATGGATGTACGGCTTCGGCGCCTCCCACGGGTCCTCGGCCCGGTACACGTAGCGAAGCAGCTCCACCCCACTCTCCGCGGCGGTCACCGAGAGGTGCCGGCCGTGGTGGTGGACGAGCTCCAGGGCCTTCGTCATGCGGGGACCTCCGTCGCGCTCCCGAAGGGCTCGGGCGCCCAGCCAGGGGCGTTTCCGTGCAGCGCGCTGTAGTACGGATCGCCGGGGACGATCTCGCCCGCCCGTACAGTGCCCCCGTTGAAGGCCGCCTTGTAGAGTGCTGCGACCAGTTCCAGGCTTTTGCGGCCGTCCGCACCGCTGCTCCGTGGACGCCGTCCTGCCCGCAGGTCATCCAGCAGACCCTCCAGCTGTGCCTCGTGCGAGCTGGGCACATCGGGGCCGAAGTCCCGCCAGGCGTCCGCCTCCTCCGGCGTGACCCCGGGGGCCGGTGTGATCCGCCAGTCCGCGTTGCGGTGCCCGTACAGGTGCGTGAGCTCGACCGTGGCGCGTTCGCAGTCGATCCGTATCCGGCTGACCTCGTCCGGGCTGAGCACGCTGTTCACCACGGTGGCCATCGTGCCGTTCTCGAAGCGGACGAGCGCCGTGGACACGTCCTCCGTCTCCACGTCGTGCACCAGGCGCCCGGCCATCGCCCTGATCTCCGCCCACGGCCCCAGCAGATCGAGGAGCAGGTCCATCTGGTGGATGCCGTGCCCCATCGCGGGCCCGCCGCCCTCGCTGCTCCAACTGCCGCGCCAGGGAACGGAGTAGTACGCCTCGTCGCGGTACCAGGTGGTCTGGCAGTGGGCCACCAGCGGCCTGCCCATGGCTTGTCCGGCGAGCAGTTCCCGGACGTGCCGGGCTCCCGAGCCGAAGCGGTGCTGGAACACGATCGCCGCGTACGGACCGTCGTCCCGGGAGCATTCGGCCGCCTCGATCGCGTCGAAGTCCTCCAGGGACGGGCAGGGCGGCTTCTCGCACCACACCCACGCCCCGGCGCGCAGCGCGGCCACGGTCTGGTCGCGGTGGAACCGGGGCGGGGTGGCGAGCGTGACCAGGTCCGGGCGCTGCTCGGCGAGCATCCGGTCGAGGTCGGTGTACGGGCGGGCGATGCCCGCCTCGGCGCAGAACGCGTCGACGGAGGCCGCGTCGACATCGACCGCGGCGACGATCTCCAGGGGCCGGCCGGCGGCGAGTGCGGTCAGCGCGGGCAGATGGCTGCCGCGCGCGATCGCACCCGTGCCGACGATCGCGACCCGCACCGGCTGCTCCCGGTGCGAAGGATTGCTGGTCGTGACAAACACCCCTTCAGGCGGAGATACGGGCACCTGCCGGACAGCAAGCGCTTTCTCTCCGGGAAACCTAGGCTCCGCGCGCGAAGCGGGTCAAGGGGTCCGGGCCACGTCAGGGGGTCAGGCCTTCAGCATCTGCGGCAGCCGCCTGAGCTGCAGCGCGTGCTGGAACGGGCCGCCGCCCTCGTGGTCGTTGAAGTCGTAGACCTCGATCTCCTTCTCGGCGTGCGCGTACGCGTTGTAGGCGGCGAACACCGTCGACGGCGGGCAGGTGAGGTCCTCCAGGGCGACGGAGAAGAGTGCGGGTGCCCGGCCGCGCGCGGCGAAGTGGACCCCGTCGAAGTAGGCGAGTGTCCGGTTGACCTGCTCGGCCCGGCCCCGGTGCGTCTTGAGGTAGTCGCCGATCTCGCGGTACGGCTTGCGGTCGGTGATCCGGGTCGCCCGGGGGAAGTCGCAGAGGAACGGTACGTCCGCCACGACCGCCGTCAGGTCCGGAATCAGCCCGGCGGCCGCGAGGGCGAGACCGCCGCCCTGGCTCGCGCCGAACACCGCCGTGCGGGACGCGTCGGCCAGCGGGTGAGAGCGGGCCGCAGCCACCGCGCGCACGGCGTCGGTGATCACCCTCCGGAAGTAGTACGTCGCGGGGTCCTCGATGCCCTGGGTCATGAACCCGGCCAGGGAGGGCCCGGAGCCGACGGGGTCGGCGGTGTCGCCCGGTGCCCAGCCGCTGCCCTGGCCCCGGGTGTCCATCACGAAGTGGGCCATGCCCGCCGAGGCCCAGAGCAGGTGTGCGTGGGGCAGGCTCCGGCCGCCGCCGTACCCGATGAACTCCACGACCACCGGGAGAGGTTCGGTCGCTCCGGCCGGTACGACGAACCAGCCCTTGACGGGGTGGCCGCCGAAGCCGGAGAACGTCACGTCGAAGACGTCGACGGTGACGAGCCCGGTATCGGCGCACCGCTCGAACCGGGCGTCCAGGTCGTGGGTTCGGGCCTCGTCGAGCGTGGCCGACCAGAACGCGTCGAAGTCCTCCGGCTCGACCGACCGGCTGCGGTGGGCGTGCAGTTCGTCGAGGGGCATGTCGAACAGGGCCATGCGGGACCGCCTTCAATCGCACAGTGAATGAATGGTCATACCGTACGACGGTCGGCCCGGAAGTCGACAGGGATCCTGGGGCGGGCGAAATGGCGCTGCCCGCCGGGGCCGCTCCTGCGAGGGTTCCCGCATGCCCGATACGGAACCTCGTGGTTCGCACCAGGTGGCCGCGCTGTTCTCAGGCGGGCGTCTCACGGCGATTCCCCGCAAGCCCGCCCGCCGTCAGCAGCTCTTGGAGCATCTCGCGCGGACGCTCTTCGAGCAGGACCGTGCCTACACCGAACGCGAGGTCGACGAAGCCCTGCTCACCGTGCACGCGGACTACTCGGCCCTGCGCCGCTACCTCGTGGTGGCAGGCCTTCTGGAACGCCCCGGAGGCGGCAGTGTCAACCGGCGCGGTCGGTAGGGCGCGGGGCCCGGGCGGCCCCCGACCGGGCAGACGCGGGGCCCGCCCGGTGGGGGCCGGCCGGCTCAGTTGAGGGTGTCGGGGTCCGGGCCCGTGCGCATGCCGCGGTCCAGGCCCGCGATCGCGTCCATGTCGGCCGGCGAGAGCGCGAAGTCGAAGACGTCGATGTTCTGTCGGATCCGCGCCGGTGTGACGGACTTGGGGATCACGATGTTCCCGAGCTGGAGGTGCCAGCGCAGCACCACCTGGGCCGGGGACTTTCCGTGGCGCTCGGCGAGGGAGACCAGGAGCTGTTCGTCCAGCAGGGCACCCTGCGCCAGCGGGCTCCAGGCCTCGGTCGCGATGCCGTACTCCGCGTGCGCGGCGCGCAGCTCGCTCTGCTGGAGCCCGGGGTGCAGTTCGACCTGGTTGACCGCGGGGACGAGTGAGCTCTCCTGTCGCAGGCGGCGCAGGTGCGCGGGCTGGAAGTTGGAGACACCGGCGGCCCTGATCCGGCCGTCGGCCCGCAGCTTCTCCAGGGCGCACCAGGTGTCGGCGTAGAGGTCGCGGGCGGGGGTGGGCCAGTGGATGAGGTAGAGGTCGACGTGGTCGAGGCCGAGCTTGGCGAGGCTGGCGTCGAAGGCGGCGAGCGTGGCGTCGTACCCCTGGTCAGCGTTCCAGAGCTTCGTCGTGACGAACAGTTCCTCGCGGGCGAGCCCGGACTCGGCGAGCGCCCGGCCCACGCCCGCCTCGTTGCCGTAGACGGCGGCCGTGTCGATGGAGCGGTAGCCCGCCTCCAGTGCGGCGGCGACCGCGGTGGTGGTCTCGTCGTCGGGGACCTGGAAGACGCCGAATCCGAGCTGCGGGATCGTGACGCCGTCGTTGAGCGTGACGGTGGGGACCGTGGGCATGGCAGGGCCTCTCGTGGGGTCGGACCGGTTCGATCCGCGTGCGATGGTTACTGGCGTAAACAATAATTGCACACGCGGGTTAATGGCAAACGCCGGTAAGTGGGGCGATGTGCCTCGGTGCTGCCACGGCATGGACGAAACGGTCCGTCTCACCCTTGACCGCAGGGTGAGGGTTCCGCTCCGCAGGCGCCCGCGCATCGCCGGGCCACGGGTGCGCGGTGCGAGCCGCGGTCCGGGACGCACGCGGGCCGGGGCCGAACGGGGCGCGCCGGTGTGCTGAACTGTCCGGGAAGCACCGGATACAGGAGTTCTCTTGAACAGCTACCGCCAGCCCGGCATCGTCCTCACCGACCGACGGTTCACGGTCCCCCTCGACCACGACGAGCCGGGCGGCGAGACGATCGAGATCTTCGGCCGCGAAGCCGTGGCGAGCGGGAGGGAGTCCGAGCGGCTCCCGTGGCTGGTCTATCTGGAGGGCGGCCCCGGCTTCGGCGCCCGCCGCTTCGTCGGCACCGAGGCCTGGCTGGGCCGCGCGGTGCGGGAGTTCCGTGTGCTGCTCCTGGACCAGCGCGGCACGGGTCTGTCCACCCCGGCCAACCGGCAGACCCTGCCGCTCCGCGGCGGCCCGCGTGAGCAGGCCGACTACCTGGCCCACTTCCGCTCCGACAGCATCGTCCGGGACTGCGAACTGATCCGCCCCCGCCTGACCGGCGGCGCACCGTGGACGGTCCTGGGGCAGTCCTTCGGTGGGTTCTGCGCCGTCCGCTACCTGTCCGCGGCCCCGGAGGGGCTCGAAGCCGTCCTGATCACCGGAGGCCTGCCCTCCCTGGACGCACACGCCGACGACGTCTACCGGGCCGGCTATCCGCGGATCGAGCGGAAGGTCGCGGCACACTACGCCCGCTACCCGCAGGACGTCGCCCGGGCCCGCGCCATCACGGCGTACCTCGCCGAGCACCGTCCGGACAGCGCGGGCCACACGCTGACGCCCGAGGGCTTCCAGTCCCTCGGCATCATGCTGGGCACCGGGAACGGCAGCCACCAACTGCACTACCTGCTGGAGAACGCGTTCGTGACGGGGCCGCACGGTGCCGAGCTCTCCGACGCCTTCCAGGAGGCCATGCGCACCGCCACCTCGTTCGCGGGCCATCCGCTGTACGCCCTGATGCACGAGCCGATCTACGGCCAGGGCGCCCGGCCCACCGACTGGTCGGCCGAGCGCGTCCGCGCCGAGTTCCCGCAGTTCGACGCGGTCGCCGCGCTGGCGGGCGACGGTCCCGTGCTCTTCACCGGGGAGAGCATCCACCCCTGGCACTTCGACGTCGATCCCGCGCTGCGCCCTCTGCGCGCGACGGCGGAGCTGCTCGCCGCCCGGACCGACTGGCCCGTCCTGTACGACGCCGAGCGGCTCGCGGCCAACGAGGTGCCGGTGGCCGCCGCCGTCTACCACGACGACATGTACGTGGACACCGGCCACTCGCTGCGGACCGCGTCCTCGATCCGCGGGCTGCGCACCTGGGTGACCAGCGAGTACGAGCACGACGGTGTGCGCGCGGGCGGTTCCCGCGTACTGGACCGGCTGCTCGCCCTCGTGCGGGGCGAGAGCGACCGCTGAAGTCCCTCCCCGCCCGGCACCCCTGACCTGCCGCGACCTGGCTGCGGTCAGCCCTGGATGGCGTCCAGTGTGGCGTCCAGGCCGGCCGCCGACCGGGGCGCGCGGTTGTACGGGAGCTTCGCGAGGACGGCCGCCATGCCGCAGGTGTCGCTCACCGCGGAGTAGACGAGTCCGGCGCCGATGCCGGCCGACAGCCACCGCGCCGCCGGGATGCGCCGGCCCGCCACCAGGCCGGCCACGACCAGGGAACCGGCCGCGAGGCGCACCTGGCGCTCCATCGGCCAGGTCGCCCGGGCGCCCGACGGGCGGTCCAGTCCGTGCCCGTCGCCCTCCCAGGCGGAGGTCCCGCCGGTCAGGGCGGCCGCGTCGATGTCGGCGTCGGCGAGGATCTCGCAGGCCCGGGTGGACCGTACGCCGGAGGCGCACACCACCAGCAGTGAGCCGCGGGCGGAGGCCGACTTCAGGGCGGGCACCGCCTCGGGGAGCCGGTCCAGCGGAACGTTCAGGGCGCCGGGTACGTGCCCGGACGCGTACTCGCCGGGGGCCCGCACGTCGATGACGGTGAACTCCTCCAGGCGGGCTGCGGCCTCGGAGGGGGAGAGGGAGGCGGGGCTGATCACGAGCGGGGTTTCCTTTCGGTCGCCGGTGCGGGGCGGGCCGGGGTCCTGCTCACCCCGGCGCCCGGACGTCAAATAATACCCCCAGGGGTATGAAGCTCCGGCTCGGTGCGGCTGACGGTACGACGCTTCCTGCCGGAGCAACTCCATGCCCCTGCCCCGAACCTCTTCCGGAATGCAGGCGTCCGTCACCTTCCGCCGGATAGCCTGCCGGGTATGACTGAGCAGCTCGAACCCATGCCCACCGACTGGCACCGGGCGCTGGCGGTGGTCGCCCACCCCGACGACCTGGAGTACGGCTGCGCCGCCGCCGTGGCCGGCTGGACGGACGGGGGGCGCGAGATCACCTACCTCATGGCGAGCCGCGGCGAGGCCGGTATCGACACGATCGCCCCCGCCGAGTGCGCTCCGCTGCGCGAGCGGGAGCAGCGGGCGAGCGCCGCCGTCGTCGGCGTCAAGACGGTGGAGTTCCTCAGCCACCCTGACGGCGTCATCGAGTACGGCACGGCCCTGCGCCGGGACATCGCCGCCGCCATCCGCCGCTACAGGCCCGAGCTGCTCATCACCCTCAACCACCGTGACACCTGGGGCGGCGTCGCCTGGAACACCCCCGACCACCTCGCGGTCGGCAGGGCGACCCTGGACGCCGCCGGTGACGCGGGGAACCGCTGGATCTTCCCGGAGCTGGGCGAGCAGGGCCTCGAGCCGTGGGACGGGGTGCGGTGGGTCGCCGTCGCGGGCACCGACCGGCCCACCCACGCCGTCGACGCGGAACCCGGATTCGAGCGCTCCGTGCAGTCGCTGCTGGCCCACCGCACGTACATCGAGGTGCTGACGGACGAGGACCCCGAGGCGTACTGCCGCACGTTCCTCTCGGATCTCAACGCCGCGGCGGCCGAGCGCTTCGGCGGACGCCCGGCGGTCCTCTTCGAGGTCTTTCCCCGCTGAGCCGTCGTCCCGGCACTCCCCGCGTCGCTCCGGCAGCCGGCCGGGGAGTGCCTGATTGACAAACGACCTTGCCGATTCTGCAATGGACGGCATGAAGGAACAGAACCAGGACGACCCGGAGCTCGACGCCGTACTCACCGGGGTCGGCCCGCGGCTGCGCCGCCTGCGCAAGGACCGGGGCGTGACGCTCGCCGCACTGTCCGAGGCCACCGGTATCTCCGTCTCCACCCTCTCCCGCCTCGAATCGGGCGGGCGGCGCCCCAGCCTGGAACTGCTGCTCCCGATCGCCCGGGCGCACGAGGTGCCGCTCGACGATCTCGTCGGCGCGCCACCGGTCGGTGATCCGCGCGTCAAGGCGAAGCCGATCGTCCACGGGACGAAGACCTCCCTGCCCCTCACCGCCCGGCCGGGTGGTCTCCAGGCGTACAAGGTCATCCAGGAGGCCCCCTGTACGGAGGGGCCCGAGCAGCGCACCCATGAGGGGTACGAGTGGCTGTACGTCCTCAACGGCCGGCTGCGCCTCAAGCTCGCCGACCACGACCTGGTCCTGGCCCCCGGTGAGGCCGCCGAGTTCGACACCCGCCTGCCGCACTGGTTCGGCCCTGCGGGCGACGAGCCGGTCGAATTCCTCAGCCTGTTCGGGCCGCAGGGGGAGCGCATGCATGTGAGGGCCAGGCCGAAACGGTCGTGACCGCTCCCGGACCGACGGGCGCGAGGTGTTCCCAGACCGGCAAGCGACCGCTTAGTATGCGCCGGAGCAGTGGTAATGCCGACAGTGTTGTGGAGGCCCCTCATGCAGGCATGGCGAGTGCACCGGAACGGCGAGCCGGGCGAGGTGATGGAGCTCGAGGAGACGGACCGGCCGACGCCCGGGGACGGGCAGGTGCTGCTGAAGGTACGCGCCGCGAACATCAACTTCCCCGACGCGCTGCTCTGCCGCGGCCAGTACCAGGTGAGGCCCCCGCTGCCGTTCACCCCCGGTGTGGAGATCTGCGGCGAGACGGAGGACGGCCGCCGGGTGCTCGCCACCCCCGCACTCCCGCAGGGCGGATTCGCCGAGTACGTCGTCGCGGAGGAGGCGGCCCTGCTCCCGGCCCCCGACACCCTGGACGACGCCGAGGCCGCAGCGCTGCACATCGGCTACCAGACCGGCTGGTTCGGCCTGCACCGGCGCGCGCACCTGCAGGCCGGTGAGACGCTGCTGGTGCACGCGGCCGCGGGCGGCGTCGGCAGCGCGGCGGTCCAGCTCGGCAAGGCCGCGGGTGCCACCGTCATCGGTGTCGTCGGCGGACCGGACAAGGCCGCGATCGCCCGTGAACTGGGCTGCGACCTCGTCATCGACCGCCGGAGCGAGGACATCGTCGCGGCGGTGAAGGAGGCCACGGGCGGACGTGGCGCCGACGTGGTCTACGACCCGGTCGGTGGTGACGCCTACGCCAAGTCGGTCAAGTGCATCGCCTTCGAAGGCCGTGTGGTCGTGGTGGGCTTCGCGAGCGGCACCATCCCCGCACCCGGCCTCAACCACGCCCTGGTGAAGAACTACTCGATCGCGGGGCTCCACTGGGGGCTCTACAACACCAAGGACCCCGCCGCCGTGCGCGCCTGCCACGACGAGCTCACCAAGCTCGCCGCGCAGGGCGTCATCAAGCCGCTGATCAGTGAGCGCGTGCCCATGGCCGACGCGGCGCGAGCCGTCCAGCGCGTCGCCGACGGGACCAGCACCGGCCGAATCGTCGTCCTGCCGTCAGGAGGCACCCGATGAGCACCGCGATCGACGCGGCACAGATCCGCGGTCTCACCCAGGAGCTGCTGGCTGCCCACCCGCCGGCGACCACCGGACGCGCGGACTTCCTCGCGGCACGCTTCGACGCCGGTCTGGCCTGGGTGCACTACCCCGTCGGGCTCGGTGGACTGGACGCGCCGCGTTCCCTGCAGCCCGTCGTCGACGCCGAACTCGCCGCCGCCGACGCCCCCGACAACGATCCCCGCCGGATCGGAATCGGCCTCGGCATGGCCGCCCCGACGATCCTCGGCTACGGGACCGAGGAGCAGAAGGCGCGCTTCCTGCGGCCGCTGTGGATCGGCGAGGAGGTCTGGTGCCAGCTCTTCAGCGAGCCCGGAGCCGGGTCCGACCTCGCCGCGCTGGGTACGCGCGCGGTCAGGGACGGCGACGACTGGGTGGTCGACGGGCAGAAGGTCTGGACGTCCAGCGCCCACGTGGCCCGCTGGGCGATCCTGATCGCCCGTACCGACCCGGACGTCCCCAAGCACCGCGGCATCAGCTACTTCATCTGCGACATGACCGATCCCGGTGTCGAGGTGCGGCCGCTGCGCCAGATCACCGGTGAGGCGGAGTTCAACGAGGTCTTCCTCACCGGCGTGCGTATCCCCGACAGCAGGCGCCTCGGACCCGTCGGCGACGGCTGGAAGGTCGCCCAGACCACCCTGATGAACGAGCGCGTCTCGATCGGCGGAGCCCGCATCCCCCGCGAGGGCGGAATGATCGGCACCGTCGCGAAGACCTGGCGGGAACAGCCCGCCCTGCGCACCCACGACCTCCATCAGAGGCTGCTCACCCTGTGGGTCGAGGCCGAGGTCGCGAGGCTCACGGGCGAACGGCTGCGCCAGCAGCTCGTCGCCGGCCAGCCCGGCCCCGAAGGCTCCGGCATGAAGCTCGCGTTCGCCCGCCTCAACCAGGAGATCAGCGGGCTCGAGGTCGAACTCCTCGGTGACGAAGGCCTGCTGTACGGCGACTGGACCATGCGCCGCCCGGAGCTCGTCGACTTCACCGGACGCGACGCCGGCTACCGCTACCTGCGGTCCAAGGGCAACTCCATCGAGGGCGGGACGAGCGAGGTCCTGCTCAACATCGTCGCCGAGCGCGTCCTCGGTCTGCCCGTCGAGCCGCGTAACGACAAGGACGTCGCCTGGAAGGATCTTGCCCGATGACCGCACAGACCGAAGCCGCCCAGGCGCCCGACCTCCTCTACTCGGAGGCGGAGGAGGACCTGCGCTCCGCCGTGCGGTCCCTCCTCGCCGACCGGGCCGACGCGCCGACCGTGATCGCCGGGATCGAGTCCGACACGCCGTACGACCTGCGTCTCTGGGAATCGCTCGCCGCCGGGATCGGAGCAGCCGGGCTGCTGGTGCCGGAGAAGCTGGGCGGCCAGGGCGCCACCCACCGCGAGGCCGCGGTGGTCCTGGAGGAGCTCGGCCGCAGTGTCGCCCCGGCGCCGTTTCTGACGAGTGCGGTCGTCGCGACCGAGATCCTCCTCGCGCTGGGCGCCCAGGACGGTCCGGCCGCCGAACTCCTCGGCGAGCTGGCGTCGGGCCGAAGGACCGCGGTCCTGGCCCTTCCGTTCGCCACACCCCCCGCCGACGGAGCCGGGGCGATGACCGGCACCCTGGAGCGGACCGTGACCGGCGTCGCGGAGGCGGCGGCCGCCGACGTGCTGCTGGTGCCGACCGCCGAGGGCCTGTACGCGGTGGAGGCGGGTGCGGACGGTGTCACCGTCGAGCCGCTCGTCGCGCTCGACCTGACCCGGCCGCTCGCGACGGTCACCCTGGCCGGGGCCACCGGCACCCGGCTCGCCGAGGCGGGCCCCGCTGCCGAGGCAGTCGGCAGGGGACTGCTCGCCGGCGCCGGACTGCTCGCGTCCGAGCAGCTCGGACTGGCCGAATGGTGCCTGACCGAGACCGTCCGCCACACCCGCGAACGCCACCAGTTCAACCGGCCGGTGGGCTCCTTCCAGTCGCTCAAGCACCGGATGGCACAGCTCTGGCTGGAGGTCGTCTCCGCGCGCGCCGCCGCACGCAACGCCGCTGACGCGCTGGCGACCGGCAGCCCGGACGCCCCGCTCGCGGTGGCCGTGGCGCAGGCCTACTGCTCCCGGGTCGCGGTGCACGCGGCGGAGGAGTGCGTCCAGCTGCACGGTGGGATCGGCATGACCTGGGAGCATCCCGCGCATCTCTATCTGAAGCGGGCCAAGGCCGACTCGATCGCGTACGGCACCGCGGGACGGCACCGCGCGTCCGTCGCCGGGCTGGTGGAGCTCCCCGCTCCGTAGGGCGGGCCGTGGGCGGGGGTGCACGCGATCGCGTGCACCCCCGCTCCGTCGTGTCCGGCGCCGGACACGACGGAGCGGGGGACAGGGGAACACCAGGTGGGGCACAGCCGACGCGCGGACGACGAAGGATCCAACTCTTGGCAGGTACCTGCCTTTCGGTGCGTCCGCGCCCCCATACTCGTCGCGTCCCCCCGCTCACTCTGCCCACCCCACCGCTTCAGGGAGACCCCATGGCACACCTGACCCGTCGCAGAGTCGTCACCACCGCCCTCGCCACCGCCGCAGCAGGCGTGTCCATCCCCGCCCAGGCCGCCGCCGCCACGCCCGCGCGCCCCCACGGCCCGCGTCCGCTGGCGCGGGCCCACGCGCACAACGACTACCTGCACGCGCGCCCCCTCCACGACGCGCTCGCGCACGGCTTCACCAGCGTCGAAGCGGACATCTTCCTCGTCGACGGCGAGCTGCTCGTCGCCCACGAGGCCGGGAGCCTGGACCCCGCGCGCACCCTCGTCTCGCTGTACCTCGACCCCCTGCTGGCCCGGGTCCGCGCCCACCACGGCACCGTCCACGCCGGGTACCCCGAGCCGCTGCAGCTGCTGATCGACATCAAGACCGAGGGCGCCGCCACCTACCTCGCACTCGACCGCGTGCTCCGCCGCTACCGTCCGATCCTCAGCGCCTCCGTCCACGGGCGGGTCCGCACCGGCGCGGTCGCCCCCGTCATCTCGGGGGACCGTGCCGCCAGGGCCCCGATGGAGGCGCAGACCACCCGGTACGCCTTCTACGACGGCCGGCCGGAGGACCTAGGCACCGCGGCGCCCGCCTCCTTCATGCCGTTGATCAGCGGGAACTGGAGCACGACCTTCGGCTGGCGGGGGACCGGCCCCTTCCCCACCGCCGAACGGGACAGGCTCCGTACGTTCGTCACGGCTGCCCACGCGAAGGGGCAACGGGTCCGCTTCTGGGGCACGCCCGACCTCGCGGGCCCGGAACGGGACGCCGTGTGGACCGAGCTCGTCGCCGCGGGCGTCGACCACCTCAACAGCGACGATCTGGCAGGACTCGAAACCTTCCTCCGCCGCCGTGAGCGGGGTGCACGCCGAAACGGCTGACCCGCGTCGGGCCGTGCCTTCCGTCACCGTGCGTCAACACCCGTACGGCGGACACGCCAGTGCGCCGAACGGCCCGGCCGCTGCGCCACACTGGCGGCCGAATGCCGCAAATCCGGCGCGGCGGAGGAGGTTGGCCATGGCCGTTTCGATCTCAGTGGTGCTGCTCCTGCTGGTTCTCGCAGCGATCTTCCTGCGCAACGGAGGACTCAAGCTCTCGCACGCCATCGTCTGCGCCCTGCTGGGATTCCTTCTCGCGAGCACCAGCATGGCTCCGACCATCCACGAAGGGATCACCGCCACCGCGAACGTCGTCAGCGGCCTGAGGCCCTGACACCACGCACCGCCCGGGTGCGGGAGAATGTCGACCGATCGTGGCACAGCGCCGCACGGGACCCGGCCGGGGCGATACCGTCGTCCGAGGGCCCCTGCGCGCGCTTCGTCGACATGGCTTGGACCTCACCGCTCCTCGCCACGCACCTGGAGAACGCAGCAATGTCCTTCCCGCCCCCCGGACGCCAGTCGGGCGCCGCCCACCACGAGTACTGCAACAACGCCCTGTGCTGCCGCTGCCAGCAGCGCCAGTGGACGACGAAGTACGGCGACGAACGCCTCTGCGGCCCGTGCGCCGCCTGCTGTCGCGACTGCGGACGGGCTCCCGCACCCCATCTGGACGGGCTCGACGACGGACTCTGCTCGGAGTGCCGGGGCACGTGCGGCCGGTGCCAGCGGACGCTTCCTCCCGGGGGCCCCTGCCCCTGCAGGGAGTGGCGCCAGCGAGCGGGCGGCGACCCGGTCGGATACATCCTTCAGGCCCTTCCGCAACCCCTGGTCCAGGCGCTCGGCCACCGCCACCCGCGCACCGTGCACGATCTGATCCACCAGGAACTCGGCCGTCGCACCCCCGACCAGCTCCTGGAGCGGCTCGAACGCCGGTGGAACGTCCGCTGGTCCCACGCCCTGCACGAGAAGGACGAGGACGGCCGGCGCCGCTGGGCACCGCAGGAGATCGCCGAGGCACTCGTGGGGCCCAGCCACTGCGCGAACCCCCAGTGCGAGGACGGCTACCTGATCACCACCGACACACCGTGCGGCCAGTGTCTGCGTCCCACCCACCGCTTCGTCACGTCGGTGGCCGACCGGACGGCGACCACGGACCACGCCCGCGCGGCGGCGTCACAGATCCGGCGGGCGCTCGTGGAGGGCCGCTCCACCAAGCCGGGCAAGCGGCGGCCGACGGGCTGAGCCGGCTCAGCCCCTGTCCAGCGCGCCCCGCACCAGCGCGGCGGCCAGCACAGCCGGATCCTCGCCCTTCGCCAGCCGGACAAGCCTGTCCGGCTCCGTGGGCAGCCCCAGCCGTTCCGCGCCCTGGAGGGCCTTGGCGTCGAGGTGAGGAGCCGTCTCCGGCCACACCGTCTGCACCTCGCGCAGGAAGATGTCGGCGCCGGCCGGCCCTATCCCGGGGAAGCGCCGCAGCCCCGCCCGCAGCGTGCCCGTGTCGCCGTCCGCCTCCCGGCGCAGGCGGCGCAGATCGCCTCCGTACACGTCGAGCAGGAGGAGAGCACCGTCCCCGAGCTGAGTGGCTGTCCGCTCGTCGTACCGGCGGTAGCCGCCCTCGCCCAGCGCGTCGACACGCTCCTGCCATGGGGCGTCGGCCATACGGCGGGGGGTCCGCAGCCAGTGCGAGAAGAGCGCCCGCGCCGAGGCCACCGCGATCTCCGCGCGGATCCGTGCGGAGAGCAGGTGGCTCAGGACGAGCAGCTGGTAGAGCGGCTGGGGCGTGTCCCGCAGCCGGATCCCGGCCTCGTCCGCATACGTGGTGCCGTGCCGCTCCAACAGGTCGTCCAGGGTCCGGCGCGCGCTCACGTGAACCCGAAGATGCGGGCGAGGAAGAATCCGGCGACCACGAGCGAGCCCAGCAGCACCACGGCTGCCCAGACCCCGGGATGTTCCCAGATCCCTCCGTCGGCGCGCTCGACATGTGCTTCGCTTATGCAGCCCTCGGCGGGAGGTGTCTCCCCGGGCGGCGTGAGTGGAATAGCCATACGTCAACCATCCTCCCGGGTGGCCGCTGCCGCGAACGCTTGCCCGATGGCGGCACGCGTGCGTCCGTACGGAGTCCGACCGGGCACCGAAGCGCTGCGAACCGGCACTTCGGGGCACCGTCAAGGAATGCCTGCCGTTTCCACGCCCGAACCCGTCGTCAAGCTCGTCCAGCGCACCACCGAGCCGGCCGCGGTCCAGACGCTCCGGTCCACGGCGGCGGCCGTCATCGCCTTCGTGGTGGCCCAGTGGGCCCTGCCCGATCCACACCCCTCACCGCTCACCGCGCCCCTCACCGCCCTCCTCGTGGTCCAGGTGACGCTCTACGCCACCCTCACCACCGGGATCCGCCGCGTGAACGCCGTCGTCGTCGGGGTCCTGATCTCCGGCGGGTTCAGCGCCCTGGTGGGGCTGAGCTGGTGGAGCCTGGGGCTGACGATCTTCACCTCCCTGCTGATCGGGCGCCTCGTCCGGGTCAACGAGTTCGTGCCCGAGGTGGCGATCAGCGCGATGCTCGTCCTCGGTGTCTCACAGGTCGCCGCGAGCGCCTGGCTGCGTGTGCTGGAAACACTGATCGGCGCCGGTGTCGGGCTGCTCTTCAACCTCCTGCTGGCGCCGCCCGTCTGGGTCGAGTCGGCCGGCGTCTCCATCGGCGGTCTGGGGAAGCGGATGGGGACGATGTTCCGGGCCCTGGGGGAGGAGATCGGCGGCAATCACCCGGTGAGGGAGGCCGCCGCCCGCCTGCACCAGGCGCGCCGTCTGGACCACGACATCGTGGAGGTCGACGCGTCCCTGCGGCAGGCCGAGGAGAGCCTGATGCTCAACCCTCGCGTCAGGCAGGGGCTGCTCTCCCGTGTCGTCCTGCGGACCGGCCTCGACACGCTGGAGATCTGCGCCGTGGTGCTGCGTGTCCTGACCCGCACCCTGACCGACCTCGCCAAGGCACGCACCGACGAGGCGCTCTTCCCCGAGGACGTGGCCAGGGGCCTCAGGGAGTTGTTCGGCCACATGTCCGATGCCATCGAGGGATTCGCGGTCATGATCACCACGCCGTTGGCCGAGAGCGGCGAGGAGGCCGAGGAAGCTCTGTCCGACGCGCTCGCCCGCAGTCGCGCGTCGCGCGACCGCGTCGCGGATCTGCTGCTGGAGGACGTGCAGGAACACCCCAGGCAGTGGCAGCTGCACGGCGCGCTGCTCGCCGAGGTGGACCGCATCCTCGACGAGCTCGACATCGACAAGCGCACGGAGCGACTGGCCGAGGAGCTGGACCGCCGCTCCGCCGAGGCCCACGAACGCCACCCGCGCCTGCGGGCCATGTCGCGCCGGCTCCGCGGCGTGAGGTCGGCACGCCTGCGGCTCGGCGAGTGAGCGGCGTCAGTCCCGTGAACGGCGCCGGTGGCTCGTGTCGCACCACGGGTACATCCGGCTGCGCCGGCACATGCAGATGGCCACGACGAACCGGTCGGAGACGGCCACACTGCCGTCCGCGCAGGTCACTTCCACCGGTCCTTCGACGAGCAGCGGACCCTCGTCGCCGAGCGTGACCCGGCAGGGCTGTTCAGGCTTGCTCGGCACGGATCACCACCAGTTCCTCCGCGGTCTCTCCCCGGTCCACCAGCCCCGTCTCCCGCAGCCAGCTCAGTCTGGAGCGCAGAACGGGTCCCAGCGGGACCAG
Source organism: Streptomyces sp. NBC_01460 (assembly GCF_036227405.1). Lineage (NCBI taxonomy): Bacteria > Bacillati > Actinomycetota > Actinomycetes > Kitasatosporales > Streptomycetaceae > Streptomyces > Streptomyces sp. NBC_01460. Next base: position 8,311,526 of record NZ_CP109473.1, read on the forward strand.
GGCCCGGTCACTCACCCGGGCCCGCAGCCCCGCGTCGGCGAGCCTCCGCAGGGTCATTTCGCTGTCGCAGAGGCCGGAGTGCACGAGCAGGAGGCGGCCACCGGGACGCAGTGCGGCCGGGGCCGTCTCACAGACCCGGTCGAGGATCGCCCGGCCGTCGGATCCCGCCTCCCAGGCCCGAGCCGCGCCGTGCCCGGGAAGCCGTCCCACGGGCGACGGCACGTACGGCGGGTTGCAGATCACGAGGTCGTAGGACCGGCCCGGCAGCGCCGAGAACAGGTCGCTGCGCCGCACGCTGATACGCCGGCGGTGGATCAACGCGTTGAGCCGGGCGGTCATGACGGCCCGGCGTGCGATGTCCACGGCGGTCACCCGCGCCCCCACGCGCGCCGCGTGCAGGGCGAGCGCTCCGCTGCCGGTGCCGACATCCAGGACCTCGGTGCCCGGCCCGATGTCCTCCCGGTTCAGGGCGGCCATGAGCAGGCGGGTGTCGTGCTGGGGCGCGTACACCCCGGGGAGGGTCATCAACCGGGTGGGACGGGTGTCCTGTGCCACGTCTGCTGACATCTGGGGTTCCCTTCGATGCTGGTCCGGTGGGTGCGGTCGGGCGGGTCAGGACCGCCAGTCCGCCAGCAGCCGGTCTCCGAGCCGGTCCTCGAGGAACGAGGTGGCACCGATGCCGAACGCGACGTCGTCCGCCAGGGCGGGTTCGTCGTCGAGCAGACCGCCGATCACGTCGCGGCGCACCACCTGTTCGTGGACCGCGTCGGCTTCGACGTGCTCGGTGTAGAAGAACTCCGCGGCCGGACCCGCTCCCGTGCGCTTCATGGCGTGGGCGAGACGGCGGGACGCGGGGGAGGAGGTGATCTCGACGGCGGCGAAATGGCCCACCAGCGCTCCGCGCAGCCTGCGGTGCAGGCCGAACATCGACATCAGGTTCACCAGGGCCAGCATGGACGCGCGGCCGTCGTCCAGGTAGCGGCCGTACGTGGTGTCGAGGCCCAGATCGGTCATCAGATCGGCGAACAGCTGGGCGTGCACACGGTCCGCGCGTCCCGCGCCGAACTCGTCGTACTCGATCGCCGCCATGCCCGCCTTGGCGCGGCCGCTGAGCCGGGGAAGCACCCAGGCGTGCGGGTCGGCCTCCTTGAGGTGGTAGAGCGAACGCTGCATCGCGTAGTCACGCAGATGGCGCAACTCGCCCCGCTCCTGGAGGAACCAGGAGACACCGGATCCGTGGACGGGTTCCACCAGGAGACCGTCCAGGACCTCGTCGAGGCCCGAGGCCACCGGGGTATCCCGCCGCAGGGCCGTCAGGAAGCGGTCCTCCAGCGCGGCGCGCACCGCCAGCAGCGGGGGATCCCACTCCAGCTCGGGGCGTACTCCGGCGAATCCTCGGTAGTGCAGCTCGTAACAGACGTAGAGGGCGAGCTGGAGGTCCTCGCCGTAGGGTTCCGCAGTCCCCGCGGCCCCAGGATCCGGCAGGGCGCCGTCGCCCCGCAAGTAGTGGGTCACACCTGCGGAGAGCACCCCGCGGGACTGCGGTAGGGAAGGGCCTGTGCGCTGAGCTGACATGGCGTTCCTCCTGCCCCGGCAAGCCCCGGAGTCACGTGGACAACCGTGATCGACTGTACGCCGGACGGCGGGGTCCGGCGCGTCCTCGCAGGCGCACCCGGGGAACGGGCCTACGCGCGCGCCTTCTCCGTCGTCCAGCGCAGGAGCCGGTCCACGGGCCACGTGGTGACGACCCGCTCGACGGGCACTCCGCACTCCTCCGCCCGGGCACAGCCGTAGGCCTGCCAGTCCAGCTGACCCGGAGCATGCGCGTCCGTGTCGATGGAGAACAGAGCCCCCGACGCGACGGCCCGGCGGAGGAGACCGCGCGGCGGATCGAGCCGCTCCGGGCGGCAGTTGATCTCCACCGCCGTGCCCGCCTCGGCGCACGCGGCGAAGACCCGCTCGGCATCGAACTCGGACTGAGGCCGTGTCTTCCCGCCGAGGAGCCTTCCCGTGCAGTGCCCCAGGACGTCCGCGTGCGGGCTGCGCACGGCCGCCAGCATCCGCTCCGTCATCGCGGCCCTGTCCATGCGCAGCTTCGAGTGGACCGAGACGACCACCACGTCGAGTCGTTCCAGCACCTCCGGGTCCTGGTCGAGGGAACCGTCGGCGAGGATGTCGCACTCGATCCCGGTGAGCAGACGGAAGGGCGCCCACTGCTCGTTGAGCTCCGCCACGAGGGCCAACTGCTCGAGCAGGCGCTCGGTCGAGAGCCCGTTGGCCACGGTCAGCCTCGGGGAGTGGTCCGTGAGCACCGCCCACTCGTGGCCCAGCTCGATCGCCGTCCGGCCCATCTCGGCGATGGGGCTGCCTCCGTCGGACCAGTCCGAGTGCAGGTGGCAGTCGCCCCGGAGGGCCGCGAGGAGCGTCTCACCGCCCGAGGCCAACGGTGCCGACGCCTCCGCCTCCAACGACGCGAGATACGCGGGCGTCGCACCCCCGACGGCCTCACGGATCACCTTGGCCGTCTTGGGCCCGATGCCGCGCACGGTCTCCAGCGAGCCGTGCGCCACCCGATCGGCCACCTCCCGGCCGGCCATGCCGCCGATCGTGTCCGCCGCCGTGCGGAAGGCCTTCACCCGGTACGTGGCCGCCTGCGACCGCTCCAGAAGGAACGCGATCCGCCGCAGGGCCGCTGCCGGATCCATGATCAGGGCCTGGCCGTGTGCTGGGGGTGCCCGTGCGTCCGGCGGGCTTCCTTCATCTCCGCCTCGTAGACGTGGCGCCGCCCACCCAGGAGCTCCTGCCGGACCCGCCGCTCGACCTCGACGAACGGCCGGTAGTACGTGTCGTCGTAGGCCTCCACGATCTGGAAGGTCCACCGGCCGGGGATCACGTTGCGGCCGAGGATCTCCCGCTCCACCAGATCGGCCTGCTCCGTGTGGCCACCCATACGGAGCAGTTCGAGCGCGCGGTCGAGGGCGAGGTCCGCGCCGCCCGTGAGCTGATGGAACCCGTAGAGCTGCCCCCGGGCGCGCTCCACCGTCTCCAGCGCCTCCGACAGCGCCCCGAGTGCCTCGACGGTCGTGTCGCCGGCCCCGGGCGGCCGTACGTGGTCTGCGTCAGGCCCATCGGGGCCGCGGCTCTCACTCATGTCTACGACTGTGCACAGGTCCCCGGAGCGGCGTCCCGCCGGAACGCCGAAAGGGTGAGCGGCCTCCCGTCCCGCGCTCCCTCGTCGAGATGCGGCCGAGCCGATCCTGATCAGACTGGGTCCCATGGCAGAGAATCGTCGTGCTCGGACCGGGCACACAGCGAAAACGGCAGCTCCCCGTCCCTCGTCCCGACGCGGCCCCGAGCACGCTGCCCGTGCTGCCTGCGAAAGCCTGGAAAGGCTGATCTGCCACCCCGCGGAGGGAGTGTCGGCCGTACGGCGGAAGGACGACGGATGGTGCGTCGTCGTCGACGTGCTGGAAGTGGCCCGCATCCCGGACACCACGAGCCTGCTGGCCTCGTACGAGGTGCAGCTCGACGAGCAGGGCGAGCTCATGGAGTACAGCAGGGTCCGCCGCTACCGGCGTGGCTCCGCCGACGAATGACCGTTTCGCCCCCACCCGGAAGGACGCTCCATGACCACGACCATGTACGCCGACGAAGTAGCCCCGTGCCCGCCCAGGGCGGGCACGCTCTACGACGTCCTGGAACTCATCCTCGACCGGGGCATGGTCATCGACATCTTCGTCAGGGTGTCGCTGGTCGGCATCGAGATCCTCAAGATAGACGCGCGCATCGTCGTCGCGAGCGTGGACACCTACCTGCGCTTCGCCGAGGCGTGCAACCGGCTCGACCTGGAGCGCGATTCGGGCAGCACCACCATCCCCGAACTGCTCGGCGGAGGTGTCGCCAAGTCGGTCGGCAAGCGCAAGGTGCGCAAGGCGGCGGAGTCCGTCGGGGACACCGTCCGCAAGGCGGTGGGCAGCGGTGACGACGACGAGGACGACGAGCAGGAGGAGCGTCCGAAGAAGCGCCGGGCACCGGCGCGCGACGGTTCGAGCCGGCGCCGACGCGTGGAGGCGTGAGCCGTGACCGAGAACGGCGTCTACGTCTACGCGATCCTTCCGGCGGCAGATTCGCTCCCGGCCGGCGCCGTCGGTGTGGGGGGTCCCCCGGCCGAACTGCGGCTGGTCGGCGCCGGACAGGTGACCGCTGTCGTGAGCGACGCACCGCCACGACTGCGCGCACGGCGGAGGGACCTGATGGCACACCAGGATCTTCTGCTCCTCCTTTCGGACGGCGGCCCCGTGCTGCCCATGCGGTTCGGCACGGTCGCACCGGACGAGGCGTCGGTCCGCGCCCAGTTGGCTGGATCGGAGCCCGACCACGTCGAGGCGCTCCGCCACCTCGACCGCAGCGTGGAGATCAACATCAAGGCGCTCCCCGCCCAGGACGCACTCGCGGCCGTCGTCACCGAGGAGAAGAACGTACGGCGCCTGCGCGAGGAAGTCCGCAGACGCCCCACCTACGAGGCGAACGTCCGACTCGGTGAGGCCGTGGCCACAGCGCTGTCGCGCAGGGCGGCCGATGCGGGCCAGAAGCTCCTGCGCAAGCTCACGCCCCTGGCCCGTGCGGTCGCTGCCGGGCCGGAGGTGCAAGGGTGCGCGCTCAACGTCTCCTTCCTCGTCGAACAGCAGGGGAGCGATGAGTTCCTCGCGACCGCGCGCCGGTTCGCCGGCACGCACAGGGAGCACGTCGAGCTGCGTGTCGCGGGGCCGTTGCCCTGCTACAGCTTCGTCCCCTCCCGCGGTCCGCTGCGAACGGGCGCGGGGGTCTGACATGGGACTGTTCAGCGGCCTTCTCCTGCTGCCCCTGGCACCGGTCCGCGGAGTGATCTGGGTGGCGGAGAAGGCGAACGACGCCGCCGAACGTGAGCTGCACGACCCGGGCGTGATCCGGGCGCAGCTCGCCGCGCTGAATCAGGAGCTCGAGAACGGCGACGTCAGCCTGGAGGAGTTCGAACGGGAGGAGGAGGAACTGCTCGACCGGCTGCACGCCGTACGCGTCCGCCCCGCGCCGAACCACTGAAGGTGACTCACTCATGGAAGAACAGACGAAGGTGACGCTCGCAGCAGCTCTGGTGGGCGGATACGTACTCGGCCGGACCAAGAAAGGCCGCCTGGCGCTCTCCGTAGCGACCTATCTGGCAGGCAGGCGCTTCGGTCTGGAACCCCGCCAGCTCGCCGCCGAAGGCATGCGACGGCTGGGCGAGATGCCGCAGTTCGCGGAATTGCAGGACCAGCTGAAGGGCGAGGTCCTCGACTCCGGCCGCAAGGCACTCACGGCGGCGGCCGATCGAGGCATGAACTCACTGGCCGACGCCATCAGCGACCGGACGGCGCGGCTCGGGCAGCCCGCGGAGGAAGACGAAGAGGACGAGGAGAACGAGGAGTACGAGGGCGAGTACGACGACGAAGAGCCCGAGTACGAGGACGAGGACGAGGAGTACGAAGAGGACGAGGAACCGGAGGACGAGGAAGAAGAGGAAACGGACGACGAGGACGAGGACGAGGACGAGGACGAAGAAGAGGAAGAGGGGGAGGAGGACGAGAACGAGCCGGAGGAGCCGGAGGAGCCGGAGGAGCCGCGTTCGGGCGGTCGCCGGACCGGTAAGAAGGCGGCGGCGAAGAAGCAGCCGGCTGCCAAGAAGGCTCCTGCGAAGAAGGCGCCGGCGAAGAAGGCCGCGGCGAAGAAGAGCCCGGAGAAGAAGTCTGCACCGGCCAAGAAGACCGCGGCCAAGAAGACCGCGGCCAAGAAGTCCGCACCGGCCAAGAAGTCCGCCCCGGCGAAGAAGGCGGCTGCCAAGAAGTCGGCACCGGCGAAGAAGTCCGCAGCTCGGAAGGCACCGGCCAAGAAGTCGGCACCGGCCAAGAAGTCGTCGGCCAGGAAGTCCACTCCGGCGAAGAAGACGACGTCATCGAAGCGAGCCGCGTCCCAGCGCGGCGAACGGCGGAGGTAGGCAGCCATGGCCAGGACGGACAAGGACGAACCAGAGGCGGAGGAGTCCGGCATCGACCGTCTCCGCGGGGAGCTCACCGGCTTCCTCGGCGCGCAGTCGGAGCGGCTCGCGCAGAAGGCCGGTGACAAGCTGACAGGACTCACCGGCCAGCTCACGGACATCGCCGAGAACGGCGGATCGCTTCCGTCGATCGCCTCCCGCGTCATGCAGGGCGAATCACCCGTGAAGGCCTTCGTCTCGGAGAAGGCCGGGAGCGTCAAGGACAAAGTCGTGGACAAGGCCAAGGAAGCATTCGGGGGTGGGAAGGGCAAGAGCAAGTCCAGCGGAGGCAAGTCCATGAACATCATCGAGGTCCTCGATGTCGGAGTGCCCCTGCGTACCGCGTACGACCACTGGACGGCGTACGACGAGTTCAGCAGCTTCACGAAGGGCGTCCAGAGCGTCTCGATGGGGGACGAGGAGACGGAGAGCGACTGGAAGGTCAAGATCGGTCCCTCCTCCCGCAGCTTCAAGGCGACGGTCCAGGAGCAGGTCCCCGATGACCGCATCGTGTGGACCTCCGAGGGGGCCAAGGGATCCACGCGCGGATGTGTCAGCTTCCACGAACTGGCGCCGAGCCTCACCAGGATCGTGCTGGTGGTGGAGTACTACCCCGCGGGGTTCTTCGAGAAGACGGGAAACCTGTGGCGGGTGCAGGGACGCCGCATGCGGCTCGACTTCAAACTCTTCCAGCGGTTCGTCACGCTCACCGACGAGGAGCCCGAAGGCTGGCGCGGTGAGATCCGCGACGGCGAAGTCGTGGAGACGCACGAGGACGCCATGGAGAGGGAGGAAGCCGAGAACGAGGAGTCCGACGACTCCGAGTACGAGGACGGGGAGGAGCCCGAGGACGAGGAGGAAGCCGAGGACTCCGAGCCCGAGGACGAAGAGGACGACGAGGAACCCGAAGACGATTACGAGGACGAGGAAGAGCCCGAAGAAGAAGAGGAAGAGGACGAAGTAGAGCCCGAGGAAGAAGAGGAGCCGGAGGAGGAAGAGGAAGAAGAAGCCGCCCCCCGGAAGCGACGTTCGCGGAGGGCCTCGAGGTGACCGATCTCGACCTGGGGCGTGACGGGTACCAGTACCCGGTTCCGGGACCGGCGAACACGAACCTCGCCGACATCCTCGAACGCGTCCTGGACAAAGGCATCGTCATCGCGGGCGACATCAAGATCGACCTCCTCGACATCGAACTGCTCACCATCCGGCTCCGCCTGTTCGTGGCGTCGGTGGACACCGCCAAGAAGGCGGGGATCGACTGGTGGGAGACGGATCCCGCGCTGAGTTCGCGTGCGGCCCGGAACTCCCTCCAGGACGAGAACCGCGAACTGCGCGAGCGTCTCGAGGCGCTCGAGGCGAAGACGGACGAGACCTCGGACCGGTGACGGACGAAAGGAGCATCGAGCAACATGACGGAGCGGGGACCAGGACAGCCCTCGGACGAGAGCGCCGTGTACGTATTCGCGGTGTGCGAAGCCCCGGACCCGGCGGCGTTCGCCGGGCTGCCGGGCGTCGCGGCCGGTGAGCCGCTGAGACGTCTGCGGTGCGGCGCCCTGACCGCGATCGTCCAGACCGTCAGGGCGGCGGACTTCACCGACGAGGTGTGGCAGGCCCGCGTGGCCGACCGGAGCGAGCTCGAACGCTACGCACGCGCGCACCACGACGTGGTGTCGGCGGTGGCGGCGTCGTGCCCCACCGTCCCGCTCCCGCTCGCCACGCTCTACCACGGCGAGGCGCGGGCGCGGCAGTCGCTCCTCGACGAATCCGAGCGCTTCCGCGCCGCACTGGAACGCACCGCGGGCCATGCCGAATGGGGGGTCAAGGTCTACGCGGCCGAACCCCCGGAGTCGGCACCGGACCCGGAGCCGGTGCCCCTGCGGCCGGACAGAGCCGCCCGGGGCACCCGCCCGGCGCCCGGAGCCGGGCTCGCCTACCTCGAACGCAAGCGAGGAGTGCAGGCGCGGCGCGAACAGAGGCACGAGGAAGCCCTCCGGGTCGCCGAGACGGTGGACGCCGGATTCCAGGACCTCGCCGCCGCCGGCCGCCGACTGCGGTTGCACGCTTCCGTGCCCGAGGAGAACGGCCGCGTCCAGGTGCTCAACGCCACGTACCTGGTGGCGGAGCATCTGGAGGCCGACATCGAGGCGCTCACCCGGACGCTGCGGGACGGGACCGGTGCCCGGATCGAGATCTCCGGTCCCTGGGTGCCGTACTCGTTCGTCGGAGAGGTGTAGAGATGGTGCGTGACGTGGTGCCCTGGGACAACCCGGAGCCTCTGAGCGGCCCCATCGGGGTGCCGCTCGTCGACCTGCTGGACCGGGTTCTTGCGACGGGCGTGGTGATCAGCGGTGATCTGGTCATCGCGATCGCGGACGTTCCGCTCGTGAGGCTCTCGCTCCATGCCCTGCTCTCCTCCGTCAACGAACGTGTCCCGGCCCCCTGGGCGGACGGAGGCCCGTTGTGACGACCACGCGACTCGACACGACCACGCGACTCGACGTCGACTCGGACCAGTTGGGGCGCGATCTCGTGGCCCTCGTGCTGACCGTCGTCGAACTGCTGCGGCAGCTGATGGAGCGACAGGCCATCCGCCGTATCGACCAGGGGGACCTCACCGACGGTCAGGTGGACGAGATCGGGACCACGCTCATGCTGCTGGACGAGAGGATGGCGGAACTCTGTGAGCAGCACGGGGTGCGTCCGGAAGACCTCAATCTGGACCTGGGGCCGCTCGGGTCTCTCCTGCCGCGTGATTGACGTAGACCGGGACGCACGTGCGCACCAGCAACAAAAAGGTCCTGACATCGGCCTCGGAGGCCTACCAGGCATATGCTCATATATACCCCGATCGATCGGGGTAGGGTGCCGTGAGTGGAGGCTGTCATGATCATCATTGGGGCCATTCTTCTGATTCTCGGTCTGGTGACCGGTCTCGGTGTCCTGTGGACCATCGGAATCATCCTGCTCGTCATCGGGCTCGCCCTCTGGATCCTGGGGGCCGTGGGGCACGCGGTCGGGGGGCGCCGTCACTACTGGTGACACCGCTCGGAGGGTTTGAGGGGGGAGTGGCGGGGCAAAGCCCAAGTGGCGCGGGAGCGCTCCCACGCCGGTGGATCCCCCCACCTCCCCGAAAAGGAGACCGGACCATGAATTGTCATGATCGCGTCAGTTTACGTGCGAGTGGACTGGCTCTGCGCCTCTTCGGCGTCCTCCTCGCCTTCCTCCTCTGCCTCCTCCCGTGGACGGGCACCGCGAACGCCCACGGTTCCGTCGTCGACCCGGCCTCCCGCAACTACGGCTGCTGGCTGCGCTGGGGCGATGACTTCCAGAACCCCGCCATGGAGCAGGAGGACCCCATGTGCTGGCAGGCCTGGCAGGCCGACCCCAACGCCATGTGGAACTGGAACGGGCTGTACCGCAACGGCTCGGGCGGTAACTTCCCGGCTGCCGTGCCCGACGGTCAGCTGTGCAGCGGCGGCCGGACGGAGAGCGGCCGGTACAACGCCCTCGACACCGTCGGCGCCTGGAAGACCACGGACATCACCGGCGACTTCACCGTGAAGCTGTACGACCAGGCCAGTCACGGTGCGGACTACTTCCGGGTGTACGTCAGCAAGGAGGGCTTCGACCCCGCCACGGAGGCGCTGGCCTGGAGCGATCTCCAGCTGGTCGCCGAGACCGGCAGTTACGCCCCCAGCCAGAACTACGAGATCCCCGTGACCACCTCCGGCCTCAGCGGCCGTCATGTGGTCTACACGATCTGGCAGGCGTCGCACATGGACCAGACCTACTTCCTCTGCAGCGACGTGAACTTCACCTGATGCCGGCTGCCCGGAGCTGAAGGCTGATCGCGTCCCGTCCCGCCGGCCGCACCCTGTCCGGCGGGACCGCGAGCGGTTGACCAGGAGGCCTTCGTGACCTCGGCCGGTGATCGATTGGCGTGCCTGTCCGGTCCGTCCTAACGTCGATGAGTGAATGTTTCTGTTCACCGCTGACTCGTATGGCACGTATCGCTATGACAGATTCCCGAGCGAAGTCCGCGCCGGTTGCCGAATCCCCGAAGCGGGGCCGCGGCAACGGGATCGCGCTGCTCATCATCGCCTCGTGCCAGTTGATGGTGGTTCTCGACATCACCATCGTGAACATCGCTCTGCCGCACATCCAGACGTCCCTCGGGTTCTCGACCGAGAGCCTGTCGTGGGTCATCAACGCCTACACCCTGACGTTCGGCGGGCTGCTCCTGCTCGGTGGGCGGCTGGGTGACATCCTCGGACGCCGGAGGGTCTTCGTCTTCGGCGTCCTGCTCTTCGTGCTGGCGTCCTTGCTGGGCGGGCTCTCGCAGGAGTCCTGGCAGTTGCTGGCCGCGCGTGCGTTGCAGGGCGTCGGTGGCGCGATCGCCTCGCCGACCGCCCTCTCCCTCATCACCACGACCTTCGACGAGGGCCCCGCGCGCAACCGGGCGTTCGGCGTGTTCGCGGCGGTCTCGGCGGGCGGAAGCGCGATCGGACTGCTCGCCGGCGGTGTGCTCGTGGAGTGGCTCGACTGGCGGTGGGTGCTCTTCGTCAACGTGCCCATCGGCCTGCTGATCGCCTTCGCGACACCGCGCTTCATCAAGGAATCCGAACGCCACCCCGGCCACTTCGATGTGCTCGGCGCGCTCACGTCCACGCTGGGGATGGTGCTGCTCGTCTACGGCTTCATCCGGGCGTCCGAGGACGGCTGGAGCGACGTCGTGACCATCGGGGCATTCGTCGCCGCCGTGGTGTTCCTCCTCGCCTTCCTGGCCGTCGAACGCGGATCGAAGCAACCCATCACACCTCTGCGCATGTTCCGGGACCGCAATCGTGCCGGGACCTACGGGATGATGCTGAGCCTCGCCGCGGCCATGTTCGGGATGTTCTTCTTCCTGACGCTCTTCGTGCAGAACATCCTTGATTTCAGCCCGCTGCAGGCCGGACTGGCCTTCCTGCCGGTGAGCGTGATCATCGCGATCAGCGCGGGACTGGCCTCCCAACTACTGCCCAGGTGGGGGCCCAAACCCTTCATGGTGGTCGGTGCGCTCTTCGCCGCTGCGGGGCTCGGCTGGCTGACCCGTACCGACATCGACAGCACCTACCTCGGAAGCATCCTCGGCCCTGTGCTGGTCTTCGGCTTCGGCATGGGCATGCAGTTCGTCTCGCTGACGCTGATGGCGGTGTCGGGGGTGGCGTCGAGGGAGGCGGGGGCCGCGTCGGGAGTCCTCAACGCCACCCAGCAGGTGGGCGGTTCCCTGGGGCTGTCCATCCTGGTCACCGTGTTCGGCACGGCCAGCCGCAACGAGGCGACGGACCAGATACCCCGGTTCATGGCCGAGGCGACCCCGGCCCAGCAGCTCGAATTCCGCAGGACGGGAGAGCTCCCCTCGCCGTGGGGCGACCAGGTGCTGGCCTCGGGCGTCTCCAGTGCCTTCGTCGCCGCGGCGGTCTTCGCCGTCGTGGCCGCGCTGATCGCCGTCCTCGTCATCCAGGTCCGCTCCTCCGACCTGGAACGCCTGCGGGGCGGCGGCGCCATGGCGACGCCGATGGTGGACGACGACACCGCGGAGGGCCCGGCCGGTCACGAGCGTGCGGAAGGGGTGCGCGACGCCGGAATGCCGACACGTGAACGAGGTGGAGGCGACGGGTCCGCGCCCCCTGGCTAGGGTGTGCCGCTCATCGGCGGACAGGTCTCAGGCCAGGTTGACGAGACGGATGTAGCGCACCCAGTCCCAGTGGGGACCCGGATCGGTGTGGTCGCTTCCCGGCACTTCGTGGTGGCCGATGATGTGCGCGCGGTCCTTGGGCAGGCCGTAGCGGTCACAGATGTCCGCGGTGAGCTTCGCCGAACGCGCGTACATCGTGTGGGTGAAGTAGGCGGGCTGGTCGATCCAGCCCTCGTGCTCGATACCGATGCTGCGGGTGTTGTGGTCCCAGCTCCCCGCGTGCCAGGCGATGTCCCGTTCCCGCACGCACTGGGCGACGAATCCGTCGCCCGAGCGCACCACGTAGTGGGCGGACACCTCCTTGGCCGGATTCCGGAAGATGCCGACCGTCTGCGAGAACGTCTGCTGGGCGACGTGGATGACGACCAGGTCGACAGGACGCTCCGAAGAACGTCTCGACGGCGTGCAGTTGGACTCCGACGCCGGAAACCACTGTGCGCCCCCGTAGTCGGTCTCCGCCGGGGGAGCGGCCACGGCCCGGACGGACGCGGGAAGGAGCGCCGCGGCGGCCGTGACCGCGGCGCCCTGAAGAATCCGCCTGCGCTGCATCAGCACTCCTGTGCGTGGGACGTGGTCCGGTCTACGGCTCACACGCGCCGCCCCACCGTACGGTTCCGCGCAGGCGCGGAACCGCGCGTGACGTCCCGCCCTCAGGTGCCGGACAGGACCCCGGCCAGTGCTGCCCCGGGGTCGTCCTCCGCCGGTCCGGCGGGGAGCCACCGGCCCGCTTCCTGGATGTACGGCCACCACCGCCCGTCGCGTCCGAGCCGCAGCTGCGTACCGGAACCGACCAGCGTCCAGCGGTTTCCGGCCGCCCGGAGCCGGGGCCCCTCGCCTTCCTCCCATGCCGCGGCGAGCTGCGCCAGGGCCCGGGCGAGCATCTCCGGGTCCGGCAGCCACTCCTCGTCGCACACCGCGAGCGCGGCCGCCCCGCCGTACCGCCAGGCCCGTACCGCGGCGTCCAGCCCGGCCGGCCCGCGACCGGACGCCGTTGCCAGCCGCGCCGTGACGTGGGTGCCGGCCCTGCTGCCGGCGGCCAGCCGCACCGCGTCCTGCTCGGGCGTCAGCTCCGCTGCCGGGGGCTGCTGTCCGTGGCGCGCGCCGAGTGCGTCCGCCAGCATCGCGAACGCCCGCACGGCGCTGTCCGCCGCCAGGAACTCCAGCGCGGCAGCGTCGATTCCGGCCTCCGGATCCCACTCCGCGTCCAGCGACGGCGGCAGGCCCGGCTCCGCGGGCAGGGGTGGGGGAGGCGGAAGGGGCGGCAGGATGTCCCGGGCCGCGAAGGCCTCGTCCGCCCGCACGCCCTGCCGCGACGGGCTGTCGGCGAGGTCCTCCGCCGGAGCCGCGTCGTCGGACCCGCGGCCCGCTCGCGCCGTACTGCGCGCCTGCAGTTCGTCGAGCAGCCGCCGCTCGTCACGGCCCCGCAACAGCAGCAGTACGAAGGGGTCCTCGTCGAGCAGCCGCGCGACCTGGTAGCAGAGGGCGCCCGTATGCGGGCAGTGGTCCCACGCGTCGCAGCTGCACTCGGGCTCCAGGTCGCCGATCCCGGGCAGCAGTTCGAGCCCGGCCGCGGCCGCGTCCTCCACCAGGTGCGGCGGCATCTCACGGTCGAGCAGGGCCGCGATGTGCCCGGACCGTTCGGACGCCATGTCCAGGAAGCGGTCCCAGTCCTCCTCGCTCAGCTCCTGGAGCAGCACGTCACTGCGGTACGCCGACGAGTCGCGGTCCTGCACGACCGCGGTGAGCCGGCCGGGCCGGACCGACACCGCGCCGACTCCGCCCTCCCGGGCCAGTCTCCGCCCCTTCTTCAGCTGCGCGCCGTCGAGTGCCGTGTCCTCCAGCGCCTTCAGCCAGGCCCGGCCCCACCAGGACGAGGCGAAGGCGCGGCCCTGTGCGGGCGGGAGGGGCGCGAACGTACGCTCCGGCTCGTGACCCTCGTTCATCGTGCAGCCCCTCGCAGCTCGACCAGCTCGGCCAGTTCGGCATCGCTCAACTCGCTCAGCGCGGCCTCGCCCCCGCCGAGCACCGCGTCGGCCAGACCCTGTTTCCGCGTCAGCATGGCAGCGATGCGGTCCTCCACGGTGCCCTCGGCGATCAGCCGGTGCACCTGCACCGGCTGCGTCTGCCCGATCCGGTAGGCACGGTCCGTGGCCTGAGCCTCCACGGCCGGATTCCACCAGCGGTCGAAGTGCACGACATGGCCGGCGCGGGTGAGGTTGAGCCCCGTGCCCGCGGCCTTGAGCGAGAGCAGGAACACCGGCGCCTCGCCCGCCTGGAAGCGGTTCACCATGGCCTCCCGCTCGGGGACCGGGGTGCCGCCGTGCAGGAACTGGGTGCGGATTCCGCGCGCCGCCAGGTGCTGTTCCAGCAGGCGTGCCATCTGCACGTACTGGGTGAAGACCAGCACGGCGGCCCCCTCGGCGAGGATCGTGTCGAGCAGTTCGTCCAGCAGTTCCACCTTGCCCGACCGGTCCACGATCCGTGGCTGCTCCTCCTTGAGGTACTGCGCCGGGTGGTTGCAGATCTGCTTGAGCGCCGTCAGCAGCTTCATGACCAGCCCGCGCCGTGCGAAGCCGTCCGCGCCGGTGATCTCCTCGAGCGTCTCGCGCACCACCGCCTCGTACAGGCCGGTCTGCTCCGCCGTGAGCGAGACGGTGCGGTCGGTCTCCGTCTTCGGGGGGAGCTCCGGCGCGATACCCGGATCGGATTTGCACCGGCGCAGGAGGAACGGGCGGACCAGTGAGGCGAGCCGCTCGGCAGCTGCGGGGTCGCTGCCGCCTTCCACCGCGCTCGCGTAGCGGGTGCGGAACGTCCCGAGCCGGCCGAGCAGCCCCGGGGTCGTCCAGTCGAGGATCGCCCACAGCTCGGAGAGGTTGTTCTCCACCGGAGTGCCCGTCAGGGCGACGCGGGCCCGCGCTCCGATGGTGCGCAGCCCGCGGGCGGTCGCCGAACGCGGGTTCTTGACGTGCTGCGCCTCGTCGGCCACGACCATGCCCCAGGACGCCTGCGCCAGCCGCGCGGCGTCGAGACGCATCGTGCCGTACGTGGTGAGGACGAACTCGCCGTCGGCCAGGCCCTCCAGTGAGCGGGACGCGCCGTGGAAGCGGCGTACCGGTGTGCCGGGTGCGAACCTCTCGATCTCCCGCTGCCAGTTGCCCATCAGGGAGGTCGGACACACCACGAGTGTGGGTCCCGCGGCCGATCCGACGCCCTGCCGGTGCAGATGGAGGGCGATCAGCGTGATGGTCTTGCCCAGTCCCATGTCGTCGGCTAGGCAGCAGCCCAGGCCGAGCGACGTCATGGTGTGCAGCCAGTTCAGGCCACGCAGTTGGTAGTCGCGCAGCGTCGCGTCCAGCGCCTCCGGCTGTCCGACCGCGCGGTGTTCAGCCGACTCCGGGTCGGCGATCCGTGCCCGCAGCTGCTCGAGCCAGCCCGTGGCGGCCACCTGCACCCGGCGTCCGCCGATGTCGGTGGTCCCGGTCAGCACGGCACCCAGTGCGTCGATGGGCGTGACCGTGCGGTCCTGGGTCCCGCGGGCCCGTCCCGCGTCCTCGGGGTCGATGAGCACCCACTGGTCACGGAGTCTGACCAGTGGTCTTCCCGCTTCGGCGAGCCGGTCGAGCTCCTCCCTGCTCAGCTGTCTGTCGCCCAGCGCGAACCGCCAGTCGAACGCGAGCACGGAGTCGGCCGACAGGAAGGACGGTGTGTCCGACCCGGTTCGGCGGGCCGTCCCGGCGCCGTCGTCCCGCGGGCCGATCACCGCTCGCGTGGTGAGTCTCCTCGCCAGCTCCTTGGGCCAGTGCACCTGGACACCCGTCGCCGCCAGTGCCCTCGCGGCGGAGCCCAGCAACTCCGTGATCTCCTCGTCGGCCGGCTCGACCGCGTCCGGGACGGCGGCCGACAGGAGAGGGGCCAACGGGGGCCAGGCCCGCGCGGCGCGCCGCAGCGCGAGCAGGGCGTCCATCCGGGCACGCGGACCGAACAGCGACGCGGCGGGGGAGCGGTCGGCCCACACATCGGCCGCGTCGGCGACCAGAGCGGGATCCTGGACGCTGTGGATCTGGAGGACCGCACGGAACGAGGGAGCGGGCCCGGTGCCGTCCGCCCCCTCCGCGTCGGTGAGTCCTGAGACCTCGACGCGCAGGGAGAGCCGCACACCGGCATCGTGACCGGCGGCGACATCGGCCGCCCAGGGGCGCAGCCCGGGGCGGTGCTGTGCGGCGTGCGAGGTGAACACCGGTGTGCCGGTGACGGTTTCGGCCGCGGGCGTACGGGGCATGCCGTCCACCACCGCGTCGAGGAACGACCGCAGCAGCGGCTCGGGATCGGCCAGCAGCACCGGGCCGTCCGCCCCTTCGGCTTCGAGCGGCACCGCGTGGGCCTCGGGAGGCATGGAGGCCGCAAGGACCTGGATCCGCTCCAGATCGTCAGCGGTGAGCGGGCCGGCCCGCCAGGCGTCCCGGTCCGTCGGGCTCAGTCCCGGCAGCAGCAGTCCTCGCGCGACGAGTTGGAGCGCGAGGACCCCGGCCGTGCCCCAGAACGCGGTGGACGGGGAAGCCAGCGTGTCCGCGCGCGCCCGTGTGAGGACCGGCAGCGCCTCCCTCACCGGCATCAGCAACGCCGGGACCGGGTACGTGCTGCCGTCGGTCGCGGCGACCGTCAGTTCCGTCGGACTCCCTGGATCGAGGGGAGGGGTGCTACCGTCCGCATTCCAGAACGCGATCAGGCCGGTACGGGCCGGATCCGCGGGGAGGAAGACTGCGGAGCAGCGGGACAGTTCGGTGATCTCGTTGAGCGTTGCCGCAGGGAGCCTGTGCACAGCGATGTCAGATTCCTCAAATTTGACTAGTGAGCCCGGGGTCGCCGAGGGTACTCCACCCGCGGCCCGTTCCGGGAGAGATGCGCAGTGATCCACCTCACTCGTCTCTGCCTTCTGAAGCCTGGGGTACAGCCCGCACCACCATCGGACACGGGGGAATCCCCCCGTACGGCCGGGGTGATGGCGCCATGGCTGCCGCAGGCCCGCCATCCGTACGTTTGACGAGGTCAGCGCAGATGCCCAGAAACCGGAGACGTCATGCCCCAGGCGGTAGAAGCCACCGTTGCGCCGAACACCCGCGACGGATCGGAGAGTCCGGCCGGCCCGCCGCCTCCCGGAAGTGATTTCGCACCACTCCTGAAGACCGTCAAGGGTCAGGGTCTCCTCGAACGGCGCACCGGCTGGTACGCGGCGGGCATCGCCGCGAACCTGACCGCTCTCGGCGTCGTGATCGGCGGCATGGTGATGCTCGGCGACACCTGGTGGAACCTGTTCCTCGCCGTGCCGCTGGCCGTTCTCTGGACCCGTACGGCCTTCTTCGGACACGACGCCGGCCATGCCCAGATAACCGGGGACCGCAAGGCGGGCCGGGCGCTCGGCCTCGTGCACGCGAACCTCCTCCTCGGGATGAACGAGGCCTGGTGGAACGACAAGCACGTACGTCACCACGCCAACCCGAACCACGTAGACAAGGACCCCGACGTCGGGGTCGGCGCCCTGGTCTGGACCCAGAAGCAGGCCGCTCAGCGCGAGGGCTTCTCCCGCTGGCTCACCCGCAACCAGGCGCGTCTCTTCTTCCCGATGCTGCTCCTCGAAGGCATCGCCCTCAAGATCTACGGCTTCCAGTTCCTGCGCCGTCAGCCCGTCCGTGAGCGCACGCTCTCCGGCATCCTGCTGTCCGGGCACCTCGCGCTGTACGCGACGCTGCTCCTGACCGTCATGTCCCCGGGCAAGGCCGTCGTCTTCGCCCTCGTGCACCACGCGCTCTTCGGCCTCCACCTGGGCATGGCCTTCGCTCCGAACCACAAGGGCATGGAGATGCCCGACCCCGACGGCGACCGCTGGGGGCATCTGCAGCGCCAGGTCCTCACCTCGCGCAACGTGCGTGGGGCCGTCCTCACCGACTGGCTGCTCGGCGGGCTCAACTACCAGATCGAGCACCACCTCTTCCCGAGCATGCCCCGGCCCCACCTGCGACTGGCGCAACCCCTGGTCAAGGCGCACTGCGCGTCCATCGGGATGCCGTACGCGGAGACGGGCATCATCGAGTCCTACCGTCAGGCCCTGCAACACATGCACGAGGTCGGAGAGCCGCTCCGCTAGGACCTCCGCCCGGCGGCCCGCAGGATGCCGCCGCGCGGCTGGAACCGACAGGGGACCACAGGCGTTCTCCCATCAGGAGCGGCTCCGGCCGCGGAGGAGGCACGGATCATGTCGAACGGTGCAAAGATCGCCATCGGGGGAGTCGTCGCGGCAGTCGTCCTGATTCCGTTCATCGGATTCTGGTGGTCGCTGCTGGTCCTCATCGGCGTACCCACGGTGGGGTACCTCATGCTCGACCCCGCACAGCGACGCAGGCTCCGCAGGATCAGTCGTAAGGAGATAGGGCGCTGAACAGCACGGTCACCGCGGTCAGCAGCAACGGCGAGTACTCCTTCACCAAGCCCAACCGGGACAGCGTGACGCTGCTGGCCGGGCTCGGGGTGGAGGGTGACGTCCATGCCGGGGTCACGGTCAAGCACCGCTCCCGGGTCGCCCAGGACCCGACGCAGCCCAACCTGCGTCAGGTCCACCTCATGCACCAGGAACTGTTCGCCGAGCTGGGGGCGGCGGGGTTCGAGGTCATGCCGGGCGATCTCGGGGAGAACATCACCACGAGCGGGATCGATCTCCTCGCCCTCCCTGTGGGGACCCTGCTCCACCTGGGCGACGAGGCCGTCGTCGAGGTGACCGGCCTGCGGAATCCGTGCCTGCAGATCGACCACTTCCAGGACGGCCTGCTCAAGCAGGTCGTCGGCCGGGCGGACGACGGCACCGTCGTCCGCAGGGCGGGAATCATGGGCATCGTCACGACCGGCGGAACCGTACGGCCCGGTGACACGGTCAGGGCAGAGCTGCCCGCCGAACCGCACCGCCCCCTTGAGCGCGTGTAGGACACACGGGGCGAGCCTCGGACCGCGTGGGCACGCGCGGTCAGGACGGCCGTACGGCCAGCTCGTCGAGCGACTTCAGCAGCCCCGGGAGCTCGGGGCCGCGGCCGACCGGCATGACCTCGCCCGGCTCCTCGTCCAGGAGGACGAAGGCGATGTCGTCCGTCCTGGCCACCAGGGACCAGCCGGGGCCGTCGGCCCGCAGCGTCCGTGCCCCGCCAGGGGCGAAGGCGGAGCGGATCCGGCCGGGCGGAGGCGGAGAGCTGACGTACTCCCGGGCCGCTGCGAGCGCCTTGCGCACACCGGGGTGCTGTCCGGAACCCGTGGACCCGGCGGAGCTCCCGGCGTCCGCCGTCGCCGCACCGTCCCGAGCCGGCTCCCCGGGGCTGCCGAACGCCGTCTCGTCGTCGATCTGTCCGCGCCACGCGGCCCACTGGAGAGCTATCTCGTCCGCCCCGAGCCGCCGCTGCGGAGCGCCCCAGACCTCGGTGTCCGGCGGAGTCAGCGGATCGGGGCCCTCACCGTCGGGATCGGGCAACGGGTCGTGCGGCTCGGGGACCCCGGGCGCGGAGACCGCGAGCGCGAGCGGCCACCCCGGCAACGCGCACACCACCGAGCGGTCGTCGGGGGAGAGGTCGTACTCCATCCCGCAGTCCCACGAGGCGATGGCGACGGCCACCAGCGAGACGTCCTCGACGACGACGGTCCAACGGGCGCCCCCGCTGTCCTGGCCGAGCACGAGGCCGTACCCCTCGGCGTACGGCTCGAGGCCGAGCGCGGCACACGCGGCCACGTAGTCGTCGCCCAGCACGCTGGGGAACTGCGCGGGGGTCAGCAGCACCGCGGTCAGCACAAACAGCGCGTCGTCATCGGCGACCGTGTCGTCCGTCCCTGCCACAGCACCCACCCTCATTCCAGATCAGATCGCTTGAGCCGTCGGCGCACCTTAACTACTCGGTAACCCTGTCGTCGAGGCCCTGACAAGGGATAACGGCCAGGTAACCGGAGATCACGACCGGCCGCGAGGGTACGCTTCGGGACCCCTCGTGCCGTGGTGCTGTTCCGTCCGTCACCCGTAGGGTGGTGAGCCCGGCCGACGAGGGGGACAGCATGGTGGAACGGTACGCACGGCTGAAGGAGATCCAGCGCCTCGACCCGGAGCGGGACTTCCTGGAGATCTACCGCCTCACCGTGACGTACGAATTCCCCTGGGACATCACCCGCGCCCTCGAACTCGCCCTGTACCGCACCTACGCGGTCCCCAGCATCGGCCGACTGCTGGCGGAGACGGGCGAACTGACGGAACGTTCACAGAAGAGGTACGACGACACCGCACTCCTTCTCGACGCCGTGGTCGAGCACGGCTTCGACAGCGAGGACGGCCGCACGGCCGTCCGTCGGATCAACCGGATGCACCGCAGTTACGACATCAGCAACGACGACATGCGCTATGTGCTGTGCACCTTCGTCGTCACGCCCAAGCGCTGGCTCGACACCTACGGCTGGCGCAGGCTGTCCGGCCACGAGCAGCGCGCCTTCGCGGCGTACTACCGCACGCTCGGTGCCCGCATGGGCATCCAGGACGTGCCGCGGACGTACGAGGACTTCGAGCACGCGCTGGACGCCTACGAGGACGAGCACTTCGGCTGGGACGAAGGCGCACGCGCCGTCTCCGACGCCACCCTGGACCTGATGGGCTCCTGGTACCCGCGGCCGCTCGCCCCCGTCGTACGCAAGGCGACCCTCGCCCTGCTCGACGACGCGCTGCTGCGGGCGTTCCGGTACGGGCGGCCGGGCCCGGCCGCCCGGGCGCTGACCCGCGGCGCACTGCGCCTGAGGGCACGTGCCGTACGGTTCATGCCGCCGCGTACCAGGGCCCATCACGCCCGGCAGAACCCCGAGATCAAGGGGTACCCGGAGGGCTACGAGGTCGCCCGGCTCGGCACGTTCCCCACCCCGGGCGTGTGGGGATGTCCCGTACCGCGCGGACGGACGCCGGACGCCTCGGCCGAGTGAGGGCGAGCGGGCACCGGCGACCGCTCAGCCGTTCCGCACGGCCAGCACCAGGAATCGGCTGTCCTCGTCGGTGTACGTGTCCATCCGCCATCCCGCATCGGCCAGCAGCGGCGCGAGACGGGGCTCGGCCCTGAGATCGTCGTCGGAGAGGTCCCGGCCGTGCCGTGAGGCCAGCGCGGCACGCCCGACGGGGTGGAAGAGGGCGAGCCGGCCACCCGGGCGCACCACGCGCGCCAGCTCTTCGAGCCCTCGCGCCGGGTGCGGGAGATGAGAGACCAGGCCGGCGGCGAAGACGGCGTCCAGGGCTCCGGCGCGCAGGGGGAGCTGCCCGACATCGGCCAGGAGCAGCGCGCCGCTCGTTCCTCGTCCCGCGCGCAGCGCAGCGTCCAGCATGGCGGGTGTCAGGTCGGCGCCCAGCACCGTCCCACCGGGGCCGACCGCCGTCCGCAGGGCCGGCAGGGCACGTCCCATGCCGCAGCCCGCGTCGAGCACGGCGCCCCCGGGACGCAGCCTCAGCTCGTCGACGGCGGCGGCGTAGGCGGGGCCGTCATCGGGGAAACGGCTGTCCCAGCCCGCCGCCCGCGGGGTGAAGAAGTCTTGGACGTGCGTGTGGTCGTCGGCCATGGGGACATGATCGCTCAGTCCGCACCCGAGCGAAACGACGCGCGTGGGTGCACACGTTCGAACTCTGCAAACGACGCGATACGGTGCACACGTTCGAACCCTGCCCGATCGTTCGGGAACATCTCTCTGTCATATCCCAGCACCTTTCGGAATGCGCCCCTGGTATGCGCTCCGGAGCGGGCTAGCGTCCCGGACCCATGGGACACCTGGACCACGCCACCTTCGGCTGGCTGACACCCGTGCTGTCGTACGCGATGGCATCGATCGGCGCCGCTCTCGGACTGCGCTGCACCGTGCGCGCACTCGGTACCCACGGCCGTTCGCGCCGCAACTGGCTCCTCACGGCCGCCTCCGCGCTCGGCACCGGCATCTGGACGATGCATTTCGTCGCCATGCTCGGATTCGGTGTCACCGGCACCGACATCCGCTACGACGTGCCGCTCACCCTGCTCAGCCTGCTGGTCGCCATGCTGGTGGTGGGGGCGGGAGTCTTCACGGTCGGCTACAGCCGCGACCGCTCGCGGGCCCTGCTCGCCGGCGGTCTCACCACCGGCCTCGGCGTCGCCAGCATGCACTACCTGGGCATGGCCGCCCTGCGCCTCCACGGCACGGTCACCTATGACCCGATGCTGGTCGGGGTGTCGGTGACCATCGCCGTCATCGCGGCCACCGCGGCTCTGTGGGCCGCACTGAACATCAAGTCGCCGGGGGCGGTGGCGCTCGCGTCGCTGGTCATGGGAGCGGCGGTGAGCAGCATGCACTACACGGGCATGCTGGCCGTCGGTGTCCGGGTCGCACCCTCGGGATCCGCCCTGCCCGGCGCGACGGTGATGCAGTTCATCTTTCCCCTCGCCGTCGGCCTCGGGTCGTACCTCTTCCTCACCTCGGCGTTCGTCGCGCTTTCTCCGGCAGCCCGGGAACGTCCCTCCGAAACGCCCGTCGCGGCCTTCGACGACAAGTCCGCGAGGGCGGCGACCCCCTGAGGAACGCCGGACCACGGCCCCCCTGTCGTACAGAGCATTCGGGGCACAGAGCTCCCCACCCGGAACGAGGAGGCCATGCGCAGACCCCGCACGACGACCCCGGACCCCGGTGCACACGCCGACGGGCCGGTGACACCGCCGCGCGGCAGGCGCGCACACGCAGGACGGCCCGCCGACGAAGGCCCAGGGCACGACGCACAGCCGCCCGGGCAGGGTGGGCGGGGGAGGTCCCTGCGCCCCCGGACGGTACGGGCGAAGATCATCTCGCTGCTGATGGTGCCCGTCGTCTCCCTCCTCGCCCTCTGGGGGTTCGCCACCGTCACCACGGCCCAGGACGTGGCGCGCCTGCGCGAGGTCCAGCGCGTGGACGGAGCGGTGCGCGCTCCGGTCACCTCGGCCGTGGGCGCCCTCCAGAGCGAACGCACGGCGGCGCTCCGCCAACTGGCGGATCCCGGCGCCGACCACGTGGCCGCACTGAAGGACCGGGCCGCACGGACGGACGCCGCGCTCGAAGCCCTCCGCCTGGACGACGACCACACCGTCGCCGACGCGGGCATCCTTCCCGCGGGGGCGGCCGCCCGGCTCGGCGCCTTCCTGGACCGTGCGGAGCAGTTGGGCGCCCTGCGCACCCGGCTCCTGGACCCGCCCCGGAAAGAGACCGGCACGACCTCGGCCACGGACGCCGGGACCCGCACCGCGTTCACGGAGTACACCGAGACCATCACCGCGGCCTTCGGTGTCTCCGGGGCCCTGACCGGCACCCAGGACGCAGAGACCGGCTCCGAGTCCCGCGTCCAGCTCGAACTGGCCCGGAGCGGGGAGATGCTGGCACGCGAGGAGACGCTGCTGGCGTCGGCCGCACCGGCCGGCACGCTCGAAGGGGAACAGCTCCGTCTGTTCACCGGGGCCGTGGCGACCCGCCGGACGCTGGCCGCAGCGTCCGGCGGCGACCTTCCGGCCGCCGGGCGCGAGGCCTGGAGGGCCCTCGGCGAACGCGGCGCCTACCGGCGGCTCACCGCGGCCGAGGACGCGGTGCTGGCAGCACCGCCGGGCCGCCGCGCGGCGAAGGCGGTGCCCGCCACCTGGGAGCGGGACGCGGCGGCGGTACGCACGGCGCTGCGAGCCATCGAGACGGGTGCCGGTGACCGGGCGGCCGACCCGGCGGGCCCCTTCGCACGCGCGCTCCTCAGCCCTGCCGGTGCGGCCGTCCTCCTCGGATTCCTCGCCGTCGCCGCCTCACTGGTGATCTCCGTGCGGATCGGCCGTGCGCTCGTCGTCGAACTCGTCGGTCTCCGCGACACCGCGCTGGAGATCGCGTGGCGCAAACTGCCCCATGCCATGCGGCGGCTGCGCGCGGGCGAGGAGATCGACGTGCGGGCCGAGACCCCGGCCGGGCGTGCGTCCCACGACGAGATCGGTCAGGTGGGCGAAGCCCTGGACACCGTGCACCGCGCGGCCCTCGACGCCGCGGTCGAGCGCGCCGAACTCGCCAGCGGCATCTCCGGGGTATTCGTCAACCTGGCCCGCCGCAGCCAGGTCCTCGTCCACCGCCAGCTCGCCCTCCTCGACGGTATGGAGCGCCGTGCCGACGACCCGGGCGAACTCGGTGACCTGTTCCGCCTCGACCACCTCACGACCCGGATGAGGCGGCATGCGGAGAGCCTGATCATCCTCTCCGGCGCCGCCCCCGGACGCGCCTGGCGGGTGCCCGTACCGCTGACCGACGTCGTACGCGCCGCGGTCTCGGAGATCGAGGACTACGCGCGCGTGGAGGTACGCGCGCTGCCGGACGCCGGTGTGAAGGGCGCGGCCGTGGCCGACCTCACCCACCTGCTGGCCGAACTCGTCGAGAACGCCGCGCAGTTCTCGCCGCCCCACACCAAGGTGCGGATCAGCGGAGAGCCCGTGGGCAACGGATACGCCCTCGAGATCGAGGACCGTGGGCTCGGCATGGGCAAGGAACTTCTCGACGAGGCCAACCGGCGCATCGAGCAGTCCGAGACCCTCGATCTCTTCGACAGCGACCGGCTCGGCCTCTTCGTCGTCAGCAGACTCTCCGCCCGCCACCACGTCAAGGTGCAGTTGCGCACCTCCGCCTACGGAGGGACCACCGCGGTGGTCCTGCTGCCGACCGCGTGCCTCCAGGCCGGGCTCCCGGAAGGCCGGCCCGTCGGCACGGCGGACGCCGCGGCCGGCTCGACGACCGTGGCCAGGGACGACATGGGCCCGGGGCACGGTGCCTGCCCGCACCCGCGTCCCCCCGCGTTCCCCGCCCCGGTCGCCGTACCGGCCCTCGAACCGAGTACGGAATCCGGCGGACGGACGGGACCCCGGCCGGGCACGGCCCCCGTGAAGACCCTCCACCGGCGGGCGGCTTCCGCGGAGGAGGACGGAGAGCTCCCCCGTCGCGTGCGGCAGGCCAGCCTCGTACCGCAACTGCGCGAGCAGCCGCGCAGGGAGGAGGACGAGCACCACGC
Organism: Streptomyces sp. NBC_01460; assembly: GCF_036227405.1. Classification (NCBI taxonomy): domain Bacteria; kingdom Bacillati; phylum Actinomycetota; class Actinomycetes; order Kitasatosporales; family Streptomycetaceae; genus Streptomyces; species Streptomyces sp. NBC_01460. The sequence goes on from NZ_CP109473.1 coordinate 8,336,384, forward strand.
CGCCGGGTCCGCGCCCGCGGTGGGGCGTACCCCCGAGCAGGCACGCGACCGCATGACCGCCTACCGGGACGGATGGGTCCGCGGCGGCGGGGCGGTGCCCGGGAGAACCCCCAGCGCACGCTCCGCACCCGCATCCCTCTTCCGCCGGTACACCGAAGGAGACCAGACATGATCGTGAACGAGAGGCCCGGAAGGGCTTCCCGAGGCTCCGGCGAGCTCGACTGGCTGCTGGACGATCTCGTCGCACGGATCGCCGACATCCGGCATGCCGTCGTGCTGAGCAACGACGGCCTCGCCGTCGGCGCGTCCCACGCCCTGAGCCGTGAGGACGCCGAGCACCTCGCTGCCGTGGCATCGGGCTTCAACAGCCTGGCGAAGGGCGCGGGGCGGCACTTCGGAGCCGGGGGCGTACGTCAGACGATGGTCGAGATGGACGACGGCTTCCTGTTCGTGGCCGCCGCGGGGGACGGCTCCTGCCTCACCGTGCTGAGCATGGCCCTCGCGGACATCGGCCTCGTTGCCTACGAGATGGCACGCCTGGTGAAGCGGGTCGGCGAACACCTCGCCTCCCCGGTGAGGCTCGCCGGACCACCGGCGACGGGCTGAGGACGGGCACGTGCGGATGCAAGAGGGCGGAGTGTCGCCGGGACGCCCGGAGGTTCCCCCGCCGGGGCGCGTCGACGGAGGGCCGCCCGGCCGCGGATACGGCGTGCCTGCCGCAGGCGACGGTCTCGCCCCCGCCGGACACGGTGTACCGCCCGGCAGCCAGTGGTACGACGCCGAGGCGGGCCCGTTGGTCCGCCCCTACGCGGTCACCGGTGGCCGGACGCAAGCGGGTCCCAGCGGCGTGCGGTTCGACCTGATCGCCCTCGTGGCGGCGGACGACGACGCGGAGGATAGGCAGGGCGAGGCGTTGCTCGGCCCCGAGCACCGGGCGTTGCTCGCTCTCTGCCAGGAGGAGATCCAGTCGGTCGCGGAACTGTCGGCGGACGCCGACCTGCCCGTCGGCGTCGTGCGGGTGCTCCTCGGCGACCTGCTGGAGGCCGGCTGCGTACGGGTCAGCAGGCCCGTCCCGCCCGCACAACTGCCTGACGAACGCATCCTGCGTGAGGTGATCGACGGCCTCCGGGCGCTCTGAGAGCTCCGGGAACGGTCGTGCGAACCGCCTACTCACGAAGAATGACGACTCCGGCCGGGCACTGAACGAACCCGTACGGACACATAAGTCACATTGCGTTCACCCTCCTTGGTGACTGCCTCTGATTGCCATGCTGTCGCCCTCTGACGGCACTCGCGAGAGAAGTGATCGATGTCCTCCGAGCATGTGGACAGCACAGACGCGGACGATTCCGGCGAGTCCGGAGCGCTCGCCCTGAAGATACTGGTCGCCGGCGGCTTCGGCGTCGGCAAGACGACCCTCGTGGGCGCGGTGAGCGAGATCCGGCCGCTGCGGACCGAGGAACTCCTCAGTGAGGCCGGTCAGTCCGTCGACGACACCGGGGGCGTGGACCAGAAGACCACCACCACGGTCGCCATGGACTTCGGAAGGATCACCATCCGCTCGGGTCTGTCGCTCTACCTGTTCGGCACCCCGGGGCAGGACCGGTTCTGGTTCCTGTGGGACGAACTCGCGCAGGGTGCGCTCGGAGCCGTCGTCCTCGCCGACACACGGCGCCTCGAGGACTGCTTCCCGGCCGTCGACTACTTCGAGCACCGCCGTATCCCGTTCGTCGTCGCCGTCAACTGCTTCACGGGCGCACGGACCTATGCGGAGGACGACGTCTCGCGGGCACTGGATCTGGACGGGGGAACGCCCGTCGTCCTGTGCGACGCGCGTGACCGCGCCTCCGGCAAGGAGGTCCTCATCCGCATGGTCGAATACGCCGGGCGCATGCATACGGCGCGGCTGCTCGAATCGGTCGGTCAGGCGTCCGGTCCGGGGTGAGAACGTCACGGCCGTCCCCGCCCGGGGGCGTGCCGGAGCCCCGTCCTCGACGGCGGGCGGGCCGTGGCGCGAAGCAACGCCCCCGGGACCGTGCGGCGCTTGCCCGCAGGGGAGCCGTGCGCAAGGCTTGCGCGGACGTGGGGAACAGATGAACGGGGAGGACGAGCACATGGCGCTGGACCGGGGACTCGACTGGCTTCTTGACGATCTCACCGGCCGGGTGGAGCACATCCGGCACGCGCTGGTGCTCTCGAACGACGGGCTGGTGACCGGCGCCAGCACGAGCCTGGCCCGGGAGGACGCGGAACACCTGGCGGCGGTCTCGTCCGGACTGCAGAGCCTGGCCCGAGGATCCGGACGGCACTTCGGGGCCGGGAGGGCGCGCCAGACCATGGTGGAGTTCGATGAGGCGCTGCTCTTCGTGACAGCGGCGGGGGACGGCAGTTGCCTCTGTGTCCTGACCGCGGCCGAAGCCGATGTGGGCCAGGTCGCCTACGAGATGACCCTGCTGGTCAATCGCGTGGGTGAACACCTCGGTGTGACGGCACGGCAGGGTGTGGAGAGTATCGACCGCCTCTGACCTGCTCTTTCCGTGGACCGGCAGGAGTTGTCCACAGGCTCCGCGAGCGTGTCCTCCCCCGGCTACCGTGGTCACACAGAGTATTCGACTCACGGGGGAGAGAAGCCATGACCATCACGGAGGACACCCGTAGGCCCACCGCCGGTGCGGCGGAGCCGGAGCGTGTGTCGGCAGGTCGCGCGGCTCAGGAACTGACGTTGAAGCGAGGTGAATTCGACCTGGCCGTCCATCTGGGCCTGATCGAAGCGGAGCCCGCCGCGGGAGGGGCGAGGCCGCGTATCCGCCGGCAGGAGATCGACCGGCTGCGCGCCCGGCCGGGATTCCCCGAATCGCTTCGCGACCAGGTGCGTACCGCGGGCACGGCGGAAGGCGCCGCCCTGCTCGGAGTCAGCCCCGTGCGCTTCACGGGCCTGGCCCGCATCGGCTGCGTCTCGCCGGTCGCGTTCTATCTGAACCGCTATCGCGCAGTGGTCTGGCTCTACCTGGTCGACGAGCTCCTCGGCTTCGCCGCGCGGGAACCCGACCTGATCGCGGGGAAGAGCCCGGTGGGAATGCGGACCATGCTGGAGGCGGGCACCGACCGGCGTGCGCGCAACTGGCGTTCGCGCAGGATCGACCGGTCGCTGAGCCGGGCGGCGGACCCGTGGGCACGCGCCGCCCTGCAGGCATCCGCTCTGGACCCGGTGCAGCTCGCCGAGGTGGTGGAGGACCCCTACGAGCGTGCCTATCTGGCCCGTGTGCAGCCGGATCCCGCCTTCGGCCGGCCGGGGTCGATGGCCGGGAGGGAGGCCATGGCGAAGCTGATGCTGGCGGACGATCCGGATGAAATCCTCTGGCGTCGGGTGAATCTGACGCTGGAGCTCGAACGGGCGCGTGAGATCCGCGGCGCCCCGCGGCCCGGATGCGACCCCGCGTTCCGACCGGAGCCCGGAGGAGCGGTGCCGGGCGGACCGGCGTCTGCCTCCGGGAGGAACGTCCGGGTGCCGGACCGCGTGGCCGTCCGCCCTGGAGCGCGGCCCGGCCCGAGGCGGGGGCTGCTGGCCCGGATCGGACTGCGCAGGCCCGGGCGCGGAGATCATTAAAGCATTGCGTGGTGGGGTGCCACGGGGCATCTTGGGGCCATGCTGATCAGAGAAGCCACCGCTGAGGACTGGCCCGCCATCTGGCCTTTCTTCCATGAAATCGTCGCCGCGGGCGAGACCTTCACCTATCCGGTGGAGCTCGGTGAGGACGTGGCCCCAGGCTGGTGGCTCCTCCAGGAGCCGGACCGCACGGTCGTGGCGGTCGACGACACCGGGACGGTGCTCGGCACCGCCAAGATGAACAAGAACCACATGGGCAACGGCTCGCACATCGCCAGCGCCAGTTACATGGTCGCTCCCGAGCACTCCGGCAGGGGCGTGGGCCGGGCGCTGTGCGAGTACACCGTGAACTGGGCGCGTACGGCGGGGTATCGCGCCATGCAGTTCAACGCTGTGGTGGAGACGAACACCCATGCCGTGCGGCTGTACAAGTCCCTCGGCTTCGAAGTCATCGGGACCCTGCCCGAGGGGTTCAACCATCCCACCGAGGGCTATGTAGGCCTGCACATCATGCACAAGCCTCTCTGAAGACACCTCACAGCCGCCCGGAGCGTCGGTGAGGACAGTGGCTTCCGGCCATCCTGATGTGTCCGGCATGTCACAAGTAGAGGCGATCTGGGCATGGTTGGCGCATCGCTGAGGCGTGGGGCGAGTGCGCCCCCTGGGGCAGGGGGCAGTACTGTGCGCCCCACCGCCCTTCCAGCGGTGAACTCATATGGAGGAAGAATCCATGACCATACCCAGGAGATCGTGGCGTGGCGCGGGAGCATTCGCGGCCGCCGCGATCGTCGGCCTGGCGGGCGGGGTCATCTCCGCCGGTCCGGCCGCAGCTCACACCCCCACCTGGGCCGTGACCTGCTCCGAAGTGACGCTCAACCTGACGGCCTACTCGGGTAACGCCACCAACGAGGTGACGGTCTCCGTCGAGGGCGGCGCCGAGCTGCTTCCGACGACCCAGTTCGGCCGGGAATTCAGCACGAAGGAGCCGCTCCAGCTCCCGAAGCACGACAAGGAGCTGACCGTCCGCCTCGTCGTCAAGGCCGGGGACGACGACAAGTACTCCTTCAAGGACACGAAGACGGCTCCGGTCTGCGAGGACGACACCCCGTCGCCCACCCCGACCGAGGAGACGCCTTCGGAGGCTCCGAGCACCGAGCCGCCGACCTCGGCCCCCGAGCCGAGCGAGACGCCGAGCGAGACCGCCACGGAGGCCGCGCCCGCTCCGGCCGAGCCGAGCAGCAGCGCGCCGGACCTGGCGGAGACCGGTTCGTCGTCCGCCACGCCCGTCATCGGTGGGGCCGCTCTCGCGGTTCTCCTCGCCGGCGGTGGCATCCTGTGGTCCGTTCGCAAGCGCCGCAGCACGCAGCACTGACGCGTCCGGACTCTCCGGCGGACGGGTGACCGAACACCGGCCGGCCGGGCGGGGGCGTACCGCGGCGACTTCGTCGCGGTACGCCCCCGTGGCGTTCGCCCCGCCGTATGCCTCCGGCACGTACCCCCGGATCAGGCCGTGGGGCCGATTTCGCACCAGACGGCCTTACCCTCCCCACGGGGCTCGATGCCCCAGCTCTCGGCGACCGCGTCGAGAAGCAGCAGACCGCGCCCCGAGGTCGACGTCTCCCCCGGAGTGCGGCGTCGCGGCCAGACACTGGAGCGGTCCTGGACCGACAGCCTGATGCGCCGAACGGGCTCCGGCAGCACCTCCAACGTCAGCACCGCCCCGCCCTCGGTGTGCAGCAGCACATTGACCAGCAACTCCCCGGTGACCAGCTCCGCGTCGTCCGCCAGACCGGCCAGGTCCCAGTCCGTCAGGGCCTGACGCACGATCGACCGGGCCTCCGAGAGCCCCTGCGGATCCGCCTGGTGGATGTACTGGTGCAGGCGGGGAGCGCGCGGCGACCCGAGGTCCGGGCTGCGACGCAGGACCAGCAGCGCCACGTCGTCGCCCGAGCCCCACCGCTCCCACAGCCGGTCCGACAGATGGTCGGCCAGCGCCTCGGCACCGTCGGGTCCGTCACTCACCTCGTGGATCAGGGCCGCGACACCCTCGTCCACGTCGGCTCCCGGCTCCTCGACGAGCCCGTCCGTGTACAGGACCAGGGTCTCGCCGGGCACAAGGTCCAGACGGGTCTCCGGATACTCCTCGTCGCGGAAATCCGTGGAGATGCCCAGCGGCAGACCCCCGCGCACCTGCGGGACCCCGACCCGCCCGTCCGTGTGCCTGATCAGCGGTCCGAAGTGTCCGGCACGCGCCACCCGCACCGCCCCCGTCGCGAGGTCCACCTGCGCGTACGTCGACGTCGCGAACCGGTCGGTGTCCAGCTCGGCGAGGAAGCGGGAGGCCCGCGCCAGAACGGTGGCCGGGGGATGCCCCTCGGCGGCGTAGGCGCGCAGGGCGATGCGGAGCTGGCCCATGATGGCCGCGGCGTGCGTGTCGTGCCCCTGCACATCGCCCACCACGATGCCGATCCGGTCCCTGGGGAGGGTGATCACGTCGTACCAGTCGCCGCCGACCTCGCGCCCGCTCCACGCTGCGTGGTAGCGGACCGCGATCTCACCACCCTCGATCTCCTGGATCCGCCGCGGGAGCATGGCCGACTGGAGCCCGGTGGCGAATTCACGCTCCTCGTCGAAGAGGATCGCCCGTTGCAGGGACTGGGCCACGATGGCGGCCAGCCCCAGGCAGAGGATCCTCTCGTCCGCGCTGAACGCCGTGCGTTCCCGGTAGAAGAGCGCCAGTCCGCCCAGCGACCGAGCCTGGGCTATCAGTGGCAGATAGGCCGCGGAGCGGAAATCGAGTTGGCCGATGTGCGGTGCGAGCACGGGATAGCGCCTGGTCAAGGCATCGAGCGAGCTGATGAACCGGGGACGTCCGCTGAGGATGGTGTCGCCGAGCGGAAGCGTCGCGTCGAGCCGCCCGGAACCCAGGCCTTCGAGGACCTCCACCGACTCCCCGCTCAGCGCGATGATCCTCAGTGCCGAGTTCTCCACCAGACCGAGGGCCAGTCCGTCCGCGCCGATCCCGACGAGGCCGCCCGGACCGGTGAGCGCGGCGGTGACGTCGTCCACGGTCACAGCCCGTGACATCGCAGCGGTGGTGCGTTCGACGATGTCGGTGTGGCGGCGCCGACGCTTTTCCAGATCCAGCGCGAAGGCCGAACGGGTGACCTCGGCCGTCGCGTCCCGCACCACACCGATGACGCGGTGCGCCCGTCCGTCCTCGGACCGGAGGATTCGCGCCTGGACATGGGTCCACTGGCGGCTGCCGTCCTCCATGGGCACCTGGAAGTGAACGCTGTACGAATCGCTCCCGTCGGAGATCGCCTCGTCGATGGTGGTTTCCAGGCGTGCCCGGTCGGCCGCGTCCAGGCGGTCGATCACGGCCGAGGGGGAGTCCTCCAAGGCTTCAGCGTCCAGGCCGAACACCATCAGCCCTGCCTCGTCGACGTCCACGGTCCTGGCGTCCAGGTCCCACTCGAAGCTGCCGGTCCGGTTCATGGCAAGGCGCTCCGCGGTCCCCGTCTCACCGGCGAGTCGCCGTTCGAGCCGGAGCCACGACGCTGGGTCGTCGTCTCGCCGTGAAGAGTCGGTCATGCCTGCTCCGGAGGTCGTCCGGCGGGGCTGCTGGACGTCGCGGCCCGTCGATCCCCATTGTCGAGCCCGCGATGCGCTGGTGCCACAGCGGGATCGCTGCGGACCCGGCGCCAGGAGCCTGCGGTGGCCGTCGCAGAATGGCAGGCAGAGATCGTCCACGGCTGACCGGAGCGCACACGATGAACGACGACGAACCCGTCCTGTTGCACACCGAGGGTCACATCCTGCACATCACCCTCAACCGTCCCCGGGCCTTGAACGCCCTCACGCACACCATGGTGCGCCGCATCGGGGAAGCGCTCACCCTGGCGGCCGACGACGACGCGGTCGCCGCCGTAGTGATCGGCGGAGCCGGCGAGCGGGGCCTCTGCGCGGGAGGGGACATCCGGTCGATCTACGAGGACGCCCGGGCCGGCCGCCGTGCCTCCGTGGACTTCTGGCGTGACGAATACCGTCTCAACGCCCGGATCGCGAGGTTCCCGAAACCGTACGTGGCGCTCATGGACGGCATCGTGATGGGCGGCGGGGTGGGTGTGTCCGCCCACGGTGACGTGCGCATCGTCACCGAGCGCTCACGCGTCGCGATGCCCGAGACCGCCATCGGCTTTGTTCCCGACGTCGGGGGCACCCACCTGCTGGCCGCGGCACCGGGCGAGCTCGGCACGCATCTCGCACTGACCGGCCGGGCCGTCGGCGCGGCCGACGCCGTTCTGTGCGGACTCGCCGACCACGTCGTCCCGTCGCACCGCCTGGCCGACCTCACCGACGAGCTCTCCCGAAACGCGGAACCCGCCGGGGTGAGGGACATCGTGCGTCGGTACGCGACCGTGGCCCCGGAGGGGGAACTCGCCGCACACCGAGGGTGGATCGACGACTGCTACGCCGCCGACACCGTCGAGGAGATCATCGACCGGCTGGTCGACAGCGGACTGGCCGCCGCGAAGGAGACCGCCACCGAGCTCCTCGGGCTGTCACCCACCGCGCTCAAGGTCACCCTGGCCTCGGTGCGCCGGGCCAAGGGGCTCGGCAGCCTCGAAGCGGTCCTGGACCAGGAGTTCCGCGTCTCCTGCCGGGTATTCACCGGGCACGACCTGGTGGAAGGGGTACGCGCCCGGATCATCGACAAGGACCGCACCCCGCGCTGGAGCCCGGCCGATGCCGGCGGGGTCACCGCCGCCGAGGTGGCCCGCCACTTCGAGCCGCTCGGCGACCAGGAGCTGGGCCTGGCCTCCGTCTGACCGCCGTCCTCGGGCCCGGCCGGTCGGCGGATGCCGTCGCCCGGGTCCGGGAGGACCCCTGAGCGCCGTCTCTCGTGCCGGCGGGCCGGGCGCCCGCTCACACATGTGCTGTCAGCCGGTCCGCCGCCCGGTCCCATGCCCCGGAATCACCCTGCGGGGAGTAGTGGCGCACCTGCTGGGTGCGTGCGACGAGCCCGCGCATCTCCGTCAGCCCGCCCACCAGGCCGTGGGCCCGCGCCTGGAGCAGCACGTTGCCCAGCGCGGTCGCCTCGGCAGGCCCCGCGGTGACCGGAAGACCGGTCGCGTCCGCCGTCCACTGGCACAGCAGTTCGTTGCGCGAGCCACCGCCGACCAGATGGATCCGCCTCAGCTCGCGCCCGGCCAGGGCGGCTGCCTCGCGCAGCGTCCTGCGGTGGGCCAGCGCCAGACTCTCCAGGACGCACCGCACATATCCACCCGCGCCCTCCGGCACGGCCTGTCCCGTCCGGGCGAGAGCGGCGTCGATCCGCGACGGCATGTCACCGGGTGGCAGGAACACCGGATCGTCCGGGTCGACCACGGCGGCGAACGGCCGGGCCCGCGCCGCTTCCGCGAGGAGATCCGCGAGCCCCGTCGGCGTACCGTCGCTCTCCCAGGTCCGGCGGCACTCCTCCAGCAGCCACATCCCCATGATGTTGCGGAGGTAGCGCACCGTGCCGTCCACCCCGCGCTCATTGGTGAAATTGGCGGCCCTCGACTCCTCGGTCAGCACCGGCGCGTCGAGTTCGAGCCCGGCCAGCGACCAGGTGCCGCACGACACGTACGCGAACCCCGGCTCGGTGGCCGGCACCGCGGCCACGGCCGAGGCGGTGTCGTGCGAGGCGACGGTCGTCACCGGCGTGTCCGCCGGGAGTCCGGTGAACGCGGCCACATGCGGGAGCAGGATGCCCGCGCGCTCCCCGGGTTCGCGCAGGGCGGGGAAGAGCGAACGCTCCAGCCCCATCCGCTCGATCAACGCGTCGGACCAGCGGCCCGTGCGCGCGTCGAACAGTCCGGTGGTCGACGCGTTCGTCGCTTCCGCCCCCACCGCCCCCGTCAGCCAGTACACCAGCAGATCGGGCATCAGCAGAAGCGTCCGGGCCGCCTCCCACTGAGCGGTCGAGCGGTGGGCGGCCAGCTGGAAGACCGTGTTGAACGGCAGATGCTGCAGTCCGCCGACGGCATACAGCTCCTGTGGCTCGAAGTGGCGGAGTACCTCCTCGGCCGCCTCGGTGTTGCGCCCGTCGCGGTAGTGGAACGGCAGGCCGAGGAGCGATCCGTCGGAGTCCAGGACCCCGTAGTCGACCGCCCAGGTGTCGATGCCCACAGAGGCGACAGGGCCGGTGCGCGCCGCCGCGCGCAGACCGTCCAGCATGCCCTGGTAGAGGGCGAGTACGTCCCAGCGGAGCCCGTCGGGGAGCCGGACCGGCGTGTTGGCGAAGCGGTGGGCCTCGGTCAGCACCAGTTCGTCGGGCCCGACCCTGCCGGTGATGACCCGGCCGCTGGTGGCGCCCAGGTCCACCGCGGCGAACACCGGGTCGTGTCGTGAAGTCGCAGACATGGAAGTTCTCATCCGATCAGGGCTGAGCCGCGCCCCGGGGCCTGTGCGTAAAAGGATCCGGGGCGCGGCGGGTGGCACGTGGTCAGCGCAGGAACGCCGCCGCCACACCGGCGTCGACGGGAATGTGGAGGCCCGTGGTGTGGGTGAGATCCCCACCGGTCAGCGCGAAGACGGCGTTGGCGACATGCTCCGGGAGCACCTCGCGCTTGAGGATGGTGCGCTGGGCGTAGAACTCGCCGAGCTTCTCCTCCTCGATGCCGTACGTCGCCGCGCGCTGGGCCCCCCAGCCGGCCGCGAAGATTCCCGAGCCGCGCACCACGCCGTCCGGGTTGACCCCGTTGACCCGGATGCCGTGCTCGCCGAGCTCGGCCGCCAGCAGGCGCACCTGGTGCGCCTGGTCGGCCTTGGTCGCCGAGTACGCGATGTTGTTCGGGCCCGCGAACACGGCGTTCTTGGAGGCGATGTAGACGATGTCGCCGCCGAGGTTCTGGGCCCGCATCACCCGCGCAGCCTCACGGGACACCAGGAACGAACCCCGCGCCATGATGTCGTGCTGCAGGTCCCAGTCCCGGGCCGTGGTCTCGAGCAGCGGCTTGGAGATGGAGATCCCCGCGTTGTTCACGACCAGGTCGACACCGCCGAAGGCGAGCGCGGCGGCCTTGAACGCCTCGGTGATCTGCTCCTCGGACGTGACGTCCACGGTCACTGCCACGGCCTTGTCCGGCCCGCCGAGATCCTCGGCGACAGCCGCGGCGTTCTCGGCGTTCAGATCGGCGACGACGACACAGGCGCCCTCCGCCACGAGCCGGTGCGCGATGGCCTTTCCGATGCCCGATCCGGCGCCGGTGACGAGCGCGACCCGCGTGGCCAGCGCCTTCGCCTTCGGCATCCTGCGGAGCTTCGCCTCCTCCAGCTCCCAGTACTCGATGCGGAACTTCTCGGACTCCTCGATCGGCGCGTACGTGGAGACCGCTTCGGCGCCGCGCATCACGTTGACGGCGTTGAGATAGAACTCCCCGGCGACCCGGGCGGTCTGCTTGTCCTTGCCGAACGAGAACATGCCCACACCGGGGACCAGCACGATCGCCGGATCCGCCCCGCGCATCGCCGGCGAGCCGGGGACCGCGTGGCGCTCGTAGTACGCGCGGTACGCCTCCCTGTACTCCTCGTGGAGCACCTGGAGCCGGGCCACCGCCTCCTCCAGCGGCACGTCGGCCGGCAGGTCGAGGACCAGCGGGCTGACCTTCGTGCGCAGGAAGTGGTCGGGGCAGGACGTGCCGAGTGCGGCGAGACGGGGGTGCTCGGCACGCGACAGGAAGTCCAGCACGGGCGCCGCGTCGGTGAAGTGCCCCACCTGGGGCCGGTCCGTGGACGCCAGCCCGCGGATCACCGGGGCGAGCGCGGCGGCCCGCTCCCGGCGCGCCCCCTCCTCCAGGGCCTCCCGGCCGGGGAGCACCGGCCCGAAGGGCTCCTTCCGGCCGTGCTCCACGAGGAACGTCTCGGCGGTGCGGATCATCCAGAGGGCGTTGCGCTCACACTCCTCGGAGGTGTCGCCCCAGGCCGTGATGCCGTGACCGCCCAGGACCACGCCGACGGCCTGCGGGTTCGCCTCCTTGACGGCCGCGATGTCGAGCCCGAGCTGGAAGCCGGGCCGACGCCATCCCACCCAGGCCACCTTGTCGCCGAAGCACTCGGCGGTCAGCTTCTCGCCGTCGGCCGCGCAGGCCAGCGCGATTCCGGAGTCCGGGTGCAGGTGGTCGACGTGCGCGGCCTCGACCAGTGCGTGCATCGCGGTGTCGATCGAGGGAGCCGCGCCTCCCTTGCCGTGCAGGCAGTAGTCGAACGCAGGGACCATCTCGTCCTCGCGCTCCACCCCCGGGTACACGTCCTTGAGCGCGCGCACGCGGTCCAGCCGGAGCACGGCGAGACCCGCCTCGGTCAGCGTGCCGAGGTCGCCGCCCGAGCCCTTCACCCAGAGCAGTTCGGCCTCGCCACCGGTGACCGGATCGGTCTCCGTCGCCTTGGCCGAGGCGTTGCCACCGGCGTAGTTGGTGTTGCGGGGGTCGGAGCCGATCCGGTGGGCGCGCTCCAGGAGCGCGGCGACTTCGGCGTGCGTCGCGGACGTCATGAGGGTTCCTTCGGGAAGAGGTGTCGGGCGGAGTGAGGCTGCGGGCGCGGAGTCGGGGGAGCGGCGCTCAGGCGCCCCAGCCCGCCTGCTCCCCACCGACGCGGTCGGCGGCGATACGCTCCTGGTTGCCGGAGGCGAGGTAGGCCGCGAACGGGTCGCGCCCCAGGCCCAGCTCCTCGCGGACCTCCGCGAGCAGCGGCCTCACGTCCGTGTTGAACGCGTCCATCAGCACTCCGTTGGAGGCGAGGACATCACCGGAACGCTGAGCCTCGGCCAGCGCCTCGGTGTCGATGAGCAACGCCTTCGCGGTCGCCTCCTGGACGTTGGTGACCGAGCGGATGACAGCCGGGATCTTCGCCTCGATGTTGTGGCACTGGTCGAGCATGAAGTTCACGTTGGTCTCGGGCTTCATACCGCCGTTCTTGACCACCTCGTGCATGATCCGGAACAGCTGGAACGGGTCGGCCGCGCCCGCCATCAGGTCGTCGTCCGCGTAGAAGCGGGAGTTGAAGTCGAACGCGCCGAGCTTCCCCTCGCGCAGCAGGAACGCCACGATGAACTCGATGTTGGTTCCCGGCGCGTGGTGTCCGGTGTCGACGACGACCTGGGCCTTCGGGCCGAGCTTGAGGCAGTGGGCGTACGAGGTGCCCCAGTCCGGGACGTCGGTGGTGTAGAAGGCGGGCTCGAAGAGCTTGTACTCCAGCAGCATCCGCTGGTCGTCGCCGAGGCGCTCGTAGACCTCGGCGAGCGCCTCGGCCAGACGGTCCTGGCGGCCCGCGATGTCGTCCTGGCCGGGGTAGTTGGTGCCGTCCGAGAACCACAGCTTGAGATCCGGCGAGCCGGTGGCGTCCATGATGTCGACACACTCGAGCAGATGGTCGGTCGCCTTGCGGCGGACCTTCGGGTCCGGGTGGGTGACCGAGCCCAGCTTGAAGTCGTCGTCCTGGAAGACGTTGGAGTTGATCGCGCCGATCCGCAGCCCGAGCTCCCCGGCGTACCGGGTCAGCGCCGCGTAGTCCTCCACCCGGTCCCAGGGAATGTGCAGGGACACCTTCGGGGCAACCCCGGTGTACGCGTGCACCTGAGCCGCGTCCGCCAGCTTCTCGAAGGGGTCGCGCGGGACACCGGGCTGGGTGAAGACCTTGAAACGGGTCCCGGAGTTGCCGTATCCCCAGGAGGGCGTCTCGATGACCTGAGACTTCAGAGCTGCCTTGACGGCCGACACATCAGACATGAACACCTCGTAAGCAGAGTCATCCGGCGACCAGTCAGGATCGGGGATGTGAATCGTTTCATCCGGACCGTACGCTAGGTTTTGGCACTGCTGCTAGTCAAGGAGTCAGTCAATCTTCTGAGAGTTTGAATCAATTCATCCAGTCTGCCGGGGGGTGCCCGTCGACCGGGGCGTTCCGTTCGAGGACGGGCGGACACCGGGTGCGCCGGAGGCCCGCTTCGAGATCACTCGGTTCGCCGTGATGAAGCGCCTCAAGCTGCTGGAGGCGGCAGGCCTGGCCGTCACGCGGCGGCGGGGGTGGGAGAAGCTCCACTTTCTGCCTGGTGCCCATCCGGCTCGTCCACGACCGATGGGTGAGCAAGGACGCGGAGCCCTGGGCAGCCGGGCTCGGCGACCTCAAGAGCCGACCGGAGAATCCCATGGGAGAAGGTCTTCGAGATCTACATCCGTACCACTCCGGAGCGCCTCGGGGAGGCGATCACCGATCCCGGGATCCGAAGCACGTACAACTTCTGCGCCCGCGTCCTCGGACTGGAGCCAGGGCTCACGCTTCGAGATGAGCGCTCCCGGCGCTCCCGGCCCGCTCGGCGAGGGGCAGAACCTGGACGTGGGCCCGCCGCGCAGGCTCGTCCAGAGCATGGTCGCGCTCTGGAACGACGAGGTGAGGAGTGAGGGACCGACCCGGGTCACCTGGGAGATCGAACCCGTCGGCGACTCCTGCCGACTGACCGTCACCCACGACGGACCGCGCGAGGGAGCCGGCGAGGAGCTGTACGGCGGCCGGTAGGTGACGGTCTGCCGCGGTGGACACCACGGGCGAGTGCCCGCCTGCGCTCGGCGGCCTCTTCACCGGCCGTTGGCGTCCACCGCGACCGGAAGCCGTCAGCGACCGGAGCCCGTCAGGCTCGGCTGGAGCTGCCGCACGAGCGCGAAGAACCTGTCCTCGTTTCCCGCGAGTCCCGCACTCCGCAACGCCTCGTCGGCCTCCTCGATCGGAGAGGCGAGCAGCGGCATGTACAACGGGGTGTCATCCTGGTCGGCGAGCGCGGCGCGTGTGGCTGCCAGTAGACGGATGTACGCCTGGGCCGCGGCGATTTCGGCTTGGAGCATCTCAGCATCTCCCGGTCAGAGGTGTCGGACCGTCAAGCATCCCTCATGGGTCTGACAGTGAGGGTGTAGGCAACATCGCTCGGGGGCCTGACGCCGGGTCTGACCGGCGCTTCGGCTGCCCGCCCGTCGACTCGTCGGCCTTCGGGGAATGCCTGCCGCGTGTGCTCGCGGGCGTCCGTGACCTCATAGGAGCTTGTCCGTCAGCCCGGGCAGCACACGCTGACCGGTACTCCCTCGGAAGGACGGCAGATCCGAGCATGACAGCACCCGAGATGGCGGTGATCGGTGGAATCTACACCCACACCGACGTCCACCAGGCCGCAGTGATCGACTCGGTCGGCCGTCACCGGGACACGCAGCCGTTCGACACGAACCCAAGCGGCTACGAACCACTGTTGGCCTGGCTACGTGCCCAGGGCGAGGTCATCGCGGTCGGGATGGAGAGCACCGGCGCCTACGGTGCCGAACTCGCCCGGTTCCTCACGGCCAGCGGTATCACGGTCGTCGAGGTCGACCGACCGGACCGCAAGGCCCGGCGGGCTCACGGCAAGTCCGATCCGACTGAGGCCTACGCCGCGGCCACCGCGGTCCTGTCCGGCCGGGCGAGCGGAACTCGGAAGAGCCGTGATGGGGTCGTGGAAGCGATCCCTGCTCTGCGCGGGGTCCGCAGGAGCGCGGTCACGGCAAGGGCGCAGACGATCAACCAGATCCGCGCTCTGATGGTCACCGCTCCCTCCGCCGCCCTGCTGGACAAGCTGCGTGGACTGCCCACCGGCCTGCTGATCGACACCCTCGCGCGGACCCGGCCGACCGGTGATCTCGCGGACCCGTCCTGCGCGGCCAAGACGTCACTTCGCCGCCTGGCCCGGCGCTACCAGACCCTTCAGCAGGAGATTGAAGAGGCCGACGCGGACCTCGCTCCCCTGGTGACATGGGTGGCACCCAGTCGCGTCGCCCTGCCCGGAGTGGGGACCGAGACGGCTGGCAGCCGCTGATCACCGCAGGAGACAACCCCGACCGGCTCAGATCCGAAGCGTCCTTCGCCCGCCTGTGTGCCGCGGCCCCGGTCCCGGCCTCGTCGGGCCGCACCAACCCTCACCGCACCAACCCTCACCGCACCAACCCTCACCGCACCAACCCTCACCGCACCAACCCTCACCGCGTCAACCGCGGCGGGGACCTCAACGCCGACACTGCCCTCTACACCATCGTCCTGGTCCGCATGCGGCACGACCAACGGACCCGGGACCACGTCGCAAGACGCACCACCAAGGGCATGTCCGCCAAGGACATCATGCGGTGCCTCAGGAGGTTCGTCGCCCGCGAGGTCTACAGGCACCTCAGGAGCACAGGCATCCTGAACACGGCGGGCGCGGGCGGAGCCGGATCATGATGCCGACCGGCTGCCGTCCGCGTCATCGAGCGACGCGGCCGCGGCCAGCCGCTCGACGAGCGTCTGGAAGTCCGTTGCCAGCGGGAGCTCCGTGTCGGTTTCCACGTCGAACCACGTCACGGACGGCTCCCCCTGCTCTTTGCATGTCCGGTAGTCGAGGGCGATCCAGCAGTGGCCATCACCGGAGAGCAGAACGAGAGGTGAAGGGAGACCCCATTCCTCGACCAGGTAACCCGAGTCCAGCAACGACAGCCGGCCGTCGTGACGGCCGATGCCCATCATGTCGTCGAGCGGCACGTGGTTCTCGCTCCACGACGTCGGCACATCGGTCGGGAACGCGTTCCACTTCTCCGCCACCGGCCCCCCGTTCCGGACCCTCAAGAGCTCCAGCAACGAGGCCGGCAGACGGACACCGAGCCGGCGCTCGGCATCCTGAACGACCGCGTCGGACAGCGGTGGCTGAACTCCGTACAGGCCCTCGCCCCAGAACGTCGCCTTGACCTCACCGAACCGAGCCACGAGCGCATCCTATGGACCTCGCTGCCCGACTTGACGATCTATGAGGGCTTCAACGCCTTCCGGGCCGTCGGAGAGAGGTGCTCAGGACGGGGGACCCGGCGGCCCTTCGACCTCGAGGAAGCGCCGACGGCGCGGC
The DNA here is from genome assembly GCF_036227405.1 of Streptomyces sp. NBC_01460. Lineage (NCBI taxonomy): Bacteria > Bacillati > Actinomycetota > Actinomycetes > Kitasatosporales > Streptomycetaceae > Streptomyces > Streptomyces sp. NBC_01460. The sequence continues at coordinate 8,352,922 of NZ_CP109473.1, forward strand.
CCGCGGTAGAGCAGCGCAGTCCAGCCCAGCCGCCGAAGTACCGTGGCACACCCGGCGAGTGCCTCCTCCTCGCTGTGGGCCGCTCCGCTGCCCGGCGGGCCGGCCCACTCGACCCGCACCGATCCCGGAGCCGTTCCTTCGCACACGCGATAGCCCGTGGCAGTCCGCTCCCCGGAGGGGCCGATCGCGGACGCTGCTGTTCCGGCAGCCTCGAGGGCCAATGCCACCGCCCGCAAGGGCCGTCGCAGCTCCCAGGAGGCCGGCACGCTCTCGGGATCCGGGTGGTCCGGGCGCGTCACCCGCCTGATCTGCACCATCCCTTCGAAGGCGGTCCGCACGTCCGCGGCACGCACACCCGCGGCATCGGGGGGCGCGGGACCGTCACCGGTAGCCGGCTCGAACCCCTTGTCCTGCGACGCACTCATCTACCGCCTCCTCCGCCGGTGCCCACTCCAGCCAAGTGTGCGCCCGCCCACTGACAGAACAACTCCGCCCACCGGCGAGGCCGCCCTGCCCGCTGCCCGGCGGACGACTTCCGTTGCGGCATGCACGGTCGCCTGCGCCCGGAAGGCTTCTCCGGACCGGGCCCAGCTGAAACGCGGCGAAGGTCAACGCCGCCACGCGGCTGCCGGAGCCCCTGACCCGGCCCTCGCGCCGGACGGTGGATGCTTCCCGCCCGGCCTGAACGCCGGGCATCAGAGGGCGGATTCGTCCCACGCGGCGTCCGTGTAGCCGAGCATGCGGTTCAGGGCGATGACCGGCGCGTTCGCGGCATGGTGGACGGTGCGGACGAGGTGCACCCCGCACAGCCCGGCGAAGCCCATGCCGTACACCTTCATGGCGACGGCCACCCCCGCGCCCCGATGGCCACGCCGTACCCCGGTCATCTCGTTGAACACGCATCCCCGAGCGCGACGGTCGGAGGTGGCGGCCATCCCCACCCACGTGTCACCGACCAGCGCCAGGACCACCCCGCGCGGGTCGAAGGACGGCACGTCGACGCGTTCGCGCACGTACGCGTCGTACGAGTAGAACGGTCCCCGGCCGGGGATGTCGGCAGCACACTCCTTGTTGAGCTCGTACAGCCGGCGGCGGTGGGCCGGAACGTCGCCCAGGTCGGCGAACGTGGTCAGCCGGATCCCCGAGGCTCGGCACCGGTCGGCGTACGGCGCCCATCTCACGGCGTCGAACGTCCGCACGTCCAACTCCAGCCGGACCCAGGCCTCACCCATTTCGTGGGCCGTCCGCCGCAGGGTCGTTCTCCACCGAGCCGTCCTGCTCCAGCGCTGCCTTGAGACGCTCCAACGTCGTACGGATGTTTCCGCGCTGGAATTCGGCGAACGTGTGCCCGCGCGTCGCCACACGGTCGAAGGCGTTGGCGAGAAAGTCGGGCCATGCCCGCCGGTTGTCCGTCCACGTCTCCGTGACGCGGGTGCAGCCGTCCACCGCCTCGAAGCGGTACTCCCACAGCGCGATGGCGCCCGGAAGCCGTGGGCGGCGCACCCCGATCGCGTGCACGCGAAAGGCGAACCGTTGACCCGCGTCGGCGGCCGTCACCGTGCACCTCGTCGTCCAGCGGAAGGAGCCGCGCTTGTTACGGCCCTCGAAGACCATGCCGACATGGGCGCGGCGGTTCTCCCCGAGCACCGTCGCTCCCCGGTTCTCCGGGCTCCAGCGCCCCATCGCGGTGGGATCGCTCACCTGCTCGTACACGGCGGACGGTGCCGCCCGGATCAGGATCGTGTCCGATACGGACATGGTGCGGGGCATGAGACGTACTCCTCGTCCTCGGCCGGCCGGGGCATCGCGCGGAAACCGGACGGATCATGTGCGAACGGTTGGCGGGTCTGGTTCGTTGGACAGTGTGGCGTACACGCAACAGCGTCCAGAACACCGGACCCGAGGAGCCCGCACATGCCAAGCCCCAGCGAACCCGGCCTCACCCGTGCCCCCGCCACCGGCGAGCGGACGCGCCTGGTCGAGCGGCTCATGGAGCAGTTCCCCCACGTGCCGAGAGAGGCCGTCCTCAAGGAGGACCTGCTGCGCGGGGGTATGGGGTTCGACGACTCCGCCCTCAGCGACAACGAGCACGGGGACATCAAGCCCAAGTCGTACTTCATCTTCTCCTTCGACCACGGCACCCTGCCCGAACTGGGCGCCGCCGCCCTGCGCCGCCCGCCCGAGGAGATCGTGCTCACCGGCGGCCCCTACGACCTCCGCCGTACGGTGGTGTCGGTCCGTGTCAATCCGGCCTCGCCGTACCGCGTGGCGGCCGGGCCGGACGGCGCACTCGGGCTCTACCTCGACGGCATCCGCATCTCCGATGTGGGCCTGCCCCCGATGCCGGACTACTACCGTCAGAAACTCTCCAACGGAAAGTCCGTCATGGAGGTGGCGCCCACCATCCAATGGGGTTATCTGATCTACCTCACGGTCTTCCGTGTCTGCCAGTACTTCGGCGCCAAGGAGGAGTGCCAGTACTGCGACATCAACCACAACTGGCGCCAGCACAAGGCGGCGGGCCGCCCGTACACGGGCGTGAAGGACGTCGAGGAGGTCCTGGAGGCCCTCGAGATCATCGACCGCCACGACACGGCGAGGACGACCACCGCGTACACGCTCACCGGTGGAGCGATCACCTCCCACCTCCAAGGGCGGGACGAGGCCGATTTCTACGGGCAGTACGCCAAGGCCATCGAGGAACGCTTCCCCGGCCGCTGGACGGGCAAGGTCGTCGCCCAGGCCCTCCCGAAGGCCGACGTCCAGCGCTTCCGCGACTACGGGGTCCAGATCTACCACCCCAACTACGAGGTATGGGACCGCCGCCTGTTCGAGCTGTACTGCCCGGGCAAGGAGCGTTATGTGGGCCGCGACGAATGGCACCGTCGCATCCTGGACTCCGCAGAGGTGTTCGGCGCCCGCAACGTGATCCCCAACTTCGTCGCCGGTGTGGAGATGGCCGAGCCCTTCGGCTTCACGACCGTGGACGAGGCCATCGCTTCGACCACCGAAGGCCTGCGCTTCTTCATGTCGCACGGCATCACCCCGCGCTTCACCACCTGGTGCCCCGAGCCCACGACGCCCCTGGGGAAGACCAACCCCGACGGGGCACCGCTGGAGTACCACATCAGGCTGCTCGACGCCTATCGCTCGGCCATGGAGGAGTACGGCCTGTCCTCACCGCCCGGATACGGTCCGGCGGGCCCCGGACGCGCCGTCTTCTCCGTCAGTTCGTTCATGGACAGCCTTCCTTCCGACCGGTGAGCCGGTGAGCCGGCGTCCGGCCCGTGCGACAGCGTTCCCCGGCCTGGAGCGTGCCCCAAGTGATGCAACCGCTGCCCGACGGCGGCGTGACGGGGTGTCGGCCGGTGGTGGGAAGGCCGGCCGGGCGGCGGCCAACGGGCTGCCGCCCGGCTCGGGATGGTCAGGAGGTGGCCCGCGCGGGTTCTCCGGTCCGATGGTGGGTCTCATCCAGCACGGGGTAGTCGGTGTACCCGGCCTCTCCGCCCACGTACATCAGCCCCTCGTCCCGGACAGGATTGAGCGGTGCGCCCAGGCGCAGCCGTTCGACCAGGTCGGGGTTGGCCAGGAAGGCACGGCCGAGGGAGACCAGATCGGCACCCGCGGCCAGGAGACGCTCGGCCTCGTGCCTGCCGCCGTCGAGGGGGAGCGGTCCCGGCCACGGCAGCGCCGGATTGGCTATCAGAGTGCCCGCCCAGCGCTTGCGGATGTGCTGGAAGAGGGGCTGGTCCGGGTCGGCGAAGACGACGTGCAGGTAGGCGAGGCCGGTGTCGGAGAGCGCGTCGACAAGAGCCGGGTAGGCGCTCTCGATGTCGTCCTCGTGCATGCCGTTGGCCGTGACGCCGGGGGCGATACGCAGGCCGACCCGTTCGGGGCCGATCGCCTCGCCGACGGCGTGGACCACCTCCAGCACGAACCTGATGCGGCCGGCCACCGAGGCGCCGTAGGCGTCGGAGCGGTGGTTGGTTCCGGACGCCAGGAACTGGTGCAGCAGATAGCCGTTGCCACCGTGCACCTCCACCCCGGCAAAGCCGGCGGCGACCGCTCTGCGGGCGGCGGCGGCGAAGTCGGTCACGGTGGAGCGTATGTCGTCGAGGGCCATCTCGCGCGGGACGACGGCGGATCGATGACCGCCAGGCGTGAAGATCGTGTCGGGGAGCGCGACCGGTGACGGCGCGACCGGCCACAATCCCCCGCTGTTGTCGGGGTGGCCGATCCGGCCGCCGTGCTGCAGTTGCAGGAACATCCGGCCACCCGCGGCGCTCACCGCCTCGGTGACGCGACGCCAGCCGGCCACGTGCGCCTCGTTGTGGATCGCGGTGATGTTCGGGTACGTCTGCCCCACGGCGTTCGGCGTCGAGGCTTCGGCGATGATCAGTCCCGCGGAGGCGCGCTGCGCGTAGTAGGTGGCCATGATCGAGGTCGGGACACCGTCGTCGGCGGCGCGGTTGCGGGTCATCGGGGCCATCACCAAGCGGTTCGGCAGGCGCAGCGTGCCGAGTCGGGTGGGGCGGAAGACGTCGGTCATGGTGATCGTCCCATCGTGGCGGGCGCCCCCACCGGAGCGGCGGAGACGAAAGGGTGCGTGGGCGGGATCCACTCTCGAACGGTCCGACGGGCTGAACAAGCTCCCATCCCTCTACGATCGGTGACCCAGACTCACCAATGGAGGACGGCGATGGAGCGACACGAGATCGAGGCGTTCCTGACGCTGGCCGAGGAGCTGCACTTCAGGCGTACCTCCGAGCGGCTCGGGTTGGCCCAGGGGCGCGTCAGCCAGACCATCAAGAAACTGGAGCGCCGGATCGGCGTGCCGCTGTTCGAACGCACCAGCCGCCGTGTCGCCCTGACCCCGGTCGGGCAGCAGCTGCGCGAGGACCTGCTCCCGGTCCGTCAGCAACTCCAGCGCGCCGTGGACCGCGCGGTGGCCACGGGACGCGGCATCACGGGGGTGCTCCACGTCGGGTACTCGAGTCCCATGGTCGCCGAGATCCTCCTGAAGGCCGTCGAGACCTTCCGCTCCCGCTACCCGGACTGCGAGATCGAGATCCACGAGGTGCAGATCTCCGATCCACTCGGCCGGATCAGGAGCGGTGAGCTGCATCTCCAGATCAGCGAAGGCCCGTTGGACGAACCCGATCTCACACCAGGCCCGGTCGTGCTCTCCGAGCTCCGCATGCTGATGGTCCCCACCGGGCATCCCTTCGCCCGGCGTCCGTCCGTATCGCTGGAGGATCTCGCGGAGTCGACACTCCTCGCCTTCGCCGGGCCCGTGCCGCAGAGCTGGCTGGACCACCACTTCCCCCGGCAGACCCCACGGGGGAGGCCGGTCCCGCACGGCCATCCCTCCACCTACTGGACCGAGGTGCTGAACCTCGTCGGCCGGGGCAAGGGCGTCTCGCCCGCATGCGAGGGCGCGCAGCGCTACTACGCCCGCCCTGACGTGGCCTGGGTCCCCTTCAGCGACGCCCCTCCCGTCGAGTACCGATTTCTCTGGCCGACGTCCGGCGAGACGGCCCGGGTACGCGCCTTCGTCGAGACCGTCTGCGAGGTCACGGGCATCGCCCGGCTCTGAGCCTCCGGCAGGTCACCGGCCTGGCCGACAGCACTCGCCCCAAGGGGAGGGGCGAGGCGGGCGCCCTTCTTGAACGGCCTCGGCAGCCGTTCCGACGGTCTGCTGCCGACGGCGAATCAGATCGTCGGCTCCGCCGTGTGGGGCCCTCGGCCGGCCCGAGGATGTCGACATCAACACCTCGTCGTCCGGCCCGACGGCCGGCCCGTAGGACGGCGGCCGCGCCGCGTCCCCGGCCGGGGACGCGGCAAGGAGATGGCCGCGGTGGGGTCAGGCGCGCCACTCGGCGGTGCGCTCCGGGGAAGCCTCGCCGAGTGCCTTCGTGATGGCATCGGCGTCGCCGCGGTTCCCGTACACCGGTGTGCCCGGCTGCTGGCGCCAGGATTCGTCGATTCCGCCCGCGTCGACGGTGTCGAAGCCCAGCTCGTCGATCAGATCCCGGACCACCTGCTTGGCCGCCCCGTCGTCGCCCGCTACGGGAAGGGCCTGGCGCGCGGGTGCCCCCTGGGGGAGGCCCTTGTCGAGGATGTCCTGGGCGTACGTGCCGTTGAACGCCTTGATCACCGGGTGCCCGATCTGCCGCTCGGTCCACCGGCTCTCCGTCAGCCCGTCCTCGATGGCGTCGATACGCCCGTCCCGCTGCGGGTAGTAGTTGCCCGTGTCGATGACGGTGACGTCGTCCGCCGCGCCTTCGAGGATTCCCGAGGGAAGGTCGGGGACCGCCTTGAGCGGAACGGTCACCACGACGACGCGCGCCCCTCGCGCGGCCTCCACCGACGTCACCGCGGTGGCGCCGGTCTCCTCGGCCAGCGCCTCGAGTGTCTCGGGCCCCCGGGAGTTCGCGACGGAGACGTCGTGCCCCAGCGCGGTGAGCCGCCGCGCGAGATTGCCGCCGATGTTCCCTGCGCCGATGATGCCGATCTTCATGGAAATCCGACCTTCCGATGCCGAGTGCTGGAGTAAAGGGTCTCGCCGGATCACCAACCCCGGGAGATCAGGATCTGTTCCGGGTCTGCCGAAACGGTTCAGCTTCCCCAGCGTGGATGAGGCTGTTCCCTCTGGGCACGTATCGGGGAGACAAGCGGAACCACAATGCCCCACTTGGAGGTGGCGCCCGTGTTGCACGGTGTCGATGTCAGCACCTACCAGACGGACTTCGACACGGACGGCCTGGACTTCGTCTTCGTCAAGGCGACCGAGGGCCGTTCCTACGTCAATCCGAAGCTGAAGAATCAGGTGAAACGTGCCAGGGACGCGGAATGCGTCGTCGGCTTCTACCACTTTCTCTGGCCCGGGCACGCGAAGGAACAAGCCCACTACTTTCTCGAGAACACGCCGGAGAAGGAGGGTGACCTCCTCGCCGTCGACTGGGAACGGACGGGGGACGGGACCCGCGCGAGCAGTGCGGACAAGGACCGCTTCATCCGGGAGGTGAAAAGGCTGCGGCCGCACCACCGAGTCCTTCTCTACTGCAACCGTTCGTTCTGGATCAACCACGACACGAGTGCGTACGACGGCGACGGACTCTGGATCGCCGACTACGGCAAGGCGGCGGAGCCCCGGATCGACGCGGCCTGGCGCATCCACCAGTACACCGACGACCCGATCGACAAGAACGTGGCCGACTTCCCCTCACGCAAGGCGCTGCGCGCCTGGGCCACGGCCTGAGGGAGGGGACGCGCTCCTGAGAGAGGACATGTGCTTCTGAGGGAGGGAACGCGCTCCTGAGGGAGCGGTGCGGTCGTCAACACGGACACCGCGACCATCGGCCAGTGGAGTGTCCTTTGCCAGCCACTGGTGCAGTGCGCACGGAGATGACCTGCGGTTCCGCCGCAGGGAGTCCATCCTGGTCGCCGAGTCCGCAACCGGCCGTCGACCGAAGGAGTGCCGCAGTGACGACGAGGGGTCCCTCAGTATCGGCGGAAGCCGATGCCGCCTATCAGGACGAACTGCCTGTACGGCGTCGGCAGCCGGGGAACGTGGTCATCAGGTGGCTGACCACCACCGACCACAAGACCATCGGCACGATGTACCTGATGACCTCGTTCGCCTTCTTCATCGTCGGTGGCGTCCTGGCGCTCGTCATGCGTGCCGAACTGGGCCGTCCGGGTGACCAGATCATCTCCAACGAGCAGTACAACCAGGCGTTCACGATGCACGGCACGATCATGCTGCTGATGTTCGCGACGCCGCTGTTCGCGGGTTTCGCGAACTGGATCATGCCGCTGCAGATCGGCGCGCCCGACGTGGCGTTCCCGCGGCTGAACATGTTCGCGTACTGGCTGTACCTCTTCGGGTCGCTGATCGCGGTGTCCGGCTTCCTCACCCCGCAGGGTGCGGCCGACTTCGGCTGGTTCGCCTACTCCCCGCTCACCGACGCGGTCCGCTCGCCCGGCGTCGGTGGCGACCTGTGGATCATGGGCCTGGCCTTCTCCGGCTTCGGCACGATCCTCGGCTCGGTCAACTTCATCACCACGATCATCTGCATGCGCGCCCCCGGCATGACGATGTTCCGCATGCCGATCTTCACCTGGAACGTCCTGCTGACCGGTGTCCTGGTCCTGCTGGCCTTCCCGGTCCTGGCCGCCGCGCTCTTCGCGCTCGAGGCCGACCGGAAATTCGGCGCCCACGTCTTCGACGCGGCCAATGGTGGCGCATTGCTCTGGCAACACCTCTTCTGGTTCTTCGGCCATCCAGAGGTGTACATCATCGCTCTGCCGTTCTTCGGGATCGTCACCGAGGTCTTCCCCGTGTTCAGCAGGAAGCCGATCTTCGGCTATGTCGGTCTCATCAGCGCGACGATCGCCATCGCCGGCCTCTCGGTGACGGTGTGGGCGCACCACATGTACGTCACCGGCGGTGTGCTGCTGCCGTTCTTCTCCTTCATGACGTTCCTCATCGCGGTGCCCACCGGTGTGAAGTTCTTCAACTGGATCGGCACGATGTGGAAGGGCTCCTTGTCCTTCGAGACACCGATGCTCTGGTCCATCGGATTCCTCGTCACCTTCCTCTTCGGAGGGCTCACCGGAGTCCTTCTGGCCTCGCCGCCGCTGGACTTCCACGTCTCCGACTCGTACTTCGTCGTCGCGCACTTCCACTACGTCGTCTTCGGCACCGTGGTCTTCGCGATGTTCGCCGGATTCCATTTCTGGTGGCCGAAGTTCACCGGCAAGATGCTGGACGAGCGGCTCGGGAAGATGACGTTCTGGACGCTGTTCATCGGCTTCCACGGCACGTTCCTGGTGCAGCACTGGCTGGGTGCCGAGGGCATGCCGCGTCGTTACGCGGACTACCTCGCGGCAGACGGCTTCACCGCCCTGAACACGATCTCGACGATCGCCTCCTTCGTGCTCGGCCTGTCCATGCTCCCGTTCCTGTACAACGTGTGGAAGACGGCCAAGTACGGCAAGAAGATCGAGGTCGACGACCCGTGGGGCTACGGCCGTTCGCTCGAATGGGCGACGTCCTGCCCGCCCCCGCGTCACAACTTCCTGACGCTTCCGCGGATCCGCTCCGAATCCCCGGCGTTCGACCTGCACTACCCCTCGATCCGCGCGCTCGAGGACGCGACGAACCGTCCTCACGAATCCGTCACGGTGGCGCCCGGGGACAAGCAGGAATAGGCCCGGGACGACGGCTCGAGGAGAGGAGGACCGTGTGGATCCGGACAAGGAGAGCACCCGGGGCCTGGCCCAGGTCGAGGGCTACCTGCTCTGGAACGCCGAGGTCGAGCAGGCCCGCCGACAGGCCCGCCGCTTCACCGAGGCCCTGCCCTGGCTCACCACAGCCCAACGGGACGACGTCGAGCGCGTCTACGTCGCGGACAGGGTGGAGATCTGCCGGGAGACGCTCACCAGGATCGCGGGCCGGGCCGTGGAACTACGGGGTGAGTACACCGCACGGTACGACCGGCTGAGGGCCCGCTGTGTCGCTGTGTCCGTCCTGACCGTCGGCACGGTGGGCGGGGCCTGCGCCGCCCTGGCCCTGATCAGCCGCTGACCCCGGCCCCGGGCACCTGGAGCGTCCTCCGCGTGCCCGGGGTCAGTGGCGTACCAGGCAGAACGGATGTCCGGCGGGATCCGCGAACACACGCCAGCTCCGGGTGCCGGAGCCCTCGTCCAGCACGGTCGCTCCGAGCGCGACCACCTGCTCGTGGGCACCGTCGAGATCAGGGACGGCGAAGTCCAGGTGGAACTGCTGCGGGCGAGCGGGATCCGGCCACAGCGGAGGGAGGTACTCCGCGACACGCTGGAAGCAGAGCACCGGCCCGGCCGGAGTGTGCACCGTCGCCCAGTCGTCACCGAGTGCCCAGCGTCCGTCGGGCCGGTCGGTCTCGCCGCCCAGCACGGCCGCATAGAACCGGGCCAGACCGGCCGGGTCGGCGCAGTCCAGCACCACACACTGCAGTTCAGCGATCATGCACCGCATCCTAGCCAGGGCCTGTCCGGCGAGTGCTGAGTCCGTGATCTGCCGGATCCGGGACGCTGTCAGCCGGCGGGAACCGCCCGTGCCCGGTCGAGTTCGGACAGGTGCGCGGCGAGGAGTTCGGCGTGCGCCGGGGACAGTTCGGCGGCACGCTGGTCCATCTGGACCGCACACGCCGTCGTCGTGTCGATGAGTTGTTCCAGCGCGCCCGCGACCCCCTCGGAGCCAGCGGAATGCCTGGACACCGGAGGGAGTTCGGCCGCCGACAGATCGATGGCCGTACGGGCTCTGGCCAGCGACCTGTAGGCGTCGCGGCGGAGCGCTCCTCTCAGGGCGTGGTCCTCCGGGGCGTCCAGGACGTGCCCCAGGTAGCGGTGTGCCGCCCCCACCGCCGTGTCCAGAGCCGCCCTCACACCGTGGCCCCGCCGGCCCGGCATCGGCAGGTGCCCGACCAACAGCACCGTCCCGCAGGCGAGGAGGGATTCCACGACCCGGCCCCAGGAGGCGGGCGGCTCACCGCCGAGCAGGACGAGGGACAGGACGAGTACGGTGACCACCGCCGTCTGCACCGCGAAGTGACGGGTCGCCACCGGAAGGAGCGCGCCGCAGAGCGCCACCGTCGCGACCAGGGGAGCCGGGCCGGACACCAGGACGCCCAGGACACCGAAGACCGCGGCGCCCGCCACGGTCCCCACAGCCCGGCACACCACCCGCGAGACGAGCGGACCGAGATCGGGCTTGACCAGGAAGACGGTGGTGGCGGGCAGCCAGTACCAGTGCTCGTGATGCAGCCACTGCGCCAGGACCGTACTCGTCGCGCAGCACACCGCGACCCGGAGGCCGTATTCGAGCCCCGCCGCGCTCCAGGCCCGGCGCAGGGCGGACGCGCCCGACTGCCCTGTGTGCCTGCCCGGGGCCACTCCGGCGGGACGGTCGAACACCGCGGCGGCACGCAGCAGGGCGTCGTCCAGAGCCCGCAGTCCGGCGTCCGTCCGGGCCGGCGCCGGCAGTGGTCCGCAGGAACCGCCGGACCGTACGGCGGCTGCCAGCCCGCGAGGTCCCTCCGCGATCCTGGCGGGCAGCGAGACACCGGCCCAGGCCAGCGCGGTCGCGGCCTCCGCCAGGGGAAATGCCGCAGCGTACTGGGCGTGCAGCCGCCGCTCCGCCGAGGAGCTCGCACGGCGCCGCAGCCGTGGGCCCGCAAGAGCGTCCTGGGCGTGGTCGAGCGCCGCACTCAGCGCGGCCCGCCCTGCCCGGGCCCGGGGGCCGCCCGCAGCGAGCAGGAGCCCCGCCACGGCTTCGTAGACCGCGGCGACGGCCTCCCTCTCCCCGTCGAGCCTGTACGGCCCGTTGCCGAGGCCACCCGGAGACGGCAGGAGCAGCCGGAGAAGGAGGAGCCATCCCGCACCGGCCAGGAACAGCAGCGCACGCACCGGGCCGGACTCCGGCAGCGGCATGCCGGCCCCGATCACGACCGCTACCAGCACCTGGGTGCCGCACGCCGACGCGACGGGCCCCGTGGAGCTGAGCGCACCCGCCAGCAGACCCAGCGCTCCGACCACGGCCGGTAGGACGACCAGGGACCGGCCACCGCCCGCAGCAGCCGCGATCACCGTGCCCAGCAGCAGACCCGCCGAGCCCGCCAGGGCGGGAACCCCCAGCCTCGTGACCGAGGCGCGGCGGCTGCCGGGCCGGTCGTTGATGCCGGCAAGCATCGCGCCGAGTGCCGCGGGAACCCCTGCGGTCGGCCGTTCGGCGAGCACGGTCACGAGGAGCGGCGCGGCGGCCAGCGCCCCGCGCAGGACGGCGTTCCACGGGACCGGTCCGCGCTGGGCGCGGAGCACGTGGGCGAGCCACGGGGGAAGCCGATCGACGAGAAGAGAAGGCGTGGTCACCATGCTCCTGTCCGCGGGGGAAGACGTCGTTGTCGCCGGCGGACGCCTTCGGCCTGGGCTCGGGCCCAGCCTAGATCCTTTGCATGGAGGGGGTGCTACCTGATCGTTTCCGCCGTATGACGGTGTTCCGGACCCCGGGGGTCAGAGGGCGGTGCCGAAGTTCTGGGTCCACACGGGCCCCCCGGACGAGTCCTCCCTGCCGACGCCGATCTCCTGGAAGGCGCAGTTGAGGATGTTCGCCCGGTGTCCCTCGCTGTTCATCCAGGCGTCCATCACCGACTCGGCGGTCTGCTGGCCCTTCGCTATGTTCTCGCCGTACGTGCTCCACCGGTACCCGACGGCGGTGATGCGTGCGCCGGGGTCCGTGCCGTCGGGTGAGGTGTGGGAGAAGTAGTCCCGCGCCACCATGTCCGCGGAGTGGCGTGAAGCAGCTGTCGTCAGCAGGCTGTTGCCGCTCACCGGGCCGCACCCTTCCTTGGCCCGCTCGGAGTTGACCAGCGCGATGACCTCGTCGGCCGCCGACGGGGCCGACGAGGGCTTCGGCGCGGCAGCCGGCTTCGAGGACGGTGTGCGAGGCTTCGGCGTCGGCTTGGGGGTGGGGGACGCCGTGCGGCTTCTGGAGGCGGACGGAGAGGCGCTCGCGGAAGGTTTCGGCGAGGCGGACGAAGACGACGGCGAGGCGGAGGAGGGGGACGCCGACGGGGACGACGACGTGTCCACAGGGGCCGACGGCCCGGTCAGAGGCTTGACGGCGGTCGCGGGATCCTCGCCCGTGTCGTCCGTGTAGAGGTGTACGGCGGCCCCGCCGCCTCCCAGCACCGCGACCGCGGCCAGCCCGGCGACGACCGTGGTGCGGCGCCGCCGCCGCGCGCCCTCGCGGCGCCGCTCGGCACGGCCCGCACCGGACACGACGCCGCCGGCCGCGGGCAGGAACGCCGTCGGCAGGATGTCCGCCGCCGGGCCGGCCACGGATGCCGCCACCGGCACCAGGGCGAGCCCCACCAGAAGGCCCTCCGCGGGAACCAGGCCCGAGCGGTGGCCCGCGCACACCGTGCACTCACGCGCGTGGCGGGCCAGCCGCTTGCGCCAGAGGGCGGACGGCATCCCGTCCCATCGGGCGGTCAGGTCCTCGAGCAGGACGCAGCGCGGGTCCGCCGCCAGGGCGCGTACCACCACCCGGGCCGCCTCCAGCCGTTCCTTCATCCGCTGGACGCGCACCGCGGTGTGCTGGGGTGACAGGTCCAGGGCGCTCGCGACCTCGGCGCGGGAGAGTTCGCCCGCCGTCTCCAGCCACCACAGCGACACCAGTTCGCGGTCCTCGTCGTCCAGCCAGCGGGTGGCCTCGGCGGCTTCCCTGCGCTGGCCGGTCAGACCCAGCCGGACGATCGTCAGCTCGACGAAATCGGCGGCGGGGTCGACGACGTCGTACGCGTCGTCCATCCGGTCCGCGGACATCTCCCCGGTCCTGCGCTCACGCCAGTGCCCGCGTATCTCGTTCATGGTGATGGCCACGAACCAGGACCTGAAGCTCTTCGGGGTGCGCAGCGTGGGCAGGCCGCGGAGCATGCGCAGCACGCTGTCCTGGACCACGTCGTCGACGTCGGCATGGCCGTTGAGAGCCCTGCCGACGATGTTGTAGACCAACGGCAGGTAGGACGCGACGAGGTGGTCCTGCGCCTCGGTGTCACCCTTCTGCGCGGCCTTGATCAACGCCGTCTCGCGTGCCTCGCCCATGCTCTGCTCACTCTTCCGGGGTCCTGTTCCGTCACTTCCCACACTCGGGAGACGCTGTGCGGCGGGGACGATAACAGGAATCCGGCCGTGTGCTCGATCTCCGCTCCCGGATCCGGGAGCCCCGGGCGAACGTGCCGGACCCGGTGGCGGGCATTCCGCCACCGGGTCCGGGCACCCGTGGGACCGGACGGGCCGGCGCGTCGGGTGATCAGGAACGGGGCGGGTTGTCCGGGTCCCGGTCCGAGCCGAGCTGCTGCTTGAGCTTGTCCTGACCGGTGTCGACATGCTTGGCGTACTTGCCCTGCGTCCGGCCGTCGACCATGTCGCCGGCCTTGTCGACGCCCTTCCCGGCCTGGTCCTCGTGGCCCTTCAGCATCTTCTTGATCTTGTCCAGCGCGGACATGACGGATCCTCCTCGCCCTCGGGTTCCCCCACCCGTCCAGGGTCACCGCACATCGCCGGGTCCGCATCCCCGAGCGGGCCCCGGCGGGCCGGTCGGTGCCCGGACGTGTGAAGGGCTCCTGGGTGGGCAGATACCGGGTTACCAGGAGGAGGTGGTGGCCGTGGGCCGCATCCAGATCGTCCGCCGTCCGCAGCCCCCCACGGGGCCGCCCCCGCTCGACCTGCGAACGCCGTCCGGGCGCCCTCTGCCGTACTGACCCCCGGGCACGCACCGCTCCGTCCGAACGGGGTGTGAGGCTTCGGGGGTGTGAGGCTTCCGACATGAGCGATCACCGACAGCCACCGGCCGACCGGCTGCGGACGGACGTGCCGCACTCCGCCCGGGTCTGGAACTACCTGCTCGGAGGCAAGGACAACTACCCCGCCGACGCCGAGGCGGGCGAGATGATCGTCCATGTCTTCCCGGACATCGCGAACATCGCGCGTGACCAGCGAGCCTTCCTCGCCCGCGCCGTCGGTTTCCTGACGGGCGAGGCGGGGATCACGCAGTTCCTCGACATCGGTACCGGACTGCCCACGGCCGACAACACGCACGAGGTAGCGCAGCGGACGGCACCGGATTCCCGGATCGTCTACGTCGACAACGACCCCTTGGTGCTGACGCACGCCCGCGCCCTGCTGACCAGCACCCCGGAGGGCGCGTGCGCGTACGTCGACGCGGATGTGCGTGACACCGGCCGCGTCATCGAGGAGGCCGCCCGGACCCTCGATCTCCGGCGACCCGTCGGTCTGATGCTCCTCGGGATCATGGGACAGCTGCCCGACGACGAGGACCCGTGGACACTGGTCGGGCAGCTGATGACGGCGCTCCCGTCCGGAAGCCACCTCGCCCTCACCGACGGGACGGACACCAGCGACACGCTGAACCGCGCGATCGAGGCGTACAACGCGCATGCGCCGAGCGCGTACCACCTGCGCGGCCCGGCCCGGATCGCCGCTTTCTTCGACGGGCTGGAACTGGTCGAACCCGGAGTCGTCAGAACATCGGACTGGCGTCCCGGACCCGGCGGGAGCGGACGGGGCGGACCGTCGAGCCCGGCCGTGGGCGGTGTGGGACGCAAGCCCTGATCCTGCGGTCGGCCGGGGCGTAAGCTCCGGAGGCATGATCGATCATTCCCCGCACGCCCCGTCCGCCCGCCGGACGAACTGGGCGGGCAACATCACCTTCGGCGCGAAGCAGTTCCACGCCCCCACCTCGGTCGCCGAGCTCCAGGACATCGTGTCCGCGAGCACGGCCGTGAGGGCACTGGGCACCGGCCACTCCTTCAACACCGTCGCCGACACCCAGGGCGACCTCATATCCGTCGCCGGCCTGCCCCGCTCCGTCGAGATCGACCGGGAGGCCGGCACGGCGACGGTGAGCGCCGGGCTGCGTTTCGGGGAGCTGACCGGCACGCTGCACCGCAGCGGGTTCGCTCTGCACAACCTGGGCTCACTCCCTCACATCTCCGTCGCGGGTGCCTGCGCCACCGGCACGCACGGATCCGGTGTGGGAAACCGCTCGCTGGCCGGTGCCGTCAGGGCGCTGGAGCTCGTCACCGCGGACGGCCGGCTGGAGCGGCTGGAGCGCGGTGACACCGACTTCGCCGGTGCGGTGGTCTCCCTGGGCGCGCTGGGGGTGGTCACCCGGCTGACCCTGGACCTCGTGCCGGCGTTCGAGATCCAGCAATGGGTGTACGAGGGGCTTCCGCAGGAGCCGCTGCTCGACCGCTTCGACGAGATCATGTCCGAGGCCTACAGCGTGAGTCTCTTCACCGGCTGGCACGGCGGCCCGGTCGACCAGGTATGGCTCAAGCAGCGGGTGGGGGCCGACGGACCCGGCACCGCCCCGCACCGGTGGCACGGCGCCACGCTCGCGGAAGGGCCGAGGCACCCCGTGCCCGGTGTGGCGGCCGAGCACTGCACGCAGCAGCAGGGCCTCCCGGGCCCCTGGCACGCCAGGCTGCCCCACTTCCGCCTCGAGTTCACCCCGAGCAACGGGGAGGAACTGCAGTCGGAGTACTTCGTCGCCCGGCGCGACGCCGTCGCGGCCTACCGGGCGCTGGACCGGATCCGGCAGCGGATCGCGCCCCTGCTCCAGATCGGTGAGATCCGCACCGTGGCCGGCGACGACCTGTGGCTCAGCCCGGCCCAGGGCAGGGATTCCGTGGCGTTCCACTTCACCTGGGTGCCCGACACCGCAGCTGTCACGCCCGTCCTCGGTGCGATCGAGGAGGCTCTTGCCCCGTTCGGAGCCAGGCCGCACTGGGGCAAGGTCTTCACCACTCCGCCGGGCACCCTGCGGGAGCTGTACGGCCACCATGCCGACTTCGAGCGGCTGGCCGCCCGGCTCGACCCCGCAGGCACCTTCCGGAACGACTTCCTGGCGCGGCACTTCCCCCGTACGGACTGAGGGCGGACCGCTCGCCCGGGTGCGGTCCGGTCGGAGGGGGTCAGCCCAGTGGTCCGTCGGAGGAGCCCCCCGCCGACGGCCGCGGGGCGAGCTCCTCCACCAGGGCGGCCAGCTCCTCGCAGGCCACCTCCGTCTCGTGGCGGATGTTGTTGTGCTCGGTCACGATCGCCGCGAGCAGGAGCGCGGTGAGCGCCACACAGCCGTTGAGGATGCAGAGGTTGAGCGTCACCTCGAGCACCGAGTGGCCGTCGAACGGGCCCACCTCGTCGGTGCCGGCGATGATCGCCATGACGGACATGAAAAGAGCGCACGGCGCGCTGCCGGCCAGCTGGAAGCGGAGAGCCGCCCAGACCAGGACCGGGAAGATGAGATAGATCATCGACAGCGGGCTCCTGGTCGCCAGGATCGCCACCACCACGGTGACGACCGCGAGGGCCAGAGCCTCCGCCCACCGGTCGTCGAGCCGTGGCAGGCGGGCCCTCCGCAGGACGAACAGCAGCGGAGTGACCATCAGTACGCCCATCGCGTCCCCCGCCCACCAGGCGGACCACACCTGCCAGAAGTCTCCCGCGGGGAGCGCCCCGCTCAGGAACTGGACGCCGGTGCCCGTGGTGGCGCTGATGACCATGCCGGCCAGGGCGCCCAGGAACACCAGGGCGACCCCGTCCCGAAGGCGGTCCAGCTCGATGCGGAATCCCACCGCTCGCAGGGCCAGGTAGGAACAGACCGGTGCCACGACACTGCCCGTCGCGACGGCGAGGCCCCAGAGGGAGAAACCGTCGCTCATCCAGATGACGGTGCACAGGGAGCCGAGTGCGATACCGGGCCAGATGCGGAGACCCAGGTAGAACAGTGACGCGAGGGCGATCCCGGACGGCGGCCAGAGCGGGGTGACGATCGTTCCCTCCACCTCGACCTGTCTGCGGAGACCGATCAGTCCTGACACGTAGTAGGCGGCGGCGATGCCCAGCATCTGCAGAACGATCATGGTTCGGCGTCTGGTTTGCTCGCTGCGGATCACGCATCTCATAAGACACCGCGCATGGCGGCCCCGCCGTGGGTGACACGCGCGGCGGGGTTCGTCCTCACCCGGGGCCGGAGGCGGTGCCGTCGTGGCGCAGGACGAGCACGGCCGCGTCGTCCTCGTGGCCGGTGAGGACCGCGGCGTGGAGCACCCGGTCGGCGAGTTCCTCGGCATCGGCGCCGGCGTAGGCGCTCACCAGGCGCCGTATCCGGTCCAGTCCGTCGTCGATGCACAGCGACGGCCCTTCGATGACTCCGTCGGTGAGCATGACGAACGCGCCGTCGACGTCCAGATCACGGCGGGTGACGGGGTAGTGCTGACGGAGCTCGATGCCGAGCGGAAGGCCCCCGGCGTCGGCGGTGATGCCCGAGCGTCCGTCGGCGGTCGCCCACACGGAGGCGACGTGACCCGCGCGTGCGCTCCACAGTTGCCGAGTCCGCGGATCCAGCCGGAGGAAGGAGCACGTGGCGAAGAGGGTGGAATCCATCGACAGGATCAGATCGTTCGTGCGGCCCATCACCTCGCCCGGGTCGGCGGCCGAGCTGGCGATCGCGCGCATGGCGATCCGGATCTGCCCCATGAAGGCGGCGGCCTCCACGTCATGCCCCTGGACATCGCCGATGGCCAGGCCGAGTGATCCGTCCGGGAGCACGAAGCCGTCGTACCAGTCGCCGCCGATGTCCAGCCCGTCGCGTGCGGGAGCGTACCGTGCGGCGGTCTGCAGGCCCGGAAAGGCGGGCAGCGTCGCCGGCAACATCTTGCGCTGCAGGGCCTGGGCCAGTTCCACGCGAGCCTGGTGCAGCTCCACCTCCTGCCGTGCTCGGGCAGTCAGGTGCTGCAAGGTGCTGAGCAGGTCCTCGGCGCTCGCCGACCGGGGAGTTCGACGCCGGTTCATGGGCCGCTCCGCGTTGCGATAGTTCCTGCATCATATTTCGGCGTCCGGACTCCGGCGAGTGCTGTGCCGTCCGAGCCGGACTCCTTCCCGGCCACCGGGCCGAGGGAGATCAGCCGGCGCGCCCGAGGGACCAGGTGAGCCGCCCCAGGGTCTCCTGGAGGGCGAGCACCTCCTGGACCGACATGCCCGTGGCCCGCAGGATCGAGCGGGGTACGGGCAGGGCGCGCTCGCGCAGCGCGGTCCCGGCGCCGGTGAGGTGGACGGTGACCGACCGCTCGTCCTCCGGACTGCGCTCGCGCCTGACGAGTCCGGCCGACTCCAGGCGCTTGAGCAGCGGGGACAGGGTTCCCGAATCCAGGTGCAATCGCTCGCCGATCGTCTTGACGGGCAGCGGGCCGTGCTCCCACAGGACCATCATCGCCAGGTACTGCGGGTAGGTGAGGCCGAGGTCCCGGAGCGCTTCACGGTAGACGCCGCCGAAGGCGCGGGACGCCGCCTGCAGGGAGAAGCAGACCTGGTGGTCCAGCTTGAGCAGCTCGGTGTCAGGCAGGCCGGCGAGGTCGGGGGCCGGGGCCGGGGTCGGTGGTGACGTCATGGATCCAGGGTAGCGTGCCGCCCATGATTCAGTTGTGCACAATTTGATTGTGTGTAATTCTCTTTGGTGTGGCCGGTCCGCGGTCACGGTCGACGAGAGAAGGTCACCCCATGGACGCGCTGTACACCGCCGCCGCCACCGCGAACGGCCGTGAAGGCCGGGCAGTGAGCTCGGACGGACAGATCGACCTCGCGCTCGCGCTGCCGCCGGCCCTCGGGGGCAACGGGGAGGGCACCAATCCGGAACAGCTCTTCGCCGCCGGTTACGCCGCGTGCTTCGCCAGCGCGATGAGCTCGGTCGCCCGCGAGATGAAGGTCGACACCAAGGACGTCTCCGTGACGGCCGAGGTCTCGATCGGCAAGGACGACACGGGCTTCGGCCTCGCGGTCGTCATGCGCGTCGAGCTGCCCGAGGCGCTCGAAGGGGAGGCGGGTCGTCGCCTCGTCGAGGCGACACACGCCTACTGCCCCTACTCCAAGGCCACGCGCGGCAACATCGACGTCGAGCTCGTCATCGAATAGCGGACCGGGTTCCCCGCCCGGCCGCGGGCGGGGAACCGATCACGCGGGGCGTCGGGTCGGCACCGGCATTCCGCCGCCCACGGGCGTATCCGCGGGTCCGCCCACGGGCGGCCCGAGGTGAACGCGTACACTCGGCTCCCGTTTCCGCTGATTGGCGGGCATAACCGATCGTTAGGCAGTTCACGTGAGTTTCGCAGAGGCATCCGACGCGCCGATCTACGCCGGTCTGGTGGAGGAGCAGGGCGACGTTCCGGCCGAGGTGCGACGGGTGGCCGAGGCGACCCTGCTGGAGGTGGAGAGCGTGATGGACTTCAGCGCGGTGCGCGCCCCGGCTGCCGCCCGTTAGGCGGGCCCGGAGGCGGCGCCGGAAGCCCACGGGCCCGGTCGGATCATGCCGGGCGTCAGTGTGGGCAGGATCATCTCCGGCGTCCCATGGATCCTCACCGTACGGAGCACCGCGTGACCATCAGCCTGCACCACTCAGCAACCGTCCTGTTCCAGGGCGACAGCATCACCGATGTGGGCCGGCTGGTGGAACCGGACAGCCCCCTGGGGAACGGGTACGCCCGGCTGGCGGCCGACCGCCTACGGTCCGGGCGGCCGGACAGCGGCATCACGTTCGTCAACCGGGGGATCAGCGGAGACGGGATCTCGGACCTGCGGGCCCGCTGGCGTGAGGACGCCATCGATCTCGAACCGGACGTGGTGTCGATCCTGATCGGTGTGAACGACACCTGGCGCCGCTACGACTCCGGCGTCGTCACCTCGGCCCGCGCCTACGAGGACGGCTACCGTGCCATCCTCACGCAGGTCAGGGACGAGCTGGACGCCCAGCTGATCCTCATCGAGCCCTTCCTCGTGCCGGTGCGGGCCGAGCAATGGGCCTGGCGTGAGGACCTCGACCCCAGGATCCAGACGGTTCGGCGGCTGTCCGAGGAGTTCGACACCGCCCTCCTGGCGGCGGACGGCCTGCTCAACCAGGCGGCGCGCGCCGCCGGCGGAGCCGAGCACATCGCGGGCGACGGAGTCCACCCCACCCCGCTGGGTCACGCGCTCCTGGCGGAGGCCTGGACCGCGCTGGCCGGGCTTTAGCACACGGAGGCCGGCCGGACGGGAATCCTGGCCCAGACGGTCTTCCCCCTCCCCGTGGTCCGGGACCACCCCCAGGAGCTGCTCAGCGCGTCGATGATGCGCAGGCCACGCCCCCGCTCGAGACACTCGTCGGGCCGGCGCAGTACGGGCACGTACGGGCTGGGGTCGTTCACCGCGCACACCAGTGTGCCGTCCTGGTGCGCCAGGCCGAGGCGGGCCGCGCACCGCACCGCGTGCCGGCCGGCGGGCCGCAGGCCGTGGCAGACCGCGTTGCTCACCAGTTCGCCCGCGACCAGGGCGACATCGTCCGCGCAGGAGTGCAGGCCCCACCGGTCGAGAGCGTCGCGGACGAACGACCGTGCCTGCCGGAGGCTCTCGGCATCCGCGCCCAGTCCACGCGTGGTGAATCCCGGTGTTCCGATGCCGAGCTCGCGCGCCAGATCCTCGTGCGGATCCGCGCCTGTTCCCGCCGGTCCGGGGAGCAGGGCTGCCGCTTCGTCACGTGGTGGTCTCTCCGCGTGCATGAGTGCTGATCACCCTTCGCTGAAGGCCGGTTCGTGGTGCCGTGGATCCTGGATGGCCACTAGTATCACCGCCGTCCGCTCATCGGCTGCAATTGCATCCGGAATTGCAGCCGGTGGTGTGAGCAGGGGACATCTGTTCTCCTGGTGCGGACCTGGGTGGCACACCAGGATGTGCCGGCGCGACGACAAGGAACGGGACGCATGCAGCAGTTCGACAACGGTGTACCGGCCAACTCCCTGACGGGCGTGGAGTGGAAGAAGAGCCAGCACAGCAACCCCAGTGGAAACTGCGTGGAGATGGCGATGCTGCCCGGCGGGAGCGTGGCCGTACGCAACTCCAGGCACCCCGAAGGGCCCGCCCTCGTGTACACCAGGGATGAAGTGCGCGCCTTCCTCGCGGGTGTCAGGGACGGCGATTTCGACACCATGACCGGCTGAACTCGCCTGAGGACAGGCCGAAAAGGCGCGGCACTCCCGCATGTGCCGGGCACCCATGGGGCTCCTGATGGCACACTGGCGTCACGACGCCCGTCCTCAGGAGTCCGCATGCCCGGCATCGAACCGCTTCGGCAGTCAGTGAAGCCGACGCTCGCCCCGGCCGCAGAGGCCAGTCCCACGGCGCTGCGCCTGGTTCTGGGGGCCCAGCTGCGGCGCATGCGCGGGGAGGCGGGTATCACCCCGGACGTCGCAGCGGACCGTATCCGGTGCTCGACGGCCAAGATCAGCAGGATGGAGACCGGGCACTCGCCGTGCAAGGAGCGCGACGCCACTGACCTGCTCGCCCTCTACGGGGTGACCGACGACGCCAGGACGGCCGAGTTCATCGATCTCGTGCGCAGGTCCGGGCGGCGCGGATGGTGGCGCAACTACGCCGATGTCCTTCCGGACTGGTTCGAGCCCCTGGTCGGACTGGAGGAGGCCGCTGCCTCCATCCGGACCTACGAGGGGCATTACGTTCCCGGCCTCCTGCAGACGGCTGACTACGCCCATGCGGTGGTGCGTTCCGGACACTCCCTCGAATCGGAGGAGATCACCCGGCGTCGCGTCGAACTGCGCATCAGGCGGCAGGAGTTGCTAAAGCGTCCGGACGCGCCCAAGCTCTGGGTACTGCTGGACGAGGCGGTGCTGATGCGTCCGACGGGCGGCGCCCGGGTAATGGGGGATCAGCTCGCCCACCTGCTGGAGATGACCGAGCTGCCGCACGTGATCGTGCAGGTGGCCCCTTTCGAGGTGACCGCCCACACGTCTCCGGGCAACGCCATCACCTATCTGCGGTTCGCCATGGAAGGGCTTCCCGACGTGGCGTACATCGAGCACCTGACCAACGCCACGTCCGTGAACAAGCAGGAGAGCACGGACGAGTACCGCTGGATCCTGGACTCGCTCAGCGCGCAGTCGCCGAGTCCGGCCGACAGCAGGGGCATGCTGAGGGAGGCGCTCAAGCGTTACCGCTGAGCGCCGGCCCCCTCGGCGTACGTCACGCCGTACGGTGCCCCCTCACCACTTTCGGCCGACGCCGCCGTACTCGATCCACTCCTGAGTCGCCTGCTTCGGCGCCAGATCGGAGTCGGGCCGCCAGGTCGACACCTCCACCAGGCCGGGCTCGAGCACGTCGAGGCCGTCCAGGAAGCCGTGCACGTCCTCCTGCCGGCGGACCCGCCCCCACTGGTTCCCGGTGCTCTTCGCCATGAAGTCCGTGACGAAGTCGCGGGTGGCCGCGTCCTCGCTCACCAGCTGGCACACCACCAGGAAGCTGCCCGGTGCCAGGCGGGCCGCGACCCTGCGCACCAGTCCCGCCGGGTCGTCCTCGTCCGGGATGCAGTGCAGCACGGACACGAACAGGGCGGCCACCGGCTCGTCGAAGTCGATGAGCCGGGTCACCTCCGGGTGACCGAGGATCCCGTCGGTGTCCCGCATGTCCGCCTGGATGACGGCGGTCCTGTCGTTCTCCTCGAGTATGGCCTTGCCGTGGGCCAGGACGATGGGGTCGTTGTCTATGTAGACGACCCTGGCGCCGGGATCCACCGACTGCGCGACCTGGTGGACGTTGTCCTGGGTCGGCAGGCCGGATCCGTGGTCGATGAACTGGCGGATCCCGTACTCGGCCGCGAGGTGGTGCACGACGCGCCGGAGGAACCGCCTGTTGTTGACCGCCAGGACCTTGGTGCTCGGCACGACCTCCAGGAGTTGCTCGCACGCGACCCTGTCGGCCGGGTAGTTGTCCTTGCCGCCCAGGTAGTAGTCGTACATCCGCGCGACGCTCGGCACGTTCACATCGATGTTCTTCGGAATGGAGGTGTCCCCGTTGCTCATCCAGTCCTCGCGGTTCGGAGAGAGTGAAATCAAAGTCCCTGAGGGGTCATGCTATGGATCTCAACGGGTGGCTGACAGCCCTCGGGGGAGTGAGGCCGGATCGCGGGCGCGACATTCGGCCACAGGGGGCGACGGCAGGATGTGGCGGCGCGCGGCCGGAGCGCACCGGCGTGCCGGAATGCGAGTGCCTGTACGTCAACTCACGCTGGTAGAGGAGTGATTGTCATGTCAGGAGAAGAGCGTGAAACCTGCGGATGAGAGCCCCCGAGCGAGAGTCCAACGCGGCTGGATATCGCGGGTGTCCGCCCTCGGGACCCTGAGCCGCGATGTCGGTAGCGTGCGGCCGGAACCGCGTCGGACGTCCGCCGCCCGAGTGCGGCGGTCTATCGTGGGTGCCATGTCCGCCCCTGAGCTGATCCGTATCGTCTCGCGCGACTCACCCATGGCCCTCGCCCAGGTCGCGCGTGTCAGGGCCCAACTGGCGGCCCACCACCCCGCCACCGTCACCGAGGTCGTCCCCGTCCGGACCACGGGCGACAAGTGGATGGGAGACCTCTCGCAGGTCGAAGGCAAGGGAGCCTTCACGAAGGAGGTCGACGCCGCCCTGCTCGCCGGGGAGGCGGACCTGGCCGTCCACTGCGTCAAGGACATCCCCGCCGACCGGCCGCTGCCCGCCGGCACGACGTTCGCCGCGTTCCTCGAGCGCGACGACATCCGCGACGCCCTGGTCCACCCGGACGGGCTCACGCTCGACCAGCTGCCCGACGGAGCGCGCGTCGGCACGTCGTCGGTCCGCAGGGTCGCGCAACTCGCCGCCTCGCACCCCCATCTGAACTGCGTCCCGTTCCGCGGGAACGCCAACCGACGGCTCGCGAAGCTCGCCGCCGGGGAGGCGGACGCGCTCCTCCTGGCCGTCGCGGGCCTCCACCGCATCGGCCGCCCCGACGTGATCAGCGAGGTCCTCGCCCCGGAGACGATGTGCCCGCCGATCGGCGCGGGCGTCCTCGCCCTGCAGTGCCGTGAGGACGACACCGCGACCATCGACGCCGTGAGCGTGCTCAATCACCCGGGGACGTACCGGGAGACCACGGCCGAACGCATGTTCCTCCATGTGCTCCAGGGCCACTGCAACTCTCCGATCGCCGGCTACGCCACGGCCCACCGCAACGGAGACCTCTCCCTGCGCGCCTGCGTGTTCACCCCTGATGGCAAGACCGTGCTCAACGCGCACGAGTGGGCAGGTCCGCTCGACCCCGCCACGCTCGGAACCTCCGTGGCCGTCACCCTGCTGCGTCAGGGCGCTCGTGAGCTGATCGACTCCATCGCTCATTGACCCCCAGGCGCCGAAAAGGGCATCCGGAGCACGTCAGGAGCGCTGCTCCCGTCCGTGCCCAACCGCCCGTGGCCTCGCCGTACCTGCGGAAGGTCTGAAATCGGCTCTTCTGCACGCTACTTGCATGTCCTCTGCCCCAGGTCACCGTATTTCCGATCCGGTTCGGTGCAGGGTGGGTCGATGGAGGCGAGCGGAAGAGGAGCGCGCGGGGCTCTGTCGTCCGACTGCCGGCGTACGCGGACGCCTGGGTCCCGGGTGGACCGTCCCGATACGGAAGGCGGGCATCCGGCTTCGGCCGGGCAACGGTCGCAGGCACCCGATTGCCTCGCTGATGGGCCCGTCCGGCTGCCGACCGGGTGCGGAACACGGATCCTGAGAGGCAGTGTCACCACGGGTGCGCCGCGCCGTGCGCCGCGCCCGTCGTAGAAGAGGAGACCTCATGCCCCGGTTCGAGGCGACGGTCGACATCGATCGTCCTGTCGCAGAGGTGTTCGCTTTCCTGGCGGACGGTGAGAACGACAGGAAGTTCAGCCCGCGTGTCCAGGGCATCGCCAGGACGCCGGCCGGTCCGACCGTGGTGGGCACAGTGTTCCGAAGCACGGTGAAGGACGCCGGTATGACCACCCGGCGTGAATTCCGGATCAGCGAACTCGTCGCCCCGACGCGCATCCGCTGGAACGAGCTGTCCACCAACCTCGTCACGGCACGGGAAGGCGGCTACGACCTCGAGTCCCTGGCGGACGGCCGAACGCGTGTGCGGATCTTCAATGATCTGGAGGGTCACCGCGTGGGCAAGCTCCTGGTCGGGCTCGCCGTCGCCGCTGCACGGAAGGACGCCCCGGACTTCGGTCGACGGATCAAGGCCGCGGTGGAAGCGTCCTGAGCCGCACGGGCCCCGGACGGGCGAGGGGCCCCGTTCCGTCGTGCCGGTCCGCGTAGGGTCGGACCATGGTGCATGTACTGAGCAGCAGGGTATTGCTGAGGCCCGGTGACCCGGAGGCCTCAAGGGACTTCTACGGCCGGACGCTGGGACTGCCGATCTACCGGGAGTTCGGCACGGGACCGGAGCGGGGGACGGTGTACTTCCTCGGCGGCGGCTTCCTCGAGGTCTCGGGGCGTTCGGAGCTCCGGCCGACCGAGACGCTGCAGCTCTGGATGCAGGTGGACGACTGCGCGGCGGCGCACGAGGAGGTGGCAGGGCGAGGGGCGCGTGTCCTGCGCCCGCCCCTCCAGGAACCCTGGGGGCTGATCGAGATGTGGATCGCCGACCCCGACGGCCACCGCATCGTACTGACCGAGGTGCCCGCGGAGCATCCGCTGCGCTACCGTCCCTGACCGTCCCGGACGAGAGCGGCGAACGTGACGCGGGCCGCCTGTGCGACGAGAGCGTCCTGCGGCTTCGCTCCCTGGCTGTCGCGACGGGACAACACGGCGATGACGACGGGCGCGGAGCCCGGTGGCCTGACGACGGCGATGTCGTTGCGGGTGCCGTAGCCACCGGTGCCGGTCTTGTCGCCGACCGCCCATCCGGCCGGGGTGCCCGCGCGGATCAGAGCGTCGCCGGTGGTGTTCCGGTCGAGCCAGTCGGTCAGCAGGGACCGCTCTTCCCGGCCGAGGACGTCGCCGAGCGCGTAGGCGCGCAGACCGGTCGCCAGTGCGCGGGGCGTGCTGGTGTCGCGGAGGTCGCCGGGCGCGGCTTCGCTGAGATCGGGCTCGAAGCGGTCGCACCGGGTGGTGCGGTCGCCGAGGACGGCGAGCGCGTCCTGCAGCCCTCGGGGGCCACCGAGCTCGCGGAAGAGGAGATTGGCCGCGGTGTTGTCGCTGTGCCGGACGGCAGCGTCGCACAGTTCGCGCAGCGTGAGGCCGGCGTCCACGTGCTGTTCGGTGACCGGGGAGTTGGCGACGAGATCAACGGCGCCGTACCGGACGCGCCGGTCGAGCTGCCGGAGCGTGTATCCGTCGAGCATGGCGCCTGCCAGCAAAGCCTTGCAGGTCGAGGCGTAGGCGAACCGTTCGTCGGCGCGGTGGACGACGGACCCGCCGCTCCCGGTGTCCACCGCGTACACGCCGAGCCGCGCGTCGAACGTCCGCTCCAGGTCCGCGAACGCGCTCAGCGTACGCGGATCCGTCTCCTGAGGCCGGGCGGACGCTGCCCCGGAGGGGGCCGGAGCGGCGGCCGGTGCGGCCGTGCCGCACCCGGTAAGGGGAAGAGCTGCGAGACCGGCCAGCGTGGTGAACGCCGCGCGGCGCGGGAGGGGTGAGGGCACGAGGCGGCGACTTCCTGAGTCCGAAGGTGCCTGCCGCGCAGCCGCCCGCTGATCGCCCCGGACGGCGCGGGCGGTCGGGTGCGCGCGGCTGTCGGCGACCTGACCCCTCCAGGGTAGGGCGGGCGCCCCTCGACCGGCCGCCCTACCGGGCCGTGTCGCCGGGACGTACGGGCCCCCGGGTGCACTTGCGGCCGCCCCCTGCGCGCTTCTCCGCCTTCCTGCGGCGGCCCTGGTCGCCGTGCCGGTGGCGAACGGCTCGGATCAGCAGCCGGGACGCCGTCCGGCCGGTTCGTGACGGAGAGGAGCCTCAGGGCTCAGGCGTATCCGCGTCAGCCCGTCCTCTCCCGCAGGACCGGAGCCGGACTTGTCGAGGACGAAGGCGGTGCCGTCACCGGTCGCCTTGACGTGGTTGGGCAGTGCTCCGGTGGCCACGGTCTCCACGACCCTTCCCGCACGGGGATCGACCACCGACACGCTGCCGGCCAGCCGGTTGACGACCAGCACCCGGCCCGAACACGGCTCTACAGCAACGGACTTCGCGCCCTCACCCGTCGCCACGGACCGAGCGACGCTGCCCTTCCGCAGATCGACGACCGAGAGGGTTCCCGAGGTCTGGTCGGCGGTGTAGGCGGTGCGCCCGTCGGCGGAGAGCGCGAGCGAGAGCGGTCCGCCGCCCGTGGGGACGAGGCGCGGCGTCCTGGAACCAGGAGCGACCTCGATGATCCGGCTGTTGGTGTGGTCGGCGGCGTAGACCGTCCCGGTCCGTTCGTTCACCGCAAGTCCCGTCGGCCCGCTCCCCTCGACGGTGACACGCCTGATCTCCTTGAAGGTACGGCTGTCGAAGGCCACGAGGGCGCCGTCACCGAACGAACTGGCCCACACGATGTCGCGCTTCTCGTCCACCACGACCTCGCGGGAGTGGTTCACGTCCGGGCGGGTGGCGATGTGTCTGCCGGTCCTCTGGCTGTAGACGGCGACCGAGTTGCTCCGGGTGTTGGTGACCCAGACGGTGTTGTGCTCGTCGTCCACGTCGATGCCGTAGACAGCTTCGAACGTGCCGTGGGCGGGAGGCGTGTAGGCCGCTTCCACCTCCAGGGTGTCGGGGTCGATCCGCAGCAACTGCGATCCCGTGACGGGGGCGGGGGGCTGCCCCACGGAGGCGGTGGCCCAGAGTACGTCGTTGCGCTCGGAGTACGCGGACTGGTACAAGCCCTGTGCGAGGGGCCGGGACGTGACATGCGAGCCGTCCGGAGTGCCGACGCCGCTGCTGGTGCCGGCTGTGGCGGTCCCGGCCCCGGTCAGTGCGAGAGCGCTGCCGAAGGCGAGCGCCACGGCAGTCGCGGCTGCGCGGCGGACACGGCGATTGAGCGTGGCCATGTGTGTGATCTCCCTGGACGCGCGCCTCCGTCGAGGCGCACGCGGTATCGGGCGGGGGTCGGACCGCGCCCTTCTGTCCACTGTCGGTCGGCTGCCCGAGGCGCTCGGAATCAACGGTCGGGAACGCGTGCGTGGTGATGTTCTTCCAGCGCGCGATGACCGTCGGCGGCCCATGCCTCAGTAAAAGTTAGGTAACCCTAAGCTAAGTTTTGCCCCAAGGGCAACCGTGAACGGCCCTGCGGCGGCGGCAGGGTGCGGGCGGTGGTGTCGCCGGAAGTCTCAGGAAGTCGCCCCCGTATCCGCCCCGTCTACGCCTGGTGAAGCTTCTTGACCACGGACTGCGGACCACGGACTGCGGACCACGGTTCGCGGAGCACGGAGCACACGTAGCCCTTCCTCGCGTCCCCGATCCGGGTACGGATGCGTTGCACTTCGGGTGGCCGAAGTTGACCTTCGAGTTGGTTGAGGCTCGATGATGCCGGGGTGCCAGATTCTGAACTGATGCCGATCGGCGTCTTCGCCCGACGGAGCGGATTGACCCCCAGCGCGCTGCGGTTCTACGCGGACTCCGCGCTGCTCGTACCCGCCGCGATCGATCCGGTCACGGGGTACCGCTACTACAGCGCCGCCCAGGTGGCACCGGCGACCGCGCTTCGCCGGCTGCGTGAGATGGCCATGCCGCTCCCGGGCGTCGAAGCGGTTCTCGCTGCCGGATCCGACGAGGCGTCCAGGCTGGTCGACGAGCATGTCGCAGGGGTCCTCCGGGAGGCGGCCGTGGCACGACGCGCAGCTGCCGTGGTCAAGGCCTCGCTCGCCGGTGTGCCCGCTCTGCCCATCGCGGTGCTGAAGGGCCCGGTGCTGGCCGACGCGGTGGAACAGGTCCTGACCGCGACCGTACGGGAGCGCGGTATGCCAGTGCTCGCGGGTGTGCACGTCGAGGTGACCCGGGAAGCGGTCAGTCTGACCGCGACGGACCGCTACCGACTCTCGACGCGCACCCTGGTGCCGGCCGAACCACCCCTGCGGACATGGGCGGGAACGGTCGACGGCGACGAGCTTCGGACCGCGGCGGCGGCGATCCGCCGGGGCGCCACCGTACGGATGGAGGCGATGCCGCACGGGATCCGGCTACGCGTGGCACACCTCGAGGACCAGTACTGCCGGTTGCTGATCGAGGAGGAGTTCCCCGACCACCGGCAGATGCTCGCAGCGCTCGGCGAGGTCACCACGCGTGCGACGGTGTCCAAGGACCTGCTCCTGCGGGCCCTTGAGGAACATCCCGGTGACCCGATCGGTCTGCACGTCACCGACTGCTCGCTCAGCCTCCTGCCCACATGCGACGGCGACGTCGAACATCGGCTCCCGGCCACCGGAAGGGGGCAGGCCCTCCGGATCTGGTTCGAGCTGACCACCCTCTATCCCGCCGTGAGCACCGCCATCGGCCCTGACGTGATGCTCGACCTGAGGGGAGACGCACAGCCCGTCACGATCCGCTCCGCGGACCGGGGCGATCTCACCACTCTCGCCATGCCTGTCAAGCCCGATCACTCCACCTGACCACGGACCAGAAGGAGCATTCCGTATGACCGCCACTCCCGCCGGCACCAGCCCCGACCCGACCATGGAAGCCATCGGCCGAGCCCTCACCGCGGGCCGTGCCGGGGACGTCACGTCCGCGCGCACGGACCTTCTGGACCTCTGGTCCTCCATCGGTGTCACGGGGGATCCGCTCCACCGCTGCACCCTGGCGCACCACATGGCAGATCTCCACGAGGACCCCGCCCAGGCACTGGCCTGGGACGTCCGCGCCCTCGACGCGGCCGACGCCCTGACCGACCAGCGTGTGCAGGACCATCACGCCGGTCTGCACATCGCCGGGTTCTACTCCTCGCTGCACCTCAACATCGCCGACAACTACCGACGGCTGGGGTCCTTCGACGCTGCCGCCGAGCACATCCGCGCAGCCGAGGCGCACGCACCCAGTCTTCCCGAAGGCCCCTACGGCGACCTGCTTCGCACCGCCACGAGAGAGGTCGCCGAGGCCCTCACCCGGCGGGACACCACGAGGCGGGCCTCCGCCCCCGGGCCCACCGCCTGATGCCCCCGGGGGCCGCTCTGTAGCGCCTGGCGTCCCCAACCGCCCAACCGCCCAACCATCCGCACCCGTCAGCCCGGCACAGGCGCATGGACCGTCACCAAGTCGGCAGGTCCGGACCGAGGGCGTTCGTCACCGGCCCGGTGGCCGCACCCGGGGAGCGAAGCGCAGGCCAGGTGCAGCGTCCTCACGCCAATACCTCAAGACCGTTTCCCGGACGATCTCGAGCCGCTCAGCGGCGATGAGACACGAGATGTTCTCCTGCCCGCCGGCGTCGGCCTCGAAAGCGACCACGACAGGTGGTTCCTCACCCAGCTGACGGGAAACCCTCCGCAGTTCGTCGGTCGACGGGGCACGGAACGTCGGATCGTAGAAGCTCGACGGGCAGCTCACGAAAAGCGGATCGTCGAACACCAGCTCCAGGCCGTGGGAGTAGGACAGGTCATGGCCAGCGGCGAGCCGCAGCTGCCCGGGGTCCCAGGCGACCACGTCCCAGTCCCACCAGTTCCCCTCAGGAAGTCGGATCCCGGCAGGCGGTTGTACGGTGCTCACCCTCACCACCCCTTCACCCGTCCGAACAGATCTGCGGGCCCCGGCACCGCGACCGGTGTCCTCACCCTGAGGGGGTGATCGCGCGATGTGCCCTGTGCGGCATGATGAGGGTATGCGGACGCTACCTGTACTCATTTACGACGGGGACTGCGCCTTCTGCACCTCCTCCGTCCTGTTCGTCGAACGCCATGTCGGGCCGCGCTGCGAGATCACGCCGTGGCAGTTCGCGGACCTCGACTCCCTCGGTATCACCAGCGAGCGGGCGGAGTACGAGCTGTTGTGGGTCACCCCGGCCGGAGTGGCCCACGGTGGTGCCCAGGCCGTCGCCAAGCTGTTGCTGAGCGCGGGAAGAGGCTGGGCCGTCCCCGGAGCGCTGCTCACCGTGCCACCCCTCCGATGGATCGCACACGGGGTGTACCGGCTCATCGCGAACAACAGGCAACGGATGCCGGGCGGTACGCCCGCCTGCGCCCTTCCCGCGGACCGCAGGACTGCGCCGCCTGGGGCAACTTCCTCGCACACGTGAGACCGGGCCGGCCGCCCCACCAGGGGCGGCCGGCCTTCCGTTCGGATCAGAGCTGGAATTCCGCGGGGGACAGCCCCAGTGCCGTGCAGGCCTCCCGGAGGATCATGTGCTCGGCCTGGGAGAAGGTGCCGTCGGCGCCGGCGACGACGATGCCGGTCTGGAGCACGGCCCTCGCCTCCGTCGGCTTCTTGGCCGTCTTGACGATCTCCTGCAGTGCGTCCGCCTTGCCCTGCTGGAAGTTCAGGCTCAGCTGGTCCACGTGCTTGTTGAACCGCTGGCGCAGTTGCTCCGGCGGGAAGTTCTGCAGGACGTCGTTACCGAGGATCATCGACTCCACGTGCTGGCGCTCGGCAGGGTCCACATGCCCGTCCGCGGCGGCGACCAGCGCGCACATCGCCATGCTCGCGTCCCGGTAGGCGCCGCTCTTCAGCTCCGTCTTGAGGGAGGTGAGCTGTGATTTCAGCGCGCTGACCAGCTGCGCGCGCGAACCACCTCCGGAACCCTGCCCGCCGCTCCTGCCGGCGGTCGGCCCGCGCCCGCCCTGAGACTGCTGCAGAGTCCTGGCCTGATCCTTGAGCCGGTCCCACACTGCCATGGAGGTCACCTCGGTCTTCGTCTGAATTTTCGGTCACGAGCCCGTGCGCTCACCCTGCCAACGGGCAGGTACGGGTAAAGGTTCCGCAAAGTGATCCGATGATGCGTGCGAACTCTCGGTCGCCATCCGTGAAGTCGTCGTCCGTCCGCCCCGAGGAAGCGCATGCGGCGCGCGTGCGGCGAAGTCGCACGATGCCTGTCATGGACGCAACCCGGGACGACGTACGCTGCGGGCTCTGTGGGCAGGTCGAGGATGCCCGGCACCGGCGGATCCACGAGAAATGAGGGCTCGGTTCGGGTGGGCGCGTGGAGTACGTAGTCGTCGGTCTACGCGGCGCCACCGCGCACTGCCGAGAGGTAGATGATCCCTCTCGGGCTTTCAGGACCGGTGCCGACGTGCTGGCGGAGCAACTCGGGATCGACCTGTCCGATCTCCTCGCCCGCCATGCCGCCTGCGTGGAGACGCCGGGGGATTACGGCGTCTTCCGGAGCCGGTTCGAGCTCGCCTGGCATGTGACGGTGCCGGTATGCCCGGCGTGCTGCCGGCACCCCCGTGGCCGGCCGCGGCATCGGCCGGGGCGTTCTGTTGCCGCCGGGGCGGCCCGTCGCTGCTCCTGGGGAGCGGTCCCCACCGAACGGCACGGCAGGTAAGCCGAACATCACGGTCGTGCCTGCTCAGGTGCGCCGGCGTGCAGGGTGGCGGTCGAACGACGGGCCGCCTCGATCAAATCCTGGAGCCGGGCGAACCGTCCGGTCGTCACGTGCCTGTGTGATCGTTCGGCACCTCTGCGTAACTCCCGTGCAACCATCCCGCCCTTTCGAGGGTCACATCAAGCAGGAGCAAACAGCTCTCAGGGACACAAGGGGGAAATATGAGAATCGCGCGTAATGTCGCGGCCCTCGGCGCGTTCACCGCACTCGCGGTGGCCGGCACGGCCGCATTCAGCACGACGGCCTCCGCCGCACCGAACGTCACACCGCAGGGCGTCTGCGGCAAGGCCTACAAGACCGTGAACTCCGTGCCGGTCGGCTCGCTCGGCACCGTCTACCTGACGTACAACTCCGCCAACGGCAAGAACTGCGTCGCGACCATCCGTGCCAACCCCGGGTCGGCGAAGCCCATGTCGGCGTACATCTACGTGCCGGCCACCGACGAGTGGGCCGGTGACGACGGGAACTTCACGTCGTACGCGGGTCCCGGCTACGTCTACGGCAAGGGCTACTGCGTGAGCTGGGGCGGCCACATCAGCAACGTGTACGTCTCGGTGGAGAACTCCAACTGCGCGGCTCTGAAGGAGCAGAGGGTCACCGAGATCCGCTGAAACCGCACCTTCGTCCGCCACGCGCTCACGCGGGTGACAGGCGCCTCCCCTCCAGCTGCAGCTGCGGAGCCGGCCTGTGTCCCGAGCCGGAGGTGGTCCGGGCAGGAGCTCCTGCCCGGACCACCTCCGTACGCGCGCCGAAGGGGCAACGGGATGATCTTGGATCGAACGGGCGGACGGTGACGCCGGCAGTCACCGGCTCTCGTTCGGCCGGGGCAAGGCGAGGACCGTCACCAGTTGACCGACCGCTGGGGTGGACACGGCCAGGTCCGGCAGCGATGGGGGGAGTTGGGGCAGTGGCAGCAGCACGCCCCCGGGCTCTCCGATCACGACTGATTCTGCCCCCTTGCCGCGTACCGCGGTCACACCCGCGTGCCGCCAGGCCTCCTCACGCCGCACGGCGGCCCGCGTGGAGCGGCGTGCCGCCGGCCAGCGCCTCGGGATCCAGGGCCAGCGACGCCGCGGCGGTGGCGCCCACGTCCGCCAGGCTGTGCGCGTCCGGCAGCAGCTCCACCCCGTCCGCGCCGGGCCGGTGGATCAGGACCGGCACGTACTCCCGGGTGTGGTGCGCGTGGCCGATCGTGGGGTCGTTGCCGTGGTCGCCGGTGACGATCAGCCGGTCGCCGGGGTCCGCGAGCAGCGCGACGAGCCCGGCGAGGCCGGCGTCCACCTGCTCCAGCAGGCGCCCGTACCGTTCGGTGTCCTGTTCGTGCCCCGCCAGATCCGTCTCCTGCACGTTCGCGACGACGAGGGCGTCCCCGGCGGTGCGCACGGCCTCCAGGGTGTGCGACAGGACGTCGGCGGTGGCCACGGCCGGATGACGTTCGGCTGTGTCGCACACCAGGATGTCGGCGGCCTTGCCCACCAGGGTGACCGGGATGCCGGCACGGGCCGCCAGCTCGGGAAGCTGACGGGTGTGGTCGAGCGGGGCGCCCAGGTGCTGCACCTGGAGCCCGCCGTTGCGGTAGAACCCGCTGGCCGGGGTGTCGAGCCCCGTCGTCCCCCCGTCTCCCGCGCGGACGAAGGTGGCGAGCGGCCCGTCCGCGTGGCCGCCGACGGCGATGACCCGCGCGACGGGAGCGACGGTTCGCACGGTCCGGGCGATGGAGAGGATCCCGCCGGGACCGTCGAAGGGGAGGTCGTCGAGGCGGCCCGACGCGTTCCAGTTGATCCCGGGGTCGGCCTCCAGGTTGTCGTGGACGAGGACCGCCCCGTCGACGACGAGCAGGGGCTTTCCGTCGACCGGTTCGGCCCGGTGGCCCGCGGCCTCCAGGGCCTCGGTCACCTCGTCGAGGTGGTCGGCGAGCCTGGCCACCGTCACCCGGCTGAAGTCCGCGCCCATCATGGTCTGGTGGCCGGCGAAGGTGTCCGCGCCCGGATAGCCGAGGGCGGCCCTTCCCGCGGCCACGGGCAGATGCGTGCGGCGCGCCAGATCCGGATGCGGATGGACGAGCCCGAGTCCCAGAGCCCCGAGAACCGGCAGCCGCAGGGGCCGGCCGAACGCGGTGCGCGCGTGGTCGAGGACATGCCCGCAGGTGTCGGCGGAGAGGTCGCCGGGACGCAGGGCGCCCGCGTCGGGCATGGCGCCGACTCCGAATCCGTCGATGACGACGATGACGGTCTTGGCCATGAGGTGCTCCTTGAGTTCCTTACAGGGCGCGGCCCTGGGCGTCGTACAGGCCGTTCAGCCGGGGGGAGCCGGAGGCGAGTCCGGAGACGACGGCGACGGTCGAACGGGTGACGAAGATCTGGGTGCGGAAGGCGAACAGCGCGGTGTCGCCGATCGCCACGTCCGTACCCCGGGCGGGCGCCTCGAGCAGCCGGTAGTAGTCGATGTTCTCGGCGGGCGCGTCCTGCACGCCCAGACGTGTACCGGTACGGGGCAGGAGAGCGCCGCGGATGTGGGACCGGGCGTAGAACCCGCCGCCGTACACCGCCGGACGTCCGTCGTCGAGGGTGTGGGCGACCTCGCTGACGTACACGTACGCGGGCTTCTCGGGCTGCGTCGGATCGACGGCGTGCAGCGGGGTGGTTCCGGTGAGGGCGTGGCCCGGCTCGCCGTGGGTGGCGCCGAGTTCGGCGAGCAGGGGGAGTGAGGCCATCGAGGTGGCGCTCGGCGCACTGAGCCGGAGGCCGTGGTGCCCGCGCGAGACGAGGAGCTCGCGTGCCTTGAGAGCGAGAGAGAAGTTGGGGGTGGCTGCCGGTGCGCCTGTCGCCGGGTCGCACAGGACGCAGGGGAAGGCCGTGACGCCTCCGATCCGGATGCCGTCCAGCGCTTCCGCCGCCTCGGCGAAGACGTCCAGCCGGTCGAGCGGTACGCCGCCCTCCTGGCCCGGATAGACGGAACCGCCGGCACCTTCCAGCCGGATCAGGATGTCCTGGACGACGCCCAGCTCACGCGCGGCGTCGGAGACGGCGCGGGCGTTGGCCAGGTCGAAGACGGTGACGGTCTCCGGGCGGCGGGCCAGGACCTCGGGCAGGGTGCGCCGCGGGATCTGGACGAGGTGGCCGACGTTGCCGGGCAGTGCTCCGGCGGCGTGCAGGGTGC
This sequence comes from Streptomyces sp. NBC_01460, assembly GCF_036227405.1. Lineage (NCBI taxonomy): Bacteria > Bacillati > Actinomycetota > Actinomycetes > Kitasatosporales > Streptomycetaceae > Streptomyces > Streptomyces sp. NBC_01460. Next base: position 8,389,001 of record NZ_CP109473.1, read on the forward strand.
GGGCCTCGGCCGGGTCGATGGCGGCGGAACGGGGGATGTGCCGGGCGATGGCCCGGATCAGCTCGGGGTTGCGGCCCAGTTGCTTGACGACGAACCAGAGGCTGATGCCGAGCCGCCCGGCCTCGGCCGCCAGCAGCGCGGCGTTGGCCTCGACCGCGTCCAGGTCCATGACGTAGGTGTCGGGCGGGATCTCGCCATCCCGGTGCAGGGCGGCCGCGGCGTCGACGAGCCCGGGATTGAGGGTGAGCAGGGTGTCGAGAAACACGGTCAGTCGTCCTTAGGGTCGTCCAGGGCGGCGAGCGAGCCGCGCAGGATGTCGACGACGAGGTCGGCCCCTGCACGCATCGGGTTGATGCGGACGGTCCAGTCGGCGAGCTCGGGGGAGTCGTCCAGCGCCGAGCTGGACATGCGGTAGAAGAGCGGGGCGATCTCGTAGCGGGAGTTCGAACCGACCGGGTACGGGGCGGCTCCGAGGCGCGCTGCGGCGGAGGGCAGGTCCCGGGCGACGGGCCGGTCCAGACGGACCAGCAGACAGCGGTCCTGGGCGTTGGCGATGCGCACCTCCGCCACACCGTCCACCTCCCCGGCCGTGAGGCGCTCCGCGACCTCGGCGCCCACCCGGGACTGCACGGACCACATGACGGGGACGTGGGTGAGCGCGCGGAGGGCGTCGAGTGCCTGGTGGCCCTGCACCTGCCCACCACCGGAGTAGTTGTCCCGGCGGATGTGCGTCACGAGGTCGCGGGCGCCGACGACGAGTCCGACGCCCTCGGGTCCGTGCAGCTTGAAGAGGGAGAAGCACGAGGCGTCGGCGCCCAGTTCCACCCCGGCGGCCGGGGTGCGCATGACGGCGTAGTTGTCGTCGACGAGGGTGCGGACCCCGGCGGCGCGGCAGGCCGCGAGGACCTCGGCCGGATCGTAGGAGTCGGCGAGCCGTTGTCTGGTGTGCTGGACGTACGCCCACCTGAACTGCCCCGACGCCAGTGCTTCGCGCAGTTCGGAGGGGTCGTTGAAGTCGGCTTGGACGGTCCGCACCCCGAGGCCCCGCAGGGTGACCTCGGTCGTGCGGTAGACCGGGGCCCGGTGGATGAGCAGCGGGTCGCCCGCCCGGACGGCGGCGTTCAGGGCGGCCCGGATCGCGCCGGTTCCCGCGCCCTGGACGAAGGCGGCGTCCTCGGCTCCGAAGTAGTCGGCGAGTACGGCCTCGACGCGGGCGGTGGTGCGGGGACGGCCGAGGCCCGGGACGACGCCGGCGTCGGCCGAGAAGAGCTGGTCCCCCTCGAAGTGGGCGGCTGTGGCCTCCAGCAGCCGGAACTGCTTCGCGACGGCGTCGTCCAGGCCGACCGTCGCCAGCGGGAAGGTGGGGGGAAGTACGGGGTTCATGTCAGTGGTCCTCCTCGCTCGCGCCGGTCAGGAAGCGCAGCGGATTGCGGCGGGTCAGCAGGTCGACCAGGTCGTCATCGGCGCCCTCCGCCCGGAGGCGTGGCAGGAAGCTCCGGAAGAGGTGCCCGTAGCCCTGGCCCCCTTCGTCCAGGAGGTAGCCGTGGCGGGAGATGTCGCAGCTGAGCAGGGCGCGGTCGGCGTGGCCGGCCTCCACGAGGGCGAGCAGCAGCCTCAGCCGGGTCCGGTCGTCCTGGTAGGACGACTTGCCCACGGTGTCGAAGGCGACGTACGCCCCTCGGGCCGCGAGTTCCCGGTGGACGCCCGGGTCGTCGAGCAGGTCCTGGTGGCCGATGCCCACGCGATGGGCGGGCAGCCCCTCACCGGTGAGCAGGTCCAGCTGGGCGAGGCCGCCCCGGCCCAGCTGTGCGTGGGTGGCGACGGAGAGGCCTGTGGCCAGCGCGGCACGCGCACCGGCCCGGAGCACCTTGGCCTCGGAAGCGGTCGGGACGTCGCCGTGACTGCCGATCTCACCGAGGACACCGGGCCGGATACCGGTCCCGTCGACGCCGTCCTCGATCTCGTGGACGAGGACCCCGGTCAGCTGTTCCACATCTCCCGCGTCGATCTCCGGCGTGTGGAACGGCTCGTAGTACCAGCCGGTCGCCGCGACGACGGCGACCCCGGACTCCCGGGAGATCCTCGCCAGGGTGTCGGCGTCGCGTCCCATGCCCCGGCAGGTCAGCTCGACGACGAGGGCGAGCCCGGACTCCTCCCGCAGCGTGGCCAGCTCGGCTGTCACGGCTGCGGCGTGGACCTCCGGGTGGAGGACGGCCGCACCGTCGCCCCGGCGGTCCAGGTCGAGGGCGAGGTGCTCGTGGGCCAGGACGGGACCGTGTACGGAGCCGGCGGGCAGCTCCCCGGTGACGGTGCGCAGGGTGCGTGGTGCGGGGCGGTTCATGGTGGGGTCTTTCTTTCGCGTACGGCCCGGTCCGATCGGTTGAGGCGTCAGCCCTTGATCGGGGTGAACAGGTCGAGCCAGTACAGGATGTTCAGCAGGATTCCGCCGACGATCACGGCCGCCGGGGCGGCGGCCATCCTCACGACCGGCCGGCCCATGGCCTCGTTCAGCAGGTAGAGACCGCCGACGACGAGGATCCCGAGGCCGCCCCCCATGGCGTTGGCGGCCATCAACGACCCGAAGAGGATCGCCAGCTGGAGGGTGTCCCCGATGGCGCTGCGCAAATGCTCGGAGGAGTCCCGGACGCTGGGCAGCTTGCCGAGCAGCTTGCCGATCCAGGAGAGGGCCAGCACCTCCACGGCGAACACGAGGGCACCGACCACCGCAGCCACGAACGGGTTCGGCATCAGGTAGCCGATGGGGTACACCAGCGTGAATCCGGCGATCCCGTAGGCGCCGGAGGCCAGCGCGGTCGTCGCGATCAGCGGGATGAAGCCGAACACCCGGTAGAAGTCGACCTGGGCGGCCTCGGAGTACTGCCCCTTGGCGATCAGGAAGCTCGTCGCCTCGCCGCCGCCGAATATGTGCATCTGGGCGAGCACACAGACCCCGGCGCCGAGCACCATGAACAGGGGGAGGTACCTGCGGAGGCGGGCGGCACTGGCACTGAAGAGGGACGCCATCGGGTCGTCGTCCGGCAGGACGTCGTCGGTGACCCCCGCCGCACGGTCGGCCCGGCGCTGCCTGACGTCCTTGGAGACGGCCAGCCCGATCAGCATCAGCACACCGACCGCCATGGCCAGTGCTCCCGCGAACATGTCGGGCCACAGCTTCATCGTCATGACGACGAGGACCAGTTCGAGGACACCCGCGATGCCGCCCCACCCGCGGCCGAACTGCTTCGTGATGGCCAGCACCGGAAACAGCGTGAAGAGGAACAGGATCGGCGTCGACATCTGCTGCATCGCGGTCAGGAAGTCGACCGGGAGGTCGTGGGCGACGTTGTTCGCGCCGTTCAGACCGAAGACGACCACGGCGCCCCAGGCCGCGCCGAGGATCGGGGCGAGCCACTTCCTGGGCGCCAGCATCCCGAGGATGTCCGTGGGCAGGAAGACCAGCCAGGGGTTCAGCACCCCGGTGGACAGGGCCATCGGGGCACCGAGCCCGAAGATGAAGCCCGCGGAGAGACCGAAGGAGACGGCCGTCGTCGCGCTGCGGGTGGTGCGCCCCTGGATGAAGTCCAGCAGGAAGGGACGTACCCCGTCGTTGAAGACGGCCAGGGCCATGTGCGAGATGTAGGCCGTCAGCGCGCAGAGGGCTATGACGGTCAGCTGCTGGGCCAGCGTGAAATCAAGGCTGGTTCCGGCGGCGAGTGTGGTGCTCACGAGTCACTCCTTCGTGCCCGGGATGATGCGAAGAGGCTGTGGTCAGCCGCGGGCGGCGATGGCGCGCGCCATGAGAGGGGCGATGGTGTCGATCTGGTCCATCGAGAACCCGAAGACCTTCTTGCCGTCGGCGAGCAGGGCGGTGACCTCCTCCTCCGTGGGCACACCGCGCCCGAAGGTGTGGCAGGCGGCGCTTCCCATCAGGCCGACGAGCACACCCAGGGAGGCGCCGGCGCCGGTGTGGCAGGTGCCCAGGTAGTAGTCGGCCTGGCCCACCCGGAGCTTCATCGCGGCGTCCATGTCGCTGGACGGGGCGATGTCGAGTCCGTCGATGCCGAGGGCGCCGACGGTCCGGGTGACCTCGACCTTGCCGACTCCGCCCGTGAGGATCTTCGTCATGGCTGTTCTTCTCCTTGTGTCGGTTCGTCCACGCGGCGGGTCCGTCCCCGCGGCGGTGACTCCGCGCCGTCGGCCGTGGCCGGTCAGGACGCGGGTGGGGGAGTGGGCTGCTGGGCCAGTACGGCCAGGTGCATGCCGAGGAAGTTGACCTCGGACTCGGGGAGCGCGGACCCCAGCTCCTTCTCGGCGCGGGCCGAGACGGCGCGGGCGCGGGCGACGGCACCAGGGTGCCCGGCCAGCTCCGCGGCCACCTGGTCGTCGGTGAGGTACTGGTCGATCGGTTCCCCGTCCACCAGCCGGCCGAGTGCCATCATCAGATGGCTGGTGAGCATCCCGGCCGTCGCCTCGGTGACGGTGAGACCCTCGGACTCCAGCGCGGCCAGTTCGGCGGTGACGAAATCGGCCACCTCGGGCCGGACCTGACCGCCCTCGCGGAAGAGCTGGAGCCGCAGTGCGAGCTGGTCGTCCATGGTGATCCTCCAGAAAACAACAGTAACCAGGATTCTGTATTTTGAGGGCGGGCGACGCTCCGGAGATGCGAGATTCCCGTCACCCCGCCCGCGGGTCAGTAGGACGGGATGCGCTCCCCCCTCAGGACCTCGCCCTGCAGCCGCGTCACCAGGGAGAGGTCGAGCGAGGCGCGGACCGCGGCCAGGGCCTTCGCCCCCTCGGTCCGGCAGATCACCGCGGCGCTGGAATTGCGCAGGGCCAGCTCGCGGGTGACCTCGTCGCCGAGGGGGAGCACCTCGACACCGAGTCCGATCCGGTCCTGGGCCTCGTCGAGATTCCAGACGGTCGCGTCCACCTCGTCACGGGCGAACAGGTCGGGCAACTGCATGTACGAGGCCTCCCGCCACCGGATGTCCTGCCGTCCGGCGAAGACCCGTTCCACGAGCATCCGCAGATCCTCCGAGGTGTGGTCGACGGCCACCCGCAGACCCGGTGCGTCCAGGTCGGTGCCACGGCGCACGAGCATGCCGTGGGCGCCGACGTAGGTGGCCGGGCCGAGGTCCGCCACCAGCTCCACCGGGTGCTCGGCGATCAGCTGGTCGGCGGCGAACCGCGACAGTACGACCAGATCCACCTTGCCCTCCAGCAGCGCCGCCGTCCGGGCCCCCGCGCCCCGCATGAACGTGACGGCGAACGGTGCGCCCGCCTCCTCGAAGGCGCCGCGCAGACCCGTCGCCAGGCCCTCGTATCGCCGGGAGTAGGGGAGCGGCATGGCCGCGAGCAGGGTGCCCAGCCCGGACAGCCGCCACAGGACGGTGCGGTCGGAGCGGACGAGGAACGTGCCGAGGTGGCCGCGCGCGGTCGTGGCGATCGCCCCGGACTGCTCCAGCAGTTGGAGGGCGGCCTGGACGGTGCCGTTCCCGCAGCCGAGCTGTTCGGCGAAGTCCCGCACGCGAGGCAGGCGCGTCTCCGGCTCGTGGTGCAGGAGCAGAGCGGCGAGCTGCCGTGCGGCGAGGCCGTTACGGGTGAGGAAGCGGTCATCCAGGTCGTTCACGAATCAAACAGTAAACAGGATTCTGGATATTGACAAGGAGTCCGGTGCGCCGGAATCCGGGACCCTCGCCGGCCGGGAATCCGGCCCGTACGAAGCGGGACGCCGGGTCCGCGGGCCGGGCGCCCGACGGCCGCCACCGCGAGCGGGCGGAACGGCGTCGGTCGACAATGGCGCCAGGCGGCAGGAACGGACCCCTGTGGCCTCCGTCGAGCGAGAGGTGTGCGGCACATGGGCGCCGAGCCGCCACCGGTCGACGAGGACCGGCGCCCCTCCCGTACCCGGGCGGCCACCTCCACGAGCCGCACCCAGGGGACGCGGACATGAGCGCCGGGCCCGGGCGGGCGGCGGTCCTGCGCAGATCCCTGCGGGTGACGCTCGCGGCGAGCGCCGGCTTCTACCCGCTTCGCTACGCCGCCGATCTGCCGGTCGCCGCCCTGTACGCCCTCTTCGCGCCCATCGCCGTCGGCCTGCTCTCCGCCATCCCCGGATCCGGACGTCAGCAAGCCTTCGTGACGCTCCGCGCGCTCCCTCCGGCCCTGGTCCTCGCGACGCTGGGGACCCTGGTCGCCGTGGACACCTGGGCGGCGACCGGCGGCATGCTCGTGGTCGGGTTCCTGCTGGCCTTCGCCACCGTGGCCGGCCCTCGTCCGGCCGGCGCCGCCCCCGGTCTGCAGCTCTTCTACATCCTCGCCTGTTTCCCGCCGTACGCACCGGAGACGCTGGGGGAGCGCCTCGCGGGGCTGGTCCTGGGGATGCTGCTCCTCGCGGCCGGCGAGGTCCTGCTGCCCGACCCGTCCGTCGCCTCCTACCGGGAACGGCTCGCGAACGCACTCGGCACGGCATCCCGTGCGGCCGCCGCCGGCGAGGTCTCACCGGAGCACCTGCGCGAATCCGGATCGAGAATGCGCCTCTCCCACATCCCGCCGTCCGAGCGCCCGGCCGGTGCGGGCAGGGCGGACCGTGCGCTGGAACAGGGCGGCCGTTCCGTCAGACGCCTTCTGGATCAGCTGGCAACCCTCTCCGAGGCGTCACCGGTGTCCCCCGACCCGGTGTCCACCACCCTCATCCGCAAGGTCGCCGAGACGTGCGACTCCTGCGCGCACTCCCTGCGCACCGGCTGCCGCCCGCCCGCGCCGGGGGAGCTGGAGCGGGCGATGCGGCACTTCCAGACGGAACGACGCGCCCGGACCCGCTCCGGAGCGGCCGGTCCCACTCCGTCGAAAGCCGTGCTCCGACGGCAGTCCCGGGTGCTGGCGCTGGCCGAATCGGCGCGGATCGTGGAAGTCACCGTCGACATCGCCGCGAACGGACGGCCCGGGGAACCACCCGCCCCGGCCGAACTGTTCTGGTACGCGGAACTCTCCACGCCCCGGCTGTGGGCACGGCGCGCCCTCGGGAACGTGACCCTCAGGTCGGTGCTCTTCCAGAACGCCGTGCGGACCGCACTCGGCCTGGCGGCCGCCCGGCTGGTGGCCGGATCGCTCGACCTCGACCACGGCTTCTGGGTGCTGCTGGCCGTCCTGACCCTCGGGCGCACGACCGTGGGCGAGACCTGGCAGGCGGTACGCCGAGCGGTGGCCGGCAACGCGGTCGGGGCCCTGGTGGCAGGGGCGCTCCTGACGGGGATCGGACCGCACACCGACGTGTACGCCGCACTTCTCGCCCCGGCGATGCTGGTGGGATTCTCCGTGGGGCCCATGCTGGGGATCGCCTGCACGCAAGGGCTGTTCACCCTCGTCGTCGCCACCGCGTTCGCCCAGATCGCTCCCGCCACCTGGCGACTGTCGGAGGCGCGGATCATCGACGTCGCCACCGGCAGCGCCATCGGACTGCTGTGCGGGCTCCTTGCCTGGCCGGCCGGGGCGAGGCGCGAGGTCCGCCGCGCGATGGCCGCGCTGCTGCGCGCCTGCGGAGGGCTGGTACCGCCGACCGCGGAGGTGCTGGTGAACCCCGTGCCCGGATCGAGGGCCGTGCCGGGGACCCTGCCGACCCTCCACCGGCTGCGCCTCGCCGAGGCGGCCTACGCCCAGTACCGCACCGAGGCGCGGACCACCCCGGGGAGCGCCGAGCCCGACTGGCACGCGGTGCTCATGGTCGCCAACCACGTCCTCCAGGGCGCGCACCGGCTGCCCCGCTTCGGTCTCCGCCCGAGCTCCGGCCCCTCGGGCCCGGCCGCGACCTGGGCCCGCGCCGCCGCGACCGGACTCGACGCGGATGCGAACCGGATCGCCCACCTGTTCACGGGGGCCGGCCCGCGGAGATCCGGTCCGCCCTCCGCGCCGGGCCCGAACGTCTGGTCCCCTGCGTCCCTGTCCGTCGACCTGGAGGTGTGGATGACGAGCCTCCGTGACCAGTTCGCCAGGATCGAGGCCTCAGCGGCGCGGTCGTCGCTCCGGCGGTCACACGGGTCACGGGCGCCCGAGGCCCGGGACACCTGAGCGCCTGTCATCCGGCGCCGCAGCGCCACGGGTTGCCGTATCCATGCGTGACCCGTCGTGCATTCTGTAGCATTCGGGACGAAACGGTGAAGGATCCGAGGCAAGGGCATCCGCCCGAAGACGCCGGGCGTACGGACGACGAGCGGACAGAGGTGGCCACCGATGGCGGACGAAAGCGTTCAGTACCCCGGCCTCATCGTCCCGGTGGGGCACGTCGAGCCCGTGCCGCGCCGCGTGCGGGCGACGCTCGGCGGTCAGTCCGTCCTCGACACCCGGCGTGCGCTGTACGTGTGGGAGTGGCCCGCCTACCCCCAGTTCGGCATCCCGGTCGAGGACGTGGCCGAGGGAGTACTGACCGACGACGGCCATGTGGAGCAGAGGGGCGCCGGGCCTGCGCGACGCCACACGCTGAGGGTCGGCTCCGAGGTCCGCGAGGGCGCGGCATGGGTGTGGGACGACGGTGCTCCGGCTTCCCTTCACGGAACCGTCCGATTCGACTGGGACGCGTTGGACTCCTGGTACGAGGAGGACGAGCCGGTGTTCGTCCACCCGAGGAGCCCCTACTCCCGGGTGGACGCACTGCGTTCCTCCAGCAGTGTCCGCGTGGAGATCGACGGCGTCGTACTGGCGGACGCGCCCCACTGCGTCAAGCTGTTCGAGACCGGCCTGCCGACCCGCTACTACCTGGACCGCGTGCACGTCGACCTGGCGGGGCTGCGTCACTCGGACACGGTGACCCGATGCCCGTACAAGGGCACGACCAGCGGTTACTGGTCCTTCGACAGCGATGCGGCCGCCCACCAGGACATCGCCTGGGCGTACGACTTCCCGACGGTCCACGTCAACCGCATCGCCGGCCTGGTCGCGTTCTACAACGAGCACGTCGACCTGTACGTGGACGGTGAACTACTGCCGAGGCCGGCGCCCATGGGCGCGTAGGGCGATCGGTCCCCGGAAGGAAGCGGTACCCCTCAGAGCCCGGTGACCTTGGCCGTCGCGGACAGTTCGTGGACCAGGGTGAGCGTCCGTCGGCCGTCGGGCGGAAGAGCGACGTCCCAGCGGACGATGCCTTCGGTGTCGACCGCGTCAGGGGCGGGGGAGCAGAGGTCCTTCCGCAGACGTGTCTCCACCGCCGAGACCTCGGAGACCGGGACGCGCTCCCGAACGGTGACGATCCGGTCGCCCTGCTCTCCGGGAGCGGAGAACCGGGACAGGCGGAGCGTGACCGTGCGGGTGATGAGGGTCCGCTGGGTGATCCCGCCGGTCTCCCGCGTCTCCTCGACGTGCCGCACCACCCGCTGGTCGTCGCAGCTGCCGAAGGCGAGCTCGACGGGGGCGCCCGGGGCGGTGAAGTCCACGGTGCCGCGCCCGCTGAACCCGCCGGCGCGGACCAGGTCCACCGGCCCGGCGAGCAGGGCGTGGCCCGCCGGACCGTCGAACCGCACGAGTCGGGTCACGAGGGGGGAGAGTTCGGGCGAGCAGGCGTACTCGGTGCGGGCGGTCGTGGTGCACGTGGAGAGCGGTACGCGGTGCGCGCGGCCGTCACTCGGGACGGAGACCTGCGCCGGGGCCCGCAGGACCCGTGCCTCACCACCGTCCTCCACCCCCGGGAGACCGAGAACCGGGGCCGGGCCGAGGCTCCGGATCTCCTCCTCGCGCAGCTCGACGTCGACCGCCCGGCGCTCTGCCGCTGTGCGGTCCGTGAGCGTCAGCCGGTCCTCCTCCAGATGTGGCGGATCCGTGGCGAGCGCCGAGCGGGCCGTCGACAGCGTCAGCCGTACGTCGCGCCACTCCTCACCGGTGCGCTGCCAGACCATGGCGTCGGTCTCCAGCGTCAGGGAGTCCCCGTCGAGCACGGCCCGGTAGGCGGGGCGCCACAGCGCGCACGGGACGAGGTGGCTCAGACGCAGCCCGGCCGGCCCGGCGGCCGCGGCTTCCACCGTCAGTTCCACGTGGCCGACGAGCTCGGCGGGCTCCTCCTCGGAAGCGTGAAGCGCGGTCTCGATCTGCCGGAGTTCGTCGTGGAGTGCGGACAGCCCGGCTTCCACGGAGCGCAGCTGCTCCCCGCACTCCGCGCGTTCGTCGTCGACCCGGTCCAGCTCATCGGCCCAGCGCGACCTGTCGGTCTCCCCGGAGCCGGCCCCCTCGGCGACCTCCCGCAACAGGTCGGCGGCGAGCACACCGAGCAGGTCCCGGCGGGCGTGCAGCCGGTCGCGCCGCCGCTCCACGGCGAGTCGTTCCCCCGCCAGGGCATGGGCCCGCAGACGCAGAGCCGAGTCGTCATCGGCGTGCGGCAACGGTCCTCGCGGAGTCCAGCTGCGGGTGATGCGCACGTCGAGCACGGTCGCCGGGTGATCGGCGGTCAGTTCCGCGTGGAGGGACCGGTCGACGGCCAGCGCGCTGACCGGCCCGAGACGCAGCCGCTGCACCCCTGCCTTCAGGTCGAGTACGACGGCACGCTCGACGTGGGCGCGATCCTCCAGACAGGCCACAGCGGTGACAGGAAGGGCTATCGGCTCCAGGGGTGTGCTCATGATGTGTCTCAGCTCCTGCGGTTGCCGCCGACGAGGGCCTTGCCGGCCGGCAAGCGGATCTCGTAGCCACCGTCGAGCACGGCGGTGCCGCCCGCGGGCAGATCGACCCGCCGGACACGCGTGCCGGGGGCATGGTGATCGAGTCCCTGACCGTCCTCCGGCGTGGTCCAGCCGGCCCGTTCCTCGATCCGGACATCCGTCTCGGAACTGACGGGCACCCGCTCACGGACTTCGACCGTGACGGGCCCGGTGAGGTGGTTGGCCAGCTCGATGTGGACCTGGTGCTCCAGCACGGTGACGTTGTTGCGGAGACCCGATGTGGACTCGCGCTGATTCGTCCGGCGAGTGACCCGGACACCCTCGGCCGGTCCGAGCCCGACCCGCCGGACCGCCCCGGGGGCGAGCGTGGGGAGCGCCGCGGTCAGCAGGAAGTCGCCGTCGACGGTGACTTCCACCGGGCCGGCGAGCAGAGCCTGATCGGTGGTGTTGGAGAGCACCGACGTCGCGTACACGGTCTGCTCCACCGAGGGTGCGCAGAGGTACTCGGTGTGCGTGCCGACCGCGATCTCACCGACGGTGACGGTGTGCCAGGTGCCGTCCGACGGGATGTCGACGCGGGCTGCGGTGTCGAAGCGGTGATCGAAGGAGCCGGCCGACTCCCGGGGCCGAACGGCGTGCCCCGGCAGCGGCAGCGCGGCCATCGACTCGGCGCGGCGACGGTACTCGGTGGCCACCGCGTCGGAGGAGGAGCCGGGGAACAGCCTGCCCCGGCGACCGCCCTGATCCTCGGGGCCGCACAGGACGAGGTCCGCGTAGTCGAGCTCGGCGCCGCTCGGCCGTGGCGGGCCGGACGGCGGTGCCGCTGAGGCCGGTGGCGGTGCTGCTGCGCCGGGGGGAGCGGGCGCCATCGGGGCGGGGGCAGCTGCGAACGGTCCGTCAGCAGGCCTTCGCCCGCCACCCGTACGGGCACGGGCCTGCGGCGCGGGCGCGCCGGTGAAGGACTCGGGGGCGGACCCACCCGGCGCCGGGGGTGGGCCGGGCGGCCCGCCGTAACCCTGAGGTGCGGGGGGTGGCGGTGGAGTCGGCCGGGACGCTGCGGCCACGGGCAGGGCCGCCCCGGCCACGGGCACGGCGTTCGAGGTGGCAGGGCGGGGGCCCGCCGCGTCGTATCCCCTGAACAGTCCCGCGAGACCCGCTGGCGGCTCACGCCAGCCGGACGGGGCGGGGGCCGGCTGACGGCGTCCGATGCGCATCGACCGGAGCTTCGGGAGTTCGGTCCCGCGCCGCAGGTCGGCCGTGGCCAGTCCGACGGACACGCCGGTCCAGTCCTCGCCGGTGCGCTGGGCGACCGAGGCACGCAGCACCAGCCGGCCGCTGCTGTCCCCGTGACGGAAACCGAGACGGTAGGCGGGAACCCAGACGGCCCCCGGCACCCCGTATTCCAGCTCGATCCCGACCTCCGCGTCGGCATCCGGCGCCCCGGAACCTGAGGTGTCGACGGTCAGGAGAGCCGAGACCGTGGTCGCCACGTGCGCCGCGGGCGCGTCGGTGGAGGCGCGGGCGAACGCGTCCACGGCGATGTCGAGTGCGTGCTCCGTCAGCCTCAGCACCTCCTCCACCTCGGCGAGACGGGTGTGCAGCCCTGCCAGCCGCTCGTCCACGAAGCCGGCGAGCTCCAGCCACGCGTCGACCGGGGTACGCCGGTGAGGATCGTCGCGCCTGCGGGCCGGCGGCACCGGACGCAGAGTGCCGACCTCGCCGATCAGGCGAACCAGGTGGTCCTGGCGACAACGCGCCGCTGCGAGCTCCTCGGTCAGCCGCTCGACCTCGTGCCGCAGCCCCTCGGGCTCGGTACCGCCGAGCGGCTCGGCATCGACCTCCACCCGGGCCTCGCTGACGCGCACTCCTGCGGTGCCCAGCACGCGGGCCCTCAGCGACCCCGGGTCGAGAGACCGGGGAAGCCCCGTCACCCGCACCTCACCGTCCGGTGGCACGCAGCCCCGTGCCAGGCGACGGCAGAGCGCCCCCTGTCCGTACACCACCACAGAATCGAGGGTCGACCCCCACCTCCGCACTGCTTCGGCCGTCATCTCGTCCGCCCCCATCCGCGCCGAGCCGAGTGTACGCCCGGGTGCTGTGACGCGGTGGGCGGTGGCACCCCCGACATGCTTCCCTCCACTCGGCGCACCCCGTGAAGTCGCCGTCCGCCCGGCGTTGGAGGCCGACTCGGCCGGGCCCGGAACCCTGCTCGCGGCGCGGATGTCCGCATCACCCCGGCCTCGGCGAAGAGGGCGGTCGTCAGACTGCTCCGGTTCTGCCGTGTCATGTATCCACAGGCAGGTGCAGCCCGCCGTTGAACACCTTCGTCGAGAGGGCGCGTACGGCCGAGCAGTTCGGCCCGGCTGCAGTGGTCAGGTGGCAGGGCGCCTGCGGTGTCGTCCCTAGAAGGGCGGACAGTCGCTGTAGCTGGCAGGCGTCGGCCTCGGCGCGGTGGGGCGCGGCGTCCGCAGCAGCGCCACGGCCTCCTCGACCCGGCCCAGCCTCACCAGCAGCGGACCCAGAATGCGTCGGTGGTCCGGGCGGTCCACGTCGAGGAGGGCGACACCCTCCTCCGGGCGCCCGGCGTCAGCCAACAGGCCGGCCAAGCTCGCCACCGCAAACGGACTGCCGCCCTCGGGGTGTGCCCTGGCCTCCTCCACCGCCTCGTCCAGCCGTCCGCAGGCGGCCAGGAGCGGGCCCCGCAGCCGGAACAGCTCCCACTCCTCCTTGCCTCGCCGGGCCTTGAGAGCGTCCAGGTGAGCGAGGCCCTCCTCAGCGCGGCCCTCTGCGGCGAACAGCCTGCACAGCAGGTCGACGACCCAGTCCTCGGCGCTGTCCAGCCCGCGCACCACCTCGACGGCCTCGGCGCCCCGCCCGTGCCGGGCGAGCAACTGGGCCAGCTCTGTCGACGCGTGACAGCGGTCGTGCTCCGCCTCCAGCCGGTACACCTCGACCGCGCCCGACACGTCGCCGCGGGCCTCCAGCAGTTCCGCCAAGTGGCCGGCGGCCACCTGCTGTCCCTCGACCGCCGCGTAAGCGCGCAGCTCGTCGATCCGGCCCTGCCGTTCCAGCAGTTCGGCCAGCGGGTCACGGCTGTTGACGGGCGTGGAGCCGTAGGTGCGCAGCACCTCGAGCGCCTCGTCGGGCCGGCCCTGCGCCTCACGGACGGATGCCAGCAGGTTCACCGCGTTGAACGGCTCGGGGTACGGCCTGCCGCACTCCGGGCTGCCGCATCGCGGGCACAGGCACCCCGGGGCAATCCGGGCCGTCAGCAACGCCGCGACCTCCTCGCCCCGGCCCAGCCCGACACCCACCTCCACCAGGGTCTCGGCGAGGGACCAGTCCGCGACGTGCGGCAGAAGCAGTGCGTAGGCCTCCTCGCCGCGCCCGTTCCGGGCCAGGAGCAGGGCCAGGTCGTGCAGCGCGGGCGGCTCCCCGCCCCGTGTGAAGGGGCGGACGAGGGAGATGGCCTCCTCGCCGCGGCCCCCCGCGTCCAGCAGACGGGCTGCCTCTGCGGCCGCTGTCCACCAGCCCGTCCCCACGTACGGGGCCAGCACGTCGAAAGCCTCCTCCAACTCGCCCCGGCCGGCCAGCAGGCGTGCCCAGGCGCGGGCGCAGAACCAGTCACCGTCCTCCGCCAGGGCCTCGGCGCGCACCACGCCGACATGACCGAGGCCGAGGAGACGGTCGACGAGGTCCGGCGGTATGCACTCGTCGTGCATGCGGGTCCGGCGGTCGAGTACGGCGGCGTCCATGGTCGCACCCTAACGGCCGCCCTGCGCACCGTCCTTGTGTGCCCGTGCCTGCCCGCCCGGGCTTTCGTGTCCATGGTCCGCCGTGGTGGCAGGTCGGGTGCCGGTGGGGGGAGCGACGGCGCCGCGCATTCCGGAGGGGCCGCGATGATCCGGCTGCCTGACGCGGGGTGGAGACGGCCTCCCGTGACAAGGTCGTCCCGGCTCGGGCAACTGCATGCGGGCCCACCGTCCGGTGCGCGACGATGCAGTGCGGTGCACGGGGAGCGGCCGCCGGGGGGCGCCTCCCGCGTCGTCATGGGACAAGGGGCAGGGCATGGAGTGGGGCGGAGCAGGGGCGATACGTCCGGGGCAGCGGATCGGACGCTTCACGGTTCTGACCGAGCTGGCGAGCGGAGGGATGGGCCGGGTGTACCTGGCGCGTTCGCCCGCGGGACGCACGGTCGCGCTGAAGACACTGATCACGGACAGCGCGGACGACCGAAGACGGTTCGCCCGTGAGATCGAGTGCGCGAAGCGGGTACGCGGCGTCTACACGGCGAGCGTCGTCGACGCGGACCCCGCGGCGCGGGTGCCGTGGATGGCGCAGGAGTACGTGCCCGCGCCCTCGTTGAAGGACCTGGTGGAGAGCTGCGGCCCGCTGGGAGCTGACGCGCTGCACTGGGTGGCCGCCGGAATGGCGGAGGCGCTGGCCTCGCTCCACACCGCAGGCCTCGTGCACCGGGACGTCAAACCCTCGAACGTTCTGCTGCCCGTCGAAGGACCGCGCCTGATCGACTTCGGCATCTCGCAGGCGCACGACCTGACCCGGACCCAGTCGGCGCTCGGCACCGTCGCCTATGCCGCACCCGAACAGGCCCGGGGGGAGCCGACGACGGAAGCCTCCGACGTGTTCTCCCTCGGAGCGACCCTCTTCTACCTGGCGACCGGTCGTCCTCCCTATGCGGACCTGGAAGAACTCTCCGCCTTGGAGCTCCTGGTGAGGGCGGCCAACGGAGAGACCGACGTCTCGGGGCTGCCGCCGACGCTGGACGCCCTTGTTCTCCCGTGCCTCGAACGGGATCCGCGGAGGCGGCCCGCGCCGGGCGAGGTCGTGGCCCTCTGTGCGGACCACCTCGGAGGCAGGCAGGCGGGCCATGCCGACGGGACCGTACTGGACACCCGCTGGACCGCCTCCATCGAGCGTCACCGGGCCGAGCGCACCGATGCCCTGCGCGTCGCGATCCGTGACGTCGACGACACCGGCGAAAGTGTGTCCGCCCGCCGCCGGGCGGGGCCGGACGAACCGACACGAGCCTTCGGGGTGCACCCGACCGCGCACCTGGCCGAACCGCGGACCAGGTTGCCGCGTCCGGGCCGGCGGTGGTGGACCCTCGCGGCGGGAGCGGTCGTGGTCGGCGCGAGCGTCGTGGTGTTCGTGCTCAGGCCCTGGGAGGGAGGTGACGCGGCCCGGGCGGGCGCCCCCGACCAGCCGGTGCGCATCCTCGAAGTGTCCGAGGAGCAGCCCGGGATATGCCCTGACGGCAAGGCGTCCGACATCGATCCGGTGAGCCCCCGGCCCGCAGTCCCCTCCGGCCGGGGTTTCACCTCCGACGACCGCAAGCGGTGCGTCGTCGTCTCCACCGCGCCCGGCATGACGGTGAACAGGTTCGAGGAGGTCACGGCCTTTGAGGACCGTGAGCAGGGAGGCCAGGGCGGATGGTCGGTGAGGGTCGTGTTCGGCGACAAGGACGCCGAGGCGTTCGCCGAGCTGACAGGTGACGTGGCGGGCCGGGCTTCGCCCACGGACTCGTTGGCGATCGTCCAGGGTGACGACCGCCTGCTGGTCTCGGTCGGGGTCGTCGAGTCGATCACGGGCGGTGAAGCGGTGATCGCGACCCGACTCGGGCGCAACGAGGCGCACTTCCTCGCCAGCGCGCTCGGTGGCCCTTCCTGAACCCGCCCGGAAGACGCCTGAGGCGGCCGACCTCGTATCGTACCGGCGGTCAGGCCTGTTTTCCCTCATTGAGGTAGACAGCGCTGTCGCCGCTCGATGCCATGCGGCACAGGGTGGTGAGAATGGCCGGATCAGCGGTGAACATCGCCGCCTCCAGTTCGTCCAGGTGCATCCAGGCGAAGCGGTCGTGTTCAGGACTCAGTCTGACGTCCGCGTGTGAGGCGAGGGCTCGGGCCCCGAAGAAGAAGTCGATCACGGGGCCGGTGCCTTCGACGTCCAGCCGGTAGTCCGTGCCGAGGAAGGCGAGAGGACCGTCCAGGGTGAATCCCGTTTCCTCCCATACCTCCCGCCGCGCGGCGGCGAGCGGATCCTCCCCCGGATCGAGCATTCCGCCCGGAAGCCACCACGTCCCGGCTACGGGCCCGCCGGGGCCGTACCGCAGGAGCAGGACGCGCCCTTCGCCGTCCAGCAGGACGACACATGAAGCGGCGATCGCCTGAGGGAGTGTCTTGACCCACTCCTCACGCGGCATCCAGGTGGTCATCCGGTTCCCCTTCCCGCCATGCCGGGGTCCGTGGCCGGTCACCGCCCGTGCCCCCGACAGCTCTCCAGTGACTCGCACATCAGGGTAGGGGTGGAGGCGGCAGGATCCTGCCCGGAAGCGTGCTTCTCCGTGGGAGCGTCCGAGTCGTGGTGATCGTCGAGGACCCGGGCCTACGGGGACCGTCCTCGGATCGGGTGACGTGTCCGGAGCGCCGGGACGACGGCGACCGCGACCGCGAAAGGATGCACGCTCGACAGGCGCCAGGTTGACGCCGGGCACGCGGCGGCCGGCCGGGCGCGTGCGGAACGCAGCCCTCGGAGGATTCCCGGGCCCGCCCGGGACCCATCCCGCCCTTCGCCTCCCCGCCGTGACGTATCCCCGTCGCGTCGACGAACGCACCGGCCCCGCCGGCCTGCTCCCGCAGATCGACGAGGCTGCGTCGGCGCGCGCCGTGACGACGGCGGCAACCACCGTCGGCGGGCCGTCACGTGGGCAGTTGGTCCAGGAAGCCGCGCACATCCCGGATGCGGCCCGAGTCGTCCGTCACCAGGACGTCGAATCCGATCACCAGCGGCTCGGCTCCCTCCGCACCCAGGCCCCAGCGGAAGCGCACCTGGCGGTGGTGGGCGTCCACGTCGCCGACCTGCGTGAACACGAACCCCGGAAACTGCGCGTGGACGCCGTCGACGACCGCGGCGATCCCGTCGTGGCCGGAGACCTCGGCCATCGGGTCGGTGTAGGTCACCTCGGGTGACCAGTGCTCGGAGATCAACGCCGCCCGCTCGGCGCCGGTGGCGTTCCAGGTGGCCAGGTACTGCTGAACGATGCCCTTGTCGATCATTGACTTCCCTCGCTCGTCTCGACCGGTTGGTGCCGAGAATCCTGGTCCGTGACCGGCCGCCCATCCATGACCTCCCAGGTCATGGTCACCCGGACACGATGCCCCTAGCCTCATGTGCATGAGCGTTGTACTCGAAGTCCCGCCGGTCGGAGAGCTGTTGAGGACCTGGCGTGAACGGCGTCGGTTCAGCCAACAGGAGCTGTCCAACCGGTCGACGGTCTCCACCCGCCATCTCAGCCGAGTGGAGACGGGCAGGGCACACCCCACACCGGAGATGATCATCCACCTCTCCGACAACCTGGACGTGCCTCTGCGGGAACGCAACCAGCTCCTGCTGGCAGCAGGCTATGCACCGCGCTACCAGGACCACGGATGGGACGACGCGTCGATCTCCGTGGTGATGGACGGCCTGCGCCGCCTTCTCGACGCCCACCTGCCCTACCCCGCACTGCTGTTGGACGACCACTGGGACATCGTCGACGCCAACGCCGCCGTTGACCGACTGCTGACCGGGTGTGCGCCGGAGTTGCTGGAACCACCGGTCAACGTGGTCCGGGTCTGCCTGCACCCGGACGGGCTGGCCGACCGGATCCGTAACCGGGAGGAGTGGGGCACCCATCTGCTGCAGCAGGTGCGCCACCGCGCCGAGCGGACCCATGACCGGCGCCACAGCGAGCTCGCCGCGGAGATCGCCGGGTACCTGGGCGGCGCCGGTGCCGCCACCGCCCTCACGGGACCGGTGGTCACCCTCGAAATCGACGTCGACGGGTACCCGTTGCGATTCTTCAGCACCTCAGCCACGCTCAGCACGGCCACCGACGCGGCCCTGGAAGGGCTGCACCTGGAGACGTTCCTGCCGGCCGATGACGGGACCCGGCACCGTTTCGTGGAGGGGTGGACCGTCCCTGTGGAGTCGTGACCGTCCCGGTGACTCCGGCTGTCGCTCCCGCCGGGGGTGCGGGCGGCGTCACATGATGACCGTGTCCGGGGCCGTGGCCCTTGCGGGTCGGGCACGGGAACGGCGATGAGTTTCCCGGGCCCGGACAGTCTCACCTCTGTTGTCGACAGCACAGGAGGAACGTGTGACTCAGCTGCTGAGAGTCCAGAATCTGAACGTCTCGAGTGACGGCATCGGTGCCGGCGAGGACCAGAGCTTCGAGCGGCCGTTCGGCCACGTGGACCCCGAGAGGCTGTTCGCCTGGGCCGGTGCCACGGCGAGCTGGCCCATGCGTACGGATCCCGGAGGAAGCCGGGGCCTCGACGACTACTTCACGCGGGACTACGCACGCAACATCGGTGCCGAGATCATGGGCCGGAACAAGTTCGGACCGCAACGCGGGCCCTGGAAGGACGACGAATGGCGCGGCTGGTGGGGTGAGGAGCCGCCGTTCCACACCCCGGTGTTCGTCATGACCCACCATGGGCGCCCGTCGTTCACGCTCTCCGACACCACGTTCCACTTCGTCGACGGAGACCCGGCCACCGTCCTGGCGCAGGCGCGGGAGGCGGCGCAGGGCAAGGATGTCCGTCTGGGCGGCGGGGTGACCACCGTCCGGCAGTTCCTCGACGCCGACCTCGTCGACGCGATGCACGTGGTGGTCTCGCCGGTGGAACTGGGATCCGGCGTACGACTCTGGGAGAGGCCCGATGAGCTGCTCGACCGCTTCCACCTGGACGTCGTGCCCAGCCCGAGCGGCGTGACACACCACGTGTTCTGGCGGAAGTGACCCCGGCCTCAGGGCCGGCCCCGGGCGGCTGTTGCGTCTGCGGGGGGCCGGCCCTGGAGGACGGGCACCTCCGCCGGAACAGAACGCTCTTTGAGCTTGTCGTTCAACATCCCGTACGCGGGCGACGTCAGTCGAGCCAGTTCACCATGGTGTGATCCGCGGAGCCGGCGGCTTGGAAGAACTCCGCCAGAGAGGGGAACAGGTCGCGGCCCCATTCCAGCGATGCCGGTGAGTCCCAGACCTGAGGACAGATCTCAGCAGCGGCGAGTTCGGCGCGATCGACGCCGTGTATCAGATCGTCGTAGGTCAGCTGGCTCAGCTTCGCGACGGCCGGCCGCATGCGTTCGGAGGTCAGGTATCGCGGCGGCTCGTAACCCAGTCATCGGCCTCGGGCATGGGTTCTTCGCCGTCAGCTCTGGACGGACGAGCCCGGGGCGGTATGCGTCTCCTCTCCAGGCCGAGAGTCGAACGCGTTTAACAGGTCTGGCAGGGTATCTCCCATGGTCGCTCCAATCAGTTGGCCGATGCGGGCCGAGGGTGGGAGGCCCTGGTGAAGGGCGGAAGCAGGGTGCGTGCGTGGAGGGCGACTCTCGGTGGCTTGATGGTGGTTCTGCCTACTCTGACGGCGTGTGCCAACCCCTATCAGTACTACGAGGGGACAGGCATCCATGACGCCACGGCGGCCGAAGTCGTCGGGGGATGGGAAAACGTCGAGGAGACCCGCGTGGTGCTTCGCGAAGACGGGACGGCTCTTTTCGAAAAGCTCGACGGGCAGGACTTCGACTTCGATGACGGCTGGCGCCTCTCCGGCAAGGGAACCTGGCGACTGACCGAAGACGACGGCGGACAGGTCGTCCGACTCGCGGTCACAGCCCGGACCCGTGTGGAGAGCCGTTCCCCCTCGACGGCCACTGACACCTCCACTCCTGAACCGCCGTCGACATACGCATGGTCCTTGTATGTGGACCGCGATCAGCGCGACGAGTTGAAGCTGTTCTTCTTCTACGGCGATCCCGACAGCGGCAACACTTATGTGATGACGCGCGAGGCAGGGTCATAGCCATCTGGAGCTGTCCGGTCGATGACGTGGGAGTGAAGGGAAATGGCAGGCGGAGGGATGTCGGGCCCTGGCAGGGAATGGGTCGATGACCCTGGCCCCTTGGACTGCGTCAGGGTGGGTGGTGCAGCGATTCGCGCGCCAGCCGCGTGCTGATGCGCGCCCACGCTGGTGGAATCCACCGAGATGCCCCAGTCGATTTCGCCGGCTGAGTGAGCCTCGGCCTGGACCTGCTGCAGAAGACGCTCCCAAGTACCGTCGGCCGACGACCACTGCCGGTGGCCCTCGTGGGCGGTTTCCAGGGACCGTACCGCTCCGAGAGATCTCGCCAGTGCACATCGGTCCGTACCCGGTGCAGGATCCCGTCGATCACGGGCCGATGGTCGCGCCAACGCCCGCACCGACCATTACTCACCGGCAGCAACGGCCGCAGCCGTTCCCACTCGGCATCCGACAACTCACCACGCCCACTTGCACCCACACCCACAACGGCGACCCGATGAGCAGTCGGTCACATGATCGGCCGGACGGCTCCTTGATCGTCGAGTAAGAGAGCTGCGGCCCAAGAGATACGGCGAGAAAGTCGGCGTGAGGCACGGGCGCCCAGCCGGTCAGTCCAGGTAGAAACCGTCGTCATCCTCATTCGGCTGAAGCGGTGCATACTGCCGTAGTTCGTTGTCCCGGATCATCCACATGCGGAAGAACCCTTCCTCCTGATCCATCACCAGGAGCTGCACCAGGTTCGGTTCGCGCCAGGCCGTCCCAAACACTCGCTGTCTGAGGACGTCGAGGTCGGCATGGTTCAAGGCACCCGCCCATACTTCGCACTCAGGGTGCTTCCAGCCTCCCCATTCGTTCGTCTCAGGACTGGTCAGCAGCTTCAAGAAGCCGACCCCATGGGCCTGCGGTTGAGTGCGACGAGGGGCATCCTTTCGCAGCCACTCGCTCAACACCTGTACCTTCGCGTTGTCGGCAACGTCCACCGACAGCATCACGTTCGCCACCCAGCTCATACAGATCGTTGTACTGCAACAGGTAGCACCCATGCCTGTCCATTTCCTCGCAGAACGAGGCACCTTCCCGCACTCTCAACGACCTGTGGCCATGCGGCGGGGCGATCTCAGTGATGCCGAGGGGAGCGGTTGCGGCCGTTCCTGCCGGTCAGGAGCGGGCGTTGTGGAAGGTGGCGGGGATCGGACCGTCGCTATGCCGGGCGGAGAACGGGATCGATCTCTGCCAGGCTCTCGTGCAGCCGACGGGCCCCCCGGGCAACACGATCGTCGACCTCGCCCGACATCTCGTCGCAGATCCGTAGCGCCTCGTCCAGATCGCCCGAGAAGATGCCGAAGGCATCGACGATCGCGGTGTGGATGTAGTCGGCGTGGTTGTCGTCGGCGACCGCCAGTGCGGACGCGACTGCCGTCAGTCCGACCCTGTCCTTTCGCCGAAGCAAGCTCTCTGCGGTCCGCCGGGTGACGAAGGTGTCACCACGGTCGAGCAGAAGGCCCTGCAGCAGCTCTACGGCCTCCGGCATCTCGGCGAACCCTGCCAGGCTGTGCCCCGCATCCGCCCGGTCACGCCAGTCATCGCTTCGCCCGAGTTCTCCAAGCGTCACGACGACCGCACGCCGCAGGTCACTGTCCACGGATTCGCCCGCCCCTCCCACGATTCCGGTCAAAATATCACCGAGGCCCCTTGCCGGATGAACGTCAGGAGGGGACAGCCCCCCTCGGGGTGGGCAGAGGCATTCCGATTGCATGTCACCTCAAGCGTTCTGACGTTCGGCCCGTTGTCGGATCAGCTCCTCGATCGCGGTGGGCAGCGAGGTTTCGAAGTCGATGAGTTTCGCCCAGATCGGGGTGATGACGATCCGGACCATGCCGTCGTAGAGCGAGGAGACCTCTGCCTCCCACTCGATGCGCTGCTCAGGGGGCATCTCGTAACTGCCGTTCATCTGGAGATATTCGTCCGGGATGCCGTCGACGACGTCCAGTTCGGCCCGTCCGCGGAGGAGCAGGATCCTCGGCGGGTGGACCTCGGTGTCGATGGTCAGGGCTACCACCGGGTTCTTGCGCAGGGCGGGTAGTTTCGGGGCGTTCTTCGTGGTGCACAGGACGATCTCCGAGCCGTTCCAGGTGAACGCGATCGGGATGCTGCGTGGAGTGTCGTCCTCGGCGACGTAGGCCAGACGGGTGATGTCGCGGCCCAGCAGCTCCTGGCTGACCGGTCGCTTCAGGATCTCCGTGATCTGGTCCGTGTGCATGGTGATCGCTCCTCCGTCGAGCCTTCGAGCGCCATGTCTGTGGCGCTCCTGCCCCGGGGACGTGGCCGGCGGGTCGTTCTCGACATCGGAGGCGCACGGCCGGATGACGGCCTTCACTCTGGTGCAGCAGCTGCGGACGCGAGCTGATCACGCACCGGCGGACGACCGTCCCACCGAACGCTGAGACTCCACGGCCGCGAGCACCGCGTCGGCCAATTCCGCGACGGGCCGACCGCCGCCCACGTCCACGCGATCCAGGCCCCGCTCGGCGAGGGCATCCAGCATCAACGCCTGGTAGCGCTCGGAACGGGCCAGGAACGTGTCCGTCAGGTGACGCTCATGGTCTGTCGCCTGTTCGTAGCGGGCGGCTGCGTACATCCGGGTCCGAAGGAGATCATCGTCCGCCACGAGCCAGACGGCCGCGGTGTGCGGGGCGGTCAGTTCCGCGACCCTGGCCGGCCAGAGCGCGGATCCCTCCAGGACGAGGCCAGGCCCCTCGACGTCCGCGCGCGCGGAAGAGGTGATCAGTTCCTCCACGCGCGGCCAGAGTCGCTCGTAGTGGCCGAGGACGGACGTGATCAGCTCGTCGACCGTGAGCGACCCGTAGTGCTCGGCGACATGCGCCGGTACCTCCCACTCGGGCGTTCGCCAGGGCCGTCCTGGATGACGGGCCAAGCCGTCCGTCGACAGGCAGGTGAATCCGAGCCTGTCCGCAACCGCTCGGGCCACCGTCGACTTGCCGACATTCGACGTTCCCCCGATCAGCACCACCCGCGCGCCATGCATGACGGTGACCTTACTGATCCTCGTGGTGCGGTGCGGCCGCACGTCACAGGCCGGATCTCGCCGCGCTGCTCACGGAGGCCGGAGACACACTCCCGCAGACGGATCCGGGGGAGACGGGTGATGTCCGGTGACGTCGTGGTCCGGGGCTCGTTGGCTTGTTGACCGGTGTCGGACTGCGAGTGACGTGGAGCCTGAGGTGTCGGATCGACAGGTGCGGCCTGGAGTGGGTGCGGTGGCGCTGTGCGGAGCGGTTCTTCTCTGTTGTGCCGTGACCGGCTGCGGCCGGGACACGGCGGACGGGAAGGCGCCGGCCGACGCGGCCGCGGTGGTGCCCTCCGCTCCACCGCCCGTGTCCGAGTCGCCGGAGGACCCGGCCGGGGCGGTGCGGGAGGTGTACGGGGCCATGTGGTCGGAGCGGATGAAGGCGTTGCAGATGGCGTCGGCGGAGGATACCGATCTGGAGCGGTACGTGGCGCCCGGCATCCTGAGGGTGTTCGAGGAAGAGCTGGCCCAGTTGAAGAAGGACGGCATGGTGATGCGCGGCGAGGTCGGCCACGAGCCAGAGGTGAGCGTGCTCGATGCCGGGGCGAAGCCCTCGCGCGCGACGGTGCAGGACTGCGTGGACCTGTCGAAGTGGCAGCCGCTGGACACCACCACGGGCTGGCCCCTTCCCCTCCCCGGAGACCAGCCGCCGCGCCACAGGGCCACGGCGGAGTTGGAGCGCGGGGACGGAGGGCGGTGGACCGTCACCGCCTACGTCCCGCACAGGTCGCGCGCCTGCTGAAACCCGGCTCCGACCCCACGGCGCTGCCCGCGTACGGTGTCGACCACGTCGGCGCCGCACACGTGTGGGCACGCGCCTGCGGCCCCGGCCGGAGTTGACGGGCCAGGGCGGCGTTCCGCGGTGTGTTCAACCGCCCGCGGTCACGAGGTGCGGTGGCTGAGGACCGTTTCGCGGAACGAGGCGACCACGGGCCGCAGATCGGTGCGGTGCCAGGCGGCCCACAGGTGTACCGATGCCTGGTGCCAGGGCAGTTCCCGGATCTCGACGCCTTCGGTGGTTCCGCGGACCATGCTCCTCTGGACGAGTGCGAGTCCCAGGCCCGAGGCGACCAGTCCCAGTGCCGTGAGGGGTTCCGGTGCGTCGAGCCGGATGTCCGGTGTGAAGCCCGATGCCACACACGCGGCGATGAACGCGTCCCGGGTGGCCGGCTCGTGGGAACTGTCGACAGCGATCCATGGCCGGCCGTCCAGATCCTGCGCCGTGATGACGTCACGGCCCGCGAGCTCGTGGCCGGCCGGCAGGGCGAGGAGCAGCGGGTCCTCCAGCAGGGGGGCCGCCAGCAGATCCGGATCGTCCTCGGCGGGAGGCCGCTGGACGAGGGCGATGTCGAGGCTCCGCTGCCGCAGGCCGACGAACTGCTCCTCCGGGGCCAGGCTGTAGAGCGCCACATGGATACCGGGCCGATCCTCCTGCAGGGTGCGCAGCGCCGCCGGAAGGACGCCGGTGTGCATGGCGTCGGTGACGTACCCGATGCACAGCCCCCCTTCCTCTCCGCGCCCCAGGCGGCGGCCGAGGTTCTCCAGCCGGTCGGCGTGCCGCAGCAGCGCCCGCGCCTCGGTGAGGAAGACCCGCCCGTCGGCGGTCAGGCGGATGCGCTGCTGGGTGCGCTCGAAAAGGGTGAGGCCCAGGTTCTTCTCCAGCTGGGCGATCTGCCGGCTGAGGGGGGACTGGGAGATGTGCAGTTCCTCGGCGGCCCGGCCGACGTGTTCCGTCTCGGCCACGGCGATGAAGTAGCGCAGTTGTCGCAGGTCAAGCATGTAAGACCTCGGGGGACTCAACTCAGTCCAAGCGAGTCTTGGACAGTCTCAAGTGTTGATCCTAACCTCGAAGAAGTCCACCGGACAGACGTCGTCATCCTCACGAAAACGACGTCTCGCACGTCCCCCTCCCTCTCGCAAGGAGAACCCCCTCATGGCCATCACCCCCCTCCTGCCGGGACCGCTCGGCTTCGGCACAGCGCCCCTGGGCAACATGTTCCGCGCCATCCCTGACGAGGAAGCGGCTGCCACCGTCGAGGCGGCCTGGGACCACGGCATCCGCTACTTCGACACCGCACCCTTCTACGGTGCCGGGCTCGCGGAGATCCGTCTGGGCGAGGTCCTCGCCGCTCACCCGCGTGACGCGTACGTCCTCAGCACCAAGGTCGGCCGTGTCATCCAGGACGAAGCCGAAGACCCTGCCACCCGTGACCTCGGTGAGAAGGGCGGCCTCTTCGAACACGGGCGTCCCAACAAGATGGTCAACGACTACACGGCCGACGCGACGATGCGCTCCATCCAGGACAGCCTCGACCGGTTGAAGACCGACCGCCTCGACATCGTCTGGGTCCACGACGTCGCGCAGGACTTCTACGGCGACGAGTGGCTCGCCCAGTACGAGACCGCCCGTACCGGCGCCTTCCGCACCCTGGAGAAGCTCCGGGACGAAGGCGTGATCAAGGCGTGGGGCCTGGGCGTGAACAGGGTGGAGCCGCTCGAGCTCACCCTCGGCCTCGACGAGCCCACACCCGACGCCTTCCTCCTCGCGGGCCGCTACACCCTCCTCGACCACAGCCGGGCCCTCCAGCGCCTGCTGCCCGCCGCCGCTGAGCAGAACGTCGACATCGTCGTCGGCGGACCCTACAGCTCGGGGATCCTGGCCGGCGGACGCCACTTCGAGTACCAGGACGCGCCCGCCGAGATCATCGACAGGGTGGAGCGGATCAAGACCCTCGCCGAACAGCACGGCGTCGGCATCAAGGCCGCCGCACTGCAGTTCTCCCTGGCTCACCGTGCCACCGCGGCCGTCATACCCGGCGCCACCAGGCCCAGCCGCATCGCGGAGGACGTCGCCGCACTCGGCGAACGGATCCCGGAGGACTTCTGGACGGCGCTGCGCGACGAGCAGCTGATCGCCGCCGACGCCCCCGTACCGGGCACCCGCTGACGTCCCGTCCCGAATCCCGCTGACTTCCGCCCACACGCAAGGAGACCCCCCATGGCCACCACCACCGCATCCATCCGTCTTCCCGTACCGCCCGACCGCGTCTGGCAGCTCATCGGCGGGTTCGACGCCCTGCCCGACTGGCTGCCGTACATCCCCACGAGCCAGCTCGGCGAAGGGGGCCGCGTCCGCAGCCTCACCAATGACGAAGGCGGTGTGATCGTGGAGCGCCTCGAGACCTTCGACGACAAGGCCCGCACCTACAGCTACTCCATACTGCGGGCGCCGTTCCCGGTCACCGGCTACCTCTCCACCATCGCCGTGCATCGGGACCCGGACGCCGCCTGGTCCCGCGTCGACTGGAGCGGCACCTTCACGCCCGACGGGATCGCCGACGACGAGGCGATCGCTCTCTTCCACACCATCTACAGCGACGGACTCGCGGCACTCCGCCGCACCCTCGCCCCCTGACCGACACCGAGGCGGGGGCGGGACATCCGCCCCGGCGCGCTCCGGAGCACCCGCCCTTCAGGCGGGTGCTCGGCCGCCGCAGCCCTGCGCCTCCCGGCTCAAGGCATCAGCGTTTCGTACCCGTCGCCGCCCTCCGGGCCCGGCAAGGACCGTGAGCGGAACGTACGGCGGTAGGCGTCGGGCGGCACACCGACCGTCCGGTGGAAGTGCCGGCGCAGGGTCGTCGCGGTGCCCATGCCGGTGGCCGACGCGATGGTGTCCACCGTGTCGTCGGTGGTCTCCAACAACTCCTGGGCGTGACGGATCCGTTGGGTGTGCAGCCACTGCAGTGGGGTGGTGCCGGTCACCGACCTGAAGTGGCGGCCCAGGTGACGCGAACTCATCCGCGCCTCGCGCGCCAGGTCCTCGACGGTGAGCGGCTGGTCAAGCCGCTGGAGCACCCACGGGAAGAGCCCGGCGAGCGGGTGACTGCCC
The DNA here is from genome assembly GCF_036227405.1 of Streptomyces sp. NBC_01460. NCBI lineage: Bacteria > Bacillati > Actinomycetota > Actinomycetes > Kitasatosporales > Streptomycetaceae > Streptomyces > Streptomyces sp. NBC_01460. Next base: position 8,416,478 of record NZ_CP109473.1, read on the forward strand.
GGGGCGGGGACCGGGGTGGTGACGAACTGGGCCTGGCCTCCGTCCCGGTGAGGTGGCACGACCAGGCGGCGGGCCAGCGTGTTGGCGATCGACGAACCGTGATCGAGACGGACGAGATGCAGGCACAGGTCCATGGCGGCGGCCTTTCCGGCCGATGTGAGCACGCTGCCGTTGTCCACGTAGAGGACGTCGGGGTCCACCCGCACCCGGGGGTGACGCTCGGTCAGCTCCTGGGTGTGTGCCCAGTGCGTGGTCGCCCGGTGGCCGTCCAGAAGGCCGGCGGCGGCGAGCACGAAGGCGCCCGTGCAGAGGGAGGCCACCCGTGCGCCCGCCTCGTGGGCCGTGCGCACCGCGTCCACCAGCTCGGCCGGCGGATCCTGGCCGATCTCCGCCCAGCCGGGGACGATCACGGTGTCGACGCGCGAGAGGTGGTCGAGTCCGTGGTCGGGTTCCATGGAGAAGCGGCCGACGCGCACCGGGCCCGGCCCGCAGAGTGAGAGCCGATACCACGGGCCTGTCACGCCGTTCGGAGGATTGCCTCCGAAGACCTCGCAGGCGAGGGCGAGTTCGAAGTGCAGCATGCCGTCGGTGACGGCCAGCCCGACAGTGGTCATGTCGGAAATTGTACGGGGCATGGCGTTCCGGACAGTGGTGAAGGGATGCAGGCTTTGCCAGTCTGTTCCTGACAGACCACAGCGGATCATTCGCGTACAGGGGGAAGTTCATGAGATCGGGCCAGACGGTGGCGGTGTTCGGCGCATACGGGCACACCGGGCGGTTCGTGGTGGCGGAGCTGGCGGAGCGTGGGTTCCTCCCGGTCCTCACGGGCCGCGACGCCGAGAAGCTGAAGTCACTGACCTACGAGACCGGGTGGGAGGCCCGCTCCGCGTCGGTCGACGACCCTTCCGCCCTCGACCGCGCGCTGGCCGGTGCGGCTGCCGTGATCAACTGCGCCGGCCCCTTCGCCACGACGGCCGGCCCCGTGATCGAGGCGGCCCTGCGGGCCGGGATCCCGTATCTGGACGTGGCGGCCGAGATCGAGGCCAACGTCGACACCTTCGCGCACTTCGCCGGACGGGCGCGGGACGCGGGAGCGGTGATCGTCCCCGCCATGGCGTTCTTCGGCGGCTTCGGCGACCTGCTGACCACCGCCGCGATGGGCGACTGGACGGAGGCCGACGAGGCGCACATCGCGTACGGGCTGAACAGCTGGCACCCCACGGCCGGGACCCGCTCGGCGGGCGCGGTGTCCCGGCAGCGGCGAGGCGGCCGGCGCATCGTCTTCACCGGCGGGCGGCTGCAACACCGCGAAGACGCCCCGCCGACCCTGGAGTGGGCCTTCCCCGATCCGATGGGCGCGCGGGCGGTCATCGGGGAGTTCACGATGGCCGACGTCGTGACCGTACCCAGCCATCTGTCCGTCCCCGAGGTCCGCACCTACATGACGGTCGAGGCCGCCCAGGACATCGCCGCGCCGGACACACCGACGCCGGCCGCGGTGGACGACCAGGGGCGGTCCTCCCAGACCTTCCTCGTCGACGTCGTCGTACGCTCGGGCGACGACGAACGGCGCGCGGTGGCCCGCGGGCAGGACATCTACGCCGTCACCGCGCCACTCGTGGTGGAAGCGGTCGACCGCGTCCTCACCGGACGGTCGAAGGCCGTGGGCGTCGTCTCCGCAGGAGAGATCTTCGACGCCCCCGACTTCCTCCGCGCGCTGTCCCCGCACATCACCGTGGAGCTCCGTCCCTAACCGCATCGACCCGCGCCGCGCCGGAACGTGTCCCGTCGGTTCGGGCTCGCGCCGGTGCCGGACGGCCGGACCGATCCCCCGCCGGGAGGGACTCCGGAGGCGTGCCGCCTCTCACCGGGGCCCTGCCGTCCCGTCACCGACGGGGACGCCCAGCCGTGCGGCCACGGTGGTGAGTGCCGTTCCCAGAGGGAGCGCGACGCGGGTGAGGGCATGGCGGTCACCCCGGGTCGGGTCCCGGTTGACGATGAGAACCGGCGTTCCGGCCTTCTCCGCCTGGCGGACGAACCTGAGCCCGGACATCACGGTGAGCGACGATCCCAGGACCAGCAGTGAGGCAGCCTCGCGGACCAGACTCCGGCAGAGCTCGACTCGTGACGGGGGCACGGCTTCGCCGAAGAAGACCACGTCCGGTTTGAGGATGCCGCCGCAGACCGTGCAGGGCACCACGGTGAAGTCCCCGACCTGGTCATCGGTGAGATCGGCGTCACCGTCCGGGTTCATGGCGGCGGCCACCGGAGCGAAGCCCGCATTGGCCTCCTCGAGCCGCCGTGCGAGCTCGCGGCGTGGGCTGGACGTTCCGCACGAAAGGCAGACGACCCGGTCCAGGCTTCCGTGGAGCTCCACGACGCCGTCACTGCCGGCGCCCTGGTGCAGGCCGTCCACGTTCTGGGTGATCACGCCGGAGAGCAGGCCGTGGCGCCCGAACGCGGCGACGGCCCGGTGCCCGGCATTGGGGCGCGCCCGGCCGAACGTGCGCCAGCCCAAGTGGCTGCGCGCCCAGTACCGACGCCTGGCCTGGGCGTCCGCGGTGAAGTCCTGGTAGGTCATCGGGGTGTGCCGGCTCAGGCTCCCGCCCTCGCCCCGGTAGTCGGGGATGCCCGACTCGGTGGAGATGCCCGCACCGCTGAGCACCAGGACGCCACCGGAGCCCAGCGCATCCGCGAGAGGCTCCAGATCCGTGGTGCCCGGCGGGAGGTCCTCATCGGGGGTCCAGCTCAGGGTGGGGCGCATACGCATGCCCCCAGGGTACGGAACCACCGCCCACACCTGTTGTCGCCGGCGACGACGGGCCAGGGCGGACAGCGTCTCCGCCGCGCAGAAGCACCTGGAGCCGTGCAGAGCTCTGCGGAGCCACGTGGAAGCTATGCCTCCACGTACGCCACGATCGTGATCGTCTGCATGGCGGTCACGTAGTAGATGATCCGGACGCCGTCGATCTCGTCGGAGTAGTCCCGCAGCAGGGTGCCGGGCACCGGTGTGCCCAACTGGGGACTGACGCTGATCGCGACGATCGCACGGTCCAGGCGGTGCGTCTCGGAAGCGGTCAGCTTGGACAACTGAGTGAGCGCGGGCTCCACCGTGACCACGCGCGAGCGGCGCGGCCCGTGCTCAGGCGACACGTGGCTGCTCGTCCGCCAGGCGGGCGAGGTGCGCGTCACGGGCCGCCTCCCACGGGACCCCCGTCTCCGGGGCCGGGTAGCCGTTCGCGGCGATGTCCTCCAGCACCGTGGCAAGAAGGTCTGCCTTGGCCCGCTCGGCGGCCGCGTACGCGCGAACCGACTCGGCGGCGGGCTCGTCGAGCGGCTGGCGGTCGGGCGAGGTGGCCGGCTGCTGGCTCATCCGGGGCTCCTGGCTGTCATCTGGCGTCGTTCCCACCACGGTAGCGCCGGGGCGAGCCGCCCGGGCCCGGTAGGGCGAACCGGGCCTCGACGAGGTCCGGTGGTATCCATCGTCCTGAGGCCGGGCGCGCGGGGCGGGTGACAAAAGCTGGGCCTCGTTCCGGCACACGGTCGACAGCGATCATCGATCGCCTGGATCGACGCTGCCGACCGGGCGGACGGCCCGCAGCCGCCGTCCGGTCAGCCGCGCCGGTCATCACGTCGCAACCGGTCCCGGAGCTCCACAGGCTGTGGGAGTCCGTCGGGAGAGAAGGAGAGCTCCGCGCTGCTCAGGGAGCGGGGACAGGGCCACCGGGCCGGAACCGCTCCACCCCGACGATGTGCCGTACCTTGACCGGGCGCACGACCACCGCGACGCGCTGCTCTCCCGGCATGGTCCACTCGAAGCGTTCGCTGCCCAGATACTTGCGGGCCAGGCTGTCCATCCGGGTATGTGCTTCCTCGCCTTCGATGAAGCGGGACACCACACCACTGATCTGCACGCGGTCGAAGGGATCGGCGGCGTCCGCGTGGGAGAGATAGACGCGGGGGTCGCCGCGCAGGTTCTCCTCCTTCACCCGGCCCACCGAGGTGTTGAACGTCAGCTCCCCGTCTCCTTCCAGGTCCACCCACATCGGGCTGACCTGCGGTGCTCCATCGGCGAACACGGTCCCCACATACCAGATGTTGGGGGCCAGCAACCGGGCGCGGACGGCATCGTCAAAGGTCACAGTCATCCCGAAAGGCTAACAACCATGATCGTCGGGACTGGTCGGCGCCAGGACCGTGCACACGGCCCCGGCACAGGAGGCGCACAGTTCGTCCGGCACCGGCCACTCCATCGGAATCGTCGTGCACCACTCCCACACCTCCCGGAAGCGCTGGGGCCGATCCGGTTGTGCGGTGGCCGGCACCCGTCCCGGAGGACGTACGAGTGCGCCGACCCGGGCTCGTACGCGACCCGAGGCGCTCAGTTCCTGTCGCGCCCACGGCGTGTGCCCACGGCTGAAAGGCCATGGAACGCCGGTGATTTCACGGATCTCCCCGGCCCCGGATCCCGGTTGAATCGCACTCGACGCTCGAACCGCGCCATGCCGCTCCACGCTCGATACGCAGAATCCTCTCCGCCCCGCCACACACGCGTCCGCCCACCACGAGCGCACGTGCCGCGACGGAGCGAACGGACAGCCGGCCCGCACAGCCCAGAAGGAGACCCCCGGACATGACCCGTACCAGTCGGCACCTTCGATTACTCAGCGCGGCAGCCCTCGGCATCCTGACCGCCGTCACCATCGGCTCCACCGCGCGTCCCGCCTCCGCCGCCACCCCGGTCTACGGCGAGGACTTCTCGGCCGGACTCGGCACCTTCACCGCCACCGGTTCCGTCAGCGCCGCCACAGCCGCCGCCAGGCTGAGCGGATCCCTCCGCACCGATCCGACCCTCACCTCCGCGCCGCTCAGCCTGGCCGGCCGTCGCGACGTCACGGTGTCGTACACACGGATCACCTCCGGCCTCGACCTCGGTGAGTCCTTCACCGCTGCCTACGCGGTGGACGGCGGCGCCTTCACCCCGCTGGAGACGGCACGCACCGCCACCGGCAGTACGTCCTTCCGTCTGCCGGCCTCGGCGGAGAACCGCACCCTGCGCCTGAGGTTCTCCCTCGACGCCAACAGCGCTCTGGAGACCCTGACCGTGGACGACGTGCTCGTCCAGGCAGAGGGTGGCGGAGGCCCGACCGACCCGCCCACCGGGTCGTTGCCGCCCGTGGAGGACGTCAGTGGACCGGGACCGTACGCGGTGACCGTCGACAGTTCCGCCGGACCCGGTGGCGACGGCTGGCTGGTCCACCCGACCGACGCCGGCCAGGACGGCGTCGACCACCCGATCTTCGTGTGGGGTCCGGGTGCCGGATCCGACCCCGCCGACTACGAGGACATGCTGCGGCAGTGGGCGTCGCACGGCTTCGTCGTCTACAGCGAGGTCTCCTCCAGCAGCGGCGACTACATGGCCGACGCCCTCGACTGGCTCGAGGACCGGAACGCCGACCCGGCCGACCCGCTGTACCAGGACCTCGACACCTCCGAGGTCGCCTTCGGCGGCCACTCCCGTGGGTCGATCGGCACGTTCGACGTGGCCGACGATCCGCGGCTGGCGACCACCGTCCACGTGGCGGGAGGTTCCTTCGACGGCAACGGCCCCGACACCTTGCGGAACCCGGCCCTCTACCTCGGCGGCGACGAGGACTTCGCGACCCCCAACGTGGAGCGCGACTACGGCAACACCGACGTACCGGTGTGGTTCAACGTCCTCGACGGCACCGACCACGTCATGGCGACCCGCAACGGGCAGCACGTCATCACCGCCTGGCTGCGCTGGCACCTCGCCGACGAGGAATTCCGGCGTACACAGGACTTCCTGGGTACCACCTGCACCTTCTGCACCCTCGGTGAGGTCCAGCACAAGAACTGGTGACACCGCCTGGGTGCCTGGTGCCGCCCCGCCGTCACCGGCGGGGCGGCACTTTTCGCGCGAAGACCCACGAGTGAACCCGGGCACCCACGTGCTACGCGGTCATGGCGCCGTCGCCATGGCGAAGATGTGGATGTCGGCATTCGCGGGGAGAACCACGAACTCGACCGTCCTGGCCGGGTCGAGCGGGATCGAATGGGCGAAGACCCGGTACTGCACCGTGGCGTTGCCGTAGCCGTCGGGCCGGTTGCGGCCGTCCGTCGACTTCACCAGCGTCGCGCCGTGGGCCTCGGCCGGATCGAAGGACCAGTTGGGAAAGCCGAACGTGCCGCTGCTGGCCGTTCCGTCCGTGTAGTAGGCCGTAGCGCTCCCTGTGGCGCCGCTCGTGACACCCGAGCCGAGGAACACCAGCTTGCTGCCCTTCCCGGAGAGCTTCACCGCCTGCCCCGAACTCGCCACGTTGTCCTTGGTCCCGGCTGCCACGTCGGGCCAGGTCAGCTCGGCGCCCAGCGCTTCGACCGCTGCCCCGCGGGGCAGGCCGGCCGCCGCCAGCCGCTGCGCGGAGAAACTGTTGCCCTCGCCGTCGTAGTCACCCGGACCGGTCGCCGACTCGTCGGTGATGGCGACGTTGTTGTACGCCGCCTCCAGGTTCTCCTGCGGGGACCCGGAGCGTTCGGTGCGCGTCCCGGCGGCCGTGCCCCGGCCATCCCCGCCCTGGTAGGTCGCTGTCGCCGTGAACGTCCGGATGACGAAGCCGGGGCGCCTCTCCGGGACCTGGATCCGGAACGTCGCGTCCGCTGACTCACCGGTCGTGAGGGAGCCGGACACGTCCTGTACGGACGGCTGTACGGCCCAGCCCGTCGGTCCGGCGAACCTGACCTTGAGTGAACGAAGCCGTTGAGGTCCGCCGTTCTTGACGGTGACCTTCACGGCGGAGATCGCTGGACCGTCGAGGTCCACGGGGGAGATGCTGACCTCGGTCGCCGCCGCCTGGGCCTCGGACGCGGCCGCCGTCGCCGGGGCGGGGATGAGAACGGTCGCACCGGCCGTGGCGACCGCCACGGCCAGGGTTCTGAGCGAACCGATCCGCTGTACTGATCTCAACTCGTACTCCTTCGAATGCCGAAATGCCGAACCGCTGGGGACGTGGGGTGGCCGGTCGGGGCCCTCATGAGGTCAGGCGACCGGTGGCATGTCCGTGCTGCGCGAGTCGAGGCCGGAGCGCAGGTTGACCCAACTGCCCCGCGTGAAGTCGGGGAAGGCGACCTGACGCCCCTTGTTCTCCAGGGACATGACACTCAGCGGAACGGGAGCACACCAGGAGGCCGAGTCGTACACATCGATGTCGGGTACCAGCCCCGCGCGCATCAGTTGCACCGTGCGCCACTGGAGGACGTAGTCCATGCCGCCGTGGCCGCCGTTGTTCGCGGCGTCGTCGCCGATCTTCTTCCACAGCCAGTGGTCGAATTCCTTGCGGTAGGCGTCGAAGTCCCGCCAGGAGTGTCCGCCGTGGTCGGGCTCGACGTAGATGCGTCCGCCTGTCGTCGACGTACCGGCGTAGTCCTCGAAGATGCCCCGGCTGCCCGCGAGCGTGTTGATGCGGCTGTACGGGCGGGGCGAACTCACATCGTGCTCGGCCCTGATGGTCCGTCCCTTGGCCGTCTCGATCGCACAGCTCACCAGGTCGCCGTTGATGTACGTCTCGCGCCAGGAGGGGTGCGACTTGGGCACGAAACGCTCCCGGTAGTCGGCGAGCCCCTTCGGCGCCGTCGCGGTGGCCTTCAGCGTCGTCATGCGGTCGCCGCGGTTGATGTCCATGGCGGCGGCGATCGGCGCCAGGCCGTGCATGGCGTAGAAGGACGCGGTGCTGCGGGTGTGCCAGAGCCTTCGCCACGCATCGGTGTAGTACGTGTCGGAGAAGAGGAGCTCGCGCAGGTCGTGGAGGTACCCGCCGTGGCCGTTCGTGACGTCCCCGAACAGGCCCTCATGGGCCATCTTGAGCATGGCCAGTTCGTTGCGGCCGTAGCTGCAGTTCTCCGACAGCATCAGATTCCTGCGGGTGCGCTCCGAGGTGTCCACGAGGTCCCAGAGCTCGCGGAGCTCGGTCGCGATGGGCAGTTCGACGACGACGTGCTTGCCGGAGAGGAGCGCCGCCTTGCCCTGCTCGTAGTGGAATTCCCACGGTGTGGCGATGTAGACGAGGTCGACGTCGTCGCGCCGCAGCATTTTTCCGTAGGCGTCCGCCGACCCGCCGTACTCCGAGGGGCGGGGCTTTCCGGCGGCCACCAGTGCGTCGGCCGTGCGCTTGGCGCGGTCGGCGCGGATGTCGCAGACGGCGGTGACGACGCAGCCGGGGACGACGGACCAGCCCGTGGTCATGCCGGAGCCCCGATTGCCCAGTCCGATCACCCCGACGCGCACGGTCTTGTGCGGCTCGAAGGGCACGTTGACCATCGACTTCTGTCCGGAGCGGCGAGCCGGGGGAGTGGCCGTCCCCTCCGCTGCTGCCGTCGACGACGGCGTCGTGCCGGTGGCCGCCGCCGTGCCGGTGGCCGATCCGAGGCCGGCTGCGACCGCTCCGGTGGCCAGGGTTCCTCCGAGCAACAAGCGGCGTGAGACGGCGGGGATTTCGGGCATGGCGAGACACTCCTCGATGCGTGACCGGCAGCACTGGCGGGGACGACTCTGGCCGTGACGCCAGTTGCATGTCAATAGATGCTCGAAAGAAGTGCGTTACGAACAAATTGAATCAACGAGTCGTGTGCGGCTGCGTAGTGAAGGGCTTTCCGGGGTAGCTTTCGAGGGCCGGTCCTCCCGGCGCGAAGACGCGAAGAGCGGCGCTGGATCGCGGACACCCGGCGTGGGACACCTGCCGCGCTACGGCCGCAGCCGCCGTCCCCGTGGACCTGACGGTCCCGGGACGGCGGCTGCCGGGTATGGCGGGCGGACCGCGTCAGACGGTCCTGATGGCCGGGTCGGAGACGCCTGGCGCGCCGGTCTCCACATGACCGGCGAAGCGGCGCAGGAAGGTGGCGTCGGCGTCGGAGACGACCTTGACGTCGTACCAGCGCGCCGTCGTGCGCAGGTCCACCGTGTGGGAGACGGTCGCACCGGGATTGACCTTGAAGGTCTGAGCCGCGCCGCCGTAGGCATTGGTCACCGTCAGGTTGACCGCGAGCGAGGCGGAGTTGGTCATGCTGAGCTTCAGATTGCCGCCGGCCGCCACATGACGTGCGGTGACCTCGGGACCGGTCTTCCTGGCCGGGCCCCGCCAGGTGCGCAGGAAGCCGTTCGGGCCCCACACCGTCAGATCGATCCGGTTCCCGGTGGAGCTGCTGGTGTTCCACGTGTCCGAGAGGGTCTTGCCCGCCTCGACGGTGTAGGGCCAGGGGCCGTCCGTACGGTTGCCCGAGGTGCTGTGGAAGTGGGCACCCAGGGTGGGGCCGCCGGCGAAGGTCAGGGTGAACTGGCCGGTGGAGGTGGTGGCCCGGCCGTCCACGTACGGGCTGTAGCCGAGCGCGCGGGCCGGCTTGGAGCCCGCTTCCTGCTTCGGGAGGGAGCCCGAGGCCGGCGGGGTCGGGTGGTACGACGGATGGCGGTTCTTGTCCGGCGGCAGGTATCGCGCCGTGGAGGGCAGCGAGGCGGGGGCCGCGTCCGCCCGAGTGAAGTCGAAGGCCGAGGTCAGATCCCCGCAGACTGCTCGGCGCCACGGCGAGATGTTGGGTTCCCCCACCCCGAAGCGCTTCTCCATGAAGCGGATGACCGAGGTGTGGTCGAAGGTCTCGGAGCAGACGTAGCCGCCCTTGCTCCACGGAGAGACCACGATCATCGGCACACGCGGACCGAGCCCGTACGGTCCCGCCGCGTACCCTCCGCCGCCCGGGTACAGGTCCTTCGACACGTCAGCCGTGGAGAGGCCCCAGGCGGAGGAGGCCGGGGGATACGGCGGGATCACGTGGTCGAAGAAGCCGTCGTTCTCGTCGTACGTGACGAACAGGGCGGTCTTCGCCCACACGGCCGGGTTCGCCGTCAGAGCGTCCAGGACCTGCGAGATGTACCAGGCGCCGAAGTTCGTGGGCCAGTTCGCGTGCTCGCTGAAGGCCTCGGGAGCGGCGATCCAGGAGACCTTCGGGAGGGTTCCGCCGGTCACATCCGCGCGCAGGCGGTCGAAGTACGTGCCGCCCGCCCTGACGTCGGTACCGGTGCGGGCCTTCTCGTACAGAGCGCTGCCGGGCTGGGCGTTGCGGTAACTGTTGAAGTACAGCAGCGAGTTGTCACCGTAGTTGCCGCGGAAGGCGTCGCTGATCCAGCCCCAGGACCCGGCGGCGTCCAGACCGTCGCCGATGTCCTGGTAGACCTTCCACGAGACCCCGGCCGATTCGAGCCGCTCGGGGTACGTCTTCCAGCTGTAGCCGGCCTCCTGGTTGCCGAGGACCGGGCCGCCGCCCGTGCCGTCGTTACCGGTGTGGCCCGACCAGAGGTAGTAGCGATTGGGGTCGGTGGCTCCGATGAAGGAGCAGTGGTAGGCGTCGCACACGGTGAAGGCGTCGGCGAGGGCGTAGTGGAACGGGATGTCCTTGCGCGTCATGTACGACATGGTCGTGGCCGTCTTGGCCGGCACCCACGTGTCGTACTTGCCGTTGTTGTAAGCCTTGTGGCCGCCGGCCCAGTCGTGGTCGAGACCCTCCAGGAACTGCATCCCGAGGTCGGTCACCTGCGGATTGAAGGGCAGGACGTCCTTCGTTCCGTCGGACTGGTGGAAGACGGGCTTGCCGTTGTCCTGGAGCAGCGGCCGGGGATCCCCGAAGCCTCGCACCCCCTTCATCGTGCCGAAGTAGTGGTCGAAGGAACGGTTCTCCTGCATCAGGACGACGATGTGCTCGATGTCCTGGATCGTTCCCGTACTGCCCTGGGCCGGGATGGCGGCGGCCCGGGCGATGCTTTCGTTCAGCATCGTGAAGGCCGCGGTGCCTCCGGCGATCTGCAGGAACCTGCGACGGTCGAGCTCTGTCATGGGTGACGACCTCTGGGTGGTGGGGGAGTGTCAGGGGCGCCCCAAGGACAGCGGTCCCGGGGTACCGGACGGGGGCGGGTCCGTGACGCCACGCGGTACACCTGGAGAACGGAATCTCTCCGAGCGGCACGTCCCCGCCCACGCCGACGGCTGGTGGGAGGGTACGGGCAACACATCGGCGTACAACAGACCCCGGAGGCCGACGGCTTGCCCAGCGGCCCGATCCCGCACCATCAACCCGACCCCGCGACGACCGCAGGGGAATCGATTGGGCCCACGCGCTCCCTCGACGGCCTTCCTCCGCCGTCGCGGCATCGGTGGACCGACCGCCGAGCGTGCCGCTGATGCCGATACCGAACCCGGCCGGGCATCCCACGAACGGCCTCCGCCGTCGCCTTCCGGGCCGACCCGGAGTCGTCCTGACCGACCGGGGACGTCGTGGGTGGTGGACGGCGGAATGCTGCGCATCGGCCGGTTCCCGATCCATCGGTCCTCCGGCGGCCGACGCTGCCCCTGAGCTGTTCCGCCGTCGCGACTCAGGCGTGCGCGCTCGTGCACCTGTGTGGGCGGAATAACGGTGAGGGGCCGGGGTAGGCGGGGCAGCGTAAGTCTCGTGAGCGACGATGTGAGGGAGTTTCCGGTGCTGATGGCCCACCCCGCGGTGCTGCGGAATCTTGTCGAGCAGTACGACACCCTGCGCATACTGCAGGCGCAGAACGGCGGCGCAGAGGTGCAGCAGCGGATGGACGACATCGCCTACACGCTCTGTGTGGCCACCGGAACCCGGGACGTCGACGCCGCTCTGATCGCCGCCCGCCACCAACTGCCCGGCGCACGAACCCTGGACGACTCCCTCGTCCGCGGTTGAACGGAGCGCCGTCGGGGATGTCCACCCGCGCCCTCGCGACCCCCCGAGGCCTGCGCCGTGTTCCACGTCCTCGGGCGTGGCCTCATGCCACGTTGCCGGCGTTGCCCCGGCCGACCCGGGACCGAGCGGCTGAGGGCGGCGGCGATGTCACCCGCGCTGACGGTGGCGATGAACTCGCCCATGTCCACCGGGTGATCGTCGAACTTGGTGGACAGTCCGCAGTCGCGGTTGTCGTACCGGATCACGTATCTGCCACGGTCTGCCAGTGCCCGGCAGAAGTCCTCGGGCCAGGCGAGCAGCTGCGCCCCGAAGCCCATCTGACGTGCACCCACCCATCTGGCGCGCGACCTGCACCTCTCACCTTGGTCCTCGAGGTGAGGACCACTCCGGGAATGAAGGTCGGGGGGAGTGGGACGGCTCGGCCGAAGCCCTGAAACTCTCGACGAGGAGCTGTGAGCGGTGGTCGAGCCGTTCCCGCCGGAGGTGGAACGTCATACCGAGGCGTCGGTTCAAGAGAGCCGTGTATGTGACGTCTGTGCGGACGCAGCTGTGCACGGCGAGACCTTCCGTTCGTCGGCCTTGAGACCGCGCAGTGTCCAAAGTCCGTACAGGGCCAGCAGGGGTTTGGCGAACATCCACTCGCCAGGTCGGTAGTCATCCGCGCGCACGAGCTTCTCAGCCAGATCAGGGCGCTGTCGCCGGACGTAGGCCCGGGCCTTGAGCGCGTGAGCCGGCTGAGAGGCGATCTTGATGCGGTCGACGTCCTCGATCAACGGGATCACGTTCGTGATGTTCTCCCATGTCGTCGCACTGCGGTCTTCGAGGAGTACCGTGCCGTCGAACTCCAGTACCGACCTCGCGTAGTCAGCCATCAGCTGGGCTTCCGCACTGCCGCCACTGGTCTCACCACCACAGAAGATCACGCGGGTGTCCCGCGTGTGGTCAGCGGCAACGGAGCGAACCCCAGCACGTACTCGCCAGCGGTTGATGAAGTTCGCCGTCGGCTGGGGGTTCCGGTAGCCCAACACGACCACAGCTTCGGACGCACCCTCGCTGCCTCCTACGAGGGATCGGGACCAGCGCCAGTTCACCCACTCGCCCCAGGCCAGGGCCGCAGCCCCAGCCCCAGCCATGGCCAGTCCTGTCCTTCGTCGCATGCGGCGAGCCTATGGCACCGCACTGTCACAGCGAAGGCACCAGCCGGGCCCGAGGGCGGGGAAGGCGGCTTCGCCGATCCATCGGCGAAGCCGCCCGTCCGGACCGTCTCCCATGCGCCTGGGAGACGAACCCGTCGCTGTCGGAGTGTTCGCCGCGGATTCCGGGCTGGCTTTGGGCCGGCAGCCCGCTGGGCGTGGACGCGCCGGGGTGGATCACTGTTCGGCGCTCTCGACCGCGTTCCTGATGCCGTTCAGGGCCTCTTGAAGACCGTGGTCGATGTGATCGCCTTCGGTGGCCTGGGTGTGCAGTTCGACGGTGAGGCGGGAACTGTCCGGGCTGTTGCCGGGAGCGACATGGAGGCGGCCTCGGTAGTCGTGCGGTCCGGGCGCGCCCCACTCAAGACTCTTACCTTCCTCGACGACTCGGATCCAGGCCTCGCTGGTGACGTCGTGGTCGGGTGCGTCCGGCGGGTCGATGTGGGCGGTGACCGTGACCCGGTCTCCGCCATGGGGACGTACAGAGGTCAGCCGGGGCATGTATGCGGGCAGGTTCTGCACGTCGGCGAGGTAGGAGAAGAGCCGCTCGGGCCCTACCGCCACCGTGATCGAATTATCGTAGTCACCCATGCTTCTCGTTCTGCCTGTGCGACGCTCCGGGCAAACGGAATTTCGGATTCATCGCTCTGATGACCGCCTGCAAGCGCGTCACGGAGCAAGCCCGTAGGACTGCGATGCGGTCGCGAGGGGTACCGCCGCAGCACCATTCCGGCCCGGGTTCACCTGCATCGGCGGATTACCGCACGGCGGTGAACGTGCCCTCCGGCCGGGTAGCCCGCCGGTCGGAGGGGAAGAAGGGCACTCATGATGCTGACCAGCACGTGTGACAACGTCCGGTCCACCGGCGCGTGGCAGACGTACGCGCTCACTGCGGCCGCGGTGACGGCGTGCGCGGTGGTGGGCGCGAAGGCAGTGGACGCGGACAGCGTGTGGTATCGCGCGCTGGACAAGCCGCCGTGGCAGCCACCGTCCTGGGCCTTCGGCGCGGTGTGGACACCCTTGTACGCCTCGGTTGCCTGGTCCGGCGGACGTGCTCTGAACCGGGCGCGAGGGCGCGCAGGGCGCGGAGTGGCCCTCAGCCTGGCGGCCAACCTGACGCTGAACGCGGCGTGGAACTGGGCGTTCTTCGGCCGTCGCAGCCTCAAGGCCGGTGTGCTCGGTACTCTTCTGCTGGACGTGAGCAACGCCGAGTTGATCCGTCGTACCAACCGTGTCGACCCCGTTGCCGCGCGTGTTCTGCTTCCGTATGCCGGCTGGTGTGTGTTCGCCACCGCTCTGAACTCCGCCATCGCTCGCCGCAATTCCGTCTGACGGCAGGTGACACGGCACGGCAGCAGCGCCGGTACGACGGCAGAGGGCGGGGCGGTCGAATCTGCGGTGACCGACGTCGGTCCGGCCTTGTGAGCAGGTCGGGGACAGCCACTTGCCGGGTTGCGGGGTGTGCGCGGTTCACGTGGAACGCACTCCCGGGAGGCCGCCGGCCTGAGGACCGGTCAGGGCACAGGCCGCCCGCTCGGGCGGACGAAGCCGTCCCGGCTCGGTGATCGAATGCATGGCGGACCGGGTGTGGGACACAGGCGGTCCGGGCCGACCCCGGCTTCTCCGACGGGCCTGCGGTGGCGTGTGGGGGAGTGGAGCGGACCGGCCGGCGCGTCCTGCGCCCAGGCAGGCCCATACAGGGAACCCCTGTGCGGTGCTTGAACGCGCGATCACGTCGATTATCTGCCGGTGATCCCTCCACCGCCCGCCCCGCTTCCGCGTCCGATCCGGCAGCAACGGCTCGATCCGCGCCCACTGAGCATGACTCAACGACATGCCCTGACGAGCGAACCGCTACGTCCTACTTCTCCTCCGGCTCCCAGGCGCGGAGCAGGTCGAGCAGCCCTGCGTCTCCGCCAACGTGCAAGGAGTCGGCCTTGATCCGGTCGTACAGGTAGAGGACCAGCTCACTGGCCGTGCCGTGGACGGAGGCGCCGGCTGCGTCCGAGCCATCGCCGGTCGCGGCGGTGGGCGCGGGGATGCGGGTGATACGTGCTCCGTCGCCGTCGACGGTGAGGCGCCAGGAGCGGCCCTCGGCGGCGTGGAAGTCGAAGGCCGTGGGCTTGTGCGGCCAGGCACTCGGTGTTGCGCAGACGGTGAACAGGAACTCCTCCACACCGTCGAGTGCCAGCTCGAGCGGCAGCGGCTGCGGGGAGCCCCCGGCGAGCTGGGCGTCGTAGGTGTGCACCGCGGTCTCCTGGACCCGGTGCCGGGCGGTGCCGCCGGCGGTCTGCGGTGACTGCGACGCGGGCCACCACGTCCAGCAACCGCTCTCCGGTCCCGCCGCGCGCAGGGCGCCCAGCAGAAGCTGCGTCGACGCGTCCAGCCAGGCCAGCAGGGCCTCACGCTCCTGCGGCACTTCCAGCGCGGCGCGCGCGGCGACGGCCTCGGCCGGGGGAGCGTCGGCAGTCCCCGCGCCGACTATGGCGGCCCAGAAACGGTCTCCCCCACCCAGGTGCTTCACCAGATCGAACAGCGTCCACCCGGGGCAGGTCGGTATCTGCGCGTCGAGACCGGGTGCGGCGGCTACCACGGCGCGGAAGGCGGTCGACCGTTCATCGATCAGTCGCAACAGGTCAGGGAACTCAAGATTCTTTTCCACGCCGGATGTCTATCACCGTGCTCCGGTGATCGGACAGCGATTTTCGCAGTCACCGCCGGTTGGCCATGGCGGACGTCCTCGTCTCCCACCGCTCGGGTGAAAGACGCGCACTGCTGAGAGCACGCTGGTGTTGGCGGTACGCCAGGCATCGTGCCTGTGGGTGCTCCGGCCTCGCCGTGCGGCCGGGCACCTCGGCGAAGTGACGTCCATCCGGTTCGCGCGGTCGTGCTGCCGCTCGACCACCGGTCGGGTCGGGAGTTCAGGTGACTCCCGTTCCACCAGCACTCCTCAAGTCCGGAACAGCAACAGCCACTTATCGGCGGCGATGCTGTTCGGCTTCTTGCGTGGCCTGCCCGGCCTGGGGCGAGGCGCGCGGATGTCCTCCAGGACGGGGACGAACCGGGAGCGGTCGGCCCAGCCGGCCCGGCGTCACGGTCAGCGACAACGGCCGGCGTCGGCTGTCCACGCTCGGATGCGAGAGCGTTGCGGACAGCGACCGATGTCCGGCCGGCCGTCGCGGATCGCCCGTCGGGTAATCGCATGCGGCGTCCGGCGAACAGGATCCCCAGCATGGGCACACCTTCCTGGATCACGCCAACTCCCGTTATACCCAGGAAGGTTGGCGAGGAACGTACGTGATGTGGCCGTCGTTCACGGGGTGCAGGCGGGCAGGACGGTGGTGAGCTGGATCAGGTGGTCGGGGTGGACGCGGATTCCGGGGAGCCAGAGCCGTTCCCCGTTGTGCGTGATCTGGATCCAGATGCTGGTGTGCTTGAGGTTCTCGTCGGTGACGCTGACGCCGTTGGCGATGGTGCAGACAGCCCGGAGCAGGTCGTGGTGCCAGACCCGGCCGGCGGAGTTGGCGGTGTTGTAGGGGCGGTAGGGGTTGTAGGCCAGGGACAGCGCGCACAGCGTCGTGCGGGGTCTCTGACATGCCCTTTCGACATTGTGGACGAGGACACCGGCGTGGGCGCTCCCGCCTGCCCCACGTTCCTGGGCGCTTTGCGCGGCAGGCGCGGCACCGGGCGCGGTCCGCGGGGGGAACAGGAGCACCAGGAGGCCGGCGGTCACCAGTGCGCCCGCGACGCCGACCGTGGCGACAGCCCCACGGCCGGTCAGGCGTCCGCGGAGTCCAGGCAGTCCGCGCCACCGACGCCACCACGCCGGACCGCCCACGGGTGACGGATCGACGCCACCGGCGGCAGCCAGGGGCGCGGTGCTGGTGTTCGCCGCAGCGTCTGGTTCGTCGGGCGTGGTGCTCTCCGTTGCCTCCCAGAGGACCCGGTACGGAACGGGGTCCGCCTTCAACGCCCGGCACAGGTCCCTGACCGCGGGCCAGGGCGGCACGGTTTCGCCGCGGAAGTAGCGGGACAGCGACGAGTCGCTGATACGGACCTCATCTTCGAGGCTGCGCAGAGGACGCCCTGACTGCTGCTGCAGGCTCCGCAGCGCTGCTCCCAGTTCTCGTGCTGCCGCACGAGGGTCGGGTTGTTGGCCGGTCATCGGAGTAAGGGGCCTCTCACAGAGCGGGGGAACGGCGTCCCGTCGGCGTCCCATGTCCCGGGACGGCTACGTCCCAGCAGGTCAGGACTGTAATTATCCCGACATCGGTGAAGCAAGCGGGACATGGTCGTCAAGGTGCCGTTTCCTGTGCAAACTCTGCGTACCGGCCGAGAGCAGATCACCCCCAGGGGTGAGCGTGCCGGTGATCGTGGCCTTGCCGGCGGACCCCGCAGGGGCCAGGCCTCACACCCCTACCGAAAAGGATCTACATCATGCGTGTACGCATCGCACTGTCCGCTTTCACCGCGATCACGGTGGCCGGGCTCGGCCTCAGCATGGTCGCTCCGGCCATCGCGGCATCCGCCTCGACGTCCCACCGGGTGGCCGCGGTGCAGGCAGCCGAGAGCCTCGACGTCCACCGCGAGAAGTTCATGACCCTGAACGGCTGCCAGACGGCCGGCCAGCAGGGCATCGACCGCGGGCACTGGGACCGCTACCAGTGCGCCGAGGGCTCCGCCTGGCCGTGGGTGTGGAACCTGTGGACCAACCGCTGAGCACCTGACCTGCCGCCCTTGGTGGCCTCCCCCTCTCTCAAGGGGAGGCCACCAAGGGCGGCGCAAGCCGCCCCAGCCGCCGGCGTGCGGGCCAAGCCGGTCATTGCCGCTTCTCGTGGGCTATCGCGCGATCGGCTGGATCGCCAGGGCGGCATGACTGAGCGGGGCCCGGAAGCAGCGCAGAACCCAGCGAGGTGCTCCCGGCGGCAGTCGCCCGGGTCCACCGTCCGTTCCTGTGCCTCAGCGGCGCGCAGGCCATGCCGGTGACGTCGCCTCCTGGTCCGTACCCCCCGCTCGGAATCGGAGAGGGAGGTAACGGATCGAGCCGTGATTGAGGTCAGGACGTCGACCTGACGGGGCGACTGGTAGCTGATCCGATCCGCCTGCGGAGCGTGCCGTGCCCAGCCTCCACCTGGAGAAAGAGCATCATCATGCCCCCGCCCCCAAGCGTGTGCCTTGCCGGTGCGCACGCGGTGGGGCGGACACGCGGCCGGCCAGGCCCGATGCGGGGCACGCGGACCCTCCAGCACGGCTTCGGACTACGGAAGCTGTGTCTGGGCTCAACTGTGGGGTGAGGAGAAGGGGGAGTGGGGGCGCTTCGTCATGCTTGGGGAGTCCAGGCCGCGACCAGGTCGAGGAGGCCTGGGAAGCGGGCGTTGAGGTCGTCGACGCGTACGTGACTGCGCCGCTCGAGGCCGTACTGGCGCTGGCGTGTGATCCCTGCTTCCCGTAGCGCTTTGAAGTGGTGCGTGAGAGAGGACTTGGGCCGGTCGAAGCCGAACCAGCCGCATGGATGGTCGAACTGCGCAGATTCCAGGAGGAGTTTACGGACGATTGTCAGTCTCAAGGGGTCGCTGAGCCCGGCGAGAACCGTTTCCAGGCGAAGGTCTTCGATCGCCGGCTCCGGCAGCGGTTCAGGCGCGCCGGCCGGTTCCGGGAAAGCCTTGCCGAAGGTGGACCCGGTGTCCGTGGTCGGTGGCACTGGTAGCTCCTCATGACGCCGATTCCTTTGTACGAGTTATATCGTACTGCATGCTAAGTTCGACTTGACTCGTACTGCAGGAAGCCGGGAGGAGCAGTCATGTCCGAGACTCGGACCACATCCGTCCATGCCGTCGGCGGTGGGCGGCAGGGAGACACCGTTCAAGGAGGCGGGCGGGCTGCCGCTCCGCTGTGGTGGGTATGGCTGGCCGCGTGGCCGGTCACGGCCGTCTTCATTCTTTCGAACGCGGCCACCCCGCTGTACGTGTTGTGGCAGAGGGACATCGGCTTCTCCAAAGGCACCCTGACTGTCGTGTTCGCGTTCTACATCGTCGGTCTCCTCGGCTCGCTCCTCGTCTCGGGTGTGGTCTCCGACCGGATCGGGCGCAAGCCCGTGCTGCTGCCCGCCATGGCGCTCGCCCTGGTCGCGTGCCTGATCTTCGCGACTGCTGCCAGCGTGGCCGCGCTGACCGTGGCCCGGCTCTTCACCGGCATCGCTGTCGGCGCCGTGGTCTCGGCCGGTATGGCTGCCGTGACCGACGTAGCCGGTCCGGAACGCAAGCGGATCGCCGCCCTGTTTGCCTCGTGCGCAATGGTCTTCGGTGCCGGTCTCGGCCCGTTCCTGGCCGGCGTTCTCTCCGAGACCCTGCCCGCGCCGACCGTCACCGTCTTCGTCGTCGAGGCCGCACTGCTCGTCACCGCGGTGCTCGCAGTGCTCCGCATGCCGGTTCGGCGGCCTGCCACGCCCGTGAAGGGCGCCTGGGTGCGCGTACCCGCCGTGCCGCGAGGAAATGGCCGCCAACTCATCCAGGGTGTCGCCGTGTTCGCGCCCGGTATCACCGCTACCTCCTTCGTGCTTTCGCTCGGCCCCTCGCTTCTCTCGGGACTGCTGGGCACCACCAGCCGGATCATCGCCGGCGTCATGGCATTCGCCATGTTCCTCGCTGCCACCGGAGTGCAGTTCGCCGTCCAGCATCTGCGCCGGCGCATCATCCTCACGACCGGCGCCATCAGCACCACCGTGAGCATGATCATGCTGATCATCGCCGTGCACGCCTCGTCGGTACCCGTCCTCGTCACCTCGGCGCTGCTTGCCGGGGCCGGCCAGGGAATGGGGCAACTCGGCGGCCTGTCGCTGCTCAATTCCAGCGTCCCTCCCCAGCGGCTCGCTGAGGCCAACGCCGCGTTCAACGTGGGAGGTTACGTCCTTGCCGGCGCCCTGCCCGTTTCCGCCGGCTACCTCAGCGACGCGGTGGGCCTGACCGGCGGTGCCACAGTGTTCGGAGTGGTCCTCATGAGCCTCGCGGTCATTGGAGGCCTGGTGGTTCTTGCCGCTCGGCGCCAGTCGCCGGAGCACGCGGGGTTCCCGGACGGGGAAAGGGTGCAGCTGCTCAGTCGGCGCGACGTGCGTGGAAGAGCAGAGCGCTCAGCTCCGCCGGCGTGATGCGACGTTCCTGCGGCCGTTGAGGATGTCGGAAACGTGCTGAGAGCCGGAGTGGTCCCACCCCGGGACCACGCGGTGGCGGAGCCGCATCCGCACCCTCGCGCCGCAGTACGGTAAGCAGTGCCGCAGATGGCAACGTTCGCCTCGCCTGTGGACACGGAGAAGTAAATCGGTGGGGTGATGCAGGAGAATCTGCCACGATCACCGGATGGGTGCATTGGACACAGTGGCAGGCAGGGTTGCTGACGGCGCCACCGTGGCGTTCCGGCCCAGTGGCTCCTCCATGGTCCCGCTGATACGCAGTCGGCAGCAAGTGGTCGTTGCTCCGGTCGACCCGTCGAAGCTGGAGGTCGGGGACATCGTCCTCGCTCGTGTCGCCGGGACGGTCTACTTGCACTTGGTGTCGTCCGTGGACCCGGCCAGGAAACGGGTGCAGATCAGCAATAACCGAGGCCACATCAATGGCTGGACCAGCCACGATCGTGTCTTCGGTATCTGTGTGGCCGTCGACGGTGTCACACGGTCCGGGGTCGAAGGCAAGACGCTCGCGGCCGACTCCAACGATTCCTCCTGAACCTGACCCTCCAGCGGCATCGGGGCCGTCGGCCATGCGGGTGGCAGAACGAGTGCGCGTTCGCGAGATCGATGACGACGAGGGCCGGCGGCTACTGCGGACAGTCCGCAGGGGCACGGGCTCCGTGGTGACCTGGCGGCGCGCGCACATGGTGCTGCTGTCTGCTCAGGGGCATGCCGGTCGTGCATACCACGAAGAAGTGCCAACGCGTCGGTACATGGGCGGCGGCGAACAACGTCGAGATGGCCTGCACGCCGACGAACAGCTCCTGGCTCAACCGCATCGAGGCCCAGTTCACCGCCCTGCGCTATCTCACCCTCGACGGCACGGACCACGCCGACCACAAAGAGCAGAGCAGTATGGACCGCCGCTACATCATCTGGCGAAACCGCTACGCCGACGACCAGCGCCTACGCGCCGTCGTCGACAGGGCCGACGTTGCCTGATACGGCACCAGCTTACCGGACGGGCGAGGGCTCAGCCCGGAGAAAGGGGCTGTCCAGAACGGTTCGGAAGCCGTGGACACACCCGACACCGGGAGATCATTTCACCCGTCACCGGGCGTCCCCGTTCACGGCAGCTCCGGACGCTATCACCGAACCCTGAGCGACGTTCCTCACAGGCTCCGGTGACCTGAGTCAGTCGAAGAGGGCAACGAGTCCGTTCACCCAGATCCCGAGGAACACAAGGGCCGCCGCCAGACAGCCGACGCCCGCCAGCACACCGCCGACCGTCCACGGCTCGGAGGGCGCCTCGTACCGCCCTTCCAGGTCGTCCCCGTAGGAGGTGGGGTCGTCCCAGTCGACGGGGTGTCCCAGCTTTTCGGCGCAGGCGGTCCGCACGGCGACCAGCTGTCCCTCCGAGAAGGCGGTGGCGGCCTTCGTCTCGAGGCCGTGCCAGGCGAGGGCCTTCATCCGCCACCCGGGAGACCTGTATCGCGCCTCGAAGGCGGCGGTCTCGTCGGCGTTCCGGTCCTCTTCGAGGTACATCCAGCGTCCAGCCTCGGCGGCGTCGCCGTAGAGCCGGTACACCCCGGCCAGACGACGGCGGAGTGTCAGGTCGTGCGGGAAGGACGAGATGAGACCGCGCAGGCGCTGGCGCGCGACGGGAACCCGGCCGGCGGCCAGGTCTGCATCGACTCGGGCGAGTGTCTCTCTCAGGGGCATGAACGCATGATCGTGTACCGCACTGACCTACGTCGAACTGGTTTTGTCGCTCAGCGCCCGCTCGCTCTCAACGGCATCGGCTGAACCTCACTGAGACGGCACACCGTCAGTTACGGGACGGAACTCCGCCGCTCACACCCACGAGCGTCTGGGACTTGAACCCCTGGTAGGCGGGATTCTGCCGATCCGATCCCGCCGAGACCCCCAGCGGCATCGGCCCGTCAAGCTCCATGTGGACAAGGCCTACGACTACGGCCACCTGCTGCATCGGCTCCGATCTGGCCATCCGTTCCGCGCATTGCCCGCAGGGGCATCGAGTCGTCGGCCCTGCTGGGGCAGCACCGGTGGACCATTGAACGGACCGTGAGCTGGCTGGGCGGATTCCGCCGTCTGCAGCGGCGCCACGAACGCAGACCCGAGCACTTCCTCGCTTTCGCCGGAATCGCAGCAGCCCTCATCTGCTGTCGACAGCTCCCCACCTGAGGCTACGGGAATCTTGCTCTCTGACCGTACTGGTCAGCGAAGTCGTGATCGGAGAGGCTGAGGGCATGCTGCTGCCGCTCACCCATCGGAAGACCGAACTCATCGAGGTCATCCGCATCACCGATCCTGCGAGGCACCTCGGTTCGGAAGACCTGGCGGGCGACACCGCCGCGCTCTGGGAGGGCGACCAAGCCCAGCAGGCCCTGTCTCTGATCGCCGAACTACCAGGCAGTGAGCTGACCCGTTGTTTCCTCCCGGGCTGGGGAATCCGGGCGTACATCGCCACCGATCAGCTCTTCGAGATCGCGTTCTGCTTCCGCTGTCACGGTGCCCGCATATGGGGGCCGGGCCTGTCTGTCGAACACCGAGGCCAGAGCTTCGACGCGGAGAGCCCTGCCGCACTTGAGCTGCTGCGCAGATTTCGCTCCTGCCTGCCGGATTGAAGTCCAGGTCTCACAGGCCACTTGTGGCCGACCAGCCCGCCATGATCACACCACCGCAACGTCGTCTGTAGAAGGGGTCCTCGAAGCCCGTTGCGGAGGATCCCTTCGGCTCCGCCTGCGCTGCGAGCCGCGTGGAGATCAGCCGGTTGGCAGGATCATCGACCATGTCACCGTCGATCTCGTACACCCAGCCCCCTGGATTGGCCCTGGCCTCATCGACCAGTCCTGGCGGGGGTACCCGCTGCCGGGTGGGCTTCCTGCTGAACCAACCCATGCTGTATGGCCTCCCTCAATCCTGAAGAGCGATAGTAGGCGTCGCTGGTGATCCAAACGAGAGGGTCCGAGCGACCGCCCCACACACACTCACACTCCCTTCGGCTCTTGCCGGCATCCCGGACCAGCCTGGGGCTTTCCCATGTCTGCGCACCGCATGCCGGTCGGTGGATCCCCCTGTGGTCTCGTTCAGGCCGTATGACCAGAAGTGATCTTCCGGTGACGGATTGTCAGTGGTGGCTGCTTTGATGGAACCGGCTGCCCAAGGGGGCGCGGCTGGTCGGGGAGGGGGTTCGTCGTGCCGTGGGTGAGACCGTACGTGCGCAGGGACGGAACGAGGGTGAAGGGCTATTCCCGGTGGGCCGCGGGGGGCCGCCGGGAGATGTCCGTGGTGGTCATGGTCGGGCTTGCGGTTGTCGTGCTCGGTAATCCATCGACTTCGGCCGACAGCCAGGACAAGGCCCCCCGACCGGGGTCGAAGGCGGTGTACCCGGTCGAGTTCCCAGGGACGCAGAAGTCGACGACCCGCCCGAGGCCTCGGCCCACGGTCTCGTACCCGATCAGGTTCCCCGGGACGCGGAAAGCCCCGGCGCGGCCGGCGCCGCGGTCCACGGTGACGTATCCGATTCCGTGGGATCGGAGTGGGCGGTGAACGCCCGCCGGCCCCTCCGGCGACGTGGACGTCCTCAGTTGCGTCAGCGTAAGCAGGCTTACACCGTCGGCGAGGTGCTCGTCGGCGCCGTCGTCATCGTGTGGGTGGTCTCCGGGCTGATGGACTGGCTCGCCGCTCACCCCTGGGTCCTTCTTCTTGTCCTGCTGACGGCTGCAGGCGGAGCTTTCCTCTGGTTCCGCATCCGCGTTCAGAAGGAGCGGCAACGGCAGGCGCGGATGAGAACCCTGCGTTATCCGATGGCGCGTCTGGACCAGCTGCATCACAGACAGTTCGAGCACGCGATACGTGACCTCATGCTTCGCGACGGCTGCCCGGATGCCGTCCAGGTCGGCGGCGCCGGCGACAACGGCGCGGACGTCAAGGCCACCGACCCCTACGGCCGCCGCTGGGTCATCCAGTGCAAACACCGCCGCGCCGGCCTCGCAGGAGCAGCCGTCGGAACACCGGACCTGCACGTCCTGAACGGCACCGGACGCCCCGTACACAAGGGCGACGTCATCGTGCTGGTCACCAACGGCCGCTTCACCAGGCCGGCCGCCGACTTCGCCAGGTCCCAGCGCTTGCACCTGGTCGACCGGCACACGTTGGCTGCATGGGCCGCAGGCTCACGTCCGCTCTGGGAGCTCCTGCGAGCAGTGCCTCCTCCCCGCAGGCCCACCCCGCTCTCGTGAGGATCCACTCTCCCAGCCGGTGCTGTGCGAGCCGACTCGCACAGCACCTGGCCCAAGCAGGATGAACAGACACGGAACAGCGAACTGGACGAGGGCGCGGGTCGCGGCGAACCTACACCGTTCACCCGGTCGCCATCGCCCTATCGGTGGCACCGATCGGAGGGGCCCATGGCCTCACCGGTTCAGCACCGGCGAGGCCATGGGGAATCAGGAAGGCAGCGTCCACTGTTGGGCCGCAGTGGTGTTGCAGTCGAAGATCTGGAGCTGGGTGCCGTCGCGGTCACTGGACTCCGGGACGTCGAGGCAGCGGCCGGACCGCGGATTCACCAGCGCCTTGGTGGAGGTGTTGTAGACCCACTTCTGGTTGGTGCCCCCATTGCAGTTCCAGAGTGCCACCAGGCTGTGGTTCTCGGTACCGCCACCGGTGATGTCCGCACACTTGCCGAGGGCCTGCAGACTGCCGTCGGCCGCCAGGGCGAACTGCTGAGCGGTGGAGTCGTTGCACGACCAGATCTGGATCCTCGTTCCGTCGGCAGCGGAACCATGGTCGATGTCCAGGCACTTTCCGGCGAGGCCGGACCTCACCGGACCGGTGGGCAGCGGCTGCGGACCCGGCGGCTTGGGGCCGTCGTTGCCACCGTAGGACGGGGGAGCGGAGGACGGAGCAGTAGCCCAACCGGTGTTCGCGCCGGTGCCCAGGTCGAGGCTCAGGGTTCCACCGTTGGCCACGAAGGACGGAGGAAGGTAGGCGTTGTTCCAGTTCGAGCCGTTGAGGGTGGCACTCTGGACGTAGGGCGCGTTGGTCGCGGCCTTCGGGGCGTTGACGACCATCTTGTTGCCGTTGCCGAGGGTGACTGTGACATTGCTGAACAGCGGGCTGCCCAGAGCCAGGTCGGCGGTCCCGGGCGTCTGGGGGTAGAAGCCCATGGCGGACCAGACGTACCAAGCGCTCATCGTGCCGAGATCGTCATTTCCCACACCCCAGTTGGCGGGCGAGTTCGTCCACAGCTCGTTCTGGACCTGGCGGACGATCCGCTGGGTCTTCCAGGGCTGCCCGATGTAGTCGTACTCCCAGGGCAGTTCGATGGACGGTTCGTTACGCATATCGGCGTGCGAGCCGCCGGCCCCGCGAATATCGGACAACACGTTGTCCAGGTACGTACCCAGCTTCGCATTGCCGCCCATGGCGTCGGCCAGGCCGCGGACGTCGTGAGGGACCGCGCCCGTGTACTGCCACGAGGTGCCTTCGACGAACTGGTCACTACTGGTAGGGCTGAAGCCCGGCCGCCAGGAGCCGTTCGCCAGCTTCGGCTGCATGAATCCGCTCGCGGGGTTGAAGACGTTGCGCCAGTCCTGTGCCCGGTTGGCGAACTGGTCCCGTGTGGTCGTGTCGCCCAGGGCGCCGGCGAACGCCGACGTCGCGAAGTCCTGAGCGCTGTACTCCAGCAGGGTCGCCACCGAACCGTAGAAGTCGCGGGGATACGTACCGTCTGCGGGCAGGTACCCGTGCTTGGTCTGGAGGTCGAGCCCCATCCGGATGGGGTTCGAGGTCGTGCCCTGCCTGACCATCGCGTTCTTGGCCGCCGCCGTGTCGAAGTTCCGCGCGCCGAAGGCGTGGTAGTCCGCGATGATGGCTGGACCGGGGTCACCGTTCATGACCTGGGTCTCGGCCGAGTTCAGCGACCACTTGGGCAGGAATCCACCCTGTGCGTAGTCGTTCACCAGGGACTGGGCGCTGTCGCTCGCCTGTTGGGGCGCGACCAGCGCGTGAAGTTGTGCCTGGGTCCGGTAGATGTCCCAACCGGAGAAGGTGCCGTACTGCGCCTTCTGGTTGCCGCTTACGGTGTGGACCTTCTTGTCGAAGCCCCAGTACCTGCCGTCGCTGTCGCTGAGCAGGTTGGGATGCAGCAGGGAGTGGTACAGGGCGGTGTAGAACACCTTCTGCTGGTCCGCGGTCCCGCCTGTGATCGCGACCTTTCCCAGCACGTCGTTCCACGACGCGTGGGTTGCGCTGCGGGTGGCGTCGAAATTCCACCCGGGGTTCTCGTCCGTCCGGTTCCCCTTCGCCCCGTTGACCGAGACGTAGGACAGGCCGACCTTCGCGTGGACCACCCGGTTGCTCGTCGTGTCGAACGTGACCGAGTTCCCGCCGTTGAACGTCCCGTTTCCGCTCATCGGCCGGTCGAAGACCATGTTGAAGTGGACGGTGTAGGTCGGACTGGACGCACAGAAGAAGCCATTGGTGAGCGACCCGCTGACCTCGGTGCTGCTCACCCGGTCGAAGTGGATGTCGCTGCCCTTGCCCGACCCCATCTTGAACAGCAGGTTCGCCTGTGTGGTGGAGGGGAACGTGAAGCGCGCCATGCCGGAGCGGAGTGTGGCCGTCAACTCGGTCTTGACGCCGTTGTCGAGTGCGACCGAGTACGCTCCCGCGTTCGCCGTTTCGTTGGCGTGCGAGAAGCCCACCGTCGCATTGCCGTCGATGGCGCCCGTGGTGGGGAGGATCGGGATGTCACCGAGGGCACCACATCCCGGGCCGGACAGATGGTTCAGGCTGAAGCCTGTGACAACGTTGTCGGAGTAGGCGTAGAAGCCACCGGGAGGGCGCGACGGCGTGTCGGGGCTCCACTGCACCATCCCGAACGGGGCGTCG
The DNA here is from genome assembly GCF_036227405.1 of Streptomyces sp. NBC_01460. Classification (NCBI taxonomy): domain Bacteria; kingdom Bacillati; phylum Actinomycetota; class Actinomycetes; order Kitasatosporales; family Streptomycetaceae; genus Streptomyces; species Streptomyces sp. NBC_01460. Next base: position 8,443,514 of record NZ_CP109473.1, read on the forward strand.
GCACCGGGGAAGGTGTTGCCTTCGTTCGAGGTGCCCAGAAGTGGGTTGACCAACGATGCCGGGTCGGACACGGGCGCTGCCTCGGCGATGGCAGCCGGTGCGGTCAACCCGAGAAGCATGAGGCAGAACGTCAGAGGGATGCGCCATCGTTTCATCGTCGCGGCTCCAATGATCGTGGGGAGGTGGGGCGCCCGAAGTTCCGGCCCGGGCAAGAGTGTGAGGCCGGCGACCGACAGCCGTTCGTGTCAGCCGGGCGCCATGGGGTAGGGCGGTCCGACGTTCAGTTGGTGCGAGGCGGGCACGGAATCGTGCGGTAGCTGCCCCACTCCGGCCGGCGCGGGGCTGCGGATGCCGGAGAAGGAGTCGAACTGTTCCGGGGAGGCGCGTCCGGGTGCCGTCCACAGGGTCGGACGAGGCACGCCGACCTCCGGCGTTGTCGCTTCGACCTTCTCGCCGAGGTCGGCGGCCACGCCGCTGGCGCGTCCGCCGCTGTCGTCGGTTCGGAGCTTCGCGAGCATGAGGAACCGACCGGCAGGCCGGCCGTTCCGTGTTCGAGAGCGTGCCCCTCCTTCCGGCAGCGACAACGGCACAGCTGAACCTGGCCCCTTGAAAGCAACCACATCAGACCGTCCTCTCGCGGAGCCTGTCAATAAGCCCGGCAGCACGACGTCCAGTTGGCCGGTACGGCCCCATGCGTTGACGCGGCCATGATGTGTGGCTACTTTCGGAGAGCGCTCTCCTGTAGTCGGCAGTGCGCCCTCATCGTGGAACCAAGATGTTTCGGGAGTGTTCCCATGAAGCCAGTTCACTCTACGGTCGGAGGCTCTCCGCTTGGAGCTGACAACGTTGTCTGCTGTTGCCGGTGTGTGGCCAGGACAGGCTGGTCATCTGGTCCCTGGCCGTCCGCTCGGCGATCTCGTTGCCGATCGAGGGCAGCCGCAGCTGGCGGCAGGCGGTGTCCATCGCGGCATCGGCGGCCTGCTCGGTCGAGCCTCGCCGGCGGGGCAGGGTCACTGGGCTCTCGCTTCGTGATGGTCGCTGAGGCTGGTGCGGCGACGTCGGAGGAGTTGGTTGCGGGATCACCAGCGGTCCGGTGTCCGGCGGGAGGTGCGCGAGGCGCCACTCGTGCTGCGGCGTGACAGTTGCCGCGTCTCGCTGGGAAGCTCCGGGAGGGCCCTGGCTCACGGCAGTGGAGGGTCGGTCAGTCGTTGCCCGGCTGTGCCCGATCCGGCCTGGCGTGGGGATCGGTCGGACGCGCGCGTCTCGTCGCAGGGCCCCCTGAAGTAATTTCTGTCATACCGGAGTTGCGGACTTCAGGGGTCCCGGACGCCGGAATTCAGGAGCGGCAGCAGGGACGGGCCGAGCGGCGCCGCAGTCCGAGTGGTCGATGCTGTCGGTAGCGTGGGGCCGTCGGCCGGGCAGGTGGCCGTCCGCTCAGACCATGGAGGATGGCCGGAATGTCCACTGTTCCTCTCGAGGTGGCTGCCTTTGTCACTCAGGCATCACGCCTGACGTCGGCGGTGCTCGACGAGATCCGGAGCGCGACTGCCCTGGCAGTGGCGTCGGACCTCTACGATCCCTCCACCGTGCCGACCCTGTCCGCATCGGAGTTCAGCACGCTGAGGAAGCAGGTGCGTGATGCCTTTGCCGCGCGTGCGGAGGAGCTGCGCAGCGGACGCCCGGGAGGGCTGCGCGCAGCCATCTCCTGTACGACGCTCACCGCGCAGGCGATCTGGAGACGCGACACCCTGACCCCCGAGCAGTACGTCTCACTCACCGAGGTGTTCGTGGCCCACGGGGTCACTCTGCCGGGGCGGGACCTGTGAGCCCATGGGGGAGGGCCGCCTGTCAGGGGACAGTAACCGTGCGAGGGCGAGGCCTGGTTGGCCGATGGGTGGCAGCCCTCCGTCTTGCGGGCAGGAGTGTGGTGGTGAGGACGAACGCCCACGATTCCTTCTCCACCGCTGAGCGATCTCAGCGAGCTGCACCGCGCCCGTCCCCTTGAGGCGGATCGCAACGATGGCGTGGGGGCCATGGCGAGGCGGTGCCGCATCGTGCGGGCTCGTCGGCAGCCCCATGGGGATGGTGGGGCCGGCCGGCGGCCGACATGGTTGTCGTGGTTCGTGCCCTGCTTCCTGTTGAGGAGCATCCGCTCGCGGGCAGCCACTGCGGCTGAGGAGAGGTCAGCTCGGTCGTCGCCCTTCGGCCGGCCGGAGGGGTGGCCAACCGTCCGCGGCGCGTGCCAGGGGCTGCCATGGAGGGGCCAGTACGTCCCGGACCAGGCCGTCGATGTAGTCGACCTGCTCCGTGGTCAGGTAGCCCCGGTATCCGCCGACGACACCGCGGCGCGTCTTGTAGGACTCCGGGTCGCCGGGGACGGACGGCCGCAGCTTCTCCGAGCGCAGTGCGTCATCGCGTTCCATGGCCCGCATCGAGTCGAAACTGGCGTACTCCGCCGCCACCCGTAGCGTTGCCGGTTCCTTGGCGTCGGGCAGCCCGCAGAAGTCCAGGATGCGGGCGAGCTCGCCGGTGGTGTCCGCGCTCAGACGTTCGTAGGAGGAGATCAGAAAGGCCGCCGGTGTGTTCTGCTGGGACTGCCAGATGTTCCAGAATTCCAGACACGTGCGTACGCTGCCGATGTCCTCGGATATGAACTCGCCGAGGGTCCCGGTGTAGGGATTTCCCTCCCGCCGTGTGCGCTGGAAATAGTGAGAGACAGCCACGTCCCGGATGTCCCGTACCAGAAGTACGACCTTGCGGTCGCGGTAGAACCCTTTGTCCGACGACAGGTCGCCGGGCGCCCTCCACGCCACACGGTCGTCGTGCCAGAAGACGATCCGGGGGACACCGGGGTCGGTCGCAGTGAAATGTGTCAGATCCAGGTCCCGGCACAGCTCCATCGGAAGCCGGCGGCTCTCGGAGATGGCGCGGGCCAGCAGGACCCGCAGCCAGGTGCGGCCGCATTTGGGGAACGAGATGACGTAGATCTCCCCGTCCGTATCGACTGTTGGAGAACTCCGCGGTGTCGGTGCCGTGTTGTGAGGAGTCACAGCTCGGCATTGTCTCCGCCCACACCGCCGGGTGGCAACAGGGCCGCGGACGGCTGGGGCGGCATCGGTGTCCACGCTGCCGCGGACCGACTTCCCCTCGTGCGTGACACGACGAATTCCCATGGTGACGATCAGGACAGCTTTGTACGGCGGATTACGTGGGGGAGGGCTATCGCGGCCCCCGGCGCACGCCTCAGCCGTGCGTCCCCGTCACATCCACCACATTCGTGGATGATTTTCCGACAGACTTCGGCACTATTCTGCGCGCCGGTGTGTGGATCGGGAACTTTTTAACGGTGGCGCTTTCGCTGCAGCTTCCCGAATCCCTCTCCTTCGACGCGGTGTTCGTTGGGTACCTCCTGTCCGACCGGTGGCGAGAGCCGCCCGTCACCACGATGAACCCATCGAAGGAGACCCCATGGAGCAGCCGGAGATCGAACAGGTCACCGAGGAACTGCCGGAGTTCGGCCTGATGATCGACATCCCGAGCGAGGACTGAGGCGCTCGACTCGTCCGCAGGACAGCGCCTGGGTGCGTGGCGGTCCGTCCGCCACGCACCTCCCTCCCCATGCACTCCCCGACCGAACGATGACGGAGGCCGGAACGTGCTCGTGACCCCTGACACCGCGGCCGCCCGCCGTGCCGAGGACGCCCTCTGGTGCGCCACCGACGCGGTCCTGCGCAGAACAGGAGCGGGTGAGGTCACACCGCCGCGGCACCCGGCCCGCAAGGCCGCCGCACATCAGGCCCGCACGGAACCGCTGCCCCTGACCGGGCCACCGGACCGCGAGGGCCCGGTCGGCGACGGTCCGCGAACCGTCCCGCTGCCGCGTCCGGCCGCCGGCCGCTGGGCGGTCGACCTCGCAGCCCCGGCACCCCACCTCGACGCTGCCGTCGGCCGGGCGCTCGCCTCGATCCCGCAGGGCCGCGGGACCACGACGGACACGGAGGGGCCGGGCGTCGTCCTACGAGCCTGGAAGGCCGAGGAAGCCACGGTACTGGGGGAGACAGCCGAGCGGCTGGACCAGGTATGGCCGGCGATGCTGGCCGAACTGCGTGAGGGGGTACGCCAGATCGCCCTGCTGTGCGGACGCGCCATCGACGGCTTCACCGACTTCACCACGCATGGCGCCGTGTTCGTGAACGCGGCCCGGCTGACCGTGGGGCGCACCGGTCTGCCCGGCTGGGTCCGGCTGGCGGATGCCCTGGTCCACGAAGGTACCCACACACGGTGCAACGCCGCCGCCTTCAGCACCCCGTTCCTCATGGCTGCCACAGGGCCCGGAACTTCGGTCATGACCCCGCTGCGGCCGGATCCCCGACCGCTGGCCGGGCTCTTCCAGCAGACCGTCGTCCTGGTGCGCCAGACGGTCCTGTACCGGCTGATCCACCAGGAGGCGCCACTGTCGGACCCGCAGCGGGAAGCCGTGGCCGCCCGCCGGGCCCGCTTGATGGAGCAAGCGTCACAGGGCCTCGACACGCTCGGCCGTCACCGCGTCACCCTCACCCCCGTTGGTGAGGCCGTCCGTATCGAGGCGGCCGGCCTGCTGGCGGAGGAGGACGCGCGGGAAGGAACGCGCCCCGGGCGACTGCCGGGAGGGCATGCGTGAGCGTCTCCACATCGAGGGCGTGGGCCCCGGAAGTCTTCGCTCCGTGGCCGCACACCCCCGGTGCGCTGCTGGCCCGCGTCGCCGCCCGGTCGACCGCCTTCGACGCGACCGGTGCCGGAGGCGGCGCCTCGGTCCTGATCGGCAGCGCCGCGGGAGTGGACACCACTGACGTCGGCCGGCGCGCACGTGGCGAACTGATGGAGCGCATGGGCAACGTGCTCGCCGGACGGACCGCTGAAGCCGAGGCCGGGGCGAGAGCCGGAGCGGGCCGCCCCCGCCCGCCGGCGTCGAGCGTCGGTCCCGTCCGGACATGCGACTGGTTCACGCTGCGCCGCGACGGCGTCCCCGCCGTCGATCCCGGCGACCCCGCCACCGGCCCCGTCGACGCGGCACACCGCGGTACCCCGGCACGCGAGGTACGGCAACTCTGGTGCCCCGGCCGGGTAACGGAATCAGGTGAGGACGTCTGGGTGCCTGCGGGCGCCGCGTTCCTGCAGCACCGCCCGCCACCCGGCTGCGCGGCGACCCATCGGGCGGGATCGACCGGCGTCGCCGCCCACGGGGGCCCGGACGCTGCGGCGGAGCACGCCGCCTGGGAGATCCTGGAGCGCGATCTGGTCCGCCGCAGCTGGTGCGACCCGGTCCGCCATCCCCCCGTGCCGTTCGACGCCCGCGGCGCGCTGCCGTCCGGTGCCGGCGAACTGCGGGACCTGCTCGACCGCGAGAGCCTGAGGGCCACCGCGCTCGCCCTTCCGTCCCCGTCAGGGGCCGAGGCCGTCGCAGTCTCCGTGCACGGGGCGGATCGCGCACATCAGACGTTCGGTGCCGGCTGCGGCCCCGCACACGACTTTCCGCGGACGGTGGCACGAGCCTGCTGGGAGGCGCTCATGGTCCGCTGGAGCATGTCCGCACCGGTCGCGGTCCGCGCCTGGGACCGTCTCTCCCGCACCGGTATCCCACGCACCGGGCTGGACCACGCCCTGTGGACGTTCCACGCCCAGGACGCGCTGAAGCACTGGATCGGACCGGCCACCTCCCTCCGCGACCCGCCTCGACCAGCCCCGTGCACCATCCGGGACGCGAGCCCGCTCGCCGTGCTGGCCGCGCACACCGGTCGCGAGGTGATCGCCGTCGACCGCTGCGCGGGCCCTCCGGCGGACGAAGGCCTGGCCGTCGTCCGGCTGATCGCCCCGGGAGCATCACCCCTGCCGGCCCGCCCCGTACCCGGTGTACCTCCACACCCGTTCGGCTGATCCCCGGCACGGCGCCTGCGGAACAGCTCTGCCGCGTCCCCGCCCGACCGCGAACACTCTGCCCACTCCTGCACCGGAGGATTCCATGTCCGCGCTCCCGCACGACGCGACAGCGCCACCGCGCTACGCCGCACTGTTCGCCGACCGGTACGACGAATGGTTCGCCGCGTCGACCACCGACTCCACCGTCGGCTTCCTGGCGGCCCTCGCCAAGGAGGGCCCGCCCGGCCCGCTGCTCGAACTGGGCAGTGGAACCGGCAGAGTGGTCCTGCCGCTGGCCGCGCTGGGCCTGACCGTCGAGGGGCTCGACGCCTCCCCCGAGATGACGGCACAACTGCACGCGAAGCCCGGCGGCGGCATGCTCAGAGTGACGCTCGGCGACTTCTCGGCGCCCCCCGGCCCTGAGGACACCGGAAGATACGCGCTCGTCTACGCGGCCGGGGGCACTTTCGCCGAACTCGACACCCAGGAGGCCCAGCGCCGCTGTCTCACCTCGGTCGCCCGGCGGCTGAGGCCCGGCGGACGGTTCGTGCTCGACGCGCATCTGCCGGAGGCGCTCGCCACTCTCGGCAGCGGCACCCAGCCGGTGGACACCCCCGGTGGGGGCTTCGTCCTCCGCACCCGCACGCTGCACCCGGCCCGCCAGCAGTACACCTCCGACTACGCGGTGCTCGACGGCGGCCGGATGCGCCACGTACGCGTCTCCTTCCGCTACTTCACCCCCGGCGAACTCGACCTGATGGCGGAGGCGTCGGGCCTGCGGCTCGTACGGCGTACCGGCGGCTGGTCCGGACGGCCGCTGACCGACGCCTGCACCCACCACGTCTCCGTGTACGAGCTTCCCGCATGACCGCCGCGAACGCGTCGCGCGACCCCGGGCGCTACATCGCGGACAACCACCGGCTCTGGCAGCAGTGGGTTCCGCTCAAGGCAGCCTCCGACGACTACGACCTGGACGGCTTCCGCAGGGGCGGCAACCGGATGCGCCCACTGGAGCGGGACGAGGTGGGCCCCGTCGACGGCCGGTCCCTGCTCCACCTCCAGAGCCACGTGGGCCTCGACACCCTGTCCTGGGCCCGCCTCGGCGCCCGCGTCACCGGGGTGGACTTCTCCTCCCACGCCGTGGAGATCGCCACCGGCCTGGCCGCCGACGTCGCGCCGGACGCCCGTTTCGTCGAAGCCGACGTCCTCACCCTGCCCGACGTCCTCACCGGCAGCTACGACATCGTCTACACCTCCAACGGGGTCCTGGGCTGGCTGCCCGACCTGCGCACCTGGGCCCGTGTCGTCGCGCACTTCCTGGTCCCCGGAGGCTTCCTCTACCTCTTCGAGTTCCATCCGTCCGCCTGGATGCTCGACACCGACACCGAAGACCCCGAACTGCGTCTCCGCTACTCGTACTTCGGTGAACCCGCCCCGCTGTCCTTCGAGTACCGGAGCCCCACCTCCGTACCCGAGGCCCGCATCCCGGACGTCGAGTACGTCTGGGGACACACCATGGGCGATCTGATCACCGCCCTCGCCGATGCGGGGCTGCGCGTGGACTTCCTGCACGAATGGCCTTTCGTGGGATGGCGTCTGCTGCCCTTCATGGAACGCGACCGGGACGGCTGGTGGAGGCTGCCCGGCACACTCCCCGCGATGCCGCTGTCGTTCTCCCTGCGCGCCTCCAAGCCCGCCGGCTCCGCCCGCCCGTGACACCGCCACCCACCGCCCGGAGGTCCGTCGCATGCGCATCGCCTACCTGCACTCCGGCAGCATCCCGTCGGTGTACGCCAACGGCGTCCACGTCATGCGCATGTGCGACGCGCTGGCCGACGCCGGCCACGACGTGCGCCTCTACGCCCTGCGCGGCGAGATGACCAACGACGACGCCCACGCCTACTACGGCACCCGCAACCGATTCCCCGTGCGCACCTTCCCGATGCCCCGGCTGCCGTTGCTCGGCCCCTGGCTGCGCGCGTGGAAGGTGCGCCGCGCGGTCCGCCGTGACGGAGTGCCGGACGTCGTGTACGGCCGCGACCTGCGCGCACTCCTGGCTGCCGGCGGCCTGGCACCGAGCGTCTACGAGACCCACCTCCTGTGGGACAGCCGCCTGGAACGGGCGGTCGAGCGCCTGCTCCTGCGCAGCCGGTCACTGCGCGGTGTCGTGTTCGTCTCGCAGGCACTCGCCGACGACTACGCGCGCGCGTTTCCCGTGTTCCGCACCTCCGACGGACCGGTGCGGATCACCGCCTCCGACTGCGCCGATCCGCCCCCACCCGGACCGGCCACCGAACTCCCAGGGAGGCCGGGCGCCCTCAGGATCGGCTACGTCGGCCACCTGTACCCGGGCCGGGGTACCGACATCATCCTCGCGCTCGCCGACCGGATACCGGAGGCCGACTTCCACGTCGTCGGCGGCACCGAAGCCGATCTGAAGTACTGGAGACAACGCGCCGACCAACCCCACCTGTACTTCCACGGCCACCGTCCGCCCGCCGGCCTCCACCCGTACTACCGGGCGTTCGACATCGTGCTGGCCCCCTACCAACAGCGCGTGGCCTGCGCGCAAGGCATCGGGGATATCAGCCGATGGGTCTCGCCCATGAAGCTGTTCGAATACATGTCCCACGGGCTGCCCGTCGTGGCCTCCGACCTGCCCGTACTGCGTGAAGTCATGACCGACGGCGTCAACTGCCTTCTCGTACCCCCCGACGACGTCGACGGCTGGGAACAGGCCATCCGACGGCTCGCCACCGACCCGGACCTGCGGACCGCGCTGGGGGCAACGGCCCGCGACCAGCTACTGACCACGTACACCTGGCGGCATCGCGCCGACCGTGTGCTGGCACCGTTCGCCGTGCCGCGCCCCGCCCCCCTCGCCCGTCCTGGGAAGCGCTGATGCGCGCGGTGGTCACCGGCGCGGCCGGTTTCATCGGTTCGCATCTGTGCGAGCACCTTCTCGCGGCGGGCGACGAGGTCGTGGGCGTCGACAGCCTCACCGAGCACTACGACCCCGCGGTCAAACGCCGCAACCTGGCCACCGCACTGACGAACCCTCGCTTCACCTTCCACCACGAGGACCTGCTGAGCACCGACCCGGCCCATCTGATCACCGGTGCGGACGTCGTGTACCACCTGGCCGGCCAGCCAGGCGTCCGGCCGTCCTGGGGGGCCCATTTCGCCCTCTACAGCGACCGCAACGTGCTCGCCACGCAGCGCCTGCTGGAGGCCGCGCGCGCCAGGCCGCCCGCCAAGTTCGTCTACGCCTCCAGCTCCTCGGTGTACGGAAACGCGCTGGGGCGCCCCACCCCGGAGACCACCCACCCGCAGCCGGTCTCCCCGTACGGCGTCACCAAACTCGCCGGCGAGCACCTCTGCGAGCTGTACCGCACGGTGCACGGACTGCCCACGGTCGCGCTACGCCTGTTCACGGTCTACGGGCCGCGGCAGCGCCCCGACATGGCACTGGCACGCCTGCTCGCCGCGGCGAGCGGAGGACCTGCGTTCCGCCTCTACGGCGACGGCGAGCAGACCCGCGACTTCACGTACGTCACCGACGTCGTGACGGCCATGCGCGCCGCGGCCCGCAGCCCGTTCACCGGCGTCGCCAACATCGGTGGCGGCAGCCCCGTCTCCATGAACACGGCCGTCGCCGCCTTCGCACGCCTCGTCGGACCGGTGCTGTTGACCCGTCACCCGGCCGTCCCGGGCGACGCCCGCCACACAGGCGCGGACATCGGCCGTGCCCGCGCCGCCTTCGGATTCCGGCCCCGCACCGAGCTCGCGGAAGGCCTGACGGCCATGGCGCGGGAGGCCGACCCGCCCTCCGCCCCGCCGCTCGGCCGCACCGGCGTCCCAGTGGCCGCAGCACCCGCAGCCCCGCCGGACAGGCGCCGTCGTGCGCGGACAGGAGACGACCGGTGAACACGCCTTCCCCCCGTTCCTCCCGCGCCACCCCCGCCCGGGCCGCCACGCTGCTCCGGGTGGAACCCACCCCCGCAGGGTTCCCCGTCGCGCTGCGCCGCGTACTCGCCGGGGACCTCGTCGTCCTTTCCCACGGGCTCCGCCACCTCGGCCATCTACCGGACATCGAACGGCTCGCCCGCGCCGCGGTCGCCCACCGGCTGCCCGGCAGCCCCGCCGTGGACGCGCCCCTCCACGAGCTGCACCGGTACGCCGACACCCGCGCCGTCGAGGCGATCCGTACCGACCTCGAAACCCGGCTGCGCCCGGTGGGGCGACGTGTCCTGCACGACATGACCACAGCCCTCACCCCGCGTGAGCCCCGCCTCTACCTCAGCGAGCACCTCGGCATCCGCATCATGCCGCCGCTCGGCACGGTCACCGACCGCCACGAGCTGCGTTCCCTGGACGGATTCCTGACACCTCGGGACGCGCACGTCGACTCCTGGTTCAACACCGCCCTGAATTCCGTCAACCTCTGGATGGCCGTCACCCCCGTACGCCGCGGCAACGGCCTGGTCCTCTACCCGGACGTGTTCCGCAGCCCCCTGCGCCACGACGGGCACACACTGCTTCCCGGTCAGGACACCGGCGACCCGGTCGACCTGACCCTCGACCCCGGCGACATCCTCCTCTTCGCCGGCGACCACCTGCACGCCTCGCAGCCCAACACCACGGACCAGACCCGTTTCGTCGTGACCAAACGCTTCTCGGCAGGCCCCCCGCGCTACCCTCGCCGGGCCACCGGATGGGTCCCGTACCTCGACCAGCGGCTGCTCGGCACGCGCCTGTCCCCACTGGCCCCGCTGCGTTCCCGGCTGACGCCCGCCGGACTCCGGCACGCGCTGCGAGGCCACCGGTGAACGCGGGGGAGACACCCTGCGGCAAGGTCTTCGGTATCGGCCTCTCACGCACCGGCACCCAGTCGCTGACCGCCGCTCTGCGCACCCTGGGCTACGACATCGTGCACTACCCGGCGGACGAGGACACGTACCGGACGCTGCTGCGCGGAGACGCCCGCTTCCCGCTGCTCGCCCATCACGACGGGATCACCGACATCACGACCGTTCCCTACGTCGCCCAACTCGACCGGATGTGGCCGGACGCCAAGTTCATTCTCACCATCCGCGACGAGGACCTGTGGCTGCGGTCCTGCGCCCGCCACTGGGACCGCCCTCCCCACCACAAGACCGAGTACGGGGAGCTCTACCCCGAGCTGCAGCTCTTCCTACGGGCAGCGGTCTACGGCTGCCACTCGTTCGACGAAGACCGCTTCCGGCACGTCCATCGCCGACATCTGGCCGAGGTCCGTGCCCTGTTCAGCGGCCGTCCGGACTCCTTGCTGATCCTCGACCCGTCCCTTCCCGCCCCCTACGCCCGACTGGCGACCTTCCTGGGCCGCCCGGCCCCGGACGCCCCGTATCCGCATGAGGGCTGCTGGCCGCCCGCCGCTTAGCGTGTGCCTGCCTCGGCCGAACGACGAGCCCGGTCCGGCAGCCGCACCGTGCGGCCGAGGAGCCGGAGCCGGCCAAGGCGCATCACCGTCCTTGCGTCCAGGGGGAGTCGGCGGAATCCGGTGCTGACCTGCAACCGTGCGGCCTGCGGTACGCGGCCTGCACAGGCCGCGAGCCGGAGAAACCCGGCGCGTGTCGTGCACCGCTTCCCGCTGTCATGGTCTGCAGCGCGAAGCTCGTAGCACCGATCCGCCCTGCCCCGTCGGCGCTGCGGCGGAGGGGAGGGCAGCAGAGCGGTCGGCTCCGGCGAGGGCGGCAGACGCCCCGTACGAGGAGGCACGTGTCATTGCGCCTGGCAGCTGTCCGTCACACCTCATCGCACCGGCTGCCCTCGGCCTCGCTCTCACCTCCGATCCCGCCGTGCTCAGCCGGTCGACGTGCCCTGATGGAAGTACATGCGCCAGCCTGTCTCCGTCAGACGCCACAAAGAGCTCCGCCATGCCCGACGGCCCTGGTTGTCGGAGAAGTACTTCAGATGAACAACCCCCGGAGCCAGGACGACTCCAGACATTTCGCTGACCTCCACCGGAGACTCCGCGGACACGGAGCCGCCACTCGTCACCGTGAGAACGGTCCCCACATCCCACCGGCGCCCGGAAGCCCCGATCTCGGTCCACTCCGGATCCAGGAGCTCGAGAACACGGTCCGGCGAAGCCCGTACCTCGGGATCGAGAAGCCGCATCTCCCCGTCAATGGCCGCTTGCACGGCCCGCTCACTCTCATCCGTCATGCTGGAACCCTACGGACGCCGCTTGTCGGGGCCCAGCGAATTGATCAGTACCCTTCCTGTGGTTGTGCACGCGGCGTGCTGCCGGACGCCGAACGGCGGCTGCTGATGTCGTCGTGAACGGGCGCACGCCCACCCACGCAGCTTCCTGCGAACAGTGTGCTCGGCGCTGAACTGGGCGTGGCCAGTCCTGCCTGACAGGTACTCAGTCTTGCCGTGACCATGGCCACCTGGCGCAGCAGGCCGCGCAGCGGCGTGGCTGATGCTCAGGACGCGGCGGGTGCGTCGACCGGAACGGCGTTCTTGAAGTCGGTGAACGTGATCGTCGCTTCGATGTCGGGGTCGGACGCGAAGTGGATCTTCTGACGTACGCGCACGACTCGGCCCTCGTTGTCGACCCACGCGTCTGCGTCGATTGCGGTGGCGGGTCGCAGGTTGCGCCCGACGGCCCTGTCCACCGATTCGATGTCCTTCGGGGTGAGGCGGGCCGATACGCGCATGGGTTCGCCGTCCTGCTGCACGGAGGCACCGTGACCGAGCATGAGTCGCACGTACTGCGGGAGCCGGTCCGTGGGTACACCCCCCTTTGCCGCCGACGCGGGGAACTCCTGCCACGGTCCGTGAGTTCCGGTGGCGCGCCGGTACACCTTCTGATTGGTGATCACGACGTCCTCGGTGTACTGCTCGGTCGTCTCCGTCGTGCGCCCGGTGAACGGCGCGTTGAGGTTGACCCGCCCCTCCATGAGCTGGAGGCGCCGGGGCCCCGACTTCGTGACAGCCCTCAGCGCGGCCGAGTAGGGGGCATCGCCGGCTGCGGCCAGCCGATCGCGCGCCGCCTGCGGGTCGCCCTTCGGTGATGCGGGCTGGCTCGCGGAGCATGCGGAGAGCATCAGCCCCAAGAGCACCAGAGTCAGGGGTGCTGTCCGGCGATGAGACACAGGTGGATCCTCCGAAAACCGAGCCCGAGCGGGAAACACCCGGGCCGCAGGTGGGTGGTGACCTCATCCTGTCCGCCCCCGGAGATCGGACGGCGTTCGGGGGGAGGCGGCGTGATCAAGAGTGCGTCAGACAGTTACCGAACTGCCTTCTCCGCCCACACAACCCTCCGGCCTTCGTCCGCCGCCCTCGAAGTGCCCGTCCAACGCTTACGAGAGGCCGTACGCGCTGGGGGAGGACCTCGCGCCGGACCGGGGTGGGCCCAGGGATATCGCGGTCATCAGCACCACCCCCACCGTCCACGCCTCGCACCCACCCACGCGCCGGCAGCTGCCATCTCCTCGTTCCCGCCGGAGCTGCTCCTGCCCCCACCCCGCGACGTGTCGATGGTGAGGCCGCACGCGTGCGAGCGTGTCTGTGAGGCCACGGAGAGAAGGCCCCGGGGCCCGGGCCCGGGCTCAATCGGCAGGCAGGGCCTCCCGCATGGCTTTCGCGGTGGAAGTCGGGTCGTAGTCCTTCGGGACACCTTCGACCAGGATGATGTCGCCCTCGATGTGCCGTGAGCGCAGCGGTGCGATCTCCTGGTAGGCGGGGGAGTCCCACCAGGCGCGCGCCTCCTCGACCCCGGGGAAGCCGATCAGCACGGCGTGCCCGGGCCAGTTGCCCTCCTTCACCTCGTGCTGCGTGGCGTGCACGAGGAAGTGGCCGCCGTACGGCTCGAAGGTGGCGGGTATGCGCTCGATGTACTCGATGATCTCCGGGTGTGGAGCGGCCTCTTGCAGGTGAGCTATGGCATAGGCGGTCATGACGTCCTTCCGGTCGGTAGGGATGCATACGCAGGTGATCGTGGCATCCAGGTGCGCCGGGGTCGATGACCTGGCAGGTCACCGACCCCTGTCCGCAGCGCGAACCCGTCGCTACGGCCGGCAGCGTGCCGCAGACTCCTGGGCCCCGGCGCCGCCCTGCGTGGCCGCGGCCTTCGTCGTGCAGGACATACCCGTATGCCTCTCGCCTCGGACGGAGCCGGAGGCATATGGTCCGCCACTCCGATGGCGAGAGCCCAGGGATTCTGCAACACCTCTCCTCACTCGGCCGTGTGCGTGAGGATCGCGTCGGCCAGCTCCTGGTGGGTCTCCAGCGGCAGCGTGTGCCCCATGCCCGCCACGGTCATCAGCCGCGCCCCCGGGATCTGCTCGGCGATGATCGCGCCGTGCCCCGGTTTCACCGGCTCGTGGCTGCCCTCGATGACCAGCGTGGGAGCCTGGACCCGGTGCAGCTCATCCACCGGCTCGAAGTCGGGGCCGGCCCCTGCGGCCAGACGGTGGTTGGCCGCCGCCGACAGGTCGCGGGCCCGGCCGTGGACGCGTTCCTGCAGTCGGCGCGCCGCGTCCTCGTCGAAAGGCAGACCGGTGCCGTGCAACACGCGCTGCTCGGCGATCATGCTGTCGATCAGGGCGCGGTGGTCCTGGTCGGGCGGGGCGGCCATCAGCGCACGGAAGAATTCCACGAACTCCGGCTCCGGCTCCGGCAGGCTGCCCTGGGGCTGCGGCTGACCCATCAGTGCCCGCAGGAGCACCTGGCCCTCGCCGCCACCGAGCGGCGAGGAGGCGATGACGGTCAGCGACCGCACCCGCTCCGGCGCCTCCACGGCGATGAGCTGGCCGAGCAGCCCGCCCGCCGAGTGGCCCACCAGATGGGCGCTGTCCAGGCCGTGGGCCGCCAGTACACGGTAGACATCGTTCTTGATGTCGTCCCAGGTGTACGGATCGGTCGCGAAGTCGACGGTGCCCGACATGCCGGTGTCACGGTGGTCGTACCGGATCACCCGGCGGCCTCCGGCGGCCAGTCGGCCGACGAACTCGTCGGGCCACAGGATGCCCTGCGACATCGAACCCATGATCAACAGGATCGGCGCGTCCGTCTCGGCGCCGAACTCTTCACTCCAGATGGTCACGTTTGGCATGCCTCAAAGCATGTCCTCCGCGGCTGCGGGTGCCTTCCGTAGAACTACTAGCCGCGCCAGATCCGTACGCGAGCTGATGCCCAGCTTCGGATAGACCTTGTACAGGTGGTACTCGACCGTGCGCGGGCTCAGGAAGAGCTGGCCGGCGATCTCCTTGCTCGACAACCCGTCGGCGACCAGGCCCGCGATGCGCAGTTCCTGCGGGGTCAGCGCTTCGAGCACGCTGGAGGGCGGGGCGCCGGCGTTCTCGCCCGCCGCCCGCAGCTCCTCCTGCGCGCGCCGCGCCCACGGGTGGGCACCGGCCTGCTCGAAAATCTCCCACGCCATCCGCAGATGCGCCCGCGCCGGACCTGGCCGCTGCGCGCGGCGCAGACGCTCACCCAGCAGCAGGGCCGTCCTGGCCGCCTCGAACGGGTTCGTGTGCAGCCTCAGCGCCTCGTCGAAGGCCTCCTCGGCCGATTCGGCCAGGCCTCGGCAGCGGGCCAGCAACGCGCGCGACTCGGACGTCGTGGCGTTCTCGGCCGATCGCTCGTAGGCCGCAAGCGCCTCGCGGGCACCGGCCTCGTCGCCCGCGCCCACCGCCGCCTCCACCCTGTCCGGCATCGTCCGCCAGGCCACGGTCGGATGCCCTGCACCCGGCCCCGCCACCGCGATCGCCCGGAAACGGTCGTACGCCGCCGCGTAGCGGCCCAGGCACAGGTCAAGCGTTGCCAACGCGTACGCGGCCACCCCCGCGTGCAGTCCTACCCGATGGGGCAGCGCGATGGCCAGCGCCTCGCGGGCCAGCCGTTCGCAGGGCTCCTCCTTGCCGCGCAGAGCCGCCAGGACCGCCAGATTGGCCAGGTGCGCGGCCACCGTGTTCTCGTACCCGGCCTCCCGCGCCAGCGCCAGGCCCTCCTCGGAGACGGATTGGCTGCGTGCGAGCCGCCCGGCGAGGCGCTCGGCGGTCGCCACGAACTGCAGTACGACGGGCAGCTGCCCGGTCATCCCCGACACCCTGGCCACTCGCCCGGCCCGCTCGGCCATCTCGGTCGCCACATCCGACTCGCCCAGAGCGCTGGCCGCTGCCGTCGCCCACAGGTAGCCCGCCGCATCCTCCAGCTCGCCCGCCCGCGCCAGTGCCCGCCGCAGCAAGCCCGGCCCGGCGGCATCGCCGTTCAGAGTCAGCCCGATCCCGGCGACCGCGTCCCGCAAGAATCCCTCGGGGTGCGCCGCCGCCCGTCGGCCGAGCTCGACCATGGCCCTCGTGTCGCCGACGTACGAGGCCGCCTCCACGGCGTCGGCCAGCATGTCCAGACTGTCGCCCGCCGCGAGGATCCGCACGGCCTCGGCCGCGTTGCCCGAGTTCAGCTCGAACCGCCCCCTGAGCTGAGCGTTCTCCATCACGAGCGTGATGTCCCCGTTGGCCCCTTCGCGCGCCTCGGCCAGCAGCGATTCGGCCTGTCCCGGCCGGCCGGCGAGCCAGGCCGCCACGGCGGCGTCCTTGAGCCGGACGGCCCGGACGTGCGGCTCGGGGGTCAGCTCGGCGGCCCTGGTCAGGGCGCTGGCGGCGGCGCCGTACCCGCCGCGGTCGCGAGCCCGCTCGGCGGCCTCCGCCAGCGCGAGGGCGACCGGCTCGGCCTGGCTGAGAGCCGCTCCGGCCAGGTGCCAGGCCCTACGGTCGCCCGCGGTCAGCTCCGCCAGGACAGCGTGCACATGGCGGACCTCGGCGGGGGCGGCTGCCTCGTGGATCGCGGATCGCATGAGCGGGTGACGGAAGCGCACGCGGGTGCCTGACACCTCGGCCAGCCCGCTCTCCTCCAACTCGGCGAAGGCGACCGCCCCCGATCCCGCCCCCATCCGCTCGGCGGCACTCAGGACCACCTCAAGGTCGGTGTCGACGGCGGCGAGCAGGGCGACCAGCCGGGCGGGGGCCGACAACCGCCTCACCCGGTCGCCGAAGAGCCGGGCGCCACCGGGCAGCGGGTCGGGCAGCGGTTCGCGGCCGGCGAGTTGCGGGGGCGCCAGCAGCGCGGCGATCTCGTTCAGGGCCAGGGGGTTCGCCCCTGTCAGCGTGATGAGTTCCCGTGTCACCGGGGCAGCCAGCCGCCCGTGCCGGGACTCCAACAAGGCTGTTGCGGCGTCCTCCGGCAGGCCGCCCACGTCCACGGTCGACGACAGGCCTTTGACAGGAGCGTCGCCGCGGACGCCGAACAAGAGCGCGATCCGTTCGGCATCCAGCCGCCTGGCGGCGAACAGCAACGCATCGGCCGACGCACGGTCGGCCCATTGGAAGTCGTCGACCACGCAGATCAGGCCCTCCGGGCCGGCGGCCTCGACCAGCAACGACAGTACGCCGGCGCCCAGGAGAAATTGGTCGCCCGCGGCGCCGGCGGCGTGCCCCAAGGCCGCCCGCACGGCGTCGCGCTGCGGACCGGGCAGAGCGTCGAGCAATCCGGTCACCGGCCGCAGCAGTTGGTGCAGCGCCGCGAACGCCAGGTCGGACTCGGACTCGACGCCGCTGGTCCGCAGCACCTTCATCGCCTCACCCCGCGCGGCCATCGCGTCGAGCAGAGCGGTCTTGCCCGCGCCGGCCTCACCCAGGAGCACCACCGCCCCGCCGCAGCCACGGCGGGCCTGTGCGATCACCTCGTCGAGCGCGCTGATTTCCGCAGATCTTCCGTAAAGCACAGAAGCCCACTCTAAAGGGGGGCGGCTACCCCCTTGCCGGCGGTCTTCCCGGCGAGGACTCTCACGTATTCGAAGCGGGGCGGTGTGTGCCGGTGTCGCGCCGGTCCGCGCTGTTGTGGCCCAGGTGAAGATGTAGTCAGCGGCGACGGGCGACCCTGGGTGCCTCCGGCCGCGAGGTCTTGGACGCCGGCGAGGCGCGGGATCTTCACGGGTGCGGTGCGGTGCGGTGGGTGAGTGAGACAGCCCGGTTGAACGTCTCAGCCGCGTCCAGGGCGCGCAGTACGGGGCGAGTGTCGACGCCGAGGATCTCGCCGACTTCGATTCGCCACCGTACGCAACATGTCGGCTGCGCTGCGCGACATGCTCACTGCTGTCGAACAGTCCTTTTCCGACGTGCTCGTGACGCTATCGCCGAACGCGCCTGTGAACCACGGGACTCTTTCTGCCCGTTCAGGCACACACGCCTCGCTCGCCCCTCGATAGTGGGTGGCGTATCGACCATCGATCGAAAGGAGCCGCTCATGCGGTGGGGAAAGACGGTAGTGACACTCGGGCTGGTCGGGATGCTCTCCGTACCAGCGGTCGGCGTCTCGACGGCCGCACCCGCAGCGCCCGCAGCGTCCCAGGCTTCGGCCGCTGTGTCCTGCAGGCTCTTGGACTTCATCGGGTACTACTGCGGCTACCACCTCAGTAACACCCGTGCGGACCGCGGCAACTCGGGTGCGAAGGTCCAGGAGCTCCAGGCACTGCTGATCTTCAAAGGCTTCTCCGTAGGCTCCACCGGCGTGGACGGTCAGTTCGGCTCCGCCACAGAATCCGCGGTGAAGCGTTTTCAGAGTTCCAGAGGGATCACGGCCGACGGCATAGTCGGGCCGACCACCTGGCACTACCTTCGTACCCCCGGCCTGTAACCGGACCCAGGGCAGCCAGGCCTCTTGCGCCTGGCTGCCCTGACGGCCAAAGGCCGAGCCGAGACGTAGCAGGAGGCTTCGGCAGCAGCAGCAGCAGCCGACGTGGCGTGCGATCGAGCGTGACGACGACGCGGTGGAGTTGGGGGAAGCCCTTGCGGGGACGGCAGTGTCCGGCTGATACGACGAGCGGGGGTGAAGGACCGGGCTGTACAACCCTTGCTCGAAGTGGGTCAACCCGGCCGTACTTGGGCGACTGCGATCAGGTTCCCTCGACTCCCACCGTACGAATCCGCATCCTAGGGGCGTGCGTCGAGGCGGTGCTGAATGCCTCCGTCCGGTCCGAACACGTCCATGAGGTACCCCTCTCTCAGATCCACGTTCTCTTCGCGTTTCAGGTAGTTGGTGAGCGAGACCTTCAGGCGGTCGAAGGGGGCAGCGTCCTCGTCCGCGTTGCGTGTCCACACAGTCAGTAACGGAACGCCATCAGGGCCGTCGGCGCGCTGGATGCCGTACACATCCTTGTTCCCGCTCGCCTTTCGGAAACGGTCGGCAAGCTGCATGGCGGGGCCGGGGGCGACTGTGGCGGTGGCGTTCGGCCGCGGGGGCTCGGTGGAGTGGTCCCTGGTGGTTCCAGAGTCCAGGGTGCAGCCCCCCAGCAAAGGCAGAGCTGCAGTGAACAGGACGGCGCTACGGCGGATCACTCTTCTCATGACGCCATCGTCCCCGGATGGTGCAGTACAGCGGAACCCCCGCAAGCACGGATGCAGTATTCCCGTCACGCAGGGCCTCCGGGTATGCAAGATCCAGAAGCCCTCTGCAGACCCAGATTCAAGCTCTGGCCGACCCGTGCACGCTCGGCCGCTCCAGGACATACCACCACCTGGTGCTCCTCCCGCCGGGGAACGCCTTGGTACGGCGTGGACAACAAGTCCTCCACCCGGCTCGATCGCCACCGCCGGGTCGTCGGGCGGACCGTGTCCTGGCGGGCCGGCCGCCGATGCCGACACCGTCGCCCAAACCCCCACCCACACCGTCGACCATGTCCAGGGCGCCGAGGCGGGGCGTGCTGATGCGGGCTGAGCCCGCTGAACGGGGCTGTCCAGGAGGGATGCGACGCAGTGAGCACACCGGACACCACAAGATCATCTCACTCCTGAACAGCAGTCCAGCAGTTGCAGGACAGTCTTGGAGACGGCAGGGCCTGGCCGCCTCTTCTGCACATGGCCGGCGGCGGGCCGAACGCGGAGACAATCGGGTCAGCCACTGGAGCGCGACGAAACGGGTGGCTTCGTGAAAGCCGGCGGCGGCGCGGTCGGTGAGGAGGGTGAGTGTGCATGGTTCGCCGTGGAAGTGCCTGGCCAGCAGTGCCTCCGTACTGAAACGGCGATTGTGCACAGCGCACGACCACCGGGGCATCCATGACGGGTCGCCACGTTTCTCCGGCCGTACGCGGCTCGGCCAGTCGTCTCTGCGACGCCGGTGCCGGACGCTCTTGGCGCGCCTAGGGATGAAGTGGGCTCGGATTGGTTGCCGCGTGTCAGGATAAGTGGCCTGTGAACGTATATGCGTCCGGGGGTAACAGCGATCGAAAGCACTCCGCTGGGACGCATACCCGCGCTCGCGGAGTCCGTCCGTCCGATCGTGGACGACGCAGGTGAGACAGTCGGCCGCTACACAGATCCCCGCTCCTGGACGGCACGCGGCTACGTGGCGGTCACCGGCGCCAAAAACCTGTACAAGGAAGGCGTGCGCTTGGCCTCCGACCCGATCGAGTACGGATCGGAGAAGATCCACGAACAGATCGATCAAGCACGGGAAAAGGCCGGCGACGTGCTCGGCAACCTCTCCGACGCCAACCCGTTTGGATGACACCGTGGACAACACGCCGCACACGCTCCTGGTCTCCAGGGTCAACCCCGTTCCCGTGCCAGAACCGCGACCGGCCCACCTGCCCCCCGACGCAGACATGACCGCAACAATCCGCCTCTCCGCGGCACGGCGCCCCGAGCACACCCCGGTCGCCCGGGTCTTCACCTCCCGCGCCGAAGAGCGCTCCGGCCGCCGGTCGTCGGCCCCGCCGTTCTGGATACACCACGGACCGGATGACACTCTGTGGTGCTCGGTCCGACCCGTCGCCCAAGACGTCTACGAGCTCTGCGCGACAGATGGCACCTCCACAGCACGCATCGACCGCCGCGCCGCCCGCATCCTGTGCTGGCCCCGGCGCGTCCGGTGGTCGGCGCGGCTCACCGGATCGCAACAGTCCGTGACAGGTTCGGTCGGCACCTGGTACGCATGGCTTCTCTATGTGGTGACCGCACCGCTCTTGCTCCTCTTCACGCTCTGCGTGATGGTCTATTCGCTGTTCGACGGCACCGCGGACGACAACACCTTCCGGAGCCCGGCCCGAACGCGCTGGCGCATCGCAGGCGCGGGCACGGTCCTGGACTACCGAGGCGTCAGCAAGACCTACCGCTACGCCACCCCGAGCCTGGACATCCGCCTCGCGTACGCCTTGGCGGTCCTCCAGACCTGGGACCGGGAGAACTGAGCACCGTGGATGACACGGCCAGAACCGGTGACCCCGCGGCAGTCGGCGATCGATGGTCGTCGCGGCTTGTGGCGGGGCGTCAGTGCGTCGGGGCGTACACCGCGGAGCTGACGCACCACGGCATCGTCGCCAACCGACTGCCGACTACCGGCGCGACCGTCTGCATGCTCAGACCATCCCCTCCAAGCCGAGCAAGACCTGACCGCGATCATCAGGCGTGTCCCACCCAGCCAGCAGGCATGCCGTGGATCCCTTGTTGTCGAGCGCGGTCAACCACCAACGAGCTCATCGTCTCCGCAGGCTTCTGCCACCGCCCGATGGTCTTCAGCGTGAGGACGTAGAGGCACATCGGCTGTCCAGTTGACGGGGGAGGCTGCTGCAGGTGCTCGGTGACGCGGAGCTCGTCGCCGGGACGAGCTCCGCGAGTGGCGAGGCAAGCAGGGAAGGTCAGCGTCGGCGGTCCCGCGCGCGGGTTCCGGCTTAGCTGGTGGGATCTGATTTCCGAGCGTTCGCCGTGCCGTAGCCAACCGGCCAGCCCGCAGGCCAATGTGGGTTCGGCGTGCCGTCATCGCTCATGTGCGCCCGCTGCCAGATCCCTTTCCAGTTGATCGGGGTCTCCGGTACGAACCTGTGCATCTGCCCGCACGGACATGGTGCCAGCACCCAAGCGCACCCACGGCACAGTTCGACCCAGCCGTGCCCGGTCGAGCTCAGCACTCGCGGCCCGTCATCCCCGCAAGCCGGGCAGCCTGGCGGCTCGGCACCGTCCAGAATCGCGTTCTGCCGCCGGACGTACTCGGACAATCGCAGCGACGGGTGGCGAAACGGGTCTTCGAACCAGGCACGTTCAGGGCTTTCCCACCAGCTCCGCAGCCACCATGGCCGAGGGTTTGGGATGGCCCGCCGCCCAGCCTGCTTCTCCGCCCGGCGCTGCGCGGCGTACTCGTCTGCTCGCACGAGCCACAGCTCCCGCGCCTCGTGCAGTTCCTCCACAGCGCGCGCCAGCGCGTCCGGGTCCGCCTCCAACCGGCGGGGGATCGCGGCGCTGAGCGTGAGGTGGTGGTATGTCGCCCGCAAGCCGTAAGGAGCGAAAACGGTGAGACAGGTGCGCAGCGCGCTGTGCCGCCGGTAGAGGGGGAGCCGAGCGTCGTGGACGCGTGCTCGGTGGGTCAGGAAGCTGGTCATGGTGTGAGCGCCGGTTCCCACGCCCGTGCCAGGGCGGCAGTGACGGCTGCAGCATGTGCCGGCCGGTGTGGTTGAGCCCAAGCTCCGGCAAGGCTGAGGTAATCCCGCAGGTCCTTCTGACCGTCGGCAACGAGCATGCGTACCTGATCAACAGGCAACTCGATCACCGGGCTGCCGTCCGTTGTGTAGGCGTCGAGCGTCAGCCGCCGGACGACGTCGCCGACGCGTTCGGCCACCGAGGACGGATCGTGGCCGAGGTAGGAGAAACCGGTGCCTTCGAGTATCTCCAGCCAGTCCCGCCAAGTCTCCGGACCGTTGCAGCAGCCCGGCTCGACGAAGACGGTTCCAGTGGTGTTGTCACTCACCCGGAACCCTGCGGCGGCGAACAGAGCCCACATGGTGATCAGCCCGTTCAGAAACGCGCTGAGCGGGCCTTTCGGGCACGTCCCGTGCTCCACCTCCGGCTCGAAGTGGTTGCAGGCGGCGATCTGCGTAACAGCCGTACCCACCTTCGCCGGACTGAGCTCCCCGTTCAGCACGAGACAGCCGTACGATTCGTGCTCGCCAACCGGCCGGAGCGCGAAGTCGTCGGCAGCGGAGTTCTCCAGAACGGGTTGCGTCACCATCACATGGGGATGATGCCGGACCCACCACTTCACCGCCACGGACTTTCAGCTGCTGCAACGTACTCAGATGTGGGCCCCCGCCCCCTACCGGTGCGGGATCGCGGAGGCCGGAGGCCGGAGGATTCACACGCTGCCGGCTTCGGCGATGTCGGCGGCCTGGCCGAGGATCCGTATCGGGATCCGCGCGTCGCCCGCGCGGAAGGAGTCGTTCCTCATCGAGGACATCGACCCGCCGCCTCCGCTCGCTTGGAGAGGGCGCCTGCCCCGGTCGGCGGCCGTCGGCCGGCAAGCAAGGCGGCTGCCCGGGGTCACTACCTGTGGGCCGATTCAGCTGGAGGACCCTCAGGACCCGGCCGTGCCGACACTCGCGCAACGCGGCGCGAGGAGAGCGGTCTGCCACGGAGTCACCTTGAGGATCGTCGGCCGCCGGGCTAGCGTTCGGGATCCAGCCAGCGCACCTTCAGGAAGTCGACATGCCTCGTCGAACACCGGGCGAGATCAGGTCTCAGCTGCCACTTCGGGACACAAGGCACGTCAGACGCACCGTCATACCGGGTCTGTCCGCATCGGCGAACCGACAGATTTTCCAGTTCGAACGCGAGCGCGGCCTCTCCAGAGGTGACGTCGCGATCGCATTCCGACGCTGGACCCTGCGGGCCGGTCGCCCCCGTGATGCTGAAGAGAGGCACTACGGATGGTCAGACGTCCCGACCGGGCACATCCGAACACTGCTGGAAGTGGCGGCATGGAACCTGCGGGCGCGTGCGCGACGTGAGCTGCGAGCCGCACTGGCCCCTGTCGACGCCCGCGCCCTTGACCGGACGGTAAACGACCCGTTCGCCCCAGAGCATCTGCACTGGTGGCACCGTCGCATCGAAATCTGACGCAGCGAGGACGCGTCTGACCCCGCCGAGCACTCTCCATTCGGTGAGTGCATGGCTTCGAGGTAATACTCCGCCCCGCTGTTCTGTGCGCACTGGGGCCAAACCTCAGGCCAGCGGTGTGCTGGAGAGGCTGAGAGGGCTGGGCAACGCGGTGATGAGTACGGCGTCCGCAGTGAGCACCCGCGTCGATGGCTGCCCCCCTGCGCCGGTGGAGCCGATCCATAGGACGGGTTCGTTTCGTCGGCGTGGTGATGCTGGACGTCGGTGTACGGGGCAATCACGATCAAGGGCTGGTCTCTTCGTCCGGCGGGGGCCGGGTGTCGGTCTTGCGCACTGTCCCCGGCGCTGTGCTCGGGCCGGGGACGGCACCCAGGCCGTCAGATCGGGTCGCGCTCAGAACGCCGTCTCGTCGGCGGTGACCCGGGGGTGAGGATCCAGGCGGCTCGGACGGCGGCGACGCCGATGACGGGGCTGGCCGTGGACAGGAGCGCGCCGGCAAACTCCTTGGTGATCTGGCGCTGGGGGAGGTGGGGCCATGGGAGTGCCTACCTTCGGCGGGTGATGGGTGCACAGTGGGCGCTCACGTACTGAACGGGTGGGGTGCTCACCGGTTCGCTCACCTCCCTTCGGGGTCACGGTCTGGCACCTGCTCGTGGTGAGTCGCGTGGGCCGTGGTGAGTAGCGGTGTGACCGAGCTGCGCGCCGAAGGGGCAACGGGATGATTTTGAAGCCCTGAGCGCTCGGCCCTCGTATTTCAGAGGGACACGAGAGACACCCACGCTGTTCTGCCAGCTGCAGAACACCGACCGGACCGGGCTCGACGGTCACTACAGTCCAGTCTCATGACGACGATCACGACGCGTACGGTCGAGTACCCGGCGGACGGTTTGACGATGATCGGGCACCTCGCGCTCCCGGCCGGTGTCGACCGCCGGCCCGCAGTGCTGCTCGGGCCGGAGGGCATGGGGCTCAGCGACGTCGAGCGCCGCCGGGCCGATGCTCTCGCCGAGCTGGGATACGTAGCGCTGGCCTTCGACCTTCACGGCGGGCGCTATTTGGGCGACCCCGAGGAGATGCTGGCCCGTTGCATGCCGCTGCTCGCCGACCCCGACCGGATGCGGGGGATCGGCCATGCGGCGCTCGACGTGTTGCGCGCCGAACCGCGGACCGACCCCGACCGGATCGCCGCCGTCGGCTACGGCACCGGGGGCGCCGTCGGGCTTGAACTCGGCCGCGACGGCGTCGACCTGCGCGCGATCGGGACAGTCAACGCATTGATCACGGGCCGACCGGGCGAGGCAGCGCGCATTCGCTGCCCGGTGTGGGCAGGGGTCGGGTCGGAAGACCCGATCATGCCGCCTGTGCAACGGAACGCGTTCACCGCCGAGATGCAGGCCGCGGGCGTCGACTGGCGCCTCGCGGTCTACGGCGGCGCCTTGCACGCTTTCCACCACCCGCCGGTCGACCACCCCACGGTCCCCGGGGTCGGCTACCACCCACAGCACGCACAGCGAGCATGGCGCGATGTCGTCGACCTGCTCGCCGAGTGCCTGCCCCTGACGGAGGATCCGGGGGCATGACCAGCAGCAAGGCTGAGGAAGTATCCGCGTCCGCCGCTGCGCTGGCTCGCGAGCACGCACTTGTCGCTCCGACCCGCAGGGGTGAATGCCTCCACCCGTAGTCGGCTGTAGGCGTCCTTCCAAGATCCGAACTCCGCAGGAGGACACCCACATCATGATCATCACTCAGGCCGGCTCCATGCCGAGAGAGTCCCACAGCTACGCTGATCAGGGCAGTCCACTGTGCGCAAGACCGGGGGAAACCGTGAACCGACCACTGCTGTTCCTCGACGTGGACGGGCCACTCAACCCCTACGCAGCCCAGCCGGAGAGACGTCCCGACGGCTGCACCACCCTCAGAGTTCCCCGGAACGACGCCCATCAGGACGGCACGGTCCGGTCGTCCCGACGACGCCCCCTGCGTGTCTGGCTCAACCCAGGGCACGGGCGAATGCTGCTCCAGCTCGGCTTCGAGCTGTGCTGGGCCACCACATGGATGGACGACGCCAACCGGTGGATCGCACCGGTTATCGACCTCCCGGACCTTCCCTTTGTCGACTTCGGCGACGCCCTGCTCCAAGAACGCCCTGATGGAGTCCACTGGAAGACCCGACTGCTGGTGGACTACGCGTGCGGCCGTCCTTTCGCCTGGGTGGACGACGAGCAGAGCGAGCTGGATCAGACCTACGTGACTGCCCACCACCCAGGACCCGCGCTCCTCCACCACGTCAACCCGCGGATCGGCCTACGGGAGAGCGACTTCCGCACGCTCGCCGACTTCGCCCAGTGCCTGGACACCTCACCATCCACCGGGTGAGCACCTCGCCAGCTCTTCAGACCGCTCCGCACTCGACGCCGAGACCATTTTTTGGGACGGTCTGAGTCGGTCTTCTTCGGATCGTGCTGCGAGGCCCCGCCGGGCAGGCGGGATCACATAGAGCCGAAGTACCGCGTCCACCACGTGGGCCGGGCTTCGAAGCCGAGTTCGGCCAGTGCCCGCTCCACAGTGGTGAGGTCGGCGAGGTCCAGTACCCCCTCCTCACGGGCCTCTCTCGTACCGAGGAAGGCCCCCGGGTCATCGGCGCAGGACTCGGCGAGGGAGCCGAACCTGCTGACGCAGACCACGATCCGTGTCCCGCGGACTGTTGCCTCGGCCGGCACGCGGACACGCCCGTACTCGCTGGAGAGCTGCGTGTCCTGCTCGAACTCGCACTGGACCCCCGAAGTCTGTTTCGAGCCGGCGCACCAGCCCGCCGAGCGCGAGGCTGACCGTGGCGCGGTCGTAGTTCAGCGGCCACTCCAGCCGCTCGGGATCGTCGAGTTCACGCAGGAGGGCCAGCAGCTCCGTCTCGCTCATCGACATCTGCCCATCCTGCCGTCCGGCGGGTGGGAACAGGGCGGCGGGAGAACCCAGCGACACGATCCGAACGATACGGCCAAGTGCAGGGGCCTCCTGGACCTGCTGTCTCGGGGCCGCAGACCCTGCACCACCTCGCTGGTGGAGACGAACGGGGCCTGCCACCAGCGTCGAATCAACGGCCGAGGGCGCCACTTGAAGCGGAGGCCGGCGATGTGCGCTCCGGCCCCCGCCCCAGGGGTCGCGTCTCACTGTTCAGATGCATCGGCCCGCTGTGCTACGGCAGTGCCCACTTCTGGTTGGGACCGGTGTGGCAGGCCCACAGATGGATCGGTGTGCCGTCGTTCCAGACGCCCCCGGACGCGTCGAGGCACTTGCCGGACTGCGGGTTGCGTAGAGTGCCGTCGGCCTGGGGCTGCCAGGTCTGGGCCGCACTGCCGTTGCAGCCGTAGAGCTGCACCTTTGTGCCGTCGGCAGTGCCGCCGTTGTCGATGTCCAGGCACTTGCCCAGGGCGCGCACGGTTTCGTCACCGGAAACCGTCCATTTCTGGGCTGCGGTGCCGTTGCAGTTCCACAGCTGGACCTTCGTACCGTCGGCTGTGCTGCTGTTGTCCACGTCCAGGCACTTGCCGTTGACCCCCTGCACCTCGCCGGTCCGGGAAGTCGCTCCGGGCAGCTGGTTCATCGTGTACCAGGCCTCGGTGCTCCAGAGCTGTTTGCCGTCCGTCGCGCTGAAGGGGCGGGCCGAGCGCACATGGACGACTCGGTCGGCCTTGAGCCCGGGGAGCGTCAGCGTGACCGTCCGACGGTCGGCGGAGAGGGTGGCCGACTGGGCGGTGAGACTCTCCTCGTCGACCTTGGGGCCGCCGTACGCCGCGGTCGGCACGTAGCGCCACTGCTTGATCCTGTAGTGTCCGACCAGGCTGGCTGCGGTCTCCGTCGACACTGGCTGGGTGTACTCCAGCTCGAAGCCGCCCGGCACCGCGCGCATGGCGCGGATGTCGAACGCGTCGGTCCCGTTCGGTGTCAGCTTCTGCAGACCGTAGCTCAGCTTGCCCTCCTGGCCCCAGTTTCCGCCCGCACCGAGTCCGCCTGCGTAGAGGGCGCCGTCCGGGCCGACGCTGATCCGGGTGACACCGGCCTCCAGCCCCTGTGTGAGGCGGAAGACCGCGCCCTGGTACTCGCCGCCGACCTTCTCCAGGAACGCGCGCTGGATGCCGCCGTACGTCACGTCGCCGAACAGCATCTGGCCGGCGAAGGGGCCTTCCTTCAACTGAAGAGGTGTACTCGGCGAGTTGGCGATCTCGTTCTGCGGAAGCCAAAGCACCGGTTTGGTCACCGGCCGGGAGTCGAAGGGCCCGGCCGGGTTCATGCGGTGGTTGAAGAAGCGGTCTTGCTTGATGTGCACCAGCTTCGAGGAGGGCAGCCAGCCGCCCTGATTGTCGGTGACGAACATGTCTCCGTCGGGGCCCCACCCGATGCCGTTGGGGGTGCGCAGACCGCCAGCGACGTAACTGACCGCTCCGTTCGCCTTGTTCACCTTGATCGTGGTGCCGCGGTTCGGTGCCGGCTGCGGGTCCGTGGTGGCGCCGCCGTAGTTGATCGACACCGACAGGTTCAGGTAGAAGAACCCGTCCTTGTACAGCAGGCCGAAGGCGAACTCGTGGAAGTTGTTGCCGAACGGCCAGGTGGCGATCCGCTTGTACTGGTCGGTGACGTCGTCGCCGTTGGTGTCGTTCAGTTCGGTCAGCTCGTGCTTCTGCGAGACGTAGAGTTTGCCGTCCACGAACTTGACGCCCATGGGCTCCTTCAACCCACTCGCGATCTTCTTGTACGTCACCTTGTCGGGTCCGGTGGCCCCGGTGACGTTGCTCAGCAGGTACACCTCGCCCGTGCTGTTGTCCGTGCCGCCCCAGGTGGTCACCGCGAGGCGGCCGTCGGGCAGCCAGTCCATGGCGGAGACCTGCGGTTCGAAGCCGGCCGGCCGTAGGTTCGTCAGGGTGTAGTTCGGGTGCACCCCGGTCAGGGGGAGGCCGTCACCGGGCGTGTCGAGGGCACCTTCGCACTCCTTGCGGCCAGGCGATGTGACGCGTACGACGCCGGCGTCGGTGCTCAGCACGGAGTTCGGGACGACGCTGAAGCCGGAAGCGCCCGGGGGTTTCCAGGAGAGCGTGATCTGCTGGCCACCACCCGCCTCGAAGTGCTCGATCCGCAGGGAGTGGTAGCCGGCCGTCAGCGAGACCGTGCCGTCCTCGGGCAGGTCGGAACCGTGCAGCCCGTCGTGGTCGATGACCAGCTTGTCATCGACATAGAGGCGGGAGCCGTCATCGCTGGCCAGCCGGAAGGTGTGACTGCCGGCCACGGCGACATTGAGATTCCCGGTGACCTGGGTGACGAAGTTGGACGCAAGCCCGAAGTCTGCGTCGGTAGTCCAATTGATCACCGACATCTTCTTGTCGATGTTCGGCGTCTGCCCGGGCTTGAGGGTACAGATCGTCTTCAGCGACGCCTGCACGTCGAAGACGCGGAGCGTCACACCGGGCTCCTGCGGAGGAAGAGCCGCGGCCTCCGGGGCGGCCCCGCTCGCGGGGAGCGACAGGCCGAGGGCCAGTAACGGAACGGTGAGTGTGACGGCCAGACGTCTGCCGAGTCGGTGGGAGAACAGCCGTGGATACACGTGACCTCCTGCAGGTCCCCCGAGGCCGGGGAACGTAGATGGGCAAGGTGCAGAATCCACCGCCGCCGGAGCGCGCCGTCGTTCCGGATACGGAGAGTTACGGATATGCGGAAGGCGATCCGTGAGGCACGTTCCGTCGCCTCATCGCCGCGTCGCACACAGTAGGGACTTCTCCTGGGCGCGTCCATACTTTGTCACGCGCGAGCACAAAGTTCTCGGCACACTTCATGAACTTTTCTTCCACGAAACCGCCTTGGGATCACAGAGGCAGATGCGGATCATTACTCCGGGGCCCATCCGGCCGCTTTGTCCCTCTGCTGGAGAAAGTTACGGCCATGTGCGTCAAAGGGGTATCTGACGCGTGAAAAACCTAATAGCTTCCTGCCTTGTACCGAACGACAAGGGCGGAACGCCTCCTCCGGAGCACCTCGGCCCGACGGCGTGCGCCTGTGCTCCAGACCTCACCCTTCACCACACGGAGGATGCGCGTGTACAGGAGACTCCCCCGACCCCTCACGACGCTCGGCTGCCCCTTGCTCGCCGCCGTGGGCACCACCAAGGCTGCAGGGAAACCGGACGTGTACGCGCACGACGAGGATGGTCTCCAGGCGTGGGTGTGAGGTGAGTTCTCCCCGAGTGAGCACCCGCTTGACTTCGTTGGCTCCGCTGAAGACGGCCCCGACGAAACCGGCCGGGAGATCGGGCCGGTGACGGTGGCGGGCGCGACGCCGAAGCGCCCGCCGCCGACACGGATCGCATCACCGCTGACAGCCGCACCCTGGTGCAGGGGCTGACCGCCGGCCCGGGCGGCTTCGAACGCGACAGCATCCGCACGCCCGGCGGCGCGGAGCTTGCCCCACCAGCCCGACGTTGCCGAGCAACGTGACCGCACAGACCGCGACGTACACGGCGACCCCGCCGTCATCACACCGCGTCCGGCTCGAGAACGCGACGCGCCGGCTCAACCGGACGAGGAGTCCTCTCGGCATCTCAGCCCTCCCCGGATCGATAGGCGTCGGCCACTGAACTGAATCTGTTGGAGAGCGTCTTGGCCCCAGGGTGCCAGGCAGCAGCAGATCGGAGAACGTCACGGTGCAGTGCACGGTGACGCTGGTGCAGCCGACCTGCCCGATCGGCACGCTCAGTCCTGAGGCGTCGATGGCGTCGATTCCCTGCGCATCCACAGTCGGTTGGTCGAAGCCGAGTTCAGCGGCGGTCGGGCGCTTGACCGATGACCGGCCGTTGAGGAAGGCGCTGCGCGAGCTGGTTCCGCTCCGGGGCGAGCCGCCGCAGCTCGCCCTCGGCCGTGTCTGACAAGTGCTGCGTGAGTGAGAGGGCTCTGATGTATCTGATGTGCGCCGGCCCCGTTGTGTGAGGGCGGGCTCGGACCGTTTCGATGCGTGGCGGCCGCTCTAGAAGACGTGCACCATCAGCACGACACAGAGGGCAACTCCCACCAGGCCCGCCATGTCGTAGTGCTTCCAGAATGGTTTGCGGGAAGCGAGTGCCGTCTCCGCGCGTCCAGGGGACATAGGGTCATAGAGGACTGCAACGCTGTCCCCTTCTCGGGTGCCGGCGGGGACGTGGTTTCCACCTGCACTGTGTATCCGCGTGACACCGTCTGGTGTCGTGTACCTCAGAAGGAACTGCGGGCCGCCTTTCCCACGCCAATCACGATCGAAGCACCGAGCGATGACCTCGACGCCCCGGGAGCGAAGCGTCAGGCGTCGCCGCATCTGCCAGACCACGACCAGCAGTAGAAATATTGCGACGCCGTCGTAAGCGATCGTGTCCTGCACCCTCAAAGCTCCCCAGTTTTGCAGTGGCACTGGTGAGCATTCAACCAGTCGTCGAGAGCCTCCGGGGCTGCGTTACGGCTCGCGAAGCCAGAGGATGAGTGAGGCGAGGTGAAGCCCCGCGTGGTAGCGAGCGGCGAGCTTGTCGAAGCGGGTCGCGATCGCCCGGAACTGCTTGAGCCGGGCGAAGCAGCGTTCGACCACGTTGCGGGTTTTGTGGAGCGCACGGTCGAAGGCTGTCGGTCTGCCGCCCCTCGCCCCTAGCCGCAGGCTGTTGGCCTTCTGGTCGGCCCGTTCCGGGATCACGGCCTGGATACCTCGCCCGCGCAGGCCCTGGCGGATCGCCTGGGACGAGTACGCCTTGTCCGCGATGACCGCGTCGGGTCTGCGTCGGGACCGCCCGGCACCGGTCCGGGGCACCCTCAGCTCGTCCATAACCGTGTCGAAGACGGTGGAATCGTTCACGTTGCCGGGCGTGACTACGACGGCCAAGGGCAGGCCCCGGCCATCGCAGGCGAGATGGATCTTCGTGGTCAGCCCGCCGCGGGACCGGCCCAGTGCCTGGCCAGCCGACATGCGTGCCGGATCCTCCAGTTCGTCCCCCGCCGCGGCCCCTTTCTTCGGGCGCCGGCAGCGTGCTCATGGGCCCGGTTGATCGTGGAGTCCACCGACACCGTCCACTCCACGGCTCCGACCGAGTCATCGCGGACCTGGACCTGTTCGAGCAGACGGGTCCAAGTGCCGTTCGCCTCCCAGCGGGCGAACCGTTCATAAGCCGTCTGCCACAGCCCGTAGCGTTCCGGCAGGGCTCGCGACGGGGCACCGGTCCGCAACCGCCACAACACCCCGTTGATCACCTGCCGGTGATTCGCCACGGCCGCCCACGACCATCAACACCCGGCAACAGGGGCCCTATCCGCTCCCACGCCACATCCGTCAGCTCGCCACGACCTGCCACACGATCAATCATCAGACAGGTCCTAGTGCGCGAGAGCGTCCTCGAGGGTGGGAAAGAGCCGTAGTACGGCGTTGGCACCGACGATGTGGAACAGCCTGCTCACCGCGGGGGAGGGAGCGGCGATCCGCAGGTCGGTGCGGTGATGGGTGGCGAGGACCAGGCGCAGGAACGTGGAGTCGGCGAAGGTGATGTTGCTGGCGTCCAGAACGACACCGCAGCGCTGGGCTATTGCCACCTCGATCTCCGCCTCCAGGGGAGCGAGGGTGTTCAGATCGAACTCCCCCTGGGGCGCGAGCACCGGCGGCGGCGCGGGACGGGAACGAAAGCGGTCGGACAACGTCACCAGGTGATTATGTCCGCTCAAGCGCGTGGGATACCTGGCGATCCCTGGAAGCACGTCATGCAGCCCATTCCAGTCCGAGTGCGGCGAGCGCGGCGAGTCTGTGGCTGGGGAGTTTGGTGCGGCGGGTTTTGTTGTTCGTGAGGAACACTCCGAGTTTCACGGGGTGTTCATCTGCCGGACCCGATCGGCGATCGCGACGACCCGGAGCCCTCTGGATCACCAACAGCACACTGCGGCTGCTCCAGCGCCTCTCCGGCCCCAAGTACGGCCTCACCGACGCCCCGGTCATCCACGAGTCGTGGACCTCCGGCGCGACGGAGAACTTCCTGGACGTGTTGCGCAAGCTGCTGTCCGCCGCCCGTGACGAGGCGATCGAGAACCGGGACACGCTGACCCTGGAGTACGTCAAGGCGATGTACAGCAAGTTCATCTCGACGATGGGGGAGTCCATCCACAACCGCGAGATGGTGCGCCCCGACTGGATGCACATCATCCACTCCCAGGCGTACGCCAACCTGTGGGGCAAGGCCTACAAGGCGCACCTGGCCGGTCTGGATGTGGTCGCGATGATGGGCACCGACGAACTCCACGTCACCGGCGACTGGCGCCAGGTGTTCACCGAGGGCCGGGGCGTCTCCCAGATGAAGATCAAGCACGGTGACGCCAAGGCCTCCGGTGAGTACACCGTCGGTACGGTGGGCCACTGATGGCCGGCCGCTGGATGGACCTGGGCATGTACAACGCCCGGGGCCTGGCGGGCGCGGACGCGCTCGGCATCGCGATCGAGCAGATGGTGACCGGCATCGCCTCGCCCGTCGACAGTGAGCGCGGCCTCGCGGCCCGGCTGAACTACCTCACCAGGACGGATGCCGGATACGAAGCGATGGACCGCGCCGGCATCCACATCTCTCCCCGCACCCTGATGGCCTGGCTCGCCGAGGAGCGGATCCCGAACAAGGCGAACCGGTCCCGGCTGGATGCCGCGTACTGGGATCTGCGGCGCCGCAACGTGGCCGCCGATCTGAAGAAGCGGCTCAACAACCACGGCCGCGGAACCCGTGTCGAGATCAACCCCGTCGACCAGTCCCGCGTAGAGAGCAGGCACCAACGGGACCTTTCCAGCCGCAGCATCAGCGTGCGCGGCGTCTGGGACCGCGCCGTCGACGCCTGGGTGAACGACGACGTCGACGAACTCGACGCCATCTGGGACGACATCATCCAAGACCTCGGCTCCGAGTACGACGCGTACAGCAACGTCTCCTCGATCGGCTGGGCTGCCTGAGCTTGTTCTTCGACCTCGTTGACCCCTGCCCGCGTCCGCCGTGCCTCTCGGCGCCTCCGCCCGAAGACCGACTGCCCGGCCGGAGACCGAAAGCCTCCCGCCCCGGACCGGGCCGGCCGTAAGCGAGAACATCCGCCCATCCCACGCCACGACGTGCACGGCCGGCGAACCAGGCTCCGCGAAACAACGAACGAGGAAGTCGATGGAACCCCGTCCGTGCCCCCCAGGCCAAGGAGCAAGCCAGGGGTGTGCGCCAGGTAGCTGATGGCACGCGGCGACCGAGGCGGCGTCGAAGTCGCGGGTGCCGGTGGATACGCAGAGCGTGAAGGCGGTGTCCGAGCGCCCTTGCGTGGACGGAGCGGTCGTGTCGCCATCGCCGGACGATTTTCACGAACCGGCCCCCGACCCCGCGACTGAGTCCCACCCCGCAAGGGACCCGCCGTGCCGCACGCCGAACGAGCCCAAGACCGGACGATGTACTACTCGTCGCCCTCGGCTTCCGCCGCGTTGCGCCAGATGCGCACGTCGATGGTGACGTACGAGCCTGGGTCGCTCTCGCCCGACCGCCCTCGGTAGGTGGCCACCGCCACATGGCCGGCATCACTGAGCACGCAGATCTCCGAACCGTTGCTCAGCTGATCCAGGCCGATCTTCTTGGCGTAGCGCGTCTCGGTGCGGCAGGTCTCCAGGGAACCCTTCTGCGTGTTGTGCAACAGGACCAGTTCGCCGTTGGCGGTGCCGATCGATGCTTCGTCCAGGAAGCGCACGACGCCGAAGTAGAGATCTCCGTCGTCGTAGGCGGCGTCCTCGCTCTCGAGCGGGCGGGGCGGGCTGTCGGCGAGCATGATCTTGTAGCCTTCCGGCACGTCGATGCCGTTGTACGACACCGGCTCCGGGTCTGCCGTGGGCTGTTTCCCGCCTGAGGACGCGCCGTCCCCCGATCCGCTACTGCTGGTGCCACGCGGCGAGTTCGCTCCGCTGCCCTTGTCGTTGCTGCTTCCGTCAGGCAGTAGGGACCTGATGACTCCCAGGACGACTAGGGCGCCCACGACGGACGCGGCCACGATGAGCCCGGTCCGCTTCTTCGGCTTCCGAGGTGCCGGTGTCAAGTAGGGAGCCGGAGTGATGGGGTGCGGTGTGTGATACCCCGGCCCGGGCGGGGAGTACGTCGGGGAACCGGGTGCCGGGGTGGGGTAGCCGGGGTGCATCGGGTGTCCCGGCGGAGGCACCGGCCCCGGTACACCGGGCGCGCTCTGCGTCGGGGCGGAGGACACGGTGGAACCGGTCGGTGTGTACGGGGCGCCCGGCGGGGAGAACTCGGTCGGCGTCGGAGCGGCGGCGGGTGGCGGCGGGGTCTTCGCCGGGTCCGGCAGCCGAAGCCTCTCGGTGATCGATCCGGCGACCGCCTGCGGCAGCCAGTCCTCACCCTGGCGCAGAGGGACGGGTGACAACTCGTGGCACAGCTCGATGATCTCGGTCAGGCTCGGCCTGCCGGCCGGGTCGCGGACGAGGCAACGGGACACCAGCGGCAGCAGCTCTGCGGGCAACTGGCTGAGGTCGGGATCCTCGTGGACGATGCGGTAGAGCACCGCGTGCGACGGCCCGTCGCCGTAAGCGGGAGACCCGAGCGCCGCGAAGGCCGTGATCTGTCCCAGGGCGAAGATGTCGGTGGCCGGAGTGATCGTGCCGGCCGATGCCTGTTCGGGAGCCATGAACGCCGGGGTGCCCACGCTGACGCCGGTGCCCGTCAGCGAGGTGGCGTCAGCCGCGCGGGCGATGCCGAAGTCGATCACGCGAGGGCCGTCGGAGGCCAGGAGCACGTTGGCGGGCTTCAGATCCCGGTGGACGATGCCCGCTCCATGGATCACATGGAGCGCTTCGGCCACCCCCACGGTCAGCAACAGTACGCTGCGCAGGGGCAGTCCACCGTGCTGGGCCACGGCGTGCGCGAGGGAAGGGCCCGGCACATAGGCGGTGGCGAGCCAGGGCTGAGCACCGTCGGTGTCGGAGTCGATGACCGGCGCCGTGTACAGCCCCTGCACCCGTTGCGCGGCTCGGACCTCCTGCGTGAACCGGCGCCGGAACTCGGGGTCCTCGCTGAACTCGGGCCGGATCACCTTGAGCGCGAGGGGACGGCCGCCCGGCGTGTAGGAGAGATACACCTTGCCCATACCCCCGGAACCGAGCACGGCAGCCAGGCGATATCCGCCCACAACCACCGGATCGCTCTCCCCGAGCGGCTTGAAAAGGTTGGCAGAAGGTGTGTTGCTCATGATTGATCATCCCCTGTTTACGGCAGGTCGGCCCCTGCCGAAGC
Organism: Streptomyces sp. NBC_01460; assembly: GCF_036227405.1. Classification (NCBI taxonomy): domain Bacteria; kingdom Bacillati; phylum Actinomycetota; class Actinomycetes; order Kitasatosporales; family Streptomycetaceae; genus Streptomyces; species Streptomyces sp. NBC_01460. Next base: position 8,479,631 of record NZ_CP109473.1, read on the forward strand.
CGCGAAGCCAAGGGGGAGCGTATCGACTTCCATGGGTCCCCTCGGCCGCGTCCCGCAACGTTTCCGCCACGGATCATCCTGAATCCGGCACATCGAATGAGGCTGACGGCGGTCACTCCTTCGGTCCGCTGGATGGTGAGCGCCACGCCCGCGCCCCTGTAACCGGTTTCTCCCTCAAGTAGGGATTGCTCCCATGTGCCTGTGACGTCGCGTCGGTCGTAGGGCTGCCGCGCGAGGGCCTGGATCCCCGCAGGGGTCCTTCGGTGTGGTCCGGCCCGTGTGCGGCAACGGGTCCGCCCCTGGGCGTTCCGGGCCTGTCCGGCGCCCGGAGCGGGAGGTCCGTCGCTGGTGCCGGAGACCCGTCCCCTGTCCCGGCTTCCGTGACCCCGGCACGTTGAAGGCTGCGGCGCCCGGGGTGGGGGCCGAGCTGCGGCCGCGCCTGGTTCTCGAGCACCGCCGCGTGGAGCGTGGCGCGGGTGGCGGCGCAGCGCAAGGGTCTCTGCGCTGCGCCGTTCCTGCCCGGCCGTATGTCCCTTGTATCAAGGTGCCGCTCACCCGGCGGTGTCCCTGTATCGGGCCCGCAGGTGGCCCAGGTAGGCGTCGGCGCCGCTGTAGTTCTGGTCCTGCGCTCCGCTCCGGTGGAGTTCGATCCGGCTGTCAGGGCGCAGGCGCACGGTGGTGGTTGCCTGCCGCGCAGTCGTCCTGACCGCGGCGGTGGTGTCCGTGGAGGCCGGTGTCTGCAGCACGGGGACGGTGGTGGGGAACATGGCCAGTGCTTCCTCGGTGGTGGCGGCGGGTTGGTGTCCGGTGCGGTTGGCGCTGGAGACGTACAGCACCGGATGCTCGTTCAGCAGAGACCGCAGAGGCTGCCAGCGAGCACCGAACAGCAGCACCCAGCCATCCTTCTGCGCCGGGGCCAGCCAGGCCGGACCTCCCGCGCCAGGCCTGAGCGGCAGAAGGACTGTGAGGTGCGCATCCCCGAGCAGCAGCCGCGCCAGCAGCCTGTCCTTCGGCGTGAGGTCCCACAGCCGGTCGAGCGTGTCCAGGGTGTCGGAGTGATGGGCCCACAGGGCGACCGGCTGGTCGGCGTCTCGTCCTTTGACCTGGTTGACGGCGCGGGGGCGGGTGGCGGTGACGACATGGGTCAGGGGCGCCGGGTTGGGCAGGACGACCGCTTCGCCTGCGGCGAGAGATTCGCGCACGCTGGTGAAACCGGCCGGGCGCCGGTATGTGGGGTGGGCGTCGGAGGTCACGGCTTGCTCCCAGCAGCAGCAGCGGTATGGGTGAGGCCGTCGAGGTACATGGCGAACGCGGCGTCGTCGATGACGGACCGCCCGGTGGCTAAGGCCCGTCTCTTGACCCACGCCATCGCCGCCCGCACCTGGTCCCCATCGAGAGTGTGGCCGAGGCGGGCGGCGACGGCGGTGACCACCCGGGCGCTGGCCAACTGGGTCAGCACCGCGCGCGGCTCGATGCCCAGGACCTGATGGGGGTCGAAGGGCTGGAACAGTTCGGGGTGGACGAAGGGCGTACCGGTGGAGATGGTGCCCACTCCGGTACCGACGATCGGCGTGGTCACCGACAGCGGCACCCCGGTCTCCTGGGCCACCATCCGCGCGATGCCCGGCAGCCGGGTCAGGTCCGGCTCGGTCCACCACGGCTCAGCCTCTGAGCCGAGGAGTTCGGGTGCGTGCCGGGCGAGGAGGAACAGCAACTGCTCGGTGGCAACCAGCCCGGCGCGCTCCGCGATGCCCAGCCAGGAGGAGGAGATCACCCGCACCCCGGCGGCCAAGGCCTGCAGACTGTTGGCCAAGCCCAGGCCGAGATCGTTGTGCAGGTGCGAGGCGAGCACTGTGTCCCCGCCCGCCGCCGCTCCGACCGCTATGAACATCTTCCGGCAGGCGTCGGGCAACTGGGCACCGACGGTGTCCGCCAGGACGACCAGTCCGGCGCCGGCGGCGGTCAGCTCCCCGGCGAAGGAGCCCATCAGTGCGTGGTCGGCGCGGGAGGCATCGGCCAGGCACACATCCACCGCCACCTCCTCGTCCAGGTCGCGGGCCCGCTTCACCAGATCAACCCCCGCCTGGAGGGCTTCGGCAGCCGCACGGTGGACCATCACCCGTGCCATCGCCTCCGACGCCGGCACCACCACCATCACCCGCGCATGCCGGCTGCCCCGCACCGACGCCACCGCCTGCTCCACATCCCGCACGGCGCCACGGCACACCGCCGCCACACTCACCGCGCCCTCCGCCTCGACGGCGACCTGGCGCACGGCCTCGAACTCCTCCGCACACACCGCGGGAAACCCGGCGGCGAACACCACATGCCGCACCCCCTCCCCACCGAAGACCCGGCCTGTCTCCACCGCCAGCCGCACCCGGGCCCTCGCCGACATCAGGGTCTTGGCCTGGGCGCCGTCCCGAGCCGATTCCTCCCACAGCACCACCCGCCCCGCCACTGCTGACTCGCGCACCACATCCACCGGCACCGAGACCCTCCCACCGTTCTTGACGATCACCGCTCCATGACGGTGAAGGAAGCCAGACAGCTGCCTTCAGCCACGATCACCGCGCACAGGCTCCGGGCACAGGAAGTCCCGTGCGGGACCACCCCAACGAAGGAACGTCTCTTCACCGAAACGCCCTGCAGTGCTATAGAGGGCGAGAAGACGCCCTTGGGAAACCGGGTACGTTCAGAAGCCCGATCCGACAGGGAGCCCATCAGCCCCGAGAACGCGGACTGCCTTGCCGCGATCAACGCCCCGGAGCCATCGGCGGAACTGGTGCGGTGCAGCACATAGGGTGCGGAGTATGAGCCAGACGCCCGTCGACCCCGTCGCACACAACCGCCTCGCCTGGGACCGCGAGGTGGAAAAGGGCAACGAGTGGTCACGCCCGGTCGGCCCCGACGTGATCGCGAAGGCGCGGGCCGGCCGGTGGTCCATCGTCCTGATCGGGTACGAGCCGGTCGACCCGACCTGGTTCCCGCCGGAGATCGCCGGTCGCGACGTGCTCTGCCTCGCCTCCGGCGGCGGGCAGCAGGGGCCGGTGCTGGCCGCGGCGGGCGCGCGGGTGACCGTCTTCGACAACTCGCCCCGCCAGCTGGCGCAGGACGAGATGGTCGCGGCGCGGGAAGGGCTCGACCTACGCACCGTGCTCGGTGACGCGCGTGACCTGAGCCCGTTCCCGGACGCCTCGTTCGACCTTGTCGTCCACCCCGTCTCCAACCTGTTCATCCCGGAGCCGGCACCGGTCTGGCGGGAGTGCCACCGCGTGCTGCGTCCCGGCGGGACGCTGCTGTCCGGCTTCCTCAACCCGGACGTCTACCTCTTCGACGCCGAGTCCTTGGAGGCGCGCGGCGAGCTGAAGGTGCGCCACCGTCTGCCCTACAGCGACCTCACCCACCTGGAGCCCGCCGAGCGGGAACGGATGTGGGGCCTCGACGCGCCGGTGGAGTACAGCCACACGCTCACCGAGCAGCTCGGCGGGCAGATCGCGGCGGGCTTCGCCATCACCGGCTTCGCCGAGGCGCCGCACCACTCGGAGGCCACCGCAGGCTGGCTCTCCGGCTACTTCGCCACGAAAGCGGTCAAGGCCGGCGCCGTTCACTGACCCTCCACCGGTCCATCCAGGTCAGCAGTGAGGCCGGCGGGCGGCTCGGTCAGGGGGCAGCGGCCCTGCTGGTACACCCATCGCGCACACCCCGGCCTCGGCGACCCCACGGCGCTCATCGCCCCGGCAACCATGGGGCCGTCGCTGAACCCTCAGACCGAACCGGCGACCAGTGCCTCGCAGAGTGGGGTGCGCCGGTAGAGCACCGACCGTCCGGACCGAGCGCGGACGAGCAGCCCCGCGCCTCGCAGGATGGCGAGGTGGTCTCCTACCGCGCCGGGCGCCATGGCGAGGCTTCGGGCGAGGTGGCTGGTACTGGCCGGGGAGTCCAGCGCCAACAGCAACCGGGCTCGGGCCCGGCCCACCAGAGCGGTCAGCGCGTCCGGCTGGGGGACGGTCTCCTGCTCGCCCCACAGGGCGGCGGTGCCGCGTGCACGATAGACCAAGGTCCTGGGCCAGGGGTCTTCCAGGTGGGCTGCGATATGCCCGACGACGACCGAAGGGATCAGCACGAGACCGTCGCCGGCGAGGCGGACTGTTCCGCCTCGGAAGAAGTCGATCTCGATACCGCCTGCGTGCCAGGCGATGCCCGGGTGCAGGCTCTCGATGGTCGCGGCCCATCCGTGTTCGCCGATCACGCCCACCCGGTGCACGACATCACGCTCACAGATCGCGCGCAGTTGCGGCCGGTCCGCGGCGAGCAGCTCGTGCCACGCCTGGTCCATCGCCTCGGCGATCCTCGAGACGGCGTCCGTCGAATCCAGCACCGCGCGTACGCGGGGTCACGGGTGGACGGGCCGGTCGCGGAGGTCGCGAATTCGCGGCTGGCCACTTCCGGCGGCGTGGCCCTGATCATGGCCAGGTCGTCTTCCCAGGTCTGGTTGAGACCGCGCGGGGGCGGGGCGACGAAGTTCGGTCCGCCGTGCGGGGCCTGCAGAGCGAGCGCGGCGTCCAATTCGGTCTCGCGGCGCAGCCGTTCAAAGGCCGGAAGGAGCCGGGCGGCCCAAGCTCGCGGCAGCGGCCGGCCCTGGCCGATGAGCGAGCGCAGCAGCAAGGAGAGATCCAGCGCGGGGGAGAGCGCGAAGCGCCGCCAGCGTCTCCGACAACGCTGGCGGAATCCGTCTGCTCTCGAACATCGCCGAAGGCCATCCCCGCGTCACGAAAGCCCGGGCTGACAGCGGATCCCGCATCAAGGCCATCGACCACGGCGCCCGCCTGGGCGTCGATGTCGAAGTCACCCGGCGCGACTCCGCCAAGAATGGCTTCAAGGTGATCCAGCGACGCCGGGCCGTCGAGCGGACCTTCGGCTGGCTCGTGCACCGCCGCCGCCTCGCCCGCGACTACGAAACCCACCCACACCGCTCCGAAGCCATGATCAACATAGCGATGATCGACCTCATGACCCGCAGACTCACCCGACGAATCAACCCGCAACTGGCGCGACAGCTGAACGTCGGCAGAGTCGGACTTCGGTGAATCACAGGAGGGAGGGCCACAGGCTGACACTGTTCCGCTCCACACGAACCTCGACCCACGTTCCATCGACAGCAGTCGATGGCGGCGGGTCGGCGAGGTCGAACAGGATGCCGGTTCCAGCTACTTCCAGCATGGCCCCGCCATCGCCCATCAGGCCCAGCCGTCCCCGAAAGACGATCCGCCTGCCTTCCTCCTCATGCACCCTCGGCGAGAGCGAAAAGGCCGGTCGAGTGTTGCCGCCCCAGGCGATGTCCTCTTCAACAGCCCACTCCACATGATGCTCGCGCCCCACTGCCGTCGGATCGCCGCACCAGAACGCTGCGGCGGCACCCACCTCCGCGCGCACCCGAACCGTCGCGCGCCCGTCTGCGGCCTGCCCCACCGCTTCCACTTGCACCAACACCCCGCAATCATCCATGACAGCGCTACGTTCTCAAACACTCGTGTCAGGACAAAGCGCTCTTTCGGTCACCCTGAGGAGTCCCAGCCGCGGGAACCGAGCGCTCGGGGCCGTACGTCTCCCGTGCATGTTGACCATCCTGGGGATACTCTTCGCCGTCGCGCCCGCCGTCGTCTGGCTGACGATCACCCGCACCCGTTCCGTCGGTCTCGCGATCGGCGGCGCGCTGCTCGCCGGTGCCGGTCTGCTGATCAGCGTCCAGCAGAACTGGATCGACGCTCCCAGGCCCGACGCCCATCTCGTGTTCATGGCTCTCGCGCCCCTGCTCATCGCCTGTGGCGCGGGACTGGAAGGACGGCACGAGGACTCCCCTCCCGAAGAATGGATCTCCCGCCGCAACGGAGCGATCGGCTTCCTGGGAACGCAGTTCGCCCTCACCCTCGCGGTCGGCCTCCTGTACGCCCTGATGATCAGCGAAGGCTCGGACGCCCCGTCGTCCAAGACCCTCCCTTCATTGCCGCCAGGCATCACCATGGTTGAAGAAGGCACCAGCTGCGGTTCCGGGGGCTGCTATCGCGTCGCGACCGTCACCAGTGAGGACGGCCTGTCCCACCCGCAGATCATCCGCCAACTGGGCCTCCAGCATGAGAGCTGCCGCTCCAGCGGCTGGCTCCTCGACTGGCGTGACGTGTGCGTCGGAGCCAGGGACGCCGGCGAGAACGTCACCATCTACGCCAGCTGGGGATACTGAAAGAGCAGATCGTCCCTCAGACGCGGCGAATTCCGGGCGTCGCCATCGGTCGATTCTGAGCATCGGTGATGGGCAGCGAGCGCCTCAGCCACCTCAGCGGGTGACTCCGACGCGTTCAGTACCAGCTGCGGCCGAGCGAGCTCCGGCCCCTGCTTTGGGAGCCGCCGTCCGCAAGGCCCTGATCTCGACCTGATTGCGCCGCCCCGCCGCCCCTGCCCCCCAGCGGCCTGGGGCGTTCATTGAAGCCAAGCTGGCCCCCACACCTCCCTCACGCCAGCAGATCCATGAAGCAGTGCCCAGGTTTGCGACCGGGAGGTTCGCCGGATCCTTCGAGATGATCTCCTCATGAATAAGATCATCTTGATGCCGGATCAGAAGGTTGCCGCAGTACCTGTCGCGGAGGTGCGGTGAACGCCTCGTAGACGCCCGTCGGGGTGGTTCGTTGCTGATCGACTCAAGGAAGCAGGATCCCTATGAGCAGAGGTTCCCCCTCTTGCTTCAGCAAGCCGAGTCCCTCGCAGGCCCCCGGCCGGAGACGGCCCGGAGGTGAAGGTGCCCTCCGGGCCGGTGGCGCCGGCGAGCTGATCCGGGGGCGGTCCGGCCGATGGGCCGGTCAGAAGAGGTCGCCGGGAGTGTAGGTGCCCCAGATCTCGCGCAACGCGTCGCACACCTCGCCCACGGTCGCCCCGACGGACAGCGCTTCCTTCATCGGGTACAGCACGCTGTCGTCCCCGGCCGCGGCCTTCTGCACGTCGGCCAGGTGGCGGTCCACCCGGTCCTGGTCCCGCCAGGCGCGGAGTTTGGCGAGGCGTTCCGCCTGCTGGGTCTCGATGGAAGGGTCGACGCGGAGTGGTTCGTAGGGCTCCTCCTCGTCGAGCTGGAAGCGGTTGACACCGACGACTACCCGCTCGCCTGAGTCGGTCTCCTTCGCGATGCGGTAGGCGTTGTCCTCGATCTCCCGCTTCTGGAAGCCGTGCTCGATGGCCCCGACGGCCCCACCGAGGTCCTCGATCTTCCGCATCAGTTCCAGGGCCGCGCCTTCGACGTCGTCGGTCATCCTCTCGATGGCATAGGACCCCGCGAAGGGGTCGACGGTGGCCGTCACGTCCGTCTCGTACGCCAGGACCTGCTGGGTCCGCAGTGCGAGCCGGGCCGACTTGTCGGTCGGCAGGGCGATGGCCTCGTCGAAGGAGTTGGTGTGGAGCGACTGGGTGCCCCCGAGGACCGCGCCCAGTCCCTGGACGGCGACCCGGACCAGGTTGACCTCCGGCTGCTGGGCGGTCAGCTGGACGCCGGCGGTCTGGGTGTGGAAGCGCAGCATCAGCGACTTGGGGTTCTCCGCTCCGAACTCCTCCTTCATCACCCGGGCCCAGATCCGGCGCGCGGCACGGAACTTGGCGACCTCTTCGAGGATCGTCGTACGGGCGACGAAGAAGAAGGAGAGCCGCGGCGCGAAGTCGTCCACGTCCATGCCGGCCGCCACGGCGGTGCGCACGTACTCGATGCCGTCCGCGAGGGTGAACGCGATCTCCTGCGCGGGCGAGGCCCCCGCCTCCGCCATGTGGTAGCCGGAGATCGAGATGGTGTTCCACTTCGGGATCTCGGCCCGGCAGTACTTGAAGATGTCGGCGATCAGCCGCAGCGAGGGCTTGGGCGGGAAGATGTACGTGCCCCGGGCGATGTACTCCTTGAGCACGTCGTTCTGGATCGTGCCCGTCAGCCTCTCCGCCGGCACGCCCTGCTCCTCGGCGACCAGTTGGTAGAGGAGCAGGAGGAGCGCGGCGGGGGCGTTGATGGTCATCGAGGTCGAGACCTCGCCCAGCGGGATCCCGCCGAACAGGACGCGCATGTCGTCGATCGAGTCGATCGCCACACCGACCTTGCCGACCTCGCCGGAGGCGATGGGGGCGTCCGAGTCGTGCCCCATCTGGGTCGGCAGGTCGAACGCGACGGACAGGCCCGTGGTGCCGTTGGCGATCAGCTGCTTGTAGCGGGCGTTGGACTCGGTGGCGGTACCGAAACCGGCGTACTGCCGCATCGTCCACGGCCGGCCCGTGTACATCGAGGGGTACACGCCGCGCGTGAAGGGGTAGGCACCCGGGGCGCCCAGCTTCTCGGCCGGGTCCCAGCCCGCCCGGGCGCCGGGCCCGTGGACCGGTTCGATGGGCAGTCCGGATTCGGAGGAGCGAGGTCGGTTCGTCACCACGGGTTCACGTCCTCCGTTGTCGTCGTCGTGCGGGGGTGGACGACGCCGCCCCTCCCGTACGTTGGCCCGGGCGCCCGGCCCGTACGGGAGGGGCCGCGAGCGCGGACGGTTCAGCCGGTGACGTGGATGGACCGTGACGGGCACAGTTCCGCCGCACGGTGCACGTCGTCCAGCAGCTCCGCCGCGGGCCTGTCCTGGAGGACGACGACGAGACCGTCGTCGTCCTGGTCGAAGACCTCCGGGCTGAGCATCGCGCACTGGCCGGCGCCCACGCACCGGTCGTGGTCCGTGGTGATACGCATGACAGGGATTCCGATCGGTTCGGCCGTCACCAGGTGACGGGCAGTTCGTAGACGCCGTAGACCATGGCGTCGTCCTTGAAACGGAGTTCCTCCGCCGGCACGGCCAGCCGGAGGCCCGGGACGCGGCGCAGCAGGGTGCCGTACACGATCTCCAGCTCCGCCCGGGCGAGGTTGGCGCCCATGCACTGGTGGATCCCGTACCCGAAGGCGAGGTGACCGCGCGCCTCCTTGCGGTGGAAGTCGAGGGTGCCGGGGTCCGCGAAGACCGCCTCGTCGTGGTCGGCGGCGTTGTTCAGCGCGAGGATGCCCTCACCGGCGCGGATGGTGACACCGCCCACCTCGATGTCCTCGACGGCGACACGGGCGGTTCCCGAGTCCGAGATGGAGAAGACGCGCAGCAGCTCCTCGATCGCGTTCGGCAGCAAGGTGTCGTCCGCCCGCAGCTCCGCCAGGTGGTCCGGGTGTTCCAGCAGCGCCAGCACCCCGAGCGCGATCATGTTGGCCGTCGTCTCGTGGCCGCCCACCAGCATCATCCGGGCCATGGTCACCACGTCGGTGTGGTCGGCGGCCTGCTCGGCGCGGTTCTTCTCCAGGAACCGGCTGATCAGGTCGTCGCCCGGCTCGGTCTCCTTGAGAGTGACCAGCTCGTCGAGGTACATGTCCAGGGCCTGCACCGCCGCCCCGTACTCCTCGGGGCCGAGGTCGTGGTTCATCATGGCCGCCGACCACTCCTCGAACCGGGCGTGGTCCTCGTAGGGGACGCCGAGCAGTTCGCAGATGGTAAGGGACGGCACCGGCAGGGCGAGGGCCGCGACCAGGTCCACCGGGCCGTCCGCGGCCAGCATGGCGTCGATGCGCTCGTCGACGATCTGCTGGATCCGCGGTCGCATCTCCTTGACCCGCCGCGCCGTGAACTCCGTTATCAACATGCGGCGTTGCGCGGTGTGGTCCGGCGGGTCCATGGACAGCATCATCAGCCGGACATGGGCCAGCATCTCCTCGGAGATGTGGAACTGGTGCGGGTAGCCGGGACGCTTGAGGTTGCTGCTCACCCGCGGATCGCCGAGCACCTGCTTGACGTGCTCGTGCCGGGTCACCAGCCAGGTCGGCTTGCCGTTCACCTTGAGCGAGGCGCGGGACACGGGCTCCTTCGCGCGCAGTTCGGCGTACTCGCCCGGCTCGCTGAACGGGCAGGCACGTCGCATCGGGAACTGGGGATGCGGCGAGGCCGTGTCGGGCGCCGGGTCGGCGGACTGGGTCATGGCTGCCTCTCGGACGGAACGGTGGGGAAAGGGGTGCGCGGCCGGGTGTGCGGCGTCACCAGGTGACGGGCAGCTCGTACAGGCCCCAGACGATGGCGTCGTCCTTGAACCGCAGTTCCTCGGCCGGCGTGGCCAGCCGCAGCGTCGGCACCCGGCGCAGCAGCGTGGAGTAGACGACGTCGAGCTCCATCCGGGCCAGGTTCTGGCCGACGCACTGATGGACGCCGTACCCGAAGGCCACATGGCTGCGGGCCTCTCGGCGCACGTCCAGCCGGTCCGCGTCGGGGAAGACGGCCTCGTCGTGGTTGGCGGCGTTGTTCAGCGGCAGGATGCCGTCACCCGCGCGGATGGTGACATCCCCCAGCTCGATGTCCTCCATGGCCACGCGTGCCGTGCCGGCGTCCGAGATGGAGAACAGCCGCAGCAGTTCCTCGACCGCGCGCGGCATCAGGCCGGGATCCTCGCGCACGTCGGCGAGCTGGTCCGGGTGCTCCAGCAGGGCCAGCACACCCAGTGCGATCATGTTCGCGGTGGTCTCGTGACCGGTGACCAGCATCAGCTTGGACATGCTGACGATGTCCGAGTGCTCCACCGCCGGGGTCTCCCGGTTGAACTCGATCAGCCGGCTGATCATGTCGTCGCCGGGCTCGCTCTCCTTGGCGGTGACCAGCCCGTCGACGTAGCGGTCCAGTTCGTAGTGGGCGATGCCCCGTTCCTCGTCGCTGACCTCGTGGTTCATGATGGCCCACGCCCACTGCTCGAACCGGGCGTGGTCCTCGTAGGGGACGCCGAGCAGTTCGCAGATCACCAGGGACGGCACCGGCAGCGCGAGGGCCGTGACGAGATCCACCGGACTGTCGCAGCCCTTGGCGAGCATGTCGTCGATCTGCTGGTCCACGAGCTGCTGCACCCGGGCGCGCAGTTCGCGCATGCGGCGCACGCTGAACTCCGGCGCCAGCATGCGACGTTGCACCGTGTGGTCGGGCGGGTCCATGGACAGGAAGGTGAGCGGAACCGACTGGAGCGTCTCCTCCGGCACCGGCACCTGGAGCGGGTAGCCGGGCAGCTTCAGGTTGGCGCTCACCCGCGGGTCGCCGAGCAGCTTCTTGTACAGGTCGTGGCGGGTGACCAGCCAGGTCGGCTTGCCGTTCACCTTCAGCCGCGCCCGCGAGACCGGTTCGTTCTCGCGCAGTCCGGTGTAGGCGGCGGGCGGACTGAAGGGGCAGGCCCGGCGCATCGGGAACTCCGGTAGGGCGCTCTGGTCGGCCGCTTCGGCAGGTGCAGTCATGGTGTCCTCTTCGCACGGGAGGGAGCGGGACGCGCCGTTCACCCGGGGGAGGCCCCGGGCTCGGCGCCGGCGCGGTCCGCCGGCCGTTTCCCGCACGCTAGGGAGCGCGGCAGGGGGCGGCCCACCCCTACGCGCCCCTAGCGGCACGGGCCCCTGTGGGGTGCGGCCGTGGCCCTCGTCACTCCCCCTACCACTAGGGGCGGTTAGGGGTCCGTCGAACGTCAGGGCGACGGTTAGCGTCGGCTGCGGACCACGGCGGAAGCACCGTTGTCGCCCGGCGCCACCACGCTCCGCGGTCCCGGCCGGATCTCCCTGACCGGACGGCCGCCCCACTCCGCAGCCGAGTAGAGGTGATCAGCGTGGCCCCGAAACCCCGTGCGCAGGGTCTCGTACCCAGTGTCAAGGGCACCGTTCCCTTCGGGGAGTACCGGACCTGGTACCGGGTGACCGGCGAACTCGGTACGGGCCGCCCTGCGGTCGTCGTCGTACACGGGGGACCCGGCAGCACGCACGACTACCTGCTGCCGCTGGCCGGCCTGGCCGAGGACGGCTGGCCGGTCGTCCACTACGACCAGTTGGGCAACGGCGGCTCCACCCATCTGCCGGACAGCGCACCGGACTTCTGGACGGTCGACCTGTTCCTCGACGAACTCGACAACCTCGTGAGGGAACTGGGCATCGCGGAGGACTACGTCCTGTTCGGCCAGTCCTGGGGCGGCCCGCTGTGTGCCCGGCACGCGATGGGCCGTCCGCCGGGTCTGCGCGGCCTGGTCGTCGCCAACGCGCCCGCCTCGTACCCCATCTGGCTGGAGGAGATGGCCCGGCTGCGGGCCTCCCTGCCGCCGGACGTGCAGGAGACCCTGGTGCGGCACGAGACGGCCGGCACGTACGACACCGAGGAGTACCTGGCCGCGATGCGTGTCTTCTACGACCGCCACGTGTGCCGCCTCACCCCGTGGCCCCGGGACTTCCTCTCCTCCTTCATGGAGATCTACAACGACCCGACGGTCTACTACGCGATGAACGGGCCCACCGAGTTCCACGTGATCGGCTCCCTCAAGGACTGGTCGATCGTCGACGAGCTGGACACCATCCGCACGCCCACCCTGCTCCTGAGCGGACGCCATGACGAGGCCACCCCGGCCGTCGTCCAGCCCTACATGGACCGCGTCCCCGGGGCCCGCTGGGAGATCTTCGAGGAGTCCAGCCACCTGCCGCACCTGGAGGAACCTGACCGGTTCTTCGAGGTGCTCACCGACTTCCTCGCCGGCCTGTGACACTCCGCGCCGCCGCACGGGCGTCGCGCACCACTGTGAAAGGGGGCGGGGACACCGCCATGGCGTACGACACCGCTCTCGTCTTCCCCGGTATGGGACCCGTCCCGTTCGCCGAGGTGGGCCGCTTCATGGTCGCCAGCCCCCGGGCCCGGGAGCTGGTCGCCGTCGCCGACGACGTCCTCGGCTACTCGCTGGTGGACACCTACCGGAGCGCCGAGGGCGACTACTCGGAGGCCGCCCAGGTCGCGTTCTTCGTGAACTGCCTGGCCAGTGCCTACTGGGCCCGCGAGCACCTGGACATCGCCCCCGACGTCGTGGCCGGCCCCAGCTTCGGGGAGAAGGCGGCCCTCGCCTACACCGGCGCCCTCGACCTGCCCGACGCGATCCGGCTCACCGCCGGGATCGCGCGGTGCCTCGAGGAGTACTTCGCCGACCACCACCGGGACATCGTCACCCTGTCCTTCGTCCGCGCCCCGCGCGAGGAGCTGGACGCGATCCTCGCCGAACTCGACGACGCCGGGGAGTGGCACGAGATCTCCTGCCACATCGACGACGGCTTCTGGATGGTCTCCCTGGCCGAACGCCGTGTGGAGTGGATGAGGGAGCGGCTGCGCGGCATCGGCAGCCTTCCCCTCTACACCATGCGGCCGCCCATGCACGCGTCGGCGTTCGCGCCGCTGCGCGCCAAGGCGGAACGCGAGGTCATCTCCCGCTACACCTTCGCCGATCCCGCACTGCCGGTCGTCGCCGACCAGGACGGCAGGCTGCTGCACACCGGTGAGGAACTGCGCACCATGCTCCTCGACAGCTTCGACCACCCCATGAACTGGCCGAGCGTCACCACGGCGTTGCGTGACGCCGGAGTCCGGCGGATGTGCGTCGCCGGACCCGACAGCCTCTTCGGCCGGGTTCCCCGCACCATCCGCACCTTCGAGGTCGTCGCCGCGCATCCCCGCCTGGCGATGACCCCCCGGCGCCGTCCGCGCGCCGCCTGACCCGTCCATCCGCCCTGACCGCAGGAGGCACCCCCATGTGGGACGAACAGTTCGAAGAAATACTCCGCACCTTCCTGCCGTTCCTGCCCCCGCAGGAACCGCTGACCGCCGACGTCGAGCTGAAGGACCTCGGTCTGGACTCGCTGGGCACGGTCCAGCTGCTCGGCACGCTGGAGGAGGCGTACCAGGTGCGCTTCCGTGACAGCGCGCTGACCATGGACACCTTCCGCAGCGCGGGAGTGCTGTGGGAGACCGTCGAGGGCATGCGCCTGCGCGCCAAGAGCTGACGGGACGGATCCCTTGGACCTCACCATGGACGGAGCCCTGTCCGGACGGTTCCTGCGCGGGCTGGCCCTGGCGCCCGACCGGCCCGCGCTGCGGGCCGACGGCGCCGCCCTCACCTACCGCGAGCTCCACGAGCGGGCCCTCCTGCTCGCCGGCTCCCTGCTGGCCGGGTTCCCCGACCGGCCGCCCGCCGTGGGCGTGCTCGCCGGCAAGGGCCCGTCGGCGTACACGAGCCTGCTGGCAGGCCTCTACAGCGGGGTCACCGTCGTCCCCCTGCAGCCGGCCTTTCCCGCCGCCCGCACCAGGCAGATGATCGAGGCCGCCGGTGTGGGAGCCCTGCTCGCCGACGACGACGCCCTGCCGGCGCTGACCGCGCTGCACGAGAACGGCGTCACCCTGCCCACCCTGTTCGCCCCCGGCGGCCAGCCGATGCCGGCGCTCACCGTCGACCCCGACAGTGTGCTGAAGGCGCCGATGCCCGCCCGCCCGGACGGCATCGCCTACGTGCTGTTCACCTCCGGCTCCACCGGGCGCCCCAAGGGTGTGCCGGTCACCCACGCCAACACCGCGTACTACTTCTCCCTGCTCGACGAGCGGTACGACTTCGGTCCCGAGGACGTCTTCTCGCAGACCTTCGACCTCAACTTCGACTGCGCCGTGTTCGACCTGTTCTGCGCCTGGGGCGCCGGAGCCACCGTCGTGCCGGTCCCGGCGCGGGCGTACGCGCGCCTGCCCGAGTTCGTGGCGGAGCAGGGTGTGACCGTGTGGTTCTCCACACCCAGCGCGATCACCCTGGTGCGGCGCACCGGCGGACTCGCACCCGGTGCGCTGTCCTCGCTGCGCCGGAGCTTCTTCGCGGGGGAAGCGCTCAGCTGCCGGGACGCCGACGACTGGACGGTGGCGGCTCCCGGCACGGTGCTGGAGAACCTGTACGGGCCGACCGAGCTGACCGTCACCATCACCGCCCACCGCTGGGTGCCGGGGAGCCGGCACCTGCACGGCATGGTGCCGATCGGGGCCGTGCACGACGGCCACCCGGTGCTGCTGCTGGACGACGCGGGCTCGCCGAGCACCACCGGCGAGGGCGAACTGTGCATCGCCGGACCACAGCTGACCCCCGGCTACCTCGACCCGGCCGACGACACCGGACGCTTCCTGGAGCGGGACGGCCTGCGCTACTACCGCACCGGGGACCGGGTCCGCCGCGCCGGAGGCGACGCCTGGCTGTACCTCG
Organism: Streptomyces sp. NBC_01460; assembly: GCF_036227405.1. Taxonomy (NCBI): domain Bacteria; kingdom Bacillati; phylum Actinomycetota; class Actinomycetes; order Kitasatosporales; family Streptomycetaceae; genus Streptomyces; species Streptomyces sp. NBC_01460. The sequence goes on from NZ_CP109473.1 coordinate 8,494,721, forward strand.
GCCGCCAGGACGCCCAGGTCCAGGTGCACGGCATACGGATGGAACTGGCCGAGGTCGACGCAGCGGTGCGCGCGTGCCCCGGCGTGGAGGACGCCGCGACCGTCGCCGTCCCCGTGGACGGCACGGTCGAGCTCGCCGTCTTCCACACCGGCGACCCGGTGCCGCCCGCCCGGCTCGCCCGTCATCTGCGGGAACTGTTGCCGGCCGCGGTCGTCCCCCGGGCCTACCACCACCTGAGCGCGCTCCCGCTCAATCCCAACCGTAAGACCGACCGCAGGAAGCTCACCTCCCGCGCCACGACCCTGCGTGAGCAGTACGCCGGAGCCGGGAGCAGGACCGAAGGACGGCAGGAGTCGCAGTGAACGGTCGACCGACAACACAGGCCCGCACCGATGCCCGGGTGCACGACCTGCTCGACGAGGCCACCGCCGAGCACCCTGACGCGCCGGCGGTCGCCGACGGCATCGGGCGATGGACCTACCAGGAGCTCACCGCCTGGAGCCACGCCGTCGACGCGTGGCTCCAGGCCCAGGGCGTCGGCCACGGTGACCGGGTCCTGGTGCAACTGGCCAGCACCCGCGAGCTGGTGGCGCTGCTGTACGGCACCGCGCGCCGCGGGGCCGTCCTCGTCCCCGTCAACACCGGTATGAAGGACTTTCACCTCGAGGCCGTCGTCGGGAACGCGGAGCCGTCGCTGGTCATCGTCGCCGATCCCGCCGTCTCCCGTATCTCCGCGCTCGCCGATCCGGTCCCCGTCCTCGGTCTGGAAGAGGTGTGGCAGGCGGTCACCGACCTGCGCGACAAGGAGGCCCGGGGCGACGGCGCCCCCGTCCACAGCGACGACCTCGCCGTCCTCGTCTACACCTCCGGCTCCACGGCGGCCCCCAAGGCCGTCGTCTGCCCGCACGGCCGGATGGTCTTCGCGACCGAGGCCATCAACCTCGAACTCGGCTACCGACCCGACGACGTGGTCTTCTGCCGCTTCCCCATCTCGTGGGACTACGGCCTCTACAAGGTGCTGCTCACGGCGGCCGGCCGCAGCGAACTCGTGCTCGCCGACGGCGATTCCGACCTGGTGCTGCTGCGCCGCATCCGGGAGACCGGGGCCACCGTCGTCCCCGTCGTGCCGTCCCTGGCCACCATGATCTGCGCGCTGGCCGCACGCGAACCGCGGCAGGACTCCACCGTCCGCATGTTCACCAACACCGGGGCCGCGCTGCCGAAGGCCACCGCCGACGGGCTCCGCGCGGCCTTCCCCGGATCCGAGGTGGTCATCCAGTTCGGCCAGACCGAGTGCAAGCGCGTCTCCGTCCTGCCGCCCGACCAGCAGGACGCCCGGCCCGAGTCGGTCGGCCGCCCGCTGCCCGGCACCAGGGCCTTCGCCGTGGACGTCGAGGGCAACCGGCTGCCGCCCCGGCAGACCGGGGAGATCGTCGTCGAGGGCCCCCATGTCATGCCCGGCTACTGGCGCGCGCCGGAGCAGACCGCACGCGCCTTCCGCCCCGCTCCCGACGGCGGACTGCGGCTGCACACCGGCGACTTCGGACACGTCGACGAGGACGGGTTCCTCTACTACGAGGGCCGGCGGGACGACATGTTCAAGCACAAGGGCGTTCGTATGAGCACCACCGAGATCGAGGCCGCGGCCGCGGACGTACCCGGTGTCCGCGCCGCCGCGGTCCTGCCGCCCGCCCCCGGCCGCGACCTCGCGGTGTTCGCCGAGGGCGACATCGACCCGCACGTGCTTCTCAGGGAGCTGTCCCTCCGGCTGGAGCCCGCCAAGGTGCCGGGCGTCAGCCGTGTCGTCGGCGAACTGCCGCTGACCGCGCACGGCAAGCACGACCGCAAGCAGCTCGTCAGCCTTCTGGAAGGAACCACGCCGTGACCGGCACCACCGACCTCGCCCGGCGCTTCGGCACCCCCTCGTACGTCTACGACCTGGACCGGGTTGCGGCGGCGCGGGACGAACTGTTCGCCGCGCTGCCCGACGAGATCGCCGTGTACTACGCGGCCAAGGCCAACCCGCACCCCGAGATCCTGCGCGAGATGCGGGCGGGCGGCCCCCGCGTCTGCCACGCGGAGATCAGCTCCGTCGGGGAACTCGACGCCGTCCTGCGGGCCGGCTTCCAGGGCACCGAGATCCTGTACACCGGCCCCGGCAAGACGGCCGAGGAGCTGGCCGAGGCCATGACCCGGGGCGTGCGGACCTTCTCCGTGGAGTCGCCCGGCGATCTGCGGCACGTCGGTGAGGCCGCCGTCCGGCTCGGCATCACCGCCGACTGCCTGATCCGGGTCAACAACGCCACGGGAGCCGCGGCCACCAGCATCCGTATGACCGGGGTGCCCTCGCAGTTCGGGTTCGACGGCGAGACCCTGCCCGGCCTCGCCGCCGAACTGCGGGACGTACCCGGCACCAACCTGGCGGGACTGCACTTCTTCCCGCTGAGCAACGCCAAGGACGAGGCGAGCCTCATCGCCGAGTTCCTGCACACCATCGCCACCGCCGCCGCCCTCCAGCGGGAACTGGGCGTCACCTTCCGCATCGTCGACCTCGGCGGCGGCTTCGCCGCACCGTACGCGGTCCAGGGACGGCGGCCTGTCTACGGCGAACTGCGCGACGCCCTGGCCACGTCGCTCGACGAGCACTTCCCCGGCTGGCGGGACGGCGCCCCGCGCATCGCCTGCGAGTCGGGACGGTACCTGGTCTCCGACAGCGGCACCCTGCTCACCTCCGTCGTCAACGTCAAGGACAGCCGTGGCACCCGCTACGTCGTCCTGGACGCGGGCATCAACACCTTCGGCGGCATGTCCGGTCTCGGCCGCATCCTGCCGGTCTCCGTCGAACCGCACGAGTCCGTCGGCACGGACGGCGTGCCGGCCCACCTCGCCGGACCGCTGTGCACGCCCGGCGACCTGCTCGGACGGCAGGTTCCGCTGTCCGACCCGGCCCCCGGCGACCTGCTGACCGTCCCCAACGCCGGGTCGTACGGGCCCACCGCCAGCCTCCTGATGTTCCTCGGCAGGCCCGCCCCCGCGGAGATCGTCGTCCGCGGCGAGGAACTCGTCTCCGTCTCCCGCATCGAACACACCCGAACCTACGAACACGGACAGGCCCTGTGATGAGCAACCGCCTCACCCCCACCCCCGGCGAGCAGCCCGTGCTCGTGGCGGGCGGCATCTCCGACTCGCACACCTGGAACCTGGTCTACCTCCAGCTCCTCATCGAGGAACACGGCCACCGTGTGGTCAACCTCGGCCCCTGCGTGCCCGAGGACCTGCTGATGGGCGCGGCCCTGGCACAGGACCCCGCGCTCATCGTGATCAGCAGCGTCAACGGGCACGGTTACCACGACGGCATGCGCACGGTCACCCGGATGCGCGAACACCCCGGCCTCACCGCCGTGCCCGCCGTCATCGGCGGCAAGCTCGGGGTCGCCGGACCCTGCGGTGAGAAGGAGTCGGCCGCGCTGCGTGCCGCCGGCTACGACGCGGTGTTCGACGACACCTCCGAAGGCGTCGCCACCTTCCGGCGGATGCTCGACGCGCTGCCCCAGCGGGCCCTGGTGTGACCGGTGCCGGGTTCGGAGGGTTCGTGCGCCGGGCCCACGACGCCGGCCGGCTGGTGGTGCAGCCCCGGATGGGGATGAGCAGCCCGCAGCGCATGCGGGCGGGGCTGCTCGCCACCCGGGACGCCGACGCGACGACCGTCGGGACCCTCACCCTGGACAGCTACACCCGGGTCGGTGACCTGGAGTCCGCTCAGCTCGCCGTCCTCGAGGGAGCCGACCTCAACGGCTATCCGCTGGTGAGTCACGAGACGGCCACCACCCGCCGGGTCCTCGACCGGATCCACGGCCCGGGGTTCCCGGTGCAGGTGCGGCACGGTTCGGCAGCGCCCCAGCACATCTTCCGGGCGCTGTTGTCCGTGGGGCTCGACGCCTCGGAGGGCGGGCCCGTCTCCTACTGCCTCCCCTACGGCAGGGTTCCTCTGCGGGAGTCCGTCGCCCACTGGACGGAATCCTGCGAACTGCTCGCCGCGCTCCGCGCGACCGGCACCGAACCGCACCTGGAGACCTTCGGGGGGTGTCTGCTCGGCCAGCTCTGCCCGCCCGGCCTGCTGGTGGCGGTCAGCGTGCTCGAGGCGCTGTTCTTCCGCCGGCACGGAATCCGGAGCATTTCGGTGAGTTACGCCCAGCAGACGAATCGGCGTCAGGACTCCGAAGCGGTCGCCGCGTTGCGCAGTCTGTGCGCGCGGTTCCTCGCGGACACCGAATGGCACGTGGTCGTCTATGCCTACATGGGATTGTTCCCGGAAACCGAGTACGGCGCCCGTCGACTGCTCGCGCAGGCCGCCGAACTGGCGGTCGAGAGCGGTTCCGAGCGCCTCATCGTGAAAACCGTCGCGGAATCCCGGCGCATCCCGTCGGTGGCCGAGAACGTGGCCGCACTGGAGTACGCCGCCGTGGTCGCCGCGCGCACCGAGCCGGACCCTTTGGAGGGCGTCGGGACAGAGACGTACGCCGAGGCGTACGCGCTGGTCGACGGGGTGCTGAACATGGACGACGACCTCGGCACCGCACTGCTGAAGGCGTTCGCCGAGGGCCGGCTGGACGTGCCCTACTGCCTGCATCCGGACAACGCCGGACTGAGCCGGAGTTACATCGCCGAGGACGGCCGGCTGCGCTGGTCGGACGTGGGAAAGATGCCGCTGGCCGGCGTCACCGACGCCCGTCCGGCCCACACGGTCACCTCGACGGAACTGCTGGATTCCCTGTCCTTCGTCCGGCGTTCGTTCGACCGCAACGCCCCCGCGCAGGCGGGTGATTCGCCCGGCCCGGCCCCTAGGGGTGCCTAAGGGTGTGGCCTTTCCGGGGTCGTCATTACGGTGAGAAAAAAAGGTGGGAAACGGTGTCGGTCGAAAGTGGAGATGCGTGGATGAACGGGCCCGGATCCGAATCAGCCCTGGCGCGACTGCTCGCCGAGGCCGCACCGACGCAGCACCGCAGGCTGGTGACGGATCTGGTGCGCACCGCCGTGACCGAGGCGGTCGATGCGGCCCGGCCGGGCACCTCGCAGACCCTGGACCCCTCCGCACCGCTGGCGGACCAGGGACTCGACTCGCTCGCGGCGGTGGACCTGCACCGGAGGCTGACCGAGCGGACGGGCCTCGACCTGCCGGTCGGCCTCGCCTACGACTGCCCCACCGTGCGGGACCTGGCCGACCGGCTGCTGGCGGGGAACCGGGCCGCGGACGACGCTCCGCCGGAGCCGGCCGGTGACGGCCCCGCCGACGAGCCCGTGGCGATCGTCGGCATCGGCTGCCGCTTCCCCGGCGGCATCGAGACGCCGGCCGACCTGTGGCGTCTGCTCGCCGACGGCGGCGAGGTGCTCTCGGGCTTCCCCCAGGACCGTGGCTGGGACCTGAAGCAGCTCTTCGACGAGGACCCGGACGTCCCCGGCAGCTCCTACGCCCGCACCGGCGGGTTCCTGGACACGGCCACCGAGTTCGATGCCGAGTTCTTCGGCATCAGCCCGCGTGAGTCGCTGGCCATGGACCCCCAGCAGCGGCTGGTACTGGAGACCTCCTGGCTGGCCCTGGAGGACGCCGGCATCGACCCCACCACGCTGCGACGCACCGCGGCCGGCATGTTCTTCGGGGCCGAGGTGCAGGAGTACGGTCCGCGTCTGCACGACGCGCCGGACGGACTCGACGCCCACCTGCTGGCAGGCAACGCCTCCAGCGTCATCTCCGGCCGGGTGGCCTACGTGCTGGGCACCGAGGGACCGGCGGTCACCGTCGACACCGCCTGCTCCGCCTCCCTGGTCGCCGTCCACCTGGCATGCCGCTCGCTGCTGCAGGGCGAGTCGTCGCTGGCGCTGGCCGGCGGGGTGGCCGTGATGGGCGGGCCGGGCGTCTTCACCGCCTTCAGCAGGCAGCGGGGGCTGTCCGCGGACGGCCGCTGCAAGGCGTTCTCCGCCGCCGCGGACGGCACGGGCTTCGCGGAGGGCGTCGGCGTCCTCGTCCTGGAGCGGCTCTCCGAGGCCCGCCGCAACGGCCATCAGGTGCTCGCCGTCGTCCGGTCCTCCGCCGTCAACCAGGACGGTGCCTCCAACGGGCTCACCGCTCCCAGCGGAACGGCGCAGCAGAAGCTGATCCGCCGGGCGCTGGCCGTCGCCGGGCTCGGTCCCGCCGACGTCGACGTGGTGGAGGCGCACGGAACGGGCACCCGCCTCGGCGACCCCATCGAGGCGACCGCGCTCCTGGCCACCTACGGGCAGGGCCGCCCCGCCGGGGCACCTCTGCTGCTCGGCTCGGTCAAGTCCAACCTGGGTCACACCCAGGCCGCCGCGGGTGTGGCCGGCGTGATCAAGGCCGTCCTCGCCATGCGTCACGGTCAGGTGCCCGCGACCCTGCACGTCGACGCCCCCACCCCGCACGCCGACTGGGCGTCCGGCAGCGTGGAACTCGTCACCGAGCCGAGGCCCTGGCCGCGGACCGGCCGCCCCCGCCGGGCGGGCGTCTCCTCCTTCGGGGTCAGCGGCACCAACGCACACGTCATCCTGGAACAGCCGGACGCGGGGGACCGGGCCGAGGACGCGGACGGTGTCCGGGACCCGGACACGGAGGCAGCGCGCACCACCCCCGGGAGGGAGGCCACCCACGCCCCCGGAGCCGCCACGGTCCCGCTCGTCTTCCCGCTGTCCGCCCGCGGTGAAGCCGCCCTGCGGGCCCGCGCGGCCGACCTGCTGTCCCTCGCCGACGCCACGGAACCGGCCGACCTCGCCCACGCCCTGGCCACCACCCGGGCGGCCCTGCCCGACCGGGCCGTCCTCGTCGCCGCCGACCGGGCCGAGCTGCGGGAGGCGCTCACCGGCGTGGCCTCGGGCAGCACCCCCGCCACCGGGCGGGCGGGCGGCGAACTCGGCTTCCTGTTCACCGGGCAGGGCAGTCAGCGCCCCGGCATGGGCCGCGAACTCGCCGCCGCGTACCCCGCGTTCGCCGACGCACTCGACGACGTCTGCGCCCACTTCGACCTCCAGCTCCCCCAGCCCCTCAAGAGCGTCCTGTTCGCCGCGCCGGGCACACCCGACGCGGAACTGCTGCACCGCACCGAGTACGCGCAGCCGGCTCTGTTCGCCGTCGAAGTCGCCCTCCACCGCCTGCTGGAGAGCTGGGGGATGCGCCCCGACCACCTGGCCGGGCACTCCGTCGGCGAGATCGCCGCCGCGCACGTCGCCGGGGTTCTCACTCTGCAGGACGCCACGATCCTCGTGGCCGCCCGCGGCCGGCTCATGCAGGCGCTGCCCGAGGGCGGTGCCATGGTTGCGGTCCGCGCCGGTGAGAGCGACGTCGCGCCGCTGCTCACCGAGCACACCGGCATCGCCGCCGTGAACGGCCCCGCCTCCGTCGTGATCTCCGGTGACCTGGACGACGTGGAGCGCGTCGCCGGCGAACTCTCCGCCCGCGGGCACGACACCAAGCGCCTGCGCGTCAGCCACGCCTTCCACTCACCGCTGATGGAACCGATGCTGGCCGAGTTCCGCCGGGTCGCACACGTGCTGGACTACGCCGAACCCACCGTGCCGATCGTGTCCACCGTGACGGGCGGCCCCGTCGGCCGTGAACTGTGCGACCCCGAGTACTGGGTGGAACACGTCCGCGCCAGGGTCCGCTTCCACGACGCCGTGCGGTGGCTCGCCGACGCCGGCGTCCGGACGTTCCTGGAGATCGGCCCCGACGCGGTGCTGACCGCCATGGGACCGGACTGCACGGACGCGCCCGGCACCGCCTTCCTGCCGGTGCTGCGGCGTGGGCGGCCCGAGGCCCGCGAGGCCGTCAGCGCGCTCGCCACGGCCCACGCCCGAGGCGTCCCCGTCGACTGGGCACGGCACCACGCCGGCCAGGACGCCCGCCGCGTCGAGCTGCCCGGCTACCCCTTCCAGCGGCGCCGCTTCTGGCTGGAACCCGGCACCTCCGCCGACGCGTCCGGCCTAGGGCAGATCGCGGCCGGACACCCGCTGCTGGCGGCCGTGGTCGCGGTCGGCGCGGAGGGCGTCGTCCTGACCGGGCGCCTCTCCACCCGTACCCACCCCTGGCTCGCGGACCATGTGATCGCGGGCCGCGTGCTGATGCCGGGGACCGCCTTCGTCGAACTCGCCCTGCGGGCCGGCGACCACGTCGGCGCCACCGACCTGGAGGAACTCACCCTCGGCTCCCCGCTGGTGCTCGCCCCGGACGAGGATGTCGCCGTCCAGGTGGCCGTCGGGGAACCCGACGACACCGGTCGCCGTACCGTCACCGTCCACTCGCGCGCCGACGAGGACGCGCCCTGGACCCGGCACGCGGCCGGGGTGCTCACCGACACCGCCCCGCCGGCCGCCCGCACCGAGCCGGGCGCATGGCCGCCGCCGGACGCCGAACCCCTGGACACCACGGAGGTCTACGCGGACCTCGCCGGCCAGGGCTACGCCTACGGCCCCGTCTTCCAGGGCCTGCGCGCCGCCTGGCGGCACGGCGAGCACGTCCTCGCCGAGGTCGCCCTGCCCGAGGACGCCACCGCCGACGCCGCGCGCTTCGGGCTCCACCCCGCGCTGCTGGACGCCGCGCTGCACGCCGCCGACCTCGACGCCCCGCCGCGCGGAGAGGTGCTCCTGCCGTTCGCCTGGACCGGTGTCCGCCTGCACACCACCGGCGCCTCGGCCCTGCGCGTACGGATCACCCGTGGCGACGGGGACACCATCGGTCTGCACCTCGCGGACACCGCTGGCGCCCCCGTCGCCGACATCGAGGCCATGACCTCCCTGCCCGTACCGGACGACGACGTCCTGTACTCCGTGCGCTGGTCGTCGTACCCCAGGCCGCTGACCACCGCGCCCCTGCGCACCGCCGTCCTCGACGGCGTCCCCCGCCCGGAAGGACCGCCGCACGCCGATCCCGCCGAGGACCCCCTCGCCCGTGCCGTGGGCGCGCTGCTCGCCGCCCCCGCGCCGGACGCCGTGGTGTACCGCCCGGCCGGCCCGGCGGGCCCCGACGCCGCCGACGCGCGCGCCCACGTCCTGGGCACCCTGCGCCTGCTGCAGAGCTGGCAGTCGGACGAACGGGCGGCCGGCACCCGCCTCGTCCTCGTCACCGGACCAGGCAGCCCCGCCCACGCCGCGGTACGCGGCCTGGTCCGCTCGGCACAGGCCGAGAACCCCGGCCGCTACGTCCTCGTCGAGCACGACGGCCTGCCCTCCGAGGCCGAGCTGCGCCAGGTGCTCGCCACCGGGGAACCCGAAATCTCCCTCGCCGAAGGCCGGTTCGCCGTGCCGCGGCTGACCGCCGAAGCGACCACCGCACCCCGGCCGGCCGCCGACTGGGGCACGGTCCTGATCACCGGCGGCACCGGTGGGATCGGAGCCCTGCTCGCCCGCCACCTGGTGCGCGCCCACGGCGTGCGCCGGCTGGTCCTCGCCGGCCGCCGGGGGCACGCTCCCGAACTGCACGCCGAGCTGACCGGGCTGGGCGCCGACGTGACCGTCGCCGCCTGCGACGTCGGCGACCGGGAGGCGCTGCGCGACCTGCTTGCCCGGCACCCGGTCGACTCCGTCGTCCACGCCGCGGGCACCGTGCGCGACGGCATCGTCGAGAGCCTCACCGAGGACATGATCGACGAGGTCTTCCACGCCAAGGCCGCCGGCGCCTGGCACCTGCACGAACTCACCCTCGACCGGAACCTGTCCCACTTCGTGCTGTTCTCCTCGCTCGCCGCCGTCCTCGACGGACCGGGCCAGGGCAACTACGCCGCCGCCAACGCCTATCTGGACGCCCTCGCCGCACACCGGGAGGCGCACGGACTGCCCGCCACGGCCCTCGCCTGGAGCCTGTGGGCGACCGGCACCGGTATGGGCGCCTCGCTGGACGCCGCCGCCCTGGAACGAGTGGCCGCGTACGGCGTCCCCGGGCTGTCCGCCGAGCACTCCCTGCGGCTCTTCGATGCCGCCGTCCGTTCCGGCAGCCCCCACCTCGTCCCCGTGGAGATCGACGCCGCCGCCGTACGCCGCCGCCCCGACGGCCCTCCGCCGCTGCTCAGTGCTCTCGTCCGTCCCGTCACCCGCCGGGCCGCCGCCCACACGGCGCCCCACCAGGAGCGCGGGGCGGCGCAACTGCCCGCCGCCGACCGGGAACGCGCCCTGCTGGACCTGGTCCGCACCGAGGTGGCCGCGGTCCTGCGTCACGACTCCCCGTCCGCCATCGACCCCGGGCGGGCCTTCACCGAGCTGGGCTTCGACTCCCTGGCGGCCGTCGAACTGCGCAACCGGCTCAACACCGTCACCGGACTGCGTCTGCCCGCCACCCTCGTCTTCGACCACCCCACCTCGCACGCTCTCGCCCAGCACATCCGGGACGCCCTGTTCGGCGCCTCGCGGCCGGCCGGCGAGCCCGCCGCCGGACCGCGCCCCGCCGACGGCGACGACCCCGTCGTCATCGTCGGCATGGGCTGCCGCTACCCCGGCGGCGTCCGCTCCCCGGAGGACCTGTGGCGGCTGGTCGCCGAAGGCGTCGACACGGTCGGGGACTTCCCCTCCGACCGTGGCTGGGACACCGACAGCCTGTACGATCCCGAGCCCGGCACCCCCGGCCGCACCTACACCCGCGAGGGCGCCTTCCTCTACGACGCGGCCGACTTCGACCCCGGCTTCTTCGGCATCGGCCCGCGCGAGGCCACCGCCATGGACCCGCAGCAGCGCCTGCTCCTCGAGGTCTCCTGGGAGGCCCTGGAGCGCTCCGCCATCGACCCGGCGGCTCTGCGCGGCTCACGCACCGGCGTGTTCGCGGGCGTCATGTACCACGACTACGGGACCTGGCTGACCGAGGTCCCCGACGACCTCGCCGCCTACCTCGGCAACGGCAGTCTGGGCAGCGTCGTCTCCGGCCGGGTCGCCTACGCGCTCGGCCTGGAGGGCCCGGCCGTCACCGTCGACACCGCCTGCTCCTCCTCGCTGGTCACCCTGCACCTGGCCGCGCAGGCCCTGCGGCAGGGAGAGTGCGATCTCGCCCTGGTGGGCGGCGTCACCGTCATGTCGACCCCCGACACCTTCGTCGACTTCGCCCGGCAGCGCGGCCTGGCCGCCGACGGCCGCTGCAAGTCGTTCGCCGCGGCCGCCGACGGCACCGGCTGGGGCGAGGGCGTCGGCATGCTCGTCGTCGAGCGCCTCTCGGACGCCCGCCGCAACGGCCACCGGGTCCTGGCCACGGTGCGCGGCTCCGCCGTCAACTCCGACGGGGCCTCCAACGGGCTGACCGCTCCCAACGGCCCCTCCCAGCAGCGCGTGATCCGGGCCGCGCTGAGCGCCGCCGGGCTCACCCCCGCCGACGTCGACGCGGTCGAGGCGCACGGCACCGGCACCACGCTCGGCGACCCGATCGAGGCCCAGGCCCTGCTGGCCACCTACGGACAGGAGCGGCCCGACGACCAGCCGCTGTGGCTGGGCTCCGTCAAGTCCAACATGGGCCACACCCAGGCCGCCGCAGGGGTGGCCGGCATCATCAAGATGGTCATGGCGATGCGGCACGGCACCCTGCCGCGCACCCTCCACGTCGACGCGCCCTCGCCCCAGGTGGACTGGACGGCGGGCGCGGTGCGGCTCCTCACCGACGAGCGGCCCTGGAGGGCCCCGGACCGTCCGCGCCGCGCCGGGGTCTCCTCCTTCGGGATCAGCGGCACCAACGCCCACGTCATCCTTGAGGAGTTCACCGACGGCGATCCGGAGACCGAGGAGCCCGGCCCGGCCACCGTGCCGCCCGTACTCGCCCTCGCGGTCTCCGCACGCTCGCCGGAGGCACTGCGCGGCCAGGCCGCCCGGCTGCGCGACCTGACCGGCACGGCGCCCGCGGACCTCGGCCTGGCCCTCGCCACCACCCGCGGCACCCACCCGCACCGCGCGGTCGTCCTGGCCGCCGACGAGCTGCGGACCGCCGAAGCCCTGGAGGCCCTGGCCCGCGGACACGAGGCGCCCGGCCTGCTCGTCACCGGAGCCGCCACCGACGGCACCCTCGCCCACCTGTTCTCCGGACAGGGCGCCCAGCGGACCGGCATGGGCCGCGACTGGTACGACACCTACCCGGTCTACGCCGAACACTTCGACCGCGTGGCCGAACTCTTCGCCAAGCACCTGGAACGGCCGCTCGCCGAGGTGGTCCTCGGCGACCACCCCGACGTACTGGAGCAGACCGCCTACACCCAGGCAGCCCTGTTCACCACTCAGGTCGCCCTCTACCGCCTGCTGGAGTCCTTCGGGGTCCGGCCCGCCTGGCTGGCCGGCCACTCCGTCGGCGAGTTCGCCGCCGCGCACGTCGCAGGGGTCTGGTCGCTGCAGGACGCCGTGGCCGCCGTCGCCGCACGCGGGCGGCTCATGCAGGCGCTGCCCACGGGCGGGGCGATGATCGCCGTACAGGCCTCGGAGGAGGAGGTGGCGCCGCTGCTGGACGAACGGTGCGGCATCGCCGCGGTCAACGGCCCGCGCGCCGTGGTCGTCTCCGGGGAGGAGGACGCCGTCACCGCCGTCGCCGCGCACTTCACCACCACCCGGCGGCTGCGCGTCTCGCACGCCTTCCACTCGCCCCGCATGGAGCCCATGCTGGAGGAGTTCCGCCGGGTCATGGCGGCCCTCCCGGCCGCGGAACCGGCCCTGCCGATCGTCTCCACCCTCACCGGCGTCCAGGCCACGGCCGCCGAACTCGGCTCCGCCGACTACTGGGTGCGGCACGTACGGCAGACCGTGCGCTTCGCGGACGCCGTCCGGACGCTGGCCGCACAGGGCGTCGACACCTTCCTCGAACTGGGCGCCGCACCCGTCCTGTCGGCCATGGGCCCGGACTGCCTCGCCGACGCCGAGGGCACCGCGTTCGTCCCCACGGCCCGCAAGGACACCGCCCAGGTCCCCGGCCTGCTGGCCGCCCTCGCCGCCGTGCACACGCGGGGCACGGACGTCGACTGGTCGGTCCTGTACGACGGATACACGGGACGCCGCACCGAACTCCCCACCTACGCCTTCGAGCACCGCCATTACTGGCTGCCGACCACCGCCGCCCGGGGCGACGCCGCCGGGCACGGTCTCGCCGCCGCCGACCACCCGTACGTCAGCGCCCGCCTGGACCTGCCCGGTGACGCCGGACTGCTGCTCACGGGACGGATCTCCACCGCCACCCATCCGGTGCTCACCCAGCACGCCGTGCTCGGCTCGGTGCTGGTACCCGGCGCCGCCCTGGTCGACCTCGCCCTGCACGCCGGCCGGCTGACCGGCCGGCCCGTCCTGGAGGAACTCACCCTCCAGGCCCCGCTGGCGCTGCCCGGGGACGGCGCCGTACGCCTCCAGGTCGCCGCGCGGCCCGACGGCTCCGTGGAGATCCACTCCCGGCCCGAGAACGCCCCCGAGGACGAGGACTGGACGCGGCACGCGACCGGCACCCTCACCGGCACCGGCGCTCTCACCGGCACCGAAACCGGCGTGGCAGCCGCCTGGCCGCCACCGGGAGCCGTTCCGCTCGACACCGACGGCCTCTATCCCGGCCTGCACGGCGCGGGCTACGACTACGGCCCCGTCTTCCGCGGCGTGCGGGCCGCCTGGCGGCTCGGCGACACCGTCCTGGCCGAGCTGGAACTGCCCGCAGACGCACGGCATGACGCCGCCCGGCACACCCTGCACCCCGCGCTGCTGGACTCCGCCCTGCACGCCACGTCCCTCGCCGAGGAGGGCCCCGGCGACGACACGCCCGCCGGCACGATCGCCCTCCCCTTCGCCTGGACCGGTGTCACCGCGCACGGCCGGGGGACGCTCACCGCCCGCGTCCGCGTCACCCGGGGCGAGGACGGCACCCGGCTCGACCTGACGGACACCGAGGGCAGGCCGCTGGCCACCGTCGAGTCCTACGTCACCCGCCCGGTCACCGCGGACCGGCTCACCGGACGCGCGCGTTCCCTCTACGTCACCGAGGACGAACCGCTGCCGGAGTCCGCCGGGCGGCCCGAGCGCCGCACCTGGGCCGTGCTCGGCCCGGACGACGCCGGCCTCGGCGTCCCCGCCCACCCGGGCCTGACCGCGATCGAGGGTTCCGCGCCCGAGGTCGTCGTCCTCCCGGTGCGCGCCCCGCACACCGACGGGGAGCAACTGCCGCTGGACCTGCGCACCACGCTGGACGCGACGCTCGCGACCGTCCAGGAGTGGCTGGGCGACGAGCGGTGGGCCGGCTCGGTGCTGATGGTGCTCACCGCCGGCACCCTCACCGACGCCGCGGTGCACGGACTCGTGCGGGCCGCGCAGGCCGAGGACCCGGGCCGGATCGTCCTCGTCGGCCGGACCGGGCCCGACAGTCCCGTACCCGACCGTGCCGCGCTGGCCGCCGTCCTCGACTCCGGTGAGCCTGAGGTGGTGTGGCGGGACGGCCGGGCCCACGCCCCGCGCCTGACGCGCGCCGCGGATCCGGACACACCGCGTCCCGCCCGCCCCTGGGGCACCGTCCTCGTCACCGGCGGCACCGGAGGACTCGGCGCCCTGGTGGCCCGTCACCTCGTCACCCGGCACGGCGTCACCCGCCTGGTCCTCGCCGGCCGGCGAGGACCCTCCGCCCCCGGCGCCGCCGGACTGGCCCAGGAACTGGCCGCCCTGGGCGCCCGAACCGACCTCGTCGCCTGCGACGTCGCCGACCGGGCCGCACTCGCCGCACTGCTGGCCGCCCACCCCGTCGACAGCGTCGTGCACACCGCCGGCGTCCTCGACGACGGGCTGGTGCCCTCCCTCACCCCCGAGCGCCTGGACACCGTGCTCCGGCCCAAGGCGGACGCCGCCTGGCACCTGCACCAGCTCACCCTGGACCGGGACCTGTCCCACTTCGTGCTGTTCTCCTCGGCCGCCGGCACCATCGACGCCGCGGGCCAGGGCAACTACGCCGCCGCCAACACGTTCCTCGACGCCCTGGCCGTCCACCGCGCCGCCCGGAACCTGCCGGCCACCTCACTCGCCTGGGGCCTGTGGTCCGGCGGCGGCATGGGAGCCGGCCTCGACCGGGACGACGTACAGCGCATCGAACGGTCCGGTATCGGCGCGCTCGACCCGGCCGAGGGACTGGAACTGTTCGACGCGGCCCTGGAGTCCGGGATCCCCGCCCTGGTGCCGGTCCGGCTGGACAACGCCGCCCTGCGCCGCCGCGGCGACGACGTACCCCCCGTTCTGCGCACCCTGGCCGGTGTCACCGCCCGCGTCGCCCAGGACGACCGGACCCGCACCCTCGGGGAGCGCCTGGCCGGGCTGCCGGAGGCCGACCACGGGCACACCGTGCTCGAAGCGGTCCGCACCGAGGTCGCCGCGGTACTCGGCCACGACGGTCCCGCGGCCGTCGACCCCCGGCGCGCCTTCACCGAACTGGGCTTCGACTCACTCGCCGCGGTCGAACTGCGCAACCGGCTCAACGCCGTCAGCGGACTGCGCCTGCCCTCCACCCTCATCTTCGACTACGCCACCCCGACGGCCCTGGCGGACCACCTGCTCGACCGGCTCGCACCGGACTCCGGCCCGGAACCGGCCGAGCACCGGCCCGACGACGAGGTGCGGGACCTCATCGCCAGGATCCCGGTCGCGAGGATGCGCGAGGCAGGACTGCTCGACGGACTGCTGAAGCTGTCCGGACCCGCGCCGGCCGAGGCCGCCGCCGAGCCGGTCATGGACATCAAGTCCATGGCCGTGGCCGACCTGGTGCGCGCCGCCCTCAACCGCAGCAGTCCCCGGTGACCCGCCGCGGTGCCGGACGACGCGCCGCGTCCGGCACCGGCGATCCGCGCCCGGCGCAGCTCCACCGCACCCCCATCGCATCATCAGCGCCGTCGAGTCAGCAGGGAGCGACACCGACCGTGGACACATCCGTCGAGCAGATCGTCGAGGCGCTGCGCGAGGCCATGCTCGAGAACGAGCGGCTCCGCCGGCACAACGACCGGATCTCCGAAGCCGCGCACGAGCCCGTCGCCGTCGTCGCCATGAGCTGCCGCTACCCCGGCGGCGTCAGCACACCCGAACAGCTGTGGCAGCTGGTCGACGCCGGAGCGGACGCCGTGGGCGACTTCCCCGCCGACCGCGACTGGGACGTCGACGCCATCTACGACCCCGACCCCGACGCTCCCGGCCGCACCCATGTGCGCGAGGGCGGATTCCTCCACGACGCGCCGCGGTTCGACCCGGGGTTCTTCGGTATCAGCCCGCGCGAGGCCGTCGCCATGGACCCGCAGCAGCGGCTGCTGCTGGAGACCGCCTGGGAGGCGTTCGAACGCGCCGGCATCGACCCGCACACCCTGCGCGGCAGCCGCACCGGCATCTACGCGGGCGTCATGTACCACGACTACGGCAGCTGGCTCACGGATGTTCCCGAGGGCGTCGAGGGCTACCTCGGCAACGGCAACCTCGGCAGCGTCGCCTCCGGCCGGGTGTCCTACACCCTCGGCCTGGAGGGCCCGGCCGTCACCGTCGACACCGCCTGCTCCTCCTCACTGGTCGCCCTCCACCTGGCCGTCCAGGCCCTGCGCACCGGAGAGTGCGGTCTCGCCCTGGCCGGCGGGGTGACCGTCATGTCCACCCCGGACACGTTCATCGACTTCTCCCGCCAGCGCGGCCTCGCCCTGGACGGCCGCTGCAAGTCCTTCGCGGAGGGCGCGGACGGCACCGGCTGGGGCGAGGGCGTGGGCATGCTGCTGCTGGAGCGGCTGAGCGACGCCCGCCGCAACGGCCACCGCGTGCTCGCCCTGGTGCGGGGCACCGCCGTCAACCAGGACGGCGCCTCCAACGGCCTGACCGCCCCCAACGGCCCCTCCCAGCAGCGCGTCATACGCGCCGCCCTCGCCAACGCCCGCCTGGAACCGCACCAGGTGCACGCCGTGGAGGCGCACGGCACCGGCACCCCGCTCGGCGACCCGATCGAGGCGCAGGCCCTCATGGCCGCCTACGGCCAGGACCGCGGGGAACCGCTCTGGCTGGGCTCGGTGAAGTCCAACATCGGGCACACGCAGGCCGCCGCCGGGGTCGCCGGCGTCATCAAGATGGTGATGGCCATGCGCCACGGCCGGCTGCCCCGGACCCTGCACGCCGAACGGCCCACCTCCCAGGTCGACTGGGAGGCCGGCGCCGTCCAGCTGCTCGCCGAACCGCGCGAGTGGCCCGCCACCGGCGAGCCCCGCCGCGGCGCCGTGTCCTCCTTCGGGATCAGCGGCACCAACGCCCACGTCATCGTCGAGGCGGCCCCCGACCCCGAGCCGCGCGCCGAGGAGCCGGTCTGGGACCGGCCGCTGCCCCTGGTGCTGTCCGCCCGTGACGAGCCGGGACTGGCCGCGCAGGCCCGCCGCCTCCTGGACCACCTCGCGACCGGCACGGATCCCGTGCCCGACGTCGCCCACGCCCTGGCCACCGCCCGCGCCGCCCTGGACCGGCGGGCCGTCGTCGTCGGCGCGGATCTGAGCGCCGTGACCGCCGGCCTCACCGCCCTGGCCGAGAGCGACCCCGCGTCCGGCGTGGTGCGCGGCACGCCGACGGGGGAGTCCCGCATCGCGTTCGTCTTCCCCGGGCAGGGCTCCCAGTGGGCCGGCATGGCAGCCGATCTCCTGGACGCCTCTCCGGTGTTCGCCGCCACCATGGCCGACTGCGCCGAGGCGCTCGCCCCCTTCACCGACTGGGATCTCGTCGAGACCGTGCGCGAACGCCGCCCGCTGGAACGGGTGGACGTCGTACAGCCAGCGCTGTGGGCGATCATGGTGTCGCTGGCCGAGGTGTGGCGCGCCCACGGGGTGCGCCCCGCCGCCGTCATCGGCCACTCCCAGGGGGAGATCGCCGCCGCCTGCGTGGCTGGCGCGCTCAGCCTGCCCGACGGCGCCCGCGTCGTGGCCCTGCGCAGCCAGGCCATCGCCGAGGCGCTCTCCGGCCGCGGCGGCATGATGTCGGTGGCCCTGCCCGAGTCCCGGGCACGCGAACTCGTCGCCGCCCACGACGGGCGGGTCTCCGTGGCCGCGGTCAACGGCGCCTCCTCCGTGGTGCTCTCCGGCGACGCCGACGCCCTCGACGCCCTGCGCGAGACGATCGTCGCCGACGGCGGTCGCGCCAAGCGGCTGCCGGTGGACTACGCCTCGCACTGCGCCCACGTCGAGTCGATCCGCGAACGGCTCCTCACCGACCTCGCGGACGTACGGGCGCGCGCCTCGGACGTGCCGTTCTACTCCACCGTCACCAACGGCGTCCTGGACACCACCACGCTGGACGCCGGCTACTGGTACACCAACCTGCGCCGGAGCGTCCTGTTCGAGCCGACCACCCGGTCCCTGCTGGACGCCGGCTACGGGGTGTTCGTCGAGTGCAGCCCGCACCCCGTCCTGCTCAACAGCATCGAGGAGACCGCCCACGCCGCGGACGCGGTCGTCACCGGTCTCGGCTCGCTGCGCCGCGACGACGGAGGCGCCGAACGCCTGCTCACCTCGCTGGGCGAGGCGTTCGTGGCGGGCGTCCCGGTCGACTGGTCCCCGGCGTTCGCCGGGATGCCGGTGCGGCCGGCGGACCTGCCCACCTACGCCTTCCAGCGCGAGCGCTACTGGCTCGGCCGGTCCGCGGCCGCCGGCGACGTCACCGCCGCCGGGCTCCAGATCGCCGGCCACCCGCTGCTGGGCGCGGCCGTCCCGGTCGCCGGTGGTGGCACGCTGTTCACCGGCCGGCTCTCGCTGTCCACCACGCCCTGGCTGGCCGACCACGCGGTCTCCGGCACCACCCTGCTGCCCGGCACCGCACTGGTCGAACTGGCGCTGAGCGCCGGCCACGGCCTCGGTTGCGGACACGTCACCGAACTCACCCTGCAGGCACCCCTGCTGCTGCCCGAGCGGGGCGCCGTCCAGCTCCAGCTGCATGTGGCCCCTGCCGGCGACCACGGGCTCCGCGCGGTGACCGTCCACTCCCGCCCCGAGGGCACCGACGAGGCAGCCTGGGCCCTGAACGCCTCGGGCCTGCTCGCCCCGCAGACCGCGCCGCCCGCCTTCGACCTCGCGGCCTGGCCGCCCCACGGCGCCGAACCGGTCCCGGTGGACGACGCCTACGCCCGGCTGGCGGCTCTCGGGTACGACTACGGGCCGGCCTTCCAGGGCCTGCGCGCGGCCTGGCGGCGCGGCGACGAGACGTACGCCGAGGTCGAACTGCCAGGCGAGGAAGCCGGCTTCGGCCTCCACCCGGCCCTGTTCGACGCCGCCCTGCACGCCGACGGCCTCGACGCGCACGGCCAGGGGACGGCCCGGCTGCCCTTCGCCTGGACCGGTGTGTCGCTGTACGCGGCAGGGGCCACCGCCCTGCGGGTCCGCCTCCGCGGCGGCGACACGCTCTCCCTGGAACTGGCCGACCCCACCGGCGCCCCGGTCGCCTCCGTCGAGGCCCTGGTCTCCCGCCCGGTCGACGGCCGGGCGCTGGCCTCCCCGGTCCGCGCCGACGACCTGTACCGGCTGGACTGGCCCCTGGTACCCGTACCGGATGCGGCGACTCCCGCCCACGCCGTACTGGACGGGAGGGGCGCGGCCGCGCTCGCACCGCTGCCCGACTGGGTGGTCCTGCCGGTGGCCGGCGGCGACGACCCGGTGGCATCGGTGCGCGAGGCGACCGAACGGGTCCTGACCGCCCTGAAGGACTGGCTGGCGGACGAACGGACCGCGGAGGCCCGCCTCCTGGTCCTCACCGGTGGCGCGGTCACCACCGGCGACGAGGGCGCCGTCGACCTGGCGGGCGCCGCCGTGTGGGGCCTCGTCCGCGCCGCCCAGGGCGAGCACCCGGACCGCATCGTCCTCGTGGACGGCGCCCCTGGCACGGCGGGCAGCGACGACGGCGACCGGATCGCCGACGCCGTCCGCGCCGCCGCGGCGAGCGGCGAACCGCAGCTGGCCCTGCGCGCAGGCACTGTCCGGGTGCCCCGGCTGGCCCGCGCCGTCGTACGGGGGAGCGCCGCCCCGCTCGACCCCGACGGCACCGTACTGATCACCGGCGGCACCGGCGTGCTCGGCGCCGTGGTCGCCCGGCACCTGGCCACCGGCCACGGCGTGCGCCGGCTGGTCCTGGCCGGGCGCAGCGGCACCGCCGCCGACGACTTCGCCGACCTCGCCGAGCAGGGCGTCCAGGTCGTCGTCGCCCGCTGCGACGCCGCCGAACACGACGAGCTGGCCGCGCTCCTGGCCGGCGTACCCGCGGCGCATCCCCTGACCGCCGTGGTGCACCTCGCGGGCGTCCTCGACGACGGACTGGTCACCGACCAGACCCCCGAGCGCCTGGACGCCGTGCTGCGGCCCAAGGCGGACGCCGCCTGGAACCTGCACGAGCTCACCCGGGACATGGATCTCGCGGCGTTCGTGCTGTTCTCCTCGGCCGCCGGCACCGTCGACGGAGCCGGACAGTCCGGATACGCCGCCGCCAACGCGTTCCTCGACGCCCTCGCCGCGCACCGGGCCTCCCTGGGGCTGCCGGCGCTCTCGCTGGCCTGGGGCTTCTGGGAACAGCGCACCGGCATGACCGCCCACCTCACCGACACCGACGTCGAGCGCATGACGCGCGCGGGAGTCCGGCCCCTGCCCACCGAGGAGGGACTGCGGCTGCTCGACACCGCGCTCGCCGCCGACGAACCGCTGCTGCTGCCCATCGGCCTGGACCTGCGTGCCCTGCGCGGCGCCGACGGTGTCCCGGCCCTGCTGCGCGGTCTGGTGCCCGCCCCCGCCCGCCGGGCCGCTGCCGCAAGGGCAGCCGGCGCCTCCCTGGCCGACCGGCTGGCCGCTCTGGGCCCCGCCGAACGGGACGCGGAGCTGATGGAACTGATCCGCACCCAGGTGGCCGCGGTCCTCGGTCACGGGACCGACATGGTGCTCGACCCGCGCCGCTCCTTCCGCGAGGCCGGGTTCGACTCGCTGACCGCGGTCGAGCTGCGCAACCGGCTGGGCGGCGCCGTCGGCCTGCGGCTGCCCGCCACCCTCGTCTTCGACCACCCCGACGCCGACGCCCTGGTGCGATACCTGAGGACGGAACTCCTCGGCGACGCCGCGGACGCCCCCGGCACCGCGGCACCGGAGACGGCCTACGCGGCGGACGAACCCGTGGCGATCGTCGGCATGGCCTGCCGCTACCCCGGTGGTGTCACCACCCCCGAGGAGCTCTGGCGGCTGCTCGCCGACGGCGGGGACGGCATCGGCGACTTCCCGGACGACCGGGGATGGGACCTGGACACCCTGTACGACCCGGAGCCCGGTAAGCCGGGCCACTGCAGCACCCGCTCGGGCGGATTCCTGTACGACGCCGCCGACTTCGACCACGACTTCTTCGGCATCGGCCCCCGCGAGGCCCTCGCCATGGACCCGCAGCAGCGGCTGCTGCTGGAAACCTCCTGGGAGGCACTGGAGCGCGCCGGCATCGACCCGCACAGCGTGCGCGGCAGCCGCACCGGGGTGTTCGCCGGCGTGATGTACCACGACTACGGCAGCCGACTGCGCGACGTCCCCGAGGCCGTCCGCGACTACCTCGGCAACGGAAGCCTCGGCAGCGTCGTCTCGGGCCGGGTCGCCTACGCCCTCGGCCTGGAGGGCCCCGCCCTCACCGTCGACACGGCCTGCTCCTCGTCGCTGGTGGCGCTGCACCTGGCCGCGCAGGCGCTACGACGGGGCGAGTGCACCCTGGCGATGGCGGGCGGAGTCTCCGTGATGTCGACCGTCGACACGTTCGTCGACTTCAGCAGACAGCGCAATCTCGCCGCGGACGGCCGCGTCAAGTCCTTCGCCGAGGAGGCGGACGGCACGGCCCTGTCGGAGGGCGTCGGTGTGCTGGTGTTGGAGCGGTTGTCGGATGCTCGGCGGTCGGGGCATCGGGTGTTGGCGGTGGTGCGGGGGAGTGCGGTGAATCAGGATGGTGCGTCGAATGGTCTGACGGCGCCGAATGGTCCGTCTCAGCAGCGGGTGGTGCGGCAGGCGTTGGTGTCGGCGGGGGTGTCGGCTGCTGAGGTGGATGTGGTGGAGGCGCATGGGACGGGGACGGAGTTGGGTGATCCGATCGAGGCTCAGGCGTTGTTGGCTGTGTATGGGCGGGATCGGTCGGGGGATCGTCCGTTGTGGTTGGGGTCGGTGAAGTCGAACATCGGTCATGCGCAGGCGGCTGCGGGTGTGGCGGGTGTGATGAAGATGGTGTTGGCGTTGGGGGAGGGGGTGTTGCCGCGGACGTTGGGTGTGGGTGTGCCGTCGCGGAAGGTGGAGTGGGGTGCGGGGCGGGTTCGGTTGCTGGAGGTGGAGCGTCCGTGGGTGCGGGGTGAGCGGGTGCGTCGTGCGGGGGTGTCGTCGTTCGGGATCAGTGGGACCAATGCACACGTGATCCTGGAGGAGGCCCCCGACGACGACACCGGCCCCCACACCGAGGCCGGGATCCAGGCCCCCCTGCTGCCCGTGGTCCTCTCCGGCGCCACCCCGGGGGCACTGGCCGACCAGGCCGACCGGCTGCGCGCCGTCGCCGACGAGCGGATCACCGACCTCGTCCACTCCCTGTCCACGGGCCGTGCCGCCCTCACCCACCGGGGCGCGGTCGTCGCCCGTGACCGGGACGAACTGCTGGCCGGCCTGACCGCGCTGGCCGACGGCGCCACCAGCGACACCGTCGTGCGCGGCCGCCCCGTCGCCGGCCGCACCGCCTTCCTGTTCACCGGGCAGGGCGCCCAGCGGGCAGGCATGGGCCGTGGCCTGTACGACGCCCACCCCGCTTTCCGGCGGGCACTGGACGAGGTGTGCGAGGCACTGGACGCCCACCTGGACCGCCCGCTGCGCGAGGTCATGTGGGCCGAACCGGGTAGCGACGCGGCCGGGTCGCTCGATTCCACGCTCTACACCCAGAGCGCCCTGTTCGCGGTGGAGACGGCCCTGTACCGCCTGCTGGAGTCCTACGGCATCCGCCCGGACCGGCTGGCCGGCCACTCCATCGGCGAACTGACCGCGGCCCACGTCGCCGGTGTCTGGGACCTCGCGGACGCGGCCCGGCTGGTCACCGCGCGCGGCCGGCTCATGCAGGCCCTGCCCGAGGGCGGCGCCATGCTCGCCGTGGACGCGGCCGAGGCCGAGGTGCTGCCGCACCTCGGCCCCGACCTGTCCTTGGCCGCCGTCAACGGCCCGCGCGCGGTCGTGGTCTCCGGTACGCGGGCGGCGGTTGAGGCGGTCGCCGCCGCCTTCGCCGACCGCCGCACCAAGCGGCTGCGCGTCAGCCACGCCTTCCACTCGCCCCTCATGGACCCGATGCTGGCCGAGTTCGAGAAGGCCGCTCGCGAACTGAGTTACGCCGCGCCCACGATCCCCGTCGTCTCCGACGTCACCGGCACGTACGCCACCGAGGACGAGCTGTGCTCGCCCGAGTACTGGGTGCGTCACGTCCGGGAGACGGTCCGCTTCGGGGACGCGATCCGCGCCCTGGAGGACGACGGCGTCCGCACCTTCCTCGAACTCGGCCCCGACGCCGTCCTGTCGGCGATGGGCGCGCACGCCCTCGCCGACCCGGAGCGGTCGGTGTTCGTGCCGGCCCTGCGCCGTGAGCGTGACGAGGAGGTGACGCTCGCCGGGCTCGTCGCCGCCGCCCACGTCCGCGGTCTGCCCATCGACTGGCCGGGAGCTCACGCCGGGACCGACGCCCGCCGCGTCGACCTGCCGACGTACGCCTTCCAGCGACAGCGGCTCTGGCTGACGGACGGGCCCGGGACGGCCACCGACGCAAGCGGGCTCGGCCAGTCGCCCGCCGGGCACCCGATGCTCGGCGCCGCCCTCACCCTCGCCGCCGCCGACACCGTCGCGCTGACCGGCCGCCTCTCCCTGGCCACCCATCCCTGGCTGGCCGACCACGCCGTCGCGGGGGTCGTCCTGGTCCCCGGCAGCGCCTTCGTGGAACTCGCCCTCCAGGCCGGCGACCGCGCAGGCTGCCCGCACGTGGAGGAACTCACCCTGGAGCGGCCGCTGGTACTTCCCCGCCACGGTTCCGTGCACCTCCAGGTGACCGCCGCGGCTCCCGGCACCGACGGACGCAGGCAACTGGCCGTGCACGCCCGGCCCGAGGGCACCGACGACGACTGGACCCGGCACGCCACCGGAGTCCTCGCCCCGCAGACCGCTCCCGAACCGGCCCCCGTCGCCGTGTGGCCGCCCGAGGGAGCCGTCCCCGTCGAGGTGAGCGGTCTGTACGGCCACCTCGCCGAGCAGGGGTACGGCTACGGCCCGCTGTTCCGCTGCCTGCGCGCCGCCTGGCGGCTCGGGGACGAGGTCTTCGCCGAACTCGCCCTCCCCGAAGCCGACGCGGCCGACGGCTTCGGACTGCACCCGGCGCTCCTCGACTCCGCGCTCCACGCCATCGACCTGCTCGACGGCCAGGACCCGACCGTCATGACCTTGCCCTTCGCCTGGGAGGGCGTCACCCTGCACGCCACCGGCGCCACCGCCCTGCGGCTGCGGCTCACCCCGCACGGCACCGACCACATGACCCTGGCCCTGTACGACGCCTCGGGCGCGCCGGTCGCCGAGGCGGCGTCGCTGCGCATCCGCCAGGTGACGGCCGAGCAGCTGAACGCCTCGGCCTCCGCCCCCGGTGACCTGTTCAGCGTGCGCTGGACCCCGGCGGAGGTGACCACCGACGGGGCGGCGGCCGAGCCCCGCACCCTGACCGTGACCCTGGACGACGCCTCGGACGCCGACCTGCCGGCCCGGGCCCGCGAGACCGCCGTACGCACCCTCGCCGCGCTCCAGGAGCACCTGGCCGGACCTGCGGACGGCACCCCCCTGGTCGTCGTCACCCGGTCCGCGGTCGCCGTCACCCCCGACGGGGCGCCGGACCCGGCCCAGGCCGTCATCTGGGGCATGGTGCGGTCGGCCGCCGTCGAGCACCCCGGACGGTTCGTGCTGGCCGACACCGACGGTGACGCCGCCTCTGCCGCGGTCCTGCCGGCCGCCGTCGCGACCGGCGTGCCCGAACTCGCCCTGCGCGGCGGCACGGTGTACACACCGGGGCTGACGCCGGCCGGCCGGCCGGGGACGACGCCCGCCATCCCACTGGACCCGGAGGGCACCGTCCTCATCACCGGCGGAACCGGCAGCCTCGGCCGCCTGCTCGCCCGGCACCTGGCCGAGCACCACGGCGCCCGGCACCTGCTTCTGGTCGGCCGCGGCGGCCGGACACCGGACGCGGAGGGGTACGAGGATCCCGTCGCCCCCGGAGCGCGGGTCAGGGTCGCCGCCTGCGACACCACCGACCGCGCAGCCCTGGCCGAACTGCTGGCCTCCGTACCGGAAGCCCATCCGCTGACCGCTGTCGTGCACGCCGCGGGCGTCCTGGACGACGGTCTGCTCACCGACCTCACGGCCGCGCGCACGGAGACGGTGATGCGGCCCAAGACCGACGCGGCCTGGCACCTGCACGAGCTCACCGGACACCTGGACCTGGACGCCTTCGTCCTCTTCTCCTCAGCCGCCGGCACCCTGGGAGCGGCGGGCCAGGCCAACTACGCGGCAGGCAACGCCTTCCTCGACGCCCTCGCCGCGCGGCGGCGGGCGGAGGGGCTGCCCGCGCTGTCGCTGGGCTGGGGTCTGTGGGACACCGGCGACGGCATGGCGGCCGGGCTCGGGGAGGCCGAGATGCGCAGGCTGGCCCGCGACGGCATCCTGCCACTGCCCACCGACCGGGCGCTGTCCCTGTTCGACCAGGCCCTGACCACCGAGGGCCCGCTGCTGCTGCCGATGCGCGTCCAGGTCACCGAGGACGCACCGGCCCTCGTCCGTGCGCTGGCACGGACGCCGGCGCCGGCCCGCCGGGCAGCCCGGGCGGTGGAGGCCGCCCCGGAGGCGGCGGAGCCGTTGTCCCGGCGGTTGGCCGCGCTCGGAGCCGTGGACGGCAGGCGGCTGCTGGCCGACCTGGTCTGCGGCCACGTGGCCGATGTCCTCGGACACGGCTCCGGCAGTGCCGTCGACCCCGAACGCCCGCTGGGCGACCTCGGTGTGGACTCGCTCGCCGCACTGGAGCTGCGCAACCGCCTCGGCGCCGCGACAGGGCTGCGGCTGTCCACCACGCTCACCTTCGACTACCCGACGTCCGACGCCCTCGCCGAGCACCTGTTCGAGGAAATGGGCGGGGCCGGGGCCGACGAGGAACTCGTCGATGTCGAGGCCGAAGTGGTACGCCTGGAGACACTGCTGGGTGCCGCGCTGGACTCCGACGGGCTCGACGACGAGCGGCGCGCCCGGGTGGCCGTGCGCCTCCGGGCCCTCACCGCCCACTGGGACGGCTCGGGGCAGTGGCGGGAACCCGGAAAGGCCGACGACGCCGGCGAGAAGGGGCTGGAGGCGGCCACGGCCGACGAGCTCTTCGGCATCCTCGACGACGAACTCGGCAGCTTCGGCTGACCCGACGACGACGGGCGGGACGGTGGGACGGGTGAGGCCCGGGGCGTGGGACAAACGCCCCGGGCCTCCCCCGTCTCGTGACCCCTGTTGCTTGACCCGTCTCGTGCCCCCGGCCCGGGTTGCCGGGCCTGCACCGAGGAGCCGCACGGGCCGCACGGCCGCCGTCGGTGACCTGGCCCGCTCAGCCGAAAGGCCCCCTCCGGAGCCTCTGGGGGCTTGCGAAGAGGGCCGTGCGGTGCGGTCGGACGCGGCATTCCGTCGTCACGGGAGCAGGGTGGACCGGGCGAGCAGGGTCGGAGGTCAGCCCGCGGAGGAGTGGGTGGCGGCCCAGCGGTCGGACAGTTTCGGGATGCGGTGCTCCAGCATCTTCGGCGGCAGCTCGGACCGGCTGGCCACGTTCAGCTTGCGGTAGACCCGGGTGAGGTGCTGTTCCACCGTGCTGATCGTGACATGCAGCCGCCCGCTGATCTCGCGGTTGGTGTACCCCAGCGCGGCCAGGCCCGCGACCCGGCACTCCGCGTCGCTCAGGATGGCCGTGCCCTCGGCCTCGGACCCCTCGGACTGCCCCGGATCCTCCAGCAGGTGCGCGTCGACCGGCGATTCGACGCTGCACGCCTCCGCCTCACGGGCCGCCTGGCGGGCGACCAGCCGGGCGCGGGCGTACTCGCCCAGTTCGTAGTGGGCCGCTGACAGATCGGCGTAGGCCTGGGCAAGGGTGTGCTGGTCGCCGCAGAGCTTGAGCAGGTCGATCGCCTCACGCAGCAGCGAGGCCCTGCGGTGGGGCTTGCTGGTGGCGGCCAGCATCCGCAACGCCATCGCCCGCGCTCGGGAACTGTGACCGCCGGGCAGTCGCAGCTGCTCCTCGGCGCACTCCCGGGCGGTGCGGGCCTTGCCGATCCGTAGATTCGCCAGGGCCAGGTCGGACCGCCAGGGGATGCCCTTCTGCAGGCTGGAGTTTCCCTGCCGCATCAGCCGGCTGCACGTCTCGAAGTCGTTGAGCGCGGCGAACGGCCGGTCGGTGACGAGGTAGTGGTGCCCCCGGGCCCGCAGGTACTGGATCCCGAAGACGGTGCGGAACATCGGCTCGGGCACGTCCCGCTTGAGCACCCGCTCGGCCTCGTCGTAGGCACCCATCGCGGTGTGGGCGAAGATCGCCGTCGACATCGGAAGCCCGGCGAGGACTCCCCAGCTCCCGTCGTGCAGGCTGCTCAGCGCGGTGTCGGCCCCTTCGGCCGCCTTCGTCATGTCCCCGCGCAGCAGCGCGATCTCCGCCCGTACGCTGCCGAGCAACGCCTGCCAGGTGGTCGCCCGGCGCTCCACCGCGGACTCCAGCAGGGCATCGCACGCCTCGGCGGCGACCGCGGGCCGGTCGGCGTGGGCGATCGCGAGGAGCGCCATCGCCACCAGCTCCAGGTTGAGGTGGTCGAGTTTGCTGCCCTGCAGGGCCTGGGCCACGGCCGCCGCGGAGTCGTCCGTGGCGACACCGCCGACCAGTATCGCCACCTGCGCGGCCAGTCCGCCGTCACGGACGTCGGGGGCCCGCCGGTGCAGGTCGCCGCCGGCCGTGCCCTGCGGGCTCCTGGCGGGCAGCCCGACGCCGTAGAACCACTGCCGCACGAACTCGACCTCGACGAGGATCTGCGCGTCACCGGGGGAGCGCGCGGGCACCAGCGTGGCCACGGTCTCGGCGGCCAGTTCGGTGTCGCCCTGCCACAGCATGTGTCTCATGACGGTGGCGGTGTCGCGCATGTTCAGCGCACCTTCCAGCGCTGGCCGGCGCAGCGGCTCCAGGTGGGCGCCCGCCGCGGCCGGGTTCACGCGCCACTCCGCCCGGGCCAGGGCGGCCGACAGGGCGTTGCGCTCCTGCGGGTCGGTGCAGTCGCGCAGCACCAGGTCCAGGTAACTGCTGCACAGCTCCACGTCGTCCGCGGCCAGGGCCTGCTCGGCGGCGGCACGCAGCACGCCAGGGCCCCACGGGTACGGGACCCGGTCCGCGGCGCGCAGGTGCCGGGCCATGTCACCGGCGGGCGCGCCGCAGCGGTACAGCAGGTCGGCGATGCGTTCGTGAAGGGTGGTGCGCGCGGGAGCGTCCATGTCGTCGAGCACCGCGGTCGCCGCGGCCGGCAGCCGGAAGATGTGACCGTCGAGCAGCCCCACGGAGTTGAGAGCCTCGACGGCCTCCTCGACCCCGGTGGGCGAGGTGTCGGCCAGATCGCTCAGGGTGCCGGAGGAGGCGGGTGCGCCGAGGGCGGCGAGCGTCCGGACCACCCGTAGGTGGCGCGGCTCACCGCGGTGCACGAGCGACAGCACCGCCTGGCGGTAGGCGGTGCCGGCGATGGGCCGGTCGATGTCGTGGCCGAAGCGGGTGCTGTCGTCCAGCAGGGCGTGCACCAGCAGGGGGTTGCCGGCTGTGGCCCGGTGGAAGGCGCGGCCCACCCCGGCCGGCAGGGCGGCACCCGACTGCGCGTCGAGGAGTTCGCCGACGCCCCGCTCCGACAGCGGACCGAGACGGGCCCGGCGGTGCGGTCGGCGGATGAGTTCGGCGTGAGCGGCCGAGCACCGGCCGGTGCCGGAATGGCCGGATGTGGTGCACACCACGAGGACGGGCCGGAAGCGGCTCCTGCCCAGCAGATGGACGACGGCGCACAGGGATGCCTCGTCCATGAGGTGGGCGTCGTCCACGGCCACCACCAGGGGGCCGTCGCCCTCCGCGAGCCTCAGCAGCGCCTCTGTGGTGTCCGGCTCCGGACCTTCGAAGCCCGTTCCGGCTCGGTACTCCGAATGCCGGGAGAATGCCTCTGCGTGTATGCCGACCCGTTGCGTGGGGTTCAACGGAAGGGGCTGCACCTCACCGTTGCGCAGTAATTGCCGCAGCAGACTCATCGGCCGGTCTCGCTGGGCAGGGTGCGCCGTGCCGTGGAGTATGCGTGCGCCCGATCTGTCCGGAGCGGCCAGGAATTCGTGCAGGAGCTGGGTCTTCCCGGAACCGGGGCCGCCCGTGACTATCACCAGCCGCCCGGATCTTCGAGTGCATTCGGTAAACGCCTCGTTAAGTATGTGTAATTCTTTGGAGCGGTCGAAAAGGCGCATGGTGTCCCCCCTGTGTCCAGTAACTCCCATGGATTCGCGCCCATCTGGGATGAAATGCGGCGATAGGGGACCGGTCCGAGTCCCTTGCTCTGCCCGCGTTCCGCTGCCGAGGGTCGCCACTGCGTCGTTGCGGTGGCGGCCCGTCGGGGCCGCGGTCCAACCCTACGACGGTTCCGAATATGAGAGCGGTAGGAAAGTGTCATTCTTTTGTGTGGCGCGATTCGATCGGTTCGGCAATCCTTTCCGGAGGGAAGGAAAAGAGCTGCTCAATCAAATGAATAGCGAGGCTATAGGTCGTTGTCAACGTTGTCAACCAGGCCCTTCCGGAAGTTACTTCCCGTTCATGATGCCTGGCGGGACGGCTTTCCCGGCCGATTGATTTACCGGGAAGTAAAGAAAGGAATCGGGCCGCGACGCGCATGAAACCGGTCACGTTTCCCGCATCGCACCTGCCCGTTCGGGCACTCCGTCCGACCGCCCCCTGTACCGGCTCACGGGCCCCTGGGGGCCGTAGGGGTATCAAGCGCCACCGTCCCCTACCTAGCCTCCGTCAACGGAGGGGGAAGCGGACCGGGATCCCGTCCGGAGACAGTCCGCAGGACCGAGGCCCCACTTTCGATCCCGATCGGATGGCGCGCTGGTGAACAACGAAGAGCAGCTGCTCGACTACCTCAGGCGTACGACGGCGGATCTCCGGGAGGCACGGCGCCGGCTGCGCGAGAACGAACAACGCGCACACGGCCCGGTGGCCATCGTCGGCATCGGCTGCCGCTACCCGGGTGGTGTCACTTCGCCCGAGGACCTGTGGAACCTGGTGGCGACGGGAACCGACGCCGTGTCGGAGTTCCCCGGCGACCGCGGCTGGGACGTGGACGCCCTGTACGACCCCGACCCGGACCGGCCCGGCACGACCTACGCACGCACGGGCGGTTTCCTGCACGACGCCCCCGACTTCGACTACGACTTCTTCGGCATCAGCCCCCGTGAGGCCCTCGCCATGGACCCGCAGCAACGCCTGCTGCTGGAGACGTCCTTCGAGGCATTCGAGCGGGCTGGCATCGTCCCGGCCTCCCTGCGCGGGACCCGCACCGGCGTCTTCGCCGGTGTGATGTACAACGACTACGCCACCCGCCTCGACACCGTCCCCGACGACCTCGACGGCTACCTCGCCAACGGCAGCGCCGCGAGCATCGCCTCCGGGCGCATCGCCTACACGTTCGGCCTGGAGGGCCCGGTCGTCACCGTCGACACCGCCTGTTCCTCCTCGCTGGTCGCCCTGCACTGGGCGGTGCGCGCGCTGCAGGCCGGCGAGTGCTCCCTCGCGCTGGCGGGCGGGGTCACCGTGATGTCCACCCCTGAGACGTTCGTCGACTTCAGCAGGCAGCGCGGCCTCGCCCCCGACGGCCGGTGCAAGGCCTTCTCGACCGCCGCCGACGGCACCGGCTGGGGCGAGGGTGCCGGCATGCTGCTCGTCGAACGTCTGGCCGACGCCCGGCGCAACGGACACCCGGTGCTCGCCGTGGTCCGTGGCAGCGCCGTCAACTCCGACGGCGCCAGCAGCCGGCTGACCGCGCCCAACGGCCCCTCCCAGCAACGAGTCATCCGCCAGGCGCTGGCCGGCGCCGGACTCACCGCCGCCGACGTCGACGTGGTCGAGGCGCACGGCACCGGAACCTCACTCGGCGACCCGATCGAGGCACAGGCGCTGCTGGCGACGTACGGCCGCGAGCACCCCGCGGACCGGCCGTTGCTGCTGGGCTCCGTCAAGTCCAACCTCGGTCACACCCAGGCCGCCGCAGGCGTCGCCGGGGTCGTCAAGATGGTCATGGCCATGCGCCACGGAGAGGTACCGCCCACCCTCCACGTCGACGCCCCCACGGACCAGGTGGACTGGGACGCGGGAGCCGTCGAACTGGCCCTGGAGCGGAGCCCCTGGCCCGACAGCGGCGGTCCGCGCCGCGCGGCCGTCTCCTCCTTCGGCATCAGCGGCACCAACGCCCACGTCGTGCTGGAACAGGCCCCCGTCGAAGAGGGACCCGCGGCCGCCCCCGGCACCCAGGAGACACCCGCCGCGACGGTGGCCGAACCCCGTGCGAGCGTTCCCGCCGCCACGCCCGTGCCCTGGATCGTCACCGGCCGGAGCTCCGAGGCACTCACCGGCCAGATCGCCCGCCTGCGCGATCACCTCACCGGACACGACGACGCCGCTCCGGCGGACATCGCGCTGTCGTTGGCCACCACCCGCACCCACTTCGCACACCGAGCCGTCGCCGTCGGCAGCGACACCGGCGCACTGCTCGACGCCCTGGCCACCGCGAAGCCGCTCACCCCGGTCGGCGGCAGGACGGCGTTCCTGTTCACCGGGCAGGGCGTCCAACGCCCCGGCATGGGCCGCGCCCTGCACCGCGCCTACCCCGTCTACGCCGAGGCGTTCGACGCGGTGTGCGCGCTCGCCGATCCCCGTCTGGAGCGCCCGCTCGGCGAGGTGATCGACGGTGACTCCTCGCCGCTCACCCGCACCGATCACGCGCAGATCGCGATCTTCGCCACCGAGGTGGCCATGTACCGGCTGCTGGAGTCCTGGGGCGTGGTGCCGGACCACCTGGCCGGTCACTCCGTCGGTGAACTTGCGGCCGCCCATGTCGCCGGGGTGTTCTCGCTGCCGGACGCGGTCTCCCTCGTCCTCGCCCGCGGCGGCCTGATGGCAGGCCTCCCGGCCGGCGGTGCCATGGCCGCGCTGCGGGCGACCGAGGAGGAGGTCGCCCCGTACCTCGACGGGCGGGTCGGTCTCGCCGCCGTCAACGGCCCCCGCTCCGTGGTGGTCTCGGGAACCGAGGAGGCCGTCGACGCACTCTCCGCCCGCTTCGGAGGCGGCAAGCGGCTCAAGGTCTCCCACGCCTTCCACTCACCGCTGATGGACCCGATGCTGGAAGCCTTCGCCGAGGCCGCCTCCCGGTGCGACTACCAGGAGCCCCGGATCCCGTTGGTCTCCGCCCTCTCCGGCGCCCTCGCCGGCCCCGGCGAGCTCACCACCCCCGGCTACTGGGTGGACCATGTCCGCCGCACCGTCCGTTTCGCCCCCGCTCTCGACACCCTGCACGACCTGGGCGTCCGGGCGTTCCTCGAGGTCGGCCCGGACGCGGCGCTCACCGCCCTGGCAGCCGAGTGCCTCCCCCCTGACAGCGTGTGCCTGCCCGTCATGCGCCGCGACGGTGACGAGACGCACGACTTCGTCAGCGCGGTCGCCCGGCTCCACGCCGCCGGGGGGACCGTCGACTGGGAGGCGTTCCACGCCCCCCACCACGCCCGGGTCACCGACCTCCCCACCTACGCCTTCCGGCGGACCCGCCTGTGGCTCGAGGCCGCAGTCGGCGGCACAGGCGACGCCGACGGGCTCGGACAGCAGGCCACCGGTCATCCGTTGCTGACCGCCGCGACCGAACTGCCCGACACCCAGGGCGCGGTCCTCACCGGGCGGCTGTCCCTGTCCTCCCACCCCTGGCTCGGCGACCACGCCGTCCACGGCACCGTCCTGCTGCCCGGCACCGCCTTCGTCGAGATGGCGCTGCGGGCCGCCGCGCAGACCGGCTGCGCCACTGTCGGGGAACTCACCCTGCACGCTCCCCTCACCCTGCCCGAACACGGCTCCGTGGCCGTACAGGTCGCCGTCGACGCGGAACGGGACGGACGCCGCGAACTCACCGTCTGGTCCCGCCGCACCGACACCCCGGACACCCCGTGGACCCGTAACGCCGGGGGCGTCCTGACCACCGCGCCCACCGACGGGGCACCGCACACCGACCCCGCCGCCTGGCCCCCCGCCGGCGCGGAACCCGTCGGCCTGGACGGGCTCTACACGCAACTGGCCCGCACCGGATACGGCTACGGCGAGGTCTTCCAGGGCCTGCGCGCCATGTGGCGCCGGGGCGAGGAACTGTACGCCGAAGCCGCCCTGCCGGAGGTGGCACGCACCACCGCCGGCGCGTTCGGCCTCCACCCGGCCCTGCTGGACGCCGCCCTGCACGTCAACCTGCTGGACCTGGCCGGCGGACAGGCCGTTCTGCCGTTCGCCTGGAGCGGCGTCACCCTGCACCGGGCGGGCACCGACCGCCTGCGCCTGTGTCTGTCCCCGGCGGGCAACGACGCCGTACGCCTCGACCTGGCAGACGGGGACGGCACACCCGTCGCCACCGTCCGCGGCCTCGTGGCCCGCCCCGTCACGGCCGACCAGCTCACCGCGGACGCCGACGACCCCCTGTACCGGGTCGACCTCGTCCCGGCCCCGGGCGCGGCGCACCCGGTCCCGTCCGCCCTGGCCGTGTGCGGCGCCGACGCCGGCCTCGACGCGCCCCGGCACCGCGACCTCGCCGCACTGGCGGACGCGGGCGAAGTGCCCGGCACGGTCGTCCTGGCCGTACCCGCCGACCCCGCCGGCGGCACCGGCCTGCCGGAGCGGGCACGGGACCTGGTCGGCACCACCCTGGACACCCTGCGCCACTGGCTCGACGACGAACGCTTCACCGGCAGTCGGCTCGCCGTACTGCTGCGCGGCGACCAGCTCGCGCACAGCCCGCTGTTCGGCCTCGTGCGCGCCGCGACGGCCGAGAACCCCGGCCGCTTCCTGCTGATCGGCACCGACGGCAGCGCCGCCCCGGACACCGCCCTCGCCACCGCGCTGGCCTCCGACGAGCCGGAGATCGCCGTACGGGACGGAGAGGTACGCGTGCCGCGCCTGGCCCGCGCCAAGCCCGGCGCTACCCTCGCCTGGGACCCTGACGGCACCGTGCTCATCACCGGCGGGACCGGCGGCCTGGGTGCCCTGATCGCCCGCCACCTGGTCACCGAGCACGGCGTACGCCGCCTGCTGCTCGCCGGGCGGCGCGGCGCGGACGCCCCCGGCGCGGCAGGCCTCCGTGACGAACTCGCCGCCCTCGGCGCCGAGGTCACCCTCGCCCGCTGCGACGTCGCGGACCGCGCCGACCTCGCCGCACTGCTCGGCCGGCACCCGGTCCGCGCCGTGGTGCACGCCGCAGGCGTCGTCGACAACGGGGTCCTGGCCACCCTCGACGCCGACCGCGTCGAACGGGTCCTGCGGCCCAAGGTGGACGCCGCCTGGCACCTGCACGACCTGACGCGGGACTCGGACCTGTCCGCGTTCGTCCTGCTGTCCTCCACCGCGGGTCTGCTCGTAGGCGCCGGCCAGGCCAACTACGCGGCCGCCAACACCTTCCTCGACGGCCTCGCTGCCCACCGCCGCTCCCTCGGCCTGCCCGCCGTCTCGCTGGCCTACGGCCTGTGGGCATCGGGCGGCGGCATGAGCGCGGGCATCGAATCGGCCGACCTGGAGCGGCTGCGCCGCCTCGGCCTGCCGCCCCTGGCCCCGGCCCAGGCACTGCGCATGTTCGACGCGGCCCTCGGCACCGAGGACGCCCTCGTGGTTCCCGTCCGGCTGGACGGGGCGGCCGTACGGGCCCGGCCGGACGGCGTCCCCGCGCTGCTGCGCGGACTCGTCCGCCCCGCGGCCCGCAGGCCCGGCGCCGACACCGCGGACAGCCCCTCGTCCGTCTCCTGGGGCGAGCGGCTCGCCGCCCTGCCCGACACCGAACGCGACCGTGTCCTGCTGGACCTGGTCCGCACCCATGTCGCCGGCGTGCTCGGACACCCCTCACCGCAGTCGGTGGACCCCGGACGCGCCTTCCAGGAGATGGGCTTCGACTCGCTCGCTGCCGTCGAGCTGCGGAACCTCCTGGCGGGCGCGACCGGCCTCACCCTCCCGGCGACGCTGGTCTTCGACCAGCCCTCGCCCCGCACACTCGCCGCCCACCTCAGGACCGCACTCGTCCCGGGACCGGCCGACCTCGCCCGGTCCGCCCTGGCCGACGTGGACCGGCTCGAGGCCGCCCTGCTCGGCCTGCCCGACCAGGACGGCAGCCACGCCCGTGTCACCGCGCGCCTCGAAGCACTGCTCCGCGGCTGGCAGGACGCCCGCGGCGGCGACGCCGCGCCCGCGACGCCGCAGGACTTCGGCGAGGCAAGCGACGCAGAACTCTTCGCGACGATCGACAACGAACTGGGAGCCCTGTGATGGAAGACCCGGCAACGGCCGACAAGCTCCGCGACTACCTGAAGCGGGCCACGACCGAGCTGGAGCGCAGCCGGCGCCGCGTACGGGAGCTGGAGGAGCAGGACCACGAACCCGTCGCCATCATCGGTATGGGCTGCCGCTACCCCGGCGGGATACGCACCCCCGAGGACCTGTGGCGCATCGTCGACGAGGGCATCGACGTCGTCTCCGACTTCCCCACCGACCGTGGCTGGGACGTCGACGCCCTCTACGACCCCGAGCCCGGGGCCCCGGGCAAGTCCTACGTGCGCCACGGCGGTTTCCTGTACGACGCCGCCGAGTGCGACCCCGCCTTCTTCGGCATCAGCCCCAAGGACGCGCCCGGCACCGACCCCCAGCAGCGCATGCTGCTGGAGGTCACCTGGGAGGCCTTCGAGCGGGCCGGCATCGACCCCACGGCCGTGAAGGGCACGCAGACCGGTGTCTTCGTCGGCCTGATGCACCACGACTACCTCGGCGGTACCATCTCCGGCAGCATCGTCTCCGGCCGGATCGCCTACACCCTCGGACTGGAGGGCCCGGCGGTCACGATGGACACCGCCTGCTCCTCCTCGCTGGTCGCCCTCCACTCGGCGATCCAGTCGCTGCGCAAGGGCGAGTGCTCCCTCGCGCTGGCGGGCGGGGCCGCCGTCATGGCCAGCCCCGAGATGTTCGTCGAGTTCAGCGAGCGCCGCGCGCTGTCTCCCGACGGCCGCTGCCACTCCTTCTCCGACGACGCCGCCGGCGCCGCCTGGGCCGAGGGCGCGGGCATGCTCCTCGTCGAGCGGCTGTCCGACGCCCGCCGCAACGGCCACACGGTGCTCGCCGTCGTCCGCGGCAGCGCCGTCAACCAGGACGGTGCCTCCAACGGCCTCACCGCGCCCAGCGGACCGGCCCAGGTCCGTGTCATCCGGCAGGCGCTCGCCGACGCCCAGCTGGCCCCGCACCACATCGACGCGGTGGAGGCCCACGGCACCGGCACCACGCTCGGCGATCCCATCGAGGCCCAGGCCGTCATCGCCGCCTACGGGCAGGACCGCCCCGAGGGCCGGCCGCTGTGGCTGGGCTCCATCAAGTCCAACATGGGCCACGCCCAGGCGGCCGCCGGAGTCGGCGCCGTCATCAAGATGGTCATGGCCATGCGCCACGGCACTCTCCCCAGGACGCTGCACGTCGGCACCCCCAGCACCGCTGTCGACTGGAACGCGGGAGACGTCGAACTCCTCACCGAACCCCGCCCCTGGGACGGCGACGGCCGGCCGCGCCGCGCCGCCGTCTCCTCCTTCGGCATCTCCGGCACCAACGCGCACACCGTCCTGGAGGAGGCCCCGCCCGCAGGGACGGGCGAGAGCACCCCCGACCGCGCCGAGCTGCCCGTCGTGCCCTGGCTGCTCTCCGGCAAGGGCGCCGACGCCGTGCGGCGGCAGGCGGAACGGCTGCTGGCGGTCGCCGGAGACCTCGACCCGTACGACGTGGGCCACTCGCTGGCCACCACCCGCTCCCTGTTCAGCCACCGCGCCGCCGTGACCGGCCGTGACCGGGACGAACTGCTGGCGGCCCTGCGCGAGGTCGCCGCGGGCACCCGCACGCCCGTCGTGGCCCCCGAGCCCGGCCGCCTCGCCGTGCTCTTCTCCGGCCAGGGCTCGCAGCGCCCCGGCATGGGCCGCACCCTGCACGCCGCCTTCCCGGTGTTCGCCGCCGCCTTCGACGAGATCTGCGCCGCGTTCGACACTCATCTCGACCGGCCGCTGGCCGACGTCATGTTCGACGAGGACGCCGACGGCGCCGACGCGCCGCTGCACCGCACCGTCTACACCCAGGCGGCGCTGTTCACCTTCGAGACCGCCCTCTACCGGCTGCTGGAGCACTGGGGCGTCCGTCCCGACCTCCTCGCCGGACACTCCATCGGCGAGATCGTCGCGGCCCATGTCGCCGGCGTGCTCGACCTGAAGGACGCGGTCACCCTGGTCGCCGCCAGGGGCCGCCTCATGCAGGACCTGCCGGCCGGGGGAGCGATGGTGTCCCTGCGCGCCACCGAGGCCGACGTCACCGCACTCCTCACCGGCGGTGTCGACATCGCCGCCGTCAACGGCCCGCGCTCCGTCGTGGTCTCCGGCGACGAGGAGGCCGTCCTCGCCGTCGCCGCCCGGGCCGAGAAGAGCACCCGGCTGAAGGTCTCGCACGCCTTCCACTCGCACCGCATGGACCCGATGCTCGAATCCTTCCGCGAGGTACTGGCCGGCCTCACCTTCCGCGAGCCCGCGCTCCCGGTCGTCTCGAACGTCACCGGCCGGATCGCCGA
The DNA here is from genome assembly GCF_036227405.1 of Streptomyces sp. NBC_01460. Classification (NCBI taxonomy): domain Bacteria; kingdom Bacillati; phylum Actinomycetota; class Actinomycetes; order Kitasatosporales; family Streptomycetaceae; genus Streptomyces; species Streptomyces sp. NBC_01460. Next base: position 8,532,645 of record NZ_CP109473.1, read on the forward strand.
CGGCCTGGCCGGCGCCGACTACTGGGTACGGCACGTCCGCGAGGCCGTCCGCTTCCACGACGGGGTCACCACGCTCGCCGCCGAGGGTGCCACCCGCTTCCTGGAGATCGGCCCCGACTCGGTGCTCAGCACCATGGCGCAGGACGTGGTCCCCGACGCCATCGGCACCCAGCGGCGCGACCGTGCCGAGGACGCCGCCCTCGTCGACGCCCTCTGCCGCCTCCACCTCACCGGCACCGGGCCCGACTGGCGCACGGTCTTCACCGGCGGCCGCACCGTCGACCTGCCGACGTATCCGTTCCGGCGGGACCGGCACTGGGAGGACGCCCCCATCCTGCAGGCCGAGCGTCAGGCCGCGGCCGGCTCCGCCGGCGACGCCGGCGACCCGTTCTGGGACCTGGTGCGCGAGCAGGACGTGAGCGCCGTCGCCGCCACCCTCGGTCTCGACGACGAGCGATCCGTCGCCGCCGTCGTCCCCGCCCTCGCCACCTGGCACGGGCGGCGGCAGGCGTCCGCCGCGGCGGACGGACTGCGCTACCGCGTCACCTGGGAACCGCTGGCGCCTTCCGCCACCCCGGTGCTCGGCCAGACCTGGCTGGCCGTCGTCCCCGAGTCCGTCGCCGACGCGCCGTGGGCCACCGGCCTGACCGAGGGACTGGCCGGCCACGGGCTGGACCTCGACACCCTGACCGTGCGGGACACCGCCGACCGCGCCGCTCTGGCCGCCGCACTCACCGGCCGGACCACGGTCGACGGCATCCTGTACCTGCCCGCCCCAAAGACGCGGCCGGACGCCCTGGCCACCCTCGTCCAGGCACTCGGGGACACCGGCGCCGACGCCCCGCTGTGGTGCGCCACCCGGGACGCCGTCGCGCACGGTGCCGGAGCCACCGTCACCGGCTTCGCCCAGGCCGCCCTGTGGGGCCTCGGCCGGGTCGCCGCCCTGGAGCACCCCGACCGGTGGGGCGGCCTCGTCGACCTGCCCGCCGAGGCCGGTCCGCGGACCGTGGCCCGCCTCGCCGCGCTGCTCGGCGACGCCGGAGGCGAGGACCAGGTCGTGATCCGGGAATCCGGCGCCTACGGACGCCGGCTGGAGCGTGCCCCGGCCCGCGCGGGCGCCCCCTGGCAGCCGTCCGGCACCGTGCTGGTCACCGGTGCCACCGGCGCGGTCGGCGCAGCGGTCGCCCGCCTGCTCGCCGCCGAGGGCGCCGAACACCTGCTGCTCGCCTCCCGCCGCGGTCCGGACGCGCCCGGCGCCGCCGACCTGGTCCGTGAACTCACCGCCACCGGCACCGGCGTCACCCTGACCGCCTGCGACGTCGCCGACCGGTCGGCACTGGCCGGCCTGCTGGACTCCGTACCGGCGCAGCAGCCCCTGACGGCCGTCGTGCACCTGGCCGGCGCCCTCGACGACGGCGTCCTGGACGCCCTGGACACAGGCCGGTTCGCCCGCGTCCTCGGCCCCAAGGCGGACGCCGCCCGTCATCTGCACGAACTGACGGCCGGCCTCGGCCTGTCGGCGTTCGTGCTCTTCTCCTCCCTGACCGCCACCGTCGGCGGCGCCGGCCAGGCCAACTACGCCGCCGCCAACGCCTACCTGGACGCCCTGGCCGAACACCGCGACGCGGCCGGACTCCCCGCCACCTCCGTCGCCTGGGGACCCTGGGGCGGCGACGGCATGGCGGCGCACGACACGGTGCGCTCCTCGGCCCGTGCGATGGGCATGTCCCTGCTCGACCCGGACACCGCCCTCACCGCGCTGCGCCGCGCCCTGGACGGCGGCGACACCACGGTCACCGTCGCCGACGTCGACTGGTCGGTGTTCGCCCCCGCGTTCACCGCGACCCGGCCCAGCCCGCTCTTCTCCGCACTCCCGGAGGCCCGGCGCACCACCGGGACGGACGGCGCGAACGCGGCTGACGGCTTCGCGGAGAAGCTCGCGGGACTCACCGGAGGGGAACGCGAGCGCGCCCTGCGGGACCTGGTCTGCGGCCAGGCGGCCACCGTCCTCGGATACGGCGACGCCGGAGCCGTCGAACCGACCAGTGCCTTCCGCGACCTGGGCTTCGACTCGCTCACCTCGGTCGACCTGCGCAACCGGATCAGCGGCGCCGCCGGGGTGCCGCTGCCGGCCACACTCATCTTCGACTACGCCACCCCCGCCGCCCTCGCCACGTACCTGGGCACCGAACTCGCCGGCGCGGGCACCTCCGTGGACGCCGTGGTCGCCGAATTCGAACGGGTCGCCGCCCGGCTCGGCGACCTCACCGCCGAGGACCTGGAACAGAGCAGGGTCACCACCCGCCTGCAGACCCTGCTCAACGACCTGGACAAAACCCTCGGCCAGGATGCGGCAGCCGTCACCGGCCGCCTGGAAGAGGCCTCCGCCGACGACGTCTTCGCGTTCATCGACAACGAACTCGGCTCGGCGTGACCCCGCACTCCCACGACACCCCGGCCCGCCCGCGGCCCACCTCTTCGCACAGGAGTGGCGACACCCGATGACCAACGACGAAAAGCTGCTCTCCTACCTCAAGCGGGTCTCCGCCGATCTGCACCAGACCCGCCAACGGCTGCGCGAGGTGGAGACCCAGGACCGGGAACCCGTCGCCATCGTCGGAATGAGCTGCCGCTTCCCCGGCGGGGTCACCACCCCCGAGGAGTTCTGGCGGCTGGTCCACGAGGGCACCGACACCATCGGGGACTTCCCCGGTGACCGCGGCTGGGACGTCGACGCGCTGTACGACCCGGACCCGGACGCCACGGGGAAGACGTACTCCACGCGCGGCGGCTTCCTGAGCGACGCCGCGGGGTTCGAGCCGGACTTCTTCGGCATCAGCCCGCGGGAGGCCGTCGCGATGGACCCCCAGCAGCGCTTGCTGCTGGAGGTGTCGTGGGAGGCGCTCGAACGCGCCCGTATCGCCCCCGACTCGGTGCACGGCGCCCGGGTCGGGGTGTTCGCCGGCACCAACGGCCAGGACTACCGGGACCTGCTGGCCCGGATGCCGCAGGACTCCGAGGCGGCGCTCGGCACCGGCGCCCTGGCAGCCGTGATCTCCGGCAGGATCTCCTACGCCCTCGGGCTGGAGGGCCCGGCCGTCACCATCGACACCGCCTGCTCGTCGGCGCTCGTGGCGGTGCACCTCGCCGTCCAGGCCCTGCGCGGCAAGGAGTGCACCCTCGCCCTGGCGGGCGGCGCCACGGTCATGTCCACCCCCAACTCGTTCGTCGCCTTCAGCCGCCAGAGGGGCCTCGCCCCCGACGGCCGGTGCAAGTCCTTCGCGGACTCGGCCGACGGCACCGGCTGGGGCGAGGGCGCAGGCATGCTGCTGCTGGAGCGGCTGAGCGACGCCCGCCGTAACGGACACGAGGTCCTCGCCGTCATCCGGGGCTCGGCCGTCAACCAGGACGGCGCCTCCAACGGTCTGACCGCCCCCAACGGCCCGTCCCAGCAGCGGGTCGTGCGCGCCGCGCTGGCGGGCGCGCACCTCACCGCGGCCGACGTCGACCTGCTGGAGGCGCACGGCACCGGCACCACGCTCGGTGACCCGATCGAGGCGCAGGCCCTGCTCGCCACCTACGGGCAGGACCGGCCGCAGGACGCACCGCTGTGGCTGGGATCGGTGAAGTCCAACATCGGTCACACCCAGGCCGCCGCGGGCGTGGCCGGCATCATCAAGGTCGTCATGGCGATGCGGCACGGCGTGCTGCCCCGGAGCCTGCACGCCGAGGAGCCGTCCGCCAAGGTCGACTGGAGCCAGGGCAACGTCCGCCTGCTCACCGCCAACCGCCCCTGGGCGGATCCCGGGCGCCCGCGTCGGGCCGCGGTCTCCTCCTTCGGCGCCAGCGGAACCAACGCCCACACCATCCTGGAAGAGGCGCCCGCGGACGAACCCGCGGAGGAACCCGCGCCGCGCACCGCGCCGGCGCTGGTGCCGTGGGTGCTCTCCGGCCGCAGCGAGCGGGCCCTGCGCGAGCAGGCCGCCCGCCTGGCGGCGGCCGTGACCGAGGCCGACCCCGTGGACGTGGCGCACTCGCTGGCCGTCACCCGCACCGCCCATCCGTACCGGGCCGTTGTCCTCGGCTCCGACCGGGACACCCTGCTCGACGCCGTGACCCAGGTCGCCGAGGGCGGCCGGGCCACCGCGTTCGGCCGCGTCCGCAAGGGCCAGACCGCTTTCCTGTTCACCGGCCAGGGCTCCCAGCGCCCCGGCATGGGCCGCGAACTGCGCGCCCACTTCCCGGTCTTCGCGCGGGCCTTCGACGAGATCTGCGGGCTGTCCGGCGACGGAGGCCTGCGGGAGCTGGTGCTCGGCGACGATCCCGAGCCGCTGAACCGTACGGCCCGTACCCAGACCGCGCTGTTCGCCTTCGAGGTGGCGCTGTACCGGCTGGTGGAGTCCTGGGGCCTCGCACCCGACTACCTCGCGGGCCACTCCATCGGCGAGATCGCCGCCGCCCACGTCGCGGGCGTACTGGACCTGCCGGACGCCACCACGCTGGTGGCCGCGCGCGGCCGGCTCATGCAGGCGCTCCCCGAGGGCGGGGCCATGATCGCCCTGCGCGCCTCCGAGGAGGCCGTGCGCCCCCTGCTGACCTCCGGGGTCGACGTCGCCGCCGTCAACGGGCCGGACTCCGTCGTGATCTCCGGCGACGCCGCCGAGGCCGAGGCGGTCGCCGCGCACTTCGAGAAGAGCCGCCGGCTGACGGTGTCGCACGCCTTCCACTCGCCCCTGATGGAACCGATGCTGGCCGAGTTCCGGTCCGTGGTGTCGTCCCTGACCTTCCGCCGCGCGACTCTGCCCCTGGTGTCCGGCGTCACCGGCCGGCTCGCCACCCAGGACATCGGCACCCCCGGGTACTGGGTCCGGCACGCGCGCGAGGCCGTCCGCTTCCACGACGGGATCCGCACCCTCGCCGACGAGGGCGTGACCCGGTTCCTGGAGATCGGCCCCGACGCGGTACTGACCGCCATGGCCCGCGAGTGCCTGGCCGCCACGGAGGACGAGACCGCCGGCGGTGGCGCCGTCCTGGCCGCAGCCACCCGCCGTGGACGGGACGAGACCGAGACCCTGCTCACCGCGTTGGCCCAGCTGCACGCCGGCGGCGCCGGACCGCGCTGGGAGGCGCTGTTCACCGGGGCCCGCACCGTCGACCTGCCCACCACGGCCTTCCAGCGGGAGCGGTTCTGGCCCGAGACGACCGCCCCGGCCGGCGACGTCGGCTCCGTCGGACTGGACTCCGCCGACCACCCGTTGCTCGGTGCCGCCACCGTGCTCGCCGGCTCCGACGGCGCGGTCCTGACCGGCCGGCTGTCCGTGCGTACCCACCCCTGGCTCGCCGACCACGTCGTCGGCGGCTCCGTCGTCGTGCCCGGCACCGCCATGGTGGAACTCGCGGTCCGCGCGGGCGACCAGGTCGGCTGCGGCCGGCTGGAGGAACTGGCCCTGGAGATACCGCTGGTGCTGCCGCCCGCCGACGGCGTCCGTGTCCAGGTCGCCGTCGGTACCCCCGATCCGGCCGGGGCCCGCACGGTCCAGATCTACGCGCGCGCCGAGGACACGCCCGCCGACGGACCCTGGACCCTGCACGCCTCCGGTCTGCTCACCGACGGCACGGCACCCCCCGGCGCCCGGCTGGACGTCTGGCCGCCGCGGGACGCCGAGGAGCTCGACCTCACCGGCCTGTACGAGCGGCACGCCGCCGCCGGCCTGGACTACGGGCCCGCCTTCCGCGCCCTGACCGCCGCCTGGCGGGACGGGGACGCGGTCCTCGCCGAGGTGCGCCTTCCGGAGGGGCCTGCCACGGACGCCCCCCGCTTCGGCCTCCATCCCGCCGCCTTCGACGCCGCCCTGCACTCCCTGGCCCTGCTCGGCGACGGATCCGGAGACGACACCGCCCGGCTGCCGTTCATGTTCGCCGGCGTCACCCTGCACGCCGTCGGCGCCTCGGTCCTGCGGGCCCGCATGACACCCGCCGGCGACCACACCTTCGCCGTCGACCTGGCCGACGCCACAGGTGCCCCCGTCGCCACCGTCGACTCGCTGGCCTCCCGTCCGCTGACCCGGCTGACGACCGGGCAGGACACCGCCACCGAGGCCCTGTTCGCCCTCGACTGGCAGCCGCTGGCGCTCGACACCGATGCCCCCGCCGCCGACCACCGCCTGCTGGAGATCCCGTCCGCCTCGGACGCCGGGGCGGTACGCGCGGCGCTCCACACCGCCCTCGCCGCCCTCCAGGACGACGACCCCCGGCCGCTGGCCGTCGTCACCCGGGGCGCCGTCTCCACCTCCGGTGAGGACGTGCCCGGCCTGGCCGGCGCCGCCGTGTGGGGACTGGCGCGCTCCGCGCAGTCGGAGAACCCCGGCCGGTGCGTCCTGCTCGACCTCGAACCCGGCACCGACCCCGGCACCCTGCTGCCCGCCGTTCTCGCCTCCGGCGAACCGCAGGTCGCCGTCCGCTCCGGCGCCGCCCGCGCGGCCCGGCTGGTACGCGCCGAGCCGCTCGACGACGCGGCTGCCCCCGTCCTCGACCCGGAGGGCACCGTGCTGCTGACCGGTGCCACCGGAGGGCTCGGCCCCGTACTGGCCCGGCATCTGGTCACCACCCACGGCGTACGCCACCTCGCCCTGGTCAGCCGCCGCGGCCACGCCGACGAACTGGTCGCCGAACTCGCCGCTCTCGGCGCGAGCGCCACCGCGTACGCCTGCGACGTCGCCGACCGCGACGCCCTCGCCGCCCTCATCGACGGCATCGGACCGGACCGTCCGCTCACCGCGGTCGTGCACGCCGCGGGTGTCCTCGACGACGGAGTGGTGTCCTCCCTGACGCCCGAGCGCCTCGACACCGTCCTCGCCCCCAAGGCACTCGGCGCCCTGCACCTGCACGAACTGACCCGGGATCACGGCCTCTCCGCCTTCGTGCTGTTCTCCTCCGTCGCCGGCACCGTCGGCGCGCCCGGACAGGGCAACTACGCCGCCGCCAACGCCTGCCTCGACGCGCTCGCCTTCCACCGCAGCGCGAACGGATCGCCCTCCCTTGCCCTGGCCTGGGGCCCCTGGGCCCCGACCGGCGGCATGACCGGCGCCCTGGACGAGGCCGACCTCGCCCGCCTGTCCCGCGGCGGCATGATCCCCCTGTCCGCCGAGGAGGGCACCGCCCTCTTCGACCGGGCGCTGCGCACCGGCCGCCCCGCGGTGGCCCCCGTACGGCTCGACCTGTCCGCGCTGCGCGCCCAGGGGGGCGAACTCGCCCCCGTTCTCCGTGCTTTGGCCGGGCGCCCGGCGCGCCGGGAGGCCGCCGCCGAGGGCACCGGGTCCGGTTTCGCGGAGCGCATGGCCGCCCTCGGCGGGACGGAGCGGGCCGAGGCGCTGCTGCACACCGTCCGCGCCCATGTGGCCGCCGTCCTCGGACACGCCGGACCGGACGCCGTGGAGACCGACCGGGCCTTCAAGGACCTCGGCTTCGACTCGCTCGCCGCGATCGAACTGCGTAACTCCCTGTCCGCCGAGACGGGCCAGCGGCTGCCCGCCACACTCGTCTTCGACCACCCCTCACCCGAGGCGCTCGCCCTCCACCTCGGCACCCTGGTCGCCGGAGCGGGCGGCGCCGTACGCCGTACCCGGCGCACCGGGCGCGTCCGCGCCGACGAGCCGCTGGCGATCGTCGGCATGGCCTGCCGCTACCCGGGCGGCGTACGCACGCCGCAGGACCTCTGGCGGTTGGTCGCCGACGGGACGGACGCCATCGCCCCGTTCCCCGTCAACCGCGGCTGGGACGTCGACCGCGTCGTCGACCCCACGCGGCAGCGCCCCGACACCTCCTACGTCGGCGAGGGCGGGTTCCTCTACGACGCGGGCGAGTTCGACGCCGCGTTCTTCGGCATCAGCCCCAAGGAGGCGCTCGTCACCGACCCGCAGCAGCGACTGCTGCTGGAGGCCTCCTGGGAGGCACTGGAGCACGCCGGCATCGACCCGCACTCCCTCAAGGGCAGTCCGACGGGCGTGTTCGCGGGTGTGCAGTACCACGACTACTTCGGCAGCTTCGGCTCCGGCAGCATCATCTCCGGCCGGGTCGCCTACACCCTCGGCCTGGAGGGCCCCTCGCTGTCCGTCGACACCGCCTGCTCCTCGTCGCTGGTGGCGCTGCACCTGGCCGGGCAGTCACTGCGCCAGGGTGAGTCCTCACTCGCGCTGGTCGGGGGCGTCGCCGTCATGGCCACGCCGGAGACCTTCATCGAGTTCAGTCGGCAGGGCGCCCTCGCCCCCGACGCCCGCACCCGCGCGTTCGCCGACGCGGCCGGCGGCACCGTGTGGGGCGAGGGCGTCGGCGTCCTCGTGGTCGAGCGTCTCTCGGACGCCCGCCGCAACGGCCACCCGGTCCTCGCGGTCGTCCGAGGCACCGCCGTCAACCAGGACGGTGCCTCCAACGGCCTGACCGCGCCCAACGGCCCGTCCCAGGAACGCGTCATCCTCCAGGCCCTGGAGAACGCCCGCCTCACCACCGCCGATGTCGACGCGGTGGAGGCGCACGGCACCGGTACGACCCTCGGCGACCCGATCGAGGCGCAGGCCCTGCTGGCCACCTACGGGCAGGACCGGCCCGAGGACCGGCCGCTGTGGCTGGGGTCGGTCAAGTCCAACATCGGGCACACCCAGGCCGCGGCCGGTGTCGCCGGTGTGATCAAGATGGTCATGGCGATGCGGTACGGCAGCCTGCCCAGGACCCTGCACGTCGACGAGCCGTCCGGCAAGGTCGACTGGGAGGCGGGGCAGGTGCGCCTGCTGACCGAGGAGCGGTCCTGGCCCCAGGCAGGCCGACCGCGCCGCGCCGGGGTGTCGTCCTTCGGGATCAGCGGCACCAACGCCCACGTCATCCTCGAACAGGTCCCCTCGGCCCCGGAGCCCGCCGCGGCGCCGGACGACGGCGTCACCCCGGAGACACCGGTCCCGTGGCTGCTGTCGGCGAAGTCGCCCGCCGCGCTCGCCGGACAGGCCGCCGCGCTGCTCGGCCACCTCGACGCGCATCCCGATCTCGACCCCCGCGACGTCGGCTGGTCACTGGCGACCGGCCGCGCCCACTTCGCGTACCGTGCCGCCGTCACCGGCACCGACCCCGCCGGACTGCGCGGGGCGCTCGCCGCACTGGCCGACGGCGGCACCGCCCGCAACCTCGCCGTGGGCACCGCCACCGGACGGGCCCGCCCCGTCTTCGTCTTCCCCGGCCAGGGTTCGCAGTGGTCCGGCATGGCCACGGAACTCCTCGACGCATCACCGGTGTTCGCGGCCCGCATGGCCGAGTGCGCCGCCGCCCTGGAACCCTACGTCGACTGGGACTTCGCCACCGAACTGCGCGGCGGGCTCGACCGGGTCGACGTCGTCCAGCCCCTGCTGTGGGCGGTGATGGTGTCCCTGGCGCACACCTGGAGCGGCTACGGCGTCACCCCGGCCGCTGTCATCGGCCACTCCCAGGGCGAGATCGCCGCCGCCTGCGCCGTCGGCGCGCTCTCCCTGACGGACGGCGCGCGCGTGGTCGCCCTGCGCTCCCAGGCCATCGCCGAACTGCTGTCCGGCTCCGGCGGCATGATGTCCGTGGGCGAGGGCGCCGACGCGGTCCGTGACCGGCTCACGGCCTGGGACGGCCGGCTCTCGGTCGCCGCGGTCAACGGCTCCGCCTCCACCGTCGTCTCCGGGGACTCCGACGCCCTCGACGAACTCCTCCTGCGGCTGCGCGCCGAGAAGGTACGCGCCAAACGGCTGCCCGTCGACTACGCCTCGCACAGCGCCCACGTGGAGTCCCTGCGTGAACGCCTCGCCGAGGACCTCGCGGGCATCGAGCCGCGCAGCACCGACGTGCCGTTCTACTCCACCGTCACCGGTGCCCCGATCGACACGGCCGAACTCGGTGCCGACTACTGGTACACCAACCTCCGCAGCACCGTGCTGTTCGAGCAGGCCGTACGCGGCGCCGTCGCCGGCGGCCACACCCTGTTCGTGGAGTCCAGCCCCCACCCGGTGCTGACCGTCGGTATCCAGGAGACCGACGACGCGGTCGCCGCCATCGGCTCGCTGCGCCGTGACGAGGGCGGCCGGGACCGGCTGCTCGTCGGTCTGGGTGAGGCCTTCACCCACGGCGCGGGTGTCGACTGGGCCGCGGTCGCGGAGGGCCGTCGCACCCGCCTCGTCCCCCTGCCGGCGTACGCCTTCCAGCGCGAGTGGTACTGGCTCGACAGCACCACCACCGGCGCCGACGTCACGGCCGCCGGCCTCGCGGCCACCGACCACTCCCTGCTCGGCGCCGCCATGGCACGGGCCGGCAGCGAGGAGGCCGTCCTCACCGGCCGGCTCTCCGCGAGCACGCACCCCTGGCTGAACGACCACCGGGTCGGGGACCGGCTGCTGTTCCCCGGCACCGGACACCTCGAACTCGCCCTGCGCGCGGGCGACCAGGTCGGCTGCGGCGACCTGGCCGAACTCACCCTCCACGCCCCGCTGGTCCTGCCCGACCACGGGGCCGTCCAGCTCCAGGCCGTCGTCGGCCCGCCCGACGGGGGGACCCGCCCGCTGACCCTGTGGTCCCGTCCCGAGAGCACCGACGAGGACCTTCCCTGGACGCGGCACGCCGACGGCCTGCTCGCTCCGACCGGATCTCTCCCGGCCGTCGTGGAACCCCTCACGTCGTGGCCGCCGCGCGATGCCGAACCGATTCCTCTCGACGGCCTCTACGACGAACTCGCCGCCCTCGGACTCGGCTACGGGCCGCTGTTCCAGGGCCTGCGCGCCGCCTGGCGCACTCAGGACGCCGTGTACGCCGAGGTGGAGACCGACGCACCGGTCGACGGCTTCGGACTGCACCCGGCCCTCTCCGACGCCGCCCTGCACACCGTCGGCCTCACCGACGCCGCCGGCGACCAGGCGCTGCTGCCGTTCGCCTGGTCCGGGGTGCGACTGCACGCGAGCGGGGCCACCGCGCTGCGCGTGAAGGTCCGCGCCACCGGCGAGGGCACCGTCGCCCTCACACTGGCCGACCCTGCCGGAGCCCCCGTCGCCACGGTCGACTCCCTCACCCTGCGCCCGTTGCGCACCGACCTGGTGGACGCGGCAGCCAGGACCTCCCGGTCCGGCGCGCTGCACCGCGTCGACTGGATCCCCGCACCCGCGCCGGCGGAGACCGCGCTCACACCGCAGCACGGAGACGTGCTGCGCGCCCCTGCGGGCATCGGTGCCGCCGAGACGCGCGAGGCCGTGGCCACCGTCCTCGACGCGCTGCGCGACCGGCTCGCCGACGACAGCACTCTTGTCGTCCTCGCCGGGCCCGATCCGGCCGGCGCCGCGGCAGGCGGGCTGGTCCGCTCGGCCCAGTCCGAGAACCCCGGCCGCATCGTCCTGGTCGAGAGCGGGACGGACCCCGGCCCGGACCGGATCGCCGAGGCCGTCGCGAGCGGCGAACCGCACCTCGCGCTGCGCGACGGAGCCTGGTACGTGCCGCGGCTGGCCCGTGTCCCGGACACGGCGCCCGCAGCCGAGGCCGCCGCCCCGGACGCCGACTCCGGCACCGGCACCGGCACCGGCGCCGGCGCCGGCGTCGGTCTGGGCACCGGCACCGTCCTGCTCACCGGCGCGACCGGCGCCCTCGGTGGGATCATCGCCCGCCACCTGGCCGGCCGCCTCGGCGTGCGCGACCTGCTGCTGCTCAGCCGGAGCGGCCCCGACGACGACCTGATCACCGAGCTGACCGAGCTGGGCGCCGAGGTCACCGGCGTCGCTTGCGACGCCGCCGACCGCGAGGCCCTCGCCGGGGTGCTGGCCGGGATCCCCGCCGACCGGCCGCTGACCGCCGTGATCCACGCGGCCGGCGTCCTCGCCGACGGTGTGCTCGCGTCCCTCACCCCCGAACGTGTCGACACGGTCTTCCGGCCCAAGGTCGACGCCGCCTGGAACCTGCACGAACTCACCGCGGACCTCGGCCTGTCGGCGTTCGTGCTCTTCTCCTCCTCGGCCGCCACCCTCGGCTCCCCGGGCCAGGGCAACTACGCCGCCGCCAACGCCTACCTCGACGCCCTCGCCGCCCACCGCCACTCCCTCGGCCTGCCCGCGCACTCCCTGGCCTGGGGCCTGTGGGCCCAGGCGAGCGGCATGACCGGAACCCTCGACGAATCCGACCGGGCACGCATCGCCCGCGGCGGTGTCGCCCCGCTGCCGACCGAGGAGGGACTCGCCCTGTTCGACGCCGCCCTGCGCGGCACCGAACCCGTCGTCCTCCCGGTCAGGCTGGACACCGCGGCGCTGCGTGGCCAGGCGGATGCCCTGGCCCCGCTCTTCCGCGGCCTGGTCCCCGTACGCCGCGCCACCGCCGGCCAGGCGGCCGCGGGCGGCGCCGACTCGCTGCGCGACCGGCTCGCCGGGCTGCTGGAGCCGGAGCGCGAACCGTTCCTCACCGAACTCGTGCGGAGCCGGGTCGCCACCATCCTCGGGTACCGCTCCGCCCAGGACGTCGGCCGCACGCTGCCCTTCCGGGAACTCGGCTTCGACTCACTGGCCGCGGTCGAACTGCGCAACGGGCTCGCCGCCGCGACCGGACTGCGCCTGCCCGCCACCCTGGTCTTCGACCACCCGACCCCGGCCGAACTCGCCCGGTACCTTCTGGGCGAACTGACCGGCGCACTCGACCGGGCGGCGCCCGCCACCCCGGCACGGGCCGGCGCCGACGAGCCCATCGCGATCGTCGGCATCGGCTGCCGCTTCCCCGGCGACATCTCCTCTCCGGAGGAACTGTGGCGCCTCGTGGCCGAAGGCCGCGACGCCGTGGGGGAGTTCCCCGCGGACCGGGGCTGGGACGTCGAGACCCTCCACGACCCGACCCTGGACCGGCCGGGCACCAGCTACACCCGGCACGGCGCCTTCCTGTACGGAGCGGCCGACTTCGACCCGGCCTTCTTCGCCATGGACGAGGAGGAAGCCCTCGTCACCGACCCCCAGCAGCGGCTGCTGCTGGAGACCTCCTGGGAGGCCCTGGAGCGGGCCTCCATCGACCCGGCCACCCTGCGCGGATCGGACACCGGTGTCTTCGCGGGTGTCATGTATCACGACTACTTCGGCAGCTTCGGCTCCGGCAGCGTCGTCTCCGGCCGGGTCGCCTACACCCTGGGCCTGGAAGGGCCGACCCTGTCCGTCGACACCGCCTGCTCCTCCTCACTGGTGGCCCTGCACCTGGCCGCTCAGGCACTGCGCCAGGGCGAGTGCTCCCTGGCCCTGGCCGGGGGAGTGACCGTCATGGCCACCCCCGGCACATTCGTGGAGTTCAGCCGGCACCGCGGCCTCTCCGGTGACGGCCGCTGCCGTCCCTTCGCCGACGCCGCGGACGGCACCGGGTTCGGCGAGGGAGCCGGCGTGCTGCTGCTGGAGCGGCTCAGTGACGCCCGCCGCAACGGCCGGACGATCCTCGCCGTGCTCCGCGGCACCGCCGTCAACCAGGACGGTGCCTCCAACGGCATCACCGCCCCCAACGGCCCCGCCCAGCAGCGCGTCATCCGCCGCGCCCTGGAGGCGGCGGGCGTCGGCGCGGCCGACGTCGACGTGGTCGAGGCCCACGGCACCGGCACCACCCTCGGTGACCCCATCGAGGCCCAGGCCCTGATCGCCACCTACGGCGCGGAGCACACCGAGGAACGCCCGCTGTGGCTCGGCTCGGTCAAGTCCAACCTGGGCCACACCCAGGCCGCCGCCGGTGTCGCCGGCGTCATCAAGATGGTCCAGGCGATCCACCACGAGACCCTGCCTGCCACCCTCGGCATCGACCAGCCCTCCCGGCACGTGGAGTGGGAGGGCGGCAACGTCCGTCCGCTGACCGAGTCCCTGCCCTGGCCGGACCCGGGCCGGCCGCGCCGCGCGGGCATCTCCTCCTTCGGGATCTCCGGCACCAACGCCCACGTGATCGTGGAGGCGCCGCCCGCCGCGCCGTCCGCCCCCGCCGCGCCGCCCGCGGGGCCCGCGGTGGGCGTCGTGCCGTGGCTGCTGTCCGGCCACACACCCCAGGCGCTGCGGGCCCAGGCCGGCCGGCTCCTGGACCACCTGACCGGCCACCCGGGCGCCGACCCGCACCGGATCGCCGGAGCCCTCGCCCACGCCCGTACCGCACTCGGCCACCGAGCCGCCGTCGTCGGGCACACCGACGAGGACCTGACCGCCGGGCTGCGGGCGCTGGCCGAGGGCCGCACACCTCCCGTCGGCACGGCCGGCCCGGCGACCGACGGCAAGCTGGCCCTGCTCTTCTCCGGCCAGGGCTCCCAACTGCCCGGCATGGGGGCCCGGCTCAGCGCCGTGTTCCCCGCTTTCGCCGCCGCCTTCGACGAGGTCAGCGCGCACCTGGACCCGCTGCTGGACCGGCCGCTCGGCGACGTACTCGGCTCCGCCGAACTGCTGGAGCGCACCGAGTACACCCAGCCCGCCCTGTTCGCCTTCGAAGTGGCCCTGTTCCGGCTGCTGGAGTCGTTCGGCGTCAGGCCCGACCTCCTTGCGGGCCACTCCGTCGGCGAGTTCGCCGCCGCCCACGTGGCGGGCGTCCTCGGCCTCCAGGACGCCTGCCGGCTCGTCGCCGCCCGGGGCCGGCTGATGCAGGCTCTCCCCACCGGCGGCGTCATGATCGCCGTACGCGCGGCGGAGGACGAGGTCACGCCGCTGCTCGGGGACGGGGTCGGCCTCGCCGCAGTCAACGGACCCGGGTCCGTGGTGGTCTCGGGCCCGGCCGGCCCGGCCCGCGCCCTCGCCGCCCGCTTCGACCGGAGCAAGGAACTGGCCGTCAGCCACGCCTTCCACTCGGCCCTGATGGAACCGATGCTCCAGGAGTTCCGCGAGGTCGCCGAGTCACTGTCCTACGGGCCGCTGCGCATCCCGCTGGTCTCCACCCTCACCGGCGCCCCCGCGGTCGCCGACGAACTGTCCACCCCGGAGTACTGGGTGCGGCACGCCCGCGAGGCGGTCCGCTTCGCCGACGCCGTGTCCGCCCTGCACGACGCGGGCGCCCGGCACTTCGCCGAGGTCGGTCCCGGCAGCGCGCTCACCGCCGCCGCCGGTGACTGCCTGCCCGAGGACACGGCCGCCGTCGTCGCGCTCCAGCGCAGGGACCGCGAGGAGACCGAGGCACTGGTGACCGGGCTCGCCGCGCTGCACGTGCACGGCGTCACCGTCGACTGGACGGACCTGCTGCCCCACCGCGACGGCTCGGACCTGCCCACCTACGCCTTCCAGCGCGACCGTTACTGGATGACCGGCGACCCGGGGCAGCCCGGGCCCGCAGTCGGCCATCCGCTGCTGGGCGCCGCGGTCGAACGTGCCGACGCGGACGCGGCCCTGCACACCGGCCGGCTCTCGCTCTCCGCCCAGCCGTGGCTGGCCGACCACGCCGTCGGCGGTGTGCCGCTCCTGCCGGGCACGGCGTTCGTCGAGATGGCCCTCGCCGCCGGTGCCGGGCTGGACTGCCCCGTGGTGGAGGAACTGACCGTCGCCGAACCGCTGGTGCTGCCCGCGCACGGCAGCGTCCGCCTCCAGTGCACCGTCGGCGAACCGGACGCCGGCGGCGTCCGGGCATTCACCGTGTACGCCGCGACGGCCGACGACGACCCGTGGACCACCCACGCCACCGGTGCGCTGCGCCCCGCCGACCCGGCACCCGCCCACGACCTGACGTCCTGGCCGCCGCCCGGAGCCGAACCCGTCGACCTGGACGACGTCTACGGACGGCTCGCCGCACTCGGCGCCGAGTACGGGCCCCGCTTCCAGGGCCTGCGTGCGGCCTGGCGCCTCGGCGACGAGGTGTACGCCGAGGTCGCCGTCGACACCGACGGCGTCGCGTTCGGACTGCACCCGGCGCTGCTCGACTCCGCGCTGCACGCCATCGGACTGCGCGCCGGAACCCCGGAGCGGATGGCGCTGCCGTTCGCCTGGAACGGCGTCGAACTGCACGCCACGGGAGCGACCGCCCTGCGCGTGCGGATCGCGCCGCTGGACTCCGGCGCCGTACGCATCGACGCCGCCGACGCCGACGGCCGGCCCGTGGCCCGGGTCGCGTCACTGACGTTGCGGGAGGTCGACCCCGCGCGGATCGCCGCGGCGGCCGCCGGCGGGCACGAGGACCTGTTCACCCTGGACTGGGTTCCCGTCACCGTGCCCCCCGCCCCCCAGGCCGGCCGGTGGGCCGTCCTCGGCTCCGGCCACGACGAACTGGCCGCCGTGCTCGCCGGGGAGGTGGCCGAGGTCACGACCGTCACCGGACTGCCGGAGGCAGCCGCCCAGGTGCCCGACACGCTGGTCGTCCCGCACCCCGGCGGACGGAGCCCCGAGGAGATCCGGGCGGGGGCCCGGCGGCTGCTCGCCGTGGTCCGCGACTGGCTGGCCGACGAGAGGTTCGCCGGCACCGGCCTCGTCGTCACCACCCGGGGGGCCGCCGGCCCCGATGCCGCCGCGGTCACCGACCCCGGTGCCGCCGCCGCGTGGGGCCTGATCCGCTCGGCCCAGTCCGAGCACCCCGACCGGCTCGTCCTCGCCGACCTCGACGACACCGACGCGTCCCGACGCCTGCTGCCCTCCGCCGTCGCCTCCGGCGAACCCCAACTGGTGCTCCGTGTGGGAACGGTGGCCGCCCCCCGGCTCATCCGAGCCCCGCGCCGGGACGGGCACACCCCGGCCGACTGGACGGGCACCGTGCTGATCACCGGTGGAACCGGCGCTCTCGGCCGGGAGGTGGCCCGCCACCTGATCACCCGACACGGCGCCACGCGGCTCGTCCTGCTCAGCCGAGGCGGAGCCGACGCCCCCGGCGCCGCGGAATTGCGGGAGGAACTGACCACCCTCGGCGCGCGGATCACCCTCGCCGCCTGCGACGCCTCCGACCGCGCCGCCCTCGCCCGCGTCCTGGACGAGCACCCCGTCACCGCGGTGGTGCACACCGCAGGTGTCCTCGCCGACGCCGTCCTCACCTCACTCACGCCCGGGCAACTGGACACCGTGCTGCGGCCCAAGCTGGACGCCGCCCTGCATCTGCACGAACTCACCGCGGACCGTCCGCTGACCGCGTTCGTGCTGTTCTCGTCCGCGGCCGGACTCCTCGGAAGTCCGGGCCAGGCCGCCTACGCCGCGGGCAACACCTTCCTCGACGCCCTCGCCACGCACCGGCACTCCCTGGGGCTGCCCGCCGTCTCGCTCGCCTGGGGCGCCTGGGCGGGCGGCGGAGGCATGGCCGACCGTCTCAGCGACACCGACACGCGGCGCATGGCCTCCGGGGGAGTGCTCCCCCTCGACACGGCTGCGGGTCTGGAGCTGTTCGACACCGCCGTGGGACGGGAGGAGCCGGTCCTGCTGCCGGCCCGCCTGGACCTGGGCGCCCCGCGGGACGCCGGCCGTATCGCCCCGCTGCTGCGCGGCCTGGTGCGCACGCCCCGACGCACCGGTGCCACCGCGTCCGTGGCCTCGGCGGCGCTCCGCCGCGACCTGGCCGCCCGCACGCCGGAGCAACGGACCGCGCTGCTGCTCGAACTGGTGCGGGACGAGGCCCGGCAGGTGCTCGGGAGCGAGGAGTTCGAGGCGGAGCTGCCCTTCAAGGACCTCGGCTTCGACTCACTGACCGCCGTCGAGTTCCGCAACCGGCTCAACGAGGCGACCGGGCTGCGGCTGTCCGCCACGCTCGTCTTCGACCACCCGAGTCCGGCCGCCCTCACCGATCACCTCGCCGCGGAGCTGACGCCGGCGGCCGTCGACGGCCCGCGCGAGGAGGACACCGTCCGCGCCGCCCTGGCGGCCCTCCCGGTGGCCAGGCTCCGCGAAGCCGGACTGCTGGACAGCCTGCTCGAACTCGCTGGGCTGCGGCCCGCGCGGGAGCAGTCCGCGAACGATGCGCCCAGCCGCCCCGCGATCGACGCGATGGACGCCGAGAGCCTGATCACCCTGGCGCTCGACGACCTCGTCGGCGACGACGACGCCCTGTGAGAAGGAAGAGGACCATGGCCGAGTCCGAGAAGCCGGACACCAGGATGGTCGAGGCGCTGCGCGCCTCGCTCAAGGAGATCGAGCGGCTGCGGGAGCGCAACAGGGCTCAGACCGCCGCGGCCCGGGAACCCATCGCGATCGTGGGCATGGCGTGCCGCTACCCGGGTGGAGTCCGCTCGCCCGAGGACCTGTGGCGTCTCGTCGCCGAGGGCCGCGACGGCATCGGCACGTTCCCCGAGGACCGCGGCTGGGATCCGGACCTGTACGACCCGGTGCCCGGCACCCCGGGCCGCTCCTCCACGGGTGAGGGAGGATTCCTTTACGACGCCGGGGACTTCGACGCCGCCTTCTTCGGTATCTCCCCGCACGAGGCACTGGTGATGGACCCGCAGCAGCGGCTCCTGCTGGAAGGGTCCTGGGAGGCGCTGGAGCACGCCGGCATCGACCCGACGTCGCTGCGCGGCAGCCCCACAGGGGTGTTCGCGGGTGTCATGTACCACGACTACTTCGGCAGTTTCGGCTCCGGCAGCGTCGTCTCGGGCCGGGTCGCCTACACGCTCGGTCTGGAGGGTCCCGCCCTGACGGTCGACACGGCCTGCTCCTCGTCACTGGTCACACTCCACCTCGCCGCGCAGGCACTGCGCCAGGGCGAGTGCACCCTCGCGCTGGCCGGCGGAGTGACGGTCATGGCCTCACCCGGCACCTATGTCGAGTTCAGCAGGCAGGGTGCCCTCTCCCCGGACGGCCGGTGCCGGTCCTTCTCCGACGACGCGAACGGCACCGGGTTCTCCGAAGGCCTCGGTGTGCTGGTGTTGGAGCGGTTGTCGGATGCTCGGCGGTCGGGGCATCGGGTGTTGGCGGTGGTGCGGGGGAGTGCGGTGAATCAGGATGGTGCGTCGAATGGTCTGACGGCGCCGAATGGTCCGTCTCAGCAGCGGGTGGTGCGGCAGGCGTTGGTGTCGGCGGGGGTGTCGGCTGCTGAGGTGGATGTGGTGGAGGCGCATGGGACGGGGACGGAGTTGGGTGATCCGATCGAGGCTCAGGCGTTGTTGGCTGTGTATGGGCGGGATCGGTCGGGGGATCGTCCGTTGTGGTTGGGGTCGGTGAAGTCGAATATCGGTCATGCGCAGGCGGCTGCGGGTGTGGCGGGTGTGATGAAGATGGTGTTGGCGTTGGGGGAGGGGGTGTTGCCGCGGACGTTGGGTGTGGGTGTGCCGTCGCGGAAGGTGGAGTGGGGTGCGGGGCGGGTTCGGTTGCTGGAGGTGGAGCGTCCGTGGGTGCGGGGTGAGCGGGTGCGTCGTGCGGGGGTGTCGTCGTTCGGGATCAGTGGGACCAATGCACACGTGATCCTGGAGGAGGCCCCCACCGACGACACCGGCCCCCACACGGAGCCCGAACCCGCAGCACCGGCCGTGCTACTGCCTCTCTCCGCCCGTTCCGCGCGCGCCCTCCCCGCACAGGCCGAGCGGCTGCGTGACTTCCTCGACGCCCGCCCCGAATTGCCGTTGTCCGCCGTCGCGAGAGCCCTGGGCACCCGGCGCGCGGCGTTCGGCCACCGCGCCGCCGTCGTCGGTGGGGACCGGGACCAGCTCCGGGCCGGCCTGGACGCCCTCGCCACCGGACGTCCGTCGGCCGCCGCCGTCACCGGCCGGGCCCGCACCGGTGGCCGCACGGCCTTCCTGTTCACCGGGCAGGGAGCGCAGCGTCCCGGCATGGGGCTCGAACTGCGCGCCCGCTACCCGGTGTTCGCCGAGACGTTCGACGCGATCGACGCGCACCTCGGCCTGGACCTGGCGGGCGTGCTGAGCGGCGACGACACCGAGGCGGTGCACCGCACCCAGTACGCCCAGACCGCCCTCTTCGCCTACGAGGTGGCCCTCTTCCGGCTGCTGGAGTCCTGGGGGGTACGGCCCGATGTGCTGGCCGGGCACTCCGTCGGCGAGATCGCCGCCGCCCACGTCGCCGGAGTGCTGGACCTGGCCGACGCCTGCACCCTGGTCGCCGCACGCGGCCGGCTCATGCAGGCCCTCCCCGAGGGCGGCGCGATGGTGGCCGTGCGGGCGGGCGAGGACGAGGTCCGCCCGCTGCTGGACGAACGGGTGGGCCTGGCGGCGGTCAACGGACCTGCGGCGGTCGTCCTGTCCGGCGAGCGCGAGGCCGTCCT
This sequence comes from Streptomyces sp. NBC_01460, assembly GCF_036227405.1. Classification (NCBI taxonomy): domain Bacteria; kingdom Bacillati; phylum Actinomycetota; class Actinomycetes; order Kitasatosporales; family Streptomycetaceae; genus Streptomyces; species Streptomyces sp. NBC_01460. The sequence continues at coordinate 8,552,787 of NZ_CP109473.1, forward strand.
CTCCGCCGCCGCGACGTTCGAGAAGACCAGGCGGCTCAGCGTCTCGCACGCCTTCCACTCCCCGTTGATGGACGGCATGCTCGACGACTTCCTCGCGGTCGTCGAGCGGCTGACCTTCCACGAACCCCGCGTCGACGTGGTCTCGGCGCTCACCGGACGCCCCGCCACCGGGGACCAGCTGCGCGACCCGCGTTACTGGGTACGGCACGTGCGCGGCACCGTCCGCTTCGCCGACGCCGTCGCCGCCCTCGCCGGGTCAGGGGTCACCCGCTACGTCGAGGTCGGTCCCGACGCCGTCCTGACCGGGCTCGTCCGGGAGTGCGTCGGCGAGGGCGACGCGGCCTTCGTGGCCCTGGGCCGGCGCCACGGCGCCGAACCGACGGCCCTGCTGTCCGGGCTCGCCCGGCTGCACGCCGACGGCCTGCCCCTGGACTGGGCGGCGCTCTTCCCCGGTACGGCACGCGCCGAGCTCCCCACCTACGCGTTCCGGCACGAACGGTTCTGGCTGAACGCCGATGTCCCCCTCACCTTGGACCGGCCCACCCCGCAGCCGGCCGCCGCGCATCCCGGCGGACCCGCCGCACCCGCCGCGGCCCCGGACGCGCAGAGTCTGCGGGAGCGGCTGGCGGCGGCTCCGGAGACCGAGCAGGAGGCCCTGCTGGCCGACCTGGTGCGCGCCCAGACCGCCGCGATCCTCGGACACGAGGGGCCGGAGGCCGTCGAACCCGACGACGCCTTCCTGGAGATCGGCATGGACTCGGTCTCCGCGGCCGAACTGCGCGGAGCCCTCGGCAAGGCACTCGGCGTCACCGTCGCGGCCGGGGCCGTCTTCGACCACCGCACGCCCGTCGCGCTCGCCGGCCACCTGCGCGCGCACCTCGCCGGGGGAGGCGCCCCCGAGCCGGCGGACGACGACATCGAATCGGTCAGCGGGCTGGTGCGGCGCGCGGCGGCCGGGGGCACCTGGGAACGAGCCATGACGCTGCTGCACAGCGCCGCGGACATCCTGCCGGGCTTCTCGTCGGCGGCCGAGTTCGGCGACGTGAGCGATCCCGTCCGCCTGTCCACGGGAGACGAGGGGCCCCGCCTGCTCTGCCTGCCCTCCCCGATGGCGCTGGGCGGAGCCCACCAGTACGTGCGGTTCGCCCGGCACTTCCACGGCCGACGCGACGTCCTCGTACCGGACGTGCCCGGCTTCGTCCCCGGGGAGCCGCTGCCGCGCTCCGTCGAGGCGGTCGTGGAGGTCGTGGTCGAGGGCATCCAGCGGGCCTGCGCCGACGGGCGGCCCTACGTGCTCCTCGGCTACTCCTCCGGCGGGCAGTTCGCCCACGCGGCGGCCGAGGCGATGGAGAAGGCCGGCCGGCCGGCTTCCGGCGTGGTGCTGCTGGACACCTATCTGCTCGCCGACGACGGCACCGAACAGCTCCGGCGCGAGATGTTCAACGGGATGCTCGACCGGGAATCGTCGGTGGGCGGCTTCGGTACCGCGCGCCTCGCCGCGATGAGCCGCTACAGCGGTCTGATCACGCACTGCCTGCCGGGCGCGCTGACGTCTCCGGTGCTCTTCGTCCGGCCCGAGGAGCCCTTCGCACCCGGCCTCGACGGCTGGCAGGCGGTCTGGGACGGCACGCACGAACTCGCCGAGGTGCCCGGCACACACTTCACGATCATGGAGGACAGAGCCGAGTCCACCGCCGGAGCGGTGGAGAAGTGGCTGTCCGGCATCGCGGCGCCCTGACACGGACGGCGCCGGAAGGCGACCGTGGGCCGTGCCGCAGGCACCAGCCACCGGACCCGCCGCGGGACGCGGCGGCCGAAAGGCCGCCGCCCCGCGGCTCGGTCACTCACCCGCCTCACGGAAATGCGACATCCATGCTTCGATATCGCAGCGGATACTGTCCGGATCCACACCCAATCGCACGGCGATTTCCTCCGCGGCCACTTCCGTCTGCCAATCACTGCGCTGCAGGGCGAGCCACATCGTCGTGCCGCGAGGGCCGCATCTGTGGCGTTTTCCGGTGAGCGGTACGAAGAGTTCCAGGTACCCGTCGGGCTGCACGCTGGCGATCAGCCCGTGGTCACGCCCCATGCCGCACCGACCTTGCGTGTGCGGTGTGTGCGGTGCCGTAATGCCTCTCGGCCGTGGGGAGGCCGGCTGTCCTGGACACAGAGAATCCCATCCCTCGACGGTTTTTCGGATACTTCGACGTTACCCGTTCATCCACACCGTGGCACTGGCGGTGACCGCATTTTTACGGTGGGGTAAACGATTCGGACAGGGGGCCGCCAGATGTACTGTCCTACGGGTATTTCTGCCACCTTGACAGAGCAGTAGCAATATTCTCGAAGAAATGCGCTGCACCGTAATTTTTCCGACCTGTGTCCGTCGCGGGCGGGCGGGATTCCCACGACCTCCCGCTGTAGCCGACCGAATGCCTCCTGGTCCGTCAACACCAGGTCAGGGCCCACCGGCGACGGATTCCTCCCGCCGCCGGGGCCCGGCCGGACCGACTCATCCGCAGTGCGGGGACACCTGCATCCGGCTCGCCACCGGCAACACCACGCACTATGCGCCATGACATAAAACCGTCGCACGACTCCACATACATGTGGTGCGGGGGTAGAGAAACCTCTACCTCGAATCGGCGGTACAAGGCCAATGTGCGGCGGTCCCGATCCTCCTAATCTGATCCGCAGACACCGCGTTCGAAGCGCGTCATTTCATTGGAGAGCCCGATGCACACATCACATGACCTCCGCCGGTCGGAGGCGGTACGGCTGGACACCGTGTCGAAGATCTACGGACGAGCCGACAGTCAGGTGGCCGCGCTCCGGGAACTTTCCATGAGCTTCGCCAACGCCACCTTCACCGCGGTGATGGGACCTTCCGGCTCCGGCAAGAGCACCTTCCTGCACTGCGCCGCAGGCCTGGTCCGGCCCACCTCCGGAACCGTCACCGTCGGCGGCACCGATCTCGCCGGCCTGGACGACACCCAGCTGACCATGCTCCGCCGCGACCGGATCGGCTTCATCTTCCAGTCGTTCAACCTGCTGCCCGCGCTGACGGTGATGCAGAACATCACCCTCCCGCTGCAACTCGCCGGGAAGCGGCCAGACAAGAAGCTGATCCAGAACGTCGTGCAGCGCGTGGGCCTCGCCGACCGCCTCGGCCACCTGCCCTCCGAGTTGTCCGGCGGCCAGCAGCAGCGCGTCGCCATCGCGCGCGCCCTGGTCACCCGGCCCGCGGTGGTCTTCGCCGACGAGCCCACCGGTGCCCTGGACACCCGCACCGCGGCGGCCGTGCTCTCCCTGCTGCGCGAGTCCGTCGACACGGCCGGCCAGACCCTGGTCATGGTCACCCACGACCCGGTGGCCGCCTCGTACGCCGACCACGTGGTCTTCCTCGCCGACGGCGCCCTCGCCGGCGAACTGCACCGGCCGACGGCCGACGCCGTCGCGGCACGGATGACACGGCTCGGCGCCTGGGAGGACGAGAACCGCGCGCAGGCCGCACCGATGACGTCCGGAGGGATGTACTGATGTGGCGGCTCGCCCTGCGCACCCTGAAGTTCCGGCGGACCAGCTTCGTCGCGACCTTCCTCGCGATGTTCCTCGGCGCCGCGATCGTCATCGGCTGCGGGGGCCTGATGGAGACCGGCGTCCGGATGGCCGCCGACCCGCTGCGCCTGAACGGGGCCCCGGTCGTGGTGACCGGCGAACAGTCCTACGAGGGCGCCGCCCTGACGGAACGGCACCGTATCGACCCCGCGCTGGTCGATGAGGTGGCCCGGGCCAAGGGCGTCCGCGAGGCCGTCGGCGACGTGTCCTTCCCCGCCACCGTCCTCAAGGACGGCAAGGCGCTGACCGGCGAGGAAGCCTCGTACGGCCATGGCTGGGCCGGTGCCCGGCTCACCCCCTATACCCTCGCCGCCGGTGAATCCCCCGTTGCCGGCGGCGAGGTCGTCCTCGACTCCGGACTCGCCGAGCGCGCCGGTGCACGCCCGGGCTCGGCCGTCCGGATCGTCGTCAACGGCGACACCCGGCGGTTCACGGTCAGTGGTGTCGCCGGCCAACGCGGCGACGACAACCCGGACGCCGCGGTGTTCTTCAGCGACGAGCAGGCCCGCACCCTGGCCGGCGGCCGGATCGACTCGATCGGCGTACTGCCGGAGAAGGGCGCGGACACGGCGGTGGTCGCCGACGCGGTGCGGTCCGCCGTCGGCGACCGGGCCGAGGTGCTCACCGGCGAGCGGCGGGGCCTGGCGGAACTGCCCGGCACCCTCTCCAGCCAGCGCACCGTCGTGATCCTGGCGGCCATCTTCGGCTCGTCCGTGGTGCTGATCGTGATGTTCGGCGTCGCCTCCACCCTCGGGCTGTCGCTCCAGCAGCGCACCCGGGAGATGGCCCTCCTGAGGGCTGTGGGCTCCACCCCTCAGCAACTGCGCCGCATGATCCTCACCGAGACGGCGGTGCTCTCGGTGGGCTCGGTACTGCTCGCCCTGTACCCGGGATATCTGCTCGGCCGGCTGCTCTTCGGCGTGCTCACCTCCAGTGGCGTCGTCTCGCCGGCGATCGTCTACCACGCCGGCTGGATGCCGATGGCCGTCGGCGCCGTCGTCACCGTGCTTGCCGCAGCCGGGGCCACCCGCTTCGCCGGCCGCCGCGCCGCCCGCACCGAGCCGGTCGCCGCCCTGGCCGAGAGCGCCGTGGGCACCCGCTGGTTCAGCGTTCCGCGGCTGCTGATCGCCCTGTTCTTCCTCGCGAACGGCATCGGCCTCGCCGTCGCCACCGCCACGGTGATGGAGGACGGCCCCACGCTCGCCAGTACCGCGGGGCCCGCCTCCGTACTGTTCTGCATCGGCCTGGCGCTGCTCGCCCCCGGGATCACCAAGGCGATGGTCTTCCTGCTGAAGCTCCCGGTGCGCGCCTTCTCCGGCATCCCCGGGATGCTCGCCCTGCGCAACGCCACCACGGCCAACGTCCGTATGGCGGGGGCCGTCGCGCCCATCGTCCTCCTCATCGGCATCGCCACCGGGACCCTCTACATGCAGGCGACCGAGGACCACGTCTCCCAGAGCTCCTACGACCAGAACGTCCTGGCCGACTACGTCCTCGACTCCACCACGGGCGGATTCGCCCCCGGCGTCGTCGACCGGGTCCGGGCGACCCCCGGCGTGGCCGCGGCCTCCGAGTTCGTCACCAGCCGCGGATTCGTCGACGCCCCCGACGGGCCGGCCGACACCGAACTGCGGGGCGTGTCCGCCGACGGCGTGCGGCAGAGCCTCGATCTGCGGCCCGTCGCCGGGTCGCTGTCCGCTCTGCGCGGCGACACCGTCGCGCTCTCCGACAAGAAGGCCGAGGAATACGGCGTGGGGATCGGTGACCCGCTGCCGCTGCGCCTCGGCGACGGCACCGCCGTACGCCCCACCGTCGTCGCTCTCTACGCCGACAACCCCAAGCAGCAGTACGTGACCCTGCCCGTGGCGACCCTGGCTCCGCACACGAGCGAAGGGCTCCCGCTCCAGATCCTGGTCCGCTCCGGACCGGGTGGCCCGGACGGAGTCCGCGACGCACTGGCCGGGCTGGCGGCGAGCGTGCCGGGCACCGAGCTGGACGACGGCGACTCACTGGCCGGCCGGAACAACCAGATCCAGCAGATCCTGGTCGCCGCGAACTATACGATCGTGGCCATGATCGTCGGATACGCCGCCATCACCGTCGTCAACACCCTCGTGGCGGTGACGCGCAAGCGCCGCGCCGAGTTCGGCCTCCAGCAACTGACGGGGGCCACGCGCCGTCAGGTGCTCGGCATGCTGACCGTCGAGGGCGTACTCATCGGAATCATCGCCACCGTCCTCGGCACGATCGCCGCCGCGACCACCATCGTGCCCTACAGCATGGTGAAGTCCGACTCGTATCTGCCCGCCGGATCCCCCGGCATCTACCTCGCCATCGTCGGCGGGTCCCTGGTGCTGGTCTTCGGCGCCACGCTCCTGCCCTCGTGGCGCGGCATGCGCACGCCCGCCGTCGACACGGTGAAGGCCGCGTGAGCCGTATCCGAACCGGGCCGTCCCCGGCACCCCCGAACGGGGACGGCCCTTCCCCCGCCCTTCCCCGCAGGTGGGAGGGCGGACGCACGCGGCTGGTCCGGTCCGCCCAGGACACCGTGGTCGGCGCGCTGATCGCCGCCGGAGCACTCGCCTCGATCGCCCTGTTCGTCACGACCACGTACTTCGTCGTCCTGTGCCTCATCGGGATCGGCTTCCTCGCCCTGCCCCACCTGACCACCGCGGTGCGCTGGGTCTGCGACCTGAACCGGCGTGCCGCCGCCCGCTCCGGAGTCCCGGTGGAACGGCCGTACCGGCCGGAACCCGAGGAGATCGAACGGGACATCGTCGGCTGGGTGCGCCGCTGCAAGTGGATCCTGGCCGACCCGGCGACCTGGCGGGACCTGCTGTGGCTGCTCCTCAACAGCGGTGTCGGCCTGCTGCTCGGCTGCGCGCCGGCCGCGATGCTGTACTACGCGGGGGAGGGGCTGGCGCTGGCCTGCGGGCTGTGGCGCCCCGTCGCCGCCGACGGTGTGGGCCGCTGGTACGCGTTCATCACCGTCGACAGCTGGCCTGCCGCCGTCGCCGCGGCCCTGGCGGCACTCGTCGTATTCGCCGCCTGGCTCCACCTCAGCCCCTGGGTGCTGAAGGGCTACGCCTACTTCGCCCTGTTCCTGCTGGGCCCGACCCAGCGCGGGCGTCTGGCCTCCCGGGTGCGGCACCTGGCGGAGACGCGGTCCGGTGCGCTCGACATCCAGGCCGCCGAACTGCGCCGCATCGAACGCGATCTGCACGACGGCGCCCAGGCCCGGCTGGTCAGCCTCGGCCTCACCCTCGGAGCCGTCGACCGGCAGCTGGACCGGAACACCGAAGAGGCCCGCCGCCTGCTGCACGACGCACGCAGCTCCTCCGTACAGGCGCTGCGTGAGCTGCGCGGCCTGGTCCGGGGCATCCACCCCCCGGTGCTGGCCGAGCGTGGACTCGCCGACGCCGTGAGGGCTCTGGGCCTGGCCAGCCCGCTGCCTGTCACGGTCACGGCGGACCTGCCGGGGAAGCTGCCCGATCCGGTGGAGTCCGCGGTCTACTTCTCGGTGTCGGAGCTGCTGACCAACGCGCTCAAGCACGCCGATGCCCGACAGGTCGAGGTGGCTCTCCGGTACGCGGACGGCGCCCTGCACGGGCAGGTCACCGACGACGGCCGAGGGGGCGCCGAGATGTCGGCCGGGAGCGGTCTGGAGGGCATCCGGCGGCGGCTGGCATCCTTTGACGGCGTCCTGGAGATCAACAGTCCCCCGGGCGGTCCGACCGTCATGAAAATGGAGCTGCCGTGCGTGTCGTCCTCGCCGAAGACCTCTTCCTCCTGAGGCAGGGAATCATCCAGCTGCTGGAGGCCTACGACTGCGAGGTGGTCGCCGCCGTGGACAACGGCACGGATCTGAGACAGGCCATCGCGGAACACCACCCCGACGTGGCCGTGGTGGACGTCCGCTTACCACCGACGTTCACCACCGAGGGCCTGGAGGCGGCGCTGCTCGCCCGCCGCGAGCAGCCCGGTCTGCCGATCCTCGTCCTCTCCCAGCACGTCGAGCAGATGTACGCCCGCGAACTGCTGGCCGACGGCACCGGCGGCATCGGCTATCTGCTGAAGGACAGCGTCCTCGACGACGGGCAGTTCATCGACGCCGTCCGCCGGGTCGCGGCCGGCGGCATGGCCATGGACCCCACGGTCGTGGCCCAGCTGATGACCTCCCACTCCCGCGACGAGCCGCTGTCCGCGCTGACCGCCCGGGAACGCGAAGTGCTGGAACTCATGGCGGAGGGATGCTCCAACACCGCCATCGCCCAACGGCTGACCGTCTCCGAGGGCGCGGCGGCCAAGCACATCTCGAACATCTTCTCCAAACTGATGCTCCCCCCGTCGAGCGACAGCAACCGCCGCGTCCTGGCGGTCCTGGCCTACCTCAACGCCTGAGTCCCGCCCGCCGCCCCCGGGCCTGGGGGCGGTAGGGGTGTGGCCCGCGCGCCCGGACGGTGAGACTGCTGGGGCACGCCCGGCGCGGCCGGTCCGCGCCGCCGCCACGAAGGGAACCGCACCCCATGACCACGTCGGCCGAGCTCAACCGCCTGTGGATACGCCGCTACCACCCCCGCCCGGACGCGGCGGTCAGGGTGGTGTGCCTGCCGCACGCGGGCGGCTCGGCGAGCTTCTACCGGCCCGTGTCGGCGGGCCTGCCCGCCGACACGGACGTGCTCGCCGTGCAGTATCCGGGGCGCCAGGACCGGCGGGCCGAACCCTGCGTCGCCACGATCGCCGAACTGGCCGACCAGGTGACCGCCGTACTCCTGGAGTGGACGGACCGCCCGTTGGTCCTGTTCGGGCACAGCATGGGAGCGACCCTCGGTTTCGAGGTCGCGCGTCGCCTCGAGCGCGACCACGGCGTCGTGCCGCACGCCCTGTTCGCCTCCGCGCGCCGGGCCCCCGCCGCGCCGCGCACGGAGACCGTTCACCTGCGGGACGACGACGGCATCGTCGAGGAGATGAGGCTTCTGAGCGGTACCGACTCGGCCATCCTCGACGACCCTGAACTGATCCGCATGGCCCTCCCGGCGATCCGCGCCGACTACCGCGCCGCCGAGACCTACGTCTACGAGCCGGGCCCGCCGCTGCACTGCCCGGTGTGGAGCCTCGTGGGCGACAACGACCCCAAGGTCTCCCTCGACGAGGCACGGGCCTGGTCACGGCACACGGAACAGGCCTTCGAGTTCCGCGTCTTCGGAGGCGGCCACTTCTACCTCGTCGCGCACCAGCAGGAGATCCTCCGCATGATCGCCGAGCGGGCGGCCGTACCGGTGGGCACCGGCTGACCGGAACGCGCATCGATGTGGCGATACGGGTGGCGCCGCGACGGCCGCTGACACCACCGCCCTGGCCGGTCAGCCGCCAGGGAAGCGGGGGATACCGCACGCTTCGATGACGCTCCCCGCCGGCCGGCGCCTATGACTGGACTGCCGAGCTGCGCATGGCCCACGCCTGCGACCTCAGTGCCGAGAGGTCCCTGGTGGCGGTCACGGCGAGGAGCAACCGGTCCACGTCCGACCAACACCGCTCCGTTGCAGACCCCTACTCACCAGCTCCCAGGGCATCGACATCGCCGACCACGTGCGCCCGGTCCCGGGCAGTGATGTCCGCGGGCACGACGAGCATGCCGGCCACGAATCGAGGTTTCCCGGCTACGGGGATACGGTGGTCGAGGTTCATATCGGCTCGAATGTGTATTTATGGCGATCTGGCTTCCGCATACCGGAAACCTTGCTGCACGGCGCGACCACAGGAGGAACGATGGCCCACCCCGAGCACGACGCGAACGAGAACGAAGGTCCTGCGGACGGCGGTGCGGACGGCGCTCCGGGTGTCCACGACGGCGGCGCCGACGGGGGTGCTGAGGGTCCCGCGGACGGCGGTGCGGCTGGTACTCCCGGTGTCCACGACGGCGGAGCCGATGGCGGCGCCGACGGAGGTGCCGACGGCGGCGCTGACGGTGGGGCCGATGGCGGGGCCGAGGGTCCTGCGGACGGCGGTGCGGCTGGTACTCCCGGTGTCCACGACGGCGGAGCCGATGGCGGCGCCGGCAGCGGCTCTTGAGCGTGCTCCGGACCCACATCCAGGACGTCGGCGCCGAGCGGGGCGTCGGCGTCCTGGAATCCCGCCTGACCGAGCTGAGCCGGGAGGAGTTCGCCCGTGATGTCTGGGCGCGGACCACGGCGCTCACCCGGGGTGCGAGTGATTTCTCGGACGTGTTCTCTCCCTCCGCCGTGGACGAGTTGATCTCTCGTCGTGGCTTGCGCACTCCTTTCCTGCGTGTGGCCAAGGGCGGCTCGACACACCCCCCGTCGTCGTTCACCGCGCCCGCAGGAGTCGGTGCCACCATCGCCGACCAACTCGATGACACCGCTCTGTGGCGCGCCTTCGCCGACGGGGCCACGCTCGTTCTTCAGGCCCTTCACCGCACCTGGGAACCAGTTGCGGACCTCGTATCCGATCTCAGCACGGAACTGGGCCATCCTGTGCAGGCCAACGCCTATGTGACGCCTCCGCAGAACCGCGGATTCGACGCCCACTACGACGTCCACGACGTCTTCGTCCTCCAGATCGAAGGGACGAAGCGGTGGACCATCCATGAGCCCGTGCTGCCCGACCCGTTGCGTGATCAACCATGGACTGATCACCGATCGGCCGTTGCCGACAAGGCAGCACACGACAAGCCTCATCTGGACACGGTGCTCGGCCCTGGTGATGTGCTCTACCTGCCGCGTGGCTGGCTGCACTCCGCACAGGCGCGGGGAGAGGTGTCGATTCACCTGACCCTCGGCGTCCACACCTGGACCCGCTACGCCTTGGCCGAGGAAATGACCCGGGCCGCCCTTGCTTCGCTGCGCGAAGACGCGCCGATGCGCCGTTCCCTGCCCCTGGGGCGCAGCGGCCCACAAGGCGAGCGGGAACTGATCCGTGAGCGTCTGCTGGCTGCCCTGGCGGAGGCCGACCCCGCTCCGTCGTTCGAGCGCGCCCGACGGGCCCAGGGCCGCCCCGCACCGCTGGGACCCCTGGCCCAGCTGTCCGCCGTGAACGGCCTGCGCCCGACGTCACCGGTACGGCTGCGGGAGGCGCTGGAGGCACGGCTGGCAGGGACACGGCTGTTCACCCGGGTGGGCTACGTCGACCTGCCGGAATCCGACCTCGAATCCGTGACTCGACTGCTCGACGGCCACGTTCGCACGGCCGGTGAACTCGGGCTCCCCCTCGCCGGGCGGCTGCTGCGCGCCGGGGTGCTGCTGCCCGGCAACCGGTGACCGAGGGAGCGCGATTCTTCTGCGCCGACGCCGCCCGCGCACGAGGCGATGCGTTCGGGGGAACAGCTCCGTACGGTCGTGTCTGGGTACTCATCGAATACAGGCGCGGTTGGCCGGTCAACGGCTTCGACGGCCTCGACCTCGACCCTGAGATCAAGGCGCTCGTGTTCTCGGCGGCCCAGGCGAGCCGGGCCCGAGTGCTTCTGGTCAGGCGTCCCGGCCGCCGCCGCCCCGACGGAAGTGGCCGCTGGGCGGTGCTGCGCCACGACGACTCCGGTGCCCTGCGGCAGCAGTGGGGCAGTTGGCGACTGGACCAGGACCTGGCCCAGATCATGAACGCTCTGCAATCCCCGGGGGAGCGGGACGGACCACCCGTCGTCCTCGTCTGCGCCCATGGCCTGCACGATGCCTGTTGTGCTGTGCGCGGGCGGCCCGTGGCCCGGGTCCTCAGCGAGCGCTGGCCCGACCTGGTGTGGGAGTGTACGCATGTGGGTGGGGACAGGTTCGCTGCCAACGTCATCGTCGTACCTGATGGGGTCTACTACGGCGGTCTCGACGCCGCCTCTTCGCTGACGGTGGTGGAGGAGCATCTGGCCGGCCGTATCCGTGCTGATCACCTTCGAGGCTTCACGACCCTGTACCCGCCGCAGCAGGCAGCGGTGGTGGCGGTGCTCAAGCGCTTCGGTCCCGCAGGTCAACACGACTACACCGTCGTCGGCACGGTTCGCGGCAAGGACGCGTGGAACGTCAAGGTCAGCGGAGGGCCGTCGCACGGAAGAGCGCTTGACGTAGTGGTTCGGGCCCGGCGCACGCCGCAGCTTCGGCTGACCTGCCGTGGGCCGGAGGAGAGCTCCGCCCTCGTCTACGACGTGGTGTCCGTGCGTGAGGGCTGACGGCTCAGAGTGACCGACGGAGGCTTCGGCACGGACTGCCGAAACGTGGCGCTGGTCCGCCGAGGACAAGGACGGCGCCCAGGGCGACGCGCGACACCTCACCAGCGAGGCAGCTACCGCCGAAGCCCGTGTGCTCCTCGCGGCGAACAGCACACACCGGCCCTGACACCGCCCGAGCATCCAGCCCGGAGGGACATCATGTCGGCTACCGTCACGCCGTACTCGGCACCTTGCTCGGCGCAGTCGTCGTCGGGGCAGTGGGTCGACGGGCAACTGCTGACGAATGACGAGGGCCTCGCCCGAAGCCTGTCGTGCGAGGGCACGTCACGGCGTGTGCGGGCGGGTCCGGGACGCTGCCGCGCGGCTCGGTCACAGGCGGACGACGACCAGCGCGGTGTCGTCCGTGTTGCCACCCTGGGGGATCAGTTCCGCCAGCAGGGTGTCCGCCAGGGTGTCCGCATCCGCCTGTCCGTGACGGCCGAGGCAGTCGGCGAGCCGGTTCAGACCGGTGTCGATGTCCTCGTAGCGGCGTTCGATGAGGCCGTCGGTGTAGAGAACGAGAGTTGCGCCCTCGGAGAAGGCCGCTTCGGCCTGGATTCTCGGAACGTGCTCGAAGCGGGCGCCGAGCGGCGGGTCGGTGGCCCGGTCGAGGAACTCGACTGTCCCGTCGGCGTGCAGCAGGACGGGCGGGGGGTGGCCGGCGCTGCTGTAGGTCACGGTGCGGCGGTCACAGTCGATCACCGTCTGCAGAGCGGTGGTGGACTCGGCGCCCTCCACCGAGCGGGCGTAGAGGCCGAGTGCGTCGAGCGCCGCCGCGGGGCCGTCGGCCACCCGGACGGCTGCGCTGAGCGCACTGCGGAGCTGACCCATGACGCCCGCCGCGGTGAGGCCGTGGCCGACGACGTCGCCCACCGCGACGGCGAAGCAGCCGCCGGACAGTTCGGCCAGGTCGTACCAGTCGCCGCACACGTTCAGCGACCCGACTGAGGGCTGATAGCGCACAGCGCCACGGTGGCGGCCCAGCGGTCCGGGCGCGGGGAGCATCGCGGACTGCAGGCTCAGGGCGACCTCGCGTTCGCGGGCGTGGGCCCGGCGCAGCCGCTCGTTGACCTCCTGGAGCTCCCGGGCGCGGGTGTACAGCTCGGCCTCCAGGGCCCTGGTCCGGTCCCCGCCGGAGCGCCCGCCACGGGCGCGGAGCAGTTCGGTGACCTCCTCCACCCGGTGCAGCACCAGCGCCACCCGTCCGTCCGCGTCGACGACCGGGGCGTTGACCGGGCTCCAGTACCGCTTCTCCCACCGGCCGGGCCGGTCGGGGTCCTCGACGTCGTAGCGCTGCAGCGCCATGGCGTCGCGCTCCCCGGTGGCCGCCACCCGCAGCAGCGACGCCTGGAGGTTGCGCGTGCCGGTCGCGGCGGGATCGTTGGGGTTGTCCGGGAACACATCGAACATGTAGCGGCCGACGATCTGGCCACGGGTGCGCCCCGACGCGCGCAGATACGCCTCGTTGACGTCTGCGTACACCAGGTCGGTGGTGAGCAGGGCCGCCGCGGCCGGCAAGGCCTGGAAAACCGCCTCGTAGTCGATTCCGGAGTGCTTCACGACGCCCTTCGCCTCTTGTGCAACAGCGGTCCGGCGAAACCTGCCGCACCGGACACCCGCGGGATCCCGACGTGACAGCGGCCGAACGCCCACAGCGTGACCCAGCCAGGCAGTCCAGGGGCCCCATTGCGCCATCGGCGGCATGTCACCTGCCGTCGGTCACCCGGGCGAGTTCGTGGACCTGCGTGCGGCGGGCGTCCGCGGGGTCGGCAGGTCCGGAGCGCCGGTTCCCTGTGGCCTACAACCAAGCGTGGTCGTCAAGAGTCTTGATCTTCCGAGGCAGTCGCACGCTGCCCCGCACGATCAAGACCGAAGGAACGCATGAACCGACCCAGAGGAACGACGGTCTCCACCGCGAGCGCCGTCGTACTCGCCACCGCGGGCAGCCTGCTCACCGCGGCAGCCCCCGCGTCCGCCGCCGTGACCTGTGCATCGCCCGTCTTCACGCGGACGTTCTACGCGAACACCACCTTCACCGGGACCCCCAAGGGCACGGACTGCGACTCCGTGATCGACCAGAACTGGGGCACGGGCGCGCCCGGTTACAAGGGGATGCCCGCCAACGACTTCGGCGTCCGCTGGTCCATGAGCCGAGACTTCGGCTCCGGCGGGCCCTTCACCTTCACCGCGTCCTCCCGCGACGGCATCCGTGTGTACGTCGACGGCGTCCGCAAGGTCGACCTGTGGAAGAACGTCGCCGACACCGTCTCCAAGACCGTCAACCTGACCATCCCGTCGGGCAAGCACAGTCTCCGCGTCGACTTCGTCAACTGGACGGGCGCCGCGAACGTCACGTTCGCGTACACGCCGCGCACCACGGCGACCGTCGACAAGGTCAAGCCGCTCGTGCCCACCGGGACCACCGTCGCCTACAGCACGGCGACCACGTCCACGAAGGTCAGCTGGGCGGCGAACAAGGAGATGGACTTCGCCGGGTACCGCGTGTACCGCCGGCTGAAGGGCGCCGACTACCCCACGAAGCCGCTCGCGACCACGACGGCGACCTCGTGGACCGACACGACCGTCCCGAAGGACGGCAACGTCTACTACTACGAGGTCCGCGCCTACGACAAGGCCGGCAACACCTCCTCCGGCACCGCGGACCTCGGCATCACCACCGTCGACCGCACCGCCCCCGCCGCCCCGAAGGGCGTCGAGGACAACTGGGCCATCGGCAACCCCACCAGGATCACGCTCTACTGGGACAGCAACACCGAGCCCGACCTCGCCGAGTACCGCGTCTACCGCTCGACCTCCCTGCCGGTCGCCCTCACCCCCGCCAACCGCCTGGCTTCCTCGGGCGGCGGCTACAGCGGACCGCTGCCGCAGACCGGTGACACCTATTACTACGTCGTCACCGCCGTCGACACGCACGGCAACGAGTCCCCGGCCTCGGGCTCCGCCGAGTACTACAGCGACGACCTGACCGGCCCGGTCGACACCCCGCTCGGCACCCGGGTCACGGAGGGCGAGACCGGCGTCACCGTCACCTGGGACGCCTCGGAAGGGACCAGCACCGACTTCGCGGGCTGGTCGGTCTTCCGGTCGCTCAAGCCGCGCGCCTCCGGAATCACGGTGTGGGAGGTCGCCCAAGGGCTGAGGGGCACCACCAAGTTCGTCGACAACACCGTGAAGCCCGGCACCACCTACTACTACTGGGTGGTCGCCAAGGACTGGGAGGGCAACCCGGGCACCTCGTCCACCGACCTCCCGGTCACCGTCGCGGGCAACACGACCGCGCCCGCCGCGATCCAGGGCGTCACCACGGTCCCCAAGGCGAACGGTGTCACTGTCTCCTGGAAGGCGAGCGGCGACCCGTCCCTCGACCACTACCGGGTGCTGCGCGGCACGTCCGTCGACGGGAAATGGGACTGGACCCCGGTGGGCGACCGCACCAACGAGCGCCCGTGGCTCACCGGCACGACCTGGCACGACGTGACACCCGCCGACGGTGAGCAGGTGCGCTACGCCGTCGTCGGCGTCGACCAGTACGGCAACCAGCTCACCCCGGACACCGGCGCGACCGTCACCGGCGTCACCGAGCTGGACCTCCGTCCGACCGCCCCGCCCGCCACCGGCTCGCCGTTCACCTGGATCCGCCCCAACGGGCCGAGAGACTTCAACCTGTACCTCGAAGACACCACGAACGAGAACGGCAGCGAGGCCACCGGGTTCCACGTCCGCCGCTGGAACCCGGCGACAGGGACGTTCGACCTCCTCGGCACGGGCGAGATCTCCGGCTTCATGTCGTGGCACGACGCCGACCAGCCGAAGTCGACCACGCTCTTCTACCGTTTCACCGTCGTGTACGCGGACGGCACGGAGTCGGGCGCGACCGAGATCGCCGGCGCGATCGCCTGAGCCCGGGAGTCGTACCCGGACGGCGGTCAACGCTCCGGGTACGCCCCCCCCACGGGCACCGCGGAACCTGGGGTCCGGTCCGCTGAGAGCCGTTCGCGTTCCGGGCAGACCGGATCCAGCACGGACGGGACCCGCCTCCAGGGTGCGGCGGGAGGTGCGCGGCAGACAGGTGACCGTGGTCGGGGCGAGGTCCAGGACGGCGCCGCCCGTGAGCAGGCCCGGCAGCCCGCGAGGACCACCAGCAGCACGTCCAGCACGTCCTCCTGGTACTCGCCACCTGCGGCGTCCGGCAGCAGGTGCACGACGTGCGCCGCTCGCAACAGGTCCGGTCGGCACCTGATACGCATGGCTGCTCTACGCGGTGACTGCCCCGATCTGTCTTCTCTTCGCGCTCTGCGTGATGGTCCATCTGCATGTCGACGGCGCTGCGGACGACAACACCTTCCGGCGCTGGAAGATCCAACCCGGACCGGCGTGAGGCCGCTGCCGATGAGGGGATGGAGGGCGAACGCGACTTCGTTCATGAGTCGTTGGGACGGGCCGCCCGCCAACTCCAGAAGTGCTTCGTCCTCGTGTCGTCCACGAACTGTCGGGTTAGTGGACCGCTGCGTCGGGGGAGTAGCGGATCATGACGAGTACCGATCATGTCGCGAACGGTCACAGCCGGCCCCCAGGGGCGCCACCAGGCTCGTCGGCCCGTCAGCTGGCTGCTGCCTCCATCGGCAACGCGGCCGAATGGTACGACTGGTACGCCTACTCCTTCCTCGCCGTCTACATCGCTGACCAGGTCTTTCCGGAAAGCACGAGCAACTCCCTGGTCCCTCTGCTTGCCACCTTCGCCGTCTTCGCCGTCGGCTTCTTCATGCGGCCCATCGGCGGCCTGCTCATGGGAGCCGTAGCCGACCGCCATGGCCGGCGCGCTGCCCTCACCGCGACCATCCTGCTGATGGGTGCCGGCAGCCTTCTCGTCGCCCTGACCCCCACTTACCATGCCGTCGGCGTCCTCGCTCCTGTCGTTCTTGTCATCGCACGGCTGGTACAGGGGCTTTCGGTGGGCGGCGAGTTCGCCGCCTCGACGACCTTCCTCGTCGAATCGGCCGGTCCTGGAAGGCGCGGACTCTTCTCCAGCTTCCAGTACGTCTCCACCACCATCGGCCAGCTCATCGCATCCGGCGTCGCCGCGCTTCTCGTGCTTCTCCTCACCAACGACCGGATGAACGAATGGGGCTGGCGCGTTCCCTTCCTGATCGGCGCGCTCTTCAGCCTCGTCGGCCTCTGGATCCGCAGAGGAGCCCACGAGACCCGTCCCGCGGAACAGAGGTCCGGCCCCCGCCCCGGTCTCTTCGAGGCCCTGCGATGCCATCCCCGCGAGTCTCTCCTGATCTGCGGCATCACTGCGGGCGGCACCATCGCCTACTACACGTGGACGACTTACCTGCCCACCTACGCCCAGGTGAACGCGAACTTCGACAAGGGAGACGCGCTGGTCGTCAGTACCATCTCCCTCGCCTTCTTCGCGCTGCTCCAGCCCCTGGGCGGCATGCTGTCCGACCGGATCGGCCGTAAGCCGCTCCTGCTCTTCTTCGCGCTCGGATTCGCGGCGCTCGTCGTTCCCCTGCTCGACTCGGTCACCGACGCTTTCGCCTCCCTGCTTCTGGTGCAGTGTGCGGGGATGGTCCTGCTCACCGGCTACACCTCCGTGGCAGCGGCCGTGAACGCCGAGATCTTTCCCGCACGCGTACGGGCCGCAGGGATCGGCTTTCCCTACTCGCTGACTGTGGCCTTGTTCGGCGGTACAGCCCCGTATGTCGGCACCTGGTTCAAGGAAGCCGGCCACGCCGGAGGGTTTCCCTGGTACGTGGCAGGACTTTGCCTCGTATCGGCTTGCTTCTACCTGGTCCTGCCCGAGACCGCGAAGGGGCCGCTGAAGGGTTGACCGGAGACTCAAACGGCTCGATGCCTACGCCCAACGCCCGACGTCTCTACCGCACGGCGCACCCCACGTTCGAGGCTTCCGCCGAGGACACTCCCAACACGTCACGGCCGACGGCGTACGAGGAGATCCGGCTTGCAGCGGCGGGCAGCCGAGGTGATCGGGCACGGCGGGGCGCTGGTCGAAGGGCTGCGGATGTCCGGGCCCGCGGGCCATCCGTGGGACTCGGCTTCAAGGTGATTCCGCTTCAAGGCGATTTCGCGAGGCTGGGTTGTCGAGCGGACCTTCCGCCGGCTCGTGCACCGCCGCCTCGCCCGCGACTACGAGAGTCACCCCCCACCGCTCCGACGCCATGATCAAGGACGCGATGGTCGACCTCACGAGCCGACGGCTCGCCCATGAGTCCACACCGCACGGGCGCGACTCCTGATCAGGTCAGAAGTCAGAACCCTGAACAGGGCAGTGCCAGTCGGCCGAGTCGACCAAGTTCCCGTCCCTGTCGCTGAGGTGGAAGCAGTCGCCGTTGACCCACACCGTGACCGATGCGGGCCGATGGTCGACCTGGAACGGCTCGTCCCCGCGCAGCGTCCCTGACCATGATCCATCCGCTGCGGGCAAGTGGGTGACAACCGCCCACGTCTGCTTCGGCGGAATCCGTTGCGTTTGCGCCCAGGGCTCCACGGTCAGCTCGAGCGCAGCCTCACCACCGTTGCGGAGCAGCAGCCGCGCTGTCCCCCTGGTGTCCATGCCCGGCCCCCTTCCTTACCTCCACGGACCATTTTGCCTGCAACCGCAGGCCCCGCGGACCCGCGATCACCGGGCCCGAGCTACTGCGTCGCCCGAGTTTTCGAACAGACCCCGGATCGCGGATGACACATGGTCCAGCGAACGCGATGTCGGAAATCCGCCAGCACGTTCCTGGTCGGTCGGGCGAGAATCCGCTCATGACCGCTGAAGCGCAGGGAATCCGCATCCGTCACCGTGGGCATGAACCGCAGGTCCATCCCACCGCCTATGTCGCCCCGACAGCCACGCTCGTCGGTGATGTCCACGTGGGGCCGAGGGCGCGGGTGATGTACGGCGCGGTGCTCGATGCCGAGGGGGCCCGGATCGAGGTCGGGGAGGCGGCGGTGATCTGCGAGAACGCGGTGTTGCGCGGGTCCGCGATCGCCGGCGATCAGCCGGTGATTGTCGGCGACCACGTTTTCGTGGGGCCGCACGCCACGCTGCTGGGCTGCGAGGTCGGCAGATGCGTCTATGTGGCGACCGCGGCCACGGTCCTGCAGTGCGCACGGCTGGGGGCCGGCTCGGTTGTCGCTGTCGGCGCGCTCGTCCATGCGCGCACCGTCCTGCCGGAGGGGTACTTCGTACCGCCCCACACCGTGGCGCTCGATGAGCCGGTGCGGCTGCTGGCCCCTGGCGATCCGGGCCTGACCGAGGCTGTCGGGCGGGTGGGCTTCGCGCAGGTGGCGTTCGGCGTGGACGCGGAGTGGACCGACCGGATCAGCCGGTACGAGCGCATCGCGGAGGTGCGCGTAGCCGAGTTCGGCACACACGCGGACGATGAGGTTCTGGACCTCGGCTAGCGCCGCGTCAGGGACGCTTGTGTTGTGATGAGGTGACCAGCCGTCCGGATTCCACCCCGGCGTGCGCGTCCGGCAGGCTGTGCTGCTCGCAGCTTTTCCAGCCGGGAGGCCTGCTCGGCCGTCCTCCTCGCGATGGCTGCGGCCAGTTCCGTCGCCTCGTCGGCCTGGCCATGGGCCTGTTCGCCGGCGCAGAGCAACCGGTACTGCGTGAAGCCTGCACGCAGCGCGTCGGTGAGAATCCGGTCGAACGCCTGGCCGTTCGTGGCTGCCGCCTTCTCGAGGGTGCCGAGACTCACCATGCCCGGCATGTCGTGCCCGTCGTGGGGGCGGGTGTCGGGGACGCCTGCGAGACGCAGCACCGCGCGCAGTCTGCGGAGGTCTCCGCGCAGTGTCGATCCCGTCTTCGCCGCCAGCTCGGCCAGGCTCGGGTCCGCCGTGCGGGAGGGAGCCAGATCGGTCAGGAGTCGTGCACGCTCGGCCATGGGGATCATCAACAGGATCCAAGCGGTGTCGGTGGTGTTGAAGGCCGGTCCCGGCGACGCGCCGGCCGTCGGCTGCGAGGTGCAGCCGACGGCCGGCAGCGCCACCAGCATGGCGCATGCCGACCACAGGGTCAGAACGTGCCGGCGGAGTTGCACTTGGCCTTCTGGGTGATGCAGTCCTTCACGCGGTGCCCGAGACCGGCGTTGTCCCAGGCGTTGAAGAAGTCGCCGTGGATGGACGATGCCATGCCCGAGGCCAGCCGGAAACCCGCGGCGCTGCCGCTGGTCGGATAGCTGACGACGAAGGAGAGGTTGGGGATGGCGACAGGGTAGGCGCCGCTGCACTTGCCGTCGTAGGTGGTCGCCACGTGCGACTTGTGGTCGGGACTGTCGAGGTTCTTGCCGTCCCAGCAGTCGGGGAAGACGAGTTGGTGGGTGAGATGAGCCTGCGGGGCGCAGCGGGGCCAGTTGCCGTCGGCGCTGCGGCCGATCTCACCGCCCTCGCCCGCGCACCAGTACTGGCCCGGCGAGCCGGCCGGGGTGGGCGTCTGGGTCTTGGCGTTGCCCGCGATCATGCGGAACCCCTGTGGGAAGGGCACGGTCGCCGAGGGGTCGACGAGCCGGGAACCGTAGTACACGATCATGCCCTCGGCCTCGACGGCCTTGTCGCCTTCGTACAGCGTCGGGATCCAGTACGCCGAGAGGTCGTTGGCAGGGGTGCAACTGGTGGGTGTGTTGGTCAGCAGCGACTGGGGTGTGGAGAACGCGTCGGTGCTCTTGTTGCCGAAGAAGCTGTGCATGTGGGACGCGCCGGGCAGGCCCGGCAGGACGATGGGGTCGTCCGGCTTGGAGTGGCTGTAGGAGCAGGTGGCGTTGAACTCCGGGACCCGGACGATGCCGGCGGGCACCGCGGCGGGCGTCATCGCACGGAACTGCGCCAACTGGGCGTCCCACTTGGCCTGGTCGATGGGGACCCATCCGGCTGCCGGGCTGTCGCCCGCGCCGACGAAGGAGAACCAGTTGATGTTGACGAAGTCACCGGTGGCGGTGCTGCGGAGCACGGTGAACACCGTCTGTGGGCCGGTGGGATGGGTGGTGACGTCGGTGGCCTGGGTCGCCCAGGTCTGCCAACCGCCGGTCGGGGAGACCGGTATGACGGCGAGCAGTGGTCCGGTCAGGCTGCCGGTGCGGAATTCCACCGTGCCCGCGCCGACGGCGGACGCGATCCGGGCCGACACCGTCAGCCGGCCGGCTGCGCCGAGGTCGACGTTGTCGAAGCGCATCCAGTCGCCGGCGGCGAGGAACGCGGCGTTCTGGCCGCCCCCGATGTCCCCGGTCGTCTCCGACACGACACCCGACTGGGCTGCGTAGGACTCGGCCTGGACGGTGACCGTCGCGGCCTGGGCCTGCTGGGTCGATACGGTCAAGCTGAGGGCGGCGGCCAGCACGACCGCCAGCGTGCTCGCCAACAGTGTGTACAGATGGACGGGATATCTGCGCATTTCACTTCCTTACGGGCATCAGGGGCGACGGGTCTGCTCGCCGAAGTGCGGCGAGGGGAGAGCAGAAGGCGGACAGCGGTGTGCGCCCGCGGGGGAGTCCGGGTGTCTCGGGGAGCCGCCCACAGGGGGCGGGCGGGCCGCCCGGGACCTCGCGGGCACCGGGCGGCCAGGGGTTACTGGTAGACGCGCACGTGGTCGACGAGCATCTTGGCGGGGAAGGGGGTGCCGGCGTCTGTCGGGCCCGGCCAGTCGCCTCCGACCGCCAGGTTGAGGATCAGGTAGTGAGGGTGGTCGAAGATCCACGGTCCGCGTGTCTGCTCAACCTGCTCCTTGTCGAGAGTCAGAACGGTCCGGCCGTCCAGGCTGTAGGTGATGCCCTTGCTGTTCCAGTCGGCGACCCAGGTGTGGAAGTCGTCGGAGAAATCGGCGTTCCCGGGCAGTGTGTACGGCGCGCCGATTCCACCCCCGCCGTTGTAGGCGGGCGCGTGGACGGTCGAGTACGCGGTCTTCACGTCCTTGCCGAGGATTTCCATGATGTCGATCTCGCCGTTGTACGGCCACGGCCGGCCCGTCAGGAAGTCGCCGCCCATCATCCAGAAGGCGGGCCACAGACCGTTGCCCTTGGGTACCTTGATGCGTGCTTCGACGCGCCCGTAGGTGAACTGGAACGTCGCGCCGGTGTTCATCCGCGCCGAGGTGTACTGGCATGTGGTGCTGCCGCTCAGCGGGTCACGTGGGCACGACGATCCGGCCGTGACCTCCTTGCGTGCTTCCATCACCAGGTGTCCGGCCCCGTCCAGCGCGGCGTTGCGGTGGTCGGTGTAGTTCTCCAGCTCGTTGTTCGGCCCGGTGCCCGGGTCGGCCCTCCACTTCGAGGAGTCGGGTCTGCTGCCCGCGACGCCGTCGAACTCGTCGCTCCACACCAGCCGCGGCGGGTTCGCAGGGTCACTCGGCAAGGGCGGAGCCTGGATCGGAGCGCCACCGGTGCCGTACACCTGGAACTCCCAGAGCGAGTAGCCGTACGGGGTGGCGCGCTGGGTCCCGTACATGCGCACATAGCGGCCGGTGCCGGAGACGGCCAGTGTCTGCTTGAAGCCCGTGCCGGACGTCGTCGAGTAGATCGGCGTCCAGTCGGCTCCGTTCGACGAGACCTGGATCTGGAAGGACTTGGCGTAGGCGGGATCCCACTGCAGGACGACCTTGTCGATCTGCGCCGTCGCCCCGAGGTCGACGGAGATCCAGCCTGGATCGGTCCATCCCGTGGTGGAGCTTGTGGACCAGCGGGAGGCCGGATCCCGGTCGAAAGCCCTGGCCGGCGTGCATTCCCAGCAGTTCTGGTCACTCTGGGATGAGGAAGCCGCGCCCGGCCTGCCGTAGGAGAGCAGCTTGGCGGCGTCACCGCCGGGACCACCGGCGGTGCCGTACACCTGGAACTCCCACAGCGAGTAGCCGTAAGAAGTGGCGCGCTGCGTTCCGTACATGCGCACATATCGGCCGGTGCCGGAGACGGCCAGGCTCTGGGTGCCGCCCGTGCCCGTGGCCGTCTGGTGGACGACGGTCCACTTCTCCGCGTCGCTCGACACCTCGATCCTGAACGCCGTGCCGTACGCGGCTTCCCAGCTGAGGACGACTCGGCTGATCCCGGCACTTGTCCCGAGGTCGACCTGAATCCACTGCGGGTCGGCGAAGGCGCTGGACCAGCGCGTCCCGGGGTCGCCGTCGACGGCGCTCCGAGCGTTGAAGGGTCCCTCGGTACTCGAGGAGGTGGCGGGCCTTCCCTGAGAGAGCAGCACCTCCGCCGCCTGCGCGGAAGGGGTGGGGAGAGCGATGAAACCGAGCAGTGCGGCCGCGAGGGCCAGAAATAAGCTGAAGCGACGCAGCGGCGCTTGCATGGGCGACTCCTCATGTGGGGGAGGTCAGGGAGCGCTCCCTGAGAGGGAGGATGGAGGGGCTGGTGAAGGCTGTCAAGAGCTCTTTCACCTCGATAAAACAGGGACGTAACAGCTCTGACGTATGGAGGGAGCGGTCTCTCATGGCCTACGCGGCGCGCCGACAGCCCCGGGGACGGCGCTGAGGGAGACGCCTTTCCGAGCACGCTCATGTCGCCCCGGCCTGCGGATACGCTGCTCGCATCGCCATGACGCAGAGCCGGAGGTCGCCCTGATGAGAAAACCCGCCCCGCGCACGGACCTGGGCGGCCGCACAGGGGACGGACAGGTATGAAACGCCCCACTCTCGATGTGGTGGCCGCCCGAGCGGGCGTGTCCAAATCGAGTGTCTCCCGGGTCATCAACGGTGAGACGACTGTCGCCCCGCAGATCCGAGACGTCGTCATGCGCGCCGTGAACGAATTGGGCTACGTGCCCAACGGTGCGGCACGCAATCTCGTCACGCGCCGCACGGACACCCTCGCCGTGGTGGTCTCCGACCCGCCTCAAGGAGTCGTATCCGACGATCCCCTCTTCTCCGCCGTGGTCCGCGCCGTCAGCAGAGAGCTCGAGACGGCGGGCAAACGGCTCGTGCTCATGCTCGCGGAATCGGACCGGAGCCGGACCAGAGTCGTGCAGTACATCGCCGGCGGGCATGTGGACGGCGTGCTCCTGGTCGCCCTGCACGGCACGGATCCGCTGCCGGCCGCACTGGCCCGGCAGGGCCTGCCTGTCGTGTCCTTCAACCGCACCTCCGCACAGGACGTCCCGTACGTGGCGCTGGACAACGCCGGTGGAGCGGCGCTGGCCGTGCGTCATCTCCTGGAGCGCGGCCGGCGCCGGATCGCCACCATCACCGGGCCGCTCGAACTGTACGAGGCGCGTGAGCGTCTCGATGGCTACCGTCAGACGCTGCGTGACACCGGCCGTCGCTCCATCGTGGCCCTGGGCGACTTCACCAGAGCCTCCGGCGCCGAAGCCATGCGACAGCTCCTGGAGGACGATCCCGACCTCGATGCGGTGTTCGCAGCCAACGACCTGATGGCGATCGGGGCCCTGCGCACCCTCCATCAGGCGGGCCGACGTGTCCCCGAAGACGTGGCGGTCATCGGCTTCGACGACATAGAAGCCGCGTCCTACACCAGCCCCGCGCTCACCTCGGTGCGCAGCCCGATGGCCGACCAGGCGACCGCCGCGGTCCACCTGCTCCTCGGCCTGATCGACGGCGGCCCCACAGTGCCGGTGATCATGCCGAACGAACTCGTCGTGCGCGAGTCGACCTGATCTCCCGTCAGCACATCTCACCCCGCGAGCGGAGCGCCGGCGCCGGCGCCGACGGCGCTCCGCTCGCGCCGGAGCTGCTCATCACCCCCCCCGGGCGTGCTCATGACGGGGTATCAGGGGCGTGGCCATTCGCGCCTGGTCCCACGAGCTGTCGCCGTGCACGCGGGCGTTGGCCTGAAGCGACAGCTGGCCCGCTGCTTCCGCAAACCGTCAGGGAGACGCGCGTCCTCCGCATGGGACAGCGCGACCACCCGGATGTGCTCCCTTTCCTTGGCATCGGCACCAGCACGATCCGCCTGCTCACGGGTCTCCTCGATGGAGTTTCGGGACCCTCCGACGGTGCTCGCTCTGCTTTCCACACGCGAAGGAACTCCCACATCTCGAAGCGCGCCGCGGGACGCCCCTGAATCCCAGTTCCTCGCTTCCTACTGCACCGGCACCAGAACCACCACGGCCACGTTTCGAGAACACTCACCGAGGCTGTTCAGGTGCGGGCGGCCGCATGGAGGACGTCGCGCAGTTCGGGCAGGGCCTCACGGTCCTTGCGCCACACGAGGCGCAGGCCGAGGTCGGGTACGGGGAGGGCGAGCAGGACGAGGGTGCCGGCACGGAGGTTGCTGGTGACCTGCTGAATCACCCGCCAGCCCAACCCTAGGCCAATGCGCCTCAACACCAATCGCGGGAGAGCCCGTCACCGGGCGTACCGAGGCAGCTGACTCCCTGCACCGATCGCGGGTCGGAACGAGCCCTGCACGGGCGGTTCGCGCGCGATGGGTACGCCCTGCCAGATCTCGAAGCCGGGCTTACTGGGCCGATTCCGCAGGTGTCACTGAGGTGGCTGCAGTGGGCGTCGAGACGGGGCTGTAGTAGACGGAGCGTCCTTGCTTGGAGCGCTCCAACAGCCCGTGGGCGACACCTTGCTCGAGGGTGTTGCGTACCACCGTGACCTGGGTCCTGCGCTGAGGGTTCGATTCGGTCAGGGCCGCGGTCACTTCAGCTGCGGACTTCGGTTCTCGCTGATCGTTCAGGTATGCGGTGACCAGCTCACGCCACGTCGGCTCGCTGGATCCCTTCGCCCTTGTGGCCCCGCTTGCGGGAGCCTCCGTATCAGTGGGGGTCTGAGGCTTGGACGTCCGACTCCGCTTCTGCGGCGTCGTTTTGCTCCGAGGGCGACGGGCAGTGGGAACGGACGCTGTCGTGCGGCCCTTGCCCTGACGGGCAGCTGGCTTACCGCTGTCACCCAGGACTTCCTGCATCTTGACCAGAACCTGTTCACCCTCCTCCAGTTGGAGGAGCTCGCCCTGCAGTCGGGTCAGCTCAGTGCGTACCCGCTCCTGCTCACGCCGGTTCGTTGAAAGATCATCAGTGATCCTTTGGGCGTAATCCGCACTGATGGTGGACGTATCAGGGGTTTTGGACATGCAATCCCGGCCTCTCGTTGTGGCTGAAAATCCTCTGGCAGCTGATGCTACCGATACGGAGTGAGGCAACGCCCTTGACAGACACCGCCTCCCCTCACCGGAGACCCCACGCCGGGCGGACACCCGGTAGCCGCTGATGATGGAAAACGGCCACCTAGTCATACGGCCGCCCCGCGAGGGCACTAGTCAAAGCACCAGACCAAGGACGTGTCGACGCTGATTCCGCGTCCGGACACGAGATGAACAGGAGCGATGTTCATGACTCTGCCCAACCTGACAGCCGAGGCCCGAAACAGTGCGCTGAAGAAGGCTCTCGCTATGAGACAAGAGCGCGCCGATCTCCTCGTCGACATCAAGAACGGCGAGGTAACGCTGCAGGACGTCCTGCGACGGGACGATCCTGTCGTTGCCAGGACTCCCGTGCGCCGCCTCCTGGAGGCACTGCCTGGCATCGGAAAGATTCGTGCCGGCCAGATCCTCAACGAGTTCGGCATCTCGGAGACCCGTCGCGTTCAAGGGCTCGGAACCCGCCAGCGGGAGCGTCTCCTCGCGCTTTTCCCTGCTGACGCCTGATTGTTCCGTTCGGCGGCTGCTCGAGAAACCGCGCCGGAACGGTTCCCTGGGAAGCTTTGCCCGGCCAAGCGCCGCGCACGCCTCGTGCCCGCGCTGCCGGGTTCCGCCCAGTGCGACGCCTTCCACACCGCCCGCTCCCGCGCCGATCTCGTCGCCCGGATGTACGCCGCGGAGACGGGCGCCGACTGCCCGGTGGAGATCGGCGCTTCGAGCTGCCGCGACTGGCCCCTGCCGGGGCTCATCACCGAGCGGCTGAGCATGCGACCGGGGCAGCTCCTCGTCGACGCCGGCTGCGGAACCGGGGCATCGGCCTCCGGCCGGCCCGTGCCCTGGCCCTGCGCCTGGACGGCTTCGGCCTCTCCCCGGTCGCTGTCGACCAGGCCGCCCCGCGCCGCCCATTTCCTCGCCAGTGCCCACACCCGCGCCACCTTCCGCGTCGCCGACTTGCAGAACACCGCCTTGCCCACCTCCGCCACCCACGGCATCGTCTGCATCGGCGCTCTCGGCCGTGCGAGGGACCGCGACCAGGCGGTGGCCGAGCTGGGCCGCGTCCTGGGCCCGGGTGGCCAGCTCGTGACGACCCGACCACCCGTCTCGCTACCGCCATGGGTGCCCACCCGGCAATCCTCGGCGGTCTGGCCGGCCTCGGCGCCCTCGTCGCTACCTGCTCCTCCCCGCCACCTCGCGCTTCGCCCGTCCTGCGGTCACGGCGGCTGGGATTGCTTCCCCCCCCCGACTCGCTCAGCACCCACCGTGCAGAACAGCGCTTCGGCGCCACCCGGGCTCGCATCCTGGCCCGCCCCTACCGGCCCGCACTGATCATCCGTACAGCCGCCGCCGTCACCCTTGCCGCATGCGGCATGCCGCATGCCGCATGCCCCGGCTGTCCCTCGTCCTCGTCCTCGTCCTGGTCCTGGTCCTGACAGGCGCCGCCATGGAACTCCTGTACCTCAAGAGCCCGAACGCGGTGCGCTTCACCCTGCTGACCGGCACCTGCCTCCTGCTGACCGGCGACCTCCGCTCCGGCCTCCACATCGAGCACCAGCCCAGCACCGCCGACCTCTACTGGAACAGCGCCTGGCAGAACTCCGCTCGCCCCAGTTCCGGACCGGACTCTGCCTCACCCAGTGGATTCACGTCCACGTCCAGGTCAAGGACCGACTGCCCCACCGCCGCCAGCACGCCGTCCCCGGTTTCGTCCGCCACCTTCACCGGCAACCTCACCGCACGGGACATCCGCCTCTGGCGTCTGGCCTCGGCCGCCGCCATCGCGGCGGAGGTCGCCCTGCCCCAGCGCTCCTTGTCCCGCGGACGATGGCGTACGCAGTGGCAGTCGGCATCGCCGTGCACACCGCGTTCACCGGTCTCAAGCCCCGACAGCTCATCACCTTCTCCGGCCTCACCACCGGCACCTACCGTGCCTTCAGCACCTGACACCTGCCAGGCAATCGGCGGCGGCAGGCCGACATCCGTCGACGGGCGCCCCGGGGATTCCGTCCCTGGGACGCCCCGGCAACGCTTGACCTGGAGTGCACTTCAAAATGCAGACTCACCTTCGAGCCCGGACGACCGGGCCGAAGGGGAGGAAGAACACCATGAAGTACCGCACCATAGGCACCGACCCCGCCCACCGGCGCGAGGTGAGCGTGCTCGCGCTCGGCGCGATGCTGTTCGGTTCGCTCACCGACGAGAAGACCTCTTTCGACCTTCTCGACCGCTACGCCGAAGCGGGCGGGAACTTCGTCGACACGTCCGACAACTACGCCTTCTGGACCGACGGGGGACAGGGCGGCCACAGCGAGACCGTCCTCGGCCGGTGGCGGCGCAGCCGGGGCGTCGGTGACGAGATCGTCATCGCCACCAAGCTCGGCGCCCGCCCCCTGGCTCCCGGAACCGGCTTCGTCGACAACCCGGAGGGCCTGTCGGCCAAGGTGATCCGCGAAGCCGCCGAGGCCAGCCGGGAACGACTCGGCGTCGACAGACTGGACCTGCTGTACGCACACATCGACGACCACTCCGTACCGCAGCAGGAGACCGTCGAGGGGTTCGGCGCACTCGTCGCGGAGGGCACGGTCGGACTCCTCGGCGTCAGCAACCAGGCGATGTGGCGGGTCGAACGGGCCCGGGCGCTGGCCGCGGCGGCCGGACTGCCCGGATACGAGGTGCTCCAGTACCAGCACAGCCACCTGCGCCCCCGGTTCGACGTGCCGAGCGACCTCTTCCCGGACGGGAGCCTCGGCCACGCCGGCCCCGAACTGCTCGGCTACCTGCGGGCCGAGCCCGCCCTGACCCTGGTCGCCTACTCCCCGCTGCTCGCCGGCGCGTACGTACGCGAGGACAAGCCTCTGCCGCCGGACTACGACCACCCGGGCACCCCGGCCCGGCTCGCCGAGTTGCGTTCCGTCGCCCGGGAGACCGGCGCCACCGTCAACCAGGTCGTCCTCGCCTGGCAGATGGGCGGCGAGCTGCCGGTCGTCCCGCTGGCCGGGGCGTCGTCCCTGGTGCAACTGGAGGAGAACCTGGCCGCGGTGGACCTGGAGCTGACAGACGATCAGCGAGCCCGGCTCGACGCCGTCCACTGACGGTCCACGCGGCGGATCGAGGGCTCCACCGCCGGAGCCAGAACGGCTGACCTTTCCGTTGCCGGAGGACAGGAACCGATCACCCGACTGCGCGGTCGGACCGGCGCGATCAGAAGCCACAGACGGACAGGCAGTGGTGCTGCAGACGCGGCGCGGCTCGATGTACCAGCCGCGCTTCCCCGATCTGGTTGCCGCGGCCGCCCCAGCTGCTCCGGGGCCTGATCCACGACGGCGAACTGGCCGTACTCGAAGTCCTCCTCCTGGGCCGCTTCCATGCGATCGGGCATACGTGCGGCTCCGCCGAGACATGACCGCAGCCGACGTGCCCATCTTCGGAGACGGCATACAGCCCCACATCGGGCGAAATCCCCAGCACCGCAAACGGGCGTCCGGCAGCCGGTCCCTGTCAGACCGGAAGTGCTGGTTCGCCAGGGCACCGGACTGTGCCTGGACCGCTCCGCAGAAGGAGGTCCTCGTAGTGGTGGTGGCGGCGGGTGGTGGTGCGGTGGTGGAGAAGAGCGGCCGCGCGGGCGGGGTATCCGGATTCGATGAGGGCGCGGGCCAGGGTGTCTTGGATGATCTCTCGTTCCACGCGTACTCCTCCGATGCGTTCGGCCTGGTCGCCGAGGGCGGCGAGCGTGTCAGCCGCGGCGCGGGGGCGGCCGGCTGTGAGGTGGGCCAGTGCCCGGAGGACGGGGGCCAGGACCTCGTGATAGTCGGGGCGCGGGTCGGCGGCAGCCCGGCCGGCCAGTTGTTCCAGGTCCTCGGTCGCGGCCTCCACGGCGAGGGCCAGGGCCAGGTTGAAGGTGTGGAAGACTTCCGCCATCCCCCCGGCGCTTCCAGCAGCTCCCCTACGTGATCCGGGTCGCTGCGGCCGGCCGGCTCCTGTCCGACGAGCATCAGGCGCCAGTTCGTCGCCGCCCGCATGCCCACGTCCTCACGCCGCAACGCCGAATCGGCCCGGTGGCGGGCATCAGCGAAGTCTCCGCAGGCGATGGACTGCAGAGCGGCGTGCCAGTTCAGATGCCCCGACTGCACCGCTTGGGAGTCGTCCGCCAGCCACTCGTCCAGCATCCGGGTGGATGCCGGGCCCGCACCGAGTTCGTGCTCGGCATGGGCCAGGGCATGCACGGCCACTCCTGAGCGGCGGTTGAGGGACAGCGCCTGTTCGGCGAGCCGGCGCGCTTCGCGCACCCTGCCCTGCTCCGCCCTGGCCGAGGCGAGGCAGCTCGTCCACGGCCAGCTGTCCGGCCCCGCAAGCGTGGCCTGCTGTTCCACCAGTGCGTCTCCGTGTGCGCGGTAGGCGGCGTCTCCGCTGGCGGGGAAGGCGTCGAGCATGAGTGCCGCGACCTCGTCGGCGGGCCAGCGCTCGAAGTGCGCCACCAGGTGATCTGCGGTCAGCCGGTACTGGCGGTGGGTGTGCAGGTACACCCCGTACACCAGACTCGCTTCCCGCTCACCGGCGCTCTGCGCGTCTCGGTGGGCGGTGACCAACTGTTGCTTGAGGAGCGTGTCGTTCATCCGTTCGGATGTCGCGAGAGTCAGGAGGCCTCGAGCCAGACCGCAACCGGGATCCTCGGCCACCCACCTCCGCAGCAGGGGCAGCGTCTCCCCGCTGAGGGCCAGAAACTCTGCCACCGCCCGCTCACCGACCGGCACGTCAGCCGCCACCGCGCCCGTCACCGTCCCGGGCCCACCATCGCCGGTCCGCCCGCAGTGCGCATCAGTATGCGGCCCTGAACAGAGCCGTGCAGATGATTCCGCTGTTGCCGCAGTGATTGCGCGTCAGGCTCAGAGGCAGCCCGGCATGGTTACCACCGCCCAGGCCGCTCCCGGCAACCGTGGCACCTTCGGCGCGCGCACCGCCCTGGTTCGCACACGTGTTGCCGAAGGCCGCGTTCCCGATCCCGACGACGTTCGCCTCAGCAGTCCCGGAGGGAAGCAGCGCCGCCCCGGCGACCGCCCCCAGCACCACGGCCCGCACACCACTGCTCCGCGTTTCCCTGCTCATCGTCAACTCCTGTATCCGGGGATGGAGCCTGCCCTGTCTGGCATTAGCACCCGTCTCTTGATCAACGACCGGACCCGGCACCCGACACGACCCACGTCAACCACGCACACGGGCCCCGTCATCTGTCAGGAATCGGTCTGCTTACCCCCACCGCCTCAAGGCGCGATCTCCCTGCTCGCCCAGGTCGGTCAACGAGACGATGACGGGGAACTGTTCAGCCAGCTCGGGCCGACCGACTCCGGGTTCGTCCTGTGTAACCTGTGCCGGCAATCCTCGAAACTGTTCGACACTGTGCTGCCAAGGCCCGCCGCCGCATCGCCTCACCCCCGGCAGCTTCGGCGGCTTCGCGGGCGAACCACAGTTCGGCGAAGCCCCGTGAAGTCACAAGCTTGCGGACGTGGCTGTCACCGCCCCAGGCGGGCGACGTCTGCGGAGACACCGGGCCCGCCCGCACGCAGAGACACTGATGGTTAGCCCCTGCGGGGCAAGGCGCTCAGTCGTCGGCGATCTGGAGGGCCAGCGTGAAGTGCTCGCCATCCGTCCCTGCGAGCAGACTGTCGAACAGTGGGGTGAGTCCATTCACAGCGCCGCATTCGCTGTCGTGGTTGGTCCACCATGTGGCCGCTGGTCCGAGCAGGGAGACCACCCGGGCCGCCGTGCGCTCGGCGGTCTCGACAGGCAGGTGTCGGTGGCTCGGCCAGACCAGGTCGACGGTTGCGACCTGGGCCAGGAGCGAGGCAGCTGCGTGCGTCTCCACCGCTTCCAGAGCGGCGCAGACCTCCGGAACAGACGGTGGGGCGTACTTGGGCAGGAAGCGCCGCCAGGCCTCGTCCGCCGTGGCCGAGGCCAGAAGCATGCGGATTCGGGCTGCCAACTGCGGCAGGTCGGGTTCCGGCTCGGTGAACCGCCCCGCCGCTACGAAGACCCGCATCGGCGTGGACAGTTCTGCCATGCCGGCTTCCAGCTCGGCCAGGACCCCCACGGACGTCATAGCGTGATTCTGCCGTACGCCCCGCCCGTTCCTCGCTCGGGTTCATCCGAGGCGCCTGGTGCCGCGTGTGACTGAGCGCGACAGTTGCCCCAGTAGACAGATGCAATGCATAAGAAGGCGGACGGGTGCACGAGCGACTGGTCGAGGGATGCCGGTCGTCGTTCAGGGCAGTGGGGCCCAGGGGGCGTCACATGGTTCGGGCTCTTCCGAGTGGAGTATGCGGTGGACGCAGCGCAGGAGCCCTGGTTCGCCGCAGCCGGCGGCGGTCATCCAGGGCACCGTGTCCATGGCGCGAGCGCGCTCTTGGGTGCCCAGGGCGTCGACCGTGGTGTGCAGGGCGTCGGGGACGGGTTCGTTGGTGAGGCAGAGCCAGCCGATCGCAGCGGCAAGGCGACTCCGGGGGCCTGTGTCCGGTCCTGCCACAGCGCCCGGACCCATGCGGCGTCCGGCCTGTGCGGGTAGGCGCGGGTGCTCTCTGCGGTGGCGAGGACCAAGGCAGCCAGGGCCACGAGATCCTGTTCCTTGTCGAAGTCGAATCGGATGGCGAAGGCGCGTTCGACCGTGTGGTCGGGGTCGGCCGCGGTGGCGAGAGCGTAGGAGGCGGCCGCAGCACGGGCCGGCCCGGCGGAGGTCGCGGCCGCGAGGGCGGGCGCGGTCTGGCCGGCGGCCAGCAGCTGGCCGAGGGCGGCCCCCGGGCCGACGGCCCGTTCCTCGGCGTGCATCGCGCGGGCGAAGGTCAGGAGGACGTGAGGGAGTCCAGGGCGGCGAATCGCTCGCGGAAGCGGGAGACGCGCCTTTCGGCGCCGTGGACGCGGGCAGCGGCGAGGAGCTCGTCGACGGAACCGAAGTGGTAGAAGATCAGTGCCTGGTTGACCCCGGCAGCGGTCGCGATCGAGCGGGCCGAGGTCGTGGCGATGCCCTGTTCGGCCAGGGTGCGCAGCGCCCCTTCGAGGAGTTCGAGACGAGTGGCCCCGCCGGACGCGCTCACGCGCGGGCCTCCTCGCGGACGGGCCGCAGGCCGGAGCGGAGTCCGCTGCCGACTGCGTCGAGGTACCCGGCGGTGAAGGAGCCCGCGTAGCCGAAGAGGAAGCGGACATGCCGGTCGGTCACCCGCCTCCGGATCCGGAAGCGCCCGTGCTCTCGTCGAACGACTCGCGGACCTCGGCCGTCGAACGGCTCGCGGACCTCGGCTTCGCCTCCGATCAGTGACGGAACGCGAACGTCGACTGCGACGTGCAGTTCAAGAGCCAGGCACGCTACGACGGCCGAGGCGCAGGCCCTCAAGACAGGGGCCGAGCGAGCGGAGGGCCAGGCCGGTGCATCCAGGGCTCCCGTGTCGGTGGCGCAACGCCGTTTCCGGTTCGCAGCGACGACCGCACCACCTGGGAGTTCAGCGGAGAGATCCACTTCGGTGAGCGCGCGCACCCCGGCAGTCTCACCGCGGGCGACCCGAAGGTCGTGCGCAGTATCGCAACCGGCGACCTCACCCCTCGGGAAGGCACGTACGGGGTCCACCAGGAGCTTCACGCACGTTGACCGGCGGCAGCGGCTGTGCCGCCCGCATGCCGCCGCCACGGTGGGCCTGTCAGCAGGGAAGCACGACAGCGCCGGCCCCCGGAAGGCGGGAGCCGGCGCTGCCTCCGTCAGCGGCTACGGGTTGACGCAGCCGATCGAGCCGACCGGGAGGTTGTTGCCGGTCGATGTCGCTGTGAATCCGAAGGTGACGCTTCCGTCCGGTGGGATGGACCGGTTGTAGTCGAGACTCCTGACCGTGACCGTGCCGTCGGACCCGGAGGTCAGCGCGCCGTTCCACACACTGCTGACCTTGGCTCCGGCGCCGGGCGTCCACTTCACCGCCCAGCCGTCACGCGCCGTCGTGCCGTGGTTCATGACCTCGACGGACCCCTGGAATCCACCGCTCCAGTAGTTGGTCACCTGGTAGACGGCCATGCACCCGCTGTGCGGGTCGGTCGGCGTGGGGGTCGGGTCCGGGGTCGGCGTGGGCGTCGGGTTCGGGGTGCTGCCCGAGCCCCGGATGCCGGTGACCTCGCCGTTGCCGCCGTCGAAGACGACGTCGGAGCAGGAGAAGAAGTTCTCCTGGCTGTCCGAGCGCACCCACTGGATGAACATCACCGCGTCACCCGAGCGGCCCGAGGGCAGGGCCAGATCCCAGTAGTAGTGGCCGCCGTCCGTGCCCGGGGAGCCCGTCTGGGGCGGGTTGGTGACGGTCTCGATCAGGTCCAGGTCGTCCCAGCCCAGCTCGGTGCTGGGCGAGTAGCCGGGCTTGGACAGGTACACCCGGAAGGAGCCCGGGTGCGCGGCCCAGTTGCTGTGCTTGACCTGGATCGTCCGGCCGGCCGTCAGGTGAGTCCGGGGCCAGTCGGAGCGGGCGGCGTTGTATCCGGTGAAATTGTACGGCGACCGGTCGCCGGCGCTGCACAGCTTTCCGTCCGGGACGTAACCGGCCCCTCGTCCGCCCGCGTTGGAGTCGAGCACGGCGAACCAGTTGTACAGCGCCGTCGAGCCGCTCTCGCTGAGCGCGGCCTTGCACGCCGGGTTGGTCGGGTCCAGGGAACCGGTGCTGGTCCTGGCGTCCAGCCAGCAGAGGTAGGTACGCGAGCCCGGAGTCATCGTCACGCCGTGAGCCTGGGCGTTGCCCTGGCCCAGCAGGGTCAGGGCGATTCCGCCGAGCAGGGTGGCGAACACCGCCGCCAGGGAAACAAGTTGTCTCTTGCGTCGAGCCATGGTGTCTCCTGTGCCTGTGTGGGGACTTCTTCCGATTGCGCCTGTCTCCTTCTGTCACCGTCCGGTGAGGGAACTCTCGCCCTGTGGGGAAGGCGTCGCCTTGACGGGCGAGGGATCTGGGGATGCCGTGCACGGACCGGGGAGGCGGTGGGCCCGGGGCGGCTCGGCGGCGAGGCGAGCGGGGAGCGCGGGGCCCGCCCTGTACGTGCGGGACGGTGAGAGGGCGGGCCGTGGTCGTGCGCCGGACTCAGGCGCAGCGGGCGCCGTTGAGGCTGAATCCGGACGGCTGCGAGAACGTGCCGCTGTAGGTTCCCTGGAAACCGAACGTCTGGCTGGCTCCGGCCGCTATCCGGGCGCTGTGCGCGAGGCCGGTCGCCGTCACCGCTCCGGACGCTCCGCTGACGGTGGCGTTCCACGCGTTGGTGACGCGTTGCCCGGAGGGCAGGGTGAAGGACAGCTTCCAGGAGTCGACGGGCATCGAACCGGTGTTGGCGACCGTGACGTCGGCGGTGAAGCCGCCGGTCCAGACGTTCGTCGCGTAGGTGACCTTGCAGGCCGTCACCGGGTCCCCGGGCCCACCCGGATCGCCGGTGCCCGGAGTCCCGAGGTTCACGGCCGAGGAGAAGGAGTTCACCGCGAGCCCGGCACCGTTCTGCCATGGCTCGAAGCCGGCCTGGACGCTGGTGAGATACCAGTTGTTCTGGGCCATGCCGCGGGAGACGGTGTTCCGGACGAAGTCCATGACGTCGAAGCTCCACCCGGCGACGGCCGACGGGGCGACGAAGGAGATGACGTCGTTGGAGCCGTTGCTGCCCGTCCACACCTGCCAGGTGCGCCCACCCACGGAGGCGGTGCCGACCTGCGAGCCGATCGGCTGGATCGGGCCGACCTTGTTGAACCAGATCATGATCTCGGTGCGGCTCACCCCGTCCTTCTTGGGCGTGGGGTCCAGCCAGATGTCGTACGACGCGTTGTACACGGCGTCGCCGACATAGCCGTAGGAGATGCTGCTGGGGGCGCTGGCGATACCGCTGACCTGCGCCGGGAGGTTCGTCCCGGGCGAACAGTTGGTGTAGTGACAGCCGTTGAAGACCGAGGGATAGGACTTCGGGGCGCCGTTCGTGGGGACGGAGCCGTCGGCCTGGGTCACCCTGAAGCCGCTGTCGGTAGCGGTGACGCACTGGGGGGCGCTGGTGCCCCAGCGGTTGTTCTGGACCACGTAGCGGCCCTGGATCGTCGTCGAGCCGTACTGTTCGCAGATCAGGGTGTCCGCGTGGGCCGCCGGAGCAGCGGCCAGGAAGGCCGCCACGGTGGCGAGAGCGAGGAGCAGCGCGCCGAGCAGGCTGCGCGAGGTTCTGGGGCCGTGCGGTGACGCTCGCATGCGGGGCCTCTCCAGGAGGGATGACCGGGTGGGGCGATCAGGGAATCGGGAGCGCCCAGCCGTCGTGAACTGGGAGCGCTCCCACCCGAGGTTCGTAGGGGACTGTAGGAGCGTCGATGTGTCCCTGACAACCTATCGGGACGGAATGCGGCAAACGGATTCCGAAGGGGCAGGTCAGGGGCAGTGGTTGAGCCGCGCGACTTTGGGAGCGCTCCCCATGCGTGCCGCCCTGGGAGCTGCGGCGCCTCCACACCGAGCCGGTCCGCCGGCCACCGGCCGGGTGCGCGAGGGCGGTTCAGGCCGACTCGCGCACCACCGGCCGGGTCCGCAGGATCACATGGCGCCAGGCGCCCTCCGGCTGGCCCATCGCCTCCGGCAGCAGCCTCCCGGCCGCCCCCTGATCACCGACCTGACCATCAAAGAGGCAGCCGCCGAGGCCGCAGCGCACCACGCGGCACTCGCAGCCGAAGCCCGGATGCGCCCTCCCCTGACCGGAATCTGGCCCCGAACACTGACTGACGCCTATCAGAGCCTGATGGACCGCACCTACGCGGCCATGCCCGAGGGATACGTCCCTCCGCCGGACTTCTCCCCTCTGGCCTACGAAGGCAGCGGTCCCGCCCTCGCGGAACTGGCCGCCGCCTACCTCAACCGCTGCGACGCCCACATCGGGTGAAGTGACTGCGTCCGC
The DNA here is from genome assembly GCF_036227405.1 of Streptomyces sp. NBC_01460. Taxonomy (NCBI): domain Bacteria; kingdom Bacillati; phylum Actinomycetota; class Actinomycetes; order Kitasatosporales; family Streptomycetaceae; genus Streptomyces; species Streptomyces sp. NBC_01460. The sequence goes on from NZ_CP109473.1 coordinate 8,589,645, forward strand.
GATGCGGTGTGCGGCCCGAAGGCATCAGCCTCCTGCTGCGTCCGAAGACTGTGGAGGCCGGCGCCACTACCGGCGACACGCCATCCCCGGGGCTTCCCGGGGCCGTCTGCCGCGAGGGATCTATGCGTACTCCGCGTACGGCGTGAGCTGTGGGTTAAAGGTCGGCGAGACTCTGGCCGATTACTCGGTCATGTCGCGCACACGCCGTACCGTTCTCACGGCTGGGGCCCTTCTGGGTGCCGGGGCCCTGCTGGGCGCCGCCGCTCCGACCGGCGATACCGGCAGAGTTCTCGCGGAACGCCGCCTGAACGACCGGTTGGTCGAACTGACCATGGACTCCCCGGCCCTCGGCGGCCGGAGCACGGTGGCGCTGCTGACGCCACGCGGCTGGGATCGGCGCCGCCCCGGCGACCGCTGGCCCACGCTCTATCTGTTCGCGGGCGGAGACGGCGACCATACGACCTGGACAAGCCTGTTCAAAGTGCAGGACCTGGCGGAACTGCGTGATGTCCTGGTGGTGATGCCGGCCATGCCACTCTTCGGCTTCTGGACCGACTGGTGGAACCACGGCAAGGGCGGCGCGCCCCAGGTGCGTACCTATTTCCTCCGAGAGGTCCTGCCCCTGGTGGAAAAGGCTTACGGCGCCGGGCCCGAAAGAGCGGCGGCCGGCGAGTCCCAGGGCGGATTCGGCGCCCTGGGACTCGCCGCCCGTGTCTCGGGACTGTTCAGCGCCGTCGCCGCTTTCGGGGCACCCGTACACCCGGTCCGGCACTCGGAGATGTGGCTTTCAGGTGCCAGGTTCGTCGGAGTGGACAGCTACGCGATCTTCGGCGATCCGTGGAAGCAGTGGAAGACGTGGCTCGACTGGGATCCGTACCATCACGCCCAGGGCCTACGCCACACGCCCGTCTACCTCGCCTCCGGTGACGGAACGCCCGGTCCCCTCGACGGCGACGAGCCCGACCCCCACATCCCGGGCACCGAGAAATGGGTCGCGCTCGCCGACAAGGGCGTCGTATCCGTCACCGAGGCCGTATGTGGCGAGGAGACACGGATGCTCAGCGACCGTCTCACAGCTCTGGGTGCACCCGTGACCACCCACATCTATCCAGGCGGGCACACCGGCACCTACGGCTACAGAGAACTGCGCCACGCACTGCCGATGCTCACCGCGGCGCTACACCGGTGACGGGAGAGCTGGAGAAGAGGCCGCTACCGCACACAAGGGAAGGATCCGCGGGGCCGGCGCCCCGCGCCTCGGCAAGTGGATCCGGAATCTCACGTGTGTGAGGCGGTGGGCATCGGCGGCTGCTCCGGAGGGGTGACGGCGGACAGCGCGGTACCGCGGTGGAAGTCGACCGAGCGCACCGTCGACGTCGCGGTGTTCTTCGGTGGCCTGGGCGCGCCGGGGGAGGACGGGGCGTGGGCCGACGGGGTGGCCGAGGCGGTCTCGTTCGTCGACGCGATGCGGGACGAGGGTGTGGGTGCCCCCAGGTTCTGCTCCTGGGCCGCTACGACACCACCGGCCGCCTAACCATGGTGGGCAAGACCACCCTGCTGAGACCCGGCACGGCCCGCGAGCTCGCCGACCACCTCACCGCAGCCGGCCCCGACCACCCATGGCCGGCATCCGCTTCACCGCATCCTCGTCGCGGAGATCGGCGCCGACGTGTTACAGGAGACCGCGGCGTGTGGCGCCACCCGCTGCGCTACGAACGGCTCCGCCTGGACGTGGCCGAAGCCGATGTTCTGCTGCTCGGTGAGAGGCGGTAACTGCACAGTGCCGAGCGCGCCCGCCCCGATGTCCTCGGCCACAGCTCGCGTGAGGGAGGCGGCGTACCGGGACGGCTCAGTCCTCGCGTCCAGAGTGCCGTCGAGCGGAGGTGTTCAGGGATCCCGGAAAGTTCCCTTCGCCGTAGACACCGGCGTTCCGGGCCTGACCTGCGTTTCTGCGCCAGGGCGCAAAGGCCTCGCTGGTCGTGCTCGCGTCAGCGATGCTCGTTCTCAAGCGGCGCACGCGGTGCGCTACGGGGCCGAGTACGACGGCGACGTAGGGCACCCATGCTGGCGGCACGCCAGGTGCGTTCGATCCTGAGACCTTCTAGGGGGATGCGTTGCGAAAGCGTTCAATTGCCGCCATCGGGCTTGCTGCAGTTGCCTTTACCTTGGGGGGCGGGACTGCGGCTCAGGCTCATGACACCAAATTCCAATGGTATGCCTGCGGCGCTGTTGCGCAGAACTGTGGGACCGCCTACATAAGTAACAGCCACCGAACTCTGAAGGTGTGCGACGAAGAGGCGGACGGGCTGGGGTTCCGGACGGCGTACCAGCGGTCCGACGGTAAGAGCGGGATTATCAGCGACGGTAACGGAGCTTCGGCCGGATGCGGCTCGGGTACTGCTCCGACTGGTGTGGTCATCACCAAAGTGCGCCTCATCCAGCAGAATGGAGACCTGACCATCTATCTCGGTAGCTGGCACACCGTCTGAGCCTGGGCCGGGCGCGAGGGTTCTGTGAAGGAGCGGCCAGAGGGGCTCTTACCGAACAGGTGGTGCCGGACGGCGCCAGGGCGACCAGGAGGCGTTGGCGGCCTCAGGTAGCTCTCTGCCAGACCGTTATTCCGGGCGCCGGGCGCCGGGCGCCGGGCGGGCAATCGGGCCGCACTCGGCGCAATCAATCAGGTGGAAGCCGGGCTCCGGCGTCAGCCTCGATGGAGAACGGCTCGAACTCGGGATCCGTCGGACTGCGGTAGTCGAACTTGCCGGTGCCTGAGCGCGCCCAAGGCCCGCACCAACCATGGTGCGGGCCTTGGGCGTACTCGTACGGGTTGGGCAGCGCCTGAGCCGCATGCACTGGCCTCAGCACGCTGTGGTCCTCACCGGACGGTCCCGGCCTCCTGACCCGCCACACGTGCATGTGGGAGACCCGCCGCGCAGGACAGTAACCGTGGCGTCATCACCCCACCGACCGCAGCCCGCTCGCGGCGGCGGGTGGCCGATGTCATCGGCGCCCACGACGTGATCGTCCTTCCTCGAGGTACGCGTCCTGCCCCGACCGTGAGATCGCGACGGTGCACGTCGCTCTCGGTGAGATCGACATCTTCCCGGACACCGACTGCAGGATCGTGCTCCCCGGGCCCCGGAGGCGAAGAGAAGGGTGTTGCGGTGAGCCCCGAGCAGAGCGAGGCGGTTCGGCGCGAGTGCTGTCTGGGGTTCCTCTTCGGTTTCCCTCACCTCCTCATCGCTCTGGACGGGGTGATCCGGCAATCGAGTGGGTGCTGCCCGTCGACGCGGACTGCCTTGAGGGCGTCGACCGGGACATGAACCGCGCCCGGCTGCGCCCTTGGGCTGGTCGCTCGCCGGGCGCCGGCCCCTCCCGCACAAGCAGCTGCCCGAGCCCGAGCCCGAGCAGATGAAGAGCCCTGGCTTCGTCCAGCGATTCCAGCCCATCGCCGCGCGCCTGCGCACAGCACCGGCCGCCCGTCCCCCTGACAGGCGCTGACCTCGGGGCGGGCCGGAACCGCGCAAGCGGGACCCGGGATCAGCAACCCCGCTGCTGCGGTGACTCCTATGACGCCCGTCATGATGAAGGTCCATGCGAGGGGCACGCCTATCACGACGTACCGGCCGACGATCCGGGCCGCGGTGTCCTGAGCAGGAGGGGCAGAAGGTGCTGGCGCGGATTGTTCGGCGGGGCGGTCCTTCTTGCCGGGGGTCTTGGCAGCGGTCGGGGAGGTTCGGGCGGGAGTGACGGCACCAGGGATCTTGTCGGGGCCGCTGGAGCCCCGGTCACAGCCGTCCCTTTGAGGCGGGCCGCGCGTCGGGCGAGGGTGGCGTCGACGCTGGTGTCCATGAGCGACACCGCCGGAGTCGTGCTGTCGAGCAGCTTCGTGTTCTGCGCACGCAGCACACTGACTTCCCGGAGCAGCATGGCTGCTTGTTCGGTCTGCTCGGTGAGTTCGGCTTCAGGCTGCCGGGTGTACTTCTGCGTCTGGCGGAGCTGGTCGCGCTGGCAGGCGGCCAACTCGGCCAGTTCACTTTCCCTGCTTTCCGAGGCCTGGGCTCGCTCACGTGCCTGGAACAACTCCTGGAAGAGGCCGGCGGCCTCTTCCTCGACCGCTGCCAGCCGCCTCCCGCTCAAGTCCTGCGCCTGCTTGAGCTCCGTGAGTTCCTCACGGAGCTGCGCGAGCTGCACCGAGGGCGATCCGCTCGCCCGGTGGCTGTCACCGCACAGTTCGATCAGCCGCTCGCACTCCGCGGCGGTCAGCGGATGGCCCTGGTCGGCGAGGACCTCACGGAGTCGGGCCACGAAGAACCGCTCGACCAGGCGCTCGCCGCTCAGGTGCCGAGACATCGCCGCACGGGACACGTAGCAGTTCGACGCGAGGGCGGCCTGGGTCCGGGCCGCCGTCCCTGCACGGCTTGGGTGCCTCACGAAGTGCGGCCGCGTAGACCGTGGCCGCCGATTGTGGCCCCCCGTTCATGCCCCGCCCCGTTCCCCGAGCAAGCGGCGCCCGCGGGGCCGTGTGGAGCAACACGTGTGGCCTGCGGGCACCCCGCGACGAAAGGGCACGCGGCGCGGTCGGCGGCACCGAGAAGGCGCCGGCCGGTGCGTGCGGGGACGGGCCCAGCGGGTCGGTTCGTCCCGGGGGAGTCGGGGCGCCCGGCCGACGGTGCCGCCCTGACCGGTATGACCTCAGCCCCCGGGGAAAGGAGACTGACATTCCCCACCCCGGGCGAGAGGAGTCCACCGATGGCAGCCGACGACATGGAGCACGCCGAGGAAGCGTGGTGGCGGTCCGCGGTGGTCTACCAGGTCTATCCGCGCAGCTTCGCCGACTCCGACGGTGACGGCGTCGGCGACCTGGACGGCCTCACCGGACGCCTGGACCATCTGTCCGGGCTCGGCGTCGACGTGCTCTGGCTGTCACCCGTCAACCCGTCCCCGCAGGCCGACAACGGGTACGACATCAGCGACTACCAGGACATCGACCCCGTCTTCGGTGACCTGGCGGCCTTCGACCGGCTGCTGGGCGCCGTGCACGAGCGCGGGATGAAACTCGTCATGGACCTGGTCGTCAACCACACCTCCGACGAGCATCCGTGGTTCCAGGAGTCACGCGACCCGGCGAGCCCGAAGCGCGACTGGTACTGGTGGCGTCCGCCATGTGAGGGACGCGAACCCAACAACTGGGGCTCCTTCTTCTCCGGTTCCGCCTGGGAGCTGGACGCGGCGAGCGACGCGTACTACCTCCATCTCTTCTCGCCGAAGCAGCCCGACCTCAACTGGGAGAACCCTCGGATGCGTCGGGCCGTGTACGCGATGATGCGCTGGTGGCTGGACCGGGGAGTGGACGGCTTCCGGATGGACGTCGTCAACCTCATCTCCAAGGACCCCGCCCTGCCCGACGGCGAGGTGCACGGACAGGGGCCGTACGGTGACGGCTCGCCCTACTTCGTCTGCGGACCCCGCATACACGACTACCTCCAGGAGATGCACCGCGAGGTGATCGCCCGCTACCCGGGCCGGCTGCTGACCGTCGGGGAGATGCCCGGGGTGACGGTCGAGCAGGCCCGCCTGTTCACCGACCCGGTGCGTGCCGAGCTCGACATGGTCTTCCAGTTCGAGCACGTGGGGCTCGACCACGGGCGGGGCAAGTTCGATCCCCGCCCGCTGCGGCTCACCGACCTCAAGGCCTCGCTCGGCCGCTGGCAGTCCGGCCTCGCCGACGTCGGGTGGAACAGCCTGTACTGGAACAACCACGACCAGCCCCGGGTGGTCTCCCGGTTCGGTGACGACCGACCGAGCCACCGGACCCGGTCCGCGACGATGCTCGCGACCGTGCTCCACCTGCACCGGGGCACGCCGTACGTCTACCAGGGCGAGGAACTCGGCATGGCCAACGCGCCCTTGCGTACCATCGAGGACTTCAGGGACATCGAGTCCCTGAACCACTACACGGAGGCACTGCGCGCGGGGGCGGAACCCGAAGACGTCCTCCCGGGACTACGGGCGATGGGCCGCGACAACGCCCGTACACCCATGCAGTGGGACGCGTCCCCGCATGCGGGGTTCACCACAGGCACCCCGTGGATCCCCGTCAACCCGGACCACACCGAGGTCAACGCCGAAGCGGCCCTCGCGGATCCCGACTCCGTCTACCACCACTACCGTCGGCTGATCGCCCTCCGGCACCAGGAACCGGCCGTCGTGCACGGCGACTTCACGATGCTGCTGCCGGACGACGAGCGGATCTACGCGTTCACCCGCCGGTACGGCCGCACGGTGCTCCTGGTCGTCGGGAACTTCACCGGCGACACGGCCTCCGCCGTGATGCCCGCCGGATGGGACGACGCCGAACTCGTCATGGGCAACGGTCCGTCGGTCCCCCCGCGGTCCGGCCGCCTGGTGCTCGCCCCGTGGGAGGCGCGGGTGCACCGGCGCGACGACTGAGCCGAGCGGGCGGGGACGGCGACCGATGATCCCTCTTGTGCCGGGTACGCGGATCCCATGACCGTCTATGGATTCCACGCCTCCCATGAACAAGTACCTCCCGCCGACCTGCTGGCAGCCGTCGTGCGCGCGGAAGGCGCGGGCTTCACCGCCGCGATGTGCTCGGACCACTTCTCACCGTGGAGCGTCAGGCAGGGGGAGTCCGGCTTCGCCTGGTCCTGGCTCGGCGCGGCGCTCCAGGCCACCGACAGGATCCCCTTCGGAGTGGTGAACGCCCCGGGCCAGCGCTACCATCCGGCGGTCGTCGCGCAGGCGATCGGCAGCCTCGCCGCGATGTACCCAGGCCGCTTCTGGGCGGCGCTGGGAAGCGGTGAGGCGTCCAACGAGCACATAACCGGCGACCGTTGGCCGCGTAAGGACGTCCGGAACGCGAGGCTGCGCGAGTGCGTCGACATCATCCGGGCGCTGCTGCGCGGCGAGGAGGTGAGCCACGACGGGCTGGTGACCGTGGACCGGGCCAGGTTGTGGACCCGTCCGGAGACGGTGCCACCGTTGGTGGGGGCCGCGTGCAGCGAGGCGACCGCGCGGTGGTGCGCGGAGTGGGCGGACGGCCTGATCACGGTGAACGCGCCGCGCGAGACACTGCGCCGGATCGTGGACGCCTACCGTTCGGCGGGCGGCGTCGGCCGGCTGCACCTCCAGGTGCACCTCAGCTGGGCCGCCGACCTGGAAACCGCCCAGGAACTCGCCCACGACCAGTGGCGTACCAACGTGCACGGGCCTCCGGCGAGCTGGGACCTCGACTCTGCCGAGCTGTTCGACAACGTCAGCGAGCACGTCTCCCCGGACAGGGTCGCGGAGTCCGTCAACATCTCCGACGATCTCGGCCGGCACGCGGCCTGGCTCCAGGACTACGCCGACCTCGGCTTCGACGCCGTCATGCTGCATCATGTCGGCAAGGAGCAGAGTGCCTTCATCGACGCGTTCGGCGCGAAGGTGCTGCCGCAGCTGGATGTCACCCGGCCCCCGGCCGCGGTCGCGGAGGGTGTCCGATGAGGCTGACCCGCACCTCCGACCTGTGGTGGAAGAACGCGGTCGTCTACTGCCTGGACGTGGAGACGTACCAGGACTCCGACGGCGACGGCACCGGCGACTTCGCGGGCCTGACCCAGCGGATCGACCACCTGGTGCGCCTCGGCGTCACCTGCGTGTGGCTGATGCCGTTCTACCCGACGCGGGAGCGCGACGACGGCTACGACATCACCGACTTCTACGCCGTCGATCCCCGGCTCGGCACGCTGGGCGACTTCACCGAGTTCGTGCGCACCGCCCGCGACCGGGGCATCCGGGTCATCGCCGACCTGGTCGTCAACCACACCTCCGACCAGCATCCGTGGTTCCAGGACGCCCGCTCCAGCCGCACGTCGAAGCACCGCGACTGGTACGTCTGGTGCGACAGCCCGCCGGAGGACGGCCCCGAGGGTGTGGTCTTCCCCGACGTCGAGAACAGCGTCTGGGAGTACGACGAGACCACCGAGCAGTACTACCTGCACCGGTTCTACAAGCAGCAGCCCGACCTCAACGTCGCCAACCCGGCGGTCCGTGACGAGATAGCGCGCATCATGGGCTTCTGGACGCAGCTCGGACTGTCGGGGTTCCGGGTCGACGCGGTGCCGTTCCTGCTGGAGACCGACGGCCAGGAGGACGCGGACCAGCTGCCCGACCCGCACGAGTACCTCGCCGACCTGCGGGCCTTCCTCGGACGTCGCAGCGGTGACGCGGTGCTGCTGGGCGAGGTGAACCTGCCCTACCCGGACACCGCGAAGTTCTTCGGCGACTCGGAGTCCTCCCGCGGTGACGAGCTGACCATGTGCTTCGACTTCATCGGTATGCAGCAGATGTACCTGTCGATGGCGCGGGGCGAGGCGGCCCCTCTGGCGGCGGCTCTCCGGGAGCGCCCCGCGGCGCCCCGAGACGCGCACTGGGCCACGTTCGTCCGCAACCACGACGAGCTCACGCTCGACAAACTCGACGACGACGAGCGCGCCGAGGTCTTCGCCGCCTTCGGCCCCGACAAGGACATGCAGCTCTACGACCGGGGCCTGCGCCGCCGCCTGCCGCCGATGGTCGACGGCGACCGGCGGCGCGTGGACCTGGCGTACAGCCTGCTCTTCTCCCTGCCCGGCACACCGGTGCTGTTCTACGGCGAGGAGATCGGCATGGGCGAGAACCTCGCCGCCGAGGGCCGGCAGGCTGTCCGCACCCCGATGCAGTGGACGTCCGACAAGAGTGGCGGTTTCACCGCGGGGGAGGGAGTGGAGCTGCCCAATCCCGTCGTGACGGGTGCGTTCGGCCCGACCAAGGTCAACGCGCACGACCAGGCGCACGACCCGGCTTCGCCGCTGGGACGGATGCGGACGCTGATCGAACGCTACCGGGAGACCCCCGAGCTGGCCTGGGGCGACTACCGGGTCATCGACGCGGACGATCCGGGCGTGCTGGTCCACCTCAGTTCGCTGGAGGGCGGCGCGGTGCTCGTGCTGCACAATTTCTCCGAGCGGTCCGTCACCGCCTCCGTCGAGGTCCCGGGACTGAGGGGCGGCCGGCTGCTCACCGATGTCTTCACCGGTGACACCCTCAAGTCGGCGGCCGCCGGCCTCGTCGATGTCGCGCTGGACCCGTACGGCTACCGGTGGCTGAGGGTCAACACCCCCCTTGACGACCCGGATCGGGCGACAGCGGTGTGATCCGACGCGCGCGAGGTGTCCGGCCGCACGAAGTGGGCCGGACACCTCACGCGCGATGGTCGTCCCGCCGGCTAAGGCGCGTCGACCAGAGTGCGGCCGTCGGCGGGAACGAGCGAGGCGAGGCCACCGGCGTAGGCGGACTCGACGCGGGATCGTTCAGTCGCGTTCGGAACCGCGTTCGTGCAACTGGTGCCCGCGGCCGATCCTGACATCAGCTGGGAGCACGGGCCGGGCTTGGTGTCGGGCAGGCCCAGGCTGTGCCCCATCTCGTGAGTGGCGATGCGGGTCTTGTCATAGCCCTGGGACACCGCCTGGCTGCCGAGTTCGACACGCACCTGGCCACCCGGGCGCACCGGTCCGAGTGTTGCCTGAGGCCAGCCACTGGTGGCGACGATCTGGATTTCTGCCCGGGTGCCGGGTGCGGCTTCGACGAGCCTGACGTTGCTGACGTTCCGGTTCCACGAGGCGACTCCGGCGGCGATCGCCGCTTCCCAGCCGCCTGCGCGGCTGTCGTCGTAGTGGAGTGTCACCACGGCAGCCACGCTTGTTACTGCGGTCAACTCCGGTGCGGGTGCGGGTGCGGGTGCGGGTGCGGCGTGGGCTGCTGTTGCTGTGGCCAGGGCGACCGCGAAGGCGGCGCCGGCCGCCTTCAGCCATGAGGAGTGCGGCATTGCTGTCCCTTCACTCGTGGGGGACTCGGCTCGCTCCGAACCGAGAGCGGAGAGGTGCCGCGACAGGCGGAGTGGCCGGGCGCAGGTTCTCCGGGGGCCTCAGAACTATGCCCATCGCTCCGCACTTATCATGCACCTGTCATTAAGAGAGGGCCGGAAAGGAGCGGTGCGGACCACTCGCGCTGTGTGAGACGCCGCTCATGACCACACGTGAAGGCGGCCCGTTCGGCCACACGCCCGACGAAGTCCCGACGATGCGGCGTTACCCTGCACGGACGATTCGTTCCGCCTCGCCTGACCCACCGCCTGACCCTGGCCGTAGCCCCACGCCCCGCCCCCTCGGCATGGTCTGCCGAGGGGGCGGGGCGTGACCTGTGCAGGTCTCCTGTGTGGTGGAGGACTACGGTGCGGGCTCGTACGTGACGGTGGTGCCGTTGCAGTTCTCGGCCGGGCCTGTTGTGGTTCGACCGGGCTGAGGGGGATCCCGCGGGATTGCGTGAGCGTGATGCAGTCCACTGCGATGGGACGACGCAGGCGTTCCAGGCGGGGCCGAGCAGACGTGAAGGCGTGGTCTGTCAGGCCGCCGGCTCCAGGCCGAGGGCGGCGAGCTTTGCTCTCCGTGTCTTGGGAATCGTGAGGAGCACACTGAGTTTCGCGTGGTGTTCTTGGTCGTCGACGACCACGGTTCACCTGAAGAAGGGTCATTACAGTCCGGTGCCGGAGGAGGTGCTGCCTGGCGCGCCCTCAATGTCTTGGGTGATGTCGATACTGAGCTGCGTACCCAGTTCCTCGAACCCCAGGGCTGCCGCGACGCGCCGGGAGGCAGGTGGGCGAGCGCGCCACTGTGGCAGCAGCCCGGCCGCGAGAGCGGCCGCTACCGCCGCCGAAGCGGTCAACCGGGCCAGCCCTCGCCCTCGCGCCTCGGGAGCGGTCAGCACGCTGATGTGGGCGGTTCGACTCGGCCAGATCTCGTATCCGGCTGCGGCAACTACTTGACCGTGCTCGCGGAACACGAATGCGGGTGAGCCGATCTCCTGCAGCGCGGCCTCGGCCGCGTCTTCATGGCTTGCCAGTCGTTCCAGACTCAGCAGGTCGGGATGACTGCCCGGCAGTTGTTCTCCCGTCAGTGCACCGTGCTCCACCGGGCGGAAGCCCGCCGTGGAGACATACGACAACGCTGCCGGACCGAGCACCCGAGCCACCGACAGCACTTCTCGGACCGCTTCGGCATCCGCGAAAGCTGCCACCGGCAGGGCCGCCAGCTCGTCCCGAACGACCAGAGCCGCATCCTTGCTCGGCGCGGTGGCGATCGCCGACCCGCCCAGAGTCACAACGCCGATCCAGCCGACCGGGCACAATCCCGATTCCGGCGAGACGGCCACGCTGACACCACCCACCGGCGGGAACGAAACCGGCACCCGGGCCAGGTCCTCCCACAGCTCTCGCGCTCTGACCAGTAACGGATTTATCGGCATGGTCCAGATCTTGCCAGCCCAAGCCCGCGGCCGGCCCGGAAAATTGTTCTGATGAGATCACCATGAAAGGGCCGAAAAGCGTCCTTGAGGGCAGACGTGCTGGGGTTCACGCCAGAAACCGGCCATCGCGCGGCGGTTGGCTCCGACCACCAGTGGATCGATGTCCGCTTCACCGCGTCCTGGACCAGTCGCACCCTGTTGGAGCCGGTCCTCGTCGACCCCGTCCTCGTCGCGGATATCGGCGCCGACGTGTCACAGGGCCACGGAGTGTGGCGCCCTCCGCTGCGCTATGAACGGCTCCGCCTCGACGCCGCCGAAGCGGACGTTCACTGCTGGAACGGCACGCGAGGGTGCACCGTGCCGCTACCTACCGTTGCGCCCGCCGGTAGGCGGTTGCGAGGCTGTCGCGGGTGGTGAGGGTGTCGGGGTGTTCGGTGCCGATGATGCGTTCTCGGTCGGCGAGGAAGGCTTCGAGGAGGGCGATGGCTCGTCGGTGCGCCCGGCATGCCTTCGGTTCCGCTTACCACTGAAAGCACTTTGCCGCCCTCGTCCTCATCGCAGCGGTTGAGGCCCCTCTTCTGCCCCTTGAACCGTTTTACACATCCGCCCCGCCTGGGCCGGGCGGATGTGGCCCCCCTGGGCCGGCGGCTGCGATCGGAGGTGGCGCGAACGACGTTCTGCTGTTGGCGCGGAGAACTCTGCTCCTGCTGGCGAGACGGGCGACTACCTAGCTGGAACGAGAGTGAAAATCTGTACTGGGCGGAGTAGACATTGGGTGGTGGTGTGGTTATGGTTTCTCTCGTAGCCAGAAGGACAGCAGGGCCGGGCAGAGACGAACTGCCCGGCAGCAGTACAGGTAGTTGCAGTTCGCAGGACGGTGCGGTGGTGGAGTTTCGAAGCCAGGTTTGTTGGGGCGACGGGACTGGCGACCGGGCCGGGCGGCCCGCAGTGATCAGGGGCCGCCATGAGCAGTAATGCAGTAGCAGTGATCAGGAAGTACCTCGGTGAAGGCGTCTGCTGCGGGCGCGCGCACCGGGAAGTTCGGCAGTGGGGTTCTGAGCCAGAGTGGATCGCAGGACGGGCGACGGGGCTGGCTGCCGGAGAGCGTGGCGCTGTCACAGGCCACCGAGTAGTACGCATCACAGTTCGCCGTACCAGCAGTAGCAGTAGTGATCCCAGAGGGATGAACGGAGGAACAGAGCGCCATCAGGATCGCCCGGACGCCACGCGAGTCCGGGTACCGCAGGACATCGATAGTGAGGTGGTCTCCGGTCAAGCAACCGCGATCCCCGCACCCCCGACCACAGCATTCAGGTCGGGTTCGCGGAAACAGAAGGCCGGCGCAGGACCAGGGCCGGCAGATGGTGTAGCAGTTCCTTCGGGGCCCCGGTGCCATTGGCGCCGGGGCCCCTCCAGCGTGTTCCACAAGAGAGGTGCAAGTGACAGCAGAGGTCTCCTTCGGCCGTCTCGACGACGACGACTACCCCGCCTACACCATGGGCCGAGCCGCAGACATGCTCGGTACCACCCAGGCCTTCCTCCGCGCCATCGGCGAAGCCCGCCTCATCACACCCCTACGCTCCCCGGGCGGCCACCGCCGCTACTCCCGCTACCAGCTGCGCATCGCCGCCCGCGCCCGTGAACTCGCCGACGGCGGTACCCCGATCGAGGCGGCCTGTCGCATCGTCATCCTTGAGGACCAGCTCGAGGAAGCGCAGCGCATCAACGCCGAACACCGCCGCACTGGCGAACCGACTGGACCAACAGCCGCGGTCTGACAGGGCTGTAACCCCGTCTTGCTGCCCTCCGCATTGATGGCCTCCTGCAGTTGCGCGCCCCAACCCGGCAGCGACCTGACACTTGTAAGCCCCGTCTGGCCCTGTCGGCTGGTAGCGGGGCGGCTGCCGGGGAGGCGAGGCGCGCACCAGCTGGGAGCCGCAGAATTCACGCCCGCGCTGGAAGCGGCCGCAGCTATTTTGCCCATCCGCTCGCACCCACGAAGGCGTCCTGTGCCGCGTGGGTAGGAGCTGTCGCACCACCCGACGGGGCCTGGGCCTGGCGTGCTACGGCTGCCGACCGGTCCCGGGCACCGGTCCACCGGCCGGTCTTCCGTCGGTGCGGGGCGGTACCCGGGGGCTGTCGTCTGCCTATGGGAGGCGCTGCCGATCACCGGGATGAGTGTCCTGTCCTGGCCCCTGGTCTGGAGCAGGCGCTGGGGTGGGATCCTGGAGGGGTGCATTCCCCTTGTCCAGCCCCTGACGAACTGATGGTGATCAGTACCCGTTTCGACTTTCCCCGGGCGTTCGTGGTGGCCATGTGGGGGAGAACCGACCTGGAAACGAGCGAGCGGCTGGACGCCGTTTTCGACGAGGCCATCGCTTCAGAACTCCCGGTGATAGTGGATCTGGCAGGGCTGGCTTTCTGCGATGCGCGCCTGTTGGGGCACCTGCTTGCTGTCCGTCTCCGAAGGACACTGATACTGGTGGGTCCGTCGAGTGACCAGCTCCAGTGTCGCTTCGCCCTCACCGGCGCAGCGAGGGTCCTCGAGGTCCAGCCGGGCCTGACCGCGGCCCTGGCTCACCTCTCGCGCTGAATGCCTGGCGGGGCCGGCATGGGGCCCGACAACAATCCCGACAACATGACCGACACCTCCCGGGAGCGGACCCCTGTATAACGGCAGGTCAGGCCCTGGTTTCCCGTGGTGAGTGCTCAGACTTTCCCTCTTCTACCCGGCTGCCGGCTATGGGGTGGCGGTGTGGTGGCCGGTGTTGGGCGTGGTCTCGGGGAAACGAGGGCGCTGCGCTGGCTCCGAGGGGCTGTGTTGGCCCAGTGACCACCGCAGCCGGATCGGTGCAGCAGATCGGCGCCGTCGTCCTTGCCAAGTCGCTGCCCGGGCTATTACGGGCTCACTTCTTTTCGGAGTGCGCGGGCGCGGCCGGGAACGCAGTGGTCGTCGAGGCAGACCGGTGCTGGTCCCAGTCCTGTGTGCCGCGGGGTTGGGAGAGGGCCGCCGGAGGCTTGGCGGCCGACTCCAGGTCTGCTGGGACTGTGTCCGGAACGGGGTGGGGCCAGGGGCCGGTGCGATGACGGGGCCGGGCGGGGAATCCGAGGCGGAAGTAGACAAGGGCGAGATCCGCGAGCGCGCGGCCGGCATCCGGACTGCCCTGGTCAAGGGCGTCTGACGCCTGCCGGGTAAGGTCGCGGGCGGTTGCCATGTCGGCTACGCCCGGTTCGGGCGGCTGGGTGTCCATACGGACTCAACGAGCCGGGCCCCTCAGGTGCCGGTGCGGGACTGCCTCTCCCAAAAGTTCTCGGCAGCGTCCGTCCGCAGTCACCACGACATCGAGGGGAACCCGACCACGACCACCGCACCGCAGCCCTTACGAGCTCGTGCACGGTTAGCGGTGACGTTGGCCCTGCCGGTTCGTTAGGCCGTTCGTGGTGGGGATGCAGGCGCGTGGGTTGATCATGTCGGTGCGTCGGGTCACGGGCCTTCCAGTGGCTGTGATTGCCGATCTGGTAGCGGAGTTGAGTCCGGTCTGGCATGAGGCACGGCGTTACCCACGACGTGCTGGCCTGCTGGTTCCAGGTGGACCGGTCGACCATCACCCGTGCGGTCGGCGAGATCCGGCCTCTACTGGCCGACCGCGGCTGTCGCATCGAGGGTGGTCTGCGACTTCGCACGCTTGCCGATGTGATCGCCCATCTCGGCGCCACCGGCCAGACCGCACTGATGGACGCCACCGAGGTCCGAGTCCGTCGCCCAAGCGCACATCGCGGCGGACTCAGCCGGTTCATCTCCGGCAAGAGCCGCATCAACGCCATGAAAGCCCTCGTCGTCACCGACCAGCGCGGACGACCACTGTTCTGCGGCGAGGTCCGGGCCGGATCCATCGCCGACATCACCCAAGCCCGTGACGCCGGCCTGGTCGACCTGCTCGCTGACACCATTGACCTGCAGATCCTTGCCGACGCCGGCTATCGAGGCCTCGCGGCGCAAACCTACGGCCAGGTCGTCACCCCGCCACGCAAACGCCGCGGCAAACACCTCGAACACCTGCAATGGCTGATGGCACACCACGAGGCCGCCCGCTTCGCCCACCCCTCAGCCAGAATCCCCGTCGAACACGGCATCGCCCACCTCAAGAACTGGAGGGCCCTCGCCCGGCATCACACCCGACGAGAGAACCTGCCCGACACCATCCGAGCCGTCGCCGGACTCCTGACCGACCAACAAGCCACCCCTCACGAAGGCACTCGCACTGCCCGCCACACCCGCATGATCAAAACGCCGACCGCAACCTCACACGCCCTCGCCCCAACCATGCACGAGGTCGTTGCCGAAGACACGCGGGCTCAGCCCGGTGAACGGGGCTAATCCAGGACGGCTCCGACGCCGTGATCACACCAGACATCGCAGGATCATCCCACCTGGTGGGAGCGTTCCTGAGACGGTATGTGACGGGGTCGCAGCCAGGGTGCCCGCTCGGTACGATCGGGACCGCCATCACCATCCACCACGAAGGACAGTACCTCTGCGAAGCTGGTGCCCAGCTGCCACAGGAAGCCCGGTCCCACGGCGATGACACGCCCGCTCGCCGCTACGTATGACCTGTACTGGATTGACCACATACCCAGAGGGCTGTAATTCTCCCCGTAGCGGCGCCTCAGCCTCTGAGCCTCCGCAGACGCGTCGATGCAGGCGTCAACGGGATCCAGGCGCAGCGACGCGGAAGAGGCGCGAGCCGGAGAACTCTTGATCGTCAGTTCGCCGAACTCTGCCCAAACCGCTATCGCCACGTCGTTGAACTCGAATCCCACCGCCACGAGTCGTTGTGTCCAGGTCTCGGTGTCGATCCGTCGTCCTGCTCTCCACCCGGCAGCCCTGAGCGCTTCCAACACCGAGGGCCCGCAGCCCGTCAACAATCCACCGATGCGCTCTATGCGCCCACCCCGTCTACTCAGCGAACCTGCTTTCACGCAAGTCTTGCAGGTGCGGACCCGCACTTTGTAGGGCGGGGCGGCACGTGCCAGCAGGGAGATCACTTACGGGACAACCCTTACGACCTCGTGCGCGATAAGAATCGCTGCAGGTCAGGGGCTTGTGGCGTTTTGGTGCCCGAGCCCTTGACCTGCAGCGATAATCAGCGCTTATCGTGCACGAGGTCGTTAGACACGAGCGCAGTCGATCGCGTCGTCCGCGCGGCCGCCTTCCGCGTCGCGCATCCCTCAGCCATCACGACAGCGTGCCCACCGCCATCAGCACCAGCATGACGACTGCCACCGCTGTCAGACAGAGCAGAACAATCCGCCTGCGCTGCACGTTCTCCGGCATGCGGTCGTTGAAGTCGGCCCGCTTCGGCTTGTTCGGGTCGTAGACCACCCCCGTCAGCACCGCCGGCTCCGTGGACACCCCGCGGCGCCACACGGTGTGGTGCCCCCCGTCCTTTACGAGATACCCGTACTGCACGTCGATCTTGCCGTCCCTAGGAATTGTCCTGCTCACCTCGGAAGCCATGACCTGCACCCCGCGCTTGCGCAACGGAGCCTGCAACAGGAAGGGCAAGCCGAGGACCAAGAGGGCCAGGACGGCGACCACGAAAAAGAAGAACGAAGCAGCGATCATCAGAGTCCCCCCCAGCGCACTGCACTCGTGCGCGACATCATCGGGACAGCGGGCACATCCGAACGCCCCCAGCCCCGTTCGAACAAAACCTATCGCGAGTTGGATTCCGGCTACAACAATCGACCGAACTGGCGACTGTGCACCCCGCCACGACTCGTCGGACTGGCCCCAGATCCGCAGGTTCAGGTTTCGGGCTGCCCTCGGGTCAGCTTTCGCTCCGAGGGCAGCCCGCCTCTGAATGGAGCCTGCAGCCGGGCCTGCACAGCTGGCCCTGCTCCGGGGGGCGGCGCCTCGCACTTGTCCTGGGTGGTCTCGGCTGCGTACATCGCCCTGGCGTCGGTGACCGCCCGCGCCCAGGTCCGCTCGTTCACGCCGTGCGTACGGGCCAGCCGCCCGGCCAGGCCCCGCTGGTGCCCACCGGCCCGGCGCAGCTCGGCGAGCGTGACCTGGACGGCCTGAGCGCGCTCCGCGGACACCGGGTGACCTCCCCCAGGCTGTTCGTACCCGGGCCTGCTCCCACGCCCGAACATCTCCTAGCAGTACGGGGTTTCCGGTGCAGCCCAGACAAATGTGGCTGTGCTGGCCGAAAGATGATCACTCGTTTGTGGGAATTCGGCATGCAAGGACCGTTTCGTGACCAGAGTCCAGACGGCCGTCGAGGACGGCTGAGCAACCGGAAAATTCAGCGAGGGAAATCGACGATGAGCTTCATCCAGACCGGCAAGATCAATCTGGGATCCGACAACGCGATCGAGACGAGCGGCGGGAACACCTCGACCTTCACACGGGTCACGTTCCCCTCCCCGTTCCCGTCGGGCTCCGAGGTCGTCGTCTTCCCGCTGACCCAGACCTTCAACGGCCCCGAGACGCCGGGCATCCGCATCCACGACGTCACCAACACCGGCTTCCTCATCCGCCTGAACGAGATATACGCCGGCACCACCAGGAGCGATGGCAAGCACACCACCGAAACCATCGGCTGGATGGCCGCGACGGTCTGACCCACATGTCCCACCGGGCACCGGGCAACCCCGCTCTCCATCGAGGGGCACCCAACCGCCCGTCCGTCTGACGTGGGGCGGCACCCCCATGCCGGGGTGCCGCCCCCGCCACACCCGCGTCAGGCCCACCACCACCCCCGCTCGCCGCCCGTAAAGCAGCCATGGAGAACCAGCACCACGGCCCGAAACCGCAGCGCCCAGGTGATCTCATTCCGGCTGCGCCGCCGGCCGCTGCGCCTCGTCGTCCGCGCCGAGCGCGGTGGCGTACTTCGCCCGGGCGTCGGTGACAGCCCGTGGCCACATCCGGGTGCCGCCCCGTGCGTCCGGGCCAGCCGGGCGGCCAGGCCCCGCTCGTTGCCGCCGGCCCGGCGCAGCTCGCCGAGGGCGATCTCGACGGCCCGAGCGCGCTCCTGGGACACCGGACGCCCTCCCCGGGCTCTCCCCCCTGCCCCGCACCGTTCTTACGCCCGGAGACGCCCAGCCTGCCCGTCCCCACGCCCTTCCATGGACGCCACAGCCCTGCGTGTCCCCGTGACGAGTGATCTGGACCGCCCGACTCACTGACGAATGAATGCACAGCGCCATGGGATCCATACCTAGAGTCATGATGGCTCGGTCTGATCTAACCCGGCGCACCCGCCGACTCCGATGAGGGGCATCTCCATGGCAACCGCTCGTTTCGCTTTCCAGGCGCCGCCCGGCCGAGGTGAGGAGTTCATCTTCGAACTGACCAATGACGCCCTGATCGCCCACGTCCGCGAGGTCCTGAGCGGTGACGAGCGGAGCGAGACCCACGTCGGAGGAAGGATCGTGAAGAAGAAGGTGCCCTACAACCCGGCCTTCAGCTACCACCTCGACCCGGCCACCATCAGCTTCTTCGAGGTGAACAGCAACACGCGTGAGGACTGCGACGCCTCCCCGCACTACCTCGAGGACCACTTGGACGAGGCCGGCGGAGCGTTCCTCCCCGGCGGCTACTGGGGCTCGTGGGACTCAAAGCTGACTCGCGAGGTCAAAGCCTGCCCCAAGCGCGACAAAGCCCGGGTGCTGCACCAAGGGGAGCACCGGGTGCTGCGTCGCGCCCCAACACCCCAAATAAAAGGCCACCTGTGGAGCCGATGCTCGCGCAGGCCCGCGAAACCCTCCCACCCCTGGGCACCGGCCCTGGCGTGGTGGCGGTGCAGCCCAAGTCCGACGGCCTCCGGGCACTGCTCTACACCCCGCTCCGGGACGGTGACCCGGAGCGGGGTGTAGACGAGGCGCGGGACCTGGTCCAGGACCGCTTCCCCGACCTTGCCGCCGCCGCCCGCACCCTCCCGACGGTCTCGTCCTCGACGGCGAGCTCGCCGTCCTCGACCCCCACGGGCAGCTCAGCTTCACCGCACCGCCCTGCAACGACGTGCGACCGCCTGCCACAACGACCGCGCCCTGGCAGCCGAGATGCCCGCCCACTTCATCGCCTTCGACGTCCTGCAGCACGACGGCCAGGAGCTCCTGGACGAACCGTTCGCGCGCCGCCGCGAGGTCCTGGAAGCGCTGTTCGCCGACCACCGGCTCGGGCCGCCCTGGACGCTGTGCCCGTCGACCACGGACCATCGGTCGCGGACGAGTGGCTGCATGACTGGACCGACGTACCCGGTGTCGAAGGCGTTGCAGCCAAGAGCCTGACGGGCCGCTACCGGCCCGGCGTACGGGGCTGAACCAAGGTCCGCCGCAGGAACACCACCGAAGCACTCATTGGCGCCGTCACCGGCACTCTGCACCGCCCTCAGGTCCTGCTCCTGGGCCGCTACGACACCACCGGCCGCCTACGACTGGTCGGCAAGACAACCCCGCTCAAGCCCGGCCCGGCCCGGACCTCGCCGACCACCTCACCGCGGCCGGCCCCGACCACCCCTGGACCGGCATCCGCTTCACCGCCTCCTGGAACAGCCGCACCCCCCTGGAACCGGTCCTCGTCGACCCGTCCTCGTCGCGGAGATCAGTGCCGACGTGTCACAGGACCACGGCGTGTGACGCCACCCGCTGCGCTACGAACGCCTACGCGTGGATACCGCCGAAGTCGACGTTCCGCCGTTCGGCGAGACGCAGTAGCCGCATAGCTGCCTGGCCGTACTTCCAGTCGAGGCTACGGCGAACTCGATTGCGCAATTTGCGCAATCGGCACCTCTGACCTGCGGTGGTGAGGTTCTGTGGTGAGTGCGTTGGGCCGTGGTGAGTGGACAGGACCCTTGGTGAGCAAGCTCTCGGGTTCGTGGTGGGTTTCCGGTCGGCGACCTACCACGGCAGATCAGCGACGTCTACTGCCACTCACCACGAGGCGCTGGTGGGGTGCCAGTGGCAGCTGTTCGTCGACCATCGGCTCGGGCCGCCGTGGACGCTGTGTCTCTCGATCACCGACCCTACGACCGCGGCCGAGTTCTGGCAGCTCCTGGGTACCGCGTTGGCGGCCGATATCGGGCTGCGGGCGGGCCGCAGGCGCGGTGCTCATCACTCCGAGCGCCTGACGCGCTCTCAAGCTGAGAGGGCGTTACTGATGAGGGATGTGGATGCCGGCCGCGCGCAGGTTCGCTTCGACCAGGGCGTTCAATCGGGCGATGGAGGGTCCCTGGTCTTCCCGGTGGTGGTTGACCAGTCCGTACCGGGCGGCGGCGTCTGACTGGCTCTGAAACCCGGTCGGCATCGTCTGCAGCGCACGGCTGGTCAGCAGATTGGCGGCCACCTCGGAGGCGAGCCCGTCGATCCGTGGGTCGTCGGGATCCCAAGATCTGGCGTCCCAGCTGCGCTTGGTCAGCGCGATGAACTCGGGGTCGGCGAGCGAGTGCTCGAGGTGTGTCAGGAAGCTGTCGAAGATCTCCGGGATCAGTGCCCGGGCCAGCACCAGTCCCTCGCGTTGCACGGCCATGTAGTCGGTGCTGAAGCCGAGCTGGGTGAGTCGGTCCAAGATCGCGCAGGCCCGG
The DNA here is from genome assembly GCF_036227405.1 of Streptomyces sp. NBC_01460. NCBI lineage: Bacteria > Bacillati > Actinomycetota > Actinomycetes > Kitasatosporales > Streptomycetaceae > Streptomyces > Streptomyces sp. NBC_01460. The sequence goes on from NZ_CP109473.1 coordinate 8,610,578, forward strand.
TCGGGCAGCAGGGTCCGGTCGCTGTGTTCGAGCCGGTGCAGCGTGTCGCGGCGTGCGGTCAGGTCCTCGATCCGTTCGGTGAGGCGGCGATGGACGTCGTCCAGGGCGGCGGCGAACCGCTCGGGATCGGCGCCGAGCAGGCCGCTGATCTCGGCCAGCGGTACGCCGGCCCCGGCCAGGGTCCTGACCTGGATCAGCCGGAGCAGGTCGGCCGACCCGTACCGCCGGTAGCCGGAACTGTCACGGTCCGGCTCGGCGACCAGGCCGAGCCGGTGATAGTGCCGCACCGTCTTGATCGTGATGCCGACGAACGCCGCCGCCTGACCGATCGTGAGCCCGTTCGTCATCGGTTCAGCACACCTCCAGATCGTGGGCGGCCGCGGCCGCGGCCTCGGGGTACGGGTCGCGGGCGATCACAGGGGCGAGGGTAGCGCGCAATGATCGGTGCGGGTCAGCCCATGGTCGCGATGGAGGTTGACCTTGACCTTGGGTCAGGGTGCACGCTCATCGCGAGGCCGCCTCGAAGGGGCCGGTAGCCGCCAGGCCAACTGTCGCGAGATTGAGGAATGACCATGAGCGAGTCCCTCCACACCACAGAGAACTCCGCTGCCGGACAGGATCGCCCGGAGTTGCGGGAGGCCATCCAGGAGATCGTGGATTCCGGTATTGCCGGGGTGTCGCTGCGCGTGAACGATGAGCGGGGCGAGTGGGTCGGCAGTGGCGGGGTGGCCGAGCTAAACAAGGTTGCCGAGCCGCCGGTCGACGGGTACGTCCGGATCGGTAGCAACACCAAGACCTTCACCGCGACTCTGGTGCTGCAACTGGTGGCCGAAGGCAAGATCGAACTGGACACTGCGGCGGCCGACTACCTCCCCGATTTCGGGCTTGATCGGCGGATAACGGTGCGAATGCTGTTGCAGCACACCAGCGGGGTGTTCAACTTCACCGGCGAGCTCTTCGAGGACGGGGCGGTCGTCGCGGGGATCCCCTCCACCATCTCGGGCCAGGAGTGGGTGGACAACCGGTTCAAGACCTACCCGCCGGAAGAGCTGGTACGGCTGGCGTTGTCCAAGCCGGCGCGATTCGAGCCGGGGACGGACTGGAGCTACTCCAACACCAACTACGTGCTGGCAAGGCTGCTGATCGAGAAGGTCACCGGCCGCTCGTGTGCCGAGGAGACGCAGGAGCGGATCCTGGGGCCGCTCGGAATGTCGGACACCGTGACGCCGTACACCTCGCCGGAGATCCCCGAACCGCACGCCCACGCCTACTACCGGTATGAGGAAGCCGGCCAGCAGAAGACGGTCGACATCACTCGCCAGAACCCCTCCTGGATCTCCGCCGGCGGAGACATGATCTCCACCACCCAGGACCTCCACACCTTCATCTCCGCACTGGCGGGCGGCAAGCTCCTGCCGGCCGGGCTGCTGGCCGAGATGCGCACGCCGCATCCCAAGAGCGGCTTCGGCCTGGGGCTGCGCGTGCAGGACGCGGGCCCCAACGGCGGCACCCTCCTCTTCCACAACGGCGGCGCCGCCGGCCACGCGGCGCTGATGTACAGCACGACCGACGGCAGCAAGACCCTCACCGCCTCGCTCAACTATGTGGACGACGCCGCGATGTCCCTGGCCGGGGCGTTCCTGACGGCGATGGAGAGGCTCGTCGATGAGGTGTTCGGCGGCGAACAGGCCGGATCGACTGACGAGGTGGCCGAGCCGACGCAGCCGATGGACTAGTACTCCAGCCGGACTTCGGTACGCCCGACTTCGTGGGCTTCACCCCGGCCGAGATCCACTATCTACTGGCGATTGCTCACCCGCTCCTGATCGACAGGACAACCACAACACACGACGAACTGGTCAAGGTAGCGCCGCCGGCACCAGGTCGGGTCCGCCGCTGTCACTACACACGGCGCGGTCACTCCTTCGCGGTGCGTGCCGGACGAACTCGGCCTGCACGAGGCAGCACCCCGCTGCAGTCCCCACGCTCATGTTGTTGAACAGGACATGCACCGAAGTCCGACCGGACTCCGAGCCGCTCAACTTGTGGACGGTACGCTCATCGCAGAATCACAGAATCGAGAGTTCCCATGCTGAGTGCAGTGACCAAGCAATTCGTCGATGCGGCAACCGCCCTGTCGCCGGAAGCACTCGCCTTGGCGTTTGACCGGATGGTTGACCTCCGCACCAAGGGCGGCAAGGAAGCGAGCCGGGCGGCGGTGCCGTCCGCTGCCGAGAACTCCGAACTTGACCACCGGATCCGTGCTGCCCTCCGCCCTCGCACCGACGAGCTCAACGCGCACCTAGCCGGATTGCACTTCGCTGCTGGTGCCGCGATCTTCACGGCAGCCCGAGCGATACTGAAGGGTCGGAACCTGACTGCGGAGCAGTTCGACGTGCTCGTACGGCCGTTCGTCGGGAGCGGCGCGGTGCTCCCGCCACACTCCCCACCGCCAAACCGTTGACCAGGGGAAATGCCGAAGTACGGCTGAAGTGCTAAGTCGGTATCCCGCCCCGGTCGTAAAGCGGCAGGCCCGCGATGGACGGTCTTCGAATAGCCGAGAAGAGCATCGAGTTGCTGTGTGCTCCTGGCCTTCACTCACCGACGGCCGCCTACGCCCGCGCTCTCAATCAAGCGGTCTGGCAGGAGCGTGATGAGGGGAGGGACGTTTCGGTGGACTCGATAGCGGTTCGAGCCCACCAGCACGCTGCCGGTGCGAGGAAGGTGTCCCCGGCCGCCGTTGCTCCAAAGGGGGCCGGGCAGGGGCCGAGCCAGGTTGATCCGGTACTGCGGAAACTGGCCGCCCGGCTGGAGGAGGTGGTCAGATCGGCGAAACTTCCGCCCGCGCCCGCTCACAGCGCGCCCGTGCTTGTGCCTGAGCTTCCTGGATCTCCATTTCATAGACGCGGCGTTCGGCCTGCCGACGCAGTCAGTCGAGCAGGACCCGGTTCGCCTCCAGGTCACTGATGGTGCCGGAGCGCGGGGCGGCGTCAGATTTGGCTACGCCTCGGGGCCGGCCGCGTCGTGAACGTGCGTGAGGGCGGTGCGGGCCTGCACCCGGTCCGGGCCCGACAGGGTCGCCCAGTACGGGTGAGTGATCACAAGAGTGGTGAGCTCCAGGATCCGCGCCCGGTACCCGGCGAGACGCTTGGCCTGTCAGGGGGTGTAGCCGGGGCTGTCCGGTCATCGACAGAGCCACCAGCGGGAGGAACAACCTGGAACCCGCTCTCACTGTCAGTGCGGCACGACAGCATGAGCCCGGGGCCGCCGGAACCGGCCCCGGGCTCATGACGAGAGGAAAGCATGCCTACCACCGACGCCGCCGAGGGGCTCACCTATTCCGCCGAGGCATACGCCGCAGTCGAGAAGGCGGTGGAATCCCAAGGCTTTTACGTGCCCATCGTCCTGGCGGAAGCGGCCGAGTTGCTGACCGACCTGTGGGCCGCCGGCGCGCGCCGCGGCGTTGCCCCGGCCGATTGGGCATCGGTAGTCAATCTCGCGGTCGTCGCGCGCAACATCGTCACCAAGAAGTACGGGCGGTTCTCGGATCCCGAGGGCACCATGGCGAAAGCCGTCTCCCTGCAGGGCCACCTGATCACCGCCCTGGAGGAGTTCGGGCTCACCGCCCGGATCAGCGGCCCCGTCATCGTCGACCGTGGCCCCGACACCCCGCGCGGAGGCTTCCACGGCGACGCCGACATCGAGGTCCACATCTACATCGACGGCGGATGGGCCTTCGCCTTCGCCGAGTACAGGGCGCCGGCGCCCGTCGCGCCGATCGTCGCCCCGGCCACCGAGGTCGGAGCCTCCCAGGTCGCCGACATCATCCGGGCCTTCGTACGCGGCGAACTCGGCGACATCTTCCGCTGCTGAGCCCGCTACCGACCGACCCGGCCAGCCGCGTGGCGCCATCCGGGGCGGCCGGTTTCCCGTCGGACGCGGTAGGCGTCGAGTGCGATGAGGATGTCGGGGGCCAGGTCGTCGATGATCCGCAGGCACCAGGCCAGGAGCGGGCCCATGACGTGTTCGGGGATGCGCTGGGTGGTGTTCTCGGCGCGGGTGCGGCGGGTGCTGTTGCCTCAGTTCTCGCAGTCCAGCGGATCAACGGTGATGCGGTCGCCAGGCAGCACGGTGCGGTAGCGGTAGAGCATTCGGACCGAGCTCTGTGCGACCTCGCGGCTGGCTTCGCCGGGTAGTACGGCGTGCAGGTAGCAGCGCGTCGCGCCGAAGTCGTCGAGGGTCAGGTCGGCCAGGCGGGGCTGGCCGGGGCGGGCGGCGACCCAGTGGGTGAAGCGGAGCTGCTCGGTGAAGCACGCCTTCTCTGGCTCCAGGACCTGGGTGTGGACAGCGGGTGCGGGGCGGAGGAGCTTGAAATCGACTGCGTCTCGTCCGGCTTCGCTTCGGCCGGTGCCAGGCGTTCGCTGACCGGCTGGGTCATTCCGGTTCGGGCCGGTTGCCGTTCGGGGGTCTCTGCGCCCCGCTGGTGGTGACCGTCCTCTATGTGGCAGGCGGCGAGGGAGTCTGGGCAGTTCGCAGAACCTCGACGCGCGGCTCTCCGGGTGCAGTAGCCTCCGGAATCCTGTCGCCCCCGCATGGGGCCTTGGCGGTGTCTTCCCGTCCGTCACAGCTGCCGCACTTGCCATCCGGCTCACGCTGCGATCGCTAGTGACCCGTCATGCGGAGCCACTGCATCGTTGTGACGAGCTCTTCGCCGAAGTCCTCGCAGAGCGCGAGCAACTCGCGACCGGTGGACGAGTCGAGCAGCCCTGCTGAATCGGGGAGAACCCCGAGAGCACCGTGGCAGGCGGTCTCGACAGCGAAGTGGCGCGATGCGAAATAGCCCTCGCTCGCTCGGCCCGCCAGGTCGGCGAGGTACTGGCGGTGGGCTTTCTTCGAGGGGTGAGAGTAGAAGGAGCCCTCGACGAGACCGTCGAGGTAGTTCGCCAGGCCGGCCGAGGCTTCGACCACTCGCTCGACTTCGTCCACGCCAGACTTGTCCAGCAGTTCGCCGAAGGTCAGCAGGTTGCTGATGGTCTCCAACTGAAAGAGCTGGACCGTGTCCGGGTCAACTTCAGATGTGAAGAGCGGGGCGGTGCACAGCTCGGCGATTGCTCGCCGGTATGCGCGATCCGACTCTTCACCAGCGGGTGATGCTGCCAGTCGGAACAGCGACTCCAGCACAGACTGGTCGACGCCCCACTCTGCATCCAATCCGAACGCGAGTATCGGCGCGCGCCACCGCCACAGGGCCAGGACGGCAGCCTGACGCTGGTGGACGGGCCTCAGGTCCGTCAATCGCTCGATCCGCACCACGTTCTCGAGTCAGCCCTTCCGATCCACCGGCCTCGCCCGCCCCCTTTACCTCGGGACACTGTAGAAGCCGCCGAAGGGCCACGTGACCGCCAGGACGGTGTCTGGCCCAAGCCAACTGCGGGAATCGGGCATACCGGTTCAGAATGTCCTCTGAGACTTCCCCTCTTCTACCTGGCTGCCTGGCTATGGGGTGGTGGCTGGTGTTGGGCGCGGTCTAGGGGAAGGCGGGCGGCGCTGCACCGGCCCGTCTTCCGGCCCGTCGCAGGGGCTCCGGACCGGCGACGAGACCGACGGCCAGGCGGCGGTGCTGGTCGGTCCTACTGTCCTGCTTCGACGCCTACAACCGCGCCCGCGGAGCACGAAGCGGCCTGCTCTTCGGCCCCCGGGCCTCCCTCTGGAGGAACAACGGGCCTTCGACGACCTCGAACGAGCCATCGAAAAACTCCGCCACGCCCACACGCAAAAGCCACCAACGAACTGAACCGACGGCACCCGCAAACCCGCTCCGCCACCCTCCATGCCGCCGCGAACTGGCGTGCCCGGCCACCGCGCTGCTGGACCTGCAACAGGAAGCCCCACCTGCCCGCTGCGCCGGTCAACCCCGGCACGATTGCGGGCCTTGAGACCTGGGCGTGGGTGGGTAGGGTGGCGGGAACACACCAGAGAGGGTGTGCGGTGTGCCGGGAAGCCTGGTCGGCGGCTCTGTCGTCGATCCATCCCGGAGATGTGCCGTGCTGCTGCCCGCCTTGATAATTCTGGCCATGCTGCTGCTCCGTCTCCTCGTCGGAGAGGTGCGGCACCCGGGGAGCACGCATCAGCAGTGGCTGTTCCTGCGAAACCGCGCCGCTTTGATAGCCGGTGCTGTGGCCTTCGTTCTGACCGCGGGGGCCGGCTGGGTTGTCGCGAAAACCGGTGTGCTGCTGTGGGCAGTCTTGATCGGCTTGCTGGTCGCCTTCATCGCGGACCGCCTGAGCAAGGCCGAGACACCGACGAGACCAAGCGGCCAATGACCGGCCACGTGATCGCCTCGGTGGCGCAAGCGGACCGGTGGTCACAGCGTTCCGGGCGAGCCTCAGGGTCGCGCCGCAGGGCGGGTGGTCGGACACCGGAGACATGAGCTAGTGCCGCGTCAGGCAACGTTTGCCCTGTCGACGACTGCGCGTAGGCGCTCGTCCTTGGCGTGCTTGTTCCGCCAGATGATGTAGCGGCGGATCATGCTGCCCTGCTCCTTGTGGCTGGCGTGGTCGGTGCCGTCCAGCGTGAAGTGGCGCAAGGCGGTGAACTGGGCCTCGATGCGGTTGAGCCAGGAACTGTTGGTCGGCGTGTAGGCGAACTCGACGTTGTTGGCTGCCGCCCAGTCGCCGACCCGGGTGTCCTTCTTGGTGGTCAGGTGCGGGGAGAAGTTGTCGAGCACGATCGCGATGCGGATCTTGGGCGGGTGGAGACTGCGCAGGTAGCGGCAGAACTCCAGGAACCTCGTGCGGTTCTTCTTCGGCTTGATGTGGCCGTAGAGCTTGTCCTGGGCCAGGTCATAGGCGGCGAACAGGTGCCTGACCCCGTGCGGGCGGGTGTAGGTCGCCCGTCGGCGGGGCCGGGGTTCCCGGTCGGGGTCCTTGTGCCGGCCGCCGCGCTCGGCCCACTGCCGCCCTTGGTGGGGTTGGAGGTTGAGCGGGCCGAACTCGTCCATGCAGAAGATGACTTCGGGCTCGCCTTCCTCGGGTATGACCTCGCGGTCGGCGATCGCGTAGAGGTGCTCGACGCGGGCCTTCTTGGCGGCATAGTCGGGGTCGCGGGAGGTCTTCCAGGTCTTCACGCGTTGAAACGAGACGCCCTCCTCACGAAGCAGGACTCGAAGGCCCTCGTGGCTGATGTCGTCGACCACCCCCTCGGAGACCAGGAAGTCGGCCAGCTTGGCCAGGCTCCAGGTCGAAAACGGCAGGCCGTGTTCGGCCGGCTTGGACTTGGCGATTTTCTTGATCTCGCGGCGTTCCGAGAGGGTGAAGGTCTTGGGCCGCCCGCCCTTGTACTTGGGGTAGAGCGAGTCGAAGCCGTCGGTGTTGAAGTTGTGGATCACGTCCCGGATCCGGTCCGCGCTGGTGAACGTGACCTCGGCGATCTTCGCCACGGGCATGCTCTGGGCGGACAGCAGCACCATCTGGGCCCGCCGCCAGGTCACCACCGACCCGATTCCCCTGCGGATGATCCGCAGCAGCCGTCTGCCCTCGGCGTCATCGATCTCGCGGACCCGCACTCGCTCTGCCATCGGCCCAGCCTGGCGCACGCGCGCCGTCCGAAGCGGCACCCGGACGGCGCGTCACATCTGCGACTGAGCAGCAGGATTTGCCACCTGCTCTGGTCAGCCTGGCGCCTCGACGTCGTCAGTGAAGGCGCGCAGGAGATGCTGTGCCAGCAGCGCCAGGCCGCCGAGCACGCCAAGGTGCCACAGGCCCAGCCCGTTCACCGGGCGCGCCTTAGCTCACCGCCTGCTTTACGAGCGCACCGATCCGCGCCTCCACCTCGGCCGTCACCTCGGTCAGGGCGAAACCGGCCGCCCACATCGTGCCCTCGTCCAGCTTCGCCTGGTCGCTGAACCCGAGCGTCGCGTAGCGCGCCTTGAACTTCTCCGCGCTCTGGAAGAAGCACACGACTTTGCCGTCCAGTGCGTAGGCGGGCATCCCGTACCAGAGCTTCGGCGCGAGGGCCGGGGCGCTGGCTGTGATGACTGCATGGACCCGCTCAGCCATGATCCGGTCCGAGTCCTGCATATCGGCGATCTTCGCGAGCACGTCCCGCTCCGCCTCCGCGGCCTTGTCCGCGCGCGAGCTGCGGCGGGCTGCCGTCTTCAGCTCTTGGGCGTGGTCCTTCATCGCGGCCCGCTCCTCGGCCGTGAATCCCTCGTGCGTGCTGCTTTCGGTGCTGCTCATGGCAGATCTCCCTTTGAGGGTCTGATGTGCTGGATCTTGGGCGCGTGGGTGGCGACGTGCCGCCACATCCGACATCGGCACGCGGCGTGCCGATCGAGTCTGAATACTGCGCGCAGCCCTCGACATTGTCAACGGCACGCCATGTGCCGTTAGGATGGCGGCATGACCGACACGCCCGCCACGCCGAGGCGCCGAGGCGCCGCGCGCACCGAAGCGCTGCTGCAGGTAACCCTCGATCTGGCTGCGGAGGTCGGATACGCGGGCCTGAGCATCGAGGCGGTCGGCCGAAGGGCCGGGGTCGGAAAACACACGATCTACCGGCGCTGGCCGTCCATGTCGGCGCTGCTGCTCGACGCGCTCAGCTGCGTGTGGACCAGCGACCTGGACTACCGCGACACCGGGGACGTCCGCGCGGATTTGCGCGAACAGTTCCTACGCTCGGGCCTCGCCCTCTCCAGCCCGCCGATCGGCCCCGTCTACCGCGCAGTCATCGCCGAGGCGCAGGCCGATTCAATGCTGCGGGCGACCCTGCACGAGCGATTCCTGGTCACCGTCGAGCAGAGCACCCTCGACCGAATCACCCGCGCCCAGCGCACCGGTGAACTGACCGCGGAAGCCAATCTGGAATTCGCCGCCGAGGTGCTGTGCGGCACGCTGTACTACCGCAGCCTGCTGTCAACCCGCCCCATCGACGAGCACGCGGTCGACGGACTGCTGGACATGTTCATGGCCGCCTACGGAACCAGCAGTTAGGACTCGATCCACAAGTCGGACCTACTCTCCCGATCCGAGGACCGTACAGGTCACAACCGCACAACAGGGCGAAGGTTGTCTGATGCGGCACTAGGAACAGAGGTCATGGCATCCGGGCGAAGTCGTGCCGGAGAGCGGGATCTACGAGTGCTACTGCGGCGAGGGCCACCACTGGAGCACCGACGTGAAAGGCCACCGCTTCCCGCCCCTCTCGGCAGGATGCTCCGGGGCCGCGTGGATGCTCCGGACGGACGCGCACCCCGACTCCTGACACCGGCGCCCGACCAGCCGGGAGGGAGCCCGCGTGGTCCTCAAGCCACCTGTGGAGCCGATGCTCGCGCAGGCCCGCGAGACCCTCCCACCCCTCTGCACCAGCCCCGGCCGCATGGCGGTGCAACCCAAATTCGACGGGTTCCGGGCCCGGCTCCTCACTCCGCTCCGGGACGGCGACCCAATGCTGTTGCAGATGAGGCGCGGGGCCTTGGTCCAGGACCGCTTCGACGACCTTGCCGCCGCCGCCCAAAGTCTCCCGGCCGGTCTCGTCCTCGCCGGCGAGCTCGCCGTCCTCGACCCCACGGCCAGCTCAGCTTCACCGCCCTGCAACGCCGCGTGACCGCCGGCCGCAACGCCCGGGTCCTGGCGGCCGAGATGCCCTCCCATTTCATCGCCTTCGATGTCATGCAGAGCGACGGCCAGGAGCTTTTGGACGCCCCATTCGCGTGTCGCAGCGAGGTCCTGGAAGCCCTGTTCGTTAATCCGGTCTGCCGGTAGGCGGCGGCTCAGGCGCGTGGGCCCGCGCCGTGCAGCAGGGTGTCGATGATGCGGGCGGCGAGGGCGTCGGTGTCGATGCCGGCATCGTCCGGGCTTCCGCGCAGTGACTCCCCGAGGAGCGCGTAGTAGACCCGCCGTAGCCAATGGAGGTCGGCTGCCTCGTCGATGAGCTTGTCCGCCTGGGCCCGTTCCAGCACTGTGATGCAGCGTCGGCCGATGTCTTCGTGGAGGGCCGCCGCTTCGCTGCCGGGAGCGGCCGGAAGTTCCAGGGCGAACGCCCAGGCGCCTTTCACCTCGAGCACATTGGCCGTGATCCGGTGCAATGCCACCAGGGGAGGGGCGGTGTCCGGCCTGCCGTCCTCCACGGCTAGGACGAGCTGCTGGGCGGCTGACACGGCCAGGGCGTCGATCAATGCCTGCCGATGGGCGAATCGCCGGTGGATCGTGGTCCTGGCCACCCCTGCGGCAGTCGCGATCTGCTCCATCGACGCGCCGGGATCCACCGACAGAACGCGTTCGGCTGCCTCCAGAATCGCGCGCACACTGCGCTCCGCGTCCGCTCGCAACGGCCGTGCCGCTGTCTCACCCATGGCGCCTCCCGCTCATCCACTTGAGCTTCTAAACAATACACCTCTGGGCGAATCCCTGCTTAACTGCATCAACTCTGTTGCAGTTAAGAGAGAAAAGAGTACTCTCTTGCCTTAGTTCTTCAATCAGCGGAGGAGATCTCGTGCACCCTGCAGCGCTTATCACTGGTGCCTCATCCGGACTCGGGGCGGAGTTCGCCAGGCAGCTTGCCGCCCGCGGACACGACCTGGTTCTGGTGGCGCGTTCCGAGGGCAGGCTCACTGCCCTCGCCGAGCGCCTTGCCGCGGAGCACGGAATCCGCGCCCACGTCCTGGTCCAGGACCTCGCCGAGCCCGAGGCGGCCCAACGCATTGCCGACGGCCTCACTGCCCGCGGCCTGAGCGTCGACCTGCTGGTCAACAACGCCGGATTCGGCACCTGCGGTCGCTTCGAGGACATCGCCGCGGACCGCGACCACGACCAGCTGATGGTCAACGTTGTCACGCTCGTCGGCCTCACCCACGCCCTGCTCCCCGCCATGCTGAAGCGCGGCACGGGCGCGGTCCTGAACGTCGCTTCGACCGCGGGCTTCCAGCCCTCCCCGTACTTCGCCGTCTACAGCGCGGCCAAGGGCTTCGTGCTGAACTTCGGCCTCGCCCTGCGCCAGGAGTACCGCGGGCGCGGCATTCGCGTGACCACCCTGTGCCCCGGCCCGGTCGACACCCCTTTCTTCGAGGCCATCGGCACCCGCAAGGCGGCCGTCAACGGCTCGATGACCACCCCAGGGCCGGTTGTCCGCGCCGCTCTGCGCGCACTCGACCGCGACCGCGGCTACGTCACCCCCGGACTCGGCAACTCCCTCGCCGCGCACCTGCTGCCGCGCCGGCCGCGCACCCTGGTCGCCGCCATCGCCAAGCAGGTCACCCGCAAGGTCCTCAGCCCCGCAGGCACCACCGCACAGTCGAAGGAGTACACGGCATGAATTCCTCCACAATCCCCGCCGCGGGCGCCGCCGCCGCGATGCTGCTCGTCGGTACCTCGACGGCCGTCTCCGCGACGATCGCCGACTACCCCGTCCTCAACGGTCAGGCCCTGCGCTACGCGCTCGCCGCGGCGATACTCCTCGCCGTGGTACGCCACCGCCGTTTACCCCGCGCCCACCTGACCCCCCGTGACTATCTGCTTCTTCTGGCGCTGGCGGCCACCGGCCTGGCGGGCTTCAACATCTTCCTGGTCGAAGCCACGCGGCATGCGAGCCCCGCGATGATCGGCACGGTGGTCGGAGCGATCCCCATCGTCCTCGCACTCGTCGGACCCCTGACCGAACGCCGCCGGCCAGCCGCGCGGACCGTCGGCGCCGCAGCTGTCGTCACCCTGGGCGCTGCCGTCGCCGCCGGGCTCGGCGGCGGCAGCCTGCGCGGTGTACTGCTCTCGCTGGGCGCCCTCGGCGGAGAAGTGGCCTTCTCGCTGCTCGCTCTTCCCCTGCTGCCCAAACTCGGCCCCATAAGAGTCGCTGCCTACCCCGCGGCGCTGGCCGTGCCCGTACTTCTTACCGCCAGCATCACCCTGGACGGAACGAACTCCCTTCGCCTGCCCACCCTCACCGAAGCGGCCGCCTTCGGCTACCTCGGTGTACTCGTCACCGCCACTGCCTTCTTCCTCTGGTACGACGCCCTGCGCCGACTGGGCGCCGCACATGCCGGGCTCTTCGCCGGGCTCGTCCCGGTGGGTGCACTGGTCACCACCATTGCACTCGGACTCGGCGAGGCGGGCCCTGCAGATGTTCCCGGCGCCTTGATCGTCGCCACAGGTGTCCTGATCGGCATGCGGCAGCCCACGCCGACCGGCTCTGCTCAGCAGGTCGGCCGACCTGCCCAGCACTCCCGAGCTGAAGCCGTGCGAGGTCTGCCGGCCTGGAGACCGGGCTGCAAGGCTGAAACGACAACCGCCACCTGAGGCACCGGCTGTCCAATCATCTGGCGTCCCTGCGTGACTGCCGTCTGGTCGTCACCGTGACTGATGGGCGCCGTACGCGTTACGAGCGGTCGACGAACGCCTCGGCCACGCCCTCGACGACCTGTGGAAGGCCACAGACACCACCGCCCCTTGAGCAATCCTGCGCCGGGTGGCCAGGCTTGGCCACAGGCACGGAGACTTTCAGGGCGACGGCTCGGGAAGGGTTGCCACCTCCGCTGACAGTCGGCGCTGGGCGCGGCACAATCTGCTGTGCGGCAGACCGGTGGGGAGGCGGGTTTGCCGTGCCGGCCGTGCCTCCCTGACGGAGGTCCCATGCGACGTGTGTTCCTTGCCGCTACCGTTCTCGTGACCCTGGTGCTCGGGACGGCGCCCGCGTCCGCGTTGCCCGGGTCACAGGGGTGGGAGCCGGCCCCGACGCCCCCGTACGACCTGCCGGCCGGAGCGCGTTGCGACGTCCCGGTCCATACCGAGCCCGTGGTGGACGAGGTCGTGCAGCGGGTCCTGGACCGGCGGCCGGACGGCTCGCCCTCCCGGGTCGCCTACCGCGGTGCCCTTGTCGTCCGGGTGACCAACACGGCCACCGGGGCCTTCTACGACGCCGATGTCAGCGGCAGCGCGATCGTCGACTACCACGTGGACGGTTCGCAGAGGTGGTACGTCGTCGGCCCGGTGCTGGCGGGCGTAGGCGCGAATGCCGGGAACCTGGCACGGGGTCTGTATGTGCTCGACGGCGTGTACACCATGGACATCAGTGCCACCGGCCACAAGTCGGTGCACCTGGTCCACGGGTGGGCCGACGACGTGTGCGCGCGGATCGGCTGAGTCCGGACGGGCGGGGTCCCGGAGCCCGACGAAGCGTTGCGGGATCGCCAACGCCGTGAAGCTGGCGCTGGAGGCCCCGCTCCAGCAGATCGCCGGCAACGGTGGTCTCGAGGGGCTTCTGATCCTCGGATCAGCAGCTCCAGGCGGTACCCACAGCATCCGTGCGACGCCGGCCGTTCCCGGGGGCCGGCGTCGTCATGCGCTGCGGGCGTTTCACCCCGCGGGGGCGGCCAGGATGCAGAGAGGGCTGCCTTCGTCGGGGTCGCCGACGTAGGTCCAGAGCTTGAGTGTCCTGCCGTTCTGCAGCGCGTCGTAGGAAGAGGTCACCTCACCCTGGCTGGTCTCGAAGTCCACGTGGATCACGGTCCCGGCCTGCCCGGCCAGCCCGGACTCGTTGCGCCACGTGCCCGATCCCGACCTGGGTTCGTCGGTGCCGTCGATGATGTCGTAGTCGCTGCAGACGTGGGTGGCGGTGATCGTTCCGTCCGGCTTCAGCTCCAGCGTGCCGCCTTTCTTGTCGGTCCACGTCACAGCTGCCCGGGACAGGGACAGTTCGACCGGCTTGCCCTTGGGGACCGGTGGCACGGCGAGCCTCCCGCAGGCGGCGAGAGAGAACGCGAGGGGGACGAGCACCAGGAATGACCAGCGGGAACGCATACGACACCTCGGGACCTTGCACGGGGCACGGGCGCGAACGGCCCGTGCAGGCAGGAGCGTAGAACAGGGCGCGGAGCCCCGGCCGCGGGGGTCGGGATTCCGCAGCCCCCTCGCGAAGAGGACGGCTCCGGAAGCTCCGGAGCCCCGACCTGAAGAAACGCCCCCGGTGATGGTCCTACTCCGACTGCGAACCGGCCGCTGCCAGCTGGTCTCGGCGGCGTACAGAGCCCAGGCACCGGTGACGGCCCGCCCCACGTCCGCTTGTCCCCGCCGTGCGTACGGACCAGCGCTACCCGGCTCCCCAGCCACCGGGTGTCCCTCCGGCCCAGGAGAGGCCTCCGCCTCCGCAGGAGAGGCACGTGGAGCCGGAGTCCGGCCGCGGGCAGGTCGTCGGCGGGGATCAGCCAGCCCCACGCGGTGTCCTGCACCGAGTTGGGCAGGTCACCGGCCTAGAACCTCTCGTTTGGATCATGCTGTGCCTTGGTACCCCGACTACGGCAGCCTGACCGTCACGCAGGCAGGAGCAGTCGGGGAGCGCGTCGTGCACTGGCTCTTGCCCTTGTCTCCGCTGTTGGAGACGTTGATCGTGAGGTGTGTCTCGCCCTGCTTCAGCGTCAGAGGGATGGTGACCGTCTGGTCTATCTGCCCCATGTCGTCTGGCCTGAGCGAACCCGAATAGAGTTCCGTGGTCCCTTGGTCGCCGTGACTGGTGTACAGGGTCTGCGCGAAGGCGGCTACGTGGTCGTTGCGGTCGACGCCGACCGCACGGACAGTGAAAGCAAGCGAGACATGGGGACGTTGGCCCTTGATGCTCACACTGGTCACGGTGGGCCTGCCGTTGCCCCCCGCCGCGAGCGTGGCGACGATCAACGAGGCCACGAGCCCGGCGACGTAGGCCGAACTGCCGATGAGCAACAGCACTCTCTGCCTGGCGAAGTACGCGTAGAAGCTCAGAGCGACCGCAGTGATGGCCAGCGCGGGCGCGAGCAGGGTTAACCAGGTGTGGTTGTTCAGTGCGACGAAGAGCCTCTCGCTGTTCATGCCCAGGACGGTGAGTAGACCCGCTAGTGCGACGAGGGAGCCCCAGAGGGCATTTGCCACCTCCCCGAGCGGCCCTTGGTCCTCTGCCGCCTCCGGCTCGGTGGACGGGGCAGCGGATCGGCTGCCGACGGCCGTTGCGGGGAGATCCGTCATCACTTCTCCGTGGTCGGCAGGTCAGTCGTCCCATGCTCGCTGCCGGTTGGCGCACTGACAAGATGCCCCTGACTCCCTGCCGGGGTCGCTCTCCAACGGCGCCGCAATGCCCGCCACCCGCAGCGCATGGACATTCCTGAAGATGGTGCCCTTGCTGCGGTCGAGCGGTACGTGACGGTGCGGGGCAGGATGCCCCTGCCGTCCGGGACGGCGGGAGGGAAGCTGCAGCGCCGAGCGCGTTGAGGCTGGCGAGCTGGCGGGAGCGCCCAGGGGCCCGGTGTCCGTTCGGTGCTGAACAGCTCTCGGGGAGTGGTCCTGAGCGCTGCCCCGGATCGGGCAGCGCCCCGCCCCGTACCGACCAGCGTCGATGCTTCGGCGCCCACCCCATCCCGACATCTTCCTCGGCTACGGTGCGCCGAGTCGAAGACCGGTGCGAAGAGGAATCTGTGATGAACACGGTGGGAGCCCCGATGGGCGCGGGCGCGATGAAGCACCGGCTGGGGGTGTCCGACGCAGTGATGATCGGCCTGGGCTCGATGTCGGGGCCGGGATCTTCGCGGCGCTCGGCCCGGCCGCCGGCGCCGCCGGTTCCGGGCTCCTGCTCGCCCTGGGCCTGGCCGCGGTCGTCGCCTACTGCAACGCGACGTCCTCGGCACGGCTGGCCGCCCTCTACCCGCAGTCCGGCGGCACCTACGTCTACGGCCGCGAACGCCTGGCCCCCTTCTGGGGCTACCTGGCCGGCTGGGCATTCGTCGTCGGCAAGACCGCCTCCTGCGCGGCCATGGCCCTCACCGTCGGCGCATACCTGTGGCCCGGCCAGGCGCACGCGGTGGCGGTGACCGCAGTAGTGGCACTGACCGCGGTCAACTACGCCGGGGTGCAGAAGTCCGTGCTCCTGGCCCGCGCCATCGTCGCGGTCGTCCTGGCCATGCTCGCCGCCGTAGCCGTCACCGCCCTGACCTCCGCTTCCGTAGACCCCGCGCGGCTGGACATCGGCGCGAACGCCACCGTCGGCGGCGTTCTCCAGGCGGCGGGTCTGCTGTTCTTCGCCTTCGCCGGATACGCCCGCATCGCAACCCTCGGGGAGGAAGTCCGCGACCCGGCCCGCACCATCCCGCGCGCCATCCCGATCGCGCTCGGCATCACCCTCGCCGTCTACACCCTCGTCGCCATCGCCATGGCCGTCCTGACCGTGCTCGGCCCGGCCGGGCTCGCGAACGCCACCGCTCCGCTGCCGGACGCCGCACGGGCCGCAGGCGCCGACCGGCTCGTAACCGTCGTTCGGATAGGGGGCGCCATCGCCGCGCTGGGCTCACTGCTCGCCCTGATCCTCGGGGTCTCCCGCACCACCCTGGCCATGGCCCGCGACCGGCACCTGCCGCACACCCTGGCCGCCGTCCACCCCCGCTTCGGTGTCCCGCACCGCGCCGAACTCGCCGTCGGCACCATCGTCGCCCTGCTCGCCGCAACCTCCGACGTACGCGGCACGATCGGCTTCTCCTCCTTCGGCGTCCTGGCCTACTACGCCATCGCCAATGCCTCCGCCTGGACCCTCACCCCAGAAGAGGGCCGACCGAACCGCCTCGTCCTCATCATCGGCCTCGCCGGCTGCGCGGCCCTCGCCTTCGCCTTGCCCCTGAGCACCGTCATCTCCGGCGCCGCAGTCCTCATCTTTGGGACAGCCGTCTACGGCCTTCGAAAGGCCACGACCAACAGCTCTCGCCATTGACACCTCTCATGTCGCCGCGACTGACAATCTGCTGTCGCCCGAAAGCAGATGTGCCGCCGTTCAGCGATGATCAACAGTCATCGGAGCCGTTGAGGTGCGTGCTGGCGGCTTCGACGAACGCTTTTGCCCTGTCCCAGCCGCTGATCTGTGGTGGTGAGTTTCCGCGGTGAGCACAGTGAGCCGTGGTGAGTGGACACGCCCTACGGCCGACAACTCCGGGGAGCGGACCTCTGCATAACGGCAGGTCACGCCCCGGTTTTTCCGTCGTGAGTGCTCAGACTTCCCCTCTTCTACCTGGCTGCCTGGCTCTGGGGGTGGGGTGGTGGTGGGCGGGCGTGGTCTCGGGGAAGGCGGGGACGGCGCTGCGCCCTGCCTCGCGGCCCGTCGCCGGGCTCCGGACCGGTGACCAGGCCGACGACCTGGTGGAGGGACCGGCCGGGCCCCATCGCAGCATGTCGGGCAAGTCCCCGCGCCGCGCCCTGCGGCGGGTGGTCGTACACAGGGAAGATGAGCGAGGAACAGACGTCATGGCATCCGGGCGAGGCCGTGCCGGAGAGCGGGAACTTTCATGTCTGAGTGAAGACCCCCTTGGCCTCACAGGTCGCACGCGCCTGATTGTCAGCCATTAGCGACACCTCACCGGGCACCGCCGCTGCCGGCCCGTCCGGCCGTAACCGAGAGACGGCAGAAAAGGTCCGTAAGGATTGCCGGAAGGCGGCAATGAAGCGGCGTGCCTCGCCGTTTCAGGATTCCGTCAAGTTGGGGGATCAGCGACAGGTGACCGGAGACGGCGCGCATGGCCGGTCCGATCACAGGGGAGGGGGTGGCGTGAGGCTGCAGCAGGCGGCGGGCGGGCGGCGCCGGGACAGCACGATCGGCGCCGTACAGGCCGAGTTGACGGTGCTGGTGGTGGGCGGAGCGGCCCTGGGAGCGCTGCTGCTGCGCCCCGATACGAGTCTGTTGGCCAAGGGGCGCGGGCCACTCGGCGCCAATGCCGTCCTCGTGGTCGGCCTCGCCCTGCTGTCACTCCTTGGCGGCCTGGCGCTGCGCGGGAAGTACAGGGAGCAGGTCGGGGCCGCCCGGGAACTCAACCCGGTGGAACAGCGGATGGCCGACGGCGTGAGTCGCATCCTGCTGGCCGCGACACTGCTCATCATGGTCCTGCACCAGTTCGGTCCACCCCGCAGCAGCCACGGGGACGACCACGAGTCGTTACCACCTCCCAGCCCGCAGCAAGACCCGCTACCCACCCCGCCACCCGCACAGCATGCCGAACACGCTGGCCACAGCATGCACTTCGGGCTGACGCGCACTCTGCTCGGTCTCGGCATCGCCCTGCTTGTCGTGGTCGTCATGATCGCCGGACTGCATCTGTGGCGGTATCTGACCCGGCCACCGGCACCCGAAGCCCCGGCGAGTTACGCCACACTCGACGACGAGCAGGAACGCCTGGCTCAGGCCGTAGACTCCGGGCGCCATGCCCTGCTGGACGGAACCGACGCCCGCGCGGCCGTCATCGCCGGCTATGCCGCCATGGAGGAGTCGCTCGCCGGCTCCGGCGTAACCCGGCGCGCCTCGGACAGCCCGCAGGACCTGCTGGAGCGGGCCGTCGCCGGCGGCTTGCCCACAGAGGCGGCCGCCGCCGCGCTCACCGCTCTGTTCCGCGAGGCCCGCTACTCCACGCACCCTTGAGTAACGGCGATCTGAGGAATTTGTGATTCGCTTCTCTTTCGAGGTACCGAACGCTGAGTCGGCCTGGCGTGATACCTGGGACAGGGCTTTCCAGGTCAACCCGGAGGCCATCAGCGAGATAGACCTCTGCTACAAGTACTTCGGGGTAAATGTCGAACTTGTGGTTGACGAGGTTGAGGTCGTCTCCAGCGACGGGCATGTGACCCTCGTCGATCTAGCCCTGTCTCTTTGCCACGCATTGAGCCGTCTCTCGGCAGGAGAAGATACGGCGATCGGCTTCACGGAAGATGATGAAGTAATGCGCTTGCGACGCGAGGCTGATCTAGTCGCAATCACGTCATCGAAGCATCAGTGGCAGGTCTTCGTGGAACAGGAAGAGCTCGTTGGTGCTTTCGTCGACTTCCTGCGAGAGGCACATGATCGTCTGACCGTGAATGTCCCCGGACTGGCCGATAACCCAGTAGTTCAGCGGTTCTCGCCGGAATGGCTGGACTCGACGCCAGGCGAATAGAGGGTGAAATCACAGGGGCCCCGCTGGAATGTTCCAGCGGGGCCCCTGTGCCGTTTGACGGCAACGGTGACGGCAACGTCAGCGGACGACGGCTGCGGAGGGCGGCTCGTCGGTCGTGCCGAGGGTGTCGATGGCCTGGCGTTGGAGGCGGAGTCGGACGTGGGTGTAGACGCCGATGTGGGCGTGGCCGAGGAGTTCCTTGCTGACGACGAGGTCGACGCCTTGCTCCAGGAGCAGGGTCGCGGTCGAGTGCCGGAGATCGTGGAAGCGGATCGTCCGGAGTTCCGCGCAGTGGAGGAGGCGCCGAAAGCGGCGGGTGAGGTTGGTGGGGTCGAGCGGCCTGCCCTTCGAGGTGGTGAAGAAGGGAGCAGCCGTTTCAACGCCGCCACCCCGACGAGCATCCGCTGCGGCTCCTCGCGGTCTGTCCAGCGACCCGGCCCGACCCGGCCCGACCCGGCCTGGCCCGGGCGGAGTGGCTGCGGCTAGGAGTCGGGTTGTTCGGTCTGCGGGGCTATGGAGCTCGCGGTCGACTCCTCACATCGAACAGGTAAGCTCAGTTATCTGATCAGACTTGCATGGGTGGTGGGTGTGCCGATAGCGTCCAAGCGCGGCAACGCCCAGATCCGAGGAGGCAGGCCATGCTGCTGACCACCGGCCAGGCCGCTGAGGAACTGGGCTGTGCGATCACCACTTACCGGCGTCTCATCAGGGCAGGCGTACTGCCCGAACTTTCCCGGCGTGGTGTTCGCGTGATGACGCCGCTTTGGGTCGTCCAGGCACTGCAGAAACGCGCCCCTGCACTCGTGGACCGCCTGGACGCCGGCCTGCTCGGGGTCCTGCGTGTCGACGCAGCACGCCAGGTCCACGACAACGACCGAAACTGGGCCGGCTACGCGGCAGGTCTTGGCCCCGATGACCTGCTCAAGGGCTTGAGGGGCTGGTGGCGCTGTGACGCCGCGAGCGTGGCAGCCGGGGGGGTGCTGCCGGTGACAGTGTCGGGCTACGTGGTGGCCGTCCTTACCGGCCTGGACAGGTGGGAGAAAGACGACGGGGGACGGCACGCCTTTCCGGACGCAGTCCTGGCCGGACACATCACCGACCTGGCCACCCCTGTAAAGCGCCTGACCGCACCGCAGCAAAATGACCGGGACATTGCGGATCTCCTTCTGGGGGGCCGCTTGCCCTCGCAGTCGAGCGGCGCGATCGCGTACGTCTCCACTCGTAGCAGTTCCGCCAACTGACCTGCAGGCACAAGGGATCGTGATGGACGCAAAGACCTACACCGCACAGCTGGCCGAGCTGCGTGCCCTGCGCGACGACATCAAGAAGACCCAGGCCACCCTCGCCAAACTCGAGACCGACCGTGCCCGGCAGATCACCGCGCTGGCCGGATACGAGAAGGCGAAGGCGGAGCGCATCGCGCCCGCGGCCGGACTCAGCCTCGCTGACGTCGTGGCGATCGCCCCGATCCTTGCCCCCGACCAGCTCACCAACGCTGCACCAACAGCCCAGACCGCCGCAGCTGTCTCACCGCCAGTGCCCGCCAGGGAGACAGCACCGCCCAGCGGGACCGGACACGGACAGACCCCGCCCCAGGCGGGCACGGCCGCCCCGGCCATGACCCGCCCCAGCCCCGAACCGGCAGCGGAATCCGAACAGCCCGCAGCCCCTTCAGCGCCGCCTTCTGAGCCGGCCCCTGGCGCAGCCGCTCCTCTCGCGGCCCATGGGGCGCAGCGCACCCTGCCCGGCATCCCGGAAGGCCCTGACGGGGACCGCTGGTTCGCCCACACGGCGAACCTGGCCTCCACGCACCCGAACTTCACCCAGCAGGCCCGCAGCACCGTCTTCTTCGACACCGAGGCCGGTGTGCTGGTCCACCGCGACCAGACGTTCCGCCTCGACCTGCCGACCGCCAGCGCCGCAGAAATCCTGAACGCCGTCTTCCACGCCCTGCCGGACGGCGTCGAGCGGATCTACATCACCGCGGGCGCCCCCTGGCACCGCCAGGCCGACCAGTATTCCTTCCTCAAGGACGCCGTCGGAGCCTGGCTGAACGCCCCCACACCCGGCTGGCGCACGGACACCGGCCGCGGCAAGGACCGCATGGCCGGCCACTTCGTCCACCCCCGCAACCCTGTGGGCCGCTACCAGCGCGAACACGGCGAACAGCATGTCGAGATCCGATCGGCGGGGGAGTGGTTCGACACCGAGGGCACCGAGCCCGCCGTCATCCGCGACGCGTTCGTCCTGCTGTGGAAAGCCCTGCGCCGCCACTGGCCCGACGCCGTCCTGATGGGCTCACCGTCCCAGACAGGCCGGGACCTGTGGACCCGGACCATCCCCACCAAGGGCCAGTACACCGACGGCTACCCCGTCCTGTCCGAAGAGCTGCGCGGCCTCTTCCACGCGACCGCCGGACAGGGACGCACCGAACTCATCACCCCGCCCCGTGTCCCTGAGCAGCTCCCGGCCCTGGTCGAGTACGACCGGACCTTCGCCTACGCCAAGCACACCTGGAAAGCCGGCATCGGCACCCCCCGCCGTGTCACCGCCGCCAGGTTCGCCGCCTGGTCGGAAAAGGAACAGGCCAAAGCGCTGTTCGCCTGCGGGCACTGGCACGTCCGCGTCACCGTCCCCCAGACCTGGGACCACGTCGGCATTCTCCCCGCACCCGCCCCCGGCGACCGGGCCTGGCACTACCCCGCCACCCCCGGCACCACGTTCACAACCTGGGCGGGCGGGCCCGAAATCCACACCGCTCTGTCCAACCCACGCAGCCCGTGGAAGGTCGAAATTCTCGACGGCATCCTCTTCGACGACGGCAAGCCCCTGGACGACTGGTCCAAGAAGCTCAAAGAAGCCTGGTCCTCCCTCACCGCCCAGGCCGACCTCAACGGCGATCCCGCCCAGCGCACCGCCGCACACCTCGCAGCCCGGGCGGTGCGCGCCATCCTCCTCTACGGCATCGGCGCCTTCGCCCAACGCCCCCGCACCGTCACCGGCACCACCCCCCGCACCGCAGAACGTGACGTCCCCACCGATGCCGAGATCATCGGCTTCGACGACCAGACCATCACCTGGCAACGCCCCACCGGCTTCACCCGCGACCCCAACGCCCACCCTGAATGGGCCGCCCACATCTGGTCCTCCGCCCGAGCCGCCCTGCTCTCCCAGCGCCACCGCGACGACAACACCTACGCAGGAGCCCTCCACGCCCCGCCCGGCAGCGTCGTCGCCTTCCGCACCGACGCCGTCTACCTCACCCAGCCCCAGGCCTGGCCCTACCACGGCCAGCCCGGCGACTACCTGAACAAGGGCCACCTCACCGGCCACCTCACCGCCCCCACCACCGAAGACGAACTCCTGACCCTGCGCGACAAGGGCCGCACCACACCGCAGACCGCGAGTAACAACGAGGGCTCCTGATGCCGCCCCGCCGCCGACGCGCCCCCGCACCACAACTCAACGACGCAGCCCAGCTCGCCGACCAGCTCCAGGCAGCCGGCTATACCAAACGCGACATCGCCCACATCATCAACCGCGACCCCTCCCTCGTCTCCCAGTTCTACACAAAGAACAAAGGCGCAGCCTTCGTCCCCGCCCTCACCCAGGTCCTCGCCGCTGTCCAGAGCGCAGGTATCACCGACACCGCCGAACTCGCGGCCATCGCCGCCGGGCACATCACCCGGCGCACCACTGCCGCCGGCACCAAAGCCCGCGTCCGCACCAAAGCACTCCTGATCACGCCCACCGGCACCGGCACCGGCCGCGCCGGAGCACAGGCCATCGCCTCCGGATCCGCACGACTGCGCCCCCTGATCGCCGAAGCCGCCCGTCAGGGCCTGCGCCTGGCCTTCACTGTGCGCCTTGCCAGGAGCGGCTACGTCCACGCCTCCGGAAGCCGCACCGACTCGCCCGGTATCCGCCGCGACGTCATCCAGCGCACCGACCACACCGAAGAGCGCTCCTACGGATCCGCTGCCACCGGCGGGTTCGATGCTGCGGACTTCGCCCGCCGAGTCGACCAGAGCGCCGGAGACGTCACCGCAGCCATCCACCAATGGCTCCTCGACACTGGCCGTGTCCACCCTGGCGCACACATCACCCACTTGGAGATCCGCACCTGGCGCCCCCGCTGAGCCGATCCCAGTTGCCTGTGCCCCGACCTGCTGCCTCACCAGAGCTCCTAAAGGTTGTTGCAGAAGGGTGGGTGTGGGCGGGCCGGGATGGCGTTTGACCTGCTGGTTCAGCCTGTCATGGCGAGGTTGTGCATCGTGGCGACGGCTTGTACGGCGTGGTGGAGTCCGTCTCCTTTCTGGCGGCAGTCGCGGAGGATTTTCCAGTTCTTCATGCGGGCGAAGGTGTGCTCGACGCGGGCGCGGACGCGCCGGTGTTCGGCGTTGTCCTCCTCCTGGCCGCGCAGAAGTGGGCGTCCGGCTCTTCTGCGGTGCGGGACGATCAAGCCGGTTGCCAGGTAGGCGCCGTCTGCGATGACCGTTGTCCCGGCCGCGACGGCGGGCAGGTCCGTTTCTCGCCAGGCGTGGGCATCGGCCGTGTTCCCGGGGACGGGCGGCCTGAGGCGATCACCAGGCGGCTATCCGCATCGATGATGACCTGCACGTTCGCCGAGAACCGATAGTTACGGGAGGACGCGGCGACCTTGCGGTCGCGGACCGGGACGAGGGTTCCGTCCACGATCCACAACCGTTCGACATCCGCGACGGGCCGGCGCCGGCTCCAGCGCAAGAAGCGGCCGCAGACGATGGATGACCCGGCAGACGGTGGCCGGGGAGATCCCGAAGAGCGGGGCGAGCTGGCGCATCGTGAGGTTGGTCCGGTAGTAGACGGCCACCAGGAGGACCCGGTCCGCCAGAGGCAGGCACCACAGGCGCCCTCCACCGGGACCATTTCCGCCCCGCTCCCGTACTACCTTCACCAACTTCTCGAACCGGCCCATCCGCAAGCCAGTGAACGTCTCCACCCACAACGACTCAGCCCGCAACACCCCACCCATACAAGAGGAATGCCCTATCCCAGACCTTCTGCAACAACCTTTAGGCCGTGTATCGAAAGTGGATCTTGAGTGACGGATGATCTCTGAGCATGGGGCGGGGAAATCTCACGGACGAGCAAGTGGGCAGTGCTGGAGCCGTTGTTGCCGAAGGGCACGAGAGCGGGGCGGCCACCTGTTTGGTCTCGGCGGCAGCTGATCGACGGCATAAGGTTCCGGGTTCGGACGGGTGTTCCGTGGCGGGACGTACCCACCGAGTACGGGCCATGGGGTCGGGTTTACGACCTGTTCCGCCGGTGGCAGCGGGACGGCAGTTGGCACCGGATCTTCACCCAGCCTCAGTCCCAGGCCGACCTGAAAGGTGCGATTACCTGGGACCTGAGCGTTGACTCCACGGTATGTCGCGCCCATCAGCATGCGGCTGGGGCCCGGAAGCTGGGCGATCTGCAGAAGGAGCCGCCGGGCGGTGTCTTCACCGAGCCTCGTGATCACGGACTTGGACGTTCGCGCGGCGGATTCACTACCAAGCTGCACTTGGCCGTCGAGCAGGGCCAGAAACTGATGTCGATCGTGGTCACAGCCGGGCAGCGTGGAGACTCTCCGCACTTCAAGCTCGCCCACGTCCTGGACGAGGTCCTCGCCGGGGCGTTTACCCTGCGTGGTCTGACCGACGTTTCGCTTGAGAGGCCGCCGCCGCACCAGCGGGCAGCCCGCTGGTGCCGTGCTCTCGCGAACGTCACGGGAGCACGGGGCGTGGGTGGCGGGCCCGCCCGGCGGGGCCAGGGGCAGGACGAGGACGGGAGGCGGGGCCGCGGAGAGCGTTCAGCAGAGTGAAGAGCAGCAAGTAGATCATGGACATTGTGGAGGCGTACGACCTCACCGGCAGCTATCGGGCGGCAGCCGAGCTGGCTGGCTGCGACCACCAAACCGTGGCCCGCTATGTGCAGCCGTGTGAGCAAGGTGAGCGTCCTGTCGGGCGAACCCGTAGGGCCCGCCCGATCGGCCCCTATCTTGAGAAGATCGAGGAACTGGTGGCTGTGGCTCGTGGCCGGATCCGTGCGGGCATCGTGCACCGACGGATCACGGCGATGGGGTTTGCCGGGGTCGAGCGCACCACACGCCGCACCGTCGCCGAGGTCAAGTCCCGGTGGCGCACGGAGCACCACCGGGTCTACAGGCCCTGGCTCCCAGAGCCGGCGCTCTGGCTGCAGTTCGACTGGGGCGAGGGTCCACGTCTCAACGGGCGCCGCACATCTCTGTGGTGCGCGTGGCTGTCCTGGTCTCGGTTCCGGGTCGTGATCCCCGTCTTCGACAAGACGCTGCCCACCATCGCGGCTTGCCTGCAAAGCCGTTGCCATACCGATCATGGAGTCTGTCGATCGAACGGGAGTCTCGATCGGGTGATCGCGGGCTCTGCCCGGCATGAGAGCAGGGCCTGGCGGTATACGGGGAAAATCCAGGGGAGGGGACGGCCGCGCGCTGCTACGGTCGGGCGCCATGAGCTGGCTTCCCGATGACTTCGTCCACCCCGTCCTGGTACCGCTGCCGGGCGGTGGCCATCACCTGCGGCCGATCCGGGAGGCGGACACCCCGCTCGACTATCCGGCTGTGATGGGTTCACGCGAGCGGCTGTGGACCATCTTCGGCCCGGCCTGGGGCTGGCCCGCGGCCACCATGACCTACGAGGCCGACCAGGCCGACCTGTTGCGGCACGAGAAGGAGATCGCCGCACACCAGTCCTTCAACTACGCGCTGTTCGACGCGGCGGAGACAGCTCTGCTCGGCTGTGTCTACATCGACCCACCGGAGAGGGCCGGCGCGGACGGCGAGATCTCCTGGTGGGTGGTGGATGATCTGGTGGGCAGCAAGGTCGAGCAGGCCCTCGACGCGCTGGTGCCGCAGTGGATCGCCGCCGACTGGCCGTTCGAGCAGCCTCGCTTCCTCGGCCGCGAGATCTCCTGGTCGGACTGGCTTGCCCTGCCGGAGCATCCCGACACGTAAGTGTCTGTTGCCCGTACCGATCTCGAAGGCTGTCGATCGTCCGGGAGTCTTGATCGGGTGACTGCGGCGGCTTACGCGCGTGAAAGCAGGGCCTCCTGGGCCCTGTTGCGAAAGTGAGTGCTGAGGTGCGCTAGCTACGGAGTTGGGGGAGTTGCCGGTTGTGCCCCTGCTGCCCGAAGGATCTCGGCAGTGTCAGGGTGAGGGCCGCTGTTCGCCCAGTCCAGCGGGGACTTGCCTGTGCCGTGGTCTTCGCGAAGGTTGGGATCGGCGCCATGCGTCAGCAACTGCCGGACCGTTTCGGTGTGCCCCCAGCAGGCGGCTGCGCAGAGCGGTGTGCCCTCAGAGCCGAGGCCGCTGCTTTCGGTGTCGGGAGAAGCCCCGGCTTCGATGAGCAAACGAGCTATCTCGGCTTCGCCCTGCACTGAAGCCAGGTACAGCGGAGTGGTGCCGTCACTGTTCCGTCTCTCTGGACGTGCTCCACTGCGCAGCAGGGCCTTCGTGCGCATGGCGTCACCTGCCAGGACTGCTTCGAAGAGGTGGCGGGAGAGCTTCTTCTGCCGGCGCTGCTTCATAGCCGGTGAGGCTAGCGATTACGAGTACGCCGGAGCCATTCATATCCATTTGTTGATCGCCGCGACCAGCACAGTGGCTTCGTAGCGGACGGCGGGTTTGTTGTATCTCGTGGCCACGGCTCGGTGTCGCTTGAGGCGATTGATCCCGCACTCGACCGCGTGGCGCTCGCGGTAGTCGGCCGGATCGAAATGCGGCGGCCGGCCGCCACGGGAGCCGAGCTTCTGGCGGCTGCGTGCCTGGTCTGCCTTGTCGGGGATGGTGCAGCGGATCCCGCGTCGGCGCAGGGAGGCGCGGTTTTTGCGGGAGGCGTACGCCCTGTCGGCCCGCACGTGATCGGGGCGGTCGCGTGGCCGGCCCGGCCCGATGCGAGGCACGCGAACCTTCTCCAGCACGGGTTCGAACTGCGGTGAGTCCCCGCGCTGCCCGGCGGTCACCACGATCGACATGGGCTTCTGGCCTTGCTCGACGGCCAGGTGCAGCTTGGTGGTGAACCCGCCGCGCGAGCGTCCCAACCCGTGATCATTGGCTCGGTGAACACACCGCCCGGTGGTTCCTTCTGCAGATCACCCTGCTTGCGGGCCCCGGCCGCATGCTGATGAGCGCGGCACACTGTGGAGTCGACGCTCAGTTCCCACGTGATCGCGCTTTTCGCGTCGGCCAGGGACTGGAGCCGGGTGAGGATCCGGTGCCACGTGCCGTCCCGCTGCCACCGGCGGAACAGGTCGTAGACCCGGTTCCACGGTCCGTATCCGACCGGGATGTATCGCCACGGCACTCCGGTTCGGACCCGGAACCGTATGCCGTCGATCAGTTGCCGTCGAGGCCAGATCGGTGGCCGCCCCGCCCTGGCACCCTTCGGCAACAGTGTTTCCAGCACCGCCTGCAACTGGACCCCCGAACGCCGCCAGGCCTATGCCAACGACCTCGGCTCCAAGCGGTCCCTAGCGCCGTCACCGCGAAGACCAACCGCTCCAAGGGCGACAAGGACCCCGACCAATGGCTGCCCCCGGCCCAGGGCGCCCGTTGTATTTATGCTGCTGACTGGACCGCCACCAAGCTCCGATGGAAGCTGAGCGCCGATCAGAACGAACGAGGCGCCCTGCTCGAGCTGGCGAAGGACTGCCCCGACACCACAGTCGAGTTCGAGGAGGCAGGGCAGTAGGGCGGACCCGGCATGGTGGCTGATCCGCGCAGTCTGCCGACTACCCGTCAGGAGGGTGGGCCAGGGCGCAGGCGCGGGTTCAGGGCGTCAGCACCAACTGCACCCGCACCTGCCTCACCTGCTGTGGTGAGATCCCGTGGTGAGCGTGACGCGCACGTGGTGAGTGGACCCGGGGCGTGGTGAGTTTCCGGCGGGCCACTCACTACGGCAGGTTAGCGGCGGGTGCGACCACCCCACCACGACCCGCAGCGAGGCTATGAGCCGAGCTTCATCCGACGGCCCGAAGCGCGTTTCGGGCGGCGCCGTTTACCGCCCAAACATCGCACGCCTCGTTGAACTGAAAGAGCATGACTCCTTCACCATCAGCGAACTGCACGGCTTGTTTGGTGTATCCCCGCCTACTGTAGAACAGCAGGTCGCGCTCTCGTCCCTGCCCGGCGGCCCCAACGAGCATTTGTACCGCTGGACGGCCTACAGGCCGTGCAAGCATCTTGACCTGGGCGACCCCTCTGGTCGCTTGCACATCGATGCCCCCATCGCTGCCGGGGCCTGTCTCCCGGGCGTCGGGATAGCCGATCAGCTGCATGTGCGCCATGGCCAGGAACTCGGCATCCCTCCAGTGGGTGATGACCACGGCGGCCGGAGGGGCCGGTTTGATCTCTGGTTGCCGACGGGCTTGACTGACGCGGACCAAATCGCGCAGAAAGGTCCACCCGAGAGGTGCGATGGCCAGCCCGAGGAACGGAGCAACGGCCCACAGCGTGTATTCGCCATCTGTCCTGGAGAACTCCACGCCCCCCTTGCCCATGAGCCAGAGACCAACCGCAAGGAGCAGCAACCCAACGCAACCTTGCTTCCAAACTGCGCTTCTGAACTCCTTGTCTCCTTCTGGGTCTTGCATGGGTGCTTGAGCACGTTGAACAGACATGTTCCCCCGCGGATGTCGAAATCTTGATCGATTCTGCCAGCAGCGGGAACAGTGCGAGCGGTATTGGCCACGCCGCACAGGCGTACCGCCGGCGATGAGGGTGCCCTGGGTGGTGCCAACGGTCCAGGCGACTGCCATGCCGCTTATGGCGGGCGGTCCGTGCCGACGCCGAACGCCACGTCAGCCTTGTGTGCCCGGTGTGACTGTGAGGTCGCGGCCAGCGCCCTTGAGCGCCTTCTCTTCTGGTACCTGGAGGGGAGTCTTGCTTCGCGTACCTGTTCAGAGGTACGACGAAGGTCGTTTATCGGGAAAGCCGTCCGTAACACCCGTCCAGGTGGTTACCGTCTGCGTCTATGCGGATCTTGCACACCTCGGACTGGCATCTCGGCCGTCAACTGCATCGGGTGTCCCTCCTCTCGGAGCAGCGCGCCTTCCTCGAACATCTGCTGGGCACGGTGCGCCAAGAGCGCGTCGAGGCGGTGGCCGTGGCGGGCGACGTGTTCGACCGTGCCATCCCCCCTCTGGACGCGATCGACCTGTTCAACTGGGTCCTGGGAGAACTGGCCGACCTGCAGGTTCCCCTGGTCATGATCAGCGGGAACCATGATTCACCGCGCCGGCTGGGCGTCAACTCGCGGCTGATCGAGCGCGCGGGAATCCACCTGCGTACCAGCGTGGAGGACTGTGGCCGCCCCGCAGTTCTGCACGACGAACACGGACCGGTCGCCTTCTACGGTCTGCCCTACCTCGAGCCCGGCCTCGTCCACACGCATCTCGGGGCCGAGAAGCCCAGCCATCACGCTGTGCTCAGCGCGGCGATGAACAAGGTCCGCACCGACCTTGCGGCCCGCCCGGCCGACACCCGCTCCGTCGTCCTGGCCCACGCCTTCGTGACCGGAGCCGACACCAGCGACAGCGAGCGTGACATCACCGCCGGCGGCGTCCCCTCGGTCAGCGCCTCCGTGTTCACCGGAGTCGACTACGTGGCACTGGGGCACCTGCACCGATGCCAGCAGATCAGCCAACGCGTCCGCTACAGCGGCTCCCCGCTGGCCTACTCCTTCTCCGAAGCCGACCACCCCAAAGCCACCTGGCTGATCGACCTGGGCGCCGGCACCGACCTGACGGCCCGCAAGATCCTGTGCCCCGTGCCCCGCCGCCTGCGCCAGCTGACCGGCATGCTGAACGACCTCCTCACCCAGCCCGAGCACGCCGACTACGAGGACTGCTGGCTGCACATCACGCTCACCGACACCGACCGGCCCCACATGGCCATGGAACGTCTGCGAGAGCGGTTCCCCCACACGTTGAAGCTGAGCTTCTCCCACCCGCGGGACAACGACACCCAGTCCTACCGCTCCCGCGTCAACGGCCGCAGCGACCACGAGATCACACTCGGGTTCCTCGACCACGTCACCGGCGTCCCCGCCACCGTCCCGGAGCAGAACCTGCTGCAAGACGGACTCGAAAGCGTCCGTACCGCAGCCGCCGCACGAGAGGCCAGCTGATGTACCTCCACCACCTGACCGTCCAGGCCTTCGGACCCTTCGCCCGCACAGAAGCCGTCGACTTCGACACCCTGACCAGCAACGGCCTGTTCCTCCTGCGCGGAGACACCGGCGCAGGCAAGACCAGCATCCTGGACGCCGTCTGCTTCGCCCTCTACGGCACCGTGCCCGGCATCCGCCCCACCCACCGCCTGCGCAGCGACCACGCCCCCACCGACACACGCACCCACGTCATCCTGGAGTTCACCGCCGCAGGCCGCCGCCTCAGGATCACACGAAAGCCCAAGCAGACCTACCCCAGCAGACGCGCCAAGACCGGCACCGCCACCGCCGAAGCCACCGTCGAACTCCACCAGTGGAGTGACACCGACGGCGTCACAGGGTGGGAGCCGGTCAGCGCTAACCACCAGGACACCGCCAGAGAGATCGAAGCATCCCTGGGGCTGTCCAAAGAACAGTTCTGCCAGGTCGTCCTCCTGCCACAAGGCGACTTCGCCACCTTCCTGCGGTCCGACGCCAAGGACCGCACCGTGCTGCTGCGCCGCCTCTTCGACACCGGACGCTTCCAGGAACTCCAGGCGTGGCTCACCGACCGGAGCAAAGCCACCAAGAAGGACCTCGACGACGTCACGGCCACCCTGCAGCACCTCAGCGAACGCATCCACCAGGAAGCCGGCCCCCTCCTCCACCAAGACGGCACCAGCACCGACGAGGCCGCCCTACCCGACACCCAGGACCCCGCCGACCTCCTGCCCCGGGCCCAGCACCTGCGCACCCTCGCCGTCAACGCCCACACCGAGGCGGTGGCCGACGAGGAACGCAGCGACACCGAACACCAGCACGCCAAGACCGAACACCAGCACACGCACGAACTCGCAGGCCGGCAGACCCAGCACGCCCAAGCCCAAGCGCGCCGTACAGCACTCGACGACAAGGCCGCCCACCACCCACACCTGCGCGACGAACTCGACAACGGCCGGCGCGCCGAACCGCTGCGCCCCCTCCTGGAGGCCGTGAAGCACACCTCACGTGCCCTGGACACGGCCACGACAGCCGAAGACCAGGCCCGCACCCAGCTGCCCGAAGAAGACCGTCGCACCGGCATTCCCCAGCTGCAGGCCACCCTGGAACAGCACCACGCCGACAGGGGCCGCGTCGAAGGGCTGCTGCCGGACGAGCAGCGCCACGCACAGCTCGGTGCCCAGATCACCGAGCTCGGCACCGAGGCAGAGCAGGCGCAAGCCGACCTCGAGGAAGCCGGGCAATGGCTGGCCGCATGGCCTGACCTGGAGGCCGAACACACCAGCCTCCTCGGCGACATGACCAAAGCCGCCGACCAGGTGCCGCAACACGAACAGGTCATCCAGACACTCAACGCCCACCTCAAAGCCGCACGCCTCCGCGACACGCTCACCACCGAACTCGCTTCGGCCGCACAAGCGGAAACCGATCGTGCCGCTGAAGCCCTCGAAGCCAGAACGCGGTGGCTCGACCTGCGTGAACGCCGCCTAGAGGGCATGGCCGGCGAGCTGGCCGCTGAACTCATCGACGGTGCGCCGTGCTCGGTCTGCGGCTCGCCCGACCACCCGAACCGGGCCCGACTCCTTCCCGACCAGCCCACACGTCAGGACGAGGAGAAGGCCCGCGCCCTTTACGAGCAGGCCGACACGCTGCACACTCAGGCCGGCGGTCGCCGCAACGAGCTCGCCACCCAGCATGCCGAAGCAGCCGGAGCAGCGGGCCCCACTCCCAGCGACGAGCTCAAGGCCCAGCTCAAATCGGCCAAGGCAGCCCACCGGGCCGCATGCGACGCCGCCGGCGCACTGCCCGCAGCCCAGGAAACCCTGACCCACCTCCGCACAGAGCACGACACCCGCACCCAGCAGCGCCAACAAGCCCAGGACCGCGTGACCGAATGCCTGGCACGCATCAAAACCCTGGCCCAGCAGCAGAGCGCTCTCGCCGACACCCTTGCCGCAGCACGCGGCACCGCCACCACCCTCGGCGAGCGCATCACCGAACTCACCCGCACCGCCAAAATCCTGTCCGGCGCGATCGACGCCGCCCAGAAGGCAGCCGACGCAACCTCCCGCCACCATGACGCTACGACCACCGCCACCACTACCGCCCACGACGCGGGGTTCCTGACTCTCGAGGAGGCAACCGCCGCCCTCAAGGACCCGCAGTTCCTGGACCAGTGGAGCCAGGAACTCGACCAGTGGGGCAAGGACGACGCCGTCGTCACCGACCTCCTGAAAACCCCGAACCTGCAGGAAGCCGGCCTCCAGCCCCCCGCCGACCTCCCAGCAGCCGCCAAAGCCCTGCTCGAGGCCGAAGATCGCATGAAGAAGACTGCGGCCACCCGCCAGCAGGCCGGCCACCGGGTCACCGCTCTGACCGATTTGATCTCCACCCTCACAGCCCGCCTCAACGACCTGGAACCCCTGCAAGCCCGCCACGCCCTAGTTGATCGCCTGGCCGGCATCGCCTCCGCCACCACCACCGCGAACACCCTCAGCATGGAACTCGAGGCCTACGTCCTGGCCGCCCGACTCGAAGAGATCGCCGAGGCAGCCAACATCCGGCTCCAGGCCATGACCTCGGAGCGCTACCTCCTCCAGCACACCGCCGACAAGGACCAAGGCCGACGCGGACGCCTCAAGTCCGGCCTGGGACTGAGAATCCTCGACACCTGGACCGGCACCGAACGCGAAACCTCCACCCTCTCCGGCGGCGAAACCTTCACCGCCTCCCTCGCCCTCGCCCTCGGCCTGGCCGACGTCGTCACCCAGGAAGCCAGCGGCCGCCCCCTGGGAACCCTCTTCATCGACGAAGGCTTCGGCACCCTCGACGAACAGAACCTGCAAGAAGTCATGGACGTCCTGGACCAACTACGCGCCGGGAACCGCGCGGTGGGCATCGTCAGCCACGTCGCCGAACTCAGCCGCCGAATCCCCAGCCAGCTCAACGTCCTGAAAAACCGCAACGGCTCCACCCTCCGCCCGCTCATCAGCACCGATCTGTAACGTCAGACCCACCGCACAGAAAACCCACCAGCACCCCCGCCGCACCCGCGGCACGCAAGAAGACCATCCCGAACCAGAACCGGCCAGGAGAGCATGCAGAGCACCGCGATCGAACTCCGCCCCCACCAGAAAGAAG
The DNA here is from genome assembly GCF_036227405.1 of Streptomyces sp. NBC_01460. Taxonomy (NCBI): domain Bacteria; kingdom Bacillati; phylum Actinomycetota; class Actinomycetes; order Kitasatosporales; family Streptomycetaceae; genus Streptomyces; species Streptomyces sp. NBC_01460. The sequence goes on from NZ_CP109473.1 coordinate 8,643,833, forward strand.
CCGTCACCGCCGCGGTCAAAACGCTGCGCACCCATCCGCGGGCAAGCGTGATCGCCGCATGCGGCACCGGAAAAACACTGATCGCCGCCCGCACCACCGCCCGCCTCACCCCCCGCGGGCGGGTCCTGGTCCTCGTCCCGACACTGGACCTGCTCTCCCAGACGGTGCGCTCCTGGCACACGGCCGGCCACAAAGGCCCGGCGGTAGCCGTCTGCTCCGCCCGCCAGGCCATGGAACACCCCTCCGCCGGCAACCTCCCCATGACGACGAAGCCCGCCGAGCTGTCCGAACTCGCACCGCCCACCGGCCCGGTGACCGTCTACGCCACCTACGCCTCCCTGCCCACCGTCATCGCCGCCCACCGAGACCACCACCTGCAGCCCTGGGACCTCGTCGTCGTCGACGAAGCCCACCGCACCGCCGGCCGCCTCGGGAAAGCCTGGGCCGGGATCCACCACGACGACCAGGTCCCCGCCACCCGCCGCCTCTACCTCACCGCGACCCCCCGCATCTGGGACCCCGACACCGACCACAGCGACACCCCCGTCGCGTCCATGGACGACGAAACGCTCTTCGGCCCCGTCGCCTGGCGCCTCACCCTCTCCGACGCCATCGACCTCGGCCTCCTCGCCGACTACCAGATCCTCGTCCCCGTCATCCAGAACACCGACCTGCGCGACTGGCTCGCTACCAGCCCCGGCGCCGGCGCCGACGGCCTACGTCTCGCCGGACACCAGGTCGCCGTCCTCAGAGCCATCCACGACCACCAGCTACGCCGCGTCCTGACCTTCCACCACCGCGTCCAAGACGCCCGCGCGTTCGCCACCACCCTCCCCGACACCGCAGCCGCCCTCCCCACCCATCTGCAGCCCCAGGGCCTGTGGTCCCAGTGGATCAGCGGCACCCACCCGCCCCGCACCCGCCGCCGCATCCTCCTCGACTTCGCCACCCATACCCACCCCGAACAACCCGCCGTCCTGTCCAACGCCCGCGTCCTGGGCGAAGGCATCGACGTCCCCGCCATCGACGCCGTCGTCTTCGCCGACCCCAAGAACAGCCCCGTCGACACCGTCCAAGCCGTCGGCCGCGCACTGCGCCAGACCCCCGGCGCCGGCAAAAAAGCCACCCTCGTCGTGCCCGTCTACCTCACCCCCGACGAAGACCCCGACGACCTCCTCGGCGCCGACGCCTACACCCCCCTGTGGCGCACCGTCCAAGCCCTGCGCGCCCACGACGAACGCCTCACCGCCCGCCTCGCCGACCCCCGCACCCACCGCCCCACCCTCGGCACCGAAGACCCAGGCGCCTGGCTCCACTTCGAACGCCCCACCCAGCAAGAAGAAGTCGCCCTCGCCCTCACCCTGCGCGTCCTCAACCCCAAAAGCGCCGAATGGCGCCGCGGCCTCACCGCAGCCCGCCGCTACCACCGCACCCACCACCACCTCGACGCCCCCCAGACCCACGAAGACCCCGACGGCTACCCCCTGGGCCGCTGGCTCACCTGGCAACGCCACCTCCACACCACCGGCGCCCTCGACCCCGCCCGCACCCACGCCCTCGAACGCCTCGGCATCATCTGGAACCCTCAACAGCACGCCTTCGACCGCGGCCTCGTCCACGCCACCGTCTACGCCGCCGTGCACGGCCACCTCGCCGCCCCCGTCGACCACCACCAGGACGGCTTCGCCCTCGGCCGCTGGCTCGCCACCCAACGCAAACGCGCCGACACCCTCACCCCCGCCAGATCCCAGGCGCTCCAAGACCTTGACCCGTACTGGAACCCGCCCTGGCCACTGACCTGGCACCGCACCTACCACGCTGCCCGCAGACACCAGGAAGCCGGAAACCAGCTGACCGACGTGCCCCGCAACTACACCACCGAAGACGGGCACCGCCTGGGGGAGTGGCTCCACCACCAGTGGCTGCACCCCGAACGCCTGCACTCCACCCAGCAACAGCTCCTGGCCGGCCTCAGCCTGACCCAGAACACCGGACCGTCCCCTAAGAAACGCAAACCACCCGCCCGCAAGCCAGACCAGGGCCTGGCCGCCGCCCGCGCCTTCCACCAGCGGGAGGGTCACCTCGAGGTTCCTCAGCGCCACGTCGAACACCTCGACGGAGAACCCGTACGACTCGGACAGTGGATCAGCAACACCCGCCGCCGCAAGGAACGCCTGCCCGCCGACCGGGTCCACGCACTCGACGCTCTCGACATGCGCTGGTAGACGCACCTTGCCGGCGGAGCGGGATGCCGTTCAGATCCGTCGGCCGGCTCTCGCCGCAACCGTTGAACGTCCCGTGATGTGTGCACGGCAGTCCCAGGTGACAACCGAGGCGGGACCTTTGAGGTCCGCCAGCCCCCAGGGCGAAGTACGCAAGCCAGGCAATCGAAGGCACCGCTGCGCCCCCACGTCTGGGATTGCAAGGTGCTACGACGCCGAACTCATGGATTTCCGCCACGGAGCGCCCTCGTCCTTACAGGCCCCTAACCCCTGGTGGGCACCCCTCGGGCGCCCGCCTGGGGCTCATCCACGGTTCGAGGCTTCGCCGGTCTTCCTGCTGCGCCTCCCGCAGGTGCCGACCTCAATTGTCCGCCGCGAGCCGGGCCGCGATCCGCGATTCGTCGAGTCGCTCCTGGCCGGGGTAGCGGACGGTTGACGCAGATCGGCGGCCGCAGCAGATAGGCCACCACCGAGGAGTCCAGCCCGCCGGAGAGTAAGAGAGCGAAGTCGCAGGAGGGGCCCCTGAGCGGGACCTGCTCGGCCAGGACGACGGAGAACTTCGCCAGAGCCTCGCGCAGGTCCCGGTGAACGGCTGCCGGTCGGCAAGGCGCCAGTAGACATGCTGGTCCAGTGAGCCGGGGCGATGTCGAAGGACAGCAGGGGCGCGTGGGGCCAGTAGCCGGATGCCCTGGAAGGGGGTGTCGACGCCCACAGGCGACTCGATCGCCATCACCTGGGGCCGTAGAGCCGGTCTCGGAGGCCCGGGTAAACCTCACTGGGAGGCACGAACTGATCAAGATCAGGCCGGGCCGCACGGCAGGTGAGTATGGTGTTGCGCGTCAGCGGGACCGCGTTCCTACGCCGACGGACAGCTGGCCGGGGGACTTTATGTGCATGAGGTAGCCATTGAACGACAACGACAATTCGTCGTGAGCCGTTTGCGAGGCACTCGTGCGTGACTATCTCCTCGTCCTGTGCGTGACGGCTGCCGCAACATACCTGCTGACAGGACCGGTACGAAAGTTCGCCATCAAGGTGAGGGCGATGCCGGAGATCCGGGCACGTGACGTGCATCGGGAGCCCACTCCGCGGCTCGGCGGGATCTCCATGTTCCTCGGCCTGTGCGCGGGCCTGCTGGTTGCCGGTCGCCTCACTGGTCTTGGCGCGGCCTTCGATACATTCGATCAATCGCGGGCCTTGCTCTCAGGGGCAGCACTGATCTGGTTGTGCGGCGTGCTGGACGACAAGTTCGAGCTCAGCTCCCTGATCATGCTGGGCGGCCAGACAACTGCTGCCGGCGCGATGGTCATGCAGGGGATGACGATTCTGTGGTTGCCAGTCCCGGGCGTCGGCACGGTCGAGCTGACCCAGTGGCAGGGCGCCCTCCTGACGGTGCTGCTGGTTGCCGTCTCGAAGAGCGCGGTCAACTTTGTGGACGGTCTCGACGGTCTCGCGACCGGCATGGTGTGCCTTACGGCGGTCGCGTTCTTCTTGTTCGCCTGCCGCGTCCGGGCGTCGAACGGCATCGAGACCGCCGCCCCGGCCATGCTGTTCGCGGCCATCTTGATAGGAATGTGTCTGGGCTTCTTGCCGCATAATGCGCACCCGGCGCGGATTTTCCTCGGCAACTCCGGCTTGATGCTGCTCGGCCTGGTGCTCGCCGCGGGCACTATCTCGATGACGGGGCAGGTCGATCCGGGCACACTGAAGTCACTCGCTGGGTCCGAGGACGCAGCCGTGCGTGAAATGCTGCCGGTTTGTCTTCCGCTGCTGCTTCCGCTGTTCATCATCGCGTTTCAAGCCGCCGACTTGGCGCTGATGATTGTCCGCCGCACGCGGAAGGACAGGTTGTCGTACCCGGTCGACCGAGGACACCTGCACCATCGCCTGCTGGAGATCGGCTACTCCCACAACCGAGCGGTGCTGATCGCGTACTCCTGGTCGGCGCTGGTCGCGTCCGGGACGCTCGCCTATGCCGCGAGAGACGGGTTCATGTGGTTCATGACGGCGGCGACACCCTCGGCTGGGGGGACCTCCCCGCCGTCCCTGGCAAACCGTTCACCGCGGACAGCATGCTGCTCTTCCAGATGGCCGCACCGCGTGACGCTTTCGCCACCCTCTTCACGGCACTCGCCACTGCCACGCTCCGTGGCCCGGTCGTCGCCACGCACTCACGTTACGACCGTGCCACAGAGTTCTGGCACCTCCGCGCCGGACGCCGCCCCGGCATAGGCCACTCCGGCATCGGCATCGCACCTGCTCCACTCTTCAACGCAACGCTTGCTCCCCGCCAACCGCCGCTATCCTCACCACGCCCTGAACCACCGCTTCGTCAACCTCGACGCCAGCGAACACTTCGTGCGGGGCCGCAGACTCAATCCGGCAGGAGCACACTCCGACCATCTACGGCCGGAGTCCGCTGCTGCTCAGCCGCGCCGAGCACTCCCGCTAAGCTCGGTGCGGGACCGGAAGGCACGGCGGGGCGTGGTAGGCACCGTAAACAGCAGCGTGTTCGTACACGACCTCCGTCAGGCCGCGGTAGACGTGTCCCTGCCCGATCAGCTCTTAGCGGGTAAGACCAGCGCGGTCCAGGGCGACGTACCTGGTCCCGTGGGACCGGAATAGCGGATGACCGCCCGCCGCCCCGCCCGGGGACGCGCACAGCCTCGGCCACGCACAGCAGGCCTACACCGGCGGCGAGGTGCTCCGCAGCGTCAGCGCCATCGTGTGGGTGGTCTCCGAGCTGATGGACTGGCTCGCCGCCCGCCCCTGGGTCCTGCCACTTGTGCTGCCTCGGCGGGCCTGCTGACCAGGCCGTTGCGGAGGCCGGGGCGACAGGCTGAGGTGTACGGCGGTGGTCAGGCAGTGCGCAGGCCGGCCGCCGCCGCCATCTCCCGGACGCCGGCGGTGCGTGGGTAGCGGCCGTAGACCTCGGCCGCGATCTGTCGGATCGCGGGGCGGTCGCGCAGTTCGCTCAGAGAGACCTGAGCTGCGGAGAGGAGCTCGGCAGCCGTCTGTTCGGGCTTGCCCCACTGCCACCAGGCCCGGGCAAGATCTGTGTGCATCCTGCCGCGTCGCTCCGCGGTCTTGAACTGTCCCGGCCTCAGTCCCCGGCCCGCTTCGAGTGCCGAGCCCGCATCACCCAGGGCCCAGTGCACGCTGACGGCGTACAGGTCCACGGATGCGGGAGTGACGGGGAACAGCCGTCCCGCCGGCGCCTCGTCAGGCAGGTCTCGGGCGGCCCTGGAGGCATCCTGAATCAGGCTGAGGGCCTGCGGCCGGTCTCAGGCGACCGCCGCGGTGTAGGAGGTCGTGCAGAGCATCTGTGCGAATGCGGAGGCCTGCGCGTCGCTCTTCAACCCGGTCGCTCCAACCCTTGCGACTGCGTCGAGGATGAGGCGCTCCGCTGCTGCGGGCTGGTCCTGATGGCGGAGCACGATGCTCAGCTCACGGGCCGCTGCTGCGGCGGCGAGAGGGGAATCGGACAGCTCGGCGTAGACGGTGGCCCGATCGGCGGTGAGGCGGGCCTGGTCGTAGCGACCGACCTTCACCAGCACCTGCGAGGCGAGACTGTAGGTGGAAGAGAGCCGCGCGTACGCCAGAGCGGAACGGGTTCGACGAACGCCGTCGTGGCCGTCGCCGATGAGTTCCGGGAGCGTACGCAGCAGCTGTTCATTGCGCCCAGCGTCGAACGCGGCTCGGGCGGCGGCCAGGCGCTGGTCGAGGGGGACGGGCGAGCCGGTGGGGTCGGGTGTGTTCGCCAGGGCTGTGTCCATCCCAGCGAGCAGTCCGACCGGTGCGGCCAGGCCTGCCGCAGCGAGCAGGGTACGGCGGCGCATGGGGTCCTCCTCCACTCGTGGACCTACCGCCGTCACTCTAGTGGTCGCAGGTTCCGTTAACCCCAGAGACTCCGCTAGGACATTTGCAGGCATACCGACCATGAGGGCTGCCTGCTTGAGAAGTCGCAGGTCAGCGCGGCTCCCACGCTGTTCTAGCCGGGAGACCGTGGAGGCCGAGCAGCCGATCCGTCTGCCGAGATCGGCCTGCCGCCACCCCAACCGGTCCCGGCCCAGCCGGATGAGTCCACCGAGGTCACGGGCAGAGGCGAGTCTGCTCACCTGCGGCGAGTCCCACGAGGGTTCAACGGTACGCATCGCGCCTCCATCGGCCGAGCGGTCACGGAGAGCCGTCTCCCCACGGTAGGCGTTCTCCCGGCCCGCGTATACGGCGTGTGCAGGACGTGCAAACGGCTTGCGCACCACGGGCGTTGACCCCCGCGACCCAGCTGTTCGCGGTGTCCTCTTACCAACGCCCCCAGCCGGGGGCCGGCCCAAGGAGACCCACGATGACCGCGATCCTTGAGACCCCCGTCCGTGGAACCACCGACCCCCTCTCTCCCGCCCGCAGCCCGCATGACTACATCGGCGACACCCAGTGGGCGAAGCTGGTCGGCCTGCTCATGCGGGACTACCCCTTCGACTCCGTCATGGCCGAGCGCGTCCTCGGCCAGGCCGTCGCCTACCTGATCACGGCCATGGAGAACAAGGGCCGCGGCCTCGGCATGGGGCCGGGCAAGATCGTCGACATCGGCGTCCACATGGTCATGCTCGACACGGTCGAGTACTTCGCCCTGTGCGAGCGGTTCAACGGGGGTGCCTACATGCACCACGTGCCCGAGGTCGAGATGAAGGGCGACGGCTCCGTTGCCCGCACGGCCGACATCCTTGCTGCGGCCGGCTGGGACGTGGACCGGCCCCTGTGGGCAGCCGACTCGTCAGCCTGCACGCCGTGCCGACCCGGCGAGGACGGCCACTGACCATCGGTCACGGCCCCGCCCGGAGCTCCCGGCCGGGCGGGGCCGGCGTCACGCGGACGAGTGCAGATCATGCATGGCCACAACGTCGATCATGAGGAGCGGGCCAGTATGTGCCCGTGACTCCAACCTCACCGACCTCAACGGCCGCTTCCGACCTCTGGCACCACTACGGGGCATCGGCCTCGCCGGACCGTCCAGCGCTCACCAGGCTGCACTGGGACTGGTACCAGCGCACGGGGCCAGGCGAAGAACTCCTAGGCGACGTCGTCGATCGCGACGTCGCCGAGCTCGGCGCTGGATCGGCCTGCCAGGCCGCGTACGTGGCCCGGACCATGGGACCGGCTCGCGTCATCGCACTGGACAGCTCCGAAGCGCAGCATGCCCGCAGCACGGCCATGCACGGTGACGTCCCTCGCCTGGAGCTGGTCCACACCGACGCAGCGACGTACCTGTCCGATCGCCCAAGCACTCTCGATGTGGCCTACTCGCTGTTCGGCGCCGTGGACTTCTGCGATCCGCACGTGCTGCTCCCCGCGGTCGCGGCGGCCCTCAGGCCGGGCGGTCGACTGGTCTTCTCCACGCTCGGCCACTACAAGAACGGCACTCCGCCGGCCACCGAGTGCCAGCCAGCTGATGTTCCTGCCCGCCTCGCGGACGGCACCGCCAGCACCATGCAGCGGTGGGTGCTCGACACGCCCGTGTGGGAGAAGTTGCTGGACGGGTACGGATTCGAGTTGCTGAGTTGCGACGTGATTCGCGACCAAGGCCCGGAGGGGGCCACGCCCATGACGACCACTGTCTTTCGGGCAAAGAGCAGTCGGCCGTAGGATGGCCCAGGTCAAGCGCAAAATGGGTCCCCCTCAATTCCTCTGAGGGGGACCCGTTGCGTTCACCGCGGATTTCTACACCGCGGCTTACGACTCGGAGCGCTACACCGTGATGTTCGACTCGGTGGCGGGGCCGAGGAAAGCACTCCATGCGGCCTGCGGGACAACGACGGCGGGGCCCTTCTTGTTTTTGGAGTCGCGGAAGCCGACCTGGTCGAGCAGGGGTGCGATCTTGATACAGGAACCGCCCGTGTCGTTGTTGTAGGAGGCATTGAACCAGCTGGACTCGGGGGCGCTCATGAGCAGAAAGCGGCGCTCGAGCCGTCAGGTCACGTGCAACATGCGTGGCGGGGCAGACGAGCGTCTTGATCACCTGACGCGTCGCGGTAGCGGTGTATGGCGGTGGGGAGGACGTCGCAGCAGACCGGTGCTCGCCAACCACAGCCGCTCCTTGGTGTAGGCGTCGCAGTCGGCCAGGTCAAAGTCTCTGCGTTCGCACAGCGTGTGCAGGTAGAAGGAGACTATGCCCAGGGTTTTCTGCCACGGCCAGGCGGCATAGCCCGCCGTAACCGGCCCGACCGACGTTGTCAGGGGGCGGCTTCCACGCGGCTCCGCCCAGCGATGGGCGACTGGGGCAGTGAGTCCCGGAGTGTGGTCGGTATGGCGACGCAGGATGTGCAGTGCGAGCTTGTTGCCCTTCAGGCGGGCATCGACCGTGCCGGGGCCAGACCATCCCCGGTGGAGAGGAAGATCCGGTCACCTGCCGGCCCGAGTCCCTGTTGCCAGGCTTCAAGTGTCTTCTGCAGTCGTTGGCTGACCAGACTGGCAGGGGTGTCGGACCACGGACCTTCGCCCTCAGGCACAGCGTGAGGGATAGCCTCGTGGACGGCCCAGGCCGCGACGCCGGGCTGGGAGTTCATGCGAGACGTTTCGTGCTGGCGCCAGGCCGTGATCGCTGGCTGTGCGAACGCCGCCGTGCCGACATCGCACCGCAACCCGCCCGCATTCGGCCGGAATCAGCGGGGGAGAGAGCCACGGGGACGGGAAGGGGCCAGAGCGAAGCTGGGCCCCCTTCCTGCTGCTCGCGGGACGGGCGGCAGCATTGGCATGCCAAACGCACGCCACCTCCGCCCGAGAGCCAGTGCTCATCTCCGCGCAGTCTGTTGGCCTATACGGTGAACTCGTAGCCGAGGAGGCCACGGCCGCCAGCAAAGAGGGCTCGACTGTCGGGATGCCAGATCACGGATTCAAGGTCGCTGTCGGCCCGCATGCTGGTGAGGAGTTCACCTGTCGTGGCGTCCCATACGAAGATTGTGTCGCCTCCCGCGCCAGCGAGGTACTTGCCGTCGGAGCTGAAGGCTGCCGCCCTGACCCTAGTGCCGCGGAACCTGTGAATGACGGATTCGGTGGCGATGTCCACTACCCGGAATCCGACGCTGCCATCAACGACGGCAAGCCGACCGTTGTCCGGAGTGAATGCCAAGGCCCACGCTCGCGCTGAGTGGTGCGCCACATGCGAGACCTGTACGCCTGACGCAGTGTCCCAGACGAGGGTTCCGGCTGTAGCGAGGCGGGATCCGTCTGGGCTGAACACAATCCTGCGCGATCTGTGGTGAGGGAACTGATGTATCTGCATGCCGCTGGCGATGTCCCAGACACCGACAGTTCCCTGCCGGTCGACCGTGGCAAGAAGATCTCCTGGCGGGCTGAGTTCCACTTTCTCCAGCGGCCCGGCACAGGCGAGTTGTACAAGCAGCGTCCCAGCGGCGTCCCACACGCCAACTGTCTGGCGATCCGCGGCCGCGGCGAAGTGGATGCCTGTCGCCGTAAAAGCTGCCGAGAGCAGATCGGCCGGGTCTCCGTACAAGGGAGGGGTGAACCACAGCTCCTGCCCGGCGGATCCATCGCCTCTTGCGAAGCGTTGGACTTGCACACCGCTCGTGGAATCCCAGACGGAGAACCCCTCACGGCTCACGGTGGCGATGCGGGACCCATCAGTGGAGACCGCCGCGACACCGACAGGGGCCTCCTGCGGCTGCACCGAACTAGTGGCGAGGTCCCAGATCCGGACAGTTTTGTCCATGCTGGCGCTTGTGAGCCTCAGACCGTCCGCGCTGAAGCCCAGCGATGAGCACAGCGATCCATGGTGGAAACGACGGGCCCGTGTCCTCGTGGCGAGGTCCCACACCTCCACGACGCCCTCGTGGTTCCCGGTAGCAAGTGCCGTGCCGTCGGCATTGAACGCTGCCACAGTGACGTCGAGGCAGTCGCGGAGCTCCTGCAGACGAACGCTGGACGATGTACTCCAGATGCTGACACTTCCCCCCTGAACTGTGGCAACGTGAGCTCCGTCCGCTGTAACCGCCACAGGTCGGCCCTGCAGAGTTTTCAGGTTGCTGCCGGTGTCGGCGTCGCAGTAGTAGGAACGCATGCCACCACGCCTTGAGAAGACCAGCGTCGTGCCGTCCTGACTCACCAGAAGCCGGCCTGAGCTACTGACAGGCGTCTGAAACTCATTGAGACTGGCGCCGGTAGCCGTGTCCCAGGTCGTAACTACGCCGTCCTCCAGTGCGGTGAAGAGACGAGACCCGTCAGCGCTGAAGGCGGCAGCACGGCATTTGCCTGGAAAGAACTGGTTCAGCTCCGAGCCCGTGGTCAGATCCCAGCCGTCGACGATGCCATCGCCATCGACGGTGAGCAGATGTGCTCCATCGTTACCGAAAGCCAGTTCCTTCATTCGGCTGTGTCGCGGCAGTTCCCCTACCTGCGCCCCGCTCAAGGCATCCCAGACCCGGACTCGGCCACTGATGTCAATGGTGGCGAGGCGTGTCCCGTCAAGGCTGAAGGCCATCTCCTCAACGGGTGCCTGATGCGTAAGGGTCCGCAGGAGCGCAGAGCTGGGCAGATCAGGCGGGGACCATCGGTCGATGAGCGCTGGCCTCGACAAAGCACTATCGGCGGCCGCCAGCCATGCCGCACCTCCAGGAACGCGGCTGCGCAGTACGGCATCGAGGGCCTGGGGCGGTGTAGTGGGGGTCATGAGGTGCGCGGCGCGTTCCAGATGGGAAGCCAGAATGGCGGCATCAGCGTGAGGGACGAGGGCGAGGTCCCGAAGAGGCGCGGTGGGGCCGTGGTGGTGCAGGCGCATGCTGACCCAGCGGAAATCCGTGGCCAGAGCGACCGCATCAGGGGTGCGGTCCCCGTCCACCAGGTGCGCGATGAGGAAGTCCCGCAGGTACCCGCAGCGCGTTGTCCACCAATCAGGCCCGCCCTCGCCGGCCGAGGTGAGGGTGTCGAGAAAGGCTCTGTTCACTGCCCACAGCCGGGCTGACAGCTCTGCCCGGAGATGATCGCGGATCACGTCGTGCAGGGCCACGGTCCCGCCTGGGACGCTTGAGTCGAGACTGAGCAGGGACAGGTCGGCCATCTGCCTGCACAGGCTGCGCGCAGTGGTCTCGTCGAGACCGGCCGCCCCCTCCCACAGGCGGGCTACCAGCGTGATCGGGACGGCCTCGTCCTCGGCGAAGACTCCAAGTTCCGCGAACCTTGCGCCCCCATCTGGGGGAAGGAGTTCGGTGGCGGCCGCGAGGCTGGCGCGCACAGCCCGGTTCCGCTCGTCGGTGTCGTCGAGGTTGAAATCTTTCTGAGGGTCGCTCGCCGCCGGCCCGTGTACGCGCAGCCGGTGGAGAAGGCGTCGGCCGACCTCATTCGCGTCCGCCCCGGTTGACAACTGCTCGCTCAGGACACGGTTGGCGATCCGCAACAAGAGCGCCCACCGGCCGGTCGCCTCGACAAGGTCGTCGATCACCACCTGTTCCGGCACATGCGGCAACCCCTTCGTCAGGGCCAGCTGGGCCTGGGCGTACGTCATGCGGTCCACAGTGATCCGCGAGGCATGAGCGGGAAGCACGCTCGCGTTGCGTGTGGTGATCAGCCGGACGCACCGCCGCTCTGCACCCATGAGGAACGGCCGCAGCTGCTCCGCCTCCCATACGTCGTCAATCACCAGCAGGGTCTGCGGCATTGCGGCAAGGAGCTTGCCCAGCTGAACGCCGGCCTGCTCCGGATCGTCGCCGGCCGTGCACTCGACCCCGGTGATACGCACCATCTCCGTTGCGACCTTGGCCGCAACCCCGGCTCTGCCCCTCACGCCACGGCCGATCGTGATGAACCAGATCCCGCCGGGGAATCTCTCGCGGACCTTCGACTGGGCAACGGCAAACCGGGCGAGTGTCGTCTTGCCGAAACCGCCCGGCCCATGCAGCCCAGCAGTGATGGCCACAGCACCTCCGCCCCCGCGCCAGCGTCCGCGGGTGCCTGCCAGGACGGCGTCGACCACCTGGCGGGCTTCCGCCCGCTCCACCCACCCGTCCGGGACAGTCACGGGACCAGGTGCGGCAGGCCCAGCCGCCGCTGCTGCCGGGCTGAGCTTGGGCCATATCGTCGAGACCAGTAGGAATGCGCCTCCCAAGACGCTGGCGACCTGGTCGCCCTCGCTCCATCCCTCCTCCAGGACTGTCGATATGAGGAAGGCCAGCCCGCCCAGAAGGAGCGGGCCGCGCACAATCCATTTCTTCACAAAACGCCTCAAGCCCCACCCCTTTGATCGTCACCATGCCGCACCCCTCACGTTCCTGTGCTGTCTGGCCAGGACCCCGGCCCGGCCGTGTCGCTCGCTTCAACCGAGAGGCGGGGGCGTGCTGCGCCAAGTCTCGCGCAAACCAGGCAGGGGCGCGCCCGTTGCCCACAGAACCACCAGAGCCGAACATCACGACGACAGTGGGATCACAGGATGGCCGGGGGGCGGGGCGGCTGACACCGGGACCAGCCTCAGCAGCCGCTACGGGCAGCACCACGGTCCATCCGCCCGGTGCGGGGTGCCCGGCCCGGGAAGTGGCGCCAGCCTGCCGTAAGTCGGCCAGTTCACGGATCCAACCCCGGACTGTTGGAAGGGAAGTGGTCGGCGGACTTGCAGGGAAAGATGAGGGGGAACGACTGCGGACTGCTGTTTCGTGCGAACAGATGTGGCTTCGGTAGAGCGTCCTGAGCGAGGCGACGGGTAAGCGACCTCTGCAGCGTGGGAACGTCTAGGGACAGGGATGTGTCATCGCCCCTGTCGTTCGGGACGTGGAGGAAGGCCGTGTAGCGACTGCTCGGGTTGGCCGGGTCGCGGTCCAACGCCCATCCGTCGGGGCCTGTCGCCGTCAGGATGTACTCCTCCTTCGGACCTCGGGAAGGCGTCTGCTCCCCATCCCGTGCATCGATGAAGTCGGGGAGCGCGCTGCCGCTGGTGCACGCGTCGAGAATCACCAGTGATCGGCTCGCACAGCTCCTGCGCAGCAGGTCGCTGACACGCGAATAGGGCAGCCCCTCGTGCAAACGTGACGGCTGCCTCCATCGTGGGCGGCCTGGGCAGCTCGGCACTGCTCAGCAACTTCGTGGCTGTGCCGATGGCGGTGCGCCGCTGGGACTTTCCCGCGATCAGTAGGTGGGCTGGCGGCTGGTACCTACGTACGCCTGTGGCGGGCTGCCCGCCTACGGGACGTGTTGCGGACGCGACGGCTCTCCCTGGCGGATTCCGGGGATTCTCTGCCCTCGCAGCGGCGTATCGAGGCTTTTGACGTCTTCAGAGAGGGGCTGACGGAGACCTGTCGTGCGGATTCTGATCCGGGCCCGTGCGGGGAGCCGTTGCCCGGTGTCCGTGATGCCGGTAGACCATCTCGTCGGGATGGCGGTTCATACGGGCTTGACGCCAGGCAGCATCGAACGACAGGGACACGGTGCTGCGTTGGCGTATGCGTAAGGCCTGCACACAGGTGAGGGGGGAGAGCACCATCCGCCACAGAAGGAGTTTCACGGATGGGCCCTTCGCGCAGCGGCCTCGCTCTGAGTGCCCGTGAGAGCCTCAGGCAAGGTGCCACCGTTGAGAGCGGTGAGCGATTCTGTCAGCAGGATCAGAGCCTGTTTCTGCTTCTCCGGATCCTTGAAGCCTTGGCCCACTAGCTCCCACTGCTGCAGCAGGGGAAACCACCATTGGTCACAGGAACTGATCAGACGGGCCAGGCGCTGGAGCTCACCTACCAGCTCCTCGTCCAGTGCCCCTGTTGCGCGGCGCTCCATCTGGTCCAGGACGACGAGGTCGGGACGGTCGTAGAGGTTCTTCTTGAGGAAGCACAGACGCCGGATGCGCTGCTCGTCGGCCTGCTGCTGAGCGAGCAGTTCTTGGGCACCAGTAGGCAGGCCCAGCACTGCCCGCGCACTCAGCAGCCGGTAGTACGGGCTGAGGTGGGGGAGGCAGAAGGCGGCATTGACCTGGTCCTGGGCGGCAGGCAGATCGACCACCGGCTGGGCTGCCGCTGCACCCATCGCCGTCGCGTGAACATGGGCCCGCACGCTCTCCTCCACCTGGGGACCGGCGCGCCAGCGCGGACGCCACACGATGGTGTAGACCGCCTCGAAACAGACCCCCTCGCTTACGCTGGGCAGCAACCGGGGCTGGGCCGATGCACTGGTGCGGGCAGCACGCTGCCACGGCCACCTCATGCGCCGTCCTGCAGCGGAAAGACAGCGTGCAGACGGGTGTCCACGAGGTGGTGGTAGAAGTCGTCTGCCACGCTGGTGCCCTCGGCGGTGGAGATGCCACGCAATTCCCGCATGAGATTCATGCCGGCCTCGAACATGTTGTGGCCGCGCAGCGCCGGAAGGAGCTGGTCCCGCAGCCGGCCATAGGCCACAGGATCGGTGGTGCTGGCGCGAATCCAATGGGATAGCCGCGGAATGATCTCCGCGACCGTACGCGGGTTGCCCAGCAGATCATGCACCCCACGCGACACGTCGATATCCAGCGAAGACTGCGCCAGCAGCCACGGGGCGCCGTCGTCCTGGGCCGCCATCAGCGCCAGAAAAGCCAGACTCCCGCCCCGGGCAGAGCCCTTGCTCTGCTGCCACTCACGGACCTCAGCTGCCAGACGCACGGCACCGACGGGCTGCTGAGCGAGCTCGGTATAGGCAGCCAGGACCAACTCACGGTTGGCACTCTCACCAGTGGTGTGCGCGATCCGGCGCAGACGCACCATGGCCCGCTTCGCCACGGAAGGAGCGACGGTCGTGTCCTCCAGGATGCGCCGGCACAACACGATCACCGCCGGCGCGTACTCGTCCTGCTCCGCCCACCGGTAGAGCGCCTCCCACGCCAGACGGCCGATGTGCTCGTTGCGCACCGCGCTTTCCATGACCGCGCCCAGCACCTCGGGCTTCTTGGCGCACGCCGTCTTTCCCAGCGCGGTGAGGTAGCCCATCGTTCCGTGCCGCAGAGTGAGTTCGGCCAGCGCACTGACCGTCGGGTCCTCAAGGCTGGGCGTCTGCGCCGCATCGACCAGCCAGGCCAGCAGCGGCTCACGCATCGTGTCGTAGTTGTCCCAGACGTACTCCAGCACCGCCCGCCCGTACGCGGGTCGGTCAAAGACGACCCTGTCCTGACCGTCTACATCGGCCCCCACGTCCAGGATGCGGCGGCGCAGCCCCCGACCGGCAAGGGCGCTGGGGGCCGCAGCGAACGCACCGCCTGCACCGGACGAGGCGGAGGACTGGCCGGCAGCCCGTGTCAGCAGTTCCTGCGCGCCGCGCGCGACATCGGGCATGGGCGCGGACTGCTGCACGGCGAGAGCCAGCAGCAGACAGCGGTCCTCCACCGTGAGCGAGGGATTGCCATGGCTATGCAAATGCGTCATTTCGCCGAACAGAGCGTCGAGTTCGCTGCGCCAGTCGGTCAGCGCCGCGGTAAGACGGTCTTCCAGGCTCATCGCGGGCTGCTCACCGACGCGGGCCGGGATTGGCGACTGCTCCAGATGGGAGTGCTCCTGCCATACCATCACGATGGTGTGAGCTGCGCGCTCGGCGGCGACAGCGGTCAGCCCCCGTAAGGACGCTTGTGCCTTGGAATAGGACTGCAGAGACGTGATCAGCCGCTCATAGCCATAAGCTTCTAGATGCGCCTCGACCACCTTCTGGGCGTCGGGCGCCTCCCGCAGATGAACGACATGGACCCCCTCACGCTCGCCCAGGCGGTGATCGCGCCACAACTCCTGCGCCACGGTCAGCACCAGATAGGAGCCGATCGCACGAAGCTGGGAGGCGTGCGACGACAGCGCGTTCAGGAAGTCCGAGGACAGCTGGTCGTTCTCCGGGTGCTTGAGGTCGAGCTGGAAGGCATGCTCTTTCTCCAGCGGCAGGCGCCCCTTGGTGGGAAAGCTCCAGTCCGCATCCAGTTTGACGAGACCCACATGACTATCGGTGTGCTGCGCCAGCAGCCGCAGGGCGAACGTCGTCGACCCGAACGAGCGCGGCGCCACGATGACAAGTACGGGTTGCTGCGGGCGGCCGCTGACGGCATCCAGCGCCTGGGTCCAGACGGCGTCCCAGTGGGGGCCACGGACGAACGGCTGATCCAGGAGCCGTCCGCGGTCGATCTCGACACCCTCGAGCACATCCCGCTTATGTGTGCTCGTCTGCAGGTTCAGTTCCTCGACGACGTTGGCGACCACACCGACCTCCCCGTATAGGTGCGTAGCCGCCCCGTCGGTGCGCAGCAGACTCGGCGCGTTGTGGTGCGGATCTACCGACCCGGCCGGCCCCGTCAGAGGCGCGTGAGAGCGCTCACCCGGCGTGTCCCGCACCGGTTGGGGAGGCTGGCCTTCTGGGCGCAGCCTGCGCAACCAGCCGCCGGGGCCGGACTCATCTTCCGGTGCTGGGGGCTCGGGCCGTGAGGCATCGATGGGGGTGTCGGACATGCGGGCACTCCAGGGTGAGGTGGACGCGAGGGTGCAGGAGGCGATGAGAGACGGGCCGTCTCAGCGCGGGCGACGGTCGATCCGCAGCTTGCCGATGTGGTTGGCGATCGTGGAGTCGACGACCTGCTCGTGGAACTGGAAGATGCCGCCACTGCCTGCGGCCGGCGCAGCGATGGGAGCGCTCGCCGGCTGCGAGGCCGGTGGCGGAGCTTCGACGAGGTGGGGGAGTACCGCCTTGCCGGTCAGCCCCGGCACATGAAGGCGGCACGGCTCCGTGAAGTGCGGCTTGTCGCTGACGTGGGCGAGGGTCTCAAGGAAATGCTGCCGGTCCAGCCCCGGTGTCCGCCCGGCACGCACGGTACGCCGATATGCAGTCTCGGAGAGCGCGACTGCCAGAAAGGCACCCCCCTCGACCGCCGCGGCCAGCGCCCCGCGCACCTCCTGGCTGTCGACCAGCCGGCACGCGTCATTGATGGCATCACCCCGGTGATCCGGCAGGGACAGCGGCCCGACGTGCACACTGGCCCGGAGGTAGACAGCAGGGGCACTACTCAGCCGCTGCTGGTCGTAGCGCGTCAGCGCTGCGTTGAGACGTCCCAACAGCGGATCGACGAGCCGAGCCAGGTACGGGGCCGGAAAAACCAAAATGGCGCCGTCACCACGGTCCTTGAACGCATTCGCTTCCTCGCGAGGGTCCTTGAGCCCGCACTCAGCGAGCACGGTGGCCAGGATGTCGTCCACATCGGAGCGGACCGGGGCCATCTTCGCCTCAGGGAACTTGCTGTACTCCTTCATGTCGATGACCACCAGCGCGTGTTCCGCGGGCACGAGACGGTCTTGAGGGATCGGTGATGCCATGAGGGGCCCTCCAAAGGGGGACAGGCGTGCACGAAGACCTCATGCTGTTCCCCCTGTCAGGCTGGTGGTGCCCACCAGGGGGCACCACCGGCGTGCCCCTCATCACGCTTGTGTATGGGCGTGTGACTGGATGGCACCAATGTTGCGGATGAGGAGCCCGCCCCCCGATTCCGTGGCCACCCACCCCTCCTCACGCCAGGGCCGGAGAGCATTTCCCACCGCGTTGCGAGAGGCCCCGATCATCTGGGAAAGCTCCGTCTGCGTCAGACGCACGACAAGGCCCGTAGCCGCAGAAGACGCTGCATCGGACAGCCGCCCCAGAGCTGACGCCAGACGCACCGGCACCGACGCCGTCGACAGCTCAAGCCGGACCGCTTGTCCCTCCCGCACCCGATTAATGGCGTGACGCAGCAACGGCGCCAGCAGATGATGCTCCTCGACAAACGCCAGAA
The DNA here is from genome assembly GCF_036227405.1 of Streptomyces sp. NBC_01460. Lineage (NCBI taxonomy): Bacteria > Bacillati > Actinomycetota > Actinomycetes > Kitasatosporales > Streptomycetaceae > Streptomyces > Streptomyces sp. NBC_01460. The sequence continues at coordinate 8,661,797 of NZ_CP109473.1, forward strand.
AGTCAGAGGCCGGAACGATGCGAACGTGACACGCCTCAGCTGCGATGACCGAAGCAGTACGCGGCTGCTCATCCAGTACAGCCAGCTCACCCAGAAGAGCCCCAGCGCCCCGCACCGCAAGCAGAGCACGCTCACCCCGCTGACCAGTCAGCGTCACCAGAGTCGAGCCAGCATCAAGCATGATCACGTGCGTTGCAGGATCCCCCTGCCGCAACAACAGACTCCGGGCCGGCCGCACACGCTGCGGAGCCAGACCCTGCAACGCAGACCACAAAGATCCGCCAATCAGTTCGAGATGCGACTGATACACATGCCCCCCATCACGCCTGCTCACGAGCACACGTCATGCATCGTCTCAACCCAACACGTAGGTGATCAACACACCCAATCCAGCCACAACCAGAGCCGAAATGACCAAATCAACCCCTAGACGCACCCACATCAACTTACGACCAGCCAGCACACTCAGCACCCACAACCGACGCACCTCCCACCACTGCTCATCGACCGCACCCCCACGCCCCACCGCAGCCACAAACTCCTCAAGACCACGCACACCCCCACACCCCGCCAACTCACGCTGAAACCCCCCAGCAGGAATCACTGGCCTTATGGCCCACAGCGAAACCCCGACACTCAACCCCAGCAGCACACACGCCACCGTCAGAGAACAGGCCAACACCCACCGAACACCCCACGCACCCGTCAGACCGACAACCCCCACACCCAACAGAGCCCCGGCCACCCCACACAGCACCGTCGCCTTCACATCCGCCCGCTGCACCTCAGTAAACGCATACGAAGCGCACTCCCGAACCCACTGCCTCCGACCCGCCTGCATCACCCACTGCCTCCGACCCGCCTGCATCACCCACTGCCTCCGACCCGCCTGCATCACCCACTGCCTCCGACCCGCCTGCATCCACTCAGAACACGAAGCACCAACCACGTCAGCCTCCCCAGCGCCGAACACCGCGCCAACCGCGATGCCCATCCACCATGCCCACCTCCCTGGACCACCGAAGCCCACCACAGGGCACAGACCCAGCAACTTCCATCACCATCCCTGCTGCGCCAGCAGTCCCCACCCCGCGACACAACAAACCGGCAACGAGAACTTCACAGACACCCAGACACCCAGACACCCAGACACAGCCGAACCGCCACGGGTAGCAGAACCGGCACGGCCCCGCCGAGGAAATCTCCAGAGGGCGCCGTGTTGGTCCGTCAGGCCGCCCATTCCAGTCCGAGGGCGGCGAGCGCGGCTGTCCAGGATTGGCCTTTGTGATCAGTTGATGGCGGTCTACGCGTTCGGGTGGGCCCCGGGCTACGCCACGCCTTTATGTGGTGACCTGAAGGCATCGTGGATGCGGGGCGCGTCCGGGGCCCTTCGTACGTCGACTGGACGGGCCGCGCCGGTGGCTGCCTCAGGTTGGCTCCGGCCGGTGACTTGCGAGGCGGCACCCCACGTTCCTGAGTGCCCAGCCGCGGGCTGCCGTCAACCGCATGGCCGCCTCCTCTGCCAGCGGATGAGGGGCTGTCATCGCCCGTACGTGGTGAGGGTTTCAGAACGGTGGCTTGTCGGACCACAGGTGTGTTGTTGGCGTGAGCGGTGGCGGGGGCTGTGGGGAGGGTGCTCAGCGCCTCCTCCACGCGGCCGAGGTCGATGAGGGAGCCGGCGAGGTCGTGGCTGTTCTTGTGATCCAGCCGCTGCTGGAGGACGGTATCGGCTTCGTGCAAGCGCCCGGCCTCCGCCAGCTGCTGTACGGCCTCCTCATGACTGTCCAGCGCGGCGTAGGCCTGCAGTTCCTCGATCCGGCCGTGCCGGGCCAACGGGTCGTCGAGTTGGTCTCGGCTGTTGACCGAGGTGATCTGCCGGCGGCGGAGCAGGGCGATGGCTTCATCGATGTGGCCCTGGCGCTCGCGGATCGTCGCGAGCAGGCCGAGCACTGTGTCGGGATCGAGGCCGCGGCAGCACTACGGGCCCTCGCAGCAGTGAGCTCGGCCCGAATCCGGTCGGCGAACAGCGCGGCAGCCTACTCGTCGCGGCCGGCAACGGAGGCGACGTCGACCAAGGCGGTGGCGAGCACCCAGTCATGGATGTGCGGCACGAGCAGGTCGAACGCCTCCCCGGCGCGGCCGTGCCGGGCAAGTAGCCTCGTGTAGGCCTCCAAAGCCATCGGGTGTCCGGCTTCCATGCCGGTCCGGGTGAGGTCGATCGCCTCGTCGATGCGGCCCCAGCCCTCCAGTAACTCGGCCGCGGCAACAACAGCCGTCCACCAGCGCGTTGCCACGTACGGGGCGAGCGTCTCCCACGCGTCGGCCTCTCGGCCCTGACCACCCAGCACCCGAGCCCACGCCAGCGCGCAGAACCACTCCCTGCGTCCGGCCTGCAACTCCACCACGTCGCTATGCCTCGTTCGAGCAGCCGCGAGACCAGCTCCGGCGGGATGCAGCCGGACCTCGTCCGGGCCCGGTAGTCAAGATCAGGAGCGTCCACGGCCAAGGACCATAGCGCTCGCCCCGACGCCAGCGGCCGCATCACTCCCGGTCACACAGGCCCGGGTCATCGTCATCCCCGTGTTTCCTCGGCGGTGTGGTGGCGGCTTGGCCGGTTTGGTGCCCGCCCGATCTGCTCGGCAACTGCCTCGACTTCCTTCTCGCCGTACGCGGTACGCACACCGGAGAAGCTGTAGCCGGCGTGCCGGGCCAGCTCCTGCAGCCCGTAGGGACGGTTACCGCAAAACTCCCTCCCGGCTGGTCGCCTGGACCATGGTCGCGACGATCGAGCTCCTCTCCTACATCGAAGCTCTGTGGAAGGACGGTGTTCTGCGGCTCAGGCCGGAAGTCTTCGACGCGCAGGTCGCCCTGAAGTCGACGGTGTGGGAAGAGCCTGCTCAGGTGTTCTTCGCTCCCGTCGGAACGGAGCCGCCATCGGTTGCGACGACCTCACCGCCCGAGGCGTGGCTCCCGCTGGGCAAGGGCACGGACCCCTCAAGCTTGCAGACCATCTTCGGAGGACAGCTCCTCCATCCAACTACTTCCGTACGCGCGACCGCTTCGTCCAGCGAAGACTCCGACGCGGGCCAGCCCAAAGGCGACGGCAACACGGCGGCGACCGCCCACGGGACTCCACGGCAGCCTGTGAAGAACTGGCAGGCCGAGGGGATCGAGCGCTGGAGAGCGATGAACTTCTGACGGCGCACCAGTACTCCGCGTCGTCGCGCCGCTCGCGTTGACCCTGGGCAAGCCTCCGCTGTCAGTAGCGGCTGGCACTGGGACGGTATGCCTTGGGCCGGTTCCTCACCGATTTACGGGGTGGAACGGGAACGAGATTCACCTCCCACCGAATGCGCATCAGAAGCGGCAGCAGGCGCAGGTCTTCCAGCACCTTGAGGTACGAGCTGTTCTTGGGCAAGGACGTTCCTTGAGGGCATTGGCTTCACTGATCCCGAGGCCCTTCTGGACGACCGCAGTGGGTGGAATGGCGCGGCGGCCCCGCCCACGAATTCGGCACCGCCTGATGTCCGAGCGGCCGGGCAGGTGGTCCTGCCCGGCCGCAGTGGCTACTCCCAGGGTCTCGGTAGGGCGTGCCACAGGGCTCTGAGCCAGTCGGGCGGGTTAGTGAGGCACTTGTCCACCAGCCGAGCCGTGATGGAACGGGCGGCACCCTGAGCGGCGCCCTGGGCCATCGCGGCGGTCAGGCCGGCACCGGCACCGACAGCGGGCTGCTGCGGGATGGGCGCGAGGTTGGGCGGCTGGACGCGCGCGGGATCGTTGTCCCGGGTCATGATGCTGCTCCCTTGAGCAGAGGGATCGAGGACAGCGGACACCTGCGTGGTGTCGTCCGCGGGGGTGTGCGCCGCGCGGTCGGCGGTCCTGCTGCGGCTCTCTGCGTGAGCGCGTCCCTGTGGGGCTTCGGCCCTGGCCCAGGGTGGCGTGTTCAGCGTAGCGGCGATCGGCGCGGGTGGTGCCCCGGGTGCTTGGCGGGTGGTCATCGGTACTGCCTCCGGCATGAGTTCGACATGGCGGGCAGGAAAGTGGCAGGACTGAGGGCCGGAGAAGCTCCCCACTGCGCCCCCCCGCACCAGGTAACCCAAGGGAGACGTGTACGCCTAGATCGGTAGGACGGGGGAGAAGCGGACGGCCATCCTCATAGGCAGTTCGCCGAGTAGCGAGGAGCTCAGAAGGACACGATCCACGGGCAGTCCGGCAGGACAAGGAACATCAAGAGGATTTGCCCACGGGATGCCCAGGCCGGGCCGAAGGCAACGAAGGGGCAGAAGACCGAGCGTCATACTCGGCCCCGCACAAACTCCCGCCAGGAAGGCCCGGAAGACAGACAGTTCGACTACCGCGAGGGCGTAGCCCCGCACCCTCAGGCCCAACCCACCCCAACCACCACTCATCCAGGCCGTCAGGCCAACCAACACAACGCCCAGCTCACAAGACACACCCAGACTCTCCGCCAGGGGAGACACCGAATCAAATCCCTGCCCAAAAACCAAAATGACATCAACAGCGCCGACAGGCGCCCAACCTCAACACCCCCGACCGCCAGGGAAGGGGAACAAGCCCACCCAACCCCCAGTCATGCCGCCAGGCATGACACCCCACCACCCATCGGGCCGTCAGGCCCGAACACCACCCCGTTTGCCCCGCCAGGGGCAAGCCCCAACCCACCCCAACCCACAGTCATGCCGCCAGGCATGACGACGCGTCACCATCCGGCCGTCAGGCCGGGGTTGGGCCGCCAGGCCCAACTGAAGA